>CANIVT010000006.1 GCA_947471565.1 Spartobacteria bacterium | reverse complement strand
GCGCCTCCCCCGAGCGCCGCCGCGGCCGCCGAGCACAAGGTCAAGCCGTCCAAGAAGTCGACCGCCGCAGCCCCTGCCGTCTCCAAGAGGATCACATCCACCGCGGCCAACGCCCAGATCGCCCTGCCCGCCATGGAGATGAACTCCTCATCCCCCGACGTCATGGCATCGGTCATGAGCGGGATGGGATCTGCGGGTCTGGGCAATGGTTCGGGAGCTGCCGGAGGCATGGCCTCCATGCCGCTCTCCGGTCTCACAGCCTTCGGTTTCAAGGGGGCGAATAAGGGAGGATTGGTGGGAAGGCTCTATGACATCAGGCAGACGGCCGACCGCAGGCCGACAGAGGCGGCCAAGCAGGGAATGTCCTCTCCCGGATACTACAAGGTCATCGGCGATTTCATTTCCAAAAACTGGGATGATGAGGTGCTTAAAAAATACTACTGCGCTCCCGACTCGATGCTTGCCGTGCAGATGTACATGCCATGCAAGGGAAGTTCCGGTGCCGCCGAGGCTTTTGGGGTGGAAAAAGAGATGAAAAACCCCCTCTGGGTCATCCACTACAAGGGGACGGTTGTAGCCTCGGAGGACGGGGAATACCGGTTTTGGGCCAGCAACGACGATTTCATGGCGGTGAGATTTGACGGGAAACCTGTTCTGGCAGGACGTGGCGTGATCAACCACTCCCCACCGCAGGCACTCCGCTATCTTGTGCCTGAATCCACTCCTCCCGGAAGCAGGCCCGACGTCAATTACATGCAGGGAGGGATGTCTGTCAAAGGATGCTGGTTCCGCGTGGAACGCGGCAAGAGCTACCCCATTGATATCCTCATCGGCGACACGGGGGGGCTCTACCATCAGATCCTGCTGATCGAGGAGCGGAATCCCAAGCAACCCTATCCCATGCGCACCTCCCCTCCGCTCGTTCCCAGACTCCCGCTCGTCCAGTTCCGAAAGGGCATCCCGATGCCTACCTATGATCCGAGGGCAAGCGGTGACTATACTCGCAATCCGGAGCCGGCGCCTTTCTCCGTGATTTTCACGGCCAAGTAGTTTGTAACCGCCGAAGGCATGCCAAAATCATTTCCTTTCATCGCGCTGCTGTCGCTCGGTTGCTCCCTGTTGCATGCCGGGGACGAACCGCGCTCCCCCGATCCGAAAACACTCGTTCCCACGGAGGCCGAGCGCAATGCGCGTTTGGGATGGTGGAGGGAGGCCCGCTTCGGCATGTTCGTGCACTGGGGTGTCTATTCGACATTGGGCGGCACCTGGAAGGGGCATGCCGTGAAGGGGTACGGCGAGCACATCCAGAGGGTTCTCAAAATTCCCATCCCCGTTTACCTGAGGGAGGTTGCGGGTGCCTTCAACCCCACCCAGTTTGATCCCGAGGAGTGGATCCGCTTGGCGAAGCAGGCGGGCATGGGCTATTTCATCATCACGGCGAAGCATCATGACGGGTTTGCGATGTTCGACTCCAAGGTCAGCGAGCACACCGTGGTCAAGGCGACACCCTTTGCCAAGGATCCCATGGTCGCCCTCCGGGAAGCCTGCCGCAAACAGGGGCTGAAGTTCGGTTTCTACTACTCCCATGCCTTTGACTGGGGTGAGGAAAACTCTCCCGGAAACGACTGGGACTACGGTAATCCGGGAGGGGACAAACTCCTGCACGGAAGGAGTTGGTGGAACGAGGACAAGGGGTTTCTTGCCAAGGCCCGTTCCTACGTGGACGGGAAGGCCATTCCGCAGATCCTTGAACTCATCCATGACTACCATCCCGACATCCTCTGGTTCGATACCCCCCACAAACTGCCGCCCGAGGAAACCCTGAGGATTCTCCAGGCTGTGCGTAAAGCCGACCCCAATGTGGTGGTTAACGGAAGGGCCGTGGCCGATGTCCCGGATCTTGTTCTGGGGGACTACCGCAACACGGCTGACAGGCCGTCTGAGTTCCCTCCCCAGAAAGGCGATTGGGAGGGAATCCCGACGACCAATGAGTCCTACAGCTACAACCAGAACGATCACTCGCATAAAAGCGTTTCCTTTTTCATCAGGTTGCTTGCCAAGGCTGCGGCCCGAGGAGGCAACATTCTGCTCAATGTCGGTCCTCGAGGTGACGGAAAGATCGATTCCGCGGACATCGCCATCCTCAAGGGGATGGGTGACTGGTGGAAAATCAACGGGGAATCAATCCGCGGAACTTCACGCACCCCACTTCCCGTGCAGGCATGGGGCGAATCGACCCGCAAGGGCAACCGGCTTTACCTGCATGTTTTCCGATGGCCCGATGACGGTCTTCTGAGGATCGGAGGTCTGAAAACACCCATTGCAAAAGCCTGGTTGCTGGCCGATCCGGGCAAGTCGCTCGGGGTGGAAGGCACGGTCATCACTCTCCCTGCGGCCGCGCCCGATCCCGCCGACTCCGTGATAGCCGTCGACTGCGCAGGCGAACCTCAAGCCGACGATCACAGGCTGCTTGTCACCAATGCGGGTGTGGACACTTTCAGAACCTCGGATGCCCGTTTGCAGGGAGGATTGAAGTATGGACCGGGCAAATCCCGCGATGCCTGGGTCTTCGACTGGAAAACGACCGGTGATTCCGTGATCTGGCCCGTGAAGGCAGATCGCAGGATGGCCTACGACGTCTCCATTGTCTACGATGCCCCGGCTGGGGTGAGAAACGCCATCGTGGAAGGGGATGCAGGCAGGGAAAAAGCGACGGATGGCGCGGGGGCCGGCGGTATTTACTCCGTCTCATGCGGCGAGTGGCGCGTTGAAAAGCCGGTCAAAACCGGTGCCAATGTGACCGAGTCGCTGGGTCGTCTCATCGTGAATCCGGGAGAGCAGGAGATGCACATCCGGGCCGTGAAAGTCTCGGGGGAGGAACTCTTCCGTCCCCGTGCCCTCGAATTGACTCCCGTGATTGATCGCTGAGCATGACCGCTCCCTTTTCTTGCAGCAAAAGGGGGCCTGTCATGTCGTGGGATTTCCTTCGGTGGATAGTCAGCCCGCTTTCTGTGCCGTCAGAAACGCCATCAGGATGCTGCGCGGTGCGTCTGACCCTTGGATGCATCTTGATCCTCGTTTGCCCGTGGATCCATGCTGGTGATCCGGTGCCCAGCCTGGGTGAGGTGATCCAGCCCCCTCCTCAGGATCAGGGATTACCGTACACACGCTCCGGTCAAACCGCAGCACTGGATAAAATCCGGGGAACGACGGCTTTCTGCGCCGGAAGCCGGTATGCCTATTTGAATGGGCTGCGGGTGCGACTGGAACAGAGGGAGCCGCTGCACGGCGGTGAGGCCAGGATGGAGGGGGGGGATCTCTATGCTCCGGCTGAGTTCGCCGGAGTCTTCCTTCACATCAAGGATCCCCGATCCGTCGCCGACAAGCCGCTCTACAACCTCGCCGAGCGATGGGTCCACACCATGCCGGAGATCAGCGGCTGGATTCCCAAGGCGGACAGGGAGTTTGACGGCAAACCGTATGTCAACATGAGTAGGCTGGCCAAGGAGCAGGGGCTCAAGGTCTCCTCTCCCGGCCGCGGGCTGATCTTCCTGGGCGATCACGGGGTGACCTTCTCCGAATCGGAAAAAAATCTCATGGAGTGTGCCGTCATGCTCTTCGATACGCCGGATCGTTTCGCCGATCCCTCGATCGCCCCGACCATCCTGCCGACCCTGAAACGCCAGGGTGTCTGGACGGAGCATGTGAAGGTCTCGAAGGAGGATCTCGCCCTGCTCAACGGTCCCGAGACGAAGTGGCCGACGGCTCCTGCTTATTCGTATGACACCAACGGCTTCGACGCCTCGCTGCTGGGATCCAAGGTGCCGCCGCCGGGCGTGTATCCCCGTGTTCTCTTCAGCCCCGAGGATGTGCCGATGCTGGGGGCACGTGTGAAAAAGAGCATCCTCGGCCAGCAAACCTTGATCCAGATGGAGGAGCTTTTCAAAAAAACCTGGTGGGATCCCTCGACAAGCGACGGGCAGATTTTCCGGAAACTGGCCAGTGGTGATACCAACGGTCTGGAATGGGACATGCATCCCGGAGCCCCGCTCAGCAATGTCCCCCAGCAGTTCCAGGGACAGAAACCCGGCATCCACAATTCCCACATTGCCTATGTCCCGGAGTGCCTGACGGCCATGGCCCTCTACTGCCTGCTCACGGGCGATGAGGAGCATGGCAAGGCTGCGGCGGCAGCCATCGCCACCTATTTCAAACTCCGCGAACCGCTCATCGACCAGTGGAATGCTCTCAGCGACTCCGAATTCGCCAGTTCGCCCTACAACGGCCAAGGAGCCGTGACTTGTTGGCGCGGAATGCACGGGGTGGTCGCCCACATGAACCTCGGCCTCGCGCTCGATTTCGGAGGCAAGTGGATGACCGACGAGCAGAAGGAGACAATGCACCGGGTGATCGTGAAGGCCACCTACGGACGCCGTCCCTACGGACAGGATTCCACGATCCGCTTCCGCGACGTGAATTGGGTGGCCTGGGATCTGCCCCATTACCTCGCGCTCGTGGCGATCGAGGGACTGCCCGGAGTCGACCCCGAGGGACTTCAGTCCGACAGGGAGACGGTGCGGGCCTTCTGCGACTGGGGTGTCGACGAGAACGGCGTGGTCTACGAGAGCAATGGAAAGACCCCGGGCAGCCTGCAGTTCCAGACACTCTCGATGATTGCCCTGGCACGCCGTGGGGAGAATCTCTTCGCCCATCCCCACTGGAGGAAATTCCTGGAGGGACAGGTCCAGATGACCTCCCCTACTGGCAGGGTGACCGTCAACAGCGGAACCCAGTACGCCCCCTACAGCCGGCAGGAGCTCTCGATGATGTTCATCAACGAGCAGAGGGCCTTCTTCCCGGGCAACAAGTGTGCCGACTACCTGCTCTCCCAGTCGCTCGTGAAGGTTGCTCCGGACGATGAGTACTTCCGCACCTGGCTGCCACGGACGAACGGATTCGATCCGGATTCTTACCGCAAAGAGGTTGCCCAGATGAAGCGGTTGCGCCTGCCGAGTCCGACCTATCCGGGATTTGTGAGCGGCGTTCTCTACGACAACGACTATGCCGTGACCAGTCGCGCCGATCTGGGCCTGCCGCTCGATTTCTCCGATCCGGTGCACGGTGTCTTCTCGAGCTACAGCGATCGCACGACCAATGCCGCCTGGATGAACATGATGGTGAGACCCGATCATTACATCGGTGCCGGACATCATCATGCCGATGCCGGGATGTTCCATTTCTCCGGAGCCGGGGTGGATTGGTTCACCCAGACGCAGTATCATCAGAACTTCGACGGGCGGTACTTCAACCTGGTTCAAGTCGACGGACACTCCGAGGCTGAACCCGGGCCGCAGGGAGGTACTGCTTACAACGCTGCAGCCCGATGGATTAGGTCAATGAACGGGATGTGGGGTGCGCAGGCCTCCGCCGACCTCACCTCCGCCTACACTTGGCGCTGGATGACCCAGCCTCCGGGCATCTGGAACGAGAGCGTGCAGGGATTGGGATGGGAATTTGAGCCGACGGAAAGAATCCGGCAGATCTTCGCAGGGACGGCACGCAACAAAATGCGTCCCTGGTGGCTCACCTACACCACCTCAAACTACATCGCCACTTCCCGCGCTCCCTTCAATTCCATGGAGTATGTTTTCCGCACGACGGGTCTCGTCAGGGGGAGGCACTCCTACGGCTTCGTGCTCGACGATCTCCGCAAGGACGGAAAGGAGCACCTCTACCAGTGGGTCGGAATGCTGAGCGGCGGCGTGTGGCAGGCCTCCTATCCCGGGGCTCCCGCAGGATCGCTTGTGCTGGGCTACGAAAAGAGCCGAGACGTCCTTGGCACGGCGATGACCACGATGCCCCCCTACGGCGATTCCAAGGGGCACGCCGGTCTGATTACCCCGTCTCACGGCGATCCGTTGCTGCTGGTGCTTCCGCTCACTCCGGAGGATTCCGGCGATCCTGCCCACCCTCTCATTGTTGCGGAGATGGCCTCGGGTCCTCTCGAAAAAAAGGGAGTTCCCCAGCCCTACGATCGCCTGGTCATCTCTTCCCATGCCAAGGAAGGACACTTCAGGGTGCTGCTGATTCCCTTCAGGATGGGTGAGGACCCGCCGAAAATCACGCACGCGCCCGGATCCGATGAGGCAACCCTCGAGTGGAACGGGCAGAATGACCTCCTGAAGTTTCGCCCCGAACCCAAGTCCGCCACCTTGATCGGGATAACGCGAAATGGCAGAAAGATCTTATAACATGCTGAAAACAATGAGTGGCCCCGCATCCAATCCCGTGGCTCTTTTGATGGCGGCTACGATCGCCGTCACCTCACTCATTGCAGCGGATCTGGACACGGAGACAAAACCGCCCCTGAAAGAGTTGGTCCCAGCGGAAAAGCATCTCGATCCGGCGTGGGTTAAGTCGCTTTCGGAACGGGGGGAACCGCAGGTCGTCCGCGGCGTGGAACTGAAGTACATCGGCATGCCGGTCGGGGGACTTTTTGCAGGCCAGATTTACCTCGGTGGTGACGGTAGGCTCTGGAACTGGGATATCTTCAACGACAAGGTGTTTACCGGAGCCGAGCACTATGCCCGGCCGATGGAACCGTCGAAGTTCCTCCCCTTGGAGCAGGGATTCACCCTCAAGATCGGGGATCGTACCATTCCGCTCGATGCAAAGGGCTTTGCAGACGTTTCTTTCCGCGGCGAGTATCCGGTGGGAACCGTCCATTACGGGGATCCCGATGTCCCGGTAAGCGTGACATTGGAGGCCTTCTCCCCTTTCATTCCGCTCGATGTGGAGGATTCGAGCCTGCCGGCAACAATCCTGCGCTACACCCTCACCAACACCTCCGCTTCACCCGTTGAACTCACGCTTACGGGCTCACTCGAAAATGCGGTGGGGCTTCGTCACAGGAACGCTCACGGAGAGCGTTCCGTCAGGATCGTCCGGGATAAGGGGCTGACCTTTCTGGAATGTTCGGCCAAGGGATCGCCCGGCGAACTGATTTCCGCGACTTCGGCAACCAACGCCCCAAAGATGCCTTATGAGCAACTGGAGGATGCCGGCACCATGGGGCTGGCTTTGCTGGGGGATCCCGCCGATCTGGCATCCGACGCAAGAACAATTCCCTTGGATCAGAAACTCGCGGGCTTGGTTGGCCGGAGACTGAATCTCAATCCAGGCCATTCGGCAACCGTGACCTTTGCGGTCACCTGGTTCTTTCCGAACCTGAATCATCTCCCAAAACTCAGGGAACAGGGTCGTTGGTATTCCGGAATCTTCGACTCGGCGCTCGGCGTCGCCCGCTACGTAGCTTCAAACCAGCAACGACTGGTGGACGATACCCTTCTCTGGAGGAAAACCTGGTACGACTCCACACTCCCCTACTGGTTCCTGGACCGCACGATGATCCCGACGGACAACCTCGCCACCTCTTCCAACTACCGTTTGAAAAACGGCCGTTGGTGGGCGTGGGAAGGGGTGGGCGACTGTGCCGGAACCTGCGGCCATGTCTACGGATATGCCCAGGCACTCGCCCGCCTTTTTCCTGTCATCGAGAGGGAGCAAAGGGAGAAGGTGGATTTCGGAACGTCCCTCCGACCGGACGGATCCATCGTTTTCCGGGGAGAGAACGGCACCCATCCGGCCATCGATGCCCAGGCTTTCTACATCCTGCGGGTCCTGCGCGACCACCAGATGACTCCCGACAACGCCTTCCTTGCCGGGATCTGGCCTCGGGTCAAGTCCGCCACCGACTGGTTGATCGCCAAGGATGGCTCGGAGAGCGGGATGATCCATGGCAACCAGCATAACACGCTTGATTCGGACTGGTTCGGCGAGAATGCATGGCTCAGCGGGCTTTATCAGTCGGCGCTCCTGGCCTCGGCCGATATGGCGGATGTCATGAAGGATACTGATTACGCCGCCCGCTGCCGGATGATTGCCGCCAAAGGGGCCGACTACCAGGCGAAGAACCTCTTCAACGGGAAGTATTATCAGAACAAGGTCGATCCGGCCCATCTCGATGCGATCAACTCAGGATCGGGTTGCGAGATCGACCAGCTGCTGGGCCAAAGCTGGGCCTTTCAGGTCGGTTTGCCACGTGTTTTCCCAACGGAGGAGACGGTCAAATCACTGGAATCCCTCTGGACATATAATTTTGCTCCCGATGTGGGTCCCTACCGCAAGGCGAACAAGCCGGGGCGTTGGTACGCCATGCCCGGTGAGTCCGGGTTCCTCATGTGCACCTTTCCGCGCGATGACTGGAACTACCAGAAGGCGGCAGGCAAGGGTAATCCCGGTTTTGTGGGTTATTTCAACGAGTGCATGAACGGTTTTGAGCATCAACTGGCAGGTCACATGATCTGGGAGGGGGAACCGGACGGCGAGTTGGTGACCAAGGGAATGGCCGTGGAGCGCGCGATCCACGACCGTTATGCGCCCTCGAAACGCAATCCTTACAACGAAATCGAGTGCGGCGACCATTACGGCCGATCCATGGCCAGTTACGGGGTCTTTCTGGCAGTCTGCGGATTCGAGTATGACGGGCCTCGCGGACACATTGGCTTCGCACCCCGCATCCATCCCGCCGATTTCAGGGCGGCTTTTACCGCGGCCGAGGGATGGGGGACTTTCTCCCAGCAAATCCACGATACCACGATGACCGCGACCCTCTGGGTGAGGTGGGGCAATGTAAAACTCCGCTCCGTGAGTTTGGCTTGCAGGAAGGCTCCGAAGGGGGTCGCGGTAACGCTAGACGGGAAAGAGATTCCCTCCGAGATCTCATGGGATCAGGGGAAAGTAACGATCCGTTTTGCACGTCCCGAAACCATTCCCACAGGCGGGCGGATGACCCTCAGCCTGACCTGCGCTAACTGAACGCATCGGATTCTTGATTACCTCCATGAAAACCCCCGCCTCCCTTGTCCTCACGCTCCTGTTCACACTTTCCTCCCTGCATGCGGGGGATTGGAAAAACAAACTGCGAAGGGAACTCCCTCTGCTGGGACACCGCAACTGGATCGTGATCGCCGATGCCGCCTACCCCTGGCAGGTCAGTCCGGGGATCACGACGATCGAGACCGGCGCTTCCCAAACCGAGGTGGTTCGTGCTGTTCTATCCCAGCTGGAGAAGACCCGTCATGTCACCCCGTCGATCTTGATCGACCGGGAAATCGACGCGGTGCCAGAGCAAGCCTCGCCGGGGATCGCCACGTACCGGCGTGAATTGACCTGTCTGCTGCACGGCAAGGAGGCCGTGAAGTTGCCTCATGAGGAGATCATCAGGAAGCTCGACGAGGCGGGTAAGACCTTCCATGTCCTGATCCTCAAGACGACGATGACCAATCCCTACACCTCGGTCTTCCTGCAGCTGCAGTGCGGCTATTGGGATGCCAATCGGGAGAGAGAGTTGCGCCATTCCGAGCAAACATCGTCAACTGCGAACCATCCTTGAGCCTTTATTCGGAGCACAAAACTTCACCTTCATCAGGAACGTCATGATCATGAAAACAATAAAACCAGTCATCCGCACGGCAATCATCCAGGCGTTGCTGCCGATGCTAACAATTTCCCATCTGGGCGCGGAAACGCGGATTGCGGAGAGCGCGGTCACTCCCGTTGAAAAAAGCCGTCACAGCGATTTCATGCGACAGATCAAGGCTGGTCACGGTGATTTCAATTTCGTCCTGATCGGTGACTCGATCACCGACGGATGGCCCCGCGGCGGAAAGGATTCCTACGCGCGGTTCGCTCCCTGGAAACCGCTCGATCTGGGTGTCTCGGGGGAAACGACAGAGGAGGTGCTCTGGCGCCTGCTCAACGGCGAACTGGATGGGATCCATCCCAAGGTCGTCATGCTGATGATTGGGACCAATAATCTCGGTCATTATGGCGACGAGAAACCCGAATGGGTGGCCGCCGGAATCAAGAAGATCCTGGAAACGATCCGAGCGAAGCAACCAAAGGCCAAAATTCTGCTGCTTGCAATTTTCCCACGTGCCGCCGGGCCGCAGGATGCGATTCGAAGGAAAGTCGATGAAGTCAACAGGTTGCTTCCGGCGATGGCGGATGGTCAGACCATCTTCTTCCTGGACATCGGGCCAAAATTTCTGGACGCACAAGGTAACCTTCCCAAAGAGGTCATGCCGGATTTGCTTCACCCGAATGCCAAAGGGTATCAGATCTGGATCGATGCAGTCGGGCCCAAACTTGAGGAAATGATGGGTTCCGGTTTGGCTCCAGCCGCTGCCGCAGCGGGTGCGGGAGCACCGACCAGCAGTGTTCCGACGGTCTCCGTCAAGTTGACGCCCCTGGGTACTGCAACGAATAAGTAACAAGGCATAGAGGTCGCCCCTGGTAGAATCCCCCCTGAATGTGTCCCTTATGAAATCAATCCCCCTTGTTCTGATGTGCGCTACCGTCGCACTGGCGGCCGCCGGGTTCTCTCAAACCCCGGTGCTTGCCGCCCAGGCAACTTCTTTGCCTGCTTCCCTAACGCCGCCTGCCAAGTTGAATCCGCGTATCAACGGACCCTCGGTGTTCGGTGTTCGGTGCGGATCCCCTTTTCTCTATGCAATACCTGCCACCGGTGGACGACCGATGACCTTTGCCGTGGAAGGTCTGCCCGAAGGACTCACACTGGATGCCTCGACAGGACGAATCACCGGAAAACTTTCTGTGCCTGGAACTAACGCGGTGACCTTGGTTGCCAAAAACGACAAGGGCGAAGCAAGGAAAAGCTTTCTCATCGTCTCGGGTGAGAAAATCGCCCTGACGCCTCCCATGGGTTGGAACAGCTGGAATTGCTGGGGAGGTCTGGTCAGTCAGGAGAAGGTGCTCCGTTCAGCCGAGGCTATGAAAGCGGCCGGTCTGGATCGCCATGGCTGGACTTATGTGAACATTGACGACGGATGGCAGGGAAAGCGCGGTGGGCCGCAACTCGCCATACAACCCAACGACAAATTCCCGGACATGAAAGCGATGGGAGAGCGGATTCACGGTCTGGGACTGAAATTCGGCATCTATTCGACTCCCTGGAGGGGTAGCTACGAGGGGCACATCGGGGGTTCCTGCGATCATCAGGACGGGACCTACGACTGGATTGAATCCGGAGACCACAACAAGTTCATGCGGATCGGCAACACGGATCCCGCATTCGACAATCTGGCGGGTGGAGCCCAAAACGAGGCGCTCCGTAAAAAAACCAAGTTGGGCGCGGAGGTGATGGCCAAGCGAAAGTCGAACTGGACCTTCGGGGCTTATCCTTTCGACTCACAGGATGCGCGGCAATGGGGCGAATGGGGAGTCGATTATCTGAAATATGACTGGAATCCTATCGATGTCCCCCATGTCGAGGCGATGAACAAGTCCCTTAGGGGAGCCGGAAGGGATATCGTGTTCAGCCTCTCGAATTCCGCACCCATCAAGAATGCCACGGACTGGCAGAATTTGGCCAATCTTTGGCGCACGACGGGGGATATCAGCGACAGTTGGAAAAGCCTGTACGACATCGGATTCACCAAACAGGACGCATGGAGCCGCTACCAAAGCTCCGGGCAATACAACGATCCGGACATGCTGGTGGTGGGAAGGGTAGGCTGGGGAAATCCTCACCCCACGCACCTGACACCAGACGAGCAGTACACCCATGTCTCCCTCTGGTGCCTGCTCTCGGCGCCGTTACTGCTTGGATGCGATCTTGAACACCTTGATCCCTTCACCTTGGGGTTGATCACCAACGACGAGGTGCTGGCAATCGATCAGGACGAGCTTTGCAAGCCCGCGGTTTGTGTCACACCTGAAGGCCCCCTCAAGGTTTTCGTGAAGGAACTTGCCGACGGTTCCAAAGCCGCGGGCCTCTTCAACACAGGGGAAACCCCCGCCAAGATAACCCTTGATTGGAAGCAGGCGGGACTAGCAGGGAAGCAAGTGCTGCGCGATCTCTGGAGGCAGAAGGATCTTGGAATCTTAGAGAAATCCTACACCGCCGAGATTCCCGTGCACGGGGTGATGATGTTGAGGATTACTCCCGCAGGGTAGTCGGAGAAGACCCCCGATTGAGCGCATTCGGTAAAATCTTTGCATCCCTATTCAGTTGGCATGAAACCCCTGCTCTTCCTCTCGCTTCTGATGGCTGTCTGCTTGGAGGCAGTTGCCGGCACGAGTGCTGGTCGGGACATTGCGAAGCATGTCGTCGAGCCGTTGCAGCCACCAACGCATGATCTGAAACATCCTGTTTCCTCGGTTCCGCACGAGACCAAGGAAGAATATGATCGACGGATGTCGTGGTGGAGAAATGCCAAGTTCGGCATGTTCGTTCACTGGGGTGTTTATTCGGTCCCCGCCGGGTGGTATCAGGGACGCAGGGTCAAGGGCTTCAGCGAATGGCTGATGTACAATGCCCGGATCCCCGTCCCCGAGTACCGGCAGTATGCGCAACGATTCAACCCTTCCGGGTTCGACGCATCAAAGTTCGTTTCCGCCGCCAAATCCGCCGGCATGAAGTATATCGTGATCACGGCGAAGCATCACGACGGGTTCGCCATGTTCGATTCCAAGGCCAGCGATTGGAACATTGTGAAGGCCACGCCCTACAAGAAGGACCCTCTCAAAGCTCTTGCCGACGAATGCATGAAGCAGGGCATCAGGCTTGGCTTCTACTACTCCCATGCCCAGGACTGGATCAATGGAGGGGCGGTCGGACTTTCCATGCCGAAAAAACCAGAAGACTTCCGCGGGCCTTGGGACAAGCTACAGATCCATGACATGGACGACTATGTCGACAGGATCGCCATTCCACAGGTCAGGGAGATCCTCGGTAATTACGGTGCAGATACGCCCGCGGTACTTTGGTGGGATACTCCGAAAAACATCAATCCCGCCAGGGCTTTGCGTATTGAAAAAGCTGTGCAGGCGATGAAGCCCGGCATCATCCAGAACAACCGGCTCTGCAATACGAAAAACTCCGCGGGACAAAAGATCTTTCCGGGAGATACCGAGACGCCCGAAGGGGTCATCCCGGCTCAGGGCTACCCCGGACGGGATTGGGAGACCTGCATGACATTCAATGATTCCTGGGGTTACAAACGAGGCGACATCCACTGGAAATCCACCCAAACCCTCGTTCGCAATCTTGTGGATATAGCCAGCAAAGGGGGCAATTATCTGCTGAATGTCGGTCCCGATGCAGAGGGAAACATCCCCGGGGGAAGCCTCAAACGGCTTGCCGAGGTCGGAACGTGGATGAAAGTCAACGGAGAGGCGATATACGGTACCGGCCCGACGCCCTTCGGGGAAGAGGGAGGAAGATTCAGTGCTTGGAGGAAAAACAGGGATGGAAAACCCCTCTTCCTTCCCTCATGGGGTTGGCGAGCCACCACCAAGCAGGGGCATCTTTATCTGATTCTCTTCAAGTGGCCAAAGAACAGGAAGTTCACTGTTCCTGCCTTTGCCCATACGATCACCGGGGCATCGCTATTGGAGGATTCCTCCGTGAAACTTTCCATCAATCAGGACGGCAAGGGTGTAACCGTGTCCGGCCTTCCCGCAAAAGCTCCCGATCCCATAGCTTCGGTCATCGATTTGAAATACTGATCTTCGAAAAACGAGAGTCCCCAGCCCGCTTGGAAACTGGCGAACATTCATCATCACCTTATCTGACCTTGCGATGAAGTACGGCAATCCTATCATTCCCGGTTTCCATCCCGATCCGAGCGTCTGCCGCGTCGGCGAGGACTACTACCTCGTCAACAGCAGCTTCGAGTATTTCCCGGGCGTCCCTGTCTATCATAGCCGGGACCTGATGAACTGGCGCCAGATCGGTCACTGCCTCACTAGGGAAAGCCAGCTTCCATTGCGCGGCGTGAAGCCCTCGGACGGCATCTATGCCCCGACGATCCGGTATCATGAGGGTCGCTTCTACATGGTCACCACCAACATGACCGGGGGCGGGAACTTCTATGTCTGGACCGAGTATCCGGCCGGAGAATGGTCCGATCCGATCTGGGTGGCCCAAAAGGGGATCGACCCTTCGCTGCTCTTCGATAACGGCAAGGTTTACTTCACCAGTAACGGAACGTTTTGGGCTCCCGTGCGCGGCGCTTACCAGTGCGAGATCGACATCGCCACGGGAAAGCAGCTCACCGAGTCGAAATTCCTATGGCCCGGTACGGGTGGTTCCTATCCCGAGGCTCCGCATTTGTACCATATCGGCGGCTGGTACTATCTGACGCTCGCCGAGGGTGGAACCGCCGAGGGGCATAGCGTGACGATCTCCCGATCTCGGGATCCCTACGGCCCCTTCGAGTCCTGCCCTCACAATCCCATCCTCACTCACCGGAGTCTGATGAACGACATCCAGTCGACGGGCCACGGAGACCTCTTCGAGGATCATCACGGGAACTGGTGGATCGTTTTCCTGGGTTACCGCTACGGCGAGTTCTCGTGGCATCATCTCGGCCGGGAGACCTATCTCGCACCCGTGGAGTGGATTGACGGGTGGCCCGTTGTGAACCGTGGTGAGAAAGTCCTTTGCACCATGGAGGTGGATCGTCCGATGACCTCCCGCCCCTGGTCGGCATTGCCCGAACGGGATGATTTCGAGGCTCCCAAACTCGCATTCTGCTGGAATCATCTTCGCAATCCAGATCCGTCGCACTACTCGCTTTCCGAACGCTCCGGATCACTCCGCCTCTTATGCGGCAAGCCGACCCTCGACGATCTCGACTCGCCGGCCTTCCTCGGCCGCCGTCAGGAGCATCTCGACTGCGAGGTCTCTACCCTGATCGATTTCACCCCCGTTTCGGAGAACGAGGAGGCGGGACTTACGATCCTGGCCGACAACCGCCATCACTGCGAACTGGCTGTCACACTGCTGGGTGGGAAGAAGTGCGCCGTCGTCCGTCGCCGGATTGGAAGCCTGAGCGCCGAAGTTGCGTGCGAGGAACTTCCCGAGGGGCCAGTTGAGCTTTCCGTCCACGCTGACAAGACGACCTATCGCCTGCTGGCAGGTGCTCCCGGTTCCCTTAAAGAACTGGCGACCGCCGAGACGCGGTATGTCTCGACGCAGGTGGCCGGAGGCTACACCGGGGTCTACTTCGGCCTCTATGCCACCGCGAACGGTGAGGAAAGCACTAGCAAAGCCTACTTCGATTGGTTCGACTACCGGGAAAAAGTGAACGGCTAGCCTGCTTTTCCGAGAACGAGGATCCGGTTGTATTCCGGCTCAGTCAGGGGCATCACGCTGAGGCGTGACTGCTTGATAAGGGCGATTTCCGCCAACTTCGGATCGTTTTTAATGGAGTTGAGCGTCACGGGCGAGGGGAGTGGTTTCAACTTCTCAAGGTCGACGCAGCTCCAGTCCCCCTCCTTGGCCGTGTTATCAGAGTAGGCTTCCTTCACGACACGGGTGACGCCTCGTACGGAGGGATCGGTAACGCTCTGATAAAAGAGGACGAGATCCCCTTTTTTCATGGAACGGAGGTTGTTCCGCGCCTGGAAGTTTCGGACCCCGGTCCAAGCGGTTTTCCCCTCTTTCTCTAGGTCCTCCCAGGCGTAGGCGGAGGGTTCCGATTTCACAAGCCAGTGCCGAATCATGGATGGCAATATGCACGATTACTCGCCCGGGATCCATCCCCGTGGAATACCCTTCAGGTGTTTTCGCGCTTCTACCCCATCCTCCCGTCGCTATGATCACCGCTCATGGCAAGCAAAGGCCTCTTCATCAGTTTCGAGGGTTCGGAGGGTTGCGGTAAATCGACACAGATCGAGCGCCTGGCGACCCGTTTCCGCGATTCGGGCCGCGAGGTGGTGACGCTGCGCGAACCCGGAGGATGTCCCCTCGGGGAAAAGATCCGCGATCTGCTCAAATTCGACCCTGCCGGTGACGGCATGAGCGCCGAAGCGGAATTGCTTCTTTTTGTCGCAAGCCGGGCGCAATTGGTCCGCGAAGTGATTCGGCCCGCCCTTGATCGAGGTGCGATTGTTCTTTGCGACCGGTTCCTTGATTCAACCACTGTTTATCAGGGTGTGGCCCGTGCCATCGCGCCGGATACCGTTGCCTCCGTGAATGCCTTTGCCACGGGCGGCACTCTTCCGAAGGTGACACTCCTTCTGGATCTCGATGCCGCGGAAGGACGACGACGCGCTGCCTCCAGGAAAGGCCCTACCGACCGGATGGAGCAGGAGCAGGAGGAATTTTACGAGGCGGTGCGTCGAGGTTATCTGGATCTAGCGGTTGCGGAGTCCTCGAGGATTGCCGTGATCGATGCGTCCGGGGACATCGATGCGGTCGGTGCCTCCATCATGGCGGCACTGTCCGAACGATTAAAAGGGGAGTGCCATGGCCTACTCTAGGAAGGAGGCGCTGGGACTTCTGGAAAGAGCCCTCGCAGAAGGGCGTCTGGGTCATGCCTACCTGATCTCTGGAGAGACCGGCTCTGGGCCGGACGAGTTTGCCAATGAATTCGCAGGTCTGTTCCTTGGCGACGGTTCGATCCGTGTCGAGAACGATCCCGACTTCCATACGATCGCTCCGGAATCCAAATCCCGCCGGATCCTGACCGATCAGATCCGTGCGCTGGAGGAAGCGATCCACCGCACCCCCGAAAAGGGTTCCCGCAAGGTCGCCGTGATCCGCGATGCGGACCGGTTGATGCCGCAGGCTGCCAATGCCTTCCTGAAAACGCTCGAGGAACCGCCCGCTGGCTCCCTGCTTCTGCTCACAACCTCCCTTCCCGAGGCGTTGCTGGAAACGATCCGTTCACGCTGTCTCGCCGTGGTGCTTCGTGCCGAAGGAGAGCGATCCCTAGGGGAACGCGGCCAGCGGTTGGCCGCCGCGATGGCAAAAATTTTCGCGCCGGGAGGACGTGCCGACGCCACCGCGGCTTTCGGTCTGACCCGACTTTTCCGGGATCTGCTCACCGAGGTGCGCGAGGAGGCCGAGGAGCGAATGGACGAGGAACTCTCCGCGGAGAAGGCCCGGTTCGGCAAGACGACCGAGGGCGATTGGGATGCCCGGGAGGATTCCCTCAAGGCGGCCGCCGAGGCGGATGTGCTCGGGGAACGTTCCCGCCTCCTTTCGGTAATGGGTGATCATTTTGCAACCGAACTCCGCCGTGTTGCGGAAAATGGGGGGACGGGAACCGATCAATCACGCCGCCTGCTTCGTCAGCTTGATGCCTTGGAGCGACTGAGAACCAATCTCGAGCGCGGTGTGCAGGAGGCGCTGGCCCTCGAAGCGGGTTTTCTGGAACTGATGGTCGTTTCGAGGCAGCATTAACCCCTGATGAAGAAGCGTCCCGTCGTCCTGAAATTCGGCACCGGCATTCTTGCCCGCGAGGGGGGATGTTCGCTCGATGAAGGCCAGTTCCGCTCGCTGTCAGCCCAGATCGCTGTTCTTGCCGCCGCGGGCCATCCCTGCATCGTTGTTTCCAGCGGTGCCGTCGCGGCGGGAGTCGACGCCCTGAAACTCCCGAAGCGTCCTTCCGATCTTGCCGGCAAGCAGGCCTGTGCCGCCGTGGGTCAACCCGCGCTCATGAATGCCTACGTGCGTCATCTCGGCCGCCATGGGCTGCGTCCCGCCCAACTGCTCCTGACGCATGATGACATCTTTGATGCCTCGCGCCGGCGCAACGCCAAGACGACCCTCGCCAAGCTGCTTTCCTCTCCCGGCGTGATTCCGGTCATCAATGAGAACGACTCGGTAGCCGTCGAGGAACTGCGCTTCGGCGACAACGATCGCCTCTCGGCGGAAGTGGCCGTGCTTGTCTCGGCCCGCCTTCTTGTCCTGCTCACGAGCGCCGACGGCCTCCTGGCAAGCGCCGGTTTGGCCAAGCCGGCGCGCATTCCTGTGGTGACCGATATCCACGATGCCTTCCGTCATGTGACACCTGAGAAGGGGGAGCACTCCACCGGAGGCATGCAGGCCAAGCTTTCCGCCGTTGAGACCGCCGTCCGAAACGGGGTGGAGACCGTGATCGCGCATGGCCGGAGGAAAGGAAGCATCGTCGGAGCGGTCGCCGGCACCGATGTCGGCACGCGCTTTCCGATCTGCAGAGCCACCGCAAAAAAACGTACATGACAGGCTCTCTCTCCCGGATCACGGCCATTGGCCGCAATACCTTCACCGGTCTGGTTCGTCAAAAAGTTTTCTATTTCCTTCTGATTTTCGCCCTGGTGGTGATCGGAAACTCGGCTTTCCTCGCCAAGTTCTCTTTCCAGGAGGAGTTCCAGATGCTCAAGGATGTGGCGCTGGGCGCCATGGCCGTCTTTCTCTGCCTTCTGGCGATCCTTACGACCGCCAACCTCCTGCCGCGTGATCTGGAGGACCGGACGATCTTCACGATCCTCTCCAAGCCGGTGCCGCGCCATGAGTACCTTCTCGGAAAACTTCTCGGAGTCATCATCCTGCTCGCCCTTTCCACGCTCGTGATGGGGGTTCTCTTTGTCGGCGTTCTCTTTCTGCGTGAGCAGGCTGCCCTCGCCGAGACCCGCGCCACCTTCTCGGGATCCCCTCAGGATCTCGCGGCCGCTCTTGATGCCGTGCGTCGGGGGGTGTTCTCCTGGGATCTCTTGGCGGCCATGGTCCTCCTGTTGGCAAAGTCGATCCTGCTGGCCTCGCTCACGCTGCTGGTCTCGACCTTCGCCACCTCCGGGATCTTTGCCATCCTCGTCGCAGCTTCGGCCTACTTCATCGGGCATCTTCAGGTCACCGCGCGGGAGTACTGGATGAGCGGAATCGGCATCCACTGGTGGACCCGCGTTTTCACCGCCGTGGTGGCGCTTCTTTTTCCCGATTTGCAGGCCTTTAATCTGAGCGACGACATTGTCGCGGGGACGTCCCTGCCAACAGGGTTATTCCTGCAGACGCTGGCGCTCGGCGGCGTCTATACGGCCGTCTATTATGCCGTTGCCTGTTTCCTCTTCCAGAACAGGGAACTCTGATGCCGCCATGTCAGCAGCATCCTTCCTTCCCCGCAGCCTGCAGGCCGTTCTGATGGTGATCATTGCCGGAGCGATCCTGCTTCCCTGGCAAAAGGAACTCCAGTCCACGGCCACCAAATCGGGGTTCCATTCCGTCCCGCTGGGGATCGATCTGCGTGAGCAGATCGGGCAATCGGGATTCCTTGCCGCCCTCAGCGGATTCCGCTCCCCGGTCGCCGCCCTGCTCTGGATTGAGGCGCATGCTGCCTGGGAAAAGACCGAGTGGGGACGCATGGCCTCGCTTTTCAACACCGTCACCACGCTCCAACCCCATTCCTTGCTCTACTGGGACATTGCCGCCTGGCACATGGCTTGGAATGCAAGCATCGCGGCCCTTCAGGATAAGCGTCAGCCTAGCGAAGTCCTGCGTGAGAGGGCCCGCCGCCAATACATCCAGCTTGGAAGGGATTTTCTCGAACGGGGCATCCGTAACAACCCCGACAGCTACCTTCTGCAGGAACGCCTCGGCATTCTCCTGCGCGACAAAGCCGAGGATCATGCCGGCGCCTCCACTGCTTTCGCCAAGGCTGCTTCATTGCCCGGCGCCCCCGCCTATGTGGCGCGGTTCGCAGCTTACGAGGCAGCGAAGGTTCCCGGCATGGAACGGGAGGCCTATGAACGGTTGCGTACCCTTTATGATCAGGGGGAAAAAATGAGACTTCCTTCGTTGGTCACGGAACTCCGTCGTCTTGAGGAGAAGCTTGGAATCCCCGCGGACCAAAGGATTCCGTACCCCACGGCCTCGCCCTCCACCCTCCCCAAGCCCAGTCCCTGATGCGCTACGCCATCCTTGGAGATATCCATGCCAATCTGCACGCGCTGGAGGCGGTGTTGGAGGATGCCCGTTCGTTTGGCTGCACCGAGTTTCATCTCCTCGGTGACGTGGTCGGGTACGGGGCTTTTCCCTCGGAGTGCGTCGCCATTGCCCAAACCCTCCCGGGCTCCTGCGTGCTGGGGAATCATGACGAGGCGGCCGCCGGTCACAAGTCTTTGGAGGGATTCAGCGAGACGGCCAGAACATCCTTGGACTGGACTCGGGAACGCCTTTCGTCCGACCAGAAAGCCTGGCTTGGGTCTCTCCGCCCCCAGCGACAGATCCGCCGCACCACGTTCGTGCATGCCACGCTCGATTCCCCTCTGGGCTGGGGTTATGTCCGCGAAGTGGCGGATGCCGAAATGAGTCTGGCCCTTCAGCGTACGCCGCTTTGTTTCATCGGACATACCCATGTCCCGCAGGCCTTTGGACAGGGAATCGGGCGGGCACTCCTCTTCGAGCATCCCGATCAAGGCGTCCGTCTACCCCGCACGCCGAAGTATCTGGTGAATGCAGGAGCCGTTGGTCAGCCTCGAGACGGCGACCCCAGGGCAGCCTACATGATTCATGACGAGGAGCAGGACGGGCTTTGGCTGCGCCGTGTCGATTACGACATCGAGGCAGCGGCCTCCGCCATCCTGGCTGCCGGTCTCCCGGTAAAACTGGCCTCGCGCCTGCGCACGGGAGAGTGAGCCGATCATGAAGACTCCGAAACGCATCCTGCTGGTCAAGCCGAGTTCCATGGGCGATGTCCTTCATGCCCTTCCGGTTGTTTCCGCAATTCATGCCCGTTGGCCGGAGGCCGAGCTGCGATGGCTCATTCAGCCGGTCTGGCGTTCCTTGGTAGAGGGGCATCCCGGTGTTTCAGGCACCATTCTTTTTCCCCGTGAGAAATTCCGCGGGCCCGCAGGCTGGGTCCGTTCATTGGCATGGCTCGGCACACTGCGGGACTGGAAGCCGGATCTGGCCATCGACCTCCAGGGACTTCTGCGCAGCGCCATTTTCTCACGAATCTCAGGGGCGGTGGAAGTGGTCGGTCTTTCCGATGCACGTGAGGGGGCGAGGTTTCTGATCGGACGGAAGGCGTCCGTGGACCCCCAAGATCATGCGGTGAACCGCAACCTTGCCGTGCTCGATCTGCTGGGCATTCCACGCCCCCATCATCCCGAGTTCCTGCTTCCCGCAGGAAAGCTTCCCGAGGGATTTTCAACCACGGCACCGTATGTTGTTCTTCACCCTTACGCGCGGGGTGAGGGGAAAAGTCTCACTCCTGCAATGGTGCGTGCCTTCATCAGGGGAACAGGATCTGTCAGAGTAGTCGTCGTGGGCAGGGGTGATGCCCTGGAAAATCTACCGGCCAGTGTCGAGGACTACACGAACCGCACCGAACTTTCAGGCCTCATCGCGATTCTCCGTAGGGCCTCTTTTATCGTCAGCACCGACAGCGGTCCGATGCACCTTGCCTCGGCACTGAAACCCGCGCGGACGCTGGCGATCCATCTCTGGAGTGATCCCCTCAAGGTGGGGCCATACTCCCCGGAGTCGATGGTCTGGAAGAACGGCGGGGTCTCCAGGGTTGGCGGCCTCAATGCCAACTGGCGGCCCGAGGGACGCCTCCCCACGGAAGCCGAGATGGAAGAACTGGGGCGGAGGGCTGCAGCGGAAAGTATCAAATCACCATGATGAAAGATGGAAATGTCCGGCGAGAGGCCTGGTTGAAGTGATCCTCTGGTTCTTCTTCATACTTCATCCCTCATCCTTCATAATTTTCCTTTCATGGGCTTCTCAACACGGATCGATTCGATCATCGCCACTCCTCCTGCGGAGCTTGCGGCCTTCCGTCGAATGCTGGACCCGTGCAGCGACGCGGCACTCGAGGAGATGGCGTGTCGCTCAGCCGCCCTGACCCGCAGTCACTTCGGGCGAACGATGCGTCTGTTTGCGCCGCTTTATCTCTCCAACGAGTGCGTGAATTCCTGCGCTTACTGCGGCTTTTCCCGCGAAAACGAGGCGATCCTGCGCGTCACCCTGGAAATCGAGCAGGTCGCGGCGGAGGCTAGACACCTTTCCGAGGAGGGATTCCGCAATATTCTGCTCGTGGCGGGAGAACATCCCAAATTCGTCTCGGGAGAGTATCTCAAGCGCTGCATCGAGCGGCTGCACCGGGAAATTCCCAGCCTCTCGCTGGAGGTCGCTCCGATGGAAACCGCAGATTATCTTCCTCTGGTTGCAGCCGGTGCCGAGGGGCTTGTGGTCTATCAGGAGACCTATGACCGGGAGGCCTATCAGGAGCTTCATTTGGCCGGACCCAAGAAGGATTTCGACTGGCGTCTTGATACCCCGGAGCGTGCCCATGAGGCCGGATTCCGCCGAATCGGGATCGGCGTCCTCTTTGGTCTCTCTGATTGGAGGAGGGAGGCCACGGCGTTGGCAGCCCACCTTTTCCATCTCCAGCGGGTCTGCTGGACCTCCCAACTTACCGTAAGCATGCCGCGTCTACGGCCCGCCGCCGGTGAATTTCAGCCGCGCTTTCCATTCGGGGACCGTGACTTCACCCAACTCCTCTGTGCCCTCAGAATCACCTTTCCTCAGGTAGGCATTGTGCTCAGCACCCGCGAACCGGCCACGCTCCGCGACGCCTTGGCTCCGCTCGGGGTCACCATGATGAGCGCCGGCAGCCACACCGAACCAGGTGGCTACACCGGGCAGGGAAGCGACCAACTCCATCACACAGTGAAGGGGAAAAAAGTCGAGAGTTCCTGTTCGGGGTTGTCGGCCACAGAGCAGTTCGCGATTAGCGACGACCGGACTCCTGGCGAAATCGCCGCCATGCTTTCCTCACGGGGGCTTGAGCCCGTATGGAAAGACTGGGACAGCGCGATCTTAGGAAATGATGAAGGAAAAATGAAAAAAGAAAAAAGAGAGAAAACTCCTCCCAAACCTACTGCCTGCTAGTAATCCATTTTCATTCTGCATTTATCATTTTGCCTTTCTGATCCATGTCCCTCCTCATCATCAATGGCGAATCCAAGCATCTTGCTTCCACCTCGATTGAGGGAGTGCTCTCTGAACTTTCCCTTCCTGCTCCGCTGATGCTTGTGGAGCACAATGGAAAAGCCCTCCATCGCTCGGAGTGGGACTCGGTGGGGCTCTCCGATGGCGATAGCCTGGAACTCATGAAGGTCGCCGCGGGAGGCTGAACATGAATCGTCCCGAATTGCTGGCTCCCGCCGGGGGATGGGAGTGCTTGAAAGCCGCTGTTGCCAACGGGGCCGATGCCGTTTTCTTCGGCCTGCCGCGTTTCAATGCGCGGCTTCGCGCCGACAACTTCACGGAGGAGGAGCTTCCCGAGGTGGTCACTTACTGCCATCGCCACGGTGTGAAGGCCTATGTCACGATGAACACTCTGGTTTTCACCGGAGAGCTGGACGATGCGGCCGACTATCTTCGCCTACTCAATCGCGCGGGGGTCGATGCCCTGATCGTGCAGGACATCGGGATTGTCCGTCTGGCCGCAGCCGTTGTTCCGGAACTTCCGATCCATGCCTCGACCCAGATGACCCTCACCTCCCCGCAGGGAGTGGAAGTTGCTCGCGGACTTGGAATCACGCGCTCCGTGCTTGCCCGGGAACTCTCCTTGAGGGAGCTGAAGCGCTTCGATCCAGAGCGGATGCCGCTCGAGGTTTTCGTCCACGGAGCGCTCTGTGTCGCTTACTCCGGTCAGTGCCTCACCAGCGAATCGCTGGGTCAGCGCAGCGCCAACCGGGGCGAGTGTGCGCAGGCTTGCCGCATGCCCTATGAACTGGTCGTCGACGGGGCGCTGCGCGATCTGGGTGACAAGCGTTACCTGCTTTCCCCGCAGGATCTCGCGGCGGTGAATGACATTCCCGCCCTTATCGAGGCGGGTGTGGAAAGCTTCAAGATCGAGGGGCGGTTGAAGGCCCCCGAGTATGTCGCGGCTGTCTGTCAGGTTTACAGGAAGGCGATCGATGCCGCGATCTCAGGAACGGCTCAGGAGGCAGGTGGCGATGATCGGTACCAACTAGAGATGGCGTTTTCCCGAGGTCTCTACTCCGGGTGGATGCACGGCGTGAATCATCAGGAACTGGTCCATGCACGCTTCGGAAAAAAACGCGGCGCTTTCCTTGGTATCATCTCGATGGTCGGTCCCGACTTCGTGGCTTTTGATGCCGAGGCTCCCCTCAAGCCGGGAGACGGGATCGTCTTCGATACGGGTGCCGACACTGATCGGGAGCAGGGAGGGCGGGTCTACGAGATACGGGGAAACCGGCACTATTTCCGGCACGGGCATCTCGACACGACCCAGCTCAAGCCGGGTCACCGTGTCTGGAAAACCGACGATCCGGAACTAAACCGCCGTCTGCGTCAGTCGTGGAATGGTCGTATCGAGGCGCGCCACAGGACCCCCTTTGATGTGATTCTCTCGGGCCGCGTCGGGGAACCTCTTGTCATGAGGTCGTCTGGAATCGAGATCCGTTCCTTGATGCCTATCGATCAGGCGCTGAAAGCTCCCCTGACCGAGGAGAAACTCCGTGCGCAATTGGAGAAAACCGGGGAAACCGGATTCGAACTTCGAGGACTCTCCCTTGATGTCGAGGGAGAATTCATCCTTCCGATCGGAGAGGTCAACCGCATGCGCCGCGATCTGCTGGAGAAACTCGCTGTGGCGACCGGTCGGCCACGCATCGAGCATCCCGGAACGTGGTGGGAATTTTTCCAGAGCAGTGAACCTCACGACGCATCGGCATCCGCTCAGCAACCGAATCTCCGGGTCCTCTGCCGCTCGATGGTGCAGTTGGAGGCAGTGCTGGGCGAGGGAATCAGCGAGGTTTATGCCGACTTCGAGGATATCCGTCGCTATAAGGAGGCGGTTGCATTGGTCAGGGAATACGGGACCTCAAGGATTTTGCTTGCAACTCCCCGTATCCAGAAAGCCACGGAGGAAGGGTTTTTCAAACTGATCGAGAACGTTTCGCCCGACGGCGTCCTGATCCGCAACCTCGGTGCGATCGAGTATTTCAGAAATTCTGGACTGATCTCTGTCGGCGACTTCTCGCTGAATGTCGCCAACCCCCTGACGGCTCAGTTCTTTATGTCGAAAAACGGGGCTCGCGGCCTTGACCGCGTCACTGTCAGCTATGACCTGAATGTCGCCCAAGTCTTGGATCTTCTGAAAGGGGCGCCATCCGAGTGGTTTGAACTGACGCTTCACCAGCACATGCCGATGTTTCACATGGAGCACTGCGTCTTTGCGGCATTCCTCTCGGAGGGTAAGGATCACACCGACTGTGGTCGCCCCTGTGAGGCGCACCGGGTGCATCTCCGCGATCGTGTGGGGATGAAGCATCCGCTTCGTGCGGATGTCGGATGCAGGAATACCCTTTTTAACGCGGTAGCTCAGACTGGGGCCGGTTATTATCGCGAACTCTTCACGGCCGGACTCCGTGACTTTCGAGTCGAGTTGCTCGAAGAGGATGTCGAGCAGACCCGCTCGATCGTGCGGGCCTATCAGGGGCTCCTCAGCGGAGAGACCCAAGGCGCCGATCTCTGGCGTTCGCTTCGCGCCAATGCCCAACTGGGAGTCACCAAGGGAACTTTGGAAGCAAGGGGGTAGTCCCTTCGCTGGTCTGGTCAGGGGGCTTTGAGCGTATTGATCGTCTCAGGTTTTACAGCATTCGGTCGAAGAGTGATCTTGAACGTGGCGGAGTCCCCTTTTCTTACTGGGATTTCGAGAAAGACCTGATGCATGCCGGGATTGGGGGCATCATAGGGTTGGCGTGGTGCCGAGGCATCGCCGACCTGCCATGTTGCACCTATGGGGCTTTCACAGTTGAGAACAACGGTCTTGCCCTCCTTGCTCAAAACCGCATTGGATCCCTCGGTGCTGACTGCGGCATCGGTCATGATTTGCCACCGGATGCTACCAGTCGCCGAAACCTCATCCACGTGGTCCTCGATCAGGAAAGATGACCTACCGGGAAGCGAAAGAGTGCGTACCACCTTGGCCGCCTGACCGGCGAAGATTTCCGAGCAGTCCACAGTGGCAGCGGGGTTCGTGGTGCCGAGTCCACTCGTAGTTAGGGAGGCTTTTCCTGCGACATTCTGTAAGGCATCGTTGATTACCAGATTATTGTGGGAGTGATTCGAGAGACGAAAGATGGTCCATCGTGCGGAATCCTGACGCATGTTCCAAAGATCGATATGGCGCTGTTCCAGACCATTGTAATCCTGTCCTCCAAGGTCGTGGACCCAACGAGTGCCGAGAGCGTCAAAGACAAAAGATCCAGCATCCATGTGGGCGTGATTGAGGGAAGGGGATCCTCCCTTCACCGCCGCATAGAGGGCATCCTTCCCCCAGTCACTCCTTAGAAACGCAACGGGATTGGGCCCACCCCCGCTCCAATCCAAGGAATTCGGCATGGCGGCTTTCATCCCGGGATTGCTCCACAGCAGAAGAAAGGGGAGGAAGATAACGGGTTCGAGAGGCTTTGCATCCAGTTTCCGTTCCATGTTCCAGAGCAGAGAGGGATCCTTTTTTCTGGAGGAGATCCAGAAAAGGGCCGGCTGTATGGAGGAGGGTTCTCTGCAATCAGAAAAACCGAAATAACGTTCCGAGGAACCGGTGACGTGGAGCATGAATTCGGCGGACTCAAGGAATCCGGGTTGATCGGGCAGTCCGAAGTCGGTTCCAAGAGCGGACTGGAGCGCGGCGATCATCAACAAGGAATAGGTCGTTCCATAACCCCAGTATGTGGGACCCTCGGGATAAACACCCGCCGGAGCATACGATTTCAGGGCAAAGGGGACCGACTCCAAGCCTCTCGAGATGATTTTCGAGGAGAGGTCAGGGTAATCCTCCGAAACGGCAAGCGCACCGAGAACCAGACCGCCGTTGCAGACCTGATTCCAGTTGGTCCTTCCTCGGAACCACTTGGGCTCCTTGCCTCCCGGCCTGCTTAATCCTGCCTCGAGTCCTTTGGCGGCGATCGCTTTTCTGATGGTTTCCCTCGTCGTGTCATCAAGATCGGGGTAGAGCCAGTCGTAGCCGATTGCCAGCGCCGCGGTCATCTCCGCCACGTCGAGAAAATGGGAAGGGTTCCAGTCCGTGAAGGATGCAGCGGCAAGCATTTCCTCCTTGGCCCGTGCCAAAAACGCGGGGTCATGTTCCAGTCTCCATGCCATCGAAAGGATGGAAACCCTGTCGAGGCAGGTGCGGCTGACACGCAGGAGGCGCTTGCCATCCAATTTGCGTGCCACCGGGGCTTCCTTCAGCATTTTATGCGCCCTCGAGATCAACTGCTGATACTCCGCCGTCATCCGGGAGTCCGAGAAGATGCCTTTCCGAAGCGCGTCGACCTCTTCTGTCTTCAGGAAGAGGCGGGGATGGGGGGAGTTCCTGGATTCCTGAAGGGTCCTGATTGTCTCGCTGGACGGGTCTGGTGCGGAGGAATCGCCAGTCTGCTCACCCAGGCAATCCCGGGCAATTAATCCTCCCAGAAATAGAAGGATGCCGAGGAGGTTGAAAACCTTGGGGGGCATGCAGACGATGCAAGCAGGATCATCCTGCTACATCAACTGCGCGCCCAGTTCTGCAAGCGGGCTGCGCTCACCCTTCGTCAGTGAGATGTGGGCGGTGAGTTTGTTGCCGCGCATTTTGTTGCGGGTGTGGACGAGGCCGTTGGAGCGTCTGTCCACATAAGGATTATCGATCTGGGCCGGATCACCGACCATGACGAGCTTTGAGCCGCGTGACATGCGGGTGACCACCGTCTTGGCTTCCAGCGGCGTCAACTGCTGGGCCTCGTCCAGGACGAAGTAGCGGTTCGGGATGGAGCGGCCGCGGATGTAGCAGAGGGCCTCGATTTCAAGAAGGCCGCGCTGCATGAGCTGCTCGTAGGGCTTGAGCGGCTTTTGCTGGCCGGGTGCACTGGGATCCTGCTGCTGTTGCTGGGCCTGCTTCTTCTGTTTCTTGCGCTCGGAGGCATGGAGGCCGTTCGGACTTGGTTGATGAAGCGGCATGAGGACCTCAAAGGCGTCGTAGATCGACTGCAGCCAAGGGTGGAGCTTTTCCTCGAGGCTGCCGGGGAGAAATCCGAGTGTGTCGCCCATGGCCACCACGGGGCGGCTGACGGTGAGGCCGTTGTAGGCCTTCTGGCCCGTGAGGTAGAGACCCGCGCCAACGGCGGTGAGCGTCTTGCCCGTTCCGGCCTGTCCGTAGCAGGTGATGAGAGAGATCTCAGGATCGAGGAGCGCGTCGAGGAAGCAGAGTTGGCCGAGGTTGGCGGGCTTGAGCTCGATACCGCGGGGCATCTGGAGGGTGGGAGGAACGCGGAGGCGCTGGAAGTGGCCGCCGCCGATGTGGCGGGCGGGCATGAGCTTCTGCTCGGAAGCGGCCAGTAGGACGTATTCGTTGATCTCGAGGGGTCCGCCGGTGCGGTCCACCCCGAGGTCGATGCTCTGGGAGCTGCCGAAGCGCTGGAGTTCGTGAGCCTCCACGATGAGGCGGCGGATCTCGCCTTCCTCGGCGTCCTCGGCGGAGACCTTGTCGTTGAGGTAGTCCTGGCAGGTGATGCCCAGGGCCATCGCTTTGAGCTGCATGTTCAGGTCCTTGGTGACGAGAATCACCGGGGTCTCCTCCTTCTCAAGGAGGCCGATGCAGGCGGCGATAATCTTGTGATCCATGGCCTCGCGGTCAGGGAAGATTTTCGCGAAGCGGCGCAGGGCGGGTGATGGACGTTCGCGGCGCAGGGCATCGTTGATGTAGATCCGGACGGACCCGCCGCCGGCGGTCTTGACCCCACGGGTCACCTTTTTCGTCTCGTGATCGAAGATCTGCGTCAGGAAGCGATGCACGGTGCGTGCATTCGCGCCGCGCTCGGTCTGCTCGTTCTTGAACTTGTCGAGTTCGCTGAGCACCTCGACCGGGATGAAGAGATGGTTGTTCTCAAAACGGTTCAGGCAGTGCGGATCGTGGAGCAGGACGTTGGTATCGAGGACAAAATTTTTCACGAGTCCCGAGGAGGCTGCCCTTCTGTTACTGCCTGTGCCGGGGAAGAAGAGCGCTTGTTCCTCGGATGTTTCGAGCGGTGCGGTTCGGTGCATGGTGGTGTTTAGACTGACGTTGGTGTGGAGTTCTCCCCGTGAGGGGATGAGTAAAAGCGTTGGAAAGGGAGCCGCCGAGGAGTGGATTCGCAAAACCAAGCGAAAGGACGACGAGACGAAGATTCGTGGCCCGGGCACCCTGCCGGGTTGTGTGATCCCACCGCATCGCACTGACGACGGCCGCGAATCAAGATGACCGCATATTCACAGGTTATTCACATTTTGGAACAGGAAAATAGTGTCGTTCCCGCCATATTGTGGCAACGGGCTGAAGGAGAAGCAAAACTGCGGGACTCCGCCGTCCCGGAACGACTTCTTCATTTTTCATTTTTCATTTTTCATTTATGAACTCCCGATGCATTCGTTCCGTTACGCAAATGGCTCGCTGAAGTGCGAGGGGGTCGATCTGGAGTCTGTGGCCGCCGAGGTCGGCACACCCGCTTACGTCTATTCCGCCGAGACAATCCGCAATAACTACCGCCGTCTCGACACGGCCCTCGCTCCGCTGTACGACCGCATGATCTGCTACGCGATGAAGGCGAATGGTAATCTCTCAGTACTCAATCTCCTCGCCAAGGAGGGTGCCGGATTCGACATCGTCTCGGGAGGTGAGCTTTTCCGTGTGCTCAAGGCCGGCGGCCGGGCCGACCGATGCACTTTCGCCGGGGTGGGTAAGACCGCCGAGGAGATCGACTATGCCCTCCGACAAGGGATTTACAGCTTCAATGTCGAGTCCGAGCAGGAGTTGGAGCGGATCAACGAGGTCGCCGGCAAGGCCGGACTCGTCGCCCCGATCGCCATCCGCGTGAATCCGGACGTCGATGCGCCGACCCACAAGTACATCTCCACCGGGAAGAGTAAGAACAAGTTCGGCATCGGTCTTGACCGCGCCGCCGAGGTCTATGCCCGCGCTGCCTCCCTCCCAAATCTCAAGATCCGCGGTCTGCAGACCCACATCGGTTCGCAGATCCTGAAGGCTCCCCCCTTTGCAGAGGCCGTCCGCAAGCTCACCCCGCTCGTGATGGAATTGAAGGCGGCTTACGGCTTGGAGTTCTTCAGCGTCGGTGGCGGTGTCGGTATCGTCTACCGGGGGGCACTGGCCAGCGGCGACGCTGCCTGGTGGAAGGGGAGTGGGGAGGAAACGCCCGAGCGCATCACCCCCGAGGAGTATGCTTCCGAGGTGATCGAGCCGCTCAAGGCGCTGGGTCTACGGATCCTCTTCGAGCCCGGACGATTCATTGTCGGCAATGCCGGAGTCCTGCTCACGACCGTGCTCTACCGCAAAGAGACCCCCACGAAGAAGTTCGTCGTCGTCGACGCGGGGATGAACGACCTGATCCGTCCCGCTCTCTACGAGGGGCATCACGAGATCGAGCCTCTTCGTCAGGCCAAGGATGCTTCGCTTGAGAAAGTCGATGTCGTCGGGCCGGTCTGTGAGAGCGGAGATTTCTTTGCCCAGGATCGTGAGGTTCCGAGCCTTGCTCCCGGTGACCGCATCGCTCTGATGAGCGCGGGTGCCTACGGATTCGTCATGTCCTCGACCTACAACGCCCGCCCGCTTCTGCCCGAAGTGCTCGTGGAGGGGGACAAGGCGACCGTTGTGCGCGCCCGCCAGAGCTGGGATGACCTGATCCGCGGTGAAAAGGTGCCTGGGGAGGCAGCTTAGTCATGCGAGGCTGAGGCCGAGCAGTCCGAGCCCGCGGGTGCGGGAGAGGATGCCTGGTCGGGGACGACCGGCAGACAACAAGGTGCCTGGGGAGGCAGCTTAGTCATGCGAGGCTGAGGCCGAGCAGTCCGAGCTCGCTGGAGCGGGAGAGGATGCCTGGTCGGGGACGATCGGCAGACAACAAGGTGCCTTGGGAGGCAGCTTAGTCATGCGAGGCTGAAGCCGAGCAGTCCGAGCCCGCTGGAGCGGGAGAGGATGCCTGGTCGGGGACGACCGGCAGACCATTGATTCCCCGACAAGTCAGGCCGGTTTCCGTCGAAATCAAGGATGTGCCGTGGCGTTGGTCGTCACTGGTGGCGCTACGGGAGAAGAGGGGGCGTTGGTTGCAGGTGCGGTCGAAACGGGTGCATTCGTTCCGCTCGTGGGTAGTACGGGCGCATTGGTGATCAGTTGCTTGGCCGCCTCGATCCAATCAGGAACCGAGGGGTTTCCTGGATAAGCCCTGATCAGTACCACCATTTCATTCACGGCTCTGTTGGGTTGACCGATCACCGCCATGTCGGCGCATTTTCCAAAGAGCAGATTCGGGAGTTTCTCTGTCTTGAAGGTAACGGCTTTCTGAGAATCTTTGGAGGCATTGGCCTGTGTCATGGCCGTGGTGATCTGCAGATCCCAGACGCCCGGAAGGCGTGGGTCGTTCTTTTGTTTCAGCGGTGACTTGACGTTTTTTTCAAGGATTCCGAAGTAGTCACCAGCGGTCGCACTGAAGTTTTTTTCCGGGAGGAGATCCTTAATCTGCAGCCACTCGACGACGGGGTATCCGGAGAGGGATTTGCCCATCAGATCAATTGCTTCTTTGGTGACCTTGTCCGAGGGGCAGGGTTGGGGTTGGTATCCCTTCTGGGTGGGGGGAGCTACAAACGGTTCATCCAGAAAATGGAGCGACTGCAGGTTGTTGAGATAAGCAAGTGTCTCGCCGACCTGAGCGTACGCATCATGCTTTTCCGAGCGCTGAATGCCGAGCAGGAGATAGCGCAGTTGGAGTTGGGCGGCGTTCTGGTAAGAGGAATGTCGGATGACATCCTGATTTTTCTGTTTCCAGTCGAGGAAGTCCTGATGTTTGTCGAGATACTTCGTTCCGTCGAGCGCCTGCAGATAGAGTTCCACTGATGTAGAAGGGGATGCTGCTGCTGACTGGATCCGTGAGATGGCGTCGCTGCGTCGCTGCTGCTCGTGCGTTTCGGCTGTCTTGGTGATCTGATCCAGCTCCCGGAGCAGGGCCTCACGATTCTGAGGGGCGGGCAGATCCTGAGCCTTCAGGATGTTCGTCGTTGCGAGGAAAACTGTTCCGAGAAGGAAAATCCGCATGGAGTGGGGAGGTAAGGTCATGAAGGAAAAGATGGAGGAGTCTTGAGGATATGCACGGTGATCTCCGGAGGGCAATGGAAGCGCGCTGCCACGCTGGCTGTGCCGCTTCCTCGGGAGGTGTATCCACGCATGGTTCCCTCACGCCATGGTCCGGCCAGATGCTCCCTGCGGCATCCCGGAGCATTACGGTAGACAGGGAAGCCCCCGGGCAGGCACATCTGCCCGCCGTGAGTGTGTCCGCTGAGCATGAGTGAATAGTCCAGAACTGCTGCTTCGCGAAAGGTCTCTGGGGAGTGCGACAGCAGGATCGTCGGCTCACCGGCGGGAACCGCAGCACGGGCCCTTGCCAGATCATGGGTCCGAAAAAAGTGGGGATCATCGATGCCGCAGATCCAGAGGCGCGAGCCGTGATGCTCCAGCGGCAGGGATTCATTGAGCAGGAAGGGAAGACCCGCTTCCTCCAACGGGGCGACCTTGGCGAGGAAATCATGGTTGCCGAGGATCGCGAAGCGCTTGGGATGGAGGAGGGGAATCAGGCGCTGCATCGCCGCGAGCGAGCGGTCAAAGGGGCGGTGAACCTTCGTATGGTAATCACCGGTCAGCACAACGGCATCATGGGGAACGGTCGCCATCGCTTCGGTAATCCGATCCATGATCCGCTCATCGAGATCGCAGTGCAGGTCGGCGAGTTGGAGTAGGCGGAACCCCTCAAAGGCCGCCGGAAGATCAGGAATCGTTACCTCGTGCTCCTCGATGCGTACATCCAGGATATTTCGCAGGCCTGCTGCCCTGAGGCCGCAGGCTGCCACTGCCGCACTGATAACGGCGTTGACCGAGAAGAAACGTTCCAGCGCGAAGGGGCCCAGTCCCTGAGCCACCTTCCGGCCTCGGAGGCGCTCCTCGAGATGGAGACGCCGTACGGCCTTCTCCTCGCCAAGGCGCCTGCGGATCTGTTCGGGGATCGAGGTCATCGGCGATCACGATAACCCAAGTTGCCAGAGTCTCCTAAAACGAGATGGCGGAAAAATCATGCACAGAGGCCACAAGATGCACAGAAAGCACAGGAGGTGGAGAATGGTTGAAAGATGTGCCCAGCAGAGAAAACGCCATCATCGGTCATCCCTTTTGTGTTTCTTGTGCCTTTTGTGGCTTTCAGCTTTCCGGAATTCCTCGAAAAAGAGCAGCCCGGCCGTTGTTCCGAGTTCCCCCCCCGAGAGCTCAAAAATTGGAACGGCCGGGCTGCAACCACAAACCGTCTTTCCATAAAGCACCCCCCGTGCCAACTCCCCGGCAGCTTTTACACAGGGTGGAGTCTCTAATTTGCCAAGACTGTTGCTCAAAGATCGCCATGACCGCCATCGAAGGGTACAAAAACGACCAGTTGCGATGAGCCAAGAAGATCTTTTCTCCTTCACTGGATCCTCTGCCGCCTATCAGGGGGCGGTCTCCAGGGCTTCCCAAGAACGGATCTCTGATCTCCGTCAGCAGATCGCCCATCACGACCGCCTCTACTACGAGCAGGCCAAGCCGGAAATCAGCGACCGCGAGTATGACGCCCTCTACCGCGAACTGGTCGACCTGGAGCGGGCCCAACCGGAGTTGATGACATCCGATTCTCCGACCCAGAAGGTGGGAGGGCGACCTCAGGGGGCCTTTTCCCAGGTCCGGCATCTCGTGCCGATGCAGAGCCTCGATAACACCTACTCGGCCGAGGAGATCAGCGACTTTGTCGAGCGCCTCCAGCGCCTCCTGCCCGGCGAGCAGATTCCCTTTACGATCGAGCCCAAGGTGGACGGGGTGGCGATCTGCTTGCTTTACGAGAAGGGGCGGCTTGTGCGCGCAGCCACCCGGGGCGACGGCACTACCGGGGACGAGGTGACCCGCAACATCCGCACGATCGGATGCATCCCGTCAACGCTCCATGGCAAGACTCCCGACGTGCTGGAAGTCCGCGGCGAGGTCTACCTGCCCAAGGAAACCTTCGCCCGGATCAATGCCGAGAGGGACGAGCAGGGGCTCCCAACCTTTGCCAATCCCCGCAATGCCGCTGCCGGAACACTCAAGCAACTCGATCCCAACGTGGTGGCCGAACGGAAGCTCTCGGCCGTCTTCTACGGCTATGGTGCCGTGGAACCATCCTCCGTCATGCCCAGGCGGATGGAAGAGTTCTTCGGCCAGTTGAAGGCGTGGGGTCTCCCGGTGAATCCGCGTCACTGGCTTGCCCGTGATGCCGGAGAGGTGATGGCTGCCGTCACGGAGTTGGGCAGGATCCGACGTGATTTCCCCTTCGAGACCGATGGAGCGGTCATCAAGGCCGACCGGATAGAACAGCACGCACGACTCGGTTCCACGAGCAAGGCTCCCCGCTGGGCCATCGCCTACAAGTACGAGCCGGAGCAGGCACGAACCCGCCTACTCGACATCACCGTCCAGGTCGGACGGAGCGGTGTGCTCACACCCGTGGCCGAGCTGGAGCCGGTCTTCGTGGCGGGAAGCACGGTCTCACGGGCAACCCTTCACAACGAGGAGGAGATCGCCCGCAAAGATCTGCGGATCGGCGACCGGGTGCTTATCGAAAAGGCCGGCGACGTGATCCCTGCTGTCGTGAAGGTGCTGACCGAAGAGCGCGATGGATCGGAAAAAGAATTCAGGATGCCCAACCATTGCCCGGTCTGCTCTGCGCCTGTGACGCGCACTGAGGGAGAGGTGGCCGTGCGATGCGCTAATCCGGGGTGCGCAGCGCAGGCACGCCGACGCATCGAGTATTTTGCGGGCCGTACCGCGATGGATATCGAGGGCCTTGGCGAGGCCATGGTGACACAACTTTCTGAGGCAGGCCTCGTGACCGATGTTGCCGATCTCTACGTGCTCACAGCGGAGCAACTCCTGCCGCTCGAGAGAATGGGGGAGAAGAGTGTTACCAATCTACTCTCTGCCATCGAGGCGAGTCGGAATCAACCACTCTGGCGACTGCTGGGCGCGCTGGGTATCCCTCATGTGGGTGTGACAGTAGCACGGACACTGGCCTCCTCTTTTGGCACACTCGATAGGCTTGCCGCTGCCTCCGAGGAGGAACTCATCGCCGTTGAAGAGATCGGTCCGATCATGGCCACGGCGATCCATGAATGGTTCCGCGATCCCTCTGTTGTTGTCTTGATCGAAAAACTCCGAACTGCCGGATTGAACTTCGGGGAACGTGATCCGCAGGGATCGGCTCCAGCGGTTGAGGGGCCACTCAAGGGAACGACCTGGGTGCTGACCGGGACGCTCTCAATCCCTCGTGAAGAGGCCGCCGAGATGATCCGAGCCAAGGGCGGCAAGGTCTCCGGTTCGGTCAGTGCCAAGACCACCTACCTGCTCGCAGGTGACGAGGCGGGCAGCAAACTGGAGAAGGCGCAAAAATTAGGGGTTACCGTTCTCGACGAGGAGGCTTTCCGAGGGCTTATCTTCTGACTAATTCTGGATCTTTCCGATGAGTACCATCCCCACTGCCGATCTTTACCGGGACTATGTAATGCCGACCTACGGCCGGTTCGATCTTGCCCTGACGCACGGGGAGGGGAGCCGGGTTTGGGATGAGGACGGAAAGTCGTATCTCGATTTCGGCGCCGGGATCGCCGTCTCCTCGCTCGGTCATGCCCATCCGGCATTAGTCCAGTCTGTCGCGGAGCAGGCCGCACAACTGATCCACACCTCAAATCTTTACCTCACGCGGCCTCAGGGAGAGCTTGCCAAGCTGGTCGTCGATCTCGTCGGCCTCGGCGGGAAGGTCTTCTTCTGCAACAGCGGTGCGGAGGCGAACGAGGGGCTCTACAAGCTGGCGCGGAAGTTCGGGGCTCCCACGGGCCGGCACGAGTTCATCACCTTCGGTAATTCCTTCCACGGCCGCACGCTCGGTGGAATCAGTGCCACCGGGCAGGAGAAGGTGAAGACCGGCTTCGCGCCGCTCGTCGAGGGCTTCGTCCATGTTCCGTTCAATGACCTTGCTGCTGTCGAGGCGGCAATCACACCGAAGACCGTTGCGATCCTCGTGGAGCCGGTGCAGGGGGAGGGAGGGATCAATCCCGCTACGCCGGAGTTTCTGCAGGGTTTGCGGGCGCTCTGCGATGGGCATGACCTGCTCCTGATGTACGATGAGGTCCAGTGCGGCTTTGGGCGGACCGGTGACTGGTGCGCCTGGAGGACGATTATTTCCTCCGGAGCTGATCCCGATGCGGTCAGCTGGGCCAAGGGGATCGCGGGTGGTGTGCCGCTGGGGGCTTTCTGGGCGGGAACGCGTGCCGCAGGCTCCGTGCCCCTCTGCGACTTGCTCGGACCCGGTACCCATGGGACGACTTACGGGGGCAATCCCCTAGCCGCAGCCGCTGGACTCGCCGTGCTAAGCGAGATTGGTCGGTCCGGGTTGCTTGAGAATGCGCGGGAACTTGGAGCCCATCTTATCAGGGAACTGGAGGCAATGGGGCTTCCCGCGATCCGGCTTGTCCGGGGCGTGGGCCTCATGATCGGTATCGAGCTGAATGATCTCCCCTCTTCGTTCGGCGGAGAGGGACTTCCCTCGATCAGAGCGACCAAGGCCCTCATGGCCGAGGGGCTCCTCGTGATTCCCTCGGGAGAGCGGACGATCCGGCTTCTGCCGCCGCTCACCATCAACGGTGTCGAGGCCGACGAGGCCCTCGTGATCCTGCGAAGGGTGCTCGGTTCGGCGCTCTAAAACACATTCAGGGAAGGTGTTCAGAGGCGGCCTAGGGGACCCCCTCTGAAAAAAACCTGAAAATTTCGCAATTTGTTCTTGCGGAAAAACCACGTTTCCCTACCTTCCCACCTCCCGACTTCTTCGGGACCGCTTCACACGCGGATCTGTTCCTTCACAAACGCGGGGCAGAGCACGGCCTTCCACAAGGACGACGAAGAAGCATGGGAAAAACCAACCTTTCCAAATGCCAACCATCAACCAACTCGTCCGCAAGGGCCGCGCCAAGGTCAAGGTGAAGTCCAAGTCGCCCGCGCTCGTGAATTGCCCCCAGCGCCGTGGAGTCTGCGTGCAGGTGATGACCCGCACCCCCAAGAAGCCCAATTCAGCTCTCCGTAAGGTCGCCAAGGTGCGTCTCACCAATGGACAGGAAGTCATTGCCTACATCGGCGGTGAGGGACACAACCTCCAGGAGCACTCGATCGTCCTGGTGCGCGGAGGCCGTGTGAAGGATCTCCCCGGTGTCCGTTACCACATTGTCCGCGGAACCCTCGACACCCTCGGGGTCGACGGTCGCCGCCGTGGCCGTTCCAAGTACGGAGCCAAGCGCCCCAAGGCCGGTGAAGAGGCCAAGGGGAAGAAGAAATAACGAGAAGCAACCCTTAACCGTTTTTTTCCATGTCCCGCCGCAAACGCGTCATCACCAAGGAAGTCAAGCGCGACCTCCGCTACGGCAGCCCCCTGGTTGCCCGTCTCATCACCACCGTCATGCGCGGTGGCAAGCGTTCGGTCGCCGAGCGCATCGTCTACTCCGCCATCGAGAGTACCCGTGACGGTGCCGAGGCTGTCGATCCCCTCGATGTCCTTCAGAAGGCCATGGACAATGCCCGTCCCCGCCTCGAGGTGAAGAGCCGCCGCGTCGGCGGTGCCACCTATCAGGTTCCGATGGAAGTTCCCGCGGAGCGCCAGTTGGCCCTCGCCATGCGCTGGATCGTTGGTTTTGCCAGCAAGCGCAAGAGCGTCCCGATGTCCAAGGCCCTCGCCTCGGAGCTGAAGGAAGCTGCCTCCAACCAGGGCAACGCCATCAAGAAGCGCGACGATCTTCACAAGATGGCTCAGGCCAACCGAGCCTTCGCTCACTTCCGCTGGTAGTCCCCTTCCATCGAAAACCCGTTCTTTAAAAAACCTCGTTCTTTACCATGAGTTCCAATCCCAACTCCCCGGATCGCGCCTTCCCGCTGGAGCGCACCCGTAACATCGGGATCTGCGCGCACATCGATGCGGGCAAGACCACGCTCACCGAGCGCGTCCTCTTCTACACCGGCATGATTCACAAGATCGGCGAGGTGCACGAGGGCACCACTGCCACCGACTGGATGGAGCAGGAGCGCGAGCGCGGCATTACCATTACTTCCGCCGCCACCACCTGCAGCTGGAACCAGATCAAGCAGGATGATGTCGTCAAGCTGTTCGACGACATCAAGATGCGGGTCAACATCATCGACACTCCCGGCCACGTGGATTTCACGGCCGAGGTGGAGCGTTCGCTCCGGGTTCTCGACGGCGCCATCGCAGTTTTCTGCGGCGTGGCCGGCGTGCAACCCCAGTCCGAGACTGTCTGGCGCCAGGCCAACAAGTACAACGTCCCCCGCATCGCGTTCGTCAACAAGATGGACCGCACCGGTGCCAACTTCGACAACGCCGTCAACGACATGCGCACCAAGCTCGGTGCCAATGCCTGGCCGATCCTCATCCCGATCGGTGCCGAGGACAACCTCCAGGGCCAGATCGACGTCGTGAACCAAAAGGCCGTCATCTATGCCGATGACGCCAGCATGGGCTCTAATTACACCATCACCGAGATTCCTGCCGAGTTGAAGGATAAGGCCGTAGCCGCCTATGATGATCTCGTCAGCCAGATGACCGACCTCGACGAGGAAGTCGGAATGCTCTTCCTCGAGGAAAAGCCCGTCACCCGTGAGATCCTGAAGCAGGCCATCCGCCGCCAGACGATTGCCAATAAGTTTGTCCCCGTCGCCGGTGGATCCGCCTTCAAGAACAAGGGCGTCCAGTATCTCCTCGACGCGGTTGTCGACTATCTCCCCAGCCCGATTGACATTCCTCCCGCCAAGGGACAGAACCCGGACAATGGCGAGGACAAGTTCGCCGTCACCGACGACAACGCCCCCTTCTGCTCCCTCGCCTTCAAGCTCTGGAGCGATCCCTTCGTAGGAAAGCTCGTCTTCTTCCGCGTCTACTCCGGCAAGTTGAGCAAGGGCGACACAGTCCTCAATCCCCGCACCGGCAAGCGCGAGCGCATCAGCCGACTCATCCAGATCCAGGCGGACAAGCGCGAGGACATCGAGACCTGCTACTCCGGCGACATCGCCGCCATCGTTGGTATCAAGAACATCACGACCGGCGACACCCTCTGCACCGAGGATGATCCGATCGCTCTCGAGCCTCCCTCCTTCCCTGATCCGGTTATCTCCATGGCCATCGAGCCCAAGACGAAGGCAGACCAAGAGAAGATGGGTAATGCGCTCCAGCGTCTTTCCGAAGAGGATCCCACCTTCCGCGTCTTCACCAACGAAGAGACCGGCCAGACCATCATCGCCGGCATGGGCGAGCTTCACCTCGAGATCATCCGCGATCGCATGATGCGCGAGTTCAAGGTCGAGGCGAACTCCGGCAAGCCCCAGATCGCCTACAAGGAGACCATCCTCACCGCGGCTGATGGCGAGGGTAAACTCGTCAAACAGTCGGGCGGACGCGGACAATACGGCCACGTCGTCATCAAGATTGCCCCCAACGAAAAGGGCAAGGGTGTCACGATCGAGAACAAGACCGTCGGTGGTTCTATCCCCAAGGATTTTATCCCCGCAGTCATCAAGGGTCTCAACGAGGCTTCTCTCAACGGCGTCGTCGGGGGCTACCCCGTCATCGACGTGCATATCGACATCGTCGACGGTTCCTACCACGACGTTGACTCGAACGAAATGGCCTTCAAGATGGCCGCCATCTTTGCCCTCAAGGACGGCCTCAAGAACGCCAAGCCGATCCTTCTCGAGCCGATCATGAAGGTCGAGGCCGTGACTCCCGAGGAGTATCAGGGCGACATCATGGGCGATCTCAACCGCCGCCGCGGAAAGATCATGTCCATCGAGACCAAGGCGATCGTCACCAGCGTCAACGCGGAGGTTCCCCTCTCGGAGATGTTCGGTTACGCCACTTCCATCCGCTCCCTTTCCAAGGGACGCGCCTCCTACTCGATGGAACCATCCCACTTCGAACAGGTCCCGGCCCAGGTTCTGGCCGCGGTCCTCGACCAGAAAAACTAACCAACCAAGACTATGGCCGCAGGACAACGCATCCGTATCCGCCTCAAAGGCTTCGATTTCCGCCTCGTCGACACCTCGGCTCTCGAGATCGTCGAGACCGCCAAGCGCACCGGTTCCAAGGTGACGGGCCCGATCCCGCTCCCGACCCGCATCGAGAAATTCACCGTCAACCGTTCGCCCCACGTTGACAAAAAGTCGATGGACCAGTTCGAGATCCGCACCCACAAGCGTCTCCTCGACATCCTCGAGCCCACCGCCAAGACCGTGGACGAGCTCCGCAAGCTCAACCTCCCGGCCGGCGTCGACATCACCATCAAAATCTGACCTTCCGGTCCGAACCACTCTAACCACGCACGATCATGAGCATCGGAATCCTCGGCAAGAAACTCGGCATGACCCGGGTCTACGACGCAAAGGGCCGCATTCGCCCCGTCACGGTCATCGAGGCCGGCGGCAATCGCGTCCTCCAAGTCAAGACCAAGGAGAAGGAAGGCTACTCCGCCGTTCAAGTCGGCTTCGGCGAACAGAAGGAGCAGCGCATTTCCAAGGCCCAGAAGGGACACTTCGGCAAGACCTCCTCCACTCCCAAGCGCTTCATCCGCGAGTTCCGCCTCAAGGACGGAGAAACCGCACCCGAGTCGGTTGACCTCCCCGTCACAACCTTCCAGGACGGCCAGTACGTGGACGTCATCGCCACTTCCAAGGGCAAAGGCTTCCAGGGTGTTGTCAAGCGCTTCAAATTCGCCGGACAGCCCGAGACCCACGGTTCCATGATGCACCGTCGGAACGGCGCCATCGGAAACCGCCTCACCCCGGGCCGCGTCTGGAAGAACATGGGCATGCCCGGTCACATGGGTGATGAGCGCATCACCCTCCAGAATCTTGAGATCGTCCAGGTCCGTGAGGCCGACGGTGTGATCCTCGTCAGCGGAGCGATTCCGGGCGCCAAGGGTGCCTTCGTGGTCGTCCGCCCCTCCAAAAAGAAGACCTCCAAGAAGTAATCCATGAGCGCCACCATTCTCACCGCCGACGTGGCCAAGAAGGCCAAGATCGAGCTCATCACCGACGGAAAGGGAACGCAGGCCGTCCATGACGTGGTCGTCGCCATGCGCGCCAACCGCCGCAGCGGCACCGCCTCCGTCAAGACCAAGGCCACCGTTAATCTTTCCGGCAAAAAGCCTTGGAAGCAGAAAGGTACCGGCCGCGCCCGCGCCGGCTACGCAAGCTCTCCTGTCTGGTCGGGTGGCGGCGTTGTCCACGGACCGCATCCCCGCAGCTACGCCAAGAAGACCCCCAAGGCCGTCAAGAAGCTCGCCTTCCGCAAGGCCCTGAGTGCTCGGATCCTTTCCGGCGATGTACTGATCGTTGATTCCTTCGAGATCAAGGAGGGCAAGACCAAGGCCTTCGTCAACCTTATCAAGGGCCTTGCCGGTGATGTCCGCCGCACCCTCGTGGTGGCTGTCTCCTTCAGCGACAGCACCTTCCTGGCCGCCCGCAATGTCGCCGGCGACCTTCTCATGACAGCATCCGAGGTGAATACCGAGAACCTCCTCGCTTTCGACAAGATCATCATCACCAAGGATGCCCTCGAGGCCCTTGGAAACCGCCTCAACGGATAATTTCGGCCATGAAAGAAGCCCACGACATCATCAAGAGCGTCCTCGTGACGGAGAAGGCGAGCCTTCTCTCCGAGAAGCTCAACAAGTACGTCTTCCGCGTCGCTCCTGCGGCCAACAAGATCGAAATCAAGAAGGCCATCGAGACCCTCTTCAAGAAGAAGGTAGCCTCGGTCAACACCGCCCAGGTGGAAGGCAAGAAGAAGCGCGAGCGTCGCGCCGACTTCGGCCGCCGCCCCCACTGGAAGAAGGCCATCGTGACCCTCGCCGCCGGCGAGAAGATCGACATCGCGTAAACGAAACCGTACCACGACCATGGCACTCAAGACCTTCCGCCCCCTGACCCCGGCCCAACGCTTCAAGGCGCTCCCCTCTTTTGAGGAGATCACCAAGAGCACCCCGGAGAAGTCCCTTACCGAGAGCAAGAAGCGCACCGGCGGCCGTAACAACATGGGCCGAAAGACCTCCCGCCACCGCGGCGGCGGTCACAAGAAGAAGTACCGTATCATTGACTTCAAGCGCTCCCGCCGCGACGCCGTCGCTGACGTGATCGCTGTCGAGTACGATCCGAATCGCAGCGCCCGCCTCGCCCTCATCCAGTATCCGGACGGCGAGAAGGCCTACATCCTTCATCCTGCTGGCCTCATCGTCGGAGCCAAGGTTCAGGCCGGTGAGAACGCCGAACCGAACGTCGGCAACGCCCTTCCTCTCAAGGCTATCCCGCTCGGTCTTGCCCTTCACAACATCGAACTGACCCCCGGCAAGGGTGGCCAGATCGTCCGCAGCGCAGGATCCCAGGCGATCCTGAGCAACCGCGAGGGCGGATACGCCCTGCTCAAGATGGCTTCTGGAGAACTCCGCCGCATCAACGAGGAGTGCTACGCCACCATCGGTCAGGTCGGCAATATCGAGCACATGAACGTTTCCAGTGGAAAGGCCGGCCGTTCCCGTTGGCTCGGTATCCGTCCGCAGACCCGCGGTATGGCCATGAACCCGGTCGATCACCCGATGGGTGGCGGTCAGGGCAAGAGCAAGGGCGGTGGCGGACGTCACCACCCCATGAGCCCCTGGGGCCAGCTCTCCAAGGGATTCAAAACCCGCCGCAAGCACAAGCAGAGCGACACCTTCATCGTCCAGCGCCGCAAAAAGAAATAACATACCATGGCACGCTCCCTCAAAAAAGGCCCCTTCGTGGAGTGGAAGCTCCTCGAGAAAATCGACAAGCTCAACGAAGCAAACGTCAAGAAGCCGATCAAGACCTGGTCGCGCCGCTCGACAGTCACTCCCGACTTTGTCGGTCACACCTTCAACGTCCACAACGGCCGTTCCTTCATTCCTGTGTTTGTCACGGAAAATATGGTCGGTCATAAGCTCGGCGAGTTTGCCCCGACCCGTATCTTCAAGAAGCACGGTTCGCACACCGCCAAGGTCACCAAGTAGTCCTCTGATTCCCTTTCGCAGCATGTCCTCCGTTTGCCAACTCCAGCTCACAGCTGCCACGGCAGCAGCCCTTCTTGGGCTGCCCGTTGCAGCCGCTGTTGCGCAGCAGTCGGGCACGGAGGCTTCCCTGCGTGAGAGACTGGTTCTTTCCGAGGCAGCCATCAAGGGCCTGACCGAGAGCCTGGCCGTGGCCAACGGTGAGGCCGAGGTCTTCCGCCGCAAGTCTGACGACCTGAACGAACGCATCGAGGCACTCGGCCTCTCCGCTTCCAAGGGGGACGACGCCCTGCGCACCCGCCTTCTGGCCGCTGTCCGTGACCTCCGTCTCCTCCAGAAGGAAAATGACGAGGCCAAGGAGCGCCTTACCGCCCTCACCGAGTCCGTCATGGCCCTTCTCAAGACTTCCGAGGGAATCAATGCCAAGGCCCGCCTCCGTGTGGAAGAGAACCTTCGCGCTGCCAACACGCTCATCGGCCGTAACGCCTCGGGCCAGGGTAATCCTGCCGGACTCACCGGAGGACGCGTCATCGACGTGAAGCCCGACCTCGCGCTTGTCGTCTCGGATCTCGGTTCCCGCCAGGGGGTCAAGACAGGCATGCCTTTCCAGGTATGGCGCGGCGACAAGCAGGTCGCATCCGTCCGCGTGGTCGATGTCCGCGACGCCGTCAGCGGTGCCATCGTCCAGTCCACGTCCGCGACCACCGAATCCGTCCGCACGGGCGACACTCTCCGAATCGACACCACCCGATAATTCCCAAAGCCATGCAAGTCATCGCCACCCACCGCTACGCGCGCATCTCCGCCTTCAAGGCCCGCGAGGTCACCCGCGAGATCCAGGGCCTTCCCGCCATCGACGCCCTCCAGTTGCTGGCCTTCGTTCCCAAGAAGGCCGCCCCGCTCGTCGGCAAGGTTCTCAAGAGCGCCATCGCCAATGCAGAGCACAACAATAACGTCCGCCCCGAGCTTCTCGTGGTGAAGGAAGCTGTCTGCGGCGAGGCTCCGACCATCAAGCGCGTCCGCCCCAAGGCACGCGGCAGCGCCGGACCGGTTCGTAAGCGCAACAGCCATATCCGCATCGTCCTCACCGACGAGGTGCCGATCGTCCGCCGCTCCGACAAGCCCAAGACCTCCGGTAAGGACAAGGCCAAGAAGGCTCCCAAGGCCGCCGTTGTGGAAACCTCCACTCCTACTCCTGAGGCAGCCTCCACCGAATCCAACGCGTAAGCAAGACGCCTCCCCAACTCCAACCGACCTCTCATCATGGGACAAAAAGTTAACCCGATTGGCTTCCGCCTTCCCGTCACCCGCGACTGGTCCTCACGCTGGTATGCCGGCGAGAAGGAATTCGCAGACTTCCTCTACGCCGACCAGCAGATCCGCGGCTGGCTTAAGAAGAAGCTCAAGACCGCCGCTGTCTCCCGCATCGTCATCGAGCGCGCCTGGAACAGCGTCCGCGTGACCATCTTCACCGCACGCCCCGGCATCGTCATCGGACGCAAGGGCAGCGAAATCGAGACCATGACCAAGAAGGTCAGCGACCTGGCCGGCGGCAAGCAGGCCAAGATCGACATCGTCGAGATCAAGCAACCCGAACTCGACGCGACCCTCGTCGCCGAGAGCGTCGCCGGACAACTTGAGCGTCGCATCGGGTTTCGCCGCGCCATGAAGAAGGCGATGCAGATCGCCATGGACATGGGTGCCGACGGAATCAAGATCCGCGCCAGTGGTCGTCTTGGCGGGGCCGAAATCGCCCGCACCGAAGTCGTCCGCGCCGGCACCATCCCGCTCCACACGCTCCGCACCACGATCGACTACGGCTTTGCCGAGGCCGACACCGTTGCCGGCAAGATCGGGGTCAAGTGCTGGATCTGCAAGAAGCCCGAGAAGCTTCCCGAGCCCCGCGAACCCCGTGCTGCGGCCCCCGAGACGGCCGAGAGCGTCGCCTGATTCACCAAATTCCAACCCTTTCAACCTCTAAAGGAGACACGCCATGCCCCTGATGCCCAAACGAGTCAAGTACCGCAAGACCCAGCGCGGTAGCCGCTCCGGGACCGCCTCGCGGAACATCAACATTGATTTCGGTGAATTCGGACTCCAGACCCTGGAGCGCGCCTGGATCACCAATACCCAGATCGAGGCCGCCCGCGTTGCGCTGACCCGCAACATGAAGCGCAAAGGCAAGCTCTGGATCCGCATCTTCCCCGATAAGTCGGTGACCGCCCGTCCGCCTGAAACCCGAATGGGTAAGGGTAAGGGACAGCCCGAGTACTGGGTTGCCACGGTTCGCCCCGGCAACATCCTCTTCGAGCTCGACGGCATCTCCGAGACCGTGGCCCGCGAGTCCCTGCGACTCGCCGCCAACAAGCTGCCGATCCGCACGAAGTTTGTCACCCGCCACCACGCTTCCTAAAGGAGCGCCGAGGAACACAGATATGAATCTTGACGAAATCCGCGAATTGACGCCTACTGAACTCTCTTCACGCAAGAAGGAGCTGCGGCAGGAGATCTTCCACCTCCGCCTTCAGCAGCAGGCCGGCCAGCTGGAGAAGCCCCATCTCCTGCGGACTCTCCGCCGAGAGATCGCCCGTCTTGAGACCGTCCTGTCTACCAAGACCGGCGCATCCAAGGCCTCCTGAACCAACTTTTCAGCCACCAGGCACCGAACCGAATGAACGACACAGCCACCACTTCCCCGAAATCCGAGGAACGCTCCCTCCGCAAGACCCGCGTGGGCGAGGTCATTTCCGACAAGATGGACAAGACCATCGTCGTCAAGACCATCACCCGCGTCCCGCACCCGCTCTTCGGCAAGATCATCAAGCAGGTCAAGAAGTTCCATGTCCATGACGAGAAGAACGAGGCCAAGGTTGGTGACCGAGTTTCCATCATGGAGACCCGCCCCCTCAGCCGCCTCAAGCGCTGGCGCCTCGTCGAGGTGATCCGCCACTGATCCGCCACATTTTTCAGGACCCCATACCATGATCCAGATCCGCTCACGTCTCGATGTCGCCGACAACACCGGCGCCCGCATGGCCACCATGATCGGCGTCATCGGCAAGCGCACCCTGACGGCCCGCGTCGGTGATGTCATCACCGCCAACGTCAAGGAGGCCGCAACCGGCGGCACCGTGAAGAAGGGTGACGTTGTCCGCGCCGTCGTCGTCCGTACCAAGCAACCCGTCAAGCGTGACGACGGCTCCTACCTTCGCTTCGACAAGAATGCGATCGTCATCATCGACAAGGACCTCAATCCCCGCGGCACCCGTATCTTCGGCCCCGTGGCGCGCGAACTCCGCGAGAAGAATTTCATGAAGATCGTCTCCCTTGCACCCGAGGTGCTCTGATCCCGACACGTCCATGCCTGCTTACCAGCTCATCAAAACCCACGTCCACGCCGGCGACCTCGTGAAGGTCATCTCCGGGAACCATCGCGGTTCCGAGGGGAAAATCCTCCAGGTCAACCGTGCCAAGCACCAGGTCATCGTCGAAGGTGTCCGCATGATCAAGAAGCACGTGCGCCGCTCCCAGGAGCAGCCCAACGGTGCGATCATCGAGCGCGAGGGACCCATCCATATTTCCAACGTCAAGCTCCTTCAGAAGGGTGTCCGTGAGGCCGCCGCCAAGGAAGGGAAGGAAGCAAAGCCCAAGGCCGCCAAAAAGCCCGCCGCGAAGAAGGCGAAGGCTCCAAAGGCCGACAAGGCTGAATAAACCCAGGGAAGCTCCCGCATCAAAGGATACAGCGACATGTCACTGCCCATTGCCGAACTTCAGAACGAATACGCCACGCGTATCATCCCCGCTCTCAAGGAGAAGAGGGGTTATAAGAACGCCCACCAGGTTCCCCGCCTCGTGAAGGTCGTTATCAACACTTCCATCGCCTCCTCGCCCGACGTCAAGGCCGCCCTTGAAATCGCGAAGGACGAGCTCGAGACCATCACCGGCCAGAAGCCCGTCGAGACCATCGCCAAGAAGGCCATCTCAAACTTCAAGCTCCGCGCCGGTCAGGCCATCGGGGCCAAGGTGACCCTCCGCGGCCGCCTCATGTACGAGTTCCTCGAGCGCCTCATCAAGACGGCCCTCCCAAGGATCCGCGATTTTCGCGGCGTCTCGACACGCGCCTTCGACGGCAACGGGAACTACACCCTCGGTGTCACCGACCAGTCGATCTTCCCCGAGATCGAGCTTGATAAGATCAAGAAGAACATCGGGTTCGACATTACTATCGTCACCTCCGCCAGCTCCAATGACGAGGCCCGCGCCCTGCTCACCGAGCTCGGCATGCCCTTCGCCGGACGCAATGCCGCCAAGAAGCCCGAGACGGCCAAGACCGAAACCGCAGCCGCCTGATTACCATGAGTGCCCTGACAGATCCCATCGCCGACCTGCTCACCCGAGTCCGCAACGCCGTGAGCGTGCAGAAGGAGGAGTTCTTCGTCCCATATTCCAAGATCAAGAGCGACATCATCGCCATCCTCCAGCGCGAGGGTTACATCGAGGAGTATGAGCTCGACAACAAGGAGACTCACCCGAGACTCCGCATTCGTCCCCGCTATGTCGGCAAGACTCCTGCGATCGCCGGTCTCCGCCGCATCAGCCGTCCCGGTCTCCGCCGCTACGTCGGCAGCGAGGAAATTCCCCGCGTGCTCGGCGGCCTTGGCATCTCCATCCTCTCGACCTCCCGCGGTGTGCTCTCCGGACACGAGGCCCGCAAGCAGAAGGTCGGCGGCGAACTACTCGCCTACATCTGGTAACACCAACCACTTTCCCGTCATGTCACGTATCGGAAAAACTCCCGTCACCCTCCCCGACAAGGTCAAAGTCACCGTCGCCGACGGAGGCCTGATTACCGTCGAGGGCCCCAAGGGCAAACTCAGCTGGACCCTTCCCAAGGAAGTCACGCTCTCCGTCGAGGAGAACAAGGCTGTTTTGACCCGCTCCAGCGACGCCCGCGATGTCCGCGCCCTTCACGGCCTGTCCCGTGCGCTCGTCAACAACATGGTCACAGGGGTAAGCACGGGGTTCCGTCGCGACCTTGAGATCCAAGGCGTGGGATTCCGCGCCGCCGTCAAGGGTGACAAGCTCGATCTTTCCATCGGTTACTCCCACCCTGTCCTCTTCTCGATCCCCAACGAGATCAAGATCGCCGTCACCGACAACACCAAGATCTCCATCGAGGGAATCGATCGCCAACTCGTCGGCCAGGTGGCCGCCGACATCCGCGCCTACTATCCGCCCGAGCCTTACAAGGGTAAGGGAATCCGCTATTCCGACGAGCAGGTCCGCCGCAAGGAGGGCAAGACCGTCCAGTAACCCAAGGCACAGAATACCATGTCCGCCACCAGCTCCCGCAAACTCCGCCACGTCCGCCTTCGCAAGAAGGTTGCCGGCACCGCCGAGCGTCCCCGTCTCGCCATCCACTTCTCGGGCCAGCATATTACTGCCCAGGTCATCGACGATCTGGCCGGCATCACTCTGGCCAGTGTCAACACAACCGAGGAATCCTTCAAAAAGGATCCTACCAGCCGCGCCAACGTCGCGACGGCCACCAAGGTCGGCAAACTCATCGCCGAGCGTGGCCTCGCCAAGAAGATCGAGAAGGTTGTCTTCGACAGAGGCGGTTTCATGTATCACGGCAAGGTGAAGGCTCTCGCCGATGCAGCCCGTGAGGGAGGACTCCAGTTCTAAAAATTACTATGGACGAAAAACGCCCCAAACGCGGACCCCGCCGCGACAAGCCGGTCGACGAGACCCCTAAGGACACGATCGAGAAGGTCGTCTTCATCAACCGATGCGCCAAGGTCGTCAAGGGCGGCCGTCGCTTCAGCTTTAGCGCCCTCATCGTCACCGGTGACATGAAGGGACGCGTCGGCATCGGCTTCGGCAAGGCCAATGAGGTCAGCGAGGCCATCCGCAAGGGTTCCGAGGCCGCCCGCAAGGCCATGATCCCCGTCGCTGTCGCCGAGAACACCATCCCGCACGAGACCTTCGGCGAGCACGGCGGTGGCCGCGTCCTCCTTCGTCCCGCCTCGCCCGGTACCGGCATCATCGCCGGTGGAGGCGTCCGCGCCGTCATCGAGGCGGCCGGTATCCGCGACGTCCTGGCCAAGTCACTCGGCTCGAGCAACCATGCCAACGTCGTCAAGGCCACCCTCTCGGCCCTCACCAGTCTTCGTCCTCGCCATGAGATCATGAAGCTCCGTGGCAAGAAGGTCCGCACCGCCGCCCCCGAGGAGGCTCCCGCGGCAGCCTAATCTTTTTTAGACCATGACCACCATGCGCCTTCACAACCTCGCCCCCCGTCCCGGTGCCAAGCACCGCCGCAAGCGCCTCGGTATCGGCGAAAGCAGCGGACACGGAAAGACCTCCGGCCGTGGCCACAAGGGACAGCGCGCCCGTTCGGGCGGAAGCGTCCGTCTCGGTTTCGAGGGTGGCCAGATGCCCCTCATCCGCCGTCTGCCTAAGCGCGGTTTTAACAACACCGATTTCAAGCCCGTTTACGTTGTGATCAACCTCGACACACTCGAGGCTCGATTCGAGTCGGGTGCCACGATCAACGAGGCGGCCCTGCGCTCCCTCCGTTTGGTTCATGGCCGCAATGACGGGATCAAGTTGCTCGCCCGCGGCACCGTGACCAAGAAGTTCACAGTCGAGGTCGACAAGTCGAGCGCTGCAGCCAAGGAGAAACTCGAGGCTGCCGGTGGGTCCCTGATCCTGCGCGAGCGCCCGACCAAGATTGCCACCCGTGCTGTCGTGAAGGCTGCCAAGGCAGCCTGATCGCCAACCACTTGAGCCCCCAAGAGTCATCAGAGTCTTAAGGGCACCCAGACAAGGACGCACCGAATGATTTCGGCCTTTGCCAACATCTTCAAGATTCCCGAACTGAGGCAGCGTGTCCTCTTCACCTTCGGGATGATCGTGATCATGCGCATCGGCGCCGCGATCACCACTCCGGGCGTCAATGCACAGGTCCTGCGCGAATGGTTCCTCAACGTCGCCGACCATAGTGCCGGCGGCGGTGCGGCTGCCCTCTTCAATCTCTTCTCGGGTGGCGCACTCGGTAACTGCGCCGTTTTTTCGCTGGGCATCATGCCCTTCATCAGCGCTTCGATCATGCTCCAGTTGCTCGGAGCCGTGATTCCAAAGCTCGGCCGCCTTGCCCGTGAGGATGGTGGACGGCAGAAGATCGCCCAGTACACCCGTTATGTGACGATCGCCCTTTGCTTCTTCCAAGGGTGGCTTCTGGCCCTCTCCTTCGAGAGCCCCGCATCGAATCCCTTCCTGCCCGGCATCACCGAGACGATCAACCGCATGGGAATCCCACTTGTCTCCGATCCGGGACTCGCATTCCGCCTACTGACCGTCCTGATCATGACGGCCGGCACCTTGTTGCTGATGTGGATCGGTGACCAGATCACCGAGCGCGGCGTGGGCAACGGCATCTCCGTCATCATCACTATCGGCATCCTGGCACAGCTTCCGGCCGGACTCGTCCAGGCTTGGCGCACCTTTGTTCCGAGCGGTGGCGAGGCCTCGACCGTCAGCCCGGTGGTGCTGGTCATCCTCTGCGCATTCCTCTTTCTGGTGATCGCCTCGGTCATCGCGGTAACGCAGGCGACTCGCCGAGTCAGTGTCCAGTACGCCAAGCGCGTGGTGGGACGCAAGGTCTATGGAGGTCAGACTCAATACATGCCGCTCAAGGTCAACTATGCGGGTGTCATGCCGATTATTTTTGCCCAAGCCATCCTACTTTTCCCATCAACCATCCTGAACATGGCCTTCGGCCACAAGCCATGGGCGGTTTACTGGGCCAACCAGCTCTCCACCGGATGGATTCATTACAGTCTCTATGCATTGCTGATCTTTGCTTTCAGCTATTTCTGGGTCGCCACCCAGTTTCAGCCTGCCCAGATCGCCGATGATCTCAAGAAGTACGGCGGCTTCATTCCTGGTGTGCGTCCGGGCAAGCCGACGGCGGACTTCCTCGACCACACGATGGGTCGACTCACCTTCGCCGGTGCCATTTTCCTTGTCATCATCGCGGTTCTTCCCCAACTCCTCAGCCGTGCGCTGAATGTTCCCTACATGGCCGCCCAGTTCTTCGGCGGCACGGGACTGCTCATCATTGTTGGTGTCACCCTTGATACCATGCGCCAGGTCGAGACCTTCCTGCTCCAGCGTCACTACGACGGTTTCCTCCGGAAAGGAAAGATTCGCGGTCGCAGCATGGCTCGCTCCTCCGTGGGTGGATCCGCCGTCAGTGACACCTCGCTTGTCTGGCTCTACGCCGGAGTGGGATTCCTTGTCATCGCCGGAGTGACAGCCTACATCACGACCCACCGCTGAGGTCGGAGTCGCCGTGAATGCTTCCAAGCAGCGGATCCTGTTGCTGGGTCCGCCGGCCTCGGGGAAGGGGACGCAGGCTGATCATCTTTCTCGGGCATTCGGGATCCCTCACGTCTCCACCGGCGCTTTGTTGCGCTCCGAGTGCGCGCGCGGAACGCCGTTAGGGATTGAGGCTGATTCCTGGACAAGTCGCGGTCTCTTGGTGCCCGATGAACTGGCGGTCCGTGTGATCACGGCATGGATGGCGGGAAACGGGCCTCGGTTTCTTTTCGATGGGTTTCCGAGGACAACAGGTCAGGCGGAGCATCTTGACAAGGCGCTGGATGCCGCAAAGACCCCGATCGAACTCGTGATCTTCCTCGATCTCAGCGAGGAGGAAATTCGCCGTAGAATTCTGGATCGTCTCACCTGTGCGGCATGTGGAACAACCTTCGGGGGATCGCTTCACGGGTTGAAGATCGGCGATGCTTGCCCGTCGTGCGGCGGTGATCTCATCCGCCGCAATGACGACACCGAGGAAGCGCTCACCGAACGTCTGCGCGTCTACCGCGAATCAACCCTTCCGGTTGTCGTGTATTATCGGGAAAAGGTTCCCGGTATTTTCCATAAGATCGATGCGGGTGAGGAGAGTGACATAATTTTCAAAAAACTCTCCACGCTGGTCTGCGGGGAAATGCAAAAGGAGAAATGAAAAATGCAAAAACCACTCCCAGAGAGGCAATCGGTAGGTTTGTGCGTTCCGTCACACCGAGGCAGTAGCTTGTCCTGTACCATTTAACCTTGGCCGACGTTTTTCATTTTTCATTCTTCATTTTGCCTTAATCATTTTCCCGCCATGTCTTCCATCCCCATCAAATCACCCGCGGACATTGTCAAAATGCGCGCCGCCGGGCGTACGGCCGCCATCGTGCTGGATCGTCTGGCAAAGCTTGTCGCGCCCGGTGTGACAACCGGCGAGATCGATCGCGCTGCCGGGGAATTCATGGCGGAACTGGGATGTCGTAGTGCATTCTTGGGCTATCGTGGTTTTCCCGCCCAGACCTGCATCTCGGTGAACGAGGAAGTTGTCCACGGGATCGGCGGTGCCCGCCGGTTAGCGTACGGTGATCTCGTCAAGATCGACACCGGCATCATTCTGGACGGCTGGATCGGGGACACGGCAACCTCAGTTCCCTGCGGGGCCGTTGATCCGGAGACTGAGCGGCTTTGCATCGCGACAAAGAGGATCCTCGAGGGGGCAATTCCCTTTGCTGTCGCCGGGCGCCGTCTGGGTGATCTTTCCAACTACATTGAGACCGAGGCCGTCAAGTTGGGGTTGGGCGTTGTCCGTGAGTTTGTGGGGCATGGCGTCGGCCGCAAACTCCACGAGGAACCGCAGATTCCCAACTACGGCCGCAAGGGCTCCGGGCCGAAGCTGAAGGCGGGGATGACCCTCGCCATCGAACCGATGATCAACCTCGGCGTCGAGAAGGTCAGGATCCTGGACGACGGGTGGACCGTGGTCACGGAGGATGGCAAGCCGTCGGCCCATTTCGAGCATACCGTCCTTGTGACGGAAAATGAACCTGAGGTGTTGACATGCCTACCCCCGATAGCTTAAAACACCAGGCCCTAGTCGTAGAGAGACTGTCCATGGCCCGCTTCCGAGTGGAGCTTGCCGGAGGCAGAAGAATGCGGGCTACGGTCTCCGGTCGGCTGCGTTTGAGCTTCACGCGCATCGCCCCCGGACACCGGGTGATCATCAGCGTTTCTCCCTACGACCTGGACCAAGGAACCATCATCCAGCGACTCCCGCAGTCATCATCCGAACACAACACCTGACACCGACACCCGCCGGCGCGAAAACGCCGACGCCCCGCGCATGAAAGTCCGAGCTTCCGTTAAACGTCTTTGCGAAACCTGCAAGATCGTCCGCCGCAATAACGTGGTGCGCGTCGTCTGCAAGAACCCCCGCCATAAACAGCGTCAGGGCTGACCCCTTTTCGAGACCCCTTTCCATCCCTAATACCACACGACCATGCCACGACTTCTCGGCGTAGAAATTCCCGGTGACAAGCGCATCGAGGCCTCCCTTCGTTACATCTACGGAATCGGACCCAAGACCTCCAAGCGCGTCCTCGAACAGGCCAATATCAACCCCGACACCCGGGCCAAGGAACTCAGCCCCGAGCAGATCGGTTCGATCATCTCGGCCATCACCGCCCAGAAAGTCGTCATCGAGGGTGACCTGCGCCGCGAACTTCAGTCCAACCTGAAGCGCCTCCAGGCGATCAACTGCTACCGTGGTATCCGCCACCGCCGCGGCCTGCCCGTGCGGGGTCAGCGCACCCAGACCAACGCCCGCACCCGCAAGGGACCGCGCAAGACCGTCGGCGTCGTCCGTTCCAAGGATTAATCCACAGCCTCACTGATTCATGTCCGAAGAAACGCCCGTCACACCAGAGAATCCCGAGATCCCGGCCGCTCCCGCAGCGCCTGCCGAGGCCGCTCCTGCAGCACCTGCATCCGCCGAGGCTGCTCCTGCAGCCGCCAAGGCTGAGAAGCCCAAGGCACCCAAGAAGTCCAAAGAAAAGAAGACCGAAGAGGCAGCACCTGCCGCCCCTGTCAGCTTCAATCTCGATGATCCGATCGAGCCACCCAAGATCGTCAAGGCCAAGGGAAGCAAGAATATCACCCAAGGTATCGCCCACGTTCAGGCCACCTTCAACAACACTATCGTGAGCGTCACCGACCTCCGTGGTGCAGTGCTCGGTTGGTCAACCGCTGGCAAGATGGGATTCAAGGGATCCCGTAAGAGCACGGCCTATGCCGCCCAGCTCGTCGCCCAGGATGCCTGCCGTCAGGCCATGGGACACGGCCTCAAAGAGGTCGAGGTCCGCATCAAGGGCCCCGGTTCAGGTCGCGAATCCGCTGTCCGCGCCATGCAGGCGATCGGCCTCGAGATCAACCTGATCCAGGACGTGACCCCTGTTCCCCACAACGGTTGCCGTCCTCCCAAGCAGCGCCGCGTCTGATTTACACAGAGACACGATCACCCATTTACTAGCACCGATTCATCATGGCCCGTTACACTGGACCCAAAACCAAAGTCAGCCGCCGCTACGGCGTCCTTCTCGCCGGCTCCGGCCGCGCCTTCGAGCACAAGGCCTATCCTCCCGGTCAGCACGGCCCCAAGGGTGCCCGCCGCAAGGTTTCCGAATATGGCACCGCCCTCGCCGAGAAGCAGAAGCTCCGCTTCCAGTATGGCGTTCTGGAGCGACAGTTCCGCCGCTACTTCGAGACCGCGCTCAAGACCCGTGGCGTCACCGGTCTGATCCTTCTGCAGCTCCTTGAGACCCGTCTCGACAACGTCGTCTACCGTATGGGTTTTGCCAAGACCCGCTCGGCATCCCGTCAGATGGTCGCCCATGGTCACATTGCCGTGAACGGACGCAAGTGCGACATCTCCTCGGCGACACTGAAGGTCGGTGACACGGTTTCCGTCCGTGCGAAGGATGGCTCCAAGCGCCTCGCCCAGCGTGGCCTAGACCAAACCCAGATCGTCGAGGCTCCGGATTGGCTTCTGGTTGATAAGGAGGCTCTCAGCGGCAAGGTTGTTCGAATCCCGACCCGCGAGGAGATCAATCCCGTGGTGAATGAGCAGCTCGTCGTCGAGCTCTATTCCCGCTAATCTGTATTCCTTTCCAAAAGAGCCGCCCGGAGTGATCCGTGGCGGCTTTTTTCTTGCCCCGATCTGTTGGCAGAGAACTCTGCACCGGATACCATTATCGGGTGAAAATACTGCGGATCCTAATTCTCATGCTCTGCTGTTACGGGGTGCTTTATGGCGCCCCATCAGATAATCAACCCAAGGAGAAGGGGATGATGGATCGGATCATGCAGTTCTATTCCTGGAACGATCCCAAGGCGCCCAAAACCGCTTTTCAGGGGAAGCAGTTCCAGACCAAAGGCGCCTTCACGGATAAAAAATTTAACGCCGGAGAGTATGCCGGGGTGAAGAATTACGGGTCAAAGGACTTTGCCACCAAAGCCTTCAGCGACTCTGGAAAGAGCTGGTTTGGCAAACTGTTTGCTTCCAAGAAGCTCCCCGAGAACCTAAAGGGAGGCAACCGCGACGCCTCCAAAAACTTCGAGACGGGAAGCTTCAAGACCAAGGATTTCGATCCAGCGAAAAAAAACGATCCCTATGCCGGTCGCGAGAGCTTTGCCACCAAGGAAATAACGCTCAAGGGAAAGACCCAAGGTGCGATCGATAACGATCAGAAACTCCAGCAATCCATCCGGAAGGGACTCTCGATCGACGATGTGAAACGGCTGCTTAACAAGCCGGGTAGTCCGTCCGAGTAAAGGAATCGTCGGGTGAATGCGAATACCGGCGAGATCCAAAGGTTTGCAGCAATCGCCGCAATGCGGTTTATTCGCCTCCTGCCATGAGCCGGTTTTCCGAACAACTTTCCGCCCTGATGCAGGGCTGCGCCCAGATTCTCAGCGAGAAGGAACTTACCGCCAAGCTCGCCTTGGGCCGTCCGCTCCGTGTGAAACTCGGGGTCGACCCCACCTCTCCCGACATTCATCTGGGGCACACGGTCGGGTTGTCCAAGCTCCGTCAGTTCCAGGAGCTCGGTCACGAGGCCATTCTGATCATCGGCGACTTCACCGCGATGATCGGTGATCCGAGCGGTCGGTCGGCGACTCGTCCCCACCTCACGCACGAGCAGGTGATGGAACATGCCAAGACCTATCAGGAACAGGCGTTCCGGATCCTCGATCCGGAGAAGACCGAGATCCGCTACAACGGCGAGTGGTTCGGCAAGATGACCTTTCAGGACGTGATGCGCCTCGACAGCCGCGTGACGCTCCAGCAGATGCTCCAGCGCGAGGATTTCCGGGAACGCATCGACAAGGGACAGCCCGTCCGCGCCCACGAGATCCAGTACCCGATCATGCAGGGGTGGGATTCGGTCGTGATCAAGGCCGATGTCGAACTCGGCGGCACCGACCAGCTTTTCAATATCCTCGTCGGCCGCGATCTCCAGCACGAGGAGGGGATGCACCAGCAGGTGGCCATGATGCTGCCGATCCTGACCGGTCTCGACGGTGTCCAGAAGATGAGCAAGAGCCTCGGCAACGCCGTCGGGGTGACCGAGTCCGCCGGGGAAATGTTTGGCAAACTCATGAGCATCTCCGATGCCCAGATGGAGGAATACTACCGACTCCTGCTCCATGAGCGGATCCCGGCAGATTCCCATCCTATGGAGGCCAAGAAGTCCCTCGCCGAGCGTCTGACCGCCCGATTCCACTCCACTGCGGAGGCCGGGCGAGCCCGCGAGGAGTTCGAGCTTCGTTTCTCGAAAAAAGATCTCGAGTCCGCCGACCTCCCTTCCTACAACCCGCCTTCCGACCTGCCCCGTGACATCATTACCCTGGGCGTGAATGCCTTTGAGAGTGTGCTCGGGGGGAAGAAATCCAAGAGCGATCTCCGCCGTCTCGTGGAGGGTGGGAGTGTTTCCTGGAAAGGAGAAAAGGTTACCGATCCGAAGGCAATCATTCCGGTCGGGGAAGCCGGTGTTCTCAAGTTGGATCGCCGCAACGCAGTGCGGATCGGCTAAGGTCGACTGAGGTTCCTGTAACAATTTTACCATAATCGCCGCGTCAGGGAGTTGGGGCTTGCCCGACCCTTGCCGGAACTGGCACAGAAGGTGTCTGCCATGACCAAGAATCTCTTCGGAAAAATCACCCCGGCCAGCCTTTCCAAGGCAAAACAGGAGGCTTCCCAGAGCGTCACCGAGCACGAGCAGAGGTTGCTGGAAGTCTGCTGCAAGCAACCCGAGAACTCGCTGTTCCTCATGAAGACACGGGACGAGGGGTTGAACGAATCGGAGGTGGAGTCACTCCGGGCTGAATGGGGAAGCAACGACCTCGGGCAGAAAAAGAAGCACGGATTCATCATGGAGATCCTGACGAGGTGTAAGAACCCGCTCGTCATCCAACTTCTGGTCATCGCCGCTATCTCCATGGCCACAGGCGATCCGGCCTCGGCAACGATCGTCGGTCTGATGGTGGTGATCTCCGTGGGTCTTTCCTACTATCAGGAGAGCAAGTCGGGCAAGGCGGTCGAGGCTCTCAACGCCATGGTCCAGACGAACTGCCATGTTATCCGCAGCGGCGTGGAGAAGGAGATCCCGATGGCCGAAATCGTTCCCGGCGATATCGTGGTCCTGCAGGCCGGTTCGATCATTCCGGCGGATTTGAGACTGCTTACTGCAAAGGATTTCTTTGTTAGCCAATCATCGCTTACCGGTGAGTCGATGCCGGTCGAGAAACACGCAGAGACGCCCGTAGAACCTTCCAAAGCGGTGATCGAGATGACGAACGCCGTCTTCCAGGGAAGCAACGTTGTCAGCGGCACCGCCAAGGCGGTCGTCGTCAATACCGGCACACGCACCCATTTCGGATCCATTTCCGAGAAACTCGGCAGTGCTCCCGTCCTGACGAGTTTCGACCGCGGTATCGCCGGATTCACCTGGCTCATGATCAGGTTCATGCTCGTGATGGTGAGCGTCGTGTTCCTGATCATCGGGGTCACAAAGCATGATTGGTCGGGCGCCCTGATGTTCGGTCTGGCGGTCTCCCTCGGCATGACGCCGGAAATGCTGCCGATGATGGTGGCGGTGAACCTCGCCAAGGGGGCGCTGGCCATGTCCCGCAAAAAGGTGATCGTGAAGAAACTCCACGCGATCCAGAACTTCGGGGCGATCGACATTCTCTGCACCGACAAGACCGGCACACTGACCCAGGACCGCGTGATCCTGGAGAAATATGTCGATGTGACCGGCAGGCAGAGCGAGGACGTCCTGCGCTACGCCTACATGAACAGCTACTACCAGACGGGGTTGCGGAACCTGCTGGATAACTCTGTTCTTTCGCACACCGATCTTGATGTCGACCGAGGCTGCCGCAAGGTGGACGAGATCCCGTTTGATTTCCAGCGGAAGCGGATGTCCGTGGTGGTCGATTACGAGGGAGACCACGTCCTCATCTGCAAGGGGGCGGTTGAGGACATCTTCAAGTCGTGCACCCACTATCAGGTCGACGACGAGGTCTACATGATGATCGATCTCATCAAGAACGACCTTCTCGAGGAGTTCGAGGCCCTGAGTCGTGACGGATACCGCGTGCTCGGCATCGCCTACCGCGAGTTTCCGCGCGATAAGGGAAGTTTCTCCATCGCCGACGAAAGCGACCTGATCCTGCTCGGATACATCGCCTTTCTGGATCCTCCAAAGGAGTCCGCGCAGAAGGCGATCGCCTCGCTCGCCCATTACGGGGTGACGACCAAGATCCTCACCGGCGACAACGCGCTTGTCACCGGCAAGATCTGCCGCGATGTGCATCTCGAGGCTGGGAAAATCATCACCGGCGACATGATCGTCGGTATGGACGAGGCGGCACTCGGCGAACTGGCCGAGAAGACCAGCGTTTTCGCTAGACTCTCACCCGCCCAGAAAGAAAGCATCATCGTCGCCCTCCAGAAGCGAGGCCATGTCGTCGGCTATATGGGGGACGGCATCAATGACGCCCTCTCGATGCGCGTCGCCGATGTGGGCATTTCGGTCGACACGGCTGTGGACGTTGCGAAGGAATCGGCCGACATCATCCTGCTCGAACGCAGCCTGATGGTTCTTGAGGACGGCATCCTGGAGGGGCGCAAGGTCTTCGCCAACATCATCAAGTACATCCGGATGGGCGCGAGTTCCAACTTCGGCAACATGTTCTCCATGGTCGGAAGCAGCTACTTCCTGAAGTTCCTCCCAATGCTTCCCGTTCAGGTACTGGTCAACAATTTGCTCTACGACTTCTCCCAGATCGGTATTCCTTACGACAACGTTGATGAGGAGTACATGCAGAAGCCCCGCAAGTGGAATCTCGGAAATATCCAGAAGTTCATGATGTGTGTCGGACCAACCAGCTCCCTTTTCGATTACACGACGTTTGCCGTGATGCTCTGGTTCTTCAAGTGCAGCAACCTCAATCTTGCCGCCCCGGCCGAGTTGCTTCACCGCTTTGCGGGAGGCCCCGGAGTCGCTAATGACGACACCTACGCCGCCTCGCTCTTCCATTCCGGTTGGTTTGTTGAGTCGATCATCACCCAGACACTCATTGTCCATGTCATCCGCACCCGTAAGATTCCCTTCTTCGGTAGCTGCGCCAGCCCGGCACTCATTCTTTCCACCGCGATCATCATCGCCATCGGCTCCTCGATTCCCTACATCCCCCCCGTTGCCAAGTACCTGGGCATGGTGCCGCTTCCCCCGGTTTTCTGGCTCTTCATCCTGGCCACCATCCTCTGCTATGTGACCCTGACGCATTCTGTGAATGCATGGTTTGCCAGGAAGTTCGGTATTGATTAAGACAACCCCCTGCCTGTTTCCATGAAAGCTCTCCTCAACGCTCTCCAAGAAGGTCGTCTTGTCGAACTTCCCGACAATATCAAGACCGATGCCCTCGAATTCCTAGGGACCCTGCTGGAGGCAGTGCCCGAAGTCAGCGAGGAGGGGATTACCGAGAAAGCGCTGAGCAGGGAGAAACTCCATAATACCGGTATCGGCAAGGGGTGGGCCTGCCCCCATGCCACCTCGGAAAACGACGGCGAGGTGCTCTGTTCGGTCGGTTGGAGCCCGACCGGTATCGATTACGGGTCACCCGACGGGGTGCCCGTTCATCTGGTGGTGATGTACCTCGTTCCCGATTCCCAGAGGAATTCCTATCTCAAGGAAATTTCCCAATTGGCCAAGGCCATCCATCAGAACGAGGAACTTCAAAAACTCCAGGAACTCGAGGATCTCTCGGACGTCCGGCATGCCCTGCTTGATGCGATCACCCATGCCATCGAGTCGGTGACCCCCGAGGCCCGCGCGCGGATGATCCAGCTCGAGGTCCGTCACGCCGAGGCAGCTGCAGGGGCCGAGGCCCGAATCACCGAAATTCCTGGAGCCGTCTCCGGGATGATTTACCCCGTCAGCATCCTTCTTTCAGCTGGTGCCGCCCCGGTGATCCTTGGCCAGAATGCCGAACTTGTCGCCGAGATCGAGCAGGTTGCCGATCTCGCCGTAGAGCTTTCCAAGCAGGGACGCGCTTCCAAGGAGAAGCTCCATGTGGTCCTGCGTTCTAGCGAGCATTATGCGAAGGAGCGCGTCCTGCACTCCTGCATCGCCTACAGGAGCGCGTAAGATTGGCGCACGGCGGCGTTGGTCTTCACTTGCCGTAGGTTTTGCTACGGCTGCACTCGGCCGCCTTGCCCTGCATCCAATCTTAACGCGTCCTGGAGATCCGAAGCCCCCCCTGCGTTCTCCGCGACTCCGCGCGAGGTCCTGCAGTTTTTCCTAACAGCCTTCTCGCGTCCTCCGGACGCCTCAACCTTTGTATCGGTAGGCCACGCGGCCGGTAATCCCGCAGAACAGATGCCAGGGAATCGTGTCGGCCTTAGCGGCGACCTCGGTGGCGGTGAGTTCCTCGCGCCCCTGTTTGCCGACAAGGACCGCCTCGTCGCCGACTTTTACTCCACGGATTTTTGACACATCAATCATGATCTGATCCATGGTGACGCGGCCGATCACGGGACAATGTTTCCCCCGGATGAGGACTTCCGCCCCCTTGCCCGAAACCTGTCGGGGATAGCCGTCGGCATATCCTGCGGGAAGGACCGCGACCTTCATGGCACGGGGTGCGGTGAAGGTGCCGCCGTAGCTGACGCGGTGGCCCTTCGGGATATCGTTCAGAAAGGTGATCCGCGCCTTCCAGGAGAGGACGGGGCGTAACAGCTTCTGGAATGATGGAAGTGGAGAAACTCCGTAGAGCGCGAGTCCAATACGGACCAGATCCCCCTCCTCGGAGGCATGGAGCATGGTGCCTGCGGAATTGAGCGCGTGGATCGCCGCCTTCGGCGCGAGTTGTTGGAGTTCTTCAAGGAGGTCGGCGAAGGTTGCCAACTGACGGCGTGTGGTCTTCACGTCGCTATCTGCGGAGGAGAGATGGGTCGAGATGCTTTGGACTTGAAGCCCCGCCTTGAGGATGGCCTTGAGTATCGTAAGCGCCTCGTGAGGCAGGGCTCCGAGGCGTCCCATGCCGGTGTCGACCTTGAAGTGGACTGGGGCTTCCTTGGGAGCCGAGCGGGCAAAAAGACGTGCCTCCTCGATGGAGGAAAGAGTTGGGATGAAGCCTTGCCGTGCGATTTCACGGTATTCCGCTGGGAGGGCGGCGCTAAGGAGTAGGATCGGAACCCTCTTCAGTACCTTTCGGAGTTGGATGGCTTCCCCCAGCGAGGCCACGGCAAAGACCTCCACACCGCCAGCGAGGACTCGAGCGACCTCTTCGAGTCCGTGGCCGTAGGCATTGGCTTTGACCACCGCCATGATCCCAGCCTTGCCGGCCAGCTTTCGGATGGCCTTCAGGTTGTGGCGGAGCGCGCTACGATCGATCTCGAGCCAAGTTCGGTCGGGGGCGGTTGAAAGACGTCGAGGCATTCCCTGATCATGCCTCAGAGTATTTTTCGGGAAAAGCATCGGATTCATGCAAATCCGATCGTCTAAAAATGATCCCCTAAAGAGGAGGGCTGTTTCACTTTTCAAGACCAAGGGCTCGCCCTATCCTGCCTCACCATGACAACTCTCTCCCCGGTTTCGCTCCTCGGGGACCTGATCCGTATCCCGAGTGTGAATCCCGAGGGGGATCCCGGTGTTTCCGAGCCGGGTGAGGCCCGTATTGCCGAGCATCTGGCCGATATCCTGAAGGGGTTTGGTGCCGAGGCTTCCCTCCGCGAGGTTTTGACGGGGCGTCCCAACGTGGTTGCCCGCTTCCCCTCGGATCGTCCGGGGAAGCCCCGGCTTCTTCTGGCCCCCCACACCGATACCGTCAGCGTGGTCGGGATGACGATCGACCCTTTCTCCGGAGAGGTGCGCGACGGCAAGCTCTGGGGACGAGGTGCCAGCGACACCAAGGGGCCGATGGCCACGATGCTTGCCGGCCTTGCCCGATGCCGCGATATCCTGCCGACGCTGGGTTACGAGATCTGGTTCGCCGGACTGATGGGCGAGGAATCAGGCCAGCACGGAGCCAAGGCACTCGCCGCGCAAGAGAATTTTGACTTCGTGATCGCCGGAGAGCCCACGGATCTCAAGACCGTCCACGCCCACAAGGGCTCCCTCTGGGTCACCCTGACCGCCCATGGCAAGGCCGTCCATGCCTCTGCACCAGAGCGCGGAGAGAATGCTATCTACAAGCTGACCTCAGCCATCGAGGCGATTCGTGCGACGGTGATCCCCGAACTCTTCCGCTGTGAGCATCCACTCCTCGGCCGCTCCACCCTGAGCTTGGGAACCATCCGTGGCGGATCCAAGACGAACATTGTCCCCGATTATGGTGAGGCGACCATCGATATCCGGGTCATCCCGGGTGAGGATCCAGATCGCCTCATTGCCCTCCTGCGGGAGGCCGCTCCGCTGGTCATACTCGACCATCAGGGATCGGCTCCCCTTTACACAGATCCGACCCACCCGCTCATCATGAAACTCGCAGCGCATGGTGCCGTGCCCGTCGGTGCACCGTGGTTCTGCGATGCGGCGGTCTTTGCCGAGAAGGGAATGCCCGCCGTCGCGCTAGGTCCCGGATCCATCGCGCAGGCCCACACCGCCGATGAATGGATCTCCGTCGCCGACCTTGAGGCCGGCGCCGACTTCTTCGCAAAGTTCCTTGGATCCCTCTGATCGCATGTTTTCTCTGGATCAGTATTTTGAGATCCTGATCAACCGCGTCTGGACGGCGCCGTGGGCCGACCGGATGCTGGCCTTCGTTTCGGATTTCGGTGCATGGAAAATCTGGCTTCTCCTGCTCGTCGTGCTGGCCGTGGTGTTCGGGAATTTCCGACTGCGTGCGGCAATCCTTGCGGCGGGACTGGCGATCGGCCTCTCCGACGGGATTGGGGTGAATCTCCTCAAGCACGCTGTTGCCCGCCCACGTCCGAGTCAGGTTGAGCCCGGAGTGCGGATGGTCGCGCTCGGCCCTGCTCCCTGTGGGTTTCCAAAAATCGCCGGCTTGCTGGCTGAACCGATGGTGAGCTTTCCCCACGGAACGGAGGGACCTGAAGTCTCAGGTCAGCTCGCGGCGGAGGGAATTAGCGGTAAATCGTTCCCCTCAGGACATGCCGCCAACAACATGGCCATGGCCACGGTGCTCATCCTCTTTTTTGGGTGGCGCGGGGCGCTCTACCTCCCCTTTGCCCTTCTTATCGGCTACGCCCGGATCTACACGGGGGCCCATTGGCCGCTCGATGTGCTAGGAGGATTCCTACTCGGGCTGATCGGGGGAATTCTTGCGGTCAATGTGGTGGAGATCCTCTGGCGGCACTTAGGACCGCGTCTGGTCCCCGCCCTTTCCCTCCGCTATCCCTCGCTTCTGAGATCATCTTAAGATGACGACGAATAAAAAACACGCCGCACACCCTGCCAAGCAGTCCCTTCCTCTGGCATTCCTCGTCTGGGCTGCGGTGCTGGCCGTAAGCTTCCTGCGTCTCTCGGTCGCGACGGGAGGGGCACCCACCGAGCAGGAGGCGCTTTTGATGGCCTGTGCTGCTCATCCAGCCGGCGGTTATGTCGAGGGGGCTGCCGGGGCGCCGCTACTGATCAGCTTGATCCATGCGGGCTTCCCAGCCCTCCGCTGGATTCCCGTGCTGGCGATCCTGCTGCTCTCGTGGTGTGTCTGGTGGATCGGACGCCGCGTCGCTCCCCACCGCCCGGCGGTTGCCCTCTGGTCACTCCTTGCGGTGAATGCCCTTCCTCAGGTGAACCTGGCTTCCCTCGTCATGAATGGCGCTGCTGTCACGGCCTCACTCCTTCTGCTCTCCGTGGTCGCGGGATGGCATGCCGCTCACTCCCGCGGACAGGGACTCGCTGACTGGTCGCTCTTCGGTATCGCGATCGGAGTGACGACCTTCTTCTGGCTTCCCGCCGGACTCATCCTGATCCCGGTGCTCGGAGGTGCCTTCGTTCGCCGTGGATTGAGCGAGTTCCCGTGGCGAGGAAGCCTACTAGCCCTCGGATTCCTGATTCTTGGCTGGATCGCGCCGATTGCCTGGAATGCCAAGAACCACTGGATCGGCTGGTATGGGGTCGCTCAGGGATGGGATGTCTTCACCATCGGTGGATTTTATTTCTCGTTCGGACTGCTGGTTGCCGTGAGTGCCCTCGTGGTGCCGTGGCTCGTGGTCCTGGCTCTCCGATCCCGGATTTGGAGTGTCGTGATCCTAGCTGTGGCTATTGCTGGAGCCTCGCTGAATGGTCTTTGGCTGATGTTTCCCGGGACCATCCCTGTGGGCCTTCCATCGCCGCTCGGGGTGAGGGGACTGGGCACGCTGACCCAGGTCGTGCTGCAGCTTCGAGGGGAGCGACGCGATTCCAAGGGGCAGCCCTCGTTCCTGATCGCCTCCACGCCGGGACTGGCCGCCCTGCTTGGATCACGGATCACCTTGGATTATCCTGAGCGCCCGGGTGCGCCCTCGGTCTTTGCTGCCGAGTCGCCCAGCATGGCTAGTTCCTACGCTTTCTGGCCCTCTTACCCGGATGCCGTTGCCGCCGGTAAGGCTGATAACTTGTACACCGAGGAGAAATCGGCCAGCCCCTTCATCGGCCGTAACGCCCTCTACATGACGACCGAGACGAAAGAGGAACTCCCCCAGACGATCACCGGAGCCTTTGGCGCGGTGGGATTGCTCAAGGAACAGCCGATCACACTGAATGGGAAGACGGTCACGATCAGGATTTTTCAGTGTGAGGATTACAGAACCCTCTCGCTCTGATTTTTTAAGGCTTAGGATTCGGGCTCCGCGCGTTGTTGCTGCTCACTCGCAGTAGTACACTACAGCTTCGCTCGTGCGCCTAGCGCGTCATCCCGACATCCAAGCCTTTGCCTAAAAGCGAGTTTACCTAAGGAGTCGGTGAAGGAGTAGAGCCGTTGGCTGAGGCTGAATTGGAGCAGCAGGATGGAGGCAAAGACACATCTTTGATATTTTCAAGATAGGTTCTCGAATTGGGTTCCATTTTTGATGCCATTGGGAGGTAAAAGGCTTTGGAACGAGTCAGGATTCCATCATTACGTTGTTTGTCTTGCCCTAAAAATTGCCACAGAGGCACGACGCACAGATATGACCATGGATGTTCATCCATTTGTTGGAGCACGTGGAAATGGATGTTGGCAGCATCAAAACAGATTCTATTGGCCTGCTCATATTTCCCTCTCTCCAAAAACTGATGGATGCTTGTGATCCACATCAGGGCGGAAATGTCGGCGCTTTTCAGCGTATTGATGGTGGATTGGACACCTACAAAGTAGCCGCCGATTCCGAAAACAAGGGCGACGAGTAGGAGGGGGGTGAATCTTTTCATGGTGCGATTCTCAAGCCGTAATCACTGATTGATATCTCCACAACCCACAAAAAAGCCCCGGTCACCTTGCGGTAACCGGGGCTTTCGAAGTTTCGGATCTGTCGGCTAGCAGCCTTTAGTCTCCAGCCTATTTACCTAGTAGCGGTAATGCGCGGGCTTGAAGGGGCCCTCGACCGACACGTCGAGGTAGTCGGCCTGCTCCTTGGTGAGCTTGGTGAGCTTCACGCCGATCTTCTCGAGGTGGAGGCGGGCGACTTCCTCGTCGAGCTTCTTGGGCAGGACGTAGACGCCCGGCTTGTAGGTCTCGCGGTTCTTCCAGAGCTCGAGCTGGGCGAGGGTCTGGTTGCTGAAGCTGGCACTCATCACGAAGCTCGGGTGGCCGGTGGCGCAGCCGAGGTTCACGAGGCGTCCCTCCGCAAGGAGGAAGATCTCGTTGCCGCCGGGGAAGGTGTACTTGTCGACCTGGGGCTTGATGTTGGTGTGCTTCACCGACTTGTCGCCCTGCAGCTTGTCGACCTCGATCTCGTTGTCGAAGTGGCCGATGTTGCAGATAATCGCCTGGTCCTTCATGCGCTTCATGTGCTCGAAGGTGATGACCCCGACGTTGCCGGTGGTGGTGACGTAGATGTCGGCGCGACCTAGGGTTTCCTCAATCGTGGTGACCTCATAGCCTTCCATGGCGGCCTGGAGCGCGTTGATCGGGTCGATTTCGGTGATGATCACGCGGGCACCCTGTCCGCGGAGGGACTGGGCGCTGCCCTTGCCGACATCGCCGTATCCGCAGATGACGGCGACCTTGCCGGAGATCATCACGTCGATGGCGCGGTTGAGTCCGTCGACGAGTGAGTGGCGGCAGCCGTAGAGGTTGTCGAACTTGGACTTGGTGACGGAGTCGTTCACGTTGAAGGAAGGAACGAGTAGCTTGCCCTTCTCGTGGAGCTTGTAGAGGCGGTGCACACCGGTGGTGGTCTCCTCGGAGACGCCCTTCCACTCTTTCACGACCTCGTGCCAGCGACCCGGGGTCTCGGAGTGGATCTGCTTGAGGAGGTCCTTGATGACCTGCTCCTCGTGGTTGCCGGAGGCTGTGTTGACCCAGCCGTCGCCATCCTCGAGTTCGTAGCCCTTGTGGATGAAGAGGGTCACGTCACCGCCGTCGTCGACGACCATCTGGGGTCCCTTGCCGCCCGGGAAGCTGATGGCCTTGTTGGTGCACCACCAGTATTCCTCGAGGGTCTCACCCTTCCAGGCAAAGACGGGGATGCCCGCCGCGGCGATCGCGGCAGCGGCCTGATCCTGCGTGGAGAAGATGTTGCAGCTGGCCCAGCGGACGTCGGCACCGAGATCAACGAGGGTCTCGATGAGGACCGCCGTCTGGATGGTCATGTGAAGGGAACCGGTGATGCGGACGCCCTGGAGGGGCTTGTTCTTCGCATATTTGGCGCGAATGGACATGAGGCCCGGCATTTCCTGCTCGGCGATGTTGATTTCCTTGCGACCCCACTCGGCGAGTGAGATGTCGGCGACTTTATAATCGGTGAATGAACTCATGTGTTAAAAGGGTTGAAGAGTTAAAGGGTTAAAAGGTGAGGCCTTCGGTGTTGTGGTTTTTGGTCGTTGTAACTTTTTTAACGTTGGAACGGTTTTAACATCATCAAAGTTTGGCAGCGGCGAGGGCGGCCTTCTTGAGGGCAGCGGCCTTGTCGGTCTTCTCCCAAGTGATGTCGGCATCGTTCTTGCCGAAGTGACCGTAGTTGGTGGTCTTGGAGTAGATCGGGCGGCGCAGCTTGAGTTGGCTGATGATCTCGGAGGGCTTGAATCCGAAGGTCTTTTTCACGGCGATCTCGATCGCCTCTTCGGGTACCGTGGCGGTACCGAAGGTGTCGATGTGGATGGAAACTGGGTTGGGATGACCGATCGCGTAGGCGAACTGAACCTCGCAGCGCGCAGCGAGGCCGGCGGCCACGACGTTCTTGGCGACGTAGCGGCCCATGTAGGCGGCGGAGCGGTCGACCTTGGTCGGATCCTTGCCGGAGAAAGCACCTCCGCCGTGACGACCCATGCCACCATAGGTGTCGACGATGATCTTGCGGCCAGTGAGTCCGGTGTCGCCTTGGGGTCCGCCGATGACGAAACGGCCGGTCGGGTTAATCAAAAATTCCGTCTTCTTGGTGAGCATCTTGGCGGGCAGGACCTTGCGGATGACCTTTTCGATGCAGAACTTCTCGATCTCCTTGTGGGAGATGCCTTCCGCGTGCTGGGTGGAGATCACGACGTTGACGATGCGTGTCGGCTTGCCGTCGACGTATTCGACGGAGACTTGGCTCTTCGCGTCGGGGCGGAGCCACTTGGCAACTCCCGTCTTGCGGAGGCGGGTCAACTCGCGCCCGAGGCGGTGAGCGAACATGATCGGCGCCGGCATCAGCTCCGGCGTCTCGTTGCAGGCATATCCGAACATCAGGCCCTGATCGCCGGCACCCTGCTCGGCGGTCTTCTTGCCCTCGGCCTTCTTGGCATCGACACCCTGCGCGATGTCGGCGCTCTGGGAGGTGATGATGTTGTTGATGAAGACGGTGTCGGCGTGGAAGACGTCGTCGCTGTTGACGTAGCCGATCTCGCGGATCGCGTCGCGGACGATCTTGCCGATGTTGATCGCCGACTCGAGGGACTTGTTGCCGAGTTTAGGAACGGTGATCTCGCCGCCGACGACCACGATGTTGCTCTTGGCGTAGGTCTCGCAGGCGACGCGACTTGTGGGATCAAGCGCCAGGCAGGCGTCGAGGATGGCATCGGAAATCGTGTCGCAGACCTTGTCGGGATGGCCTTCGCCGACGGACTCGGAGGAGAAGATGTAGCTGCGGGGCATGGTAGGGATGGGTTGGGTGTGGATGTGGGTTGGGTAAGGCCGAGGCGAGTACCGAAGCTTTACTTATGAACATATCCATATATGTAAATGGGTATGGCGTCAATTCTCCAGTCGCTCAAGACTCTCTCGGATCCGACACGCCTCCGACTGCTTGCCCTCCTGCTTGAGGAGGAACTCACCGTTGCCGAGTTGCAGGAGGCCCTCGGCATGGGGCAGTCGCGCATCTCCGCGAGTCTCGGCCAGCTCCGCCGTCAGGGGCTCGTCCTCGACCGCCGCGTGGGGAAGAACATCCATTATGCCGCCGTCCCTGCCGCCGTGGCTCCTCTCCGACAGGCCCTTACTGCCGCTCTGGTCGAACTTGCCGAGGCCGAACGAGACCGACAGGCCCTTCAGTTGGTGCTCAACAAACGACGCGACCGTGCCGCCGATTATTTCGACAAACTCGCAGGAAAGTTCGGCCGCACCTACGTGCCGGGACGCTCCTGGCAGGCCCTTGCCCACGGGCTCCTGCGTCTCCTGCCGCCGCTCGTCATCGCCGACATGGGGGCGGGTGAAGGGACACTCTCCCAACTCCTGGCCAAGCAGGCGAAGCGGGTCATTGCCATCGATAACTCGCAGAAGATGGTCGAGTACGGGGCCAAGATTGCCCAAGAGAACGGCTTCACGAATCTCGAGTACCGCCTCGGTGACATCGAGGAGCCGCCGATCGATCCTGCCAGCGTCGACCTCGTGCTCTTCAGTCAAGCCCTCCATCATGCCGCCCGTCCGCAGCGCGCCGTGGAGAGCGCCTTCCGGATCCTCAAGCCGGGTGGGCGTATTCTGATCCTCGATCTGGCCAGCCACACCTACGAACAGGCCAAGGAACTGTATGCCCACGTCTGGCTCGGCTTCTCCGGTGTCGAACTCCACGCCATGCTCGAGAAGTCGGGATTCTCCGACCTCGAGGTCAGCGTCGTCGCCCGCGAACAGCAGGCCCCGAATTTCCAGACGATCCTTGCGACGGGGTTAAAGGCTGGTTGATTGATCAGGAAATCAGGAAAAAAAGGACGTCTGCTCTGGTGATTCGGCCTTTCTCTGGCCCGATCCGTCGATTATAGCACAGTCATGTCCCTCGCCGAACTCAAAGAGATCCTGGCTGGGCCGTGCAGTCGGCATCCGGTCAAGAGTCTCACAGTCTTTGGTTCTGTTGCTCGCGGTGAGGCCCGCGAGGGAAGCGATCTGGATCTTCTGGTCCAGTTCAAGGATTTGTCCCCTACGGAATATGCCGGACACTATTTCGATCTTTTGCACGAGATCCAGGATGCCGTGGGTTCCGAAGTCGATTTGCTGACGCCCCGGAGTGTGACCCGGCCTTCACTCGAAAAGAATATCCGCGAGCAGGGTGTCACGGTGTATGAAGCCTGAACTGCGGGAGAATCTGGAAGACGCGCTTCGACATGGGCGCGACATCCAAGGATTCGTTGCGGGAATGTCCTTGGAGCAGTATTCCGCCGACGAAAAGACCCGTTTGGCCGTGGAGAGATCTTTTGAGATCATCGGTGAAGCCCTGAACCGGTCGTACAAAATCGACCCTGAACGGATTGAGGGCATCCCTCACTACCGTAGAATCATCTCCTTCCGGAACATCCTGGCCCATTGCTATGACACCGTGGAGGACAGGATCGTTTGGGGAATCATCGAGGAATCTCTGCCTTGCCTGCTAAGCGATCTTGAGACATTGCTGAAGGGATAGAGGTCAGGATCCGCATTACTCCGCTGACTCCGCGGCACGAAGGGCGGTGATTTCCTCGGGGAGATAGAGACCGTAGTCGGCGCAGATGGTTCGGACTTTGGCCACGGACTCGGGATTCTTACCCGCATCATGGAGGGTGAAGGCAACGGAGCCCGCCTCATCCCAGAAGATCATTCCGATCTCCAGACAGAGACGGTAATAATCCTGCTTGGAGAGTCCACTCTTGGTGGCAGCCCCATCAATCCGGGCACGCAGATCCGCGGGCAGATGCACGGCGATGGTCGTCCCCGAGGAGGGCTTTTTGACTCTCCTTGGTTTGCCCTTTTCCGCTGGCTGTTGCTTCACGGAGGGGAATTTCCACCGATCGATCAAAAATTACCAAACCAATGTGTTGACATGTCTGGCAATATTTACCAGAAATACGAAATGCAACGTATCGGCAAACAACCAAAGGACTCCGAATCCGCTCGGGAGAGGCTCGCTTCTCCCATGCGTATGGGGGTTTCGGAGCTCCTTGCCCGGAAGGTCCGGCACGTTTCTGCCACAACGCGTTTGCCGGAGCAGGTCATTGCAAGGGAGGCCATCACGCGCGCCTTTGCCTTGTTGAATTCTTAGTCCGAACAACCACCAGCAAAAACCAGAACAAACCCAACCCACAACCAAACACACAACCATGAACCACCTCAAAACACTCCGCCCGGCGGCCTTTGCGCTGCTTGGTGTCCTCGGACTGACGCTTTCGTCGGCCCACGCTCAGATCACCGTGAATATGCAGCAGAATCCTATCAATGCTTCGGGAGCACTTCGAAACGGTCTGGCTCCGTATCTATTCGGAGGACAGGCAGCTCCATCTCAGCAAGCTGCTAATCAATTCGTTGCGATTTACAGTGCCATCAGTCCCGATCCTGCAGCACTTCTCAATAACGTACCAAATGCGGATGAATTTGATTTGAATGTTGATCCAGTTCTTGGAGCGCAACTCTTCAACCAAGTCACCCCTGGTCTCTACACCGTGTTGCCGACCATCCTCTTCAACAGCGCCAATATCCAGAATACCCAGATCCAGCAGCGTCTCTGGGCGGTTCGCGCTGGAATGGCCAGTGATTCCCGAGTGAGTGATGGTCAGGGTGATGGCAACAGCGCCTCCTTGCAGGGCAAGAAGGTCGTGGCGCCAGCAGTGGAGGCTGATCAGAAGTGGGTCACCTTCGTGGATGGCAACGGAATCTGGTCCCAGGCCCAGAGCATCAATAACCTTCCCGGGTACAACACCTACGGTGGCGGCGTCCAGATCGGTGCTAGCCGCGAGATCACCAAGGATCTGAGCTTTGGACCCTACATCGGCTACCAGGGCACACGTGTCAGCTACAACACCATCAACGGTGGCAACAGTGCCGCCACCCTCAACAGCCTGCGCTACGGTCTCTTCAGTGAGTTCCGCAAAGGCGGATGGTATACGGATGGCATCATCGGCGGGGCCTACAACTCGGCCAATGTCACCCATGGCTACAATATCCCGGGCTACAGCGCGCAGGCGAATGGTACCACTGCGGGTGGTGAGTTCGACACCATGCTCGGCACGGGCTACGAGTTCAAGGCTGGCAAGCTGACCTTCGGTCCTATGTCCAGCCTCCAGTACACCTACCTGCAGCTCGGAAGCGTTTCGGAAAAGAATGCTGGTATCCTCAACCAGAACATCAATTCCCAGAATGCCGCCAGTGTCCTCGGCACCCTCGGTGGTCAGGCCCACTACGACATCAACCTGACCCAGTCGGTGATCCTCCAGCCGTATGGCAGCTTTGCCTGGCAGCATGAGTTCATGCAGAACAACTACAACGTTGGTTCGCAGATCCTCGGCCAGAACTACAACTTCCAGACCATGAACCCCGGTCGTGATCAGTTCATCGCTGCCATCGGCGGCAATCTGGTCTTCAGCAAGAGCGTGAGTGCGTACGCTGTCTGTAACCTCATCAACGGAGACCAGAAGATCTTCAGCCAGGCGATCTCGGGAGGCATCAACTGGAAGTTCTAAGAAACTTTGTTCAAGTGGTTGGTTTCATCGCGCGTCGTTGAGGCATCAAGCCGCGAAGGAACTGAAGGAAGGGGGTGCGAAAGCACCCCCTTCTGATTTTTGGGTGATCCCTGCGATTTTCATCCTGCAGAGATCTGGCGCAGGTCCTTTAAAAATCCCCAGCCGCTACCGCTGGAATCGACAAGGGCGCTTCAGGCCCGTGTCGCCGTGTAAATCGAAACCGTTCCGAGAGAGAGCGGCTTGGCGGTGGCTTCGGTGAAGCCGCAGTTTCTGATCAGGGAGGACATGGTTTCCCCCGAGGGGAACTTCTCGATGGAGCCTCCGAGGTATTCGTAGGCATCCATCCGCCCGGTCGCGATTCCTGCCACGATCGGCAGGATCCGGTGCAAATAGAAACGGTAGAGGGAGCGGATGACGGGGAGCGTCGGCAGTGAAAAGTCGAGAACGAGCAGATGTCCGCCGGGTTTGAGCACCCGGGCCATTTCCTTCAGTCCTCCCTCCCAAGAAGCCATGTTGCGCAGGCCGAAGGCGACCGTTACTGCGTGGAAAGTGCCATCGGGAAAGGGGAGTTTCAGCCCATCTGCCTCCACCAGTTCCGGCAATCCACGTCGTCTCGCGACTTCCAGCATCGGTCGGCAGAAATCGGCCCCGACCACGCGGCATCCCTGGAAATGTTTCCCTATCGCGGAGGCAAGGTCGCCGCTGCCCGTGGCGACATCCAGCACGAGGCCGGGATTCCACGGGCGCATGAGGCGTACAGCGACCGCGCGCCAGTACCAGTCGAGTCCGCCACTCAAGACATGGTTGACCGTCTGGTAGCGTCCCGCGATGGAGGCGAAAAGTCCTCGGACGGAGTCGGGATGTTCTTTGCTGATCTCCATGGGTCAGTGGGGGCGAATAAAGCCCGGACGGGCTGGGAAAAGGGGAAAAGTGCTCACGAGAGGAATCGAACCTCCATGGGTTTCCCCATACGCTTCTGAGACGTACGCGTCTGCCAGTTTCGCCACGTGAGCAAGGGAGTGGAGAATACCCCCTCACAGAGGAAAGTAAACCCCGAAGGTAAGCCGATTGGGGGTGATCCCGGGGGGATCGTGAAAATCCTCTGGCAAGAGTCCCTTACCCGTGCAAAGTAGAGGTTTCACACCACATCCCATGAGCCATCGTTTCCTTACCGTCCTCACCCTGATCCTCTCGGCAACCCTCTGCCGCGCCCAATCCTCCTCCACCACCGTCCCGCTGAAGGATCCCGTTGCCGTTGTCAACGGCGAGAAGATTTCCAAGGCTGACCTCGAGAAAAACTTCGGCGAGGCCCTCAACGCCAGCGGCGCCAACACCGCCACGCTCACCTCCGATCAGAAGCTCCAGGGCTATCGCCAGATCCTCGACGGCATGATCATGGAAAAGCTCGTCGACAAGGCCTCCGCCGGCATCAAGGTCGAGCAGGCTGATATCGACGCCCAACTCGCCAAGATCAAGTCCCAGTTCCCCTCCGAGCAGGTTTTCCAGGACGAGATGAAGAAGGCCGGCCTCACCGCCGAGAAATTCACCGCGAATCTCACCAAGTCGATTCGCCAGAGCAAGTGGATGCAGTCCCAGGTCCAGGGCAAGGACACCGTGACCGACGACGACGCCAAGAAGTTCTACGACGCCAACACCAAGGAATTCGCCAACCCCGACCTCGTCCGTGCCAGCCACATTCTCATCCGCACGCCGGAGGGAGCCACCCCTGAACAGCTCAAGGCCGCCGAGAACAAGGCCAAGGCTGCGATCGTCCGCGCCAATAAGGGGGAGGACTTCGGTAAGCTCGCGGGTGAACTCTCCGAGGAGCCAGGAGCCGCTCAGCGTGGTGGTGATCTCGGCTACTTCCCCAAGGAGAAGATGGTCCCCGAGTTTGCCAACGCCGCCTTCGCCCAGAAAGTCGGCTCCGTCAGCGCTACCCCGGTCAAGACCAAGTTCGGCTATCATGTCATCAAGGTGACCGACAAGAAGCCTGCCGGCACCGCTACCTTTGCCGAGGCCAGGCCCCAGATTCTCCAGTTCCTTCAGGCCCAGAAGCGCCGCGAGATCTTCAAGGGAATCATGCAGGAGCTCCGTCAGTCGGCCAAGATCGAGACGAACCTCCCAGCTCCCACCGCCGCAGCTGCCGCTCCGGCAAAGTAAGGCGCCACGCGCCTCACGTCCCCGATGGAGAAGACGTCCAGGACATCCGTCGGGGTCATCGGGCTTGGAATCATTGGGAGCCGGGTGGCGGCCGCGCTTCGGCGCTCCGGCCACCCCGTCTCTGTCTGGAGCCGTTCCCCGCGGCCTGAACCGAGTTTTCTCTCCTCCGCCCGGGAAGTCGCCGAATCGGCCGACTTCCTCCAGATCTTTGTCTCGGACGGTCCCGCTCTGCTTGAGGTGATCGCAGCGATGGGCAACTCGCTCGGCGAGTCCCATGTCGTGATGAATCACGCGACAGTCAGTCCAGGAGAGACCCTGGAGGCGGCACGTCTGGTGGCCGAGCGCGGCGCCGCTTTTCTGGATGCTCCGTTCACCGGAAGCCGCGATGCGGCCGGCGAGGGACAGATCGTCTACTACGTCGGCGGCGAGGAGTCCGTGCTGGAGCGAGCCTGCCCCGTGCTTGAGGCCTCGGCCAAGGCGATCCTCCATATGGGGCCCGTCGGGGCTGCCACTTATGTGAAGGTCGCGACGAACATGATCAGCGCCGCCCAGGTCGAGGTGCTGGCGGAGGCCCTTGCCCTCCTGCACAGGGGAGGGGTTCCGCTCGAGCGCCTCCGCGAAGCACTCGAATACAACCTCGCCAACTCCGGCGTCATCGCGGCCAAACTTCCGCTCATGCTCTCGGGTGACTTCGAGACGCGATTCTCCGTGAGGAATATGCTCAAGGACCTGCAGATCGCCCTCCGCTCCGTCGAGGGTAAGGAGATCGATCTGCCCGCTACCTCCGCCACGGCCGGAGCACTGCTCGGTGCCGTCCAGGCGGGCTGGGCTCAGGACGATTTTGCGTCACTAGCCCGTCACTACGCCTATCCCGGTTCGGTGAAGGAGCCCGTTGTTTCCAAGACGGCGTGGGAAAAACAAGACAAGTCCGTCGCTTCCTCTAGGGATGACAGTTCGGCTCCCAAGAAAAAAGGACTCTTTGGATTGTTCGCGCCCAAGACCGATCCATCCTAGGCGGTCGTCTGATTATGGCTCTTGAAACCGCTCAACTGGAGAGGGCTCGGCTTGAGGGTGGTGTCTTCCGAGTCACGCCCGGTATCCGTCTGAGAATCTCGGGTGCCGATGCTTTCCGTTATCTTAACGGACAGATCACCCGGGATCTCAAGCGTCTGGGTGATCACGAGGCACTCCCGGCATGCATTCTGACGCCCAAGGGAAAATTGTGCGCTCTCCTCTCAATCCATCGTGCGGGCAGTGACCTGATCGTCGAATCGGATACGGAAGTCGGCGTGCCCCTGAGGGAACGATTGAAACGCTACCTTGTGGCCGATGATGTGGTGATCACGGAGGAATCCTGGCCGGAGCGGATTCATCTCTTCGGCGATGCCGCCGAGCAGGCCAAGCGATCCTTGGCAGATGAGTCCTCGGATGTTGTTGTCGTGAGCCGACTCGGAGTGCTCGGATTCGATGTTCCTGAGGAATCCTTGGATCCTGGAGTCGAGGTGCTGGATCCCGCGATCGTCGAAATCCTGCGTATCGAGCGGGGTATTCCATTATGGGGATGCGAACTCGGACCGGAGACCCTGCCACCCGAGGCCGGGCTTGACCGTACCGCGATCGATTACGACCGCGGCTGCTACCCGGGCCAGGAGGTCATCTCACGACTCAAAAGCATCGGCCGCGTGAACCGTCTGTTGCACGGCTTCCGTGGTGATGGGCTGCGCTCGGGCATGAAGATCCTCTCACCTGTGGGAAGCGAACTCGGGACATTGACCAGCGTGGGCGGCTTGCCGGGAACATCGGGATGTGTCGCCCTGGGCTACCTTCCCCGGGGCACTGGAGAGCCTCTTTTTGCCTCCGATCCCTTGACCGGGGAGGGGACACCGCTCAGCATCACGGCAACCTTCGGCACATGAATTCGAGATACCTCACTGCCTTCGCCATCCTAATCGCCCTTCTCGTGACCGGATGCTCCACGGCCCCCAAGACCGCGGGAACAGGACCACAGGTCGCTGTGATGACGATTGCTTTCCCGAAAAAGAAACAGAAGACCGAGACCGCGCGCGTCGTGATCCAACTCGACGACAGGTCGGCCCCGGGGGCCGCAGAGAATTTCCGCACGTTGATCGCGCGTCATTACTACGACGGGATGCGCTTCCACCGCGCTTTCCCGCATCAACTCGTCCAGACCGGGGATCCCAAGAGCCGCGAAGGGGTTGCTGTAAGCGTCCTTCAGAAGGTGGGTCTGGATATTGGCGATAACGCTCGTGTTGGTACCGGGGGTCCCGGTTACACCTTGCCGCCCGAGATCCGCCTCAAACTCGACAAGGGGGCTGTGGCCGCCGCTCGCCTACCCGATTCGATCAACCCCGCCCGACTCTCCAACGGCAGCCAGTTTTTCGTCTGCATCTCCCCCATGACGCAACTCAACGGCCAGTACACCGTTTTTGGACATGTGACCGAGGGGCTTGATGTCCTTGATGCAATCAGCGCCTCGCCCACCGACAGTAACGACTTTCCTGCGGATCCCATCATCATCCGGACCATCCGGATGGAGTGATGTCAGGCTTAAGCCTGGCAGGCGTTTAGCGATTTAGGCTGTAGGCTGTTAGCTCAGGGAGAGATTCTCCTGCTATCTTGTTTGACAATACTTGCCTCCCGCAATCCGCTGAGGCGGAGTTCCTTTATGTTACCACTTCTTCGCAGTTTTAAGCGCCGGTCCCCTTTGGCTTGTTTCATCATTCATCCTTCTGCCTTCATCCTTTTGGCAGAGACTGGGCAGGAGTGGATTCGAACCACTGAAGGCGTAAGCCAGCGGATTTACAGTCCGCCCCGTTTGGCCACTTCGGTACCTACCCGTTTCCTTCTTCATCCGTGGATGAAGGGGTGAAAAGGATGCAATCTCAGCTCCCCAGCGTCCATCAGAAAGTTCATTTTCGGAGTTTCCGGGAGGGATTTTCGTCTTTGGGGTTTCTGTAGGGACGAGGGGATTCTATGCTCTGCCCATGAGTAAGGTGAACATCCAGGAACTGCCCCAGAGCATTCCCGTGATGGTGCTTCCCGGAGTGACTCTCTTTCCGAACGCGCTGCTGCCACTTCACATCTTTGAGCCACGCTACCGCGTGATGTTGGAGGAAGCACTGGGCGATTCCCGTATGCTTGCGATGGCAATGCCGCGCGACGAGGAGGAGCGGGAGGTTGAGTCGGTAGCCGGGGCGGGGCTTGTGAGGGCCTGCATCCGCAACGAGGATGGCACCTCGAACCTCATCCTTCAGGGGGTCGCACGCGTCCGGTTCATTGGCTGGGACCAGAAGGAACCCTACCGCATCGCCCGGATCGAGCGGTTGCCAAGCACTGAGGGAGAGCCGGTCGATCTGACTGCTCAGGTCACGCGCCTGCATGCCCTTTGCTCGCGTTTCAAGGAGCAGGGGATCGACCTCCCCTCGCAGTTCGAGGCCTATCTGAATCAGATCACTGATATCGGGGTGATCACCGATCTGGTCGCCTCGACACTCATCGCGGATTCCTCCGTCCGCCAGTCACTGCTGGAGGAGACCGAGATTCCGAGGCGTCTTGAGAAGCTTCTTGCGGGACTAAAACTGCAGCTCTCCTGATGAAACGTGACGGAAGCGACGATGGAGAGATGCTACTGGGCTTTGACATGGCCCCAGTCCTACCCGGAAAAAAACGTCAGCCATCAGGTGTCAGAGAGCAGAGATCAACTCCTTCACCTTCCGTTACGACATTCGAGGCCGCTCCTCTGACTTCGGTTCCCGATTCCCAATCGCCCATTCCCCATCACCCGACTTCAGGATCCAGCGGGCCTGAAGTCCTCTCCGTCACTCGGTTAACGCGCCACATCGCGGATCTGCTGGAGGAAGGAATCGGATCGGTCTGGGTGGAAGGGGAGGTTTCCAATCTCCGCATCCAGTCCTCAGGGCATATCTATTTCACGCTGAAGGACTCGTCCTCACAGCTCTCTTGCGTGCTTTTTGCACGGACAGCATCCGGGATCGCCATCAGGCTGCGCGACGGCCAGCAGGTTCAATTGCAGGGCAAGATCGGGGTTTACGAACCGCGTGGCCAATACCAGCTCATCGTTCGTCTCGTTCAGGAAAAGGGTGTCGGGCTGCTTCAGGCACGCTTCGAGGAGCTGAAGCGCCGTCTCGAAGCCGAAGGTCTCTTTGCCGCGGAGAGGAAGAGACCTCTCCCACGATTCCCTCGGCGGATCGGGGTAGTGACTTCCCCGACCGGCGCTGCGATCCGGGATTTTCTCAACGTGCTCCACCGCCGTCATCCTGGACTAAGGGTGGTGATCCATCCTGTCCGCGTGCAAGGAAAGGGTGCCGCCGATGAGATCGCCGCTGCGATCTCTGACTTTTCCGTAGGATTCGAGGGCATCGGTGCTGTCGACGTGGTCGTGGTGACCCGTGGAGGAGGCAGCATTGAAGATCTCTGGGAATTCAACGAGGAAGTCGTGGCCCGCGCGATTACCTCCTGCTCCGTTCCCGTGGTCAGTGCTGTCGGCCATGAGATCGACTTCACAATCGCCGATTTTGTCGCCGATTTCCGCGCACCCACACCGAGCGCGGCCGCCGAGATCCTGGCCGCTGATGGAGGAGAATTGCTGGAGCGATGCCGGGCACTGGCCCTCAGGATTGGGCGCGAGGCCGTGAGTTTCCGAGAGAGGCTTGTCTCGCGGACCGATCTGGCCTTCTCCTCAACTCTTTTCCGTGAACCGGCCCGGCGCATCGCTGAGATCGGCCAGACCCTAGACCGAGCCGAGGATGATTTGGATGGGGTGCTCGGCAATCGTCTGGAGGGTATCAGGAACAGGCTCTCGACCTCGGAGATTCAGCTTTCCTCCGTGCGCCCCGATCAGCGGATCGTCGTGATGCGCCAGCAGGCGGCCGCTCTGAGCGATCGTTTAAAAAATCATCTCCACCGCTTGCGGGAACGGGAAGCGGGGCGACTTGCCCGTGTGGAGTCGGCGCTCTCGGCGCTGAGTCCCGAGGCGACGCTCAGGCGTGGATTCAGCATCACCCGCACGGCCGAAGGTCGGGTGATCACCTCGGCAATATCCCTGAAGCAGGGTGATCGTCTGCGGACGCAGTTCGCCGATGGCGAGGTCGAAGCCGAGGTGAAAGATTAGAAGGGTTTCGGTTCCTCCTGAAGAACCGTTTTAAAGAGGGACTGTGTAGCGCGCAGAGGCGCGGAGCACGCAGAGAAGAAAAAGGAAGCGCATGGTGATACTCATCACCTAACGGGGATGATGATTCGCTAGGGAAGACGTTCCATTAGGTTCCTTTAAAGACTCCGCGATCTCCGCGCCTCCGCGCGAAAAAGTCTAGAGTATCTTGCCCAAAAGGAAGGGAAGCAGCTCCGCGATCGGGATGCGGCGCTGTTCCATGGAGTCTCGCTCGCGCAGGGTGACGGTGTCCTTCTGCGAACCATCCCCCTCACCGAGCGTCTCGAAGTCGATCGTAACACCAAAGGGAGTGCCGACCTCGTCCTGACGGCGGTAGCGGCGTCCGATCGCTGCAGTCTCGTCGTAGAAGACGCTCATATGGGGACGTAGCAGGGCGACGATCTCCTTTGCCTTGGCCACAAGCTCCGGCTTGTTCTTGAGCAGAGGGAAGATGCCGACCTTTACGGGGGCGACACGGGGATGGAAGCGCAGGACGGTGCGGGTCTCGCTCTTGCCCTTCTCGTCGGTGACCTCTTCCTCGTCGTAGGCGCTGGCGAGGATCGCTAGCGCGAGGCGGTCGAGTCCGGCCGAGGGCTCGATGACATGGGGAATGTAGAGTCCCTTGAAGAGCTTCGCGCATTGGGCCTCGATCTCCTCGCGCGTGATCTCGGGGCGGGTGCGGGAGGCGTAGGTCTCCTCGATAAAGGATTTTTTCTGCTCTTCGCTCATCGCGTCGCAGGCGGCCTTGAGTTCCTCATCGAAATACTCGAGCTGCTTTCCGGAGTGGGTCTGGTGCTGGGTGAGGTCGAAGGCGCCTCGCGCGGCGATCCCCTCGAGTTCGTCGGTGCCGAAGGGGAATTTAAAGAGAATGTCGACGCAGGCACGGGCGTAGTGGGCGAGGTCGGCCTTCGACTGCCAGTAGTAGTCGAGAACGTCGGTGTCCAACCCGATCGACTTGTAGTAGGCGGTGCGCTGCGCGACCCAGTAGCGATGCCACATTTCCCACCCCCAATCGGGCTGGGGCTCCGATAGATCGGCCCCTTCGCTCCAGGCGGCGACCTTGCCATGGATGAGCTTCACGGCCTCATCGGGCTTGATGAAGAACTCGAGTTCCATCTGCTCGAATTCGCGGGAACGGAAGGTAAAGTTCTTGGGCGTCACCTCGTTGCGGAAGGCCTTTCCAATCTGGCCGATGCCAAAGGGGACCTTCACCCGGGAGGAGTCGCAGACATTCTTGAACTGGGCGAAGATGGCCTGTGCCGTCTCAGGGCGCAGGTAGGCGATATCATTCTCCGTGGCGGTGGGTCCGACGTAGGTGCGGAGCATCAGGTTGAATGGCCGCGCCTCGTTGAGCAGTCCCCCGGTCTCGGGATGGAAATCGACAGATCCTTCGGTAACCTCGAGACGCTCTTCGCCAAGCAGTTCGATTTCCTCGGCCTTACCGGCGGCGGCTCCCGCGTTCTGGGAGACGAGGATGCGGACGCGCTTACGGAAGCTGTCGATGTGCTCTCCCTGGCGCATCAGGACCGTCAGTTCCCGATCGAGGGCCCAGCCAGTTGAGGCCTTTGCACCCTTGAAGCGCATGATCGATCCCGACTGAGGTTCGACATGGTCGGCGCGGACGCGTTTGTTGGAGAGGGTGCATTCACGCATCATGTCGGCGAAGGTGTCGACATGGCCGCTGGCCTTCCAGATGGCCGGATGCATGATGATGGTGGCGTCGAGACCCACAACGTCGTCGCGCTCGCGGGTCATTGCGCGCCACCAGGTATCGCGGAGGTTGCGCTTCAGTTCGGCACCCAGCGGGCCGTAATCCCAGAAGCCGCCGATGCCGCCGTAGATCTCCGAGGACTGGTAAATGATGCCGCGTCTCTTGCAGAGGCTGACAAGCTTCTCCATGCGGGTGTCGTTGGCGGGCGGTTTGGACATGATAAAATGGGGTTTAGGCTGAAGGCTTTTAGACTAGTTGGTGAAAAACGATGGGAGCCGTAAACGACAAAACATCTAACAGCCTGAGAGTCTTCAGTCTATCCGCCTAGCAGGGCATCAAAATGCCTCGCCACTCAGGGCGACGCCGCCCGATTTGGTCCAGATCACGCTGCCGGGGATCGTGTCGCCGCCGTGCTTTCGATCGATGACCACGTCGTAAGGAGTGAGCAAGGTTCCCGCTTTGAGCGCGTCACGGATGTCGCGGCGCAGGTGGTAGGAGTCGAGCGTCTCGGCAGAGGGGTCGAGTTGCAGTTCGCTCAGGCGGATTCGCGTGGCGCCGACGCCTCCTGGTGGAGGAGTTGCCGGAGCGAGGAGTTCGTAATGGAACAGCGCGTATTTACCGGTGGATTGTCCGGAAAGGAATTTGGCTACGAGAATCGTGAATCCGTCGACCCGGCTGATCCAGGCGTCGTAGTCGCCTGTTGGGATGCCATGCCGGGTCAGGGTGATTCGGTAGTGACTCGGGGAGGATGGGGCGACAACCGCGTGGTAGTCGTGGCCGGATTTATCCTTGGCGTCCCATTGGCCGACGAGCCATGTGTCGATGTTTTGGGAGGGACCAGAGGGGGGATTGTCGTAGAGGCATCCCGAGAGCAGGAGGAGGGCTCCGAGGAGTAGGGGTGAGGCAAGGATCCGGAGTCGGTTCATGAAAAGAGTCGGTGCCGCGTCGCGTTGGGGGTCTAGATCTTTGTTCCCGGGGGAATCACCGAGTTCTTGGGGATCACCACAATGCCGTCGCGGATGAAGTAGCCCGGCCCCTCCGAATTGGCATCTTTCTCGTGGGGGGTGATCACGACGCCGTCGCCGACCCGGGCGTTCTTATCGATGATTGCGTCCTCGATCACGCAGTCGCGTCCGATGCCTATCGGAATCTCGCCCGGAGGGGTGCCGCCTTTGTCACTCTCGTAGAAGTCTGCTCCCATCACGATGACATTGCGCAGGTGTGCTCCGGGATGAATCAGGCTCCGGATGCCGACGATGCAGCGTTCCAGCTTGGCGGAGAGGATCTGACATCCGTCTGAAATCATCGCCCCGTTCACCACGGTGTCCTGAACAACACTGGCCGGAAGGAAGCGCGACTGTGTGTAAATGGGGGCTCCGGGCGCGTAAAAGCTGTACTGCGGGTCGGCGTCACAGAGATTGAGGTTGGCGTCGAAAAACGATCGGATCGTCCCGATATCCTCCCAGTAGCCCCGGAAGATGTGGGCCTGTACGTTGCGGGAGCCGATGGCGGCAGGGATGATGTGCTTGCCGAAGTCTTCGAGTTCGTTGTCGAGGCAGTCGGCGAGGACCTGACGGTTGAAGATGTAGATCCCCATGTTGGCCAGATAAAGTTCCTGCTGGTCCCATTCCTCAAGTTCGCGGAGCAGTTGGGGTTTCATCCGCAACTCGCCGAGAAGGGCGGGATCCTTGGGCTTTTCTACGAAGCGGTTGATCCTGCGTGTGGCGTCGGTCTCCATGATGCCGAAGCCTGTGGCCGCTTCGCGGTTCACCGGGATACAGGCGATGGTGAGCTCCGCACCTCCTTGGATGTGCTGCTGGAGCAGATCACGGTAATCCATGCGGTAAAGTTGGTCGCCTGACAGGATAATGAAGTATTCGTGGGTCCCCTCGAGAAAGGTGCGGAGGTTCTGGCGCACGGCGTCCGCCGTTCCCTGATACCAAGTGGATCCCTCCGGGGTCTGCTGCGCCGCCAGAATTTCGACGAAACTGGGGCTGAAGTTGTCGAACTTGTAGCTCGCGTTGATATGCCGGTGGAGAGAGGTGCTGTTGAACTGGGTCAACACGTAGATGCCTCGGATTCCGGAGTTCAGGCAGTTGCTGATGGGCACGTCCACCAAGCGGTATTTTCCACCGATCGGGACAGCGGGCTTCGCGCGGTCCTTGGTGAGGGGAAAAAGCCGTGTTCCGGCACCCCCTCCCATGATGATGGCAAGGGTGCGTGCGGCCGGCGCGAGGACGTGTTTGATGGACATGATCCGGAAAGGGTTCTGCTCTTGCATCTTGCGGAGGCTCTCCGCGTTTGTCAGTCTCTTTCATCCTAGGAAAATGTCCCCAAAAACGGGAAAACGGACTCCTCGGGCAACCCAACGAACATTATGTGCGGAATCGTAGGCTATGTCGGACGCGCCGAAGCGGCGCCCATTCTCCTGGAGGGGCTGAGACGCCTTGAATACCGTGGCTATGACTCGGCCGGTGTGGCCACCCTGGAGGAAGGATGCGTTTCCGTCCGCAAGGAGGTGGGCCGGATCGACGACCTGAAGAAGGCGATTGGGTCCCACCCCATCGGCGGCACGACAGGCATCAGTCATACCCGATGGGCCACCCACGGCAAGGTCACCCGGGAGAACGCCCATCCCCATTTCGATCGCTCCGGCAAGCTGGCCCTCGTCCACAACGGCGTGATCGAGAACTACGCCTCACTCCGCGCCCAACTCGAGGAGGAGGGACATGTCTTCCAGTCCCAGACCGATACGGAGGTCCTCGCCCACTTGGTGGGAAGGGCCTTCGACCGTTCGTCCGAGCGCACCCAGGGAGCGCTGGTGGCGGCAGTCCGCGACGCACTGCGGCAGGTCACCGGCACCTACGGGATCGGCGTGGTCCATGCGGAGCTTCCTGGGCTGATTATCGGGGCCCGCCGTGGCAGCCCGCTGGTTCTCGGTATCGGCAAGGGGGAGCACTTCCTGGCAAGTGATGTGAGCGCGATCGTCTCCCACACCCGGGATGTGGTCTACCTCAACGACTACGAGATCGCCGCCATCACCGGTGAGGGTTTCACTCTCTCGACGGTCGAGGGTCTGGGTGCCGATTACAACGTCACCACGGTCGACATGACCGACGAGGACGTCGGCAAGGGGGAGTACGCCCACTTTATGCTCAAGGAGATCCACGAGCAGGTCCGCAGCGTCACCGACGCCATGCGCGGACGCCTCTCCCATGAGGAGGCTACCGCCAAGCTTGGCGGCCTCAATATGACTAACGCGGAGCTCCGTTCCGTGGAGCGCATTGTCCTGACCGGCTGCGGCACGGCACTCCACGCCGCGATGGTTGGCGAGTATCTGATCGAGCATCTGGCTCAGGTTCCGACCGAGTGCGAGTTCGCCAGCGAATTCCGCTACCGCAACTTGCCGATGACCAAGGACACGCTGGTCTTTGTGATGAGTCAGAGCGGCGAGACCGCCGACACGCTGGCCGCCCTGCGCGAGAGCAAACGCAAGGGACACCGCACCCTCGGCATCTGCAACAATGTCGCCAGCACCATCGCCCGTGAGAGCGACGGCGGCGTCTACATGCATGCCGGTCCGGAGATCGGTGTTGCAGCCACAAAGTCCTTTACATCACAAGTGACGGTGCTCGCGCTCATCGCCCTGCTGCTGGGCCGTATTCGCAACCTTTCCAGCGCCGCCGGTAGCCGGATCATCTCCGAGATGGAGGCGCTGCCCGATCTGGTCGCCAAGGTGCTGGTGAAGGAGGAGGAAATCGCCGCGGTCGCCCGCCGCTACGCACAGACCAAGGTGATGCTCTTCATGGGCCGCCAACTGAACTATCCCGTCGCCCTCGAGGGTGCCCTCAAGCTCAAGGAGATCAGCTACATCGCCGCCAGCGGCTACCCCAGCGCCGAACTCAAGCACGGTGTCATCGCCCTGGTCAACGCGGAGACCCCCTCGGTCTTCATTGCGCCAGATGACGCCGTCTTCCATAAGAACCTGAGCAACATCGAGGAGGTGAAGGCCCGCGGCGGTCCGGTGATTGCGATCGGCACCGAAGGTAAGGGCGGCGAGCTCTCGCTCATCTGCGACGACGTCATCCTGATTCCTCAGGCCCCAGAGATCCTTACCCCGATCCTGACCTCGATCGTCCTTCAGATCTTTGCCTACCACATCGCTGTCGAACTCGGCTGCGACGTCGACAAGCCTCGGAATCTGGCCAAGAGCGTTACTGTCGAATAAGAAATCGCCGGAGGATGAGACTCCTCTTTCCAGCATGAATCCCATCCTCACGGCGCTTCTGGGCCTCTTGATTGGTCTGATCCCATTCGTGCTCCTTCTGCTGCGGAAGGCCGGAGGGGAATCTGATAACGGCGCGATGAGGGAGCGGCTCTCGCTCAGGGAGCAGAGGATCGATGAGCTTGATTCGGAACTCTCGCTGGTCCGCTCCCGCATGGAGCAGGAGAGTGTCGCTAGGACGGGCGCGGAGACCGCGCTGACCAAGGAGCGTGAGAGTGCTGCCGAGAAGATCCAGCTCCTTACCGAGGCCAGGGAGGCTCTTTCCAATCAATTTAAGGCCCTCGCCGGCGAAATCCTCGAGGAGAAATCGAAGCGCTTCTCCGAGCAGAACCAGGAAAGCCTCGGGACTCTCCTCGACCCGCTCAAGCTCCAGCTCGGGGAATTCCGCAAAAAGGTGGAGGAAGTCTACGTGCAGGAGGGCAAGGACCGCGTGGAGCTCAAGAAGCAGGTTGAGATGCTCGCCGAACTCAACCGGACCATCGGGGAGGAGGCCCGCAACCTCACCACAGCCCTTCAGGGATCCAACAAGGTCCAGGGTAACTACGGGGAGCTCATCCTTGAGAAGGTCCTTGAGGCATCCGGCCTCCGCAAGGGGCACGAGTACCACGTGCAGGTCAGCCACACGACCGAGGAGGGCCGCCGCCTGCAGCCCGACGTGGTGATCGAGTTGCCGGGCGACCGCCGTCTGGTGATCGATTCCAAGATCTCACTCGACGCCTATCAGCAGGCCGTGACGGCGGAGAATGACGCCGAACGCGAAGTCTCGCTCAAGGCCCATATCGCCTCGCTCCAGACCCATATCCGCGGTCTCTCCGAGAAGAACTACCAGAAGCTCTACGGTCTCAAGTCTCTCGACTTCGTGATCATGTTCGTGCCGCTGGAGCCGGCCTTTATGATGGCTGTCACTAACCAGAGGGACCTCTTCGGGGATGCATGGAACCGCAATGTGCTCCTGGTAAGCCCCTCCACCCTGCTCTTCGTGGTGCGCACGGTCGCCCATCTCTGGAGGCAGGAAGCCCAGACCCGCAACGCGCAGGAAATCGCCGAGCAGGGGGCCTCCCTCTACGAGAAACTCGCGGGGTTTGTGAAGGACCTTGACGACCTGGGCAGCCGCCTCCGTCAGGCCCAGGAATCCTACGAAGGCGCCTATTCCAAGCTGTCGACCGGCAAGGACAACGCGATCCGCCAGGCCCAGAAGCTCGTCCAACTCGGGGTGAAGCCCAAGAAATCCCTCCCGGAGTCACTCATTGAGAAATCCCTCGAAGACCTCCCCAAGCTCGGGGAAAGCTAGGAATCACGGCACAAAAAAGCGGGACCCCCGTGAGGAGGCCCCGCCTTTTGATGAAGGCGATTAGTACCGACGGGGACCGCGGTCGCGGTTGCCGCCGCCGAAGGAACGGCCTCCGCCGCCACCCTGGGGACGCTCCTCGCGGGGGCGTGCCTCGTTGACGTGCAGGTTGCGGCCCTGGAATTCCTTGCCCTCGAGGGCATTGATGGCGGCCTGTCCCTCCTCGGAACTGCTCATCGTGACAAAGCCGAATCCGCGTGAGCGGCCGGTCTCGCGGTCGGACATGATGAAGACATCGGTTGGGTTGCCATACTGCCCGAAGAGTTCGCGCAGATCCTGGTCATTGGTGTCGAAGGAGAGATTTCCTACGTAGAGTTTCATGGTGTTGTGTGTGTTGGTGACGAAATTCCACTAATCAGAGCCGTTCCCGAGAACCGGGTTTCAAATCACCGTTGAGAAACTCAACTGACAATTCACCACGCAACCAATCGTTAAATTCGAACGCAAACAACGTAGTATAGTTCGTTCCTTCCGCAAGGCGAATTAGTCGCAAGATGCATTCTACTCTGTTGGTGCAGGCCGAGAAATCGTTCGCAGAAGCAGCCGAGCCGGCGTATCGTCATGCAATCATCCCACCGACAAACCCCACTCCACGGCAGGCATTTCATGGCATTGCTGTCCGGAATCGGACAGCCCGATGGGCGGATTTCACCAGGGAAGCGCCGGAAAAGGCGATCCCGCATCCCGCTCTCTGAGCACAGACGACCATGGCCAACATCAATTACGGATTCGAAAAACGCCGCAAGGAGATGGAGAAAAAGAAAAAGAAAGAGGAGAAGCTCAAGGCGAAAGCAGCCAAGAAATCTTCCGGATCCACGGATGGTCCTGATGATCGTCCGGAAACAACCCCCGCCGAGTAAGGCGACGAGAACCTCCTCACTCTTCTTGACCAAGATTAGTCAGGAAGCGTCGGAGGGGTACTCGATTCATAGCCACTAAAGGCCATCCGATGGAGAGTGGCGGCATGCCGTGGTCCTGGTCCCTACACAGATTTGGAAATGGAGGCGGGGGACGGAATCGAACCGTCGCATGGGGCTTTTGCAGAGCCCGGCCTTACCACTTGGCTACCCCGCCGTTCACCACAGGTGAATGCAAAGCATACGCAGAAGCCCTCGGGTGACACAAGGGGCGTTCTAAGCGGTGTCTCAAGACTCAATCTATTCCCCGGAGGAGTCCCGAATTCGCATCCCTGAGTTGTCGCAGGCGGGAATGCTGAGGGAGTTCCAGAAGGGGGTCCTCCTCTAGGATCCGCGCGGCCTCTGCTGATGCCATGGGAAGGAGATCCGCATCGCGGTGGAGGTCGGCGAGGCGGAGTGGGGGAAGGCCGCTCTGCTCGGTGCCGAGGATGTCACCCGCCCCTCGGAGGCGCAGGTCCTCTTCGGCGATGACGAAGCCATCGTTGCTTCGTTCCAGGATCCGCAGGCGCTCCAAGGCCTCCGGGCTCCCGCTTCCCTCCAGTAGGACGCAGGTCGAGGCATACTCTCCCCGGCCGATGCGGCCGCGGAGTTGGTGAAGCTGGGCTAGGCCGAATCGCTCCGCGTTCTCGACGAGGAGAAGGGTGGCGTTGGGGACATCGACGCCGACCTCGATCACCGAGGTGGTGACAAGTACACGGGTTTTCCCGGATCGGAACGATTCCATGACGGACTCCTTCTCGGAGGATTTCATTTTTCCATGAAGCAGGGCGCAGGGGATCGAGAAGAGGCGTTCCTGCCATGATGTTATTTCTTCCTCGGCCGCCTTGGCGGAGAGTTTCTCGGACTGCTCCACCAGAGGATAGACCACGTAAGCCTGCCGTCCCTTTTCCAGACGCTCCCGCATGTAGGCCACGATCTCCGGAAGTTTTTCCAGGCCCCGTGCGGCGGTGCGAAGCACGCCGCGTCCGGGAGGTCGCTCGTCGAGAAGCGAGAAATCGAGATCTCCATAGAGGGTTTGGGCCAGCGTGCGAGGGATCGGCGTCGCGGTCATCACGAGCACATCCGGGGCTGAGGGGAGTGTCGCGAGTCGGGCGCGCTGGAGGACGCCGAACTTATGCTGCTCGTCGATGACTACCAGTCCGGCCCCCTCGAGGATGGTGTCGTCATGAAGGAGTGCATGAGTGCCGATCACCGCACCGGCACGATCTCCCCGGGATGCCGAGGATTTCTTTCCCGAGGAGGTGACGAGCGTGACCGGGATCCCGAGCGGTGCGAACCAGGCTTCGAAGGTCCGGAAATGCTGCTCGGCCAGGATCTGGGTCGGGGCCATGAGAATGGCACGGTGGCCGGCTTCCAGCGCCAGAAGCATCGAGGCGGCAGCGACAAGCGTCTTTCCCGAACCGACATCCCCCTGCAGTAGGCGATGCATCCTGTGCGGGCGCTCCATATCGGCACGGATCTCGGAGATGGAGCGTAATTGCGCGGCGGTGGGGGTGAAGGGTAAAAAGTCGAGGCATTGCCTGAGGAGGGTTCCCGGGACTTGCTTTGGTGATCCTCTGGGTCGCAGGACCGACTGCCTGCGGATCGTCACGAGAGTCTGGATGCCGAGCAGTTCGCGCAGGGCGAGTTCGCGTCGGGCTGGTTCGATCTCTTCCGGTTCCACAGGGAAGTGGATGGAACGAAGAGCCCCTCCCCAGTCGACCCCGCGCTCGGCAAGGGGATCGTTCCAGGAGCCCCAGTCGCATTCTGCAAGGGCACGGTGGATGATGCCACGGATTACCCGGACGCTGATCCCGTCCCCAGCAGGATGCACCGGAACGACCCGATCGAGATGGATGCTCTTGCGGTCCTCCTCGGTGACGATCTCGAATTCCGGATGCTCCATGCAGAGGCGCTTTCCCCGCAGGCGAACTCTGCCGTGCACAATAAGGCGTGAGCCGGTCAGGACGCTCTTCTGGACATGGAAGAGATTGAACCAGCGCAGGATGATGACGGCGGAGAGGGGGGAATCGGGAGTCTCCTGCAGTTGTGCCTCGAAGCTCCGCATCCGTCCGAAGCGACGGAAGACCGTCTTGCAGACGATACCGTTGAGGCAATAGGTCCGCTCCCCCTCCGTGTCCGGGAAATGATCGAAGCGCCTGCGGTCCTCGTGTCGCCTGGGATAATGCTCAAGCAAGTCGCGGAGCGTCGTGATACCGAGCTTCTCGAGTGCGGTGAGTTGGGGGCGGCGGATCCAGCCCAGGCGGGTGAGCGGTATTCCGGGATCGTGAGGAGGCGTCGCGGGGAGTATCTTCGCTTTTCCGCGCCGTGCGGCGGGTTTCGGGCCCGGGGTTTCCAGCGTCATCACGCCGCGTCCTCTACGCAGCTACGGACGGCGACGATCTGGATCTGGGCCTCGTCCCGGCCCTGCCAGGTATTGCGGTTCACCGTGTAGGCGACGTCCCAAGGAGGGCGGGGGAGTTCGTCGAGCGCTCCGTTGAACCAGATCGCCTGCCTGCGTCCTCCCACACTCCGAAGATCGAGGCGTAGGTGCTTTTCTTTCAGGACTTTGGGTGTCGTGAGGGGGGTGACTCCGCGTGAAAAAAGGATCGGCTGCGCATTGGCGGTACCGAAGGGGGCAAGCTGCTCCTGCGTCTCCAGCCAAGCTTCGTCAGCTAGGCCGAGATCCAGTTCCGCATCAAGACGGAGTCTTGGGATCAGGTCCTCCTCGCTGAGAAGTTCCCGCGCAGCGCGCTCAAAATTTTCCCGAAGGTCGTCGAGTCGTGACTCCTGAAGGCTGAGCCCCGCGGCCATATCGTGCCCACCGAAGGTATCGAGGAGTTCGGAACAGCGGCCAAGCGCCTCAACGAGGGGGAGTCCCTCGATGCTCCGTCCGCTGCCCTTGCCGGCTCCCGAGTCATCAAACCCGATGATGAGTGTCGGCCGATGCCAACGGCGGGAAACGCGCGATGCCACGATCCCGACAACACCCTGGTGCCAGTCACGGCGTCCCGCAACGATGGTCGCATGGCGGGCGGGGTCGAAGTGGGCCTCGACCCATTCTTCCGCCTGCAGCGTGACGTCACGTTCCACCGACTGCCGCTCGCGGTTCTGGAGATCGAGCCGGGCCGCGATCCGGAAGGCCTCGTCCATGTCGTCGGTGAGCAGGAGGGAGAGGGCCTCGGCGGCGCTGGCGAGTCGTCCCGCGGCATTGATCCTCGGTCCCAGCTTGAATCCCACGTCGGAGGGATCGAACGGTGCTGTGGCGCCGGAGACGTGCAACAGGGCCTGAAGTCCCGGCCAGCGGGAATGCTCCAGACGACGAAGCCCGGCCTTCACAAAGATGCGGTTCTCTCCGCGGAGGGGAACGATGTCGGCGACGGTGCCGATAGCAACGAGGTCGAGATAATCGCGGAGATCGAGTCCCGGAACGGGTCGGTTTTTCTGCAGGGCGTGGCAGAGTTTGAAGGCGATCCCTGCGCTGCAGAGGTAGTGGAAGTCTGCACCAAACTTCGGATTCACCAGTGCATCGCAGAGATCCGCGACGTTTTCCGCATCCGGTTCGTGGTGATCGAGGACGACCAGGTCGCACCCGGCGTCGCGGAGTTGCAGAGCCTCCATCCGGGAATTCGTGCCGCAGTCAACGGCCACGACCAACTCGGGTCGGGATTCCCCGAGGCAACGGCTCACGCCGGCCGTGCTTAGTCCGTAACCCTCGGCGGCCCTTTCGGGGATGAAGCATTCGGCCTTGGCTCCGGCGGCGCGCAGATAGCGCGTGAGGATGGTCACCGAGGTGACACCGTCCACGTCGTAATCGCCATAGAGGGTGATTCGCTCGCCGGAAGCAATCGCGGCGAGAATCCGCTCGGCGGCCCGTGTGATGCCTGGGATCTCCTCAGGAGGTCTCAGGGATGCAAGCTTGGGATCGAGGAAGAGGGCCGCCTCTTCAGGGGAAGCGATCCCGCGAGTGGAGAGTAGGGCCGCCACGATTCCGGTGATCCCGAGTTCCCTGGAAAGGAGGGAGTCGGTCCCGTCAGGTGGGGAGGGGAACATCCAGCGACGCTGCATGCTTCATCCTATCTTCCGGATTCCCATTTCTCAACCGGATTGCCAACCGCCGGCATGAAGACGGTGGATCAAGCGATCGGAGGCTCGAGCTGGTATTCTTTGGCGAGGAGTTCAGGCGGAAGGGGAGCCAAGAGCGGTTCGCCCATGTCCACCTCGATATAGGCGGCCTTGTCATCCCGGCGTGCCCGATCCAGTGCCTCCTCCAGTTCGCCGTTGGTCCGGACAATCATCGTAAACCAGCCGTCGCAACCCATCGTCGCCGGGAGATCGGCATAGCGCCAGCGCGCGATCTTGTTGTAGTCCCGGGAGGCGTTGCCCTCCAGGAACTCTTCAATGCCGAAGAGGCGGTTGTTGGCCACGAGGATGATCGGTTTCACCCCGTATTTGCCCATGACGCCGATTTCCGTGGCAGTCAGCTGGTGGGATCCGTCGCCGGTGACCAGGATCACGCGGCGGTCGGGTGCCGCCAGGCAGACTCCCAGTGTTGCCGGGGTCGCCCAGCCGATCGATCCCCAGAGCGATTGATTCAGGTAGCGTGCATCCTTAGGGAGAAGGATCGAGGAGAGTTGGAGCGATGAGGTGCCGGTCTCGGCGATGAGTAGATCTCCATCCTTCAGGAAGGACTGGATGCGTGTCCTGAGCGAGGGAAAGGTGATGAGTTCCTCCGGGGTTCCAGCACCCGGAGCCGGGACGGGAAGGGGTGGTTTTTCCACACACGTCACGGCGATCGTCTCCGCAAGCAGGCCCTCGAGCACGTCGCCGATCCAGACCGGAGAGAAGGAGCGGGTGTAGGACTGGATCTCCGTCCCGTTCTCGCCCAGCACGATCTGTGTCGGTTGGACCGAGATGAATTTTTCCCGGCTGAGATGGGAACTAGAGAAGCCGGTGGAGAGGTCGTCGAAGAGCAGACCGCCGAGATCGAGGATCAGGTCGGCTCCCTCGACATAGGCGCGCACCTCGGGATTGGAAAACTCCCCGCGGTAGCTCCCCATGTATGCAGGATGGCGCTCCCCGAGGACGGACTTGTCCATGACACCGGTGGCGAAGGGGATACCGGTCTTTTGCAGTAGTCGGTCGACCAGATTCTCCATCCCGTAGCGTGCCAGCGTGAAGGTCGGCAGGATTACGGGTCGGCGAGCCTTCGCCAACCGGTCGAGGATCAACCGCAAGGCGGCTTTCAGTTCGCCGGGTTCGCTGACAGGAGGGCGCCATGTCTGCAGGGAATACGGTTCAGGAATCGACCCCAGCACCGGCATTCGGGCGTAATCCTCGGGAAAGAGCAGGTAGGCGGGTCGGCGTTCGCGCAGGGCGGTGTCGATGACGCGTTCGAGTTCCGCAACGGCGTTCCCTGGATCAAGCACCGCGTGGGCGCAGGAGGCAGCGGCCATGATGGGAGTAAAATGGTCGTAGCGTCCATCGCCCAGAGAGTGGTGCATCACCCGCCGGGCACGCATGATCCTGCTGCTCGGCGCACCGACGAGGTGGAAGACGGGAAGGCGCTCGGCCATACAGCCCATCTGTCCGTTGAGTGCGCTGAGTTCCCCGACCCCGAAGGTGGTCGTGATCATTCCCGCACCGTGGACGCGGGCGTAGCCGTCGGCGCTGTAGGCGGCGTTGAGTTCGTTGCTCGAGAGGATCCACTCGAGATCGGGGTGATCCTCGATCGCGTCGTTAATGGGGAAGGAGAAATCGCCCGGCAATCCGAAGACATGCCCGATTCCTAGAGCGGCGATCCTGGCCACGGCATACTCGGCGACCGTGGGGGCCGTGGAGGAATGCAGTTCGCTCATAGACCCCCGTGCTTCCAGATCGACATGACCAGGCGGAAGGTCATGAGGGCGCCGCAGATCAGCCCGACGAGGCCCAGGATCGGAATGTCCCAGATCCTGGGAGGAATGCGGGAATGGATGATGATCGAGGAACAGATCAGGACGGAGGCTGCGAGGATGGAGTTGGCCAGCCTGTTCGCCACGGAATCGACCGTGGTGCGGATCGGCTCGAATCCCTTGGGGTCGATCTTATGCTCAATGGGAATACTGATCTCCCCCCTGCGGAGACGGATCCAGAACTGGTGGAAATCATCGGGCAGGACTTCGAGGAACCCGACCGACTCGGTGGCCAGTCTCTTGAGGATCTCCGCGATGTGGCCGGGGGTGTATCGGCTCAGGATGATTTTCTCGGCGTAGGGCCGGCCGATTTCGACAAAGTTCAGACCAGGGTTAAGCTCCAGTCCGACCGCCTCGATCTGGGTGAGTGCCTTGATCCCGAGGTAAAAGGCACCCTTCATGCGGAGGTGGTGTGTCTGGAGAAGCTCCAGCAGGGCGTTGAAAACCACGGTGAGGCGGACCTTGGAGATCGATTCCCCCAGATGACGCGTGCTGAAGCTCTCGATGCCCCGGAGCATCGCGTCAGGATCGCCGACGCTTCCCTCCTCGGACATCTCGAGCAGGGCGTTCATGACCTGCCGGTGATCACGCGTGGAGAGTCCCGCCAAAAGGTTGGCGATGCTGGCCCTGAACGATGTGGAGAGTTCCCCCATCATCCCGAAGTCGTAGAGCCCCAGGACTCCGCCAGGCAGGAGGGTCATGTTGCCGGGGTGTGGATCCCCGTGGAAGAAGCCGTGGACCAGCACCTGCTCGAAGATCAACACCGAGATCCTCTCGGAGAGGGCGGCGGGGTCGACTCCTTCGTTTCTCATGGTCTCCACGTCGGTCACCGCATGCCCCGAGATGAACTCCATGGTGAGCACCCTGATCTTGCTGAGATCTGGGAAGAGACGCGGAACCTTGAGGCCGGGATTGCCTTGAAATTGACGGGCGAATCGGATGGAGTTCTCGGCCTCGTGGGTGAAGTCGAGTTCGCGGGAGAGCGAGGCAGCAAACTCGCGGACCGTCGCCACCGGATTGAGGGCTGCCAGCGCGGGGACGCAGGCCTCCGTGAAGCGCGCAAGATCCATCAGGATGACCAGATCCTGCTCGATCATGGGGCGAATGTCCGGCCGCTGGATCTTGACGGCCACGGTCTCTCCCTGCCGTGTCACGGCCCTGTGCACCTGGGCGATGGAAGCCCCCGCGATCGGATGGACGTCGAACTCCGCGAAGGCCTCTTCCGCCGGGATGCCGATCTCCTCGAGGAAGATCCGCTTTGCTAGTTCCCCGTCAAAGGGTGGGACCTCGTCCTGGAGTTGGCGCAGCTCGGCGTAGTACTCCGAGGGGATCAGGTCGCGCCGCGAACTCAGGATCTGGCCGAACTTGATGAAGGTCGGCCCGAGTTCCTCGAGCGCGAGGCGCAGTCGTTCCTGGGGAGGCTTGGAGAGGATGCCCGTCTCGTGCTTCTGCAGTTGGGTCTTTTCCAGACCCAGCACCTGCTGGAGGGCGACGAGTTTGAGGACATCTGCAAAGCCGTACTTGAACAGGATCCCGATGATCGCGTGGTAGCGTGGCAGGCTTTTGGCAAAGCCCACCGTGGACTGGATCTCCGGGATCACCGTTCTGAAGGCGACAGGTCGCCCTTACTTGCCGAGCACCTTGTTCCAGGCGGCGATCTGCGCAGACTGGGCAGCGAAGAGTGGCTCGGGCGAATCGACGATGTCGATCGAGGTGATGGTGTCGCCCTGTTTGACGGCGTTGACGACGTCTTGGTCCTTCGCGCCGTCGACGGCGCCGAAGATCGCATGCTTGCCGTCGAGCCACGGGGTGGGGACATGGGTGATGAAGAACTGACTGCCGTTGGTGCCGGGGCCGGCATTGGCCATTGAGAAGAGACCACCACGGTCATGCTTGAGGCCGGGGGCGAACTCATCGGCAAACTTGTAGCCGGGCCCACCCATGCCGGTGCCGGTCGGGTCGCCGCCCTGGATCATGAAGTCGGGGATGACGCGGTGGAACTTGATGCCGTTGTAGAAGCCACGGTGGGCGAGGTTGAGGAAGTTCGCCACGGTGACGGGAGCCTTAGAGGCGAAGAGGGTCGCGTGGATGTCGCCCCGGGAGGTGTGGACAACGATCCGGATATCCTGGACCGGAGCGGCGGGATTGGCGGCTCCGGCGATGCCGGGGGCCATGGAGAGAATCGCGGGAATGGTGAAAAGTGTCTTTTTCATGAGGCCGCTATTGGGTAGCAGGGAGGCGTGCCAAAGAAAGCCAAATCACCAGTCTCCTCAAAGAGGGGATTGAAACCCCTCTCCACGCCCGATGTCCTTCGCGTCGGACTCGTCCAGATGCGCTGCTCCGCCTCGCCCGCCGAGAATATGAAAAAGGCGGTGAAAATGATCCGCGAAGCCGCCGCCAAGGGGGCCGCCGTCGTCTGTCTGCCGGAACTCTTCCTGAGCGAGTACTTTTGCCAGAGTGAGGATCACGACTACTTCAAACTTGCCGAACCGATCCCCGGTCCCTCCACGACGTCGCTAGGCAAGGTGGCCAAGGAACTCGGGGTTGTCCTCATCGCCTCGCTTTTTGAGAGGCGCGCTCCCGGACTGTACCACAACACGACCGCGGTTCTCGAAGCAGATGGGAAGTATCTCGGCAAGTACCGGAAGATGCACATCCCGGACGATCCGCTCTTCTACGAGAAATTCTACTTCACTCCGGGCGATCTCGGCTTTCGCAACTGGAAGACCTCGGCCGGTGATCTCGGGGTCCTGATCTGCTGGGATCAGTGGTATCCCGAGGCCGCCCGCCTGACGGCACTGCAGGGGGCCGAGGTGCTCTTCTATCCCACGGCAATCGGCTGGCATCCCTCCGAGAAGAAGAAATACGGTGCCGACCAGAAGGACGCGTGGCAACTTGCCCAGCGAGCCCATGCGCTGGCCAACGGGTGTTATGTCTGCGGGGTCAACCGCATCGGGCACGAGGCCCCGGCAGGCGGCGCTGGATTGGAATTCTGGGGAGGCACCTTCGTGGCAGCTCCCAACGGCAAGATCATCGCCGAGGCGCCGGCCGACGAGGAGACTGTCCTCCTTGTCGATCTCGACCGGAACTTCGCCGACACCCAGCGCACCCACTGGCCTTTCCTCCGGGATCGTCGCATCGACGCCTATGGAGGCATTGAGAGGCGGTTCATCGATTAACGAGCACTCTTGAAACCCACCCGTCAGGCCATCCCTTCGCAACCTGACCAGGTCCGCGATTACCGCCTCCTGATGGAGCGGTGGCTGAAGGTCTGCGGCCGCCAGAGCGGACTCTCGATGGGAGTCTATGCCGAGGCGGACGGATATCCCCTGATGGTCGTCGAATCGGCGTTCCAAATTCCCGGCAATCCTTCGCTCTACTTGTCCGCGGGCATTCACGGCGACGAACCGGCCCCGGTCGAGGCATTGATCGGTTGGGCCGAGGAGAACAAGGGCCATCTCGAGGCGTGGAACCTGATAATCTTTCCCTGCCTTAATCCATGGGGTCTTGAGCGTAACATCCGATTCGATGCGGAGGGACGGGATCTCAACAGGTGCTACAACTCCCGGAAGCTCCCCCGAATCACCTCCCAATTGGACGTGATCAAGGGTCGCCGTTTTGATGTCGCCGCATGCCTGCATGAGGATTACGACGCTCGCGGATTCTACCTCTACGAGATCGCGGCGGCCCGTCCCCATCTCGGGGAGGAGATCTGCCGGGAACTTTCCCGATTCATGACAGCGGACAGTCGTTCCCGCATAGATGGCCACAGGTCTCGCGGAGGGCTCATCAGGCGCAGGATCCGTCCCGACATGATGTCCGGCCACCCGGAGTCCTTCCGCCTTCATTTTCATCATGCCGCCAGAACGTTCACGCTGGAGACTCCCTCCGAGAAAGGGTTGGACTCGAGAATTTCGGTGCATCGCGAATTCCTACGTTTTCTCTCAAAAAAACCGAAAACTCGTGATGGAAACTATCACGGAAACCGCTAGATTTTCTGCTTCCTCCTGATCATGAAGCCTCTTTTTCTCCTACTTTTAGTGCAGATACCCGGCCTTCTCCTTGCCGATTCCATCACTTTGAAGAATGGTCAGGAAATCAAAGGCGAGGTAATCAGTGATGGTCCCGATGGGGTGCTGATCGACTACTATGTCACGGCAACGATCAAGGATCAGAAACTCATCCCAAAGGATGAGATTGCGAAGATTTCAGTTATCCCACCCGATGAAAAGGCTTTCGCGGATTTGGGGAGTCTGACCGCGCCCCCAAGCGTGCTGGACACCTCTTTTCATGATGCCCTGATCGAGAAAAAAATTCCCGAGTATCTGGCCAAGTATCCCTATTCCCGCCACCTCGGCGAGTTGAGAGCCGCCCTGGGGCAACTGGAGGCGGAGCGCTCAAGGATCCGCCAAGGGGACCGCAAGATCGACGGGGCCTGGATCACTGTCTCTGCGATTGAGGCGGATCCCTATCAGACGACGGCGATGATCCAATTCGCCACCATGAAGGAGAAAGCGCAGGCGAATGATCCCGTGGCTGCCCTTCAGGGCTACGAGTTGATTGAAAAGACCTATTCCGGATCCAGGATTCTTGCCGATGCGGTCGTTGTGGCACTCAAGCAGCTGGATGTCCTCCAGGACAAGCTCTCCCAGGCGCGGATCAATTACGATATTCTCGACAAGAAGCGCCAGAAAGCGATCGCTCTGGCACCCGCAGACCAAGCCAAGGAAATCAAGGACGCCCTCGATAAGGACGCAGCCCTTGCCAAGTCCTCGATCAGCGCAGCCCAATCCGATGGATCAAAGTTTTTTCCCGTGTTTCCCAATAACAAGGAGGCGTTAGAGGCCCTGAAAACGCTTGTCGACAGTGAGCGCACCCGGCTTCTCCTTCTTCAGAAAACACCCATGCGTGACGGGATCAATGCCACGGACGAGGCATCCAAGCTCGTTGCCGCGGGCAAGACTCAACAGGCCAAGGATCAGCTTGTCTCTGCCCAAAAACTCTGGCCTGCCAATCATGATCTCGCCAAGCTAACGGCACAAGTCGACCAGATGGCCAAGGCCGAGGCTGCGGAAGCGGCCCGACAAAAGGCCCAACCATCGGCCACACCCGCCTCCAAAAAATGACGATACCCGCACGCAGCGCCTCCCTGGAGCGCACTACTGGTGAAACACAGATCAAACTGAGTCTTTCTCTCGACGGGGAGGGGCGGTCCGACATCAGGACCGGCATTCCCTTTTTCGACCACATGCTGACGCTGTTGAGCCGTCACGGGCTCCTGGATCTGGAAATTGCGGCCAAGGGAGATATCGAGGTCGACTATCACCACACCGTGGAGGATGTGGGAATCACGCTGGGTCAGGCCTTGTCCAAGGCCCTTGGCGACAAGACGGGCATCCGCCGTTACGGACACGCGTATGTGCCCATGGACGAAGCGCTAGCACGGGTTGTGGTCGATTGCAGTGGCAGGCCTTTCCTGGCTTACGAGGCGCCGCGCGGGGTGGAGGCGATCGGTTTGTTCCCGTTCCAGCTCGTGGAGGAGTTCCTCCGGGCAGTGGCGGTGAATGCCGGCCTGACCCTTCACGTCTGGATCTTGGCAGGCCGCGACGCTCACCACATGGCCGAGGCTGTTTTCAAGGCGCTGGGTCGTGCATTGGACATCGCTGTTTCCCACGACGACCGCGTGAAGGGTATCCCCAGCACCAAGGGCGTGCTGTGAGTCGGGACGTGTCCTCTCCCAGGATCGGACTGGTCGACTACGGCAGCGGGAACCTGCGCAGCGTCCAGCGCGCCCTCGAACATGCGGGTGCTGACGTGATTCATGTCACCCGTGAAGCCGAGGCGGAGGGATGCGCCGCGCTGGTTGTGCCCGGCGTGGGATCCTTCGGCGACTGCGCGCGCCAACTCCGGGAGGCCGGGCTCTGGGACTTTCTCAAGGAATGGCTTGCGGCGGACCGTCCCTATCTCGGTATCTGCCTGGGCTACCAGTTGCTTTTCGAGACGAGCGAGGAATCACCCGGAGTAGACGGGTTCGGTGCGCTCAAGGGGAGGGTCGTGCATTTTCCCCGGGAGTGCGGCCTGAAAATTCCGCATATGGGATGGAACCAGCTTCAACTTACCAAGCCCGACGACCGGCTCCTCAAGGGGCTTGGTGAAAATCCTGATTTCTACTTCGTCCATTCCTACTACCCAGTGCCGGAGGATAAAACGACCGTCACGTCGACCTGCGGCTACGGCGTCGAGTTTGCCTCAAGCGTCACCCGGGGCAATCTGAGCGCGGTTCAGTTCCATCCCGAGAAGAGCCAGGCACTCGGCCTCGCCATGCTCCGTAACTTCATTGATTCGCTGGTCTCCATCTCCTAACTCCCAGCTCCCAAATTCATGCTCCTCTACCCCGCGATTGATCTGATGGATGGCAAGGTTGTCCGCCTTGAGCGCGGCCTCGCCGAGAAAAAAACCATTTATTCCGATGATCCCGTGGCCATGGCCAAGAAATGGGAGGCTTCCGGAGCAGACTGGATTCACCTCGTTGACCTGGATGCGGCCTTTGACGGGAAGAGCCGGAACCTGGAGGTGATTCGCGAGATCGCGAAAGCCGTCTCGGTTCCGTGCGAGCTAGGTGGGGGAATGCGTGACGCCGCCTCCATCGAGGCGGGTCTGTCAACCGGCGTCCGCCGTGTCATCATCGGGACCAAGGCTGCGGAACCGGGGTTTCTGGATCAGGCCGCTGGTGCCTTCGGCCCTTCCCGTCTCGCCGTCGGGATCGATGCCAAGGATGGCAGGGTGGCGGTGAAGGGATGGGTCGAGACCATGGAACTTACGGCTCTTGATCTCGCGCGACAGGCCGTGAACGCAGGGATCCGCTCGATTATCTACACCGACATCGCCACCGACGGAATGCTTCAGGGGCCCAATCTTGCCGCCATGCGAGAGATGGCCGATGCCGTTCCGTGCGATCTGATTGCGAGTGGCGGGGTCTCGGGTCCACAGGATATCCGAGATCTGGCACGGGTGCCCGGTATCCACGGAGCCATTATCGGTCGCGCTCTCTACGAGGGACGCATGCCGGAGGATCTGCGGACGATCCTTGCTTCCTGAGATTGCTCGTCAGGGGGTTTCAAAGACCCGCACGAAATCGGGTTTTCCATTTCTCAGGAAAAAGGGGATGAGGCAGTTGCCGACAGCCCCTTCCTGGGTGATCGCCAGCGGACGGGATTCCCCGTCGATCTCGGCGATCCAGTCAATGCTGGAGGGTTGACCTGTCAGCAGAAGGCTGTTGCCCGGAGCGAGAAGGCCGAGAAGGCGTGACGGTTTTCCGTCATGCGCTCGCGTGAGAAGGGTCAGAGTTTTCCCCGGCATCGCGTTGACGACCCGGTAATGGCAGGGATCCTTCGTGACCAATTCGACGGTATAGAGATGGAACTGAAAGTTTGCTGGCCAAGGATGAGGTGATTCGCAGGAGGTTGGCGTCATTTGGGGGAGCTTTTCGGAGGGACCCTTCCGGCTGAGATCCCCAGTGAGAAGGAGGAATTGGGAGGATTGCGGAGCGAGACGGATGATCCTGTTGGCGATCACCTGACCTTCTGGAAAGCGCGCCGTGTAATGGATCTCCGTGTTGGTGACGGCTGCATTGGCCGTCCATTCCCCCTGCGGAAAAGAGGGATAGGCAACGGGAAGATTCGTTCCTGACACGGAGAGAGCAATGGAGGGGGCGCAGGTGGCGTTGACGATGGTGACTTTTACCTGAGGAGTGGCGGAGGGATTGGGGAAGGGATGACCATGGTGGGAATGCGCCATCACGCGATGACCGGTCGTCGTCCCATGCGAGATGGCGAGACTCTGGGCCAGGAGGAGAAATGATGCGGCGAGCATGGGAAAGGGATTGATTTCAGCGCCAGCGGACGTCGTGCAGCGAGGGAACGAGTGTTCCTCGGGTATCGGGGGTGAGATGGATGATTCCTTCCATCACCGAGGTCGAGACGGGTTTTCCCGCAAGATCAACGGCCTGTCCCACGGCCACGATCCGAAAACTGCGAGACTGGACGGAGCAATGGCCGATGATTTTGGCAAAAGCCTCCTCCCTTGCCCTGTCAAAGACATCGGCCGCCGGAGGCGAACTGCCTGGGGCGTTGCGGGAGAGGGTCGGGAGATAGGAGTCCGCGTTGACCAGATCGGTGGTGAGGAATCCTAGGTCCGAGAGCCGGTTGAAGGGGCGATGTTCCTCGATCAAGGAAGCAAGGTGATCAGAGGCTGAAGCGCTGAGTGTGCAGTTGGTAAAGCGTTGGTCCGAGCTCACCGAGACGCCGGAGAAGAGGGCGGTGAGCACTCCGTGTGAGGCTGTGTTCACATTAATCCTTCCGGGAATGCCGGCATTCGTCCCACTCATCGTGGCACCGGGTTGGCGACCCATATCCTTCACCGTAAAAAGATCGATCAGATCGAGGGCGCGCTTACCGGGAACATCCCAGTCGTATTTCGGGTTCGCGGAATGGAATTCGGGTTGCCCGAATCGCAGGGTGCGCCCGCCGCCTGAGCAGAAGACGTTTTCCCGTCCTTTGCCCCCGGCCTTGGGCGATTCTCCGGCATCGTCCGCCTGTGCGGGGTCATAGATGTTTCCAAGCTCCCCGATGGCATTCATCGTACCCTTTCGGATCACTGAGGGGGCGAGGTTCCCATCCCGAGCCGGGTCATAGGGGTTGGCGATCGTCTCAGGGGTCTGGTTGATGGACGCGGGGCGGATCCCGGTGACGGGATTGACCGGGACGCGGTCACGTCTCGTCCAGATGTTCATTGGGTCGAGGATCGATCCCGGTTGGCTGAGGCCGGCGGGATTGACGCCGTTCCATCGGGTTTTCCCCTGATAATCCTTCACTGCCTGCCAGAGGTAGGTCGTGAGAAATGTCTGCCGGGGATCCCCGACCGCACGGTAACTGCCAGGTGAGATCGCCTCGTCCGCATCGACCTCCTCGGAGTCTCCCCCCGATTTCGAGGAGCCTGTTGGAACCGTCATGCACTGCCAGTAGGGAAGACTGTTGGTGAGTTGCTGCTCCAAATGCATGAGGCCCCCGGCTTGATCCGATGGGGAGATGCCTGCTGGACGGGTGCGGTCGGCCACCCGTCCGTTCCACGAGAAGAGGAATGGCTGATGCATCGCGTCGTTCGCATTGCCAAGCGGTCCCTGCTTCCAGTATGGGGCGGAGGTCGTGGTCGTCGGTGAACTCCAGGTCTGCTCCTGGGGAGGAAAAGCGATCACGATCAATTCGTTGGGGCGGATTGAGGGCAGGGGCGCAGACGTGCCGTGATAATCATGGAAGGGTGAGGCGATCCCTGTTCCGTAGAGAAGGCGCGCTCGGTTGGTAATGGTCAGGGAGGCAATGCCGCCCGACGGAATGGCCGAGGTATTGGGATTCCAGACCTCGGCAAAGAACCGGCTCTCAATGGTCACGGAGTTGCTTGTGAGTTCCTTTCGGACGCACCTCTCCGCCAGCTGCGTGACATACGGGACGAGGTTACGACCCAGTGGTTCCTCTGGAGATGCTCCCGTCGACTCGGGATCTCCGGAGATGTAATCCACAAGGGAGCAACTGAGTCGCTGCAGATAGAGGATCCCTTGGTTGGCCGAAAGCGACGGGTCGCGCTGTTTGAATTTCGGAAGATTTCGGTCGATGACGGCGGCAATGTTGGTTGCCCGGGCATAGGGGGTGGCACCCCACGCCGGATTGGTAGCCATATCGTTGATGTTGTATTTAGGCAGGCCTCCCTCCGGATAGCCTGCGGGGATCACGTCAGGGAGAAGACAGAGGTCGCGGGTAAGCAGATGACTCTTTTCCTGAAAACGCTCCTGGTCCCCGAACGCGTGCGCGAAACTCTCCTCCGTCGGCATCATGGTGGCTTCCCTGATCAGGTGATCCGCCTCCTCGGCAGAGAGAAGGGTGCCTGCAGCATTCGTCAGAGCAATGTCCCCCGGTCCATGATCCCAATCCATGGGATCCGTACGCGTCCCTTTTCCGGCAAGTGCCGGATTCAATCGCGACGATTCGTCTGTCATCACGAAGGCATAGCGGGCAACCACTCTGCCCGAGCTATCAGTCAGATGTTGCCAGAGCGCGGGGTATTTTCCTTCGGACGCGATCAGGCATTCCTGAAGATGAGTGGCCGTGCCTTCTCCGGCAGGTGATCCGAGAAGTTTAGGATCATTCAGATCAACACAGAGGAGCGGGTTGGTCGAGAGGCTGTTGGAAATCTGATGTTCTGCATAATCGGCCGGTATCTTCGGATAGGAAGCCAGAGGTTTCAGATCGCAGGAGAAGAGCGGCACCAATTGCTGCGTGCTGTCGAGGTTGGTGACACTCAGCACAAGTGCAGGGGCAACTCCTTCATTCGACGAACCGCGGTGCGCAAGACCAACAACGAAGGCGGGTGCATTGGAAATGCAGAGGGAGAGGCGCGTCATTGCCGCAGCAACTGCGGAATCCGTGGCGAAGCGAGCCTCCGTTTCGCGGGCGAAAGAAGAGGAGCTTTTTCTGTCCAAGCGCACTCCCTGAAGCAGTCCCACCAGCACCATGCTGAGCAAGGCAACGACGATCAGGACCGAGACAACCGCTGAAGCGACAGGGCTGTCATGACGCAGTAAAATGGTCTGCCGCCGGTTCATTAGGGGGGAACGGGTTGACGGACGGGAGGGAGGGATACCACGGCGCCGAGGCGCGCGCTGTTCTTTGAGAGTAATTTTTCCCGGGAATTCCAATCGGATCCCGCTCTGGCAAGCAGGCTATCGGTATTCCCATCGACGGTGATGATTTCCAGCGCCAGTGCGGATGGATGGTCCGATGTGGATCCTGAATCGATAGAGCGCACATCCAAGGAGGCCACATGCCGGGCTAACAGTTCGGTGTCGGCCGATCCGGGTGTGGCTGATGCATAAAGCTTCAGTAACGTTCCTGACTCAAGGGCTTCCAGAACCTCATGACCCGAGGCGTGGAAGCGGTAGAGGGCCTGTTCACCTTGGTCATGCTGGGAAGGAGCGAGAAAATATCCTGTCGCACAGAGATCCCCAACGCTCGTTCCGGGACGGTGATCGGAGGGGTGTGAAACGAGAAAAAAAAGCGAGTCCATCCCGTTTGTTCCCCTCTGAATAACCAGGGAAGAGGGATCGGCCGTGATCACGGCAGACCTGAGATCGTGAGCAATGAGTCGCAGGGAAGCACCGGCTTCTCGGAGCGGGGCCCTGCGTCGTTCCGCGTGGTTCCAGAAACGAGAGCCCCCTTCGCAGACTCCGAGCAGCAGGACCATCAGCGTGAGCAGGATGACCGATGAAATCAGGACTTCCAGCAGGGTGAAGGCGGCAGTCGGCCTTCGAGGTGAGATCCGGGAAAGCCTGCTAGTCATGAGCGGGAGGCATCGGAAAGAGGCGGACGAATCGCTGCGTTGAGCGCCCTGAAGCCGGGGCCGAGGCCGGCGAGGTGACCTCAATTTCCGCCAACACCAGTCCGGGGAGAGAGGGTTTTGTTCCCAGACGGACGGACGCGATGTCGAGAACCTCCAGATTAGTGGCCGGCAAGCAGGCCTTTTCTTGTTCCAAAGGAAAGAGGGGCTCGCAGGCTGCTCCGTAAGCCACGAAATGCTCCGAGGGTAAGCGAGGGTCGAGCGGTTCAAAGCAGAGCGAGCGACCTGATGATCCGGTAGCCAGAGAGAAGGCACCGGGGCGAGAGGGAAGCGTCAAGGTGTCGAGGATGTTTTCCGCGATCAGGGTTGCCCGCGCCTCTTCCTCCCCCTCGCGGGAAACGCGCTGAACTGTTGGAAACAGGGCGATCAGTCCGGTCACCGCAATGGCAAAGAGTCCCGTGGCAATCAGGATTTCCAGCAGCGTGAATCCGCGCAAGGGCACGTCGGTACTCCTCATTGGTTTCCTCCTTGAGGTCGGGAAATACTTGCTCGTCCGGTGCCCCTGGAAAGGGTGATGAGGCTTGTCCCGCCCATGGAATCCAGAGGGATGCAGAGGCTTTCTGCGCCCGGTTTGGGCCAGCCGACGGTTCCAGAGCGAAGGAACATCACCGCTCCGAAGGAATCCTGCACACAGGCTGGATTGTCAGCCGTCTCCAGAATCTCCTTTGGGGGGCGGGCATCGGGAATGGCTTTCGATCCTGCATGGAAGGTGATGCCCTGAGGGAGTCGATTCCATCCGCCCAAGGGGACGATTTTTCCACCCTCTCTTGCCATGATGCGATCGGCATCCGGCCCTTTTGCCCCGTTGTGTCGGAACACAACCCAAACCTCCCGACCGGAGGAGATTGCCTCGCTACGGGCATGCTCCATGGCATCCATGATCCGTGACTCACCCGTCCGACGGGCGCCTGAACTTAACAAAGACCGCCATGCCGGGAAGGAGAGTGCTGCCAACATGCCTAGGAGTCCCAGGACGGAGAGTAATTCTAGGAGAGAGAAACCCTTTCTCACGGGAAGTTCTGATGCTCGGAGTGGGCGTAAAGATGGAAAGCCCGTGAGATTGCGTGATATCACCCCGTTGGCGAAGAAAAAAACACCTTCTCGGCAACCACACCGGGAACCGGCCTAGACGAACAGACGGATCGCCGCAAAACCGGCCCAGATTCCGGCGATACAGAGCAGGACGGAGAGAAGGACATTCAGGGATGCTCCGAGAAGATTCCCCTGTTCGAGGAGCAGGAAAGTCTGGAGGCTGAAGGATGAAAAGGTCGTGTATCCCCCGAGCACCCCGATCATCAGGAAGGTGCGGGCCGGTTCGCTGAAAACCAATTTACCGGGCTCCGATTGTCCGTATCCGGCCAGCATTCCCATGATCAGCGCCCCTGTCACGTTGACCACGATCGTTCCGAAGGGAAACTCCTCCCCCGTCCAGCGTGCCACCCCGGTGCTGACGATGACCCGAGCCACAGCTCCGATGGCGCCACCTGTTGCCGCCATGGTCCAGGGGTGTTTTAACAGGAAGGAGAGAACGCTCATGCGCAGCGAAGTAGAAAGGATGAAAAGAGTGCTTTGGAAGGTTAAAACGAGGAACCTCCATGGATGGTTGTTTTTGAGCAAAGCCGCCGATAGAGTGAAAACGATGAAATCTCCCCTGATTCTCCTGTTGCTCACCCTCTCCCTAGTTGCTCCTCTTGCTGCTCAGGACACTTTTGCCCCTTCCAAGATCGCGCAGATGGATGCGGCCTCTTACCTCCAGCCCCTCCCGAACAATCGAGTTGTTCCCCTCAACACAATTGCCGGTGATTTTGCTAAGAATGGCACGGCCGCTTCTGGAAAATACTCCAATCAACGGATCACGGTCATCGGTCGGGTCTCCGCACTCAGCAATGGCAACAGCGAGAACAAGGTGCTCGTGGTCACCCTGCAGGATGCCTCGGCAAGCCTCCCTGCCGTGAAATGCAACTTCCTGTTCGGATCGGTGCCGCAGAATAGCTCGATTGAGGTTTCTGGCGACGGTTCCCAAGCCTTTCTGATCCGCCGTGACCGCAGCGGTATGATCCTTGGGCGCGAACCATACCTCTCCGTTGACCAAAAAGTGGCCATCAAGGGGGATTTCAAGGATCTCAAGGTCGGAGACATTGTCCTGACCGCCTGCAAGCTGCTCTCCTCCGAACAACGCAAGATGTTGGAATCAGGTCGGTGAAAACCACCCCTTCGGAAGGGTTGGTTACGAATAATTAGCAAAATAGTACTGGGAATTCTTTAGAGGGAAGCCTACACAAGCGTCCGGTTATAAGTCCCACAGCATCAACTGGTTATTTTCTGGAGGCATATAAGATTTGAAGTCGGTTTCTGTAAGTAGTTCATGGATAGGCACCTTCTCAAAGGGATGAATGCTCAAAAGCTGGAAGGTTCTGTGGAGTCT
>CANIVT010000005.1 GCA_947471565.1 Spartobacteria bacterium | reverse complement strand
GAACGTTCCGCCCTGTGACACAAGGACACCGGGAGGTTGCTTTGGCTGCCCAAGCCCCGCTTGTGACTGGCAATGAAAAGCATTATCCGGCGCGGCGCCGCGAAGGAGTCACAGTCTATTCTCCTGCGGGATTTCTTGAGATTCTCAAGGATTGATGGGCTACTTCCCAAGGTCTCGATTCACGAGTTCGGTTCAGGTTTGCTTGTCCGGCCGTTGATTGTAAGCCGTTAAAGCGCTTCGCTAGGGAAGAAGCTTCAGTCCGCTCAATGTGGCTACCCTTCTCTGGCGTACGTCTAGGGAGGCAAAGTGAGTGGCGCCGGATTCAAGGGCTGCGGCGATATGGAGCAGGTCAAGACTACGGCTTCCTATGGTGGCGGAGTGTTTTGCGGAGAGGCGTTCGGCAAGCAGAAATACCTCCCCAAGATCGTAATCGCAGTGAGTCAGAACGCCCGACTCGATATCGGAAAGAAAGGCGCGGTTTGCCGCAATCTCCTGGGGCTTGGTGATCTCGCCCCGGAAGCGTTTCAATCGGATGGCGTTCGGTATCTCTATTGAATGGAGATGGGAATAGAGGAGATACTCTCCGAGGGAATTCAGGATGCCGATTGCCGCTTCCGAGTCGGACTCAAGAACATAACCCTTCACCATCACTCCAGTATCGGCGTATCCGATCCTCATGTGTTGCCACGCTCAATATCGATCACCTCGCGGACATCCCCTTTGACGGGACCGGAGGGGAAAAGTTTCTTCAGACGTTCCAGACGATTCACCGATTTAAGGGGCTTCTTTCTGTGCTTCACGGGGGAGACCGTGGCAAAGGGTATGCCGCGCTTTGTGATGATGATGGATTCCCCTCCATGCACCCAGCGGGATAGGGTTGCAAAATTGTTCCGGAGATCGGCAACCGTGGCTGTCTTCATGATAGATAATCTATCACAATCGTGATACGCGTCAAGTTAATGACACTTAACACCCGACAAGCCAAACCCTGTATCCCGAGAGTGATGCAGAGAGTGGGGAGGGGAGATTTGCCTGAGGGTTGGCATGGATAGGATCCCATAACGATTTCGATAGACTCTTTGGCTGAAGCCAACCTCCCCACCTTGTCCCCCGCGTCTCTCATTCATAAAACGTATTTACAGATTGCGTTTTGCATGCAATACACAATATCAGATGGCCGAAATACAGAGATTGCTGACGCTTCCCAAACATGGGAGCGAGACGTTTTCCTCCGCCCTCCGCCCGCTAACTTCCGACCGCTGACTTCTGTTTTCCCACCTTTTACGACTGTTACCCGTCTTCTCTTATCGACTTCTTGACAGACCTCCATCCTGGTCCTATTTTAAGACCATGAAGCTAGTCAATGTTTCCCAGGCTAAAGCCCAGCTTAGCTCCTTGATAGAGGCGGTCGAGTTGGGAGAGCAGGTACTCATCATGCGAGGCTCACGACCTGCTGTAACGCTTATGAGAGTTACCGAGGAGGATTTAAGTTTGCATCCTGAGGTGCCGGCCGATGCCTTGAGCGAATTTGACAGGGAAATCGAGCAGGAGAGGAAGGAGACCAAACTGCTCCACCTTGGAGCCACCGGATCTGAAGCTGCGTCCCAACTAAAGACCTGGTAAGGAATGTGCGGGCAGAGACCCATCCTTGCAGTCACGCGATTCAGAAAAACCTGGCGGACACTTTCCGCGAAACAGCGGCTGCAGATCATAGATATCATCATTGCCCTACCCGAGCTGATGGGTAATCCCCATGCACACTCTGGATATGGATTTCGCAGACTGCACGGCAGTGCGTTTCTCGAGGCCAGATTAGATCTCAGATGGAGATTAGTCATGCGAATCACCGAGGAAGAGATCATTCTCTTTGATGTGATGAATCACGATCAGATCCGCAGACTCTGATCCTGGGTTTGACGCCGCTTTCTTCTGGAAGCGGTGGCGGGCGCGCCCCGCTTCGCGGCCACATCCAAGGTCTTTGCCTACGGTTTGGGTTACATCTTTTCACTAGGGCATTCGCTCTCCTTGTTCATTTCCAGTTGAACAAACGCGGAGTTCGATTATTTTTGAACAAGTCGGCCTCCTGCTTTTCGTGAGCATACAGCCCCGCCATCCAGAACCCCCGCTGGTAAAACCACTTACGGTTGCCAAGGGCGGCAGCATTATCCGGACATCTCCCCTCAAGTCAGTGGCTCCCTTTTTGTGAGCCTTTTGCAGCCTTATCTGTTTCAGCTTTTTTAGCCCCTCGTCTCTTGACCTTCGACTCAGTTTCTCCTCTGTTATGCAGTTGAAAACGCCATATTCAAAATTCTTTTCGGTTCCACTCACTGATGCCCTGGCCATCGAAGTGGAGTATGCCATCACTGCGGGGATTCCGGTTCCTTTTGTGGTCCGACTGATGACCCAAATTGCGGGAAAGAAGCACTGTATTTCCCGTTTTGACAGTGCTCACCTCCAAGATTCTCCTCATCGAGACATCCTCGGCTTGCATTCTGGTTTGAGGGGCAAGGTGTTTTATCCGGAATTGGACTACCGGTGTGCTGTGCAATATGCTATCCTTGATTTCAAAGCTCATGGCCAAAACTACTTCCAAGACTTCCTTCTTCACTAAAGAGGCCAAGCCTAACACGGCCCTCCTGCGTCGTGCCAAGGCGGGTGGTGCAGAGTTGGAGGGATTTTTGAAAGCTCACAGTGCCGTACAGTGCCGGGATTCTAAGCAACTGGAAATTGCCACAGACGCGCTGATCCTTGAAGGAACGATCACCAAGGCTGTAAGGCAGATGGATTCCTTACTTCGCAGAGCAAGAAAAGCCGGTCTTGAAGTTCCGATTCGTCGGCCTGTTGCTGCCTAAAAAGCCGTCCCTGCTACATTCCGTGGATGCTTCTGGGTTCCTTCGCGGGGAAGGAGGCCCGGGGGATGGTAGCACCCCTCCCATCGGCACTAGACTTCGCCTTTGACGGCACTTTGCTCCCGCAAATCCGCCTAGGCGGACGCCTCCTCTGGGCTAACTTCGGTAGCCTTTTATCTGCCGATCCTCCCGGATCAGGCATCCTCGTATTTGACTAGGATTACCTTCGGTATGATGAAGCTGCGTACCCACGCACCTTTTGCGCTCGTTCCCGCGAGCTTATTTCACGTTCTGACTTTTTAACGGCCTTCGCGTCTTCCCGTTTCTCATTCATCATTCTTCATTTTGCTTTCGACTCCGCTTTCTCCCCATCTCCACGTTGTAACGATTCAACCTTTCTAACGATTTTAACTCTTCGGGTTCTCCAATCCCCCATCCCCTAGCTCCTAGCTCCTAGCTCCTAGCTCCTAGCTCCTAGCTCCTAGCTCCTAGCTCCTAGCTCCTAGCTCCTAGCTTCCGCGTCCTCCTAACAGTCTTCAGTCTTCAGTCTAACAGCCTAGCGTCCCCCTTTGCCTTCCTCCTCCACCAAGCCCCTCACGCCCTTTCAGAGAGAGTCCATCGACCTCTTTGTTGGGGCCTTTGCGATCCTTTCCCTGCCACGCTCCCTGGGTGAGATCTATGGTCTGCTCTATAGCAGCCGCGAGCCGCTGGCCTTTGACGATCTGGTGACTCGGCTGGAGCTTAGCAAAGGCTCCGTTAGCGAAGGCCTCCGCTGGCTCCGATCCCTCGGAGCCGTGAAGCTCGTTCCCGTCGAGGGCTCCCGCAAGGATCACTTCACCGCCGAGACCAGCCTTCGTAAACTTGCCGGCGGCTATCTCCGCGACCGGATTGATCCTTATCTGGGAGCGGGGGAGGGGAGACTCGCCTCACTCCGGGAGACCATCGACGAGGGCGGCCCGGAGGCCGAGTTTCAGGAAAAACGGATCAACCAGCTAGCCTCCTGGCACCGCTTCTTTGCAAGAGTCCTCCCCGTTTTCAAGACTTTGGCGGGAAAGTTTTAGCTCACTTTTCACTATTTATTCCTTAATCCTGGCTTTTGACTCCCGACTCCTTCCCAAGAGCCTGATTCAGTTCTCCCTTCTGACTCCCGAATCCATAATTCCGAATCCCCTTCCTCCCAAAAACCTAACAGCCCCTCGGACTCAGAATCAGGTCTCAAGTTTGACTCGTTCGTTCTCGCTAAGCTCGCCCCTACCGGGCTGTCTACGATAGTCCAACTCGGATTTCTCACGACCTCGGTTCAAGTTTCCCCTTCACACTGCCCTCTTTTCACCTTTCTACATTCTAACTTTTCAACTGCTTCCAGGATCCTCCTAACAGCCTAGCAGTCTTCAGTCTAAAATCCTTCTCTTCCTCATGCATTCCCTAACTCCTAGATTCCATCTCCCAACTCCTCGTTAAAATGATCAAATCATTTTTCCTCCTCCTCACTCGCTGTTACCGATTGGCTCTTCCTTACGGACGAGTGAAGCTCTTAGCCGTTCTTGGCCTCATTTTCTTTAATGGCCTGCTTCAGTTAATCGGAGTTAGTTCGGTTTTCCCCTTCTTTGCTCTGGCGGCGGATCCAGAACGCATTCGCAGATCTCCTGTTGGAATTGCTTTGCTAAATCTGTTGCCTCCGATGGATACGAATCAACTCATGATTATTGCAGGTATTTTTGCGATCCTCATGCTCTTTACTGCCAGCATCGGCAGCATGGTTAGTGATTATCTCAGGATCAAATATGCATTCGGACTCTGCCATTGGCTTCGGCAGCGTATCTTCGCCTCCTATGCTAGGCAGCCTTATTCCTATTTCTTAAAAAGGAATTCCGCCGAAATGGCGCAGCAACTCTGGGATGTTCAGACATTCATTGGAAGCGTCCTCATGCCAGTCGGAGAGTTTCTTTCTCGGTTGGTGCTCGTCATGCTGTTGCTGGCCGGAGTCTTTTATGTGCAGCCTTGGATCGCCTTGGGGGCATTCCTTCTCTTTGGAGGATTTTATTTCGCCGTCTTTGTCTGGTTAAGACCGCGTACCCGTGCCGTGGGCGTGGCCTTGAAGGAGCACGAGGTGGGGTTTGCTAAAAATACGCTCCAATTCCTGAATGGAATCAAGACGGTATTCGTACATGATAAGAGTAGATATTTCATGGACGAGGCCATGGTTCACTCCTCACAGATGGGGAAGTACCAGAGTAAGACGCCAATCTATTCAAGTGGTCCACGGTATCTGATCGAGCCCATTGCCTTTGGCAGTTTGGTGGCGATCGTTATCATTTTGGCCATCCAAGGGCGTCCCTTTGCAGATATCCTGCCCAATCTGTCTGTGATGGCCTTGGCTGCCTACCGATTGCTCCCAGCTCTGCAGATGCTTTACGGCCAACTGGTCAACATAGCTTCCTATAACTACACACTGACAAAGATCGAAAGGGAGTTAGTTGGTTTGGAAGATCGTGATGTTTTGCCAGCAACTGTAAAACTACAAACCCTTCCTTTTGAACGAGAGATCGGGTTGAAGAATATTACATTCCGATATGGGGGTGCATCGGCGCCGGTACTTTCCGAGTTTTGCCTCAAGATTGGAAAAAATGAATCTATAGGAATCGCAGGGCCATCTGGATCGGGGAAATCAACCTTAGTAGATCTGATGTTAGGACTTCACCTTCCCGACAGTGGATCGATTCATCTTGATGATCTCCCTATCACAAAAAGCGAGATCAGCTCTTGGCGTAGCATGATTGGCTATGTTCCCCAAGATATCTATCTCATGGATGACACCATCGCAGCGAATATCGCCTTCGGTATTGATCCATCGAAGATTGATCCCCTGAGATTAAGGGAAGCTGCACAAGGGGCGCAGATCTTGGAATTCATCGAGAAGGAACTGCCCGAGGGATTTCAGACAGCGGTAGGAGAGCGAGGCGTTCGGCTTTCAGGAGGGCAGCGTCAGCGCATTGGACTTGCCAGGGCTCTGTACCATAATCCCCAGATCCTCATTCTCGATGAGGCCACGAGTGCCCTGGATCATAATACCGAGGCTGCTGTCATGGAGACTATCAATAGCCTCCAGGGAACTCTGACAATCATCACGATCGCCCATCGCCTCAGCACCTTGGAGCGCTGCGATAGAATCATCAGGTTAGAAAAGGGAAGAATTACGTCATCAAGTTAGCTTTCTTAGCAGGTGAAAACTACCCAAACTCTTCTTTCTCTACAGGCGCTCCGGGGAATAGCAGTAATTTGTGTTGTGCTTGTTCATTTGAAATTTCCGATTGAAGAGATCTTCAAGCCCATATTATTGCCACCTTTGCTCCATTTTAATGGGCTCGCCTGTGGGGTTGATATATTCTTTGTACTCAGTGGATTTGTAATTTCAATGACTGCAGAGCGGCAGAATGCTGGCCCTGGAGTTTTTATGAAGCAGCGATTGATTAGGGTGCTGCCACTTTACTGGATCATTAGTGCACCACTTTTAATTTCATATATTTATAAATCAATTTCAGAAAAGCACTTTAATATTAGATTTATCCGGGATAACATCTTGCTGTTTCCTTTATGGGATAAATTTGCAGTAGCATATCCATTATTGATTGTAGGATGGAGTCTTTATTTTGAGATGTGGTTCTATGTTTTATTCGCCATTTTATTGATTTTTATTTCAGCAAAAAATGTACCTTTTTCTATTGCTGGTATTTTACTAGTTTTCTCGTCTGTTGCTTTTTTATGGAATGGGACGTGGCATTTCCCAGCATTCGCCTTCCATCCGTTTTGCTGGGAGTTTGCCATGGGCTGTATTGCTTACGAGATTAGCAAATCATGGTCACCTTCAAATCTTCTTCCTCTCTATTCCATGTTGGCCTTGGGCCTTTTATTGCTGATTTATACAGCTTCTCACTATGAATCCCTCGGGGAAGCTTGGATAACAAGAGAGAGTCCATCCCGCTCTGCAATAAGATCAATTATTTGGGGAATACCCAGTTTTCTAATCGTTTTATCCTCCATTCTTTTTGAAAAACGTGGAGTCAGCATGCACATTTTATCACCGCTCGTTTATTTAGGAAATGCCTCTTATGCTATTTACTTAATCCATTTACCTGCATACTCTTGTATTGAGAGATACGGTCCTTATATTTTTAAAGCTGGTATGATATACTCTTCCCTAATCTTCCTGGTCGCTTCTATTATTGCCGGCGTGATTCTGCATCATTTTGTGGAGAAGCCACTAACTTTATTTCTTCGTCATCGCTTCATTAGTCACTCTCCCAAACCTGTTTTATAACTTCCTTATGACACGCAATTCTTCTTCCCACGTCCTGATCGTTGGTGCTGGATTCTCAGGTGCCGTTCTGGCCCGGGAACTAGCTGAAAAGGCAGGTATATCGTCCTTGGTTATCGATCAGAGGGATCACATCGGTGGCAACTGTCATACGGCACGGGATCATGAGACCGGCGTGATGGAGCATGTCTATGGTCCCCACATCTTTAATACCAGCAACAAGGAGGTCTGGGACTACGTGCAGCGCTTCTGCACGATGGGCCCCTACATCAATAGGGTCAAGGCCAACATCGATCGCGGTGTCTTCTCGATGCCGATTAACCTCCACACGATCAACCAATTCTTCGGGAAACGCCTCAATCCCTCCGAGGCGCGTGCCTTTGTGGGGAGTCTGGGTGATCAGACGATCAAGGAACCCGCGAACTTCGAGGAACAGGCGCTCAAGTTCCTTGGTCGAGATCTCTATGAGGCCTTCTTCTATGGCTATACGAAGAAGCAATGGGGTTGCGAGCCCCGTGAACTTCCGGCTGCCATCTTGAAACGGCTCCCTGTTCGCTTCAACTATGACGACAATTACTACTCCAGCAAATATCAGGGGATTCCGCAGGAAGGGTACACGGCGCTAATCGAAAGTATCTTCGATCACCCAATGATCGAGGTGAAGCTCAATACTCCGTTTGAGCGGACCATGCAGTCGGAGTTTTCGCACACCTTTTTCACGGGTCCCATCGATGAGTATTTCGGATTCTCCGAAGGACGACTGGGCTATCGTACCGTCTTCTGGGAGAAGAAGACCACTGAGGGTGATTTCCAAGGGAACGCCGTGATCAACTATCCCAGCATGGATGTCTCCCATACCCGGATCCATGAACACAAGCACTTTGCACCTTGGGAAGAGCATGAGAAGACGATCGTCTTCACCGAGTTCAGCAAAGAGACGGGAGCAGAGGATATTCCCTACTATCCCAAGCGACTTGATCGGGATAAGGGACTGCTTCTTCGTTACCGCGCGCTGGCAGAGGAATTGAACGGCATCTCCTTTCTCGGACGTCTTGCCACATATCGGTACATGGACATGCACCATGTCATCGGTGAAGCTTTGGAATATTCCAAGGCCTGGATTCAATGCAACCAAGCTGAAACAAAGCCACCTGTATTTCCTAATCAGGAAAGCTGACTTCCTGAAACGTTTTCCACGTTATGCCAAAACCAGAAGTCACATGGTTCACCAATGACCATGAGCATTCGCTTCACTACTTCAAGTATGGACTGATGAGGTTGGCGGGGGCTGGAGAGATCCGCTTTCGTGAGATCCCGAATGATCAGGCCGGAGATCTTCTACCGCGCCAGATCAGGGAGCATCATCACCGCCGGACCGTTGCGGTGCGGATCAGTGATGGTCGGTGTAGTCGTCTCCTGATCCTGGACGGGGAGGACTCCCTCTTTCAACTCTCCCCCCTCATCCAATGGTGCGATCTCTACTTCTCTTGCACCTACAGGAGAAAGTTTTTTGAGGGAGAGCCCTTCGATCTCGAGCTTCCCTGGCAGACAGAGGAAGAGATTAGCCACTACCGTGATCTCTACAGCAAGCTCCAGAGCGACTATCAGGAGCATCTCCACAAGGCCGTTCCACTCATGCCCATAGGGCCGGCGATGGAGTGGAGCAAACAGCTGGATTTTCTCAGGCGCAAGGCATGGGGCGCCCGGCATAAGTTCTCCAAACTCTTCGCTCCCTGGATTGATTGGGGCATTCAGTGTGCACGTTTTGAGACGCGATGGGAGCATCTTCACAGACTACGTGAGATGGAGCCTGTGCATGATATAGTGCTCAAGGATTCCCTTTGGGGTTGGCCCCGTCATCGTGTAACTCTCCACCGCAAGCTGGCCGATCTAGCCGATCGCTATGATATAAGAAGCGAACTGCATTATCGCTCAGCAGAACCCTATGAACTGGGAGAGCATTCCGAGCCTGATCCAAACGATTTCCCCATGATCAGCGGGGGAGGAGTGCAGGGTGATTACGAGGAAGCGATCGCGAGGAGTCGGCTTGGAGTCTTTGCTACGGGATTCCACTATGGATGTCGGAATATCGTGACCTTGGCATGGTTCCTCGGATTGCCCACGTTTTCTGACCCCTTTTCCTTTGAGTTGATTTATGATTTTTCAGAAGTGGGAGTCTCTATCCATAGAAGCGGTACGTGGGAGGAGATCCCTGAGGCTTTGGAAACAGCCAGATGTGAGAACAAGCAGATCCGAATAAAACGGCAGCAACGATTTGATCAGATTGCCGAGCCCATTCGAGGAGCGCGTTGGATTCTGGATAAATCGATTGATAAAATATAGGAATCCTCGAACAATGCGAATTGCACTAATCAGTTTTGAATTTCCACCCTCCGTGGCGATCGGAGGCATAGGAACCTACGCCTATGAGGCCGCCAGAATGTTGGCCTTGGCTGGACACGAGGTGGAGGTCTTTGCCGCCGGTGGGGTAGGGGAGGAACCTGTTGCCGAGTTTGGCGTCTGGGTCCATCGCTTCGATGTCAAAAATCGACAGGAGTTGAGTAAGGCGGTGGTACCCGTCTTTGCCAAACGCCATCGTGAGAAGCCCTTTGACGTGCTTGAGAGCCCGGAGATTGGAGCTGAGGGAGCCGGTATCAAAGCGGCATTTCCTGATCTCCCGCTTGTCGTCAAGCTTCACACGCCTTCATATCTCGTGGGTAAAGTGGGATATGAGCAACCGACATTGATCGAGCATCTTCGATTTACGCTTGGGGGTCTGAGGAGGGGGCGCTGGGCAAAACGGAGCAGTCCTTCCTACAATGTGGAATTAGATCCTGAGTGTCTCTTTACTCGATCTGCAGATGAAATTGCTGCACCGAGTCGTGCTATCGGTGGAGTATTAACTCATGACTGGCATTTGAATTCTTCCAAGGTATCCACTTTTGCTTATCCCTTCAGCCCAGAGCCATCCCTGCTTGCTCTCCCCTTGCCATCACAGGGCAAAGTCATCGGTTTCTTAGGGCGACTGGAAGCACGCAAGGGAGTCGTGGAGTTGGCCAGAGCTATACCGGACATTTTGAAAAGAATCCCCGAGCTCCGCTTTCGATTTCTGGGTCCATCCTGGCCCTTCAAGCAAGGAGATATGGAGTCATGGATTAAGCACCATTGCCGGAATGTGCTTGATCGTCTCGAATTCGTTGGAGCAGTCGGAAAGGAGCAGCTAGCAGCGGAATTTCAAAAATGTGACATCATGATCCTTCCTAGCCGATGGGAGAATTTCCCTTTTGCATGCTGGGAGACTATGGCCAGTGGACGAGCTGTGATCGGATCTGCCTCGGGTGGGATGGCTGATGTGATCGAACCAGGTGTGAACGGGCTCTTGGTAGAAGCAAACTCTACGAAGTCCATCGTGAAGGCTATTCTTTCGCTGGCTAATGATCCCGAAAAAGTAGCCCAAATGGGTGAAGCCGGTAGAAAGCGCATTCTTCATCTGCTCGCTCCCGAGCGGATCCTCTCACTGCAAATCGCTAGCTATAAAAGGGCGATTCAGAGAGCTAAAGAAAGAATCAATGGTGAAAAGTAAAAAGGAAGAAAAGTGAAATGTGCAGACAAAGCTGATTAATCCAGATTTTCCATGCTGATTTCTAATTGCTGATAATTACTTTCCCACTTTTTACTTTCTACTTTCTTAATAATTAAATGTCCCTTTCTATAATTATACCCACCTATTCTCCAAAGATAACGATTTTGGAGAGAACTCTGGATGCACTGAAGGCTCAAACACTTCCCTTTGACCAGTGGGAACTGCTTCTGATCGACAATGCGAGCCCTAGCCCCCTATCATCGGATCTTATTTCCTGGCATCCTAGGGGGCGTGTGATCCGTGAGGAGAAGTTGGGACTGACACATGCCCGATTGCGTGCCATCAAGGAAGCAGTTGGAGAGTTACTCGTCTGGTGTGATGATGATAATCTCTTATTACCTGATTACTTGGTGAATGCGATCGAGTCCTTTAGGAAATACCCGAGGCTCGGTATTGCAGGGGGGAAATCCATTCCCGAGTATCTTGAGACGCCGGAGGATTGGTATCGCCCCGACCTCGCCCCGTTGGGATGCCGCGATCATGGGGATGAGGAAGAGATCATGAGTTGGATGGAAGTGGAGGAACGAACTTATCCGGTTCATGCTCCCATTGGCGCAGGGATGGTCACCCGTAAATCCGCGATTCAGTTGTGGGCTGACCTTGTGACGGGAGACGGTCGCAGAACATCGCTTGGGCGCACTGGATCGGCTCTAACTTCTGGAGAGGATAACGATATCAATCTGGTGGCTCTAGGTGCTGGATGGGATCTTGGTTATCTCCCTAAGCTTTCCCTGACTCATATCATCCCTCCCGGAAGGCTCACGCTTAATTATCAGAAACGGATCGCCCGCGCATCTTTCCGAGACTTCGTCAAGGTGCTCGATATCCATGGAATCCGTCCTTGGTCGGCAATTCCAAGATGGAGCGTTCCATTAAGGAGTGCCAAGGCATGGTTTACAAATCAGGCATGGCGCGGCCCCGTTGAGCAGATTCGCTGGCAGGGAGCTATCGGGCAATTTGAAGGAAGGGCAATGCTTTGTCGAGAGTCGAGGGACGATCGTCGAGAGCATATTGAGAAAGGCTCATTGAAAAACCATGAGTAAGATATTCCGACAGTATCTCAGTGATGCCAAGACAGTGCTTTATCGCCGTCCGAAGGATGAGTTCGCCCGGATGTGTCGCTGGGGGCCGCGAGCTTATTTCCTCTGCGATTCCTGGATGAGGGAAATGGAGGAAGCGGCATATCGGCTAGAGCCGATAAGAAAAGCTGAAATAAGAAATCTGAAATCTGAAATAAGCATCTTGGGGGATGAGAAAAAGTCTTTCGACCATCGACCATCGACCATCGACAATGCTCCGGTCGCACTCTGGTTCCTGACCGGTAAGCGCTTCTGGTATCAGACAGCCTTTTGTGCTTGGACCTTTGCGAAGCACTCGGGGAGGGAGGTAATCCTCAATCTCGTTGATGATGGGACCCTCTCGGATGAGCATCATGCCGGTCTCCGAAGGCTTTTCCCTCAGGGAGTGACCGTTCACAAATCTGATGTGCAGGAACGCATTGAGGCACTCCTGCCTGTGGAACGCTTCCCGATTCTACGTCAGCGCTGGGCTGATTATATCAATATCCGGAAGCTTACGGACATCCATCTGGGTTCAACAGGGGTCAAACTCGTGCTCGACTCGGATATGCTCATCTTCCGTAAACCGCAGGCGATCCTCGATTGGTGGGATGCAGCCCATGGCGCTGCAAGTGAAAGGTATAAAGGTGTAAAGTACGAAGGTATGGAAGGCGGCCGGCCATCAGTAGTAAGTAGTCAGAAGTCGCAAGAGTCCGTGCTCTCTTCTGACGACTCTGGTATCTTATCGCCAAATAGCCTCAAGCCTACAGCCTATTCACCTTTATTAATGACCGACTGTGAGGAATCCTATGGCTACTCTCGCTCCCTGATGGAGGAGTTGGCTAGAGCCCCGATTCCGCCGCTTCTGAATGTTGGGATCTGTGGGCTGCGAAGTGAAAGCCTCGATTGGGAGGAACTGGAGCATTGGTGCCGGACTCTCTTGGCGCGAGAAGGGACAAGTTACTTTCTTGAGCAGGCTCTTGTGGCTATGCTTGCGGCAAAGCTTTCACCGACAGTCATGCCTCGCTCAGAATACATTACCTTCCCAACAGAGCAGCAGACAGTCAATGGAGAGGGAGTGCTTCAGCACTATGTCTCCGACAGCAAGCCATGGTATTTCGGAAAGGCATGGAAGTATGCTGTAACGTAATAACTCAATGAGTTTACCTCTCGTTTCCATCTGCATTCCATGTCACAATGCGGCTACTTATGTCGGAGCTGCGCTTGATTCCGTGCTAGCCCAGACTTACAAGAATCTAGAGATCATTGTGGTCAATGACGGATCGACCGATGGAAGTGCCGAGATTCTGGAGCAATACAGGGAGCGAGGTGTCCGTGTGATCCATGAAATGTGTGGAAGTGCTGCCAAAGCTCGTAATCGAGCGCTCAAGGAAGCCACCTGCGACTACATCAAGTTCTTCGATGCTGATGACTTGCTCTCTCCTGAGATGATCGAGAAGCAGATGGAACGACTTTCTGGACGCACCGATGCCCTCGCCTCCTCGGAATGGGGGCGTTTCCATGGGGATCTTGGGACCTTTAAGTCGAATCCCCAATCCGTCTGGCGAGATATGGAGTCTACTGAGTGGCTCGTTGAGGCATGGAGGAACGCACGTCCCATGATGCAGCCAGGGATGTTTCTGATCCCCAGGACAATTCTGGAAAAGACGGGAGGATGGGATGAGGATTTAACTCTTATTGATGACTTCGAGTTCTTTGCTCGACTCCTCTGCCATGGACGGGAAGTGCTCTTCACTCCGGGAGCGGTGCTCTATTACCGCTCGTGGGTTTCGGGAAGCCTCTCGGGTCAGAAGAGCAGGAGGGCCATCGAGTCGCAGTATAATTCTCTACTGAGGGGAACGGCACACCTCCTTGCTAGGCGAGAGGATCCCGCAGCGAGGCTTTCCTGCGCGAACATGCTGCAGGATTTTATCTTTACCCATTATCCTGATCACCCCGATCTCTGCGCGAAGCTGAGTGAGCGGATCGCGGAACTTGGGGGCGCTGAATTAAAACCGGACGGTCCTCCGAGGTTCCATCAACTCAGGCGTCTCCTGGGCTGGAAAATGGCTCGGAGAGTTCAGAAAGTTGCGGGACGATAACGAGATGAAGGTTTCTGTTGCACATCTCATTCCGGCTCCTTTCACGCTTCAAGTGACCGAGGGGCTGATGGAGGCGGGAATGTTGGATAAGTTCTACTGCACGCTGGTGGATCAGCCCCATCGCGCATGGCAACGGGTTGCCAGGGGATTGGCTTCTTCCGTGGGATTTGATCTGGCAAAGGATCTCAGACGCCGCTCGGTTGGAGTCATCCCCATGGATCGGGTGGAGAGCTACCCGTGGAGGGAGATTCTCCGGATGATGGTTGTGCGAGGAATCAAGGATCCAGTGATCGGGGATGCCGTCTTCCATTGGGGGAGGGATGGCTTCGACAACTGGGTAGCCCGGCGCCTTCACGGTATTGATGCGATCTACGGATATGAATATGGATCACTTGCCATGTTCCGAGCCGCCAAGGAGAGGGGAATCCATGCCATCTACGATATGCCCTCTCCGGAACATGACTTTGTGGAGCGCTTGCTCGCACCGGAGTTCGAGCGCTTCCCTGGGCTTAAGACCTCCTATCGTAAGATGGCCGAACGAAAGCACCGCGAGAGAACCGATCGTCGCCGGATGGAGTGGGAACTGGCTGATCTGGCTGTCGCCAACTCGACTTTTACTGCGGACTCATGGCGCTCAGCCGGATGGCAGGAAAAGAGCGTAGCAGTTATTCCCTATGGGGCGCCTCCTGTTTCGGATATCAAGCAATCCTTATCGGCTTCGGGTCCGCTTCGTTGCCTCTGGGCCGGGACCTTCTCGGTGCGCAAGGGGGCCCATTATCTGATCGAGGCTCTGCGGGCTATGGGAGACGAGGCACGTCATGTCGAGATTTCAGTGTATGGGGCCGTCACCCTCCCCGAGGAGATATTGAAGCAGGCTCCTCCCTCGATCGTATTCCGTGGAAGTGTACCGCGTTCCGAGCTCTTTGCCGCGATGCAGTCCAGTGAACTTCTTGTCTTTCCGACACTCTGCGACGGCTTCGGCCTCGTAGTGAACGAGGCCCTTGCTCAGGGGCTGCCCGTCCTGACGACCCGCCGGGCCGGGGCCGCTGATTTGATCCGTGAAGGGATCAATGGTTGGATCATTGAGGCAGGCAGTACAGTTACCATCATCGAAGGACTGCGTCGCTGCCTATCTGTTCGAGATGAGTTGCCAAGCATGAGGGAAGCGGCCCGTGAAACCGCTGCCTCCTGGCAATGGAGTGATTATCGGAAGGCGATCGCTAAGGCGATGCGAGGTTTGGGACAGGAAGACGTGAGTAGCGAAATGGAGGCAATTGACTGAAGATGAAAAATGGGAAAGCTCTTTTTGTAAGTCACAGCTCCCTCATGGGAGAAGGTGGAGGCGGGGTTCAGTGGTGTACTAGGGAGTATCTGGCGACACTTCTTGCTGCGGGAATAGATCCTGTGCCAGTGTTGTTTGAAACAAAGCGGAGCATGGTGCAGCGCATTTTACGCAAGGTTTATCCACTTCCATATCAGGACATCGATATTGAAGCGCTTGCTGATTCAGTTGTTAAAACAGCGATTGAAGTCGGCACTAAGTTAGTATTTTTAAATACAGCCGATGCGGCTTCCCTAGCGCCTGCGTTGAGGGCACGTAGTAGTGACTTGAGGCTGATTTTTTTCTCTCATGGTGTGGAGGTCACGGATGTCGTCAATAATCTGAGGGTATCACCATTGACGATGCCTGCTTATCAGCATAAAAGCCGATGGATTGGTGATCTTCTGAAATCTGAGATTCTGATTAGGGAAGCACTTGATGAAGTCGTTTGTATTTCGGAGGAGGATGTTGCCTTTGAGAAGTGGCTGGGATCCAAGAGGGCTCTTTTTTTACCTAGGCAAATTCGGCAAGATCCCTTGGTGATCACACCGATCAAGGGTAGGGTTGGAACTGTGGCTACTTTGGATCATGGGCCTAATCTTCACGGGATTCGATTGCTTGCGGCGGCGATGGAGAAAGATTCGGCTATAGAGTTGAGGGTTGTTGGAGGACCGGAGAAAATCGGACTCTCTCTGCAAAAGGAATTCAAAACCATCAAATACGTGGGACGGCTTTCCGATGAGGAATTAAAGAAAGAAGCCTCCACTTGGTGTGCCTTTGTTAATCCGATTTTTTGCCATGCACGAGGGGCCAGTACCAAGGTAGCAACTGCACTCGGATGGGGTTTGCCAGTGCTGACGACAACCATCGGAGCCCGTGGATACCGCTGGAACAAGGAGATCCTACCGCTTACATCAACTCCAGACGAATTAAGGGATCTGTGTATTAAAGTTGCCCTAGCAGAGAATCTTGATGAATGGATCAATGGGGCCAGTCAGATTGCTGCACTGGCTCATCATCCAAATGAATCGGGGGGTATTCTTGGAGATTTCCTTACTAAATAGGTGTCGAATAATTCCGAAATACTATTATGGGTTTCCCTTCCTCATTAAGTTCTCTCAAAAGACTTCCTTGTCTAGATGGATGGCGGTGCTTAAGCATTCTTCTCGTTCTTATTTCGCATTCAAAGCTCACACCTGGATACCCGAAATCAGCTACAAAGTGGGTGCGATGGATCCCTGATGGAGGATTCGGGGTGGAATTCTTCTTTGTGATCAGCGGTTTTCTGATCACATTTCTTCTTATAAAAGAATTCAAAAATAACGGCACAATAAGTCTTAAGGGATTTTATAAACGCAGGGCGTTTAGGATTGTGCCTGCATATGCCGTATTCCTTTTCGTAATTCTTTGTTTTCAGTTATTCTTACACTTCAATATGTCTTGGGTTGGATGGGCGAGTCTGCTCACATATACTACAAATTATACTTATGGTATAATTCCAAACATAGTAGGGCATATCTGGTCCCTATCAGTAGAGGAACAATTCTATCTCGTGTGGCCAATCATTTTCCTTCTGATCATTCGTTCAAAAACCCCTAAAGCTTCTATATGGTTACTGCTAGCACCTGTAATTTTAGCGCCGATTTTTAGAACGATTGGATATGCTATTCATTATAAATTCCCTTTTAATACATACTCCTTCTTGCTTCGATGCGACTCTTTGGCTGTCGGATGTCTTCTTGCCATCAGTCTCTATTATTGGGGTGCAATCATAGAAGAATATGTATTTAAAAAATTTAATTATCTGCTAATTGCTGCTCTTATCCTAATTGCTATACCTCTGGTTACGACTCGCTTGTTTATTTTAGGTTTCTTAACCGTACCTTTTTCTACGCTTTCTGGGTCGTTGGGAATCGCATTATTAATTCTTCTTAGTTTGTTGAGGCCCGATTATTTAATGTTCCGATGGTGTCATTGGAAACCCGTAACTTTTATAGGAGTAATGTCCTACTCGCTTTACTTATGGCAGCAGATTTTCTGTACGGGTTCCAGTGCTTTAAATATTGAAAACCCATCTTTTTGTTTTATTTTTCCATATTGGCTCGTGCCTGTCTTCGTTGTGGCCTTCATCTCATATGAGTTGATCGAGAAGCCATTTCTACGTTTGAAATCGCGGTTGGCCTGATTTGAGCGATGAAAATTCTTTTTTCTGTCGACGCGACAATCCCTGTCCCTCCGAAACTCTATGGTGGGGTGGAGCGGTTGGTGGCTTCCTTGGCGGAAGAGTATCAGAGGCAAGGGCACACGTTAGCCCTAGTTGCTCATCCGGAATCCAATGCTCCAGTCGAGGCGTTTTTCCCGTGGCCCTGCACCACGAATGCAGGCGGTCTAGATGGGTTGAGAAATGCCCTGGCCCTGCGTCGAGCGGTGCAGGCCTTCCGACCCGATGTCCACCACTGCTTCTCCAGACTGCTCTGGCTCTATCCACTCGTTCTTCCAGGAAGCGGTGGTCACTTTCCCATTCTGATGTCGTATGGGCGAGAACCCACGGGAAGAACGGTGAGGCTCTCCCGACGGGTGATGGGGGCCAGGCTGGAATTTGCAGGTTGCAGTCGTCAGATCGCTGAGAAAGGCCGTGTGAGGGGTGGCGGCGTCTGGCACGCGATCCCGAACTTCGTCGATCTTGCCAAGCTGAATTTCCGTCCCACGGTTGCCCCGGATGCCCCGTTGGTCTTCCTGAGTAGGATCGAACCGATCAAGGGCTGTCACACGGCCATCGCCATTGCCAAGGCCTCAGGCAGAAGACTTCTCATCGCAGGCAATCGAGTTGAGACAGGAAGCGCCGCCGGGTATTGGGACCGAGAGATCGCGCCTCATCTCGGGCATAACGGCATTGAGTATGTCGGCACGGTGGATGACGAACAGAAGAATGAACTCTTGGGATCGGCCGCCGCGATGCTGGTTCCGATCGACTGGGAGGAGCCCTTCGGGCTGGTCTTTGCGGAGGCCCTAGCCTGCGGAACTCCGGTGATATCATGCCCCAGAGGTGCCCTTCCCGAGATCGTGGAGCAGGGACTGCATGGTTTCCTGATCAACTCGGTGCAGGAGGGCGTCGCTGCTGTTGGACGACTCGGAGAGATCTCCAGAGCGGAATGCCGTCGAAGGGTGGAGGAAAACTTTACCCTCGAGATCGTGGCCGCTAAGTACCTTGATCTTTTCAATCATTTGATCACTCGGTAATGAATTCTACCGTAAAGTCTAGTGATGCTAGGGCAGGTGGCGGGCATCGCATCGGAAGTCTAGATGGGCTTCGTTCCATCGCCATCCTGCTGGTGCTGGCAGGACATTGCTGTGACAACTATTTCAGATCGGATGGAATACCCAACTGGGTAGAGGAAATTATTGGCAATTCCTCTTTCGGCGTTCGTCTCTTCTTTGTCCTGAGCGGTTTTCTGATCACATCCCTTCTAATAAAAGAGCGACAAGCGACCGGGCGTGTCTCCCTTGCCAGATTCTACCTACGCCGCACGCTTCGGATCTTTCCAGCCTTCTACCTCTATGTCGGGACAATCCTGCTTCTGACGGTGTTCGGTGTTCTCAAGATATCTGGGTCACAGTTTCTGGCCGCCATGACCTACACGTGGAACTACAATGGTCTCTGGATCCATCACGGAACGGTGGAGGGGAGTTGGTTTCTGGGGCACCTCTGGACACTGGCTCTGGAGGAGCAGTTCTATCTTTGTTGGCCGTTACTTTTCATTCTGATCCCGTTTTTTTCTCTCCGGTGGATTCCTGTCGTCGCAGCATTGACATTACCCATGGTGCGCATTGTGACTTACTATGCCGTTCCTGAGTGGCGAGGGTATCTAGGGATGATGTTTCACACGGCGATTGACAGCATCCTGATTGGATGCGGTTTTGCGATCTGGACTGGATCCCTTTCCACCCCAAAGGTCCTCCGCTCCTTGAAGAGCCTGCTGCCGCTCATTCTTCTTATCCCGCTTGTGGTCAGTCCCTTGTTGAGAGCCCGATTCGGTGGAGCCTATTCGGTGACGCTGGGCATGACGATGGATGCCCTCTGTGTCGGATCACTGCTGATCCTGCTGATCAATCAATCTGCAGGGAAGGGGCTCACCACCCTTCTCACGGCATCCCCGCTGCAATGGCTAGGGCGTCTCTCCTACAGCCTCTATCTCTGGCAGCAGCTCTTCCTAACAAACCTCAATTATACCTGGACGGGATATTTCCCGATTTCGCTGGTCGCCGCCTTGGTCGCCGCCTGCCTGTCCTATTATCTGGTGGAAACTCCGCTGATGCGTTTTAAGAACCGCTTTGTGGATGTGCGCATCACCCAATCCTGAGAGCGTGCAGTCAAAGCTCTATAAATTGGAAATGCTCAGGGGCTTCGCATCGGTCTATGTCCTGTGCCACCATCTTGCTCTGGCCAGATTCCATCTTCAGGGAACATGGTTCGGCTATCTTTTCAGTTTTGGACAAGAGGCCGTTCTTCTCTTTTTCCTGCTATCAGGATTTGTTGTGTTCTACTCCACAGAGAAGCATTCGGATAAAAGTTTCATGGGATATTTCCAACGGAGGTTTTTCAGAATCTATCCCATTTTTCTGCTATCTCTCCTGATCAGCGCGGCAGTGTATTATCTACAACCACACGCTGAAGGAGTTTCCTTGAAGGAGTTGGCCGCCAACCTCTTGTTTTTACAGGACTTCTCGTCTGGAAAACCAGGTGTATGGTTTTCTACTTTTGCAGGGAATGCTCCGTTGTGGTCTCTCTCCTACGAGTGGTGGTTTTACATGATGTTCTTTCCGATCTGGAGACTTGTTCCTCGGAATGCCCAACTTCACCTTGTTACCTTGATTGCACTCATCGGGTACTCCTCGTATCACATTCTTCCCAATCAGGTGTCCCTTTTCCTGATGTATTTCCTGATCTGGTGGTGCGGAGCTGAGATGGCCAGAGCATTTTTGTCGATTGGCGGTGTTAAGTTTTCATCCCTACGCTTTCCATTGCTCTACCTCACGGTCCTTTGCATTCTCCTTGCATTCCCTGTTTTCACGGCCTTCGTGAATAAAAAAAAGCTGCTTTTCGGAATTCATCCTGTGCTGGAGTTGCGTCATTTTGCCGCAGCCCTCGTATTCATCTTGCTTGCCCTTGCTTGGGCTAAAATCCGTTGGGTCGGATTTAATCGTCTTTTAGGAGGCTTTGCTCTGATTGCTCCAATCTCTTATGCTCTCTATATATTTCACTATCCCTTACTGATCACATCCACTTATCTGGATTTCATCCCCGGGGTCCTTCTTCAACTTATCGGATATTTTCTGATCACGTTCTTACTGGCTTTTTTGGCCGAGGGACCTTTCCAGTCATGGGTAAATGGATTTGGTAAAAGAATCTTTTCACCGGCTTCTAAGTCTCAATGAAAATCCTGATCGTTTCCCCGCACTTCCCGCCTACCAATGCGGCGGATATGCAGAGGGTACGTCTGATCCTGCCCTATCTCAAGGAGGCAGGGGTGGAGGCGGAGGTGCTGGCGGTTGAGGCCGGGCAGGTCGCTTTTCCGCGCGATCCCTGGCTGGTGCCGGGTCTTCCATCTGAGGTGCCGATCCATCGTGTCAAGGCGCTGGGGCTGAAATGGGGTAAGATCCCAGGACTTGGCATTCTGAGCTTCCGGGCGATGGGAGCCCTGCGACGCAAGGGGAATGAACTGCTACGGAGGGGAGGCTTCGACCTCGTCTATTTCTCCACGACGCAGTTCGGCGTGCATGTATTGGGCCCCTACTGGAAGAAGCGTCACGGAGTCCCCTTCGTGATGGATTATCAGGATCCGTGGGTGAGCGATTACTACCGGGAGCATCCCGAGGTGAAACCGCCGGGAGGGAGGCTCAAGTATGCCATCACTAGCTGGCTCAGCCGCCGCGATGAGCCCAGAGTGCTACGAGAGTGCAGTGGGATCACGAGTGTCTCGGATGCGTATCCAAGGCAGTTAGAAGGTCGTTATGATTTTCTGAAAATCCTATCGCGGGGTCGAAGGACGAGGGTCGAGGGTCGAGAGTCAGCATCAGATGAGCAATACTACGAATCATTCAAAAAGCTCTCGACGATCGACAGTCGACTCTCGACTCAATCAAAGAGCCTCCTCTCTTTGATTATTCCATTCCCTGGGGATGACCGTGATTTCGAGCGGGTGTGTTCCGAGCGCATCACCCAGCGGGTCTTTGATCCGGCGGATGGTTTCCGTCACTGGGTTTATGTCGGGCGCGGCGGCAAGGATATGGAGATGGCGGTGAGAGGGCTTTTTAAAGCCCTCAAACAATACGGCGACCAAGATAAAGTATTGTTAAAAAATCTAAGGATTCACTTTATTGGGACGTCGTATGCCGCCGCTGGCAGGGGGGTGAAGTCGATTGAGCCGATTGCCATCGAGGAGGGGCTAGGGGAGATCGTCTCGGAGCATCCTGACCGGATTCCCTACTCCGAGACACTCCGATGCCTCCTCGATGCCGATGCACTGGTGGTGCCAGGCTCCAATGATCCCGCCTACACGGCCTCCAAGATCTATCCCTATCTGCTGGCCGGGAAGCCGCTTCTCGCCGTTTTCCATGAGAACAGCTCGGTTGTCAGCCTGATCCGTTCTGTCGGAGGTAGCACGGTGATCCCTTTTGCAACCGGGGAGGGGGTGGAGAGTATCGCAGAGCGGATCAGGGCTGAGTGGTTGGCGGGTAGTCAGTATGAGAGGGATGTGTCGCTGAATCGGGAAGCCTTTGCCCCGTATACGGCGAGGGCGCAGGCGGGGCAGTTAGCGGAGTTCTTCAGATCTGTGCTTAGGTGTGAAGGTGTGAAGGTGTGAAGGTGTGAAGGTGTGAAGGTGTGAAGGTGTGAAGGTGTGAAGCTGTGAAGGTGTGAAGGTGTGAAGGTGTGAAGGTGTGAAGGTGTGAAGGTGTGAAGGTGTGAAGGTGTGAAGGTGTGAAGGTGTGAAGGTGTGAAGGCTTGGAGTCCCCCCGATGGGCTTATCCCATGGGAAGTAGAGTACGGAACTCCTGTGCCTGCGACGCAAACTCGCAGGGGACTTAAGTTGTCTTGGAGGGAATCGGTATCCATGTAGGAAGCTGGCTAGACGGATGTTGCCTTTAGTAGTAAGATGAGCACATGGAGATTGTAGTAGTAAAACCATTGAGCGATTTTAGACTCTTTTTGAAGTTCAATGACGGAGTTGCGGGCATTGTCGATCTCTCTTCTATTGCAGGTCGGGGTGTTTTTGCATCCTGGCTGAATGCAGGTTTTTTTGATAAGGTGCGAATTACAGATGTTGGTGCACTTGAATGGCCGGGGGAGCTCGACCTTTGTCCAGACTCACTTTACCTACAGTTAACGGGCAAAAAGGCAGAGGACCTATTTCCCTCAATTGTCAGAAATCTTGCACATGCCTGAAGTCTCCCGTTTTTACGGAATTGTTATCCAGCTCTTCTATGGAGATCATTTACCTGCGCATTTCCATGTAACTTACTCGGGGCAGAAGGCTAAAATTGATATTGAAACCCTAGCCTTGATCGAAGGGGGGTTGCCTCCTAGAGCAATGGGACTCGTTGTTGAATGGGCTTCAATTCATCAGCAAGAATTGCGTGAAGCTTTCATCAAAGCGGCAGCCATGGAACAGCCACAAAAGATAGCGCCGCTTCCATGATCGAGGATCCGCTTTTATACCAAAATAGCCTTTCCTCTCCCTTCTTTTTTCCCGCTGATGAATTCAGATCGATCCGACTTTTCCCGTCCTGCTGCCTTAGAGGCAGTTGTGCGCTCCTTGAATAAGCACCAACAGAGTGATGGTGCATCCCTTACCTTCGCTTCACTCACTAATCAGCTCAGTATTTTCCTCAAGGGTATCGTCTTATTCTGGACAATACTCATGGCAGCGGGGTGTGTGTGGATGTTTTATCAGGGTAGCGTGTATGCCGTGGAATTCTCGATCATTGCAGTCCCCTCGGTCATCGCTCTCTGGTTCTGGAGGACGCAACCCAGATCAGGGATGCCGTTTTTTCCTTTCATGGTGATCCAGCAGTCAGTGGTCTTTCTGATGCCACTCTGGATCTCAAACAAAATCCTGATGACGTTTCAGGATGATATTCATCGGCAGGCTGCGCTTTCTGTAGGACTGTTTCTCTGCACTCTTCCTCTGGGATGGAAAATCGGATCCGCTGCGTGTCATCCCCTCCCGTCAAAATGGGATCTTGCGGTAGGCGAGGGCAAAGAAAACTCGGAAATAATAGGCATGAGAATTTCCCTGTTTCTCCTGCAGGGGGCTCTCTGCATACAGTTGATCCCCTATTTTATTAATATCGGGGGGTTGGCCCCGACGCTAAATGCCGCCTCCAATGCCGCTTCCTCTTTGGGTGCGTTGCTGGGCGGTTATGCCATAGGGCTTTCCGGGAGGAGTAATCCTCGATTCTGGGGAATTCTGGTGCTTCTTTTTTTTATCGCCATTCGAGATGTTGTCCTCTCCTCCGCAATGATTTTCATCGTGGCCTCGATCTTTGGCATGGCCCTCGGTTCGAAAAAGATCCCGTGGAAACCGCTCGTGATCATTCTCACCGTAATTTCTTTCCTGAGCGCCGGGAAATACACGATGCGCGAACGCTACTGGATCGACAGTAATTCGACAAACCTCCCTCTGACAGCCCTTCCGGGATTTTACCAAGAGTGGGCCCGTGTTAGCTTGGAGACACTTGCGACGGGAACCGATCAGGCGACCTTGACCGCCAGACAGGTCAAGGCCGAACAAGAGCTCAGCTTCGGTGAGAGAATCAACAATTTTGAAAACATGGATTTTGTCATTCGCGCGCTCCTGCAAAATCATCTTTCCCCGCTCTATGGTCAGACGTATGCCCTGATCCCACCGCTTTTCATTCCTAGGTTTCTTTGGGCAGACAAGCCCAGGACTCATGCGGGGCAGATTTTACTGAATGTCCACTTCGGTCGTCAGACAATCGAGCAGACAGATCGTACCAACATCGCTTGGGGAGTGGTGGCCGAGGCTGTAGGTAACTTCGGTCCTTGGATCGGGCCGATCTTCATCGGCCTGGTGGCCGGGTTCCTATACGGATTCCTTGAGGTCTGGTCTTCGTTCAAGAAATTCCTTTCGGTGGAGGGCTTTGCCATCATCTCACTTTTTCTGTTACTTTTGATCGCTTTTGAAATGGTCTCTTCCGTCCTAATCACGGCGATTTTCCAGATGTTGATCGTGGTGGTAATGGGGGGGATGATGCTTCGGAATGTTTTCGGATCGAGATAGGATCATATAGTTTGTATGCCCTCGCGTCTGGCCATCGTCGTCTCCCACCCGATCCAGTATTACTCCCCATGGTTCCGGGATCTGGCGTCCCGGCCAGAGCTGAGGCTGAAAGTTTTCTATCTCTGGGACTTTGGAGTGACTGAGAAAAGGGATCCCGTCTTCGGGACTTCTTTCAAATGGGATGTGCCGCTGATGGAGGGGTATGAGAGCACCTTCGTTCCGAATGTCTCAAGGGATCCGGGGACGCATCATTTCAAGGGGCTGGATAATCCGGGACTGGTGGCGGCGATCGCTGAGTGGAAGCCCGATGCGATCCTGCTGATCGGCTATAACTACAAGAGTCTCCTGCGACTGATTTTCTCACCGAGACTGCGGAAGATCCCGATTCTTTTCAGGGGAGACTCGCACGAACTGTCTCCCGTCACGGGGATCAAACCCCAACTTGCCCGGTTCCTCCGCCGGGTGATTTTCAGTCGGTTCGACCGGGTGCTGGCGGTGGGAAAGGCCTCGGTGGGGTATTTCCGTGGTAGCGGTGTTCCGCAGAAGAGGATCCGGATCGTTTCTCACTGCATCGATAACGAGCGGTTCCGCTCTGCGGCTTCTCAGGCTGGTCAAGAGGCGCAGAACTGGAAGAGGGAACTCGGAATCCCTGAAGGAGCAACCGTGGTCCTCTTTGCTGGCAAGCTAGAAAATAAGAAGCGCCCACAGGATCTGTTGGAGGCGTTTTTGGCGCTCATGAGTCGAACGTCGAATGTCGAAGGTCCAACGCCAAGTCATCGGGAGATGCGTGCAGAGGGGATATCCTCCAGCCCTCGAACCTTGAAGGTCGAATGTCCAGAGCCATGTCAGGGAGCTACAAACCAAGATGCGGTATCCTTCAGCCCTCGACTCTCGACCTTCGACTCTCGACCCTCATCTAATCCCGTCCTCCTCTTTGTGGGTTCTGGGCCGCTTGAGGCGGAATTGCGCGCCATGGCCGGGGAGCATCTCGGTCGGGAGGTGTTCTTCGCCCCGTTCCAGAATCAGTCCGCAATGCCGAGGGTCTATGCGACGGGGGATGTGCTGGTGCTTCCTTCCCAAGGAAGAGGGGAAACCTGGGGGCTTGCCGTGAACGAGGCGATGAATCTCGGCCTGCCCGCTATCGTCAGCTCCCACGTGGGATGCGGGCCCGATCTGATCCGCGAGGGGGAGACGGGATGGGTCTTTAAGGCAGGGGAACGTGATGACCTCGGGCGTGTGCTGCGGGAGGCCCTCAGCGATCCGGTCCGCCTGCGCAAGATGGGAGAGAACGCCAAGGAACTCATCTCAGCGTTCTCCTTTGAAGCCGCCACGGAAAAAGTGGTGGAGGCGGTGAAAGAAATAAGGGTTGATGGGGGAGAGTTAGAAAGTGAAAGGTTAAAAGGTTAAAAAGTGGGAACCAAGCATCTGGGAAGATGCGCGGACGACTGCCGGAGGTAGCCCTGCAAGGGCGCCACAGCTTCCGGGAGGAAGTGGCGTCAATGTGGGAAGGTGGGAAGGTGGGAACCAAGCCCAGGTCGGGGACGAGCGGCAGAAAAAAGATGAGTAGAAAACACTCTCTGTTTGACAAATGTGCAAATCATCTGTATGTATGCGTGTATGAGAACCACGCTTGTCTTGGATGATCCCATCTTTGAAAAGGCAAAGAAGAAGTCGGCCGAGATGGGGGTGACCCTGAGCGAACTGACAACAACGGCGCTGAGGGACTTTTTAATTTCGCGCAGTGTTTCCACGACAAAGAAAAAACATTTTCTCATGCCGGTCGTGGGTGATGCCTCGGGTATCCATTTATCTCCCATAGAGTTGGCTCGACTCAGGGACGAAGGGCGATAAGCGATGAGAATGCCCGATGTCAATATCCTCATCTATGCTCACAGGCGGGAGGATCCTGCCCATGAGTTTTACAAATCCTGGATAGAACATCTGGCCAACGGTGAGGAAAAATTTGCGCTTTCGTCGCTTGTTGCGACGGCATTTGTACGCATTGTGACTCATCCGTCATTCCGGCCTTATCCAACGCCGCTCATTCAAGCCGTGAGTGTCATCGACTCCCTGATTAGTGTCCCATCGTGTGTTTCCCTGGGACCCGGTGATAATCACTGGAGCCTTGTTCGTCGCTTCTGTCTTGAGACAACGTCGGAAGGAAAGTTGGTGGGTGATGCCCAGCATGCAGCGGTTGCAATGGAACATGGCTGCACCTGGGTAACAAGGGACGCAGATTTTGATCGGTTCAGGAGAAGTGGATTGAGGGTGGAGATTTTGGCTCCCTGATCGACCGTGGCTTTCCGCCCTATTCCCGTCATTTGCTTTAGCCTTTTCGACATCAACTTTTCCACTTTGTAACCTTTCACATTCACTCCCCCCTTTCCTCATGCCTCCCCCCCTCGATCTTGTTCACCACCACCGGCTTCCCGGGCCGGGGCATGTCTCGATCGAGAGGCTTTTTGAGGAGATCAGGAGTCATCTTCCTGCGCCGTGGCATGCCAGGGTAGTGACCTGTCCTCATCCCAGCACGGGTATCGTCCCGAGATTAAAGAACATGGCCGCGGGCAGACGTCATGCTGGACGCATCAATCATATCACGGGTGATGTGCATTATTTGGCAATGGCTCTTCCATCCCGTGGTCTCGTCCTCACGATCCACGATTGTGCACTGCTGAATCTGCTCAAGGGGCCAGCGCGCGAGGTTTTCAGAAGAATCTGGTTCACCAGTCCCATGCGCAGCGCCGAGGTGGTCACGACCATCTCGGTAGCCATGAAGAAGGAGTTGGAAAGCCACTTCCCGAATGATGTCGATAAGATCCGGGTGGTACCCAACTGCGTCCGTGGGGAATTCGTGCCGGAGACGAAGCCTTTTCCCGAAGGCGAGCCGGTGATCCTGCAGGTTGGCACTGGCTGGAACAAGAATCTCGAGGGCGTGGCGGCAGCTCTGCGGGGCATTCCTTGCAGGCTTGAGATCATCGGTAAGATGACCGAGCGGCAGCATGAATTGCTCAGAATCCATGCAATCAACTACAGGAGTCTGGGGAAACTGACGGATCATGAAGTCCTCGATGCATACAAGAGGTCTGATGTGGTGGTATTCGCATCCCTCTATGAAGGATTCGGACTTCCAATTATTGAGGCTCAGGCATTAGGGCGTCCTGTGATCACAAGCAATTTCGGAGCGATGGCCGAGGCCGCAGGGCCCGGGGCCCTGTTGGTGGATCCTCTCAGCCAGGAAGATCTTCATCAATCTGTCCGCAAGCTTCTTGGCGATCCAGATCTGAGAGGGCGGATGATCGGAGAGGGATTCCGGAATGTGATCCAATACCAACCTAATGCTGTGGCATCAAAGTATGCCGACCTGTACGAGGAATTGGCATCGAATCGTTTCTCCTCCGAAGCCTGATTGTGTGGATTGGAAAATCTGATCAAGTATAAGACACGATGCGAGTCCTCCATGCCATCGCCTCTCTTGATCCTGTCAGCGGTGGGCCTGCGCGATCCGTGCCGCAGTTGCTGATCGCTCTGAAGGAGGAGGGGTTGGATGTTGCACTATGGGTCGCATCGAGGGTTCTCCCAGAGTGGTCGCGTATTCTCACGGACAAAGGGATTTCTGTCTTCTTTACGGAATCTCCCGATCTCAAGGGGGTCTCCCTCATCCATGATCACGGGGTCTGGTTGCCCTCGAATCATCGCATCGCCAAATGGGCCAGGGATGCCGGTATACCCAGGATCGTGAGCCCTAGGGGGATGCTGGAGCCATGGGCCATGGCCCATAGGAAGTGGAAGAAGCGATTGGCATGGTGGCTGTATCAGAGGAGAGATCTTCTCGATGCGGCGGCACTGCATGCCACTGCTGAGAGCGAGGCGAACCAATTCCGGAAGCTTGGACTGAAGATGCGGGTGATCATCGCGCCGAATGGGGTGGAGATTCCTTGGGATGAGTCGACAGTCGAAGGACGAAAGTCGAAGGAGCGGAAGGAAACGGGATTCGGGATTCAGGATGAAGGGCGGAGAGGGGAATCCCTCAAAACGGCCCTTTTTTTGGGGCGGATTCATCCAAAGAAAGGGCTGCCGATGCTGGTGGAGGCGTGGGGCAGAGTTCGTCCCGAGGGATGGAGAATGAGAGTGGTCGGACCCGATGAGGCAGGCCATCGCTCCGAGATTGCTTCGATGGTTCAGGCAGCTGGACTGGAAGATGTCTGGTCGCTGGAGGATGCCGTTTCAGATATAAGGAAATGGGAACTCTACCGGGAGTCCGACCTCTTCATCCTCCCTACTCATAGCGAGAATTTCGGAATCTCGGTCGCAGAGGCGCTCGCCTCTGGTCTTCCGGTGATCACTACCACCGGTGCTCCCTGGAGGGGGCTCGTGGAGCATCAATCCGGATGGTGGGTTGATCCGTCGGTCGATGATCTCGCGAGGGCCCTTCAAGAGGCCACATCCAACCAGTCTCACTCCCTCAAGTTGATGGGAGAGAGGGGCAGGGAATGGGTCGCGCGGGATTTCTCTTGGAAAGGAATCGCGCAGTCGATGCTGAAGGGATACAAGAATCTGATCATCAACCAGTCCCATGAGCGACGTCCTTGATATTTCATCCAACCGCAGTGCGCGGAAATATTCCCGGACGGAGCTGCTCGGGAGGGTTCTCTGGGGGATGGCAGGGCCCCTGTTCCGATTCAGTCCTCGGCTTCTCTGGGGATGGAGGACTGCCTTGCTGCGTCTCTTTGGCGCAAAGATCGGCCGTCATGTCCAAATCCATCCGAGTGTCCGGATCTTCCTTCCGTGGAATCTGAAGGTGGGGGACTGGTCGTCGATCGGGTTCGATGCGTTGGTGTACAATCTGGGGAGGGTCACGATCGGTGAACGGGTGACGATCTCTCAGCGAGCCCATCTCTGCGCTGGAAGCCATGATTACCGAGACAGGGCCATGCTGCTTCTGAAGCCGCCGATCACTATCGGAGACGGTGCCTGGATCTGTGCCGATGCCTTCGTGGGACCCGGCGTGAATGTTGGTGAGGGGGCGGTCCTGGGGGCCTGCTCGGTGGTGATGAGGAGTGTGGAAAGAAATTCCGTCATGGCCGGTAATCCCGCACGCAAGGTGGCGGACAAAGAGAAATCCAGTTCATGAAGACTCAGCAAAAGTTGCCCGTCACGGTATGTCTTCCCGTTTTGAATGAGGAAAAAAACCTGCCGTCTTGTCTCGAAGCCCTGGGAGATGCATTCACGGAAATTGTAGTTGTTGATTCCGGAAGCAGAGACAGAACCACCGATATCGCCAGATCTGCAGGTGCCACCGTGATGGAATTCCAATGGGACGGAACTTTTCCAAAAAAAAGAAACTGGTTCCTCAGGACACACAACTTCAAAACACCATGGGTTCTTTTTCTGGATGGAGACGAGCGAGTGACGCCGGCATTCCTGAGTGAACTCAAGGTTGTTTTAAACTCCGACAGCCATTCGGGATATTGGATATCTTTTACCAATTGGTTCATGGACAAACCGCTGCATCATGGTGATGTGTTCAGAAAGCTGGCACTTTTTCGTCATGAAGCCGGGGAATATGAACGATTCCCAGAGGACAGCTGGAGTCACCTGGACATGGAAGTCCATGAGCATCCTGTCCTAGGAGGCAGTATTGGTGAAATCAAATCTAGGCTTGAGCATCATGACTTTCGGGGATTTGAGCACTACATTTCGAAACACAATCAGTATTCCACTTGGGAGGCCAACCGATGGGTGTGGCTTCAATCGGCCGACAGGACAAGCTGGGACAAGCTTACTGACAGGCAGAAATTCAAATACCGCTACCTTGATCGTCTGTGGCTTGGTTATATTTATTTCGCTGCTAGCTATGTCGGAAAAAAGGGTTTTCTGGACGGGCGTGCCGGATTGACGTTTGCTCTGCTAAAATTGCGGTACTTTCAGGATATCCGACTCAAAATCAAGGAACGATTGTTGAGTGATGCAAATCTTCCAAAGGGACCCAAACAAGACGCGTGAACATCCATGAACTTGAGGGGAAGCAACCCCCGCTGCCCAACTGGATCGTTTGCCAATTAGGAGCGCGAGAGAGATATGCAGTGGCTAGGGCGCTGCATCGTCAGGGGAAACTCCGGACATTGATCACTGATCTCTGGATGCCGCCAGCTTCCCTTCTCTCCCGCATCATCCAGCATGGGAAGATTGCCATCCGATGGAATCCCGAACTGGCTAAGGCAAGGGTTCTCTCCTTCAACATAAGGTATCTTTGCTTCGAGTTGATGGCCCGCTTGAGGGGAGTGCGCGACTGGGACCGAAAAATTTCCCGGAATACCCTGTTTCAAAAGGAGGCGGTCAGGATGCTGCAGTCGATGCCTGATCTTGTGGCCGGGGAAAAACCACCGATCCTTTTCTGTTACAGCTATTGCGCCCGTGACATCCTGCGTTACGCCAAGAGTCGTGGATGGCGCACGGTTCTGGGACAGATCGACCTAGGTCCGGGCGAGGACAAGTTGGAGAAACAGCTTCTCGCAAATCATCCCGAATGGGCCTGCTCAACGAGCCAATCGCCTCCCCCGGAGTATTGGAATAACTGGAGGGAGGAGTGCGCACTCGCTGACTCGATCATGGTGAATTCGGAGTGGGCGAAGCAGGCAATGATCACCGAAGGGATCGACCCGGGTAAACTCGTCGTCGTCCCGCTGGCCTATGAAGCCGCCGTGGTCAAAGGTCAGGAGTCCAAAGTCGAGGGTGCTGGGATGAAGGATGAGAGAGGAAGGGTAAGCGACTTAAGTGCTCGGAGCGCAGCCGAATCTGGAATTTCATTAGCAACTAACCCGGGATCGCCGGGGTTTGTCTCACGGCATCCCATGCGTGTCCTCTTCCTCGGTCAGACTGTCGCCCGCAAGGGAATCTATGATCTAGTGGAAGCCGCGAGGTTGTTGGTCAACGATCCCGTGATCATCGATGTGGTGGGCCCCCACAGGCCCTTGCCTGAAGACTTGCCCTCCTCGATCCGTTTCCACGGCAGGGTATCTCTTCTCGAGGCTTCCCAATGGTATGATCTCGCGGATGTCTTCGTACTCCCCACCTGGTCGGATGGATTCGCCATCACCCAGCTTGAGGCGATGACGCACGGATTGCCCGTCGTTACGACCCCATGCTGTGGATCCGTTGTGGAGCATGGATGGAATGGGATGATCTGTTCCCCAGGTGATGTTCCCGCGCTGACAGCCATTCTCCGTGGCATTGCCTCGGATCCCGACCTCCTGAAAAAGATGGGCTTCCATGCGCGGGAAACGGCAAGCCGTTTTTCCGTTGATCGTCTCGCGGAGAAGCTTGCCTCCCTGTCATGAAGAAGAGGGTCTTTTTCCCCGTGATGTTGCTGGCTGTGGCGGCAGGGGGATTCCTTCTTCTGCACTCCTCCGTCCTCGGGATGGTGTGGCCCCTTCTCCTGATGGTGAAAGCTCCTCTGCAAAAGGCCGATTGTCTGATCCTGCTGGGTGGTGAGCAGAATGCCCGTCCCGTCGTCACGGCCGGGTTGTATGCCGAGGGTGTGGCCCCGTTGATCTACATCACGGGTTTTGGCGATACGAGTGCCAACAAGCGCGCTCTGCTCGAACAGGGGGTGCCTCTTTCCGTCATTAAGGTCGAGCCACTGTCTCGGTCGACGCTCATGAACGCGCGCTTACTCCGGCCGATGCTTGCCGCCTCGGGAATCAAGTCCGCTCTCATCATCACCTCCCCGTTTCACACACGCCGGGCCCTTGCTGTTTTCAGGCACGAGATTCCGGGGATCAGGTTCGGCATTGTGGATGCCAGACGCGATTATTGGAGCACAAAGCAGGGAATCAGGGGCTTCAATGCCAGCGTGATCGCGGAGTTTGGAAAGACCGCCTATTATTGGCTCATCCATGGAATCGCTCCGTTCACCTACCCATTAGAGTCTCCTCTTCTGCCGAAGATCCGAACGGAAGGATTGCATTCGCTCTCGAACGCTTCTCCCAACAGCCTTCAGCCTTCAGCCTAAGCGCCTCCTGCTTCTTCACCTTCCCACCTTTCACTTTCCCACTTCCTCCCATGCCCTCGATTCTTTTCGTCAACAGGGTCTATCCGCCAGACAGCGGTGCCACAGGGCGTGTGCTGGAGCAGGTGGCGGTGACGTTGAAGGGGGCCGGATGGGAGGTGACCGTACTGGCGACGGCAGGCGATCAGCCCGGCCTCGGCACCATTGAGCGCGATGGAGTCAAAGTGATCAGGGCGGGCGGGTTCTTTTCCAAATCGTCGCTGGCTGCACGCGCCGCAGGGTATGCCCTGATGATTCCCTCCCTTCTGCTGAAGGCGCTGATCATGCCACGCGCGGATGTGGTCGTCACGATGACCGATCCGCCGATGCTGGCGGTGATCGGGCCAATGCTGAAGGTGCTCAAGGGATCGAAGCTCGTGCACTGGGCGCAGGATCTTTATCCCGAGGTGGCGGAGGAGGCAGGTGTCTTCAAACAAGGAGGCGTGGTGGCGGAGGTAATCCGTGCTCTCTCAACGGTCTCACTGCAGTCGCATGATCTGGTTGTCTCGGTGGGGAGATGTATGTCCGAAAGGCTCTCTCTCCGAGGAATATCATCGGAGAAAGTTCGGTTGATTCCCAATATCGGCATGGAGAGGGACATTGTTCCCTGCGTGAGACGGGACAATTCCTTCAGAATCCGCCACGGCATCGCTCCCGAAACGCTGGTGGTGATGTATTCCGGTAATCTGGGCAGAGCCCATGAGTTCAAAACGATCCTGGAAGCGGCGCGTTTGCTGCAGGATCAGGGTGAGCAGGAGATTCTCTTCCTGTTTGTGGGGGAGGGGCCTTCCCGATCGGTCGTCGAGCGGGAGGCCGCTGAAGCAGGATTATCAAATGTCCGGTTCCTGCCATCTCAACCCGGGGCAGCGATCTCCGAGAGTCTCGGGGCGGCGGATCTTCATCTCGTGACGATGCGGCAAGGAATGTCCGGGCTCGTGGTGCCTAGCAAGTTCTACGGGGTGCTCGCAGCGGAGCGGCCCTGTCTTTTCGTTGGGCCGTTGGACTCTGAGGTGGCCCTGGTGATCCGTGAGGTAGGCTGCGGAGAGGTCATCGGCATCAGCGAGGGTGCCAAGTTGGCCACGACCATCCAGTCTTACAGGGATCAGCCCGACCGTATCCCCGAGGAGGGGAGTCGTGGGTTACAGTGGTTGAGGCGTCAGTCTGATACCGGGAGTCAATTCCTGGAGTGTGTGGAGGAAGCGATTGGCGGGATCAGGAGCTCGGCTGCGTGAGTTCGTTGCCTTGCCATTTGGCTAAGTGTTTGGTATCAAGAAAATTATTATCAAGTCAGACTCATTCCCCCCAATGAAAACGGCTGATCTAGCATCTCCTCAGCAAAAGGCCCTTCCGCCCAGAAGAAGGAGGCGGAGGAAGGGGTTTTTCTTCAAAGCAGCTTCCCTCGGGCTGGATCTGCTGCTGGGGGTTGGGATCTATTACCTGATCGACTGGCTGACCGGCTTCTACAGTCACACGACGGCCGCCGCGGTACTGCTTCCCGTCGTCATGGCTATCTTGGGGATGATGCTCGTGGGTGGATACCGCTACGCGACGGATTTTGCCTCCTTGCGCTACGCCAGCGAGCACCTGATCTCCTTTGCCGTGACTTATCCGCTGGCGGCTTTCGTGCTCTATGTGGTGGTTTCCTTCGGTCCCAACCCCACTTCCGGCCGTGGAATCTTCACGATTTCCTACGTGGCTCTAGCTGTTTGCACGCTGGCGATCCGCAGGAGTTACTGGTTCATCCGCTCCAAGTACAGGACAGTGCGTCCCTTTCTGGTCATTGCCGACGCGAAGTTCGGTCCGGTTTTTTACCGGGATTACCTGCTCAACAGTCCCACCCATCCGATCGTCTATGCCGCGGCCGACCAATCGATCTTGGGAAAAGAGCTTGCCGGTACGGGCAGCCCCATCCTCGGGCGGCTTGCCGCTTCGATGATCGATTCCATGAACCCAGAGGAGGCCGCCGCCTACGAGGGGATCATTTTGGCGGCCAATCTTTCCAGTCTCGGGGAGAATCTGCTCTCCAGGCTCGGCACCATCCACTTCGAGGAGATGCCGGTCTATTCGATGGAGAGCTTTTACGAGAAATACTGGGAAAAGATCCCGTTGCAGGTCGTCGGTCCCGCATGGCCCCTGGAAACGGAGTTCATCCTGGTCAATCACTCGGTTTTCACCACCCTGAAAAGGATATCGGACGTTTTGATTTCCCTGCTCGCCCTGATCGTCGTGGCACCCGTGATGGCAGTGGTAACGGTCATTATCCGCCTGAGCGACGGCGCCCCTGTCTTCTACTCCCAGCAAAGGGTGGGGGTGCACGGCAATCCATTCACACTCTACAAATTTCGCACGATGAAGGTCGGCAGCGACAAGGGCGAAAGCTACACCAGTGAGGGTGACAGCCGGGTGACGAGGATCGGGAATATTCTCAGGAAGACCCGTCTCGATGAATTGCCCCAGCTATGGAATGTGCTGAGGGGAGACATGAGTATGATCGGCCCCAGGGCTGAGTGGATCAAGCTCGTGAAGGAATATGATCAAAAAATCGCCCATTATCAGTTCCGTCATCTCGTTCGTCCCGGAATCACGGGATGGGCCCAGGTGAACTACCCCTACGGTGCCAATCTGGAGGACACCATGCAGAAGCTTTCCTATGATCTCTTCTATATCCGGAATTTCTCCCTTCGTCTGGATGCCGAGGTGCTGCTAAAGACTCTCCATGTGATGTCGTTCGGGAAGGGAAGGTAGAGTGTAGAGCGTTCAAATGGTTGCAACTGTTACAAGGTTACAACGTGGAGCTGGGAGGCGTGAACGAGAGAAAGAACGCGTGGAGAAGTTGATACTTCACAAGCCCCCATGGGCTTGTCCCATGGGTAGGGGAGTCCTTGATTCCCCGCACCATTGACCCGAGAATGGGGTATGTCCGTAGTCGGCAGGAATATCCGTGATTGGGGCGCGCCAGCAGCTTTGGTCGGGCTGGGCTGGTTTGTCGTGATTCGGATGCTCTGGGGGGACTGGAGGATCGATCCCCAATACGGCTACGGCATGGTGGTTCCCCTGCTGATGATAGGGCTGTTCTTCAAGCGGATGCCGGACAGCCCTTCCCGGAATTCTTGCCTTGGGTTTTCCTTGGGAGCGGGGGGTGCTGTGCTGATCGCGGCGAGTCTGATCCTTGCGCTCACGATCCCGCTGGCCGAAGCCAATCCCGATTGGCGCCCCATAGGGCTTCTCGCATGCCTGATGGCTGTGACAATCAGTCTGACCACGCTCTATCTGGTGGGTGGCTGGTCCTGGCTGCGACACTTTGGCTTTCCCTTATGCTTCTTCCTGATCGCGGTCCCTTGGCCGAGGAATTTCGAGCAGTCGGTCATGGGCGGGTTGATGTCGTGGAATGCCGCCGCCACCTTGGAGATCCTTCATTGGTTGGGCTACGAGGCTCTGCGGCAGGGAAACCTGATCGTGATCCCTTCGGGCGTACTGGGCGTGGAGGAGGCATGTAGCGGTGTTCGTTCGCTCCAGAGCGGGATCATGGTCTCGCTCTTTTTCGGGGAAATCCTGCGTCTTGCGGCCTGGAGGAGAGTGCTGCTGATCGGGGTCGCGATCGGGGCCGCGCTAGTGGGAAATATCATCCGCAGTTCACTCCTTGCCGTGGTGGCCTCGCGTCAGGGAATCGCGGCCGTTTCATCCTGGCATGATCCGGCCGGGATCCTAGTCCTTCTGGTGACCTTTGGGACTGTGGTGGTCTTCGCCTATCGGTGGAAGGGTGTGGTCGTTCCATCTGCCTCCCGTGCCGGAATGGCTGCCGATGCTCAATCAGGGAGGGGATGTTTAGCCATTTTCCTCGTCGCTTTCTCTCTCCTGATCACGGCCTCGCTCGGTTCGGAACTCTGGTATCGCCTGCACGAATCGGCCACATCCGGCCTGCGTCAATGGTTCCTGCACCCTATCGGCACAGAACGGGGAGCATCCCGTGTGGTGATCCCCCCGCAGACACTGAAGATGCTTTTTTATCCCGAGGGGTTTTCCGAGAGATGGCTCATCGGCGACAATGCGGGCGGCCAGGCGTTCTACTTTCGCTGGCCGGCGGGAAGGACATCGCAGCAGGCCGTCACGATGCACCGTCCCGAAGTCTGTCTCTCAAATTTTGGGATGAAGCTGATCAGGCCCCTCCCATCCCGTGATTATTCCTCGGAGGGAATCACGATTCCGTTCCGATCTTGGTTTTTTGAGCAGAGGGGAGTCCCCGTTTATGTTTTTCAGGCCCTGATCGAGGAGGGTAGGACTGGGAGCGGGATGACAAGCCAGCTTAACGATTCTCTGCGAGGGCGCCTGCGCTCCGTTCTGGAGGGCAGAAGAAACAGGGGCCAAAGGATGATTGAGGTGGCCTTCTGGAATCTTCCCGATGCCCAATCCGCAGGTGAAGCCCTCGATCGCTACCTGCAAGGAGCATTGACGGTGGAGATGATCGCGGCTCCGATGAAGCGTTGATCAATCACTCATCCCCAATTTCATGACCCAAAGGAATCCGGAAAGTCCGTTCCATCAGAATGGCGAGGAGCTTCCCGATTATTCGGAGGAGTCACTGCGGCCGCCTGTTCAGGATTCGTGGTTCAAGGATCCGCGCAAGAGAAAGAGAATGCTGCGTCTGGCTCTGGCGCTGATCGTCCTCCTGTGTCTCGTACCCTTGTATCGTGGCCTCAAGGAGTGGAGGGCCTCCTCTCTCATGGGGAAGTCTGGCGAGGCCTTCGCAATCGGGGATTCCGAGAGGGGTGTCTCTCTCCTCAAGCAGGCACTGGCCTTGGCACCCGGTAGTCTGCACATCCAACATGCCGTGGAGCTCTACAATGCCCGTGCCGGTGATGAAACTTATCTTGAGAAGCTCATCGCCAGAATGAAGGTGGGAGGGTCCGATGATCAGGAGTTGCTGGGGATCGCCGAGATCTCGGCGATGAAGGACCAACGAGATGCTGCGCGAGAGGCTCTGGGATTGCTTTCCCTTAAGTCGGGTAAGAAGGGATTTCTGAGACGCTCGTTGCTCGAGGCTTCCCTGACAGCGAAGGATCACAGTTTTCTGGAGGCGGCCGATTTTTGCATCCGCCGTGCGGGCGAGGCCCCCTCACGGGATGATGCCGGTTATCTCCGGATCCAGGCTGCGCTTGATCTTCTCTCGTTGAGGGATGCTCCGGATACCGCGCGCATCCTGGATCTGCTGCACGGCGTGATTTCTGAAAAGAATGCGGCTTCGATCGCTGCCTGGAGGATCATGGCCCAGCTCCTGCTAGCCCCTCCGCAGGGGATCTCCATTCCGAATGCCGGCGCCGAGGCCATGAGCTTGTCCGGGGTCTTCAAATCGTTGCCCGGAGGAAAACCGTCGGATGAGCTGATGGCCGCCGATCTTGCGATCAAGGCAGATCCCTCCACGAAGGAAGCGGTCGTGGCCAGACTGGTCAAGGCACGTCGGTTGGCACCCAGGGATGCTCAACTCGATCTGGCCCGCTGGCTGAACGGCAGGGGATGCCAGAAGGAAGTGATCGCGATGGCGGGAACCGACCGGCCGGCCAACGACACTGACTGGTTGCTTGTTGTTTTGGATGCCAAGAGCACCCTGGGCGATTTGAAGGACATCCCACGTATGCTCGCAACCCCCGCAGGGTCTGGCATTCAGGATGCGGTGAGGCATCTCTATCTCGCCAGGATTGCCATGATGAACGGCGAGGTCTCCTTGGCCGAGGAGGAGTGGAGGAATGTCGGGGCCTCGCTGCATCTCGAGAAACCAGGGACGCTGGCCTATATCGCGGGATACGAGGAGCAGATCGGCGCCTACGAACGTGCCGCCCGGACCTACCGTGAAATGGCTGATAGGGAGGAGACCAAGGTGAACGGGTTGGTGGGGCTGATCCGCTGCCAACCCCGCGACGCCTCGGCCAAAAAACTGATTCCTTTCTATGAGGAACTCGAGGTCGCCCTGCCTGAGAATCAGGATGTCGCCTGTGATCTGACTTATCTCCGCCTCCTTGCAAAGGATGATGTGGCATCGGCGGCAGACAAGGCGGAGAAGTTGTTCCTAGCTCAGCCTAACGCCCTGACCCGCCTGAGCACGGCCGCACTCGGACGTCTCAGGACCGGAGATGCAGCCGGTGCCCTGGAGATTTATCGGGACAAGGAGATCGACTGGACCGGAGCTGCGGCGCCGTGGCGGGCAATCCGTTGCGCCGTCCTGAAGGCCAATCGCCAGCAAGCAGAAGCCAAAAATCTGGAAATCGGGATCGACCCCACCCAGTTGCGTCCCGAGGAGAGGGAACTACTAGTCATTTTTCCCAAATAACAATGTGCTGATTAAAGAGTTTGGCTTTTGCGGACCTGATGGAAGATCGTCAGACCGGTCAGGTTCTTGGGTGCTGAGCGGAAGAAGAAGCTGCAGATATATCCGATGATCATTGCGGAGAAGATCAGGATCGGGAGAAGGAAAGCCCAATGGATGGACGTGAAAAACTTCACATAGAGGCCAAGTACAATGCTCAGGATTGCCCCACAGACCGCACCGCCCGCATTGGCCCTGGTACTAAACATTCCCAGTGCAAAGATGCCGACAATCCCTCCGCCCAGCAGCGAGGAAACAATGTTCCAGGTAACCATAATGGATTTTAGGTTCAGCGTGGTGAGCCAGAGGGCGATCACCGTGGCGGCTACTCCAGTCCCAATCGTGCTGAGACGCATCATGCGGAGGTTAGCCTTGTCCTCAGCATTGGGGAACCAGCGTTCGTAGAAGTCTACGGTAAAGATGGTGGCGACACTGTTCATTGCGCCGGCTACGGTGGCCATGGCACTGGCAAAGATCGCAGCGATCACTACGCCCACGGCTCCGTGGGGCATACCCTGTATCACAAAAAGCGGGACGATCTGGTCGATTGTGGAGGCTGCGTCGAACTTCTCAGGATGGGCGTGAAAGTAGGCGAAGATCGCCAAGCCCATTGCCGTTACGAGGATTCCGATGAAGGCGCCGCAGGAGAAGTTCATCGCCGTCACCTTACGGATCTCATCGTCCTTGGAGGCGAAAACACGCTGGATCACAGCCTGATCGCCAGCCTGCCAGATGGTCTGCTCGAGGAAAACCCTCAGCAGCATCACCCACACAAGGGGGAAGGCGACGTCCCAGCCGAGGATCGCAAAATCGAATTTGTGGTGCGAGGCATTCGTCGCGAAGAACTCACGCAATCCTCCGGGTAAACCCGCAATGCAGATCCAGATCACGGCGATCGGTGCCAGAGCCTTGAGCACGCCTTGGAAGACCAAAGTCCACGTGACCGCTTCGAATCCGCCCGCCGCGGTGTAGATGGTCGTCAGGACACCCATGATGATGACGCTCCACCGGACATCAAGACCGGTTGTCGCGGAGATTGCGATGGAAGGGAGTACCAGGACAATGCTCGAACGTCCGAAGGTCTGGAAGACGATCTGGAGGAAGCTTGCAATCAGCCGGAGCGACGTGTCAAAACGCCTCTCCAGATACTCAAAGGTCGAGGTGATCTCAAGGCGGCGCAGGATTGGATAGGTAATCCGCGACTGGAAGAAATAGACTGGGATGAAGACGATCAGGGGAAAGAGCCAGACGAGATTCGAAGCGAAGGCGAGAGCAGGAACAGCCATGAAGCTGATCGCGCTGGCTGCCGTCGCGAACATGCTGATACCGGCCGCCCACCACGGGGTCTGTCGGTTGCCGAGTGAGTATTCAGCCGCTGACTTCTGGTGGCGGAAGTGGTAGCCGATGTACCCGATAAAGAAGAAGTAGAAGAGGATCATCAAGTAGTCCGCCCAGTTAAGATTCCGAGTAGTGCGCGGGGTGCTAGCCTGCAGGGGGTGAGTCATCCCCTTGGCACCAAAGAGGAGAAGGGATCCTTCAGGATTTTTAGCCAAGGGGTTTTTCGCCATCAATGGATTGGGAAAACTGAGAGCGGCTCCCGCCTCCACCCAGGCATCGGTCACGGCATGGAACAGCAGGGTCGGGGAGACGTTCGCTGCGTTGAGAGAGAAGGGGTTCTCCGTCACGGGCGTGGTATCGGCCCCGAAGATGATCGTGTGGGCCTGTCCGGAGGGGGCGGCCTTTCCGGCGGCCATGGCAACGGGAGAATCCGCTACCCTGCTCCACCCCACGAAAGTCGTGCCCTCAGCAGGCTTGGGTCTGTAAATGAGAACATCCTTGCTGGCAACGAATCGGCCTTGCCCATCTGGAGATCTGCCTCCGATGACCTCCAGGATGTCGTACTGGGCTACTACCATCGGAAGGACCTTGCCGCTTCCGGGCATCGGGGGGAGTGACTCCCATTTCGGATTCGAGGAGAGGAGATCCAGTTTCAGGACATCCTTGCTGGCTTCTCCCGAACCGATGGAATGAATGCCGCCGACAACGTAAAGACTGCCGCCCAACACCGCCGCTCCGGCACCAGCCAGCGGAGATGGAAGATTGGGCAGATCACGGTTGACAACGTTTGTCCCGTGCCACCGGTAGGCGATCACTCTGGCCGAGGGTGTATCACCAACCAATCCTCCGGCCAGAATGATCTCGTCACCGTTCTGTGCAGTTGCGGACCAAGCACAAGCTTCAGTCAGGGAGGTTTTTTTCCATGTTGCATTTATTCCAGTAGCATCGAAGAGAGGGAGGACCAGAGCCTCGGCAACCGGTTTGCCATCCGGCTTCAGCCCGCCTATTTCCAGAAGTGCTCCCCCGGAGAGTCCGCCTGCGGAGCCGGTTCTTGTCGAGGCCTCTTCCGGAACTGCAGATATGGAAGTCTCCGAAATGACAACCTGGGGTACATTGGTAGTTGTAGCCTTCAGTACTGGAAGGGCCGGAAATAGTAGGAAGAGTAAGAACCGATTCATTCTTAAGCGTGGTGAAGGTTGTTTAGACTGATCGGATCCGAGGAGCAATTTTCCGAGACTTTTGACACCACTTTCCGCAGCCACTCGTCCGCCATGATTTGGTGACCTGCTGCGGAGGGGTGTACCCCGTCGGGTATCCAGAAGGATGGAGTGGCGAGCAGTGATGCCCGGTCAAAGAGGGGCTGGAATTCGATCAATTCGGCTCCGTGTTTCTCGGCCAGTTCACGGATCATGGTGGCTCTCAGGAAGACCTCGCACCTCCAGAGATCCCAGTCCCTGCCGATCTTGTCCACAGGAAGAATGAAAGGTGTACAGAGGATGATCCTGAGTGCCGGTAGTGTTCTACGCGTCAGAGTGAGCAATCTGTCGTATGTGACCCGGAACATTTCACGGGTCACGAGGCTCTTCGGGGGGCGTCCGTCGGTTCGCGGAGGAGCGGGCACCGACAATTCCACAATACTGGCGGCATCATTCACTCCAACCAGAATACTCAGGAGATCGGGCTTGAGAGCGAGGCAATCACTTTCCCAGCGTTCCTCTAGATCGGTGATCCGGTGTCCGTTGATCCCTCGGTTAATGAACTCGATCCCGTCTGCCGGATGATCAGCCCCGTAGCGCGCTGCAATTAACCGGACGAAGGTGTCTCCCAAGTCATGATTGACATCACCGGTTCTGCTCCGATCACCGTCGGTAATGGAATCACCGATGAATAGAATCCTTCTGCCATGGGGAAAGATGCTTGGGGTGGTCATGCAATGCGCCGTTAGGAACGATCACGATGTAGGGAACACGTGTTGATGACCAGTTTCTTCGGGCAACTTTAAAAACTCCCACAGATTCATCAGGGATGATCAAATTCCGTCCATGCAAAAGATCCTTACCCCGAGTCTCTGCATTCTTTTGCTAGGACTCACCATGTCGGTGACCGGCGATGAGGGTAACGGGATAAGTGTGATCAGGGATCCTTCCCCATCGACTCCGGGAACCGAAAGCTGGTCGATAGTTTCTCCCTATCAGGAAGGCACAAATACGGTTGAGGTGCTGCTTCCCAAAAGGATGGATCCTGGTTGCAGTTATCCCGTGGTCTATTGCCTGCCTGTGAATGCCGGCACGAAGGGGGAGTGGGGTCACCCCCTTACCGAGATAGCCAAGGCGGGACTGGCCGAGCGATACCAGGCGATCTTTGTCACACCCTCCTTTCCCATCCTGCCGTGGTACGGGAACAATCCTTCAAATCCGCTCTGTAGGGAAAACGATCATCTGCTTAAGGCCGTCCTTCCGTTCATAGGGAGCCATTATCCCGTAAACGGCACCAACTATCTGATCGGATTCAGTAAATCAGCCCTGGGTGCGCTATCGCTTGCAATAAATCATCCGGATGATTTTGCCGGGGTTGCTGTCTTTGAAAACTGGTATGGAGAACCAGATGCAATCCAGTGGGAGCAATGGGGTTTTAAACAATGCTACGGTACCCGTGAAAACTACGATCATTATGATCCAGCTCATCTGATAGCCCGGCATGCAAACAAATGGACTAATGCTCCGGCCCGAATCACTGTTTTGGGCGGGGGTCCCGGACCGCGAGTCGGAGTTGATCAACTCATGAGCCTGCTGACACAGAAGGGAATCCCTCATGTAGAGATCTGGGACCGTTCTATGGATCATAGCTGGAAAAGCGGATGGTTGCCGATGGCGGTTGCCTCGCTGTTTCGCCAAAAGCAATCATCAGATGGACTCAATCGGGACCATCAAAACAAAAAATAACGCAGGATCCAGAACACCCCCCGATGTCTGATTCCTGCGTTATGTCTCCGAAGAGATTGTTTGTATTTAAGGGAGTCTGGATGTTAACGCAACGGAATCTTTGTGACGATTTTGACGAAATGACGGGAGGGAGTCATTCTCCCGGTGATGAGTGGCCCGAATTTCGAACTGGTAACCCTGCGAGGGGGAGGGAAGAGCATTCGCTCGGTCGCCCACGGGGAGACGATGCATATTGGCACCGATCCAGTTACGGAAGCTTCACAACTGCACATTAGGCAGCAAAAGATCGCTGAGCGTGGTGCCACATGGAATGGACCCGGTCCCTTTGCCATCTGGGACGTCGGTCTCGGCCCGGCGGCCAATGCAGTCGCCTGTATCACGGCTCTACAAGGAGCTGGTGTTGAGGCTGAGATTCACAGCTTTGAAATCGATACCGCGGTTCTGGAGTTTGCCCTAGGGCATTCCCGGGAACTCGGTTATTTGGCCGGATGGGAGTCGGATGTGAAGCGCCTGCTTGCGGAGGGGTTCTCGGAACCAGCCCCCGGAGTGCGCTGGATCCTGCACCGAGGTGATTTCTCGCTGATGGCACCGGCGGTCACGCCTCCGTCGGCCATTCTGTTTGATCCCTATTCGCCGGCCCGTAATCCCGAGATGTGGAATCTGGAGACTTTTCAAAGACTACGGGCCAGTGCGAGGGATGAGATACCCTGCCTGCTCACCAACTACACCCGCTCAACCTCGGCAAGGGTGACCATGTTGATGGCCGGTTGGTTTGTGGGCAGGGGAGTGCCCACCGGGGAGAAGGAGGAAACCACGGTCGCGGCAAACCGCCCGGATCTTCTGAGGGCTCCGCTCGATAGGGCCTGGCTTTCCCGAGTCCGTTCCTCGACCAATTCCGCACCTCTTCGGGGACGGCTTTATGGTAGGGATCCCATCTCCCCGGAGGATTACGCCCTGTTGGCCGCGCATCCCCAGTTTGCCGGGGGGTGAAGGTTCAACCCCAGAGGTTACGGTCAAGGCTCCGGTAGCCCAGTGCCTCGAGCAGGTGATCGGGAAGAATGCTGGGGCTGGCCGACAGATCGGCGATAGTCCGCGCAACCTTCAAAATCCGGTCGTATCCCCGTGCGCTGAAGTTGAGATCCTCCATCGCATTTTTCAGGAGTTCATTTCCCCGCTCATCGAGTCGGCAATGTTCCCGCAGTTGGGCATGGCCCATCCTGGCGTTGCATGTGGCTTTCCGTGAACGGGCGAGTCGTTTCCTCTGGATTTCCCTGGCCTGAAGGACGCGTGATCGGATGATTGCCGAGGATTCCGCCGGAGCCATGCCGGTCAACTCGGCGTACTCGACGGCCGGTGCCTCGACATGGAGGTCGATCCGGTCAAGCAGCGGTCCTGAGATTTTCCTGCGGTAACGCTCGACCTGTCCGGGTGAGCAGCGGCATTGGCGCTTCGGGTCACCGTAATGGCCGCACGGGCAGGGATTCATCGCGGCAACCAGCATAAAAGCCGAGGGAAAAGTCATCGTGCCCGATGCGCGGGATACCGTCACTTTTCCGTCTTCAAGGGGTTGGCGCAGGACTTCCAGTGTGGAGCGGTGAAACTCGGGAAGTTCGTCCAGGAAGAGGACTCCGTTGTGGGCAAGACTGACCTCGCCGGGGGTGATATTGGCTGTGCCGCCGAGTAGTCCGATGTCGGAAATCGTGTGATGGGGATCGCGGAAAGGACGGTGCCGGAGAACGGGCTCCCCGGCGGGAAGAAGCCCGCAGACGGAATGGATTTTTGTGGTCTCGATCGCCTCCTCGAGCGACATCGGGGGCATGATGGTCGGGATGCGACGCGCAAGCATCGACTTGCCGGAACCGGGAGGGCCGATCAACAGGAGGTTATGTCCGCCGGCCACGGCCACTTCGACGGCGCGCTTCACCCGATGCTGTCCCTTCACCTCGGAGAAATCCACGTCGCCCGGCACGATATCCCCTTCCTCCGAGAAATCCTCCCGGGCCGCTGCTTCAAGTTCGAGATTCCGCGAAAGGAACTCATGGGCTTCCCGCAGATTCCTGACGCCATAGACATCGATCCCCTCGACGACCGATGCCTCACGAGCATTTGCGATCGGCAGGATAACGGCCTTCTTTCCCCGCTTCCTCGCCTCCAGGGTGAGGGGAAGTGCTCCCTTCACGGGACGAACCTCCCCGGTGAGCGCTAGTTCCCCGGCGACCGCACACCGGGAGAGACGTGACAACTCCTCTTCACGGTCTGCTGCGATCATCCCGAGGGCAATCGGAAGGTCGAAACTCGGCCCCTGTTTGCGGATGTCCGCGGGGGCCAAGTTCACGGTGGTACGTTTGCGGGGCCAGCGGTAACCGCTGTTGGAAAGCGCTGCAATGACCCGGTCCTTGCTTTCCTTGACGGCTGCATCCGGCAGGCCGACGACGATGATGGAGGGTTCCCCCGGTCCAGTATTGACCTCGATCTCCACCTCGGTGGCATCGACGCCGACGACTGCTGCGGAAAAGACGCGCGTGATCATTTATCTATCGCGAACTCATCACACGGGACGGTCGGTTTGTAAACGGGTGAAAAAAGATTTCGAACGCATGGGTTGACAGCCTTGTCAAATCACCAACGACACAACCGTCACCCCCGCACACCATGAGCTACGAAGATTCAGACGCCGGATTCCAACACTACCTCCGCCAGATCGCCCAATATCCCCTGCTGACCCCGGCGCAGGAAATCACCCTCGCGGCCAAGATCCGCAAGGGTGACATGAAGGCCAAGGAGGAGATGATTCGCGCCAACCTCCGCCTGGTGGTCAAGATCGCCCGCGACTATGCCAATCTCGGCCTCCCTCTGATGGATCTGATCTCGGAGGGGAACATCGGACTGGTCAAGGCTGTCGAGCGCTTCGATCCCGCCAAGGGAGGGAAGCTCTCCACCTACGGGGCCTGGTGGATCAAGCAGTCGATCAAGAGGGCACTGGCCAACCAGGGTAAGACGATCCGACTCCCCGTTCATCTGGTCGACAAGATCGCCAAGATCCGAAGGGTCGGCGCTTCCCTGAGCGACGAACTTGGTCGCGAGGCTAGCGACGAGGAAATTGCCGAGGAGATCGGGATGAACGCGGGCAAAGTAAGCCGTCTCAAGCAGGCCGCGATCCGCCCGACGTCCCTCGATGCTCCAGTAGGCGACGAGGATTCCACCGAGTTTGGCGAGTTGGTCGGCGATGAGGCCGCCGTCGATCCCTTTGAGAATCTGAGCGAGAAGAACCTGCAGGTGGAACTCGGCGACCTGCTCGGACAGCTTGATGAGCGGGAAAAGAGAATTATCAGCGCTCGTTTCGGCCTGGAGGGATCGGATCCCATCACGCTGGAGGAGGTCGGGGAGAAGTTCGGAGTGACCCGGGAGAGGATCCGGCAACTCCAGAACATCGCCCTCGCCAAGATGCGCCGCGCCCTTGCCAAGAGGGAAAAGATGAGTCTTTCCGATCATGGAATGATGCCTCAGGCGGCGTAGCCGATTTGGGGAGTGGGTAATCGGGAATAGGTCATGGGGGCGGGGAAAATGCGCCGCCTCCCGTAACCTTACACTTTCAGCCTCTGGAGAAGGCCTCCGTGGCGGTGGCGGGTTGATTCGTTCCTCACCGCCATGCCGAGCGCTTTCTTCTGGCCGACAAGCACGACCATGCGCTTGCCCCGTGTGACGCCGGTGTAGAGGAGGTTCCGCTGAAGCAGGAGATACTGCTGCATCGCCAGCGGGATGACCACGACCGGAAACTCCGATCCTTGGCTTTTGTGGATGGTGATCGCGTAGGCAAGTTCCAGTTCGTCCATCTCGCCGAATTCATAGATGACGTCGCGTTTGCCGAAGCGGACAACGGCCTGCTTCTCCTCCCGGTCGATCGACCTGATCCTGCCGATGTCCCCGTTGAAGACCTCCTTGTCGTAGTTGTTGGAGGTCTGGATCACCTTGTCACCAGTGCGGAAGAGATTCCCGTAGGCCTGGTGCTCCTCACGATGAGGGTTCTTTGGATTGAGTGAGGACTGCAGGCGGGTATTAAGTTCCCGGATGCCGAGGCTGCCGCGGTGCATGGGGCTCAGGATCTGGATCCCCTCGACGGGGTCGATCCCAAGGTGCTTCGGAAGTCGGTCTCGTACGAGTGAGATCAGAGTCGTCGCGCACTCCTCGGGATCTTCACGATCAACGAAGACGAAGTCGGAATCCTTCGGGGATTCCATGATGTCGGGGATTTCCCCGTGGTTGATCGAGTGGGCCCCGCTGATAATCCGGCTGTTCCCAGCCTGACGGAAGATCTCTCGGAGATGGACGACCGGGATCATTCCGCTGCGGATGATGTCCCCGAGCACGAGGCCGGGCCCGACGCTTGGGAGTTGATCCGCATCGCCGACAAGGATCAGGCGTGCTTTTCGGGGAAGGGCATCGAGCAGCCGACTCATGAGCGGCACATCGACCATCGAGACCTCGTCCACCACGACGACATCCCCCTCAAGGGGATTGGAGGCATTACGCTGGAATCCACCCTTTCCGGGTTGGAACTCAAGCAAGCGGTGCAGCGTGAAGGCCTCGAGTCCCGTTGCCTCGGCGAGTCGTTGGGCAGCTCGTCCCGTGGGGGCGGCTAAGAGGCATTTCAGTTTCTTGGCAGTAAGGATCCTGAGTAGGGACTGGACGAGAGTGGTCTTGCCGACGCCGGGGCCTCCGGTGATCACCACGGCACGGGCACCGAGGGCTATGCGGAGCGCTTCATGCTGACTGGGGGAGAGTTTGCGGCCGGTCTTCTCTTCGACCCATGGGATTGCCTTTCCGACATCGATTGGCGGCTCTGGAGTTCCGGCGGCCGCCAATCGTCGTAGTTGGCGGGCGATACGCTCCTCAGCATCCTGTAGGAGAGGGAGGAAGATGAGATCTTCCCCGGCGATGTTCTCCGAGAGGATTTTCCCGTCCTTCAAGTGTCGATCAAAGGCCTCGGCGATCACCGATTCGTCTATTTCCAAGAGGCGGGCTGCCCCTTCCAATAGGTCGCGCCTCGGTAGGGCGCAGTGTCCCTCGCCGGTAGCCTGGTCGAGCAGATGCTCAAGGGCGGCACGCGCACGGAGCAGGGAGTCGGCCTCAAGACCAAGTTTCTCGGCAACGGCGTCAGCGGAGTGAAAGCCGATGCCGTGGATGTCTCGAGCGAGGCGGTAGGGGTCGGCCCTGATCAATTCCACGGCTTCCTCCCCGTAGGTTTTGTAGATCCTCACGGCGCGGTTGGTGCCGAGTCCGTGCGAGTGAAGGAAGAGCATGATGTCCCGCACGACTTTCTGCTCGGCCCACGCCTCCTTGATCCTCTGACGACGCTCGCGCCCGATCCCATCGACCTCCTCGAGACGACGTGACTGGTTCTCGATGATGTCGAAGACCTTCTCGCCGAATTTTTTCACGAGCTTGGTCGCGTAGACGGGGCCGATTCCCTTGATCATGCCGCTGCCGAGGTATTTCTCGATCCCCTCGAGTGAAGTCGGAGGCTGGGTCTTCAGCCGCTCGGCGCGGAGTTGGATGCCGTGCTCCTTGTCGCGTTCCCAGGTTCCTTGGGCGGTGATCCACTCTCCTGCGACCACCGAGGGGAGGGATCCGAGCACGGAAACGGGTTCCTTCCGTCCCTGAACCTTGACCTTCAGGACGCAGAATCCGGACTCCTCGTTGTGAAAGGTCACCCGTTCCACCTGACCGCTCAGGGCGTCGTCCGGGCCTCCAGGCACCGGCTCATTGTCCGGCTTTTTACGGAAGGGGCGGCGCGGAGGCATGAATCACCCTGCCACGGGAACGAATTCCCGCCAATCCCCCGGTCTGTGAAAATCACGCACGGGGTGAGGGGAAGTGCTCGAGATCACGGGTGCTCCGCCGCATTCTCGATCGGCATAGTGATAGCGACAGCAACTCACGCGGATGCGCTCCCCGGGGGATGCAGGGAGGGTAATCTTTAGCGATGCATTCCATCCCTCCGGAGTTGTGGAGCTTTCGATGGAGGGGATTTCCCCGGTGAGAAAGTCCTCCATTTTTCTTGAGCCGGAGCGGACCGCCGCAACCCCGCTGAGGTCCGGGTAGTGAAGGGCTAGCGTGAAGCCGTTTGGGGATAGCTGATATTCGCGGTACGATTCTTCCCCGAGCTTCTGGACGAAGAGTTCCGCCACATCACCGAGTTCCCAGAGGCGCTGGCCGTGCCCCGTTGCCCCCGATTTAGGCGCAGGACCCAGGAACCGGGCCTCCATTCGGAGGAGTCCGTCAGCCCAGGAGAAGCGGGCCATCCCGGGAAGAAAACCGGGTTCCGGTGTGGGTAGCCACGATTGGAGCAGGGGGAGGTCCATGGGATTACCTGCCTAGCAACGAGAGGATCTTTCGCGCCTGTTGAAGATGCAGTCCGAGGTGGAGGCCGAACATGCAGTGCCACTTATGGGCGTCAAAAGATCCAAAGACGGGGTGGGGTGTTTCGGCGGTTCCCCTCAAAGAGGGAAACGTTTCAATTATCGCAAGGTGATCGTCAACGGATCTTCGGAATGCCTCCACATGCTCCGGTCCGGACAATCCCTTGGGCAGCACATCGGTTTTGGGATTCATGAGGGCTGCCCCTGTCGGCTCCCTCCCCAGCGCAAGGGCCTCCACCATCGCGGAGATGCTGAGGTTGACGATCACGTTGTGCTCCAGGATCTGGAAAAAAGACCATTCCCGCATCTCTGGATCGACGCCGATCATCGGGGGTACGGTGACCGGTTTGGCTCCCGGACTTTCACCGAAGTGCTGCGCCAGAAGGAGATAGGCATCGGAATTTTTGCGGATGTTCCCGGAAGCCGAATCTCTCGAAGTGAGCAGAAATCTGGATCTGATGACGGCTTTGATGATCGGATTACTCATGGTGAAGGTTGTGCTACTCGGTCGTAGGAAAGAGTCAATACTCCTGATTTTGAACTCGCTCGCTCCCGCGAGGCTCGCCACTGCGTGGCTGCCTTCGGCATTTCAACTCGCCCATCCCCAGGGCTCGTTTCATATTAATTCCTCGATTCACCAGCCATGACCCTTCAGGAACTTTCTTTCTTCGATCTGCCGACTCCGACCGGTGCGATGCGCGTCCACCGATTCCTGCCCAAGGAAGGCACGTGGCCTTCCGTCATTCTCTACTCCGAGATTTACCAGATGACCGGGCCGATCGCCCGCCTTGCGGCACGCCTCGCCTGCGAGGGATACGAGGTGCTGGTGCCCGAGGTCTACCACGAATACGAGGCTCCCGGAACGGTGTTGGCCTATGACAAGAAGGGCACGGATCGGGGCAACTTCTTGAAGTTCGAGAAGCCGGTTGCTGCTTTCGACTCCGATGCCATGGCGCTGATCGATTCCGTCATGTCTCGCCCAGACTACCGATGGAAGGGTGTGGGCACGATCGGCTTCTGCCTCGGCGGTCACCTTGCTTTCCGTGCCGCCCTTGATTCCCGGGTGCAGGTCTCCTCGTGCTGGTACCCGACCGACATCCATACCGCCACGCTCGGAAAGGGCCAATGCGATGACACGCTCTCCCGCAGCAGCGAAATCACCGCTGAGTTGCTGCTCATCTGGGGAAGGCAGGATCCCCATGTTCCCGCGGAGGGACGCCGGAAGATTTATGACACACTCACGGCTGCGGAGCGCACTTTCCAATGGCATGAGTTCAACGCCGCCCACGCCTTCGCCCGAGACGAGGGATTGCGCTATGACGAGGCGGCGACCCGTCTGGGATGGGAGTTAACGCTGGAACTCTTCAAACGCAGGCTCACTTCCTGACCAGTCCCGAGATCATCAGGTCAGAGCCGATTTTTTTGCAGGTCACGTCATTGAGTCGGGACGGGGGGATCTGGCCGCTGACGACCGGAACTTTCCCGCCCTGGATGACGGGTGCGATGAAGAAGCGGACCTCGTCGACAAGTTTCCCTTTGAAGGCTTCTGCGTGAGTCTGGCCGCCACCCTCGATGAGAACGCTGGAGATGCCCCGGTGTGCCAGTTCCTTGAGCGCGGCGCGAAGAGACATTCCTTTCAGGATGATCGTGCGGTCACGGTGAGCATCGGTGAGCAGCTTGCAGTTTTTTGGGACTTTGCCGCTCTTGGACCAGACGACCCGCCATGGCTGGGAGTGTCCCTTTGGAAGCTTAATGCCCCTCACAGTGAGTGAGGGATCGTCGGTGCAGACGGTGCCGCCACCGACAAGAATGGCCTCCACCGAGGCCCGCAGTTTCATGGCCTCCCGACGGCTCGCCACCGAGGTAATCCAGCGCCTGTGAGGAGGGGAGTCGATTCGGCCATCAAGCGACAGACCCGCTTTGGCGATCACCCATGGCATACCCGAGGCGGTGCGGTGATTCCAATGCGTGTTCAAGGCCTTGCATTGGTCGGCAAGCACCCCGTCGACGACCTCGATTCCGGCCTTGCGGAGGATTCTGGCTCCTTTCCCCAGGTGACGCTCGTCGGGATCGGTGGCCCCGTAGACCACTCGTGTGATTCCCGCGGCGATGATCGCTTCCGTGCAGGGAGGGGTCCTGCCGTGTGAGGAGCAAGGTTCCAGCGTCACGTAGAGGGTGTAGCCCTCAAGCGGGTGAGGCTGAAGACTGAAGGCTGAAGACTGAAGGCGAAACTCAGGGAGCAATTTTCTGATGGCCTCGATCTCGGCATGGGGGAGGCCGGCGGCATGGTGATAACCTTTTGAGAGAACACGGCCCTCCTTAACCAAAACCGCACCTACAGCGGGGTTCGGGGTGGTGCGATCGAGACCCTTTGCCGCCTCGGTAAGGGCGATCCTCATGAAGCGCTCGTCGTAGCTTTTGCGGGAAGCCATGTCAGGTAAAGTTACTCCGAGAGATTTTCGCGCGGAGACGCGGAGGCGCGGAGAAATTTTCCTGAAGTCCGTTCACGCAACGAGTAATTCCGTTTTTCAGAACGGCATCTCCGAAATTCAGGAGGCAACCAAGCTTGAGGCCGCTCAAACTCAAATAGGTCTGTATCTGCTTCTTGTGAGATGCTGCGATTTGCTCCACGGATTTGAGTTCGAGCAAAACTTTCTGCTCGACGATTAGGTCAGCACGGAATCCCTCTTCAAATTGAAGACCTTTGTAGGAGATCGATATGGGGACCTGACGTTCCACCCGTAATCCTGCATCCGACAATTCACGGGCCAAAACCACCTCGTAAACGCTTTCAAGGAGACCGGGGCCCAGTTCCCGATGAACAGCAATAGCAGCACTCAGAATCTTTGTTCCGATGTCGTTTTCCTTCATTCCATCTCTAATCTCTGCGCCTCCGCGCCTCCGCGCGAGAATCATTTTATGCAGGAATTGACCGTGATGGCGTTTTTGTTTTGCGCGGCTCCGCCCCGTCCGTCGAGGCTTACGGAATGTCCAAGTCCGATTCCTCAGTCACCATCCGTCCAGGTCAGGAACTGGAGCTTGATATCCATGACATCGCCTTCGGCGGGAAGGGGGTCGGTCGTGTCGACGGAATGGCTTGTTTTGTGGCGGGGGTGATCGACGGGGAGAAGGTTCGCGTCCGGGTCCGCAAGGTGAAGTCTCGTCTTCTGGAGGCCGATCTACTGGAAGTCATCGTGCCTTCCCCTCATCGGATTGCCTCCCCCTGTCCTGTCTTTCTGAGTTGCGGCGGCTGCGCCTACCAACACATTGCCTACGATCATCAACTCCGGATCAAGCGGACCCAGCTCCGCGAGGCCCAGCGCCGTCTTGGAGGAATGGCCGAGCCTCCCGTGGAGGAGATGATTCCTTCCCCGGAGCCCTACGGGTACCGCAACCGAATTACGGTTCATGTCCGGGAAGGAAGGGCCGGCTTCTATGCGGCCGGCTCGAACAGGGTGGTTCCCGTGGAGAAGTGTCTGATCGCCTCGTCCGAGGTGGATCTCGGGTTCAAGGATCTGCTCAAGTCCCGTCCCCGCGATGGGGATTACCTGATCGGTGAGAAAAAACGCTTCGGCGGTTTTCGGCAGGTGAACAACGCCGTGGCGGAGATCCTCAAGAAAACGGTCTCCCACGCGGTCCTTTCCGGCGATGCGATCCGTGCACTCCTTGTGGATGCCTACTGCGGTGCGGGTTTCTTTGCCCATGAACTGCAGGGATCGTTCACCAAGGTGATCGGCATCGAGCGTTCGATCGCCTCGGTGGCCATGGCCGCGCGCCAGGCCGCGGAGAACGAGGAGTATCTCGCCGGGAATGTCGAGGACCGCCTCTCCGAGGCGCTCGAAGCGGGCGAATCTGACGGGACAGTCCTCCTGCTGGACCCTCCCTCCGAGGGGCTAGAAGAGGCGGCCACCCATGCGATTCTCGGCAATCCTCCTTCGCGTATCGTTTATGTTTCGTGTAATCCGGCAACGCTGGCACGCGATCTGAAGCGGCTTTCCGAAACGTATCGTGCCGAAAAAGTGACTCCCCTCGACATGTTTCCCCAGACGGCGGAAATAGAATCGGTCACCCTTCTCCGACGACTTCCATGATCACGCGCCGCTTCGGCCGAACCGGTCTCGATATGCCCGTCCTCTCTTGCGGAGGGATGCGCTACCAGCACAGCTGGGATGACAAGGAGGAGGGGGGAATCACCCAGGAGGGGCAGGCCAATCTCGAAGCCTGCATCCGCAAGGCTCTCGACTCGCGCATTAACCATATCGAGACAGCGCGGGGCTACGGGACTTCCGAACTGCAGTTGGGACGGATTCTGCCGACGCTTCCCCGTGACGGGATGATCGTCCAGACGAAGGTGGCTCCCGATTCCGCAGCGGGCTTTCGCGAAACCTTCGATCGATCCATGGCCAACCTACAGCTTGCGCATGTGGATCTGCTGGCCATCCACGGGATCAATAATCGTTATCTGTGGGAAGAGGCGATCCGACCCGGAGGAGCCCTCGATGCTGCACGGGAAATCATCCGTGAGGGGAGGGCCACCTTCCTTGGTTTCTCCACCCATGCGCCGTGCGACCTGATCGAGGAGATCATCGCTTCGGACGCTTTTGATTACGTGAATCTCCACTGCTATTTCATGAACCGGACCAATCGCAGCGCCGTGAAGGCCGCGACACGTCATGACATGGGGGTCTTCATCATCAGCCCGACGGAGAAGGGTGGCTGCATGCACCAACCCTCGGAGAAACTCACCGAACTCTGTGCGCCGTTCTCCCCGATCGGATTCAACGACCTTTACTGCCTGACCGATCAGGAGATCCACACGATCAGCATCGGGGCCGCGAAACCCTCGGATTTTGAGGAGCATCTCAAGATCACCCCGCTGCTGGCGCAGGAAGGGATCGGCGATCGGGTTCATCACGTCGCGAAGCGGCTGGAGGCCGAGTTTCTGAAAGTAAACGGTTTCCCGATGCCTGAGCGATGGGATGATATCCTGCCGTCTTTCGGCGAGGTGCCGGGCGGGATCAATCTTCAGGAGATCCGCCGGCTGTGGGCCTTGGACAAGGCCTTCGACATGCAGGCTTACGGGAAACTGCGCTACAATCTGCTCGGCAACGGAGGGCACTGGTTCCCTGGTATCAATGCCACGGAGTTCGACGAGGCTGCGATCCGTGAATTCGGTGTGAGGTTCGGAATCCCCGATTTGGCAACGATCTTGCGCGAAGCCCATGACCGCTTCGGGGATGTTCCTCGGAAACGATTGCAAAAGGATTAAGTTCCCAACGTAATGAATCAAAAAATCAGGAAAACAGGAAATGAAGGAGAAGTGTTCCTTGGAGATTCTGTTTTTTCATTTTTCATTTTTCATTCTGCATTTTTCCGCCGATGAGCGACCAGCAGTTCATCCGGATCAAAGGGGCGAGGCAGCATAACCTGCGTAACCTCGACGTCTCGATTCCCCGGAACAAACTTGTCGTCATCACAGGGCCGAGCGGCTCGGGTAAGTCCTCGCTGGCTTTCGACACGCTCTTTGCCGAGGGGCAAAGGCGCTATGTCGAGAGCCTCTCGGCCTATGCACGTCAGTTCCTCGACAGAATGCAGAAGCCGGAGGTCGACCACATTGAGGGACTGTCTCCCGCCATCGCAATCGAGCAACGGATCGCACCGCCGAATCCCCGCTCGACGATCGCGACCACGACGGAGATCTACGACTACCTACGCGTCCTCTACGCCTCGGTTGGTGTTCCCCATGATCCGTCAACGGGAGCACCCGTGCGCCGTCAGTCGCCGCAGCAGATCGGTGCCGAGATCCTTTCCTGGGCCGAGGGCACCCGTCTGATGCTGCTGGCCCCATTGATCACCAATGAAGCAGGGGAGTTCCGTGATGTGATCGAGCGGGCGCGACGGGAAGGATTTGTCCGCCTGCGGATCGACGGGGAGATCATCGATCTGGGTCGCCCCGAGCCGGTGAAACTGCTCAAAACAAAGAAGCACACCATCGAGGCAGTGGTTGACCGTGTTGCCCTCAGATCGGAAGGCGAGGGTGAGGGACTCCGTGAACGGTTGCTCGACTCGCTGGAGACTTCGCTGCGTCACGGAGGAAATACGGTCATTGTTCTGAGGCAGGGACCTGGCAGTGAGCTTTGGGAGGAGAAGGCCTTTTCGACCGATTTCCGTAATCCGGAGACTGGCTTCACGATGCCGCGACTCACGCCCCGTCATTTCTCTTTCAACAGCCATCTCGGGGCATGTCCTGCATGTCAGGGACTCGGCACGGAGCCGTTCTGTGATTCCTCGCTCATCGTCGATGAGGATTTGCCGCTTCTACCGATGGAGAAGGGTGCGATCCGTCCTTGGAGAACTCCCGACAAGCGGATGGGGAGCTATTACCGCCAGGTGCTTGAAGCTCTCTGCGAAATGACAGGGGCCTCTCTCGAGTTGCCGTTTCGGGATCTCCCGCAGGTCTTCAAGGAGAAACTCTTCTACGGCACGGGCGGCGAGGAAATCGCCAAGTTGGGAAAGGAATTCGAGGGGCTAGTTCCCATGGTGGAGCGCCAGATGAAGACCTCGGAAAGCGAGCTGAAGAAGAACAGGCTCAAGGCCTTCTTTGCCCGCAAACCCTGCAGTCTCTGCGGAGGAACCCGTCTCCGACCAGAGATCCTGGGCGTCACGATCACGGGCCCGGATGCCCATGAGTGGAATATCGACTCATTCTGTGCCCTGCCTGCTTCGGAGGCATTGAATGTCATGTCGGGACTGCAACTGTCGCCCACGGATCGCAAGATCACCGCCGATCTCCTGCGCGAGATTACCGCGAGGCTTGGCTTTCTCGTCGAGGTGGGGCTCGGTTATCTGACTCTCAACCGGGAAAGCGGGACTCTCTCGGGTGGGGAGGCCCAAAGGATCCGCCTCGCCACGCAGATCGGCTCAGGGTTGGCCGGGGTGCTTTATGTGCTTGATGAGCCGAGTATCGGTCTTCATCAGCGCGATAACGATCGTCTGCTGGCGACGCTCCGGGGGCTGCGTGATCTGGGAAACTCCGTCGTCGTTGTGGAGCATGACGAGGAGACAATCCTGGCCGCCGATCACATCCTCGACATGGGCCCCGGTGCAGGGCCTAGGGGAGGGGAGATCGTGGCCGAGGGAAGCCCCGGGGAAATCCTAGCCCATCCGAACTCGCTGACCGGCCAGTTCCTTTCCGGTCGTGAACGCATTTCGGTGCCGCGAGTCCGCCAGCGTCCCCCGGTGAAGTCGGCTTCCGGACCGGGCTGGCTCACCGTGACCGGTGCCAGCGAAAACAATCTGAAGAATCTGACTGTGGGATTCCCCGTGGGTCTTTTCACCGTGGTGACCGGTGTCTCCGGAAGCGGCAAGTCGACTCTCGTCAACGATATCCTCCACCGCGCGCTCGCCCGCCAGTTCCACGGAGCCCGCGAGGTGCCCGGAGCCCATGGACGGATCCACGGGGCGGAGGCCTTTGACAAGGTGGTGGTGATCGACCAGAGCCCGATCGGCCGCACGCCGCGCTCCAATCCCGCGACCTATTCCGGGGTATTCGGCCCCATCCGCGATCTCTTCAGCGGACTGCCGGCGGCAAAGGTCCGTGGCTACGGGCCGGCGCGTTTTTCCTGCAACGTGAAGGGGGGGCGCTGCGAGCAGTGCGAGGGTGACGGGATGATCCGGATCGAGATGCACTTCCTGGCCGACGTCTTCGTGGAGTGCGAACTCTGCCGCGGGAGGCGCTTCAACCGGGAGACGCTTGAGATCTCCTACAAGGGAAAAAACATCGCCGACGTGCTCGAACTCACGATTGACGAGGCATCGGGGTTTTTCCGGGCGGTGCCCCAGATTCATGGCAAGCTGGAGGTTCTTCAGGAGGTGGGTCTGGGCTACCTGAAGCTCGGTCAATCGGCCACCACCCTCTCCGGGGGTGAGGCCCAGCGGCTGAAGCTGGCATCGGAACTCTCCCGAAAGGCCACGGGACGCACCCTTTATCTGCTCGATGAGCCCACGACGGGACTCCACTTCGCCGACATCCAGAAATTGCTCGAAGTGCTCCTGAGATTGCGCGATGGCGGAAATACCCTCATCGTGATCGAACACAATCTCGAAGTCATCAAATGCGCGGACTGGATCATCGATATGGGACCGGAAGGGGGAGACGCGGGGGGATCGCTCGTCGTCTGCGGAACGCCCGACGAGGTGGCGGAGCATGTCTCAAGCCATACGGGCTCCTGGCTGCGGCGTGTCTTGCGACGCTGATTCCGTTCACGGTTCCCCTGGCACTCCGTGCACAGGAAGAGAGTCCTGCCGCAACGAATTCCTCTCAACCGGTCGACCTTGCTCGTCAGGCTTCCTCCGAGCACCTCCCACAGGTTTCAGCCGCCCTTCTCCGCACCCAGATCCAGCAGGAACAGGATCCGGCCAAGAGTGAGCTCCTTTCACGTCGACTGGTTGCGCTGCTGGTTCAGGGTGGAAGGAACGAGGAAGCCTTGGCCGTTTGCGCCTCGTCCGGCGCTTCCGATGATCCGGTGATGGCCTATTGGAAGGCGCGGGCCCTTGCCGGAACCGGAGACCACGCCGCCGCATGTCCCATCCTTCGGGGATTGCTGGATACGGGGACCTCGGTTCCGAGCGTGCCCCGGGAGATGATCCTGCTCTCCACGGCCCGATCGTTGAGGGGCTCAGGTGATCCCGCCACCGCCGCCTCGCTGCTGCAGGGTATACCCCCCGATTCCCCGTTGGCAGAAGATGCCATCCTCGAAAAGGGAGCCGACCTTCTGGCTGAAGGCAAAACAGAGGACTGCATCGCTCTGATGCACTCGGCTTCGCTGGCCGGAAAGGAGTCCAAGGTGGCGGCTGCCTACCTCGAGGCACTGGCGACCTGGCGTGCCGGGAATCCCTCTGAGGCGGCCCGACTTTTCGCCAACATCCCCCCGGTCACTCCATGGATCGCCTCGGCCTCTGCGATAGGGGCTGCCGAATGCTTTTCCGCTTCCGATCGCAACGCGAAGGCTACTGCGCTGCTCGAGAAGCATCTGGAAGCGATCGACGACGCGCCCTTGATGGCCGAGGAGTTCCGCCTCTATGACCAGCTTGTCGATGCCGCCAAACCGGGATCCCGTGTCCTGCCCTATGCCAAGTGGTCGCAGGACAAAAAGCGCCCCGTACGGGCCAAGTACGCCGCGTTCTTCGACGCCCGCCGCCGCCATCTCGACGATTCACGCGGGAGCGCTTCCCAACTGAAGGCTTTCGTCGCCGCATGGCCCGATGATCCTCTCAGCGACGAGGGTCGCTTGCTTCTGGCCCTCTCGGCGCTTCGTCAGGGGAACCCCGGGGATGCGGTCAAGCTCGCCGAGGACCACCCCACGGCGGCGCCGGTGCTCCGAGCGAAGACTGCTTTCGTACGGGGACTTGCCGCCGCTGCCTCCGGCAATCGTGATCAGGCGGCCACGGAGTTCCGTGCTGCTGGAGAACTCGACGCACGGTTAGCCAAGGAGGCTCTCTACAACCGTGCCCTGCTGGCGGCCTCTTCCGGTAGCGGAAGCTTGGATGTCTCACGGGAGGCCCGCGAAATCGCCGGACTAGGATCGGGTCTTCCCTCCGAGGAGATGCGCTTCCAGATCGCCCTTGATCTCGCCCGTCGTGGTGATCCTGCCGGGGAGAAGATGCTCGGCGATGTGGCTGATTCGGTGTCTGATTCCGGAGTGAAATCCCGAGCCCGCCTAGCGTCGGCGGAACTCGCCATGAAATCGGGCAAGGGGGATGCAGCAATCAAGGATTTTGCCAAGTCCCTCCATGAAAATTCCGGGGAACCGGAGCGCGAGGAGTATCTCTCCGTCTTCCTTAAGGATAGCGGCAGGAAAGGGGACTCTGCCCCCGTGACGGAGGCCGCACGTAAGTTCCTTGAAGCTCATCCCGACTCACGGTTTGCACCGGAGGTTCGACTGAAGCTCGCCGAGTCGCTTTTAGCCTCAGGCGACATCCAGGGAGCCCGTGTCCAATTTGAGCGCCTTGCCTCGAGTCAGGCCGGATCGGAGTTCGGACGCCGCGCTCTTTTCCTTGCGGCGCAGTCTGCTGCGCGCTCGATGGATCCCGCATCGATCGATGATTCGTTGGTCCTCCTGGAGCGTGTTGCGGGAAGCGGCCCCCAGGATTCCCTGACTTGGCAGGCACGCCTTCAGGAAGGAGCCATCAAAAACGCACAGAATCTGCCGAAGGATGCCCTTGCGATCTATGATAAGATTCTCACCACCCCGGGACCGGACTCCGAGATCCGTGCCGCAGCCCTGATGGCTAAGGGTGACACCTTGCACCGTCTTGCCTCCGAGGAGCCGTCCCGTGACCGCGAAGCGGCCGATGCCTGGAGAGGGCTTTCTTCGGATCCTACGATTCCGCTTCACTGGCGTAATGAGGCACTTTGCAAACGGGGCTTGGTTCTGGAAAAAATAGGCGACGGCGATGCAGCACTGGCCGCCTATTACGAGGCCTTCAAGAACCCTCGAGACAAAGAATCCGAGCAGATCTGGCACGATAGGGCAGCCTTCGAAGCGGCGCGACTTCTCGAGGGAAGAAAACAATGGAACGATGCCGCCGCTCTCTATTCCCAGTTGGCGAACGAAAACGGCCCAAGGGCCGTGGAGTCCAAAGCTCGCCTTTCGAAGCTGAAGCTCGAGAATTTTCTCTGGGAAAACTGATCTTCAGAGTTGAAGGGTTAAAAGGGTTAAAAGGGTTAAAAGGGTTAAAAGGGTTAAAAGGGTTAAAAGGGTTAAAAGGGTTAAAAGGGTGGATGGCCACTTTTTAACTCTTCAACCTTTCTAACTTTTTTAACGGGCCCCGTCGATTCTGATGGGGAGTTCATGATTTAGGGCGTGATTCCTGCGGTCGCTCTGCCAAAATCCACTTTTTTATGAGCCAACACGTCAAACTCTTCAGCCCCGGACCCGTTGAGGTCTCGGAGAAAACCTTCCAGGCCTTCCGCAAGCCAATGATCGGCCATCGCGGCAACGACTTCAAAAAGCTTTACGCTGCTGTCCAACCCGGCCTACAGCAACTCTTCAAGACGACCCGCCCTGTCTATATCTCCACCAGCTCTGCCTGGGGCATCATGGAGGGATCGCTCCGCAACCTCGTGAAGGGGAAGGTCCTCAACTGCATGACCGGCGCCTTCTCCGACAAGTGGAACGATGTGGCCAAGCGCTGCGGCTACGAGGCTGACAAGCTTCAGGTCGAGTGGGGCAAGCCGATCACCCCGGAGCTCCTCCGCGAGCGCCTCTCCAAGGGAGATATCGACGTCGTCACCCTCATCCACAACGAGACCTCGACCGGGTGCATGAACCCAATCAAGGAGCTCACCGACGTCCTGAAAGAGTTTCCTGAGGTGCTCCTGATCGTCGACACAGTCTCCTCGTTCTCGGTCCTGCCCGTCCCCATGGACGAGCTAGGTATCGACGTCATGCTCACCGGTAGCCAGAAGGCGCTCGCCCTGCCTCCCGGAATGGCACTCTTCTCCGTCTCCGAGAAGGCGATGAAGCGCGCCGAGCAGGTAACCGGCCGCGGCTACTATTTCGATTTCCTCGAGTTCCAGAAGAACCACGAGGGGGACATGACCCCCAGCACCCCGGTCATTTCGCACATCTACGCCCTCCAGTCGAAGCTCGAGGACATCGCCGCCGAGGGGCTCGAGAACCGCTACGCACGCCATGCGGCCTCCAACAAGCTCGTCGCCGATTGGGTCAACGCCCGCGGTTGGGAGTTCTTCGCGCCCGAGGGCTACCGCTCCGTCGGACTCACCTGCGTGAAGAACAACAAGGACGTTGACGTCGCCGCTTGGATTGGGCGCCTCAAGGCGAAGTACTCCTGCATCATCGACGGCGGCTACGGTAAGATCAAAGGTCAGACCTTCCGTATCTCGAACATGGGCGACGAGACCGTTGAGACGATCTCGCAGTTGCTCACCTGGCTCGACGACACCGCTGAATAAGGTTTTTAGGCTGAAGGCTGAAGACTGTTAGGCCGGGGAAATCCCCGTCCGGCTTCAGTCCTTCAGCTCCCAATAGCCTAACAGCCTTCAGTCTATCCACCTTTCCCCTATGTCCCGCTACAAGGATACCGTCCTGCTTCCCAAGACCGACTTTCCGATGAAGGCCGGTCTGGCCCAGCGTGAGCCTGAACTGCTGGCCAAGTGGGAGAAGGAGGGGCTTTATGAGGCGATCCAGAAGGCCCGTGAGGGTGCGCCGAAGTTCGTCCTGCATGACGGACCTCCCTTTGCCAACGGCGATGTCCATATGGGGACCGCCCTCAATAAGGTGCTCAAGGACCTCGTCGTCAAATCGAAGACGATGGCCGGATTCCAGTCCCCGTTCATTCCGGGGTGGGACTGCCACGGTCTGCCGATCGAGTTTCGTGTGGTGAAGTCCTCCGCGGGACTCACCCCCCTGCAGGTGCGCCAGAAGTCGGAGGAATACGCCCGCAAGTTCATCGATATCCAGCGCACTCAGTTCCGCCGGCTCGGCGTCTTCGGTGACTGGGAGCATCCCTACCTGACCCTCGATCCCGGCTACGAGGCGGCGATCATCCGCTCCTTTGGAAGGATGGCGGAGAAGGGACTCGTCTACCGCAGCAAGAAGCCGGTCCTCTGGAGCACCGGAGCGCAGACCGCACTGGCCGAGGCCGAGGTCGAGTATCAGGAGAAGACCTCCCCGGCGATCTTCGTGAAGTTCGCCGTCGATCATCACGAGGCCGCCTCCGTTGGGCTTCCCGATGACAAGCCTCTCTCGATCGTCATCTGGACGACGACTCCGTGGACCCTCCCGGCTAACCTCGCGATCGCCGTTCATGCCGATCTCGACTACGTCCTCCTGGAGAATTCCAGCGAGCGCCTGATAGTCGCAGCCGGTCGTGCCGAGGCTTTCCGTCAGGAGACCGGACTGGAACTTTCCCAGCACGGCGAGCCCCGCAAGGGTGTCACGCTGGAGGGCCTGAAGGCCCGCCATCCATTCCTCGACCGGACGGCGACCGTTCATACAGCCGAGTTCGTGACGCTTGAGACCGGCAGCGGTTGCGTCCACATCGCCCCAGGGCATGGTGACGACGACTATCAACTCGGTCGCAAGGTCGGGCTCGAACTCCTTTCGCCCGTGGATGATTACGGGAAGTTTAACGATGAGTGTGGCGTTCCCGCTCTGGTCGGGAAGAATGTCTTCGAGGGCAACGAGGATGTCATTGCAATCCTTGCAGGGAAGGGTGCCCTGCTGGGCCGGCAGGATTACCAGCACAGCTATCCCCACTGTTGGCGCTCCAAGACGCCGATTCTCTTCCGTGCCGTCGAGCAGTTTTTCATCCGCATCGACGCCCTGCGCGAGACCGCCCTCTCGGAGATCGATGCCACGAACTGGATCCCGCACTGGGGCCGCAACCGTATCCGTGGAACGGTCGAGTCGCGTCCCGACTGGTGTATCTCCCGTCAGCGCACCTGGGGGGTGCCGCTTCCTGTTTTCTACGACCCGCAGGGCCAGCCGATCCTTGATCCTGCCGTCATCGCGAAGGTGGCCGAGGTGGTCGCCGCCCAGGGGAGCAATGCCTGGTTTGCCCTCGACGACACCGAGTGGTGTCGCCTGACCGGGGCTCCTGCCGGTTCGACCCGCAGGAACGACACGCTCGACGTCTGGATCGACAGCGGCGTGAGCCACGAGGCCGTGTTGCGCGGTCGTCCCGAACTTCAGTTTCCCGCTGATCTCTATCTCGAGGCGACCGACCAGCATCGCGGTTGGTTCCAGTCTTCCCTCATGACCTCGGTGGCCCTTAATGGTAAGGCCCCCTACCGGACGGTCCTCACCCACGGCTTTGTGGTCGATGTCGACACCCGTCAGAAAATCTCCAAGTCAAACCAAGGGCAGGGAGGCTATCAGAAGCCAACCGAGGCCGATCACTTCGTGAAGACCTACGGGGCCGATATCGTCCGCCTCTGGGCCTCCAGCGTGCAGTTCACCGACGACGTTCCTTTCTCCGAGGAAATCTTTGCGCGGCTTACCGACTCCTACCGCAGGATCCGCAACACCCTGCGCATCCTCTTGGCCAATCTGGCCGATTATAACGCCTCGGCTGCTGTGGCCGCACCAACCGCCGTCGACCGCTGGATTCTCGCGCGCCTGCAGGAGACGGTGAACGAGTGCCGCTCGGCCTACGCCGAGCTCGCCTTCCAGAAGGTCTACCAGTCGGTCACCCAGTTCTGTGCCGTGGAACTCAGCAGCATTTACGTCGACGTGACCAAGGACCGACTTTACTGCGATCGCTCGGATTCGCCCCGCCGTCGAGCCACGCAGTCCGTAATGGCCCGTGTTTTCGCGGATCTTGTCCGGTTGTTGGCCCCGATCCTTGCCTTCACTGCCGAGGAGGCTTGGGGACATTACCGTCCCAGCACCTCCGTGCATCTTGAGTTGTTCCCGGAGGCAGCGGAGCCCGATCAGGCGATCTTGGCCCGTTTCGAGGCCCTGCTCTCGCTTCGTGCCGAGGTTTCCCAGGCACTCGAGAAGGCCCAGCGCGACGGCGTGATCGGGAAGCCCCTCGAGGCCTCCGTAAATGTCACGACCGAGGATCCCTTGGTTCTTGAACTCGCCGCAGGCGGTGGCATTGCAGAGATCGAGGAATTCCTGATCCTGAGCAATCTTTCGATCAGCAAAGGTGCCAAGAGCATCGTCATCGGCAAGACGGAGTCGGGTAAATGCGAGCGCTGCTGGCGTCACCGTGACGAGGTGGGCTCCCATGCGGAGCACCCAACCCTTTGCGGTCGCTGTACGGAAGCAGTTTCCGCCGCATGAGCACTGCACGGATGCTTCCCGCGCCTTTGGCGTGGGGTGTGATCGCCCTACTCTTCGTTGCTGATCAGGCCAGTAAGTGGGTTGTTGTCCATCGTATTGGCTTTCAGGAGGGGGTTCCGGTGATCCCCGGCTTCTTTGGCCTGACCCATGTTTATAATACCGGGGCGGCCTTCAGCATGATGCATGACAGCAACCGCTTCTTTACGACCCTCTCTCTCGTTGTGTTTGTTGCCTTGGTGTTTCTAAGAAAGCATTTCGCCGGACTCCTGATGCAGTGGGGATGGGTCTTGATCCTCTCGGGCATCCTCGGGAATGTGACAGACCGGCTGATCCGGGGGCATGTGGTCGATTTTCTCGATTTCCAGTTCGGTTCCTACCACTGGCCCGCCTTTAATGTGGCAGATTCCTGCATCTGCGTCGCCGCCGGACTCTTCCTCTTGAGCGGATTCATGACTCCTGATAAGCCTGCAAAATCATGAGCACAAATCTTCCTGTCAGCCCTTACGAAACATGCCATGGGCTTGTTTATTTTCCCCGGATGATCGACAAGATCCGCCTGCATGTCGCTGGTAAGCTCGGGGCCGATTACGTCCCGAATCTTGGCAAAGGATTTGATCTCCGATGCTGCTCCCTGCTTGGAGTGGACTATGCCGCCCTTGCGACCGCCGTCGGCGCGAATCTCTCAGATGAGGAGGCCTGGGGTTGGGTGGCAAAGCACGGTCAGGCCCCGACCGAGGAGCAGACCGAGGTCTGGAACGGCTTCATGACCCGTCGAGGTTGGAAGGATGACCTTGTTGAGATCCTGGAGCGCCGCAAGAAGGAGAGTGGCTTCGCGAATCGTCCGGAGATCCAGACGATGTTCGACTACATCGACGCCGATGAAGGGAGAGCTATCAGGTAGGATGTAGGCGGGGAAAAGGACCCAAGCGATCTGACCCGCAGGTTAAAAAGGTTAGAATCGTTACAAGGTGAAACGGGATGGGGAATTCCTCCTCTCCGATATGAGGACCTGTGGATGCTATCCTTCAGTTCCGTTGTAACCCTTCTAACCCTTTCACTTTTATAACGAATCCCCCGTCCTTCGACGCACGTAAGCCAGTACCTTGGCATTGTCCCCTCCGGAGGCCCAGATCGCCCTGAGGAAATCAGCCGGATGGATGTCATGCTCCTTCAGAAAGCGTCGGTCGCCGGCACACCCGTACATGATTTCGTGGCAGAGGCCCCCCTCGAGGAAGCAACGGGCCTTCTTGATGATGCGTGGAAGCCACGGGATACCGTCGAGTGCCTCGGTCTTGGGAGGCAACTCTGTTGCCTCGGTCACGCTGGTTGCAGTGACTCCTTTCTGATGGACGAGGAAATAGTCCCTGCGTGCGGCAGCAATGAGAAGGACCGTGTTCCAGTCGGGCTCTCCGGAGGCATTCATGTCCTCCGCCCAGTCGAAGAGATTGATCGGTCGGAGGCCGATTGAGGAGAGGAAGGCGGTTTCCTCCGGGGTGAAATAGCTTTCGAGATCCCGGTTGCCCTGCTGATAGAGGGCCACGGCCTTGTCGTAGATCTCCCGAAGGGTTCGGGTCCAGAGATAGGATTTCATGGCGTCTTGAGGAGGCGGTAGATCCCGAAGGAGGCCGGCCCGAGGCTGATCTTCTGCCCCTTGAGCGTGGCGTTGCGGGATATTTCTGTGCGGGCATCGACCATCCTCGGGTCGCTCCATGACACCGCCTGATTGCCCGGATTCAGGGCGACCACGAAGTCATCGGGGCCCCCGGAGCGGAGATAGACGAACGGGTATTTGTTGGCCTCCGCGTAGAGCACGGAGAAGCCGCCGAGATTCCCGAGCGAAAGTTCCTTGGAGCGCAGGTTGATCAGGGTGCGCACGAAATTGAGCAGCGAGTCGGGGTCGGTCTCCTCGGTCGCGACGTTCGGTCGCCGGGGATCGGGGTCCAGCGGCAGGTAGAAGCTGTTGGTATCGGCTGTGGAGAAGCCGGCCTTCGGATCGGGAGACCACTGCATCGGCGAGCGGCAGGATCCGCGCCACACGGCGCCTTCCTTGTCGGGCCAGCCCTTGAGGTTTCGCATTCCGATCTCGTCGCCGTAGTAGATAAAGGGGACGCCCGGCATGGTCAGCAGCATTGAGTAGACCACTTTCAGGTCGGGAATCTCACGGCCCATGAAGCGGGGGCGGCTGAAGTCGTGATTTCCCGTAGGAAGGGAGATGAAGCCGAGGTTCTTGGTGCGTTCGTACTGGGGCACGAATTGATCGGTGAACGCCTTGATGTTGCCCGCACCGTTGGTGCTGAAGAAAGAGGTGTTGGGGGCGTTGCTCTGTAGCATCGGTTGCAGGAGGTAGCGGTAGGCCGGGTTGTGGAAATGGATCAGAAAATCGACGTCGAATCCGTCCGGGATCGCCTGCGAGGGCTCGCTCCATTCCGAGATCAGGACGGCCTGAGGGTAATGCTCGTTGAGCCAGGAACGGTAATTCTGCCACAGGGCCCTGAGCTCGTCGTCTTTGTTGTCACCCTTGATAAGTGAGCTGGCCATGTCCACCCGGAAGCCGTCGCACCCAAGATCAAGCCAGTAGCGCATGATGGCACGCATCTCCTCTCGGACCTCCGTGCATTCCCGGGAATCGGACGGTTTCTCCCAAGGCTTGAGGGGATCGGGATGGGCAAACCCATAGTTCAGCGCGGGTTGGAAATCGAAGTAATTTTTGTAGTAGAAGCCGGCCCTGGCACCGGGACTCTTCACCCACTTGGGGTCGTCCGACCAGATGTACCAGTCGGCATGTTTTCCGGAGGCGGAGGCGCTAGAATCCTTGAACCAAGCATGCTCCCGCGAGGTGTGCCCCGCGACGAGGTCCAGCACCACGCGGATGCCGCGGCGGTGCGCCTCCTGAAACAGCTTCTTCGCATCCTCGTTGGTACCGTAGCGCGGCGCGATCTTGAGGTAGTCTCTCACATCGTAACCGGCGTCGCCGAAGGGGGAGTCGTAGATGGGGTTGAGCCAGACGGCGGTGACTCCGAGGGACTTGATGTAATCCAGCTTGGAGGTGATGCCGGGGAGGTCGCCGATGCCGTCACCGTTACTGTCGTAAAAGCTCTGCGGGTAGATCTGGTAAAAGACCGCCTTCGTGAGCCAGTCGGGAACCTTCCGGTCCAGCGTGGTCAGGCTGGGTGCCGTCTCCGTGGCGGGAGCCGCGTGGATGCCTATAATCAGGAGAGCCGCCGCCAGGGCGCACACTCTCGGAAAAGGGAGATTTTTCGACATGCGCGTGGTCAGATGCCCAACGGGAGGCCCTCATCTCCGCGTTCTCGGAACGGAGACATCCTGCCTGGCCTGCATACAGATAGCGGGCCGTGTCGTAGAGTTCCCAGAGCCTCCGGATCCAAGGATAGTCTGGCTTGCACGGCGACGATGAGATCAGTTTCCGATTGTGGCGCCAATCTTCACGGTCACCTGCCAGTGAGCGATCTTGCCCTCCTCAAGATGGGCGCGCGTCTCGACGATTTCAAGCCAACGGAGGTTCTTTTCGGAAAGGGCCGCCTCGGCCAACGCATTCTGTACGGCATCCTCAATGCTCAGGGGAGAGGATCCGACGAGTTCGATCAGTTTGTAGGTGTGTGCACTCATGGATTCAGTTTCCTCCCGATTTTCCCGCCTGTCCATGAACAACCCGGAAGAATTCTCGCGCCAAGACGCAGAGGAGGAGCTGAGGGAGGCATTCTCGCGCGGAGGCGCAGAGGCGCAGAGGGGGGGATGAATCAGGAATTCAGGAATTCAGGAAAAATTCCCAAAAACAGCAAAACCTATCTCCTTGGGATTCTTGAGTCTTTTTTCATCCGCGATCTCCGAGCCTCTGCGCGAGTCATCCGAACGCTCAGAGTGCTTGTTTTGCCCCTTCCGGTTTGGCCACGATCCGGACGATCAGTTCCGTCAGAATCGTCTGCTCGGAGCCATGTCCGCTCAAGAGCTTGCGATTGGCATCGCGGCACGCCAGAAAGGCTTTTTCGAGATGCTCCAGGCCGAACCGGGCCGCGTTGGAGGCGGCGAGTCCGATCCCGTAGGTGTTGATCGTACCGTCCTTCTTGCGGGGGAGGTGGGCCGTGTCCTCGGCGCGGAGCTTGCGTAGCTCGGAGGCGAAGAACTGCGGCTGGGCCGGGGGCTTGAGTTTGTAACGCTCCATGAGGTCCTTGGCCACAAGGAGATTCCTGACTGTCGGCACGATGGCGGCCAGCAGGATCCCGACGGCATTCTCTCCCTGGCGGAGGAGTTGCGATAGGGTGTCGAGACAGAGGGGGAGGTTGCGTCGGTTGATCGCGTCACTCAGGTCAAAGATCCCTCCGGCACGGGTGACCGGGACGAGATCACGTACAAGCTGCTCAGTGACCGTGGCACCCTCACCGGCGGCGGTGGCGAGCTTCTGAATCTCGCCTTGGAGTTGCCCGCTGTTGGCTCCGATGCGACCCGCCAGCACCTCGGCGGCGCGACGATCGATCTTCACGCCGCGCTCACGGCAGCGGTCTGCCACCCAATCAATCAGGTCATCCTCGGAGTGGCCGCCGAAGCCGCCGATCTCGATCTTGTCCTTGATCACGGTGTCAGCCGCCTCGCACAGCGATTTATAGAAGCCGCGTCGTTTATCGGGTTCCGGGGCGCTGATGAGGAGGGTGATGCCATCGGGCAGACCCTCGCGGAGGGCCCCAAGGAACTTTTCCAGAGCCTCCTGGACGGTTTCGGAACGGCCTTGCACCGAGTCCTTCAGGAAGGTGACCCCTTTCATCCAGACAAGCTTGCCGCCGAAGAAGGGGAGAGTACGGATCGCCCCGATCGTCTGATTGATCATCTCAACCGCGCAGTCGACCGTATCGGCCGGGAGCTCGATGGTCTCCATGCCGAACTCCCCTGCATCGGGAGGGGCGAGCTTTGCAGCCAGATCCTTGGCCGCCATGCGGACCTCGGCCTCATCGCTCCCCGTCACGAAATGAAGACGCGGGATCTTCTCGGCGGCGGGGGCTTTGCGGGTGGCCATCGGGAAAAGGCTAAAGGTTGAAGGAGGAAGGCTGAAGGGAGAAATTTAGCGTTTCTTCCACCCTTTTTTGCCCTTTTGGGGTTTGTCTTTGGTCCTGTTGTTCATGGCTGATGTCACCACTCCGCCGCCCTTCAACTCCATGATTTGGTCACGGAGGAGAGCGGCGCGTTCGTACTCCAGCTTCCGGGAGGCGTCTTTCATCTCAGCCTCGAGCTCCTTGAGGAGAGCGGCGACGTCGACGGGGCCTTCCTGAACGCGGGCACTTTCCTCCTGATCCCCTTCGATGAGGACGCGGAGGCTTTCTTGAACTGGGCGAACAACGCTTCGCGGGGTGATGCCGTGTTCGCGGTTGTGCTCCATCTGGCGTCTGCGGCGGTCCTCGGTAACGTTAAGGAGGTCACGGATACTTCCGGTGATTTTGTCGGCAAAGAGGACGACCTCGCCGTGGAGGTGGCGGGCGGCGCGGCCAGCCGTCTGGATGAGTGAGGTGCGGCTGCGGAGGAAGCCTTCCTTATCCGCGTCGAGCACACAGACGAGACTCACCTCTGGGAGGTCGAGTCCCTCGCGGAGGAGGTTGATGCCGACGAGGATGTCGCATTCCCCGGCACGGAGGGAGCGTAGGATCTCGACGCGCTCGATCGTGTCCACGTCGCTGTGGATGTACCGGACCTTTAGGCCGATCTCGCGGAGGTAGTCGGTAAGGTCCTCGGCGGTCCGTTTGGTGAGGGTCGTGATGAGGACGCGCTCGTTCCGCTCGACGCGCTGTCGGCAGAGTTCAATGGTCTCGTCGACCTGTCCCTTCAGTGGTCGGATGACGATCCTGGGGTCGAGTAGGCCGGTCGGCCTGATGATCTGCTCGACGATGAGAGGGGTGCCGGGTGCGGTGATGTCGAGCGCCTCGGTTGCGGCATTAGGCTTCACTCTCCTGGGATCGATCGGGGAGGGGAGGCGATCATCGAGAAGGTGAAATCCGGTGTTTCCGGAGTAGCTATTGAGGATCTCGAGATCGGCGGGCGTCGCGCTGATATAGAGCCCCTGCTTCGTCATTCCGGTAAATTCGGAAAAGTTCAGCGGCCGGTTGTCGAGGGCGCTCGGTAGGCGGAATCCATACTCGACGAGGGTCATCTTCCTCGCGCGGTCGCCGGCATACATCCCTCCCACCTGCGGGAGGGTCGCATGGGACTCGTCCACGATCAGGAGGGTGTCCTCGGGAAGAAAGTCCATGAGCGTGTAGGGCCGTGATCCCGACTCGCGGCCGGTGAGGTGGCGGGAGTAGTTCTCAATCCCGTTGCAGTAGCCCATCTCCTGCATCATCTCGAGGTCATATTCGGTGCGCATCTTGATCCGCTGCGCCTCGATGTATTTGCCGTTCGCCTCGAACCAAGCGACGCGCTCGACCATTTCCTCCCGAATGCTCCGCATGGCGACCTGCATCTTCTCCTTGGGTGTCACGAATTGCTTCGCCGGGAAGAGGGTGAGGTGCGTCAACTCTCCCCGAGTATGGCCGGTGAGGGGATCGAAGAGGGTGATCCGGTCGATCTCATCGCCGAAGAACTCGAGGCGCACGGCCTCCTCGTCATTCTGGGCAGGGAAGATTTCCACGACATCACCCCGAACGCGGAATTTTCCCCGGCCGAACTCGATCTCGTTCCGCTCGTAGAGCATCGTGACGATGGTGCGGAGGACCTCTTCACGGGTAATCCGCTGGCCGCGTTTCACGCTGAGCACCATCTGCAAGAAGTCCTCGGGTGAGGCGAGGCCGTAGATGCAGGAGACGCTCGAGACCACGATCACATCGCGCCGGGTGAGAAGAGAGCTGGTGGTGGAGAGGCGGAGTCGCTCGATCTCCTCGTTGATGGAGCTGTCCTTCTCGATGTAGGTGTCCGAGCGGGGGATGTAGGCCTCCGGCTGGTAGTAGTCGAAGTAGCTGACGAAGTACTCGACGGCGTTGTCGGGGAAAAACTGGCGGAATTCCGAGTAGAGCTGGGCCGCCAGCGTCTTGTTGTGCGACATGATCAGCACCGGCCGGTCGAGATTCCGGATGATGTTCGCCGCAGTGAAGGTCTTCCCTGAGCCGGTGACTCCAAGGAGTGTCTGGTGACGGTTGCCTGCCTCGATGGAGCGCGTCAGCTTCTCAATGGCCTGCCCCTGATCACCCTGCGGGGTATAGTCGGATCTGAGGTTGAAGGACATGAGGGAGGAGGAAAACGGTGAAAAGTGAAAGGTGAAAAGTCAGGGGAAAGGTAAACCATCATTCTCTCCCCAAAGTCCGGATGAAGCAACTGATGGAGCGATGATGAAGCCACAAAAGGCACGAGAAAGCACAAGAGGGAAACATGGACGGGAAGAGAGCCTCTGAGCGATTCATTTTCCTGTGCCTTCTGTGCATCTTGTGGCCACGGTCCCATTCTTTGTCTGCCCAGATTCGTTTCTGGAGATCTACGTGAGAGTCCGGTATGGTATCGGCATGAACAGGCGTCTCCTTGATCCCGCGCTTCTGCCGATCCTCGACAAGGTCGAGGCCGGGGAGCGCCTCAGTGGGGAGGAGGGGCTCACCCTGTATGCTTCCCTTGATCTGAACGGTATTGGTTCCCTGGCCAACATCGTGCGGGAGCGAAAGAACGGGAATGTGGCGACCTATGTTTTCAACCGCTACATCAACTATTCCAATCTCTGCATCCTGAACTGTCAGTTCTGTGCCTTCAGCGCCAAGAAGCGAGATCCTCACGCCTTTGAGATGGCAATTCCCGAGATTGCGTCCAAGACCAAGGAGGCTTGGGAGGGAGGCGCCACCGAGATCCATATGGTGGGAGGGCTTCATCCGACCCTGCCGGCCCAGTGGTATCTCGATCTGCTGGGAGCAATGCGCGCGGCGGCCCCGGGCATTCATCTGAAGGCCTTCACGGCCATCGAGATCCGCCACCTCTCGGAGCGGATTTTCAAGAAGCCTCTTCAGGAGACGCTGGAAACCCTGCGCGATGCTGGACTGAACGCCCTGACCGGTGGAGGGGCGGAGATCTTCGACCAGCAGGTGCGTGACACAATCTGCAGGGGCAAGGAAACGGGTGAAGAGTGGCTCGAGGTGCACCGGACCTGGCATCGGATGGGCCAGCGCAGCACGGCCACCATGCTCTATGGCCATGTTGAGACGGCTGAGCATCGGATCGATCATCTCCTAAAGCTTCGTGCTTTGCAGGACGAGACCGGGGGATTCACCGCCTTTATCCCCTTTGCTTTCGTTCCCGAGACCACGGAACTGGCCCATATCCGTCCGGCTGCTTCCACGGACGAACTCAAGAATCTGGCCATCTCGCGCCTGATACTCGATAACTTCGACCACATCACGGGCTACTGGATCAGCCTGGGTCTGCCTCTGGCCTCGATTGCCCTGAACTACGGGGTGGATGACCTCCATGGGACCATCCAAGAGGAGAAGATCTTTCATATGGCCGGGGCCAAGACGCCCCAGCAGCAGACCATCGCCGCCATGGAGAAGGCGATTTGTGAGGCGGGGAGGGAACCGATGCAAAGGGACACCTTCTATCGACGAATCGAGTCGACCCTTCCTAAGGCTTCCAAGAAGGAACCCGTCTCCGCGTGAGTCTCTCTGGATTGGACTCCGTTCCGAGGATCGGGTGTGTCCCTTACCTGAATGCCCGCCCCCTGCTGGAGGGGCTAGGATATCCTGTTACGGAGAGGGTTCCAGCTCAGCTGGAAAACCTCTTTTTGGAAGGAAAATTAGATGTCGCTCTGCTTTCCTCTGTGGATGTGCTAACAATGCCTAAACCGGAGGTCGTGGATGCTATCTCGATCAGTTGTCGAGGGCCGGTCCAGAGTGTCCTCCTTGCCTACACTGGAGAGCTCTCCGATCTCCGTTCGGTTCAACTGGATCCCTCTTCCCATACCTCGAATTTGCTCGCGCAGATCACTCTTGGAGAGTTTTATGGTCTTGATCTCGAATATGTCCATTTAACAGAAAGAATAGATATTAATCCGCCATTGATTGTTATTGGAGATCCGGCATTGTCTCTTTCAAAACGGCCATCTCATCCAGGGATGAAGTTCCTAGATCTGGGAGGGGAGTGGGTGCACCATACGGGACTACCCTTTGTCTTTGCTCTGTGGTCACTTAGAAATGATTTTACTGAAAAAGAATTGATATCCCAGCATTTGAGGGAGGCAAAAGCTTGTGGTTTGGCCTCGCTGGAACGGATCGCGTCCGGGACGCCTGATCCGGAGTTCACCAGTACCTATCTCGGGGGCTCCATCCGCTATGATCTCGGGGAGGAAGAGAAGCGTGGACTGGAGTGTTTTAGGAGTTTTGCAAAAAAAATAAATCACGATATAAAGGATGAATATAAAATCACTTATTTCTAAGCATTCCCGAATGCCTTGCCTCTCCAGGGCGCGAAGCTAGGATCCGAGTCATGAAGAAGCTCATACCGATCCTGTCCCTGGTCCTTCTAGCCGGGTGTGCCGCGCCTCCTCCGGTCAGGATCGCCAGTTCCATTCTCGGACGGACTGTTCTGAAGAAGGAACGCGAGGAGTATCAGGCAGCTCACCCCAAGGCCTCTCCAACCCCCGCCCCGACTCCTGTCTCTGCCTCCCAAGGGTAAAACGAGACATTCTTCCGCTTGATGAACCGGGCAACCAGTCTTTTCAGCGGCCACTTGTTTTTGGCGCCGTTGGTCCTTGCTGTGATTTCTGTCATGGCCCTGGGGGACACAGTCTCTGCCCAGACTCAGTCACCCCAACAGGTCCTTGCGGCGATGGAGAAGTGCCGTGAGCAGGTGATCAGTCAGCTTTCCTTTGGCGACAAAATGAAGATGAGGGCGGCCATGGATGCGATTCAAGACGATCCCCGGTTTGTTGCCGCCAATAATGCCGTAAAAAACGCTCCGACGCCGGAGGCTCAGATTGGTGCGAGGAAGGCTCTGGCGAAGGTAAAACTCGATCTGATTGCGCAAAAGGATCCCTCCCTGAAGCCGGTGGTGGAGAAAATCCGTGCGGCCCAGGCTACGGTTCTCGAATGAACCTGAAGCCATGCGCCGCCAATCGTTTTTCTACAGAATGGCCGGCCTTATTTCGGGTATCGTCGTTACCGTTCTCATAAGTCTGTGTTCGGCACAGTCCCAGACAAGGGATGTGATCCGTGTTCCGGTCGTGATTTCGGGTGGGCATGAGACCGATCCTAGGGATCACGGCAGGCCGGTGGTTTTGGTTGCGGGAGGATTGGGGGTAACCCCGGAAATTTTCCGAGATGCATTCAGCAGCGTCCATCCGGTAGCCCCTGGAAGTTATCCCGATCAAGAACGAGCTCAGCAGAACAAGTCCGTTCTGTTGTCCGCTCTGGGCAAGTATGGTGTCACTAACGAGAAACTCGACTCTGTTTCCAACTATTACCGTTATCAACCGGGAGTTGGGCATCTCTGGCCGACAAAGACGGCCATCATGACAGCTCTCGTGAGGAATGGTGCCGTGACATCGTTCGAGGTGACCGACGGGGGGGCGGGTTATTCCTCCAAGCCATTGATTTCGGTACCGGGAGCCAAGTGCAGGGGTGTGACAGTGAATCTTTGTTACGGCCAGAATCTTCAAAAGAACGGCTCGATTGGATCGGTGATTCTTTCCCGGTAAGGGGAAGTGACATGAGAAGTTCCCGTGGCATGTACGCTCCCGTCCTTCAAGAAACGGGCCTGAGTCGTCAATTGGGGCTTCGTAGCCTCACGATGGCGGTCGTCACAGGAACGATCGGCTCAGGATGGCTCTTTGCCCCCTTCTATTGTGCAAAGCTGGCTGGTCCCGGGAGTCTCATTGCCTGGCTGATTGGTGGGGCGATCGCATTTGCCATCGCCTTGGTTTATGCCGAACTCGGATCGCTGGTAAGTAGTTCGGGAGCCTTGGCTCAAATCCCACTGCTCACTCACGGCCGTACCTCGGGATTCATCGGGGGATGGTGCGTCTGGATCGCCTATGTCTCGCTCCCGACAATCGAGGTGCTCGCGATTTTTCAATATCTGGCCAGCAGTTTCCCTTGGTTGACGTTGGATGGTGGACAAGGTCAGATTCTGAGCCCCTGTGGGCAGGGGTTGGCCGTGCTCCTGCTCGTGATCTTGGCGTGGATCAATCTGTCAGGGGTCGGCATTCTTGCTCGTTGGATCGATGGGCTGACGCTCTGGAAGCTTGTCGTGCCTCTGCTGGTCTCTTTGACCTTCATGATCACGGGTGCGCACTGGGGCAATCTTTCAGTCTCATTGCCGGGAGAGGGGGGCTTGGACGGAGGTATTTTAACCGCTGTCAGCACGGGCGGCGTGCTATTCAGTCTGATGGGTTTTCGAACGGCCATGGATCTGGCGGGCGAGACCAAGCGCCCTCAGAGGGATGTACCCTTGGCGATGGCTCTTGGTCTCGGAATCTGCCTTGGTATCTATCTGGTGTTGCAGTTGGCTTTCCTCGTGGCAGTCGCTCCGGATCAGATCATGGCGGGATGGGGGCACCTCAGCCTGACTGCCCATGGAGGTCCCCTGATTGCGATCGCGTTGGGGGGAGGATTGCTCTGGGTGGCGAATCTCCTTCTCCTCGATGCAGTGGTCTCACCCAGCGCCACGGCCATGGCTTACATGGGCGTCTCCGGTCGCGTGAGTTGGATGATGGGTCGCTGCGGCTTGTTGCCGAATGTGTTTGAGCGACTGAATCGCAAGGCTGTCCCATGGGTAGCTCTTTGCAGCAGCCTTGTGATCGGTGTCGCGATGCTTTTTGGCGGCCCAAGTTGGCAAAAGCTCGTGAGTTTTCTGAGCGCAACTCTCGTGCTGGCCCTGGCCATGGGGCCGGTGAGTCTCATGGCACTGCGTCATCAATTACCAGGGGTGGAAAGACCCTTCCGATTAATCGGGGCACCGGTATGGTGCCGGGTGGCGTTCGTTTTTGCCAGTTGGTCGACTATTTGGTGTGGCCGAGCAGCGGTGGAGGGTGCCTCGGCCGCGATTATCATCCCGGCTCTTCTCTATCTGTCGGTTCTATGGGGCAGGGGACAGGTCATGGAGATTCGGAACGGGCTCTGGTGGCTGGCTTATGTCATCGGATTACTCATTCTCGCCGAAGTGGTGACTCCCCGGACTGGAACTCCGCTTCCCATGGTAGCTCAGCTCACTCTGGTCGGAGTTTTCGCTTTGGTCATTTTCCCCTTTGCGGTGAACTCCCGACTGGCACGGCCATCTCCCGAGGCGCAGTTAGAGTTTCGAGGCGGAGAGAGTTGTCTTTAAGTCTGGCAACACCTGTCGAGGGCTCTCTAATCGCCCTCGCTTTTGGTTTGAGTGATCTGTTAGACAAGACTTCTGTGATGAAGCCCTCCTGCCCAATTCTAGTCCCGATGATCGCGGGGCTGATCCTTCTCTCCCTACCTGCTTGCAAAAAGGCGCCTGCTCCCGCAGTTGCACGTCCCCCCGTTCCGGTGACCATCGGTACGGTGATCCAGAAGGATATGCCTAACCACAAGGAGTGGATCGGAAATCTTCAGGGGACCGTCACCTCGCTCGTAAAGCCGAACGTCTCGGGTAATATCATCCAGCGCTATTACACCGAGGGAACTGTGGTGAAGCAGGGGGAACCGCTCTTCCAGATTGATCCGGCGCCGTTCCAGGCTGATCTCGACAAGGCCAAGGCAGACCTCTCCACGGCTATCGCTCAGGAGACCAAGGTCCAGCAGGACTTCGTCCGCGCCCAGAACCTGCTCGCCGGCAAGGTGATCAGCGTTCAGGAGTTCCAGAACCAGCAGCAGAATTACCAGGCGATGGTCGCCCAGGTGGCCGCCAAGCAGGCCGCGGTGCAGGCCGCCCAGGTGAACCTTAGTTTCACTAAGATTGTGGCTCCGATCGACGGTATGGCGGGACTTGCCAACTACGAGGTCGGCACGTATGTCAGTCCCAATTCCCAACAGCCGCTCACGACCATCGTGGCGATCGATCCGATCAAGGTGGTCTTCCAGGTCGGACAGGACGATTATCTCAGCCTGATCGCGGGAAGCCTCAAGGATCCCTCCCTCGCCGAAAAGCAAAAGCAGGAGGATCGAGCCGCCGGCATGCAGATGGTGCTTTCCGATGGTACCGTCTATCCCCAGAAGGGGACCTTCCGTGCGGTCAATAACCAGATCAGCACGCAAACGGGATCAATCACCGTGGAGGGGAATTTCCCGAACCCGGGGATGCTTCTCAAGCCGGGGCTTTTCGCGCGCGTCCAGGCGACCGTCGGGGTAATCACCGATGCCCTGGTGGTGCCACTTGACGCGGTCATCACGATCCAGAACCTTCATCAACTTGCCGTGGTCGGCCCCGACAATAAGGTGGCCATTCGCAATGTGAACGTCAGTTTCATGACGCGTCAGCAGGCCGTCATCACCTCCGGGGTGTCGGCCGGTGAAAAGATCGTCGTCCAAGGCATCCAGAAGGTGACCGACGGGTGCTCGGTGATGCCATTGCCCCCGACCACCACCACGGCACCGGCCGCCCCGCTAGCCCCAGAGCAAAAAACTTCCAAAACCATTCCAGCGGCCTCTTCCTCCAATCCCCAGTCCTCTGCCGGAGCTGCGGCGAAGCAGTAACCCGACCATCCCGGTCCCCATCACCAGCCTGTCATGGCAAAGTTTTTCATTAACCGGCCCATCGTGGCCATGGTCATCGCGATCATCACGGTGATCCTCGGCGTGGTCTGTCTGCTCGGACTGCCCGTCTCCCAGTTCCCGAACATCGTTCCGCCCCAGATCCAGGTGGCGGCCACCTATCCCGGTGCCGACTCGGTGACGGTGAAGCAGGCCGTGGCGACGCCGATCGAGCAGCAGGTCAACGGCGTTGACAACATGCAGTACATGTACTCCCTGAATTCCAGTTCGGGGCAGTCGCAGCTCAACGTCATCTTCGCTAACAACACGGTCCCGACCACCGACCAGATCCTGACGCAGATCCGTCAGGCGCAGGCCCAGTCCCAGCTTCCCCAGCAGGTGGTCAAGCAGGGCATCAACGTCATCAAGACGTCTCCCTCGCCGTTGATCTGCTTTGCCCTCTACACCGACGATGACCGGTATGACTCGGTCTTCCTCGCCAACTACGCCTACGTCAACATCGTCAATCCGCTCACCCGTCTGACCGGTATCGCGAGCGTCACGGTCTTCGGAGCGGGTACCTATGCGATGCGCCTCTGGCTTGATCCGGCCAAGCTCGCCAACTTCAACATCACGACGCAGGAGGTCTACGACGCTGTCAATCAGCAGAACACGGTGAATCCTTCTGGCCAGACCGGCGCGGAGCCGGTGCCGCCCGGCCAGCAAATGACTTTCACGGTCCGTGCCCCTGGCCGTCTGATCACCGAGGAGCAGTTCGCCAACATCGTGATCCGCGCCGACCAGAACGGTTCGGTCGTGAAGGTGAAGGACGTGGCACGTGTCGAACTCGGCGCCCAGACCTACAACATCGCCGGACGCTTCAACGGCCACCCCGCCACGATCGTTGCCGTCTACCAGCTTCCCGGCAGTAACGCGCTCCAGGTCGCCGACATGGCGCGCAAACTCATGAATTCCTACGTCCCGACCTTCCCGGCAGGTCTCAAGATGAAGACCGCGCTCGACACCACCCTGGCCGTGACGGCCAGCATGGAGGACATCAAGAAGACGCTCGTGGAGGCGATGATCCTCGTGCTGATCGTGGTCTTCGTCTTCCTCCAGAACTGGCGCGCGACCCTGATCCCTGCCCTTGCGGTGCCGGTCTCGCTGGTGGGCACGTTCGCGCTCTTCCCTCTCTTCGGATTTTCGCTGAACACGCTTTCCCTTTTCGGACTCGTGCTGGCGATCGGTCTGGTCGTCGACGATGCCATCGTCGTAGTCGAGGCGATCGAGCACCACATCGAGGAGGGGCTCCCGCCGAAGGAGGCCGCAGCCAAGGCAATGGAGCAGGTGACCGGGCCCCTCGTGGCCACGGCCCTGATCCTCTCCGCCGTCTTTATCCCGACGGTTTTCCTCCCCGGCATCACCGGCGGGCTCTACCAGCAGTTCGCCCTGACGATCTCGATCTCGGTCATCATATCGACCTTCAACGCACTGAGTCTTAGTCCGGCGCTCGGCGCCATGCTCTTGCGTCCGCGCAAGGAGGTGGGGGGACCCCTCGGTGCCTTTTACCGCGCATTCAATCGAGTTTTTGACGCCGGGCGAAACAAGTACATCGGCACCTGCCGCTTCCTTCTTCGGAAGACTTTCGTCGCGGGTCTCCTGCTCGCTGGCATGGTGGGGCTCTCGGGGTTCTTCGGATCAAAGCTCCCTGGCTCCTTCGTTCCCGAAGAGGACAACGGTTACCTCTACGCTTTTTCCCAACTCCCGAATGCCTCCTCCCAGCAGAGGACCGACGCTGTTTCCAAGCAGGTTGCCGAGATCGTGAGCAAGATCCCCGGCGTCGACCACGTGACCACCATCGTCGGCTTCAATCTCCTATCCGGCGTTCAGAATACCTACAGCGCGTTCTACTTCATCACGCTCAAGCCGTGGGATGAGCGCACCAAGCCGGGCGAAGATGCCTTCGGTCTCCTGAGGACCATCAACCAGAAGATCGCGCCCGTCCCCGGAGCGATCAACTTCGCCTTCCCTCCTCCGGCAATCCCGGGAATCGGAACCTCGGGCGGTACTACCTTCATCCTTGAGGATCGTCTTGGCACGGACCCGAATTTCCTGCCGAGCAACACGGCCAAGTTTATGGCGGCGATCAAGAAGCGTCCTGAGGTCGGCTCGGTCACGACGACCTATCTTCCCTCCGTTCCCCAGATCTCGATGACCATCGATCCGGCCATGTGCATGATGCTCGGGGTCGACCTGCACGAGGCGTATTCCACGCTTCAGGCTTTCTTGGGAGGCATCCCGGTGAACTATTTCAACCGCTTCAACCTCCAGTACTACTGCTACATCCAAGCGGAGGGGGCGGCCCGCACCGATCCAAAGGGGGCCTCCCTCTTCTATGTGCGCAACAAGAACGGAGATCCGGTGCCGCTCTCGAGCCTCCTGCAGGTGAAGCAGATATCCGGTCCCGAGTTCGTGATGCGCTTCAACATGTACGACTGCGCCCAGATCAACATCAACAGCGCTCCGGGGGTCAGCACAGGACAGGTGATGAAGGCGTTGGAGGAGACCTTCAAGGAGACGATGCCTGAGGGGATGGGCTTCGACTACTTCGGGATGTCGTTTGAGGAGAAACTCGCGGCGCAGGGGATTCCCCCGGGGGCGATCTTCGCTCTCTCGTTGCTCTTCGTCTTCCTGATTCTTGCGGCCCAGTACGAGAGTTGGTCGCTCCCGATGAGCGTGCTCTTCTGCACGCCTATAGCTGTCTTTGGTGCTGTTACGATGCTCTTCGTCCGGAAGATGGACAACGATGTTTACGCCCAGATCGGTCTCATCATGCTCATCGGTCTGGCGGCCAAGAACGCGATCCTAATCGTGGAGTTCGCCAAGGAAGAGATGGAGAAGGGCCGCTCTGTGATCGATGCGGCCCTCGATGCCGCCAAACTTCGTCTTCGCCCGATCCTGATGACTGCCTTTGCCTTCATTCTCGGGTGCGTCCCGCTGGCCATTGCCACCGGATCCGGAGCCGTGTCCCGTCGTATCCTCGGATCGACGGTCGTGGGAGGGATGCTCGCCTCCACGTTGCTCGCCATCTTCATCGTCCCGGTCTGCTTCAGGTGGTTTGAGAAGGGAAAGGCTGAAGAGGGAGCCGGGGAAGTTAAAAAAGTGGAAGGTTAAAAAGTGACAAGGCTGGGGACCACCTCCCGGGCTTTTGATCCTTGTCATTAAGGTCTCCCGGAGGCATCACAGAGTCGTATGGATTCCTCAACATCTCCCATTCCCCAGATCCCAGTTCCTCACGTTGCCCGCGGTTGGGCCATCGCCGGAGGCCTCGCCATGATGCTGCTCGGCTTTTTTGCCCTGACCTACGAGATTGTGACGACCGCTGCCGTTGCCACCTTCATCGGGTGCATCCTGATGTTCGGGTGCTCCTTCCAGTTGATCAAAGTCTTCACGATCGGTGGATGGAAGAGCCACCTCTGGTACGCCGTGGTCGCCATTGCATACGGCGTGGCTGGTTACGTCTTCATTGCGCATCCTTTCAAGGCTGCCATCGCCTTTACCCTCTTTCTCGGTTGGGCCATCCTGATCGGAGGAGTTTTCCGCTGTTTTCTGGCCTTTCGGATGCGCCATCACCGCGGTGCGGGATGGGTGCTTTTTAGCGCTGCCATCTCGATCCTTCTCGGTGGTCTCATCATTTCCCAGTGGCCCGCCACCGGATTCTATATCCTGGGCCTCTTTCTCGGCATTGAGTTGATCTTCGCCGGGGTCGGTTGGTTGGGACTCGGGCTTGCCTCCAAGAAAGCCTAGTCATTTCCATACGGGGGGCTTTCCGTTGTTCGGAAGGCCCTACCCGTTCTCTTGACGCTCCCCCCGCTCCTTCCCTAGCGTCAGGGTTTTTCCAATGAATTCATTCCGGTTAACAAACGCCTTTGGGGGAGGTTTGTTCGTTTTCCTTCTTTCCCTTGCTCTGCTGGAGGCTGGAGCGGGTATGATCCGTGCCCAATCCGAGGGGCTCGTGAAGTCCAAGCCTATCGAGAATCAGTTTTTCCCGGAAGGGTCGGCGACCGACCAGCTGGCTAACGCCGATTCCTTCGCGGATAGCGGAGACACGGAAAAGGCGATTACTGTCTACCGCTACGTTGCCCGCACGTATCCCAAGAGCAGTGAAGCTCCAAAAGCCCAGTTTCGTCTCGCCAAGCAGCTGCGACAGAAAGGGGATTTCGAGGCTTCTTTCAAGGAGTATCAGAACCTCCTTCAGCGCTATCCTCAGACGCCCGATTTCGAGTCTGCTGTCTCCGAGCAGATCGAGATTGCCAACGCATTCCTGAAGGGGAAAAGGGTCAACTTCCTGGGAATCCCCATGGTGCCCTCGATGGAGCGCGCCGAGGAGATGTACATCTCCATCCTGAAGATGGCTCCCTACAGCAAGCACGCACCCATTACCCAATTCAATCTGGCCCTCGCCATGGAAAAGCAAGGCAAGGCGCAAGAGGCGATCTCCGCCTATCAGAAACTCATCGACAAATATCCGAATAGCCCTGTCTGCGACGATGCCCAATATCAGATCGGCTATGTCTATCAGCGACTCGGAATGGATGGTAAATCCCAGGATCTCTCAGCCCTCAAGGAGTCCCAGAACAATTATCAGGATTTCCTTCTCCAGTATCCCAACAGCGAAAAAGCCAAGCAGGCCGACGACAACATGAAGAAAATGACGTCGCGTGAGGCCGGAGACACGCTGCGGATCGCCCGCTTCTATGATTTCAACAAGAATTTCAAGGCGGCATCCATCTATTACAATGATGTGATACGCCGTTTCCCCCAGACGCCAGATTCCTCTGCGGCGAAGACTCGCCTCGACGAGTTAAAGGCCCTCTACGGGGAGGATTCCCTCCGAGTTGGTCAGGAGCGTCCAGAGAACGGGGAGCGTCTTGCCGAGAAGAAGCGTCTTGAGGCCCAGGTCGAGTCAACGGCTTTGGCCAACTATGCTGGTCCTTCCAGGAAAGAGATCGTAGGCGAGGAGCAGACTCTTCCCCAGCCGAAGATGAAGGGTGACATGAGGGATGCAAAGCCGATCCCCTTGCAGGAACCCCCTGCCCAACAACCCGGCCAGAAGAACACTCCGCCGGCCCAGTGATCCCGATGAAAAAGACAGTTTTCCTTCTTCCTCTCCTTTTGTCCCTTTCGGGCTGCGGTTATCACCTTGGGGAAATCAAGCCGACGCCGATGCGCCGTGTCACGACGATCGCCGTGCCTGCCTTTACCAATAAGACCCTTTTGCCCCGCCTCGAGGCACAGACGGCCGATGCCGTCGCCAAGCAGTTCCAGCAGGACGGCACATACCGGATCGAATCTTCCGACCGTGCAGATGCCATCGTGGAGGGAACGATTGTGTCGGTGGATCGCCAACCGATGCGTATTTTTGCCAACAACGTGCTCCAGACCTCGGAGTTTGAGCTGACGCTTCGCGTCAAATACCGGGTGATTGATCGTGTGACCGGATCTGTTCTCATGGAGGGCACGGCAGTGGGTGTGACGCCTTTCTTCAGCGAGTCCGATCTTGTGAATTCGGATCTCGTCACCAATCAGAACATGAACTACCCGATTGCCGCACAGCGCATGGCTCAAAACCTGGTTAGCAAGGTGGCGGAGGGATGGTAGGCCGAACACGCTGAGGGCTTAAGGTTGAAGGCTGAAGGACTGCAACCGGAGAGTGAGCAAGGGCTTCCGCCGCTAACGCTTCTCTGCACTCCGATCGGGAACCTCGGGGATCTGACCTTCCGGGCCGCTGAGGCTCTCAGAAACTGTGACGGCGTGATCGCCGAAGATACCCGGCGCGCGGGGCTTTTGCTGGCTCATCTGGAAACCCGCAAGCCTCTCGTCAGCTTCCACGAGCACAACGAGGAAAGGCGTCTTCCGGAACTGATCGCGCGTCTGAGAGGTGGGGAGAAACTCGTGCTTGTCACCGATGCCGGAACTCCCTCGGTCAGCGACCCCGGGTTCCGCCTGGTGAGGGCCTGCGTCGCCGAGGGGATCGCCTACACTGTCCTGCCGGGTGCTAGTGCGGTGACGACGGCCCTTGCAGGGAGCGGACTCCCTCCCGTCCCGTTTTTCTTCGGTGGATTTCTCCCGTCCTCCGGATCGGGAAGGCGGAATGAACTCAAAAAAGCCGCTGCTCTTGGAATGACCTCGGTCTACTTTGAGTCACCGCACCGGCTCTGCGATTGTCTTGCCGATCTGGCTGTCATCATGCCCGATTCCCTTCTCTCGGTATGCCGCGAGTTGACTAAGATCCACGAGGAATACCGGCAGGGTAGTCCGGGCCTCCTTTCGGCCTATTATCAGGATCATCCTCCCCGGGGAGAGGTCACGCTCGTGATCGACCCTTCGGGAGGAAGTTCACGCGGGACGCGTTCAGGCAAGGATCACTCGGAGAAGACACCCATTCCGCGGAACTTGGCGTAACGCTCCTCCAGTAGCTGCTTCAGTGGTATCCCTTGTAGGGTCTCGATCGCGGAGGCGATGGTGCGGGTGAGTGTTTCGGAAGTTGCCACGGGATCCCGGTGTGCACCTCCCATCGGTTCGGGAACAACGCCGTCGATGAGGCCGAGTTCCTGGAGGTTGTCCGCGGTAAGTTTCAGCGCGGCGGCGGCCTCGGGGGCATGCTTGCGGTGCTTCCACAGGATGGCGGCGCATCCCTCCGGCGAGATGACGGAGTAGTAGGCGTTCTCCATCATGAGAACGCGGTCGGCAACGCCGATACCCAGTGCCCCGCCGCTGCCCCCTTCACCGATGACCACGGCTACGATCCGGGCCTTCAGGGCCATCATTTCGCGAAGATTCACGGCGATGGCCTCGGCGATGTGCCGTTCCTCGGCACCGACTCCCGGATAGGCACCCGGAGTGTCGATGATACAGACCACGGGGAGGTCGAAACGCTCGGCCAAGCGCATGAGGCGGAGCGCCTTGCGGTAGCCCTCGGGATGGGGGCTGCCGAAGTTTCGAAGGACGTTTTCCTTCACGTCGCGGCCCTTTTGTTGGCCGATAATCACACACCGGTGCCCGCCAATGCGGCCAATGCCTGCAGGCATCGCCTTGTCGTCGCCAAAGAGGCGGTCACCGTGGAGTTCCACGAAGTCGGTGACGCAGGAGGAGATGTAATCTAGGAAATAGGGACGTGCGGGATGGCGGGCGATCTGGACGCGCTGCCACGGTGTCAGGTTGCCGTAGAGGGCCTTGCGTTCCTTATCGAGGTCCTCCCGGGCCGCTTTCAGCAGGGGATCCTCGGAGGGGCGCTTCTCTGCCAGTTCGGAAACGCGGCTTTCGAGTTCGGCAAGGTGGAGTTCGAAATCAAGGGGCTGTACGGTCATGGCGATTTTGGGAAAAGGGTTTGGAAGATGGGTGAACGTGATCCCTCGGTTTCAGTGAATGATGACCGAAGCGTTGCGTGAGACGAGGGGAAAGATCTCCTGAAGATCCTCCGCTGCAAGCACGAACCCTCCCGGCATGGGGGCCATCTTTATTGACGGCGTGACAGGCGTAGCATTGGTTCCGTTTGTGGAGGTCACCGCGGGTGAGGGGGCAGGTGAAACAGGGGCAGGAACAATCGCGGGGGCCTGCGCGATCAGGATCGATTTTTCAGCTGTGGCATAGGCTTTGTCGCCGAAGGCGATCCGCTTCGTCCCAGCAGTCGCCGACTTGTCGAGTACTCTGGTGGTGATGGCTGGAACTTTGGTCGGAGCCGAGGGGCAGGAGAGGAGCAGGTATTCCTTCAGGTAGGCGCCGTTGTTGAGAAGACGCAGCGTCTTGGCCGTCCTATTGATTTCCAGGGAGATTTTCAGGTTCGGGATCAGGAGCTGCTGGCCGATCTGGAGGTTGATGTTTGGAAGTTGATTGGCACGCTGGATCAGCTCCGCGCTGGAGTGTTGCTTTGCTGCGATTTTGGCGAGGGAGTCGCCCTTCACGACCGTGTAGGTAGGGATCATCGGATCTGCTCCTGCTTGAAACAGGAGAATCATGTTGGCAGAGCCCAGATTCCGACGCGCTTCGGGGAGGAGAGGGGAGTTCGTGTAGGTCTGCGTCCAGGATGCCCATTCGTCACGCAGGGCCGGAGTGATGCCTGAGGATTGCCTCGACTTGAGACTGTCAAAAACCGGTTTTCCGGGATCCGGGGTGGCCGTAGGAGAGGGTGCTGCTGCCTTGGCGGCTTTCTCCATCTTTTCGATTCGGTTCGGTTTGATGAAGAGTTCGTAGCCGAAATAGGCGGCCGATCCGAAGACCAGGAGGGCCAGAACCAGCAGAGTGAGGGTTTTGAACGTTCTCATGTGTAAAGTGTTGCGTGCTGCGGTTTTCAGAGGAAGCCCCGACGCTTCCACTCGGCCATGTTTTCTTCGGAGGAACGTCTGATCAAGTCTGAGGTGAATTTCATCAGGCAGACCTCCCAGGCATCGTCCACCCCCTCAATCAGTGTATTGAGCGGGTCATCCTCCCTGCGAATCTCCTCTTCAAGACGGGGAATTAGCTCCTCCAGGGGCTCCTGCAACACCTGCTCGGACAAGTCGGTCTTTCTCAGGGAGAAGCCGTAACGGAGGATATGGAAATCCTGCTGATGCTCCATCCAGTCGGCGAACTCCCTTGCTCGTTCGCCGAATCCCTCCAAAATCATCTGGCTCAGATGGGACGGAGCAAGGATGCGGGGACGCTCTGCATGGATCATGCCTTTCCTGATACGGACCGATCCGATTTGGTCCATCGGCTCGCTTACAAGCCGAAAGCGGAAACTGGTCTGCCCGTAGGTCTCGATGACACGGGTAGGGGGTACCACCACGCGCGTGTTCTCCAAGGCATAGTGAAAATCGTCAGGCCTGATCATTTTTTGCAAAGGGTTAATCTATTGGAAGATTCCGAAGAGGTAAAGATGGGGGGAGCGGTTTGACATCATGCGGGTTTCCAGTTTCCATTCCGCCATGAAGAAGTACGCCCTTGCCGCCCTTTCCTCTCTCCTGCTCGCCGGTTGTGCAACCACATTCCGCCCATCCTACGACCAGCCCGCCTACAAGCCCAAAGACCCTTCCAAGGTGGTGGTGAAGGTCTCCCTCGATAAGCAGATGATCTACGTCATGGAGGGGAACCGCCCCCTGCTGGTCACGGCCTGCTGTGTCGGAATCCCTTCCCATCCGACCCCGCAGGGAAATTTCAGCGTGACCCGCAAGGAGCGTAACAAGCGCTCGGGTGCTTACGGATTTGCTGTCTTCCGGGACGCGATCATTCCCTGCGAGGCGGGATCTGCCAGGGGGCGCTATGTCGGGTATCCGATGCCTTACTGGGTTGAGTTCTCACCCGGCTACGGCTTCCATCAGGGCTGGGTTTGGCCAACTCCCAAGAGCCACGGATGTGTCCGTCTCCACGCCAATGATGCCGGCGATTTCTGGGAGCTGACCCGGGTCGGCACTCCGGTGAAGATCTGCAGGACCCAGCCCGAGGATGCCACGCTCGGTCCCAAGACCCCGCGTCCCCAGGATTACCGCGACGATGATCCCCCGAATAGCGTGATGACATCCCCCTCTTACTTCGAGAAGCTGAAGGCTGGTTTGCTACAGTAAATCCACGGTGATCCAGTCCACGCATCCCTCCAAGGTCAACCTCCGCACGCCGGAGGTCATGGAGCGGGTGCAGGAGCAGGTGGAGCATCACTACCACAGCTCGCTTGTCGAGCGTCTCCGTGCGGCAGGATCGGTTTTGGAGTCGGGTAACACCACCATCCGACTCGCGAAGCAGTTCGGCTTTTGCTATGGGGTGGAGAGAGCCATCGATCTGGCCTATGCTGCCCGGAAGGTTTTCCCCGATGCCCGGCTCTTCCTGATCGGCGAGATCATTCACAACCCGGAGGTCAACGCCCAGATCGCCGCCCTTGGCATCCGCAACCTGCTTGATCCCTCGGGACGCCCCCATGTTGAGGATCTTGGTCCCGACGACGTGGTGATTGTCCCCGCCTTCGGCACCACGGTGCCGCTGGTCGAGGAGATCAAGCGTCATGGATGCCGCATCGTCGACACGACCTGCGGAGACGTGATGAGTGTCTGGAAACGCGTCCGTCAGAATGCCGCCGAGGAAGTCACCTCCATCATCCACGGCAAGGCCTCTCACGAGGAGACCCGGGCCACTGCTTCCCGAGCCCTGGGAAAGGGAAACGGGCATTACCTCGTCGTCCTCAACCTCAGGGAGGCCTCCCGAGTGGGGGAATTCATTGCGGGCCGGATTTCGAGTGGGGACTTCCTGAGTGAATTCGCCGGTCGCTTCTCGGAGGGATTCGATCCTGCAAAGCACCTGCTTCGTATCGGTGTCGCCAACCAGACCACCATGCTTCGCGAGGAGACCGAGGCCGTTCAGGCCTTGCTCCGCGAGGCGATCATCACCCGTGACGGGAATGACTCGAATTTTCGTCTTTTCGACACTATCTGCGGTGCCACGCAGGAGAGACAAGATGCTCTTCGGGAACTGCTTGCCGAGCCTCTTGATCTCCTGTTGGTCGTGGGCGGTTATAACAGTTCCAACACCACCCATCTCGCAGAAATGGGAGAGCAGAAAGGGATTTCCACCTGGTTCGTGAGAAATCAGGAATGCCTCGAATCAGGCGGCGTGATCCGCCATTTCGACCTCCACCGCAAGGAGGAGGTGTCTACATCCCTTGCCTGGTTACCGCCTGCCGGACAACAGGCAAGAATCGGCATCACGGCCGGTGCATCCTGTCCGAATAATCTCATCGAGCAGGTGTTGCTAAGGGTTTTGGAACTTCGCGGTGAACCGCTTCCGTTTGCCTGAAGTCAGGAAAGTCTCGCTCGGAGGGGAGTAGAGGGGGAGGATAGGTTGAGAGCCATGATCCTGACGGCCTCACAGATGAAAACCGCGGAAGAAGCTGCCCTCATGGACGGATCCACGACTGAGGGGCTCATGGAGATTGCGGGTGATGGGATTTCCTGCTGTATCCGGCAGTTTTTTCCACAGGCTGGAACGGCGGTCGTCTTCTGCGGCAAGGGACACAATGGAGGCGATGCACTGGTGGCGGCACGGCATCTTCGGACAGAAGGATGGCGCATCATGGTGCGTCTCTCCTGCCCGGTCGAGGAACTCGCATCGCTTACCAGACATCATCTCCATTTACTCGGTGTCGACCCTTCGGATTCCGCGGGAGGAGTCAAGGGCAACTCCCTGCTTCTCATCGACGGATTGCTCGGGATCGGTATCACGGGGCCTCCTCGAGGGAATGTTGCGGAGCTGATCCGGGAATTAAACGGTCTCAGGGCCGCAGGGGCTTTCACAATTGCCGTCGATCTGCCGAGCGGTCTGGAGGCCACGACTGGGGAGATCTTCGATCCCTGCGTGCAGGCTGATCTGACCGTCACGCTTGGATTTCCCAAGACAGGTCTTCTGGCCGATGCGTCGACGGGTCATGTTGGTCGCCTTGCTGTGGTGACCCTGCCCGGAGTCCGAGCAATGGAGGGAGACGATGCCTCGGTCGCCACCTCCCCCTCTCTCCGTCACCTGCTGCCGATCCGAGATTTCGACACCCACAAGGGGAACTACGGACGAATCGGGATTGTTGCCGGATCACCGGGGTATCTTGGAGCCGCCAGACTCTGCTCTGCTGCCGCAGTGCATGCAGGCGGTGGACTTGTCACCCTCTATGCCCTCCCCGAAACTTTCGACAAACTTTGCCTGCTAACGATCCCTGAAGTCATGGTGAAGAGGGTCGAATCCTACAGTGAGTTGATTGATGAGCGTTGTGATGTGCTGGCAATCGGTCCCGGATTGGGGCGTGACCATGATCAGGTTATCCGCCATTTGGTGGAGAAGACCCCGGTTCCCTGTATCGTTGATGCCGATGCCCTGAACGCTATTTCACAAGAAATTACTCTCCTCGATCGGTGCGCTGGTCCGAGGCTTCTGACGCCCCATCCCGGTGAAATGGAACGCCTGGATCCCCAGGCGGGACGCTCCCGACGTGTCTTGGCCGAAGGGTTTGCTTCCCGGTATCCCGTGACACTGCTCCTCAAGGGAGCGCGGACGATTATTGCGGAGAGGGAGATTCCGGCGAGTTACAATACGACCGGCAACCCGGGAATGGGTAGTGGTGGCATGGGGGATGTCCTGAGTGGTGTGACCGCAGCATTGATGGGTGGAGGAAAAACTCCGCGTGATGCGGCGATCACCGGTGCATGGCTCTGCGGGCGCGCTGCCGAGATCGCACTCTTCAAAGGTTCTGATTCTCAGGAATCCCTTGCTGCTTCCTCGGTGATTGAACACCTTGGGGCTGCCTTTCAATCCCTAAGGAACGGCGAGTATTAAAAGGTAGGATTCTAGAGTTCCTTCAGAGCCTTGAGCACGAGGTCCGCATGTTCGGCAGGTTTTACTTTTGGGAAGATAGCGGCGATTTTGCCCTTTGAATCGATGACGAAGGTGGTTCGTTCCGTTCCCATATACTTCTTTCCGTACATCGACTTTTCGACCCAGACCCCATAGGCCTCGACGATCGCCTTTTCGGGGTCGGTGAGCAGGGGGAAGGGGAGGTCGAACTTAACGATAAATTTCTCGTGAGACTTCACCGTATCGATGCTCACGCCAAACAGACGCGCGCCAGAGGCCTTGATCTCTTTCCAGGCATCCCGTATGCCGCAGGCTTGAGTGGTGCATCCCGGTGTGTCGTCCTTCGGATAAAAATAGAGAACGACGGGAGCCCCCTTGAGATCCGTAAGTTTGAGTGCAGTGCCGGAACCGTACTCGGTGCCGACGGCGTTGGTGGTGAAGGAAGGAGCTTTGTCGCCGACTTGGAGTGGTGTGGACATGGTGGTTGGAGGCTAGGAATTGGGAGTGGATTGATTTTCCGTGATGGGGGGGAGGAGGCGGACGCGGCGGTCCTGACGGGGTAAGCGGATTGTGAAGAGCATCCCCTTGCCCAGTGCGCTCTGGATCATGATCTCGCCGCCGTGGGCTCTCACAATGCGCTGCACGACATGGAGACCTAGTCCCGAACCGTTTTCCTTGGTCGTGTAGTAGGGCTGGAAGATCCTGTTCACGGTGTCGGGATCGATGCCGCCACCGGTATCTCCGATACTGACCCAGACGTGGGAGTCGTCGCTGGCCGTGGCGACCTGCAGGTGTCCTTCACTCCCCATCGCCTGGAAGCTATTGCGGATCACGTTGTAAAGCGCCTGGCGGAACTGATCGCGGTCAAGTGAGACGGGCGGGATTTGCTTGGCTGTCATGACATCGACCTTGATGCCGCGGTTCTCGAGTTCACCTTTCAGGAACTCCACGGTTTCCAGGACCAAAGCATTGAAATCCGTCGGGACACATTCAAGGGGCGCCGGGCGTACCGCTTTCAGGAATTGGGTGATGATCTGGTCGAGTCGTCGCACCTCACCGCGAGCGACCGCAACGGACTCGGCAAGTTTCTCTCTTTCGTCCTCGTTGGAAATGGGTTTGTGCAAGCGTCGCTCAAGGAGCTGGAGCTGGATGTCCAGGGAGTTGAGAGGGTTGCCAATCTCGTGTGCTACCCCTGCCGCAAGGAGTGTCACTGCCGAGAAACGTTCGCTCTCGATCGTCTCCTCTGTCTCGCGGCGCTCCTGCGTGGTGTCCCTCAGGATAATGGCGCGTCCGACCAATTCGCGGCGCAAGGGGCTCTCGTCATCACTCAGTAGCGGGGCGACATAGAAGTTAAGGAAGCGGCGTTCCGGGTAAAAGATCTCAAGATCACGGCTCATCACTTCGCCGGAATGGCGCACCGAGCTGAGATCGAGTCCCGGGATCGCCTGTCCGAGTCGTCGCCCGATATGTTCCGCCCCGGTCATGCCGAAGAAGGTGCAGGCGGCACGGTTCATGTAGATGATGCGATCCTGCGGATCGGTGACGATGACCCCTTCGAGGATCGCATTGAAGATCGTCTCGAGGAACCCCTTCTCCCGTGAGAGGAGTTGGAGGTAGTGGCCGATGTCGTCCGGTTCGACGAAATGGATCCGCTCGACGAGTTTGTCGATGAATCCCCGGTTCATGGCGACTTTCCCTTCGTTTTCCTTACGAAAGAAGCTCCTCCAGTTCGGCCACCCTGCGCTCGAAGAGATCCAGTGCTGCGTTGACCGGCGCGGGGGAGTTCATGTCGACACCTGCCTCTACCAACGTCTCAATCGGAAACTTCGAACCGCCGCTTGAGAGAAATCCGAAGTAGCGTTCGGTTTGCCCACTCTTCAGGACGCCGTCTGCGAGCGTGATGGCGGCGGAGATGCCCGTGGCATATTTGTAAACGTAGAAGGCACTGTAGAAGTGCGGAATGCGCAGGCATTCCAACTCCAGTTCGGGATCGATTGTCACGCCTGGCCCGAAGTAGTCATCGAGCAGTCCACGGTACAGTGTGCGGAAGCTTTCCAACGTGAGTGCGGCACCCGATTCCTCCGCCTCGTGCGTGAGTTTCTCGAACTCCGCGAACATGGTCTGACGGAAGAGCGTCCCGCGGAGATCGTCGACCTGACGGTTGATCAGGTAGGCGCGCATGGATCGGTCCTGAGTCGAGGCCAGCAGGTGCTCGGTGAGCAGGATCTCGTTGAAGGTCGAGGCCACCTCGGCGAGGAAGATCGGATAGTGATAGTTCTGGAAGCTCTGAGCCCGGCGGGCGTACCAGGTATGCATCGAGTGGCCGGCCTCGTGCGCCAGCGTGTAGATGTCGGAGAAGACATCCTTCTTATAATTCATCAGGATGTAGGGAGGAGCCTGATAGGTACCGTAAGAGAAGGCGCCGCTGCGCTTACCCTTGTTCTCGTACCGGTCGCACCAGCGCTCTTCTTGGAGACCGCGCCCGAGGATCGTGACATATTCCTCACCAAGCGGGGCAAGGGATCGAAGGACCATCTCGGTCGCCTCGTCGAAAACGACCTCAGTCTGCACCGCCGCGACCATCGGCGCATAGGTGTCATAGACATGGAGGTCGGGAAGGTTGAAGATCCGCTGCCGAAGGGCATAGTAGCCGTGCAGGACGGGCAGGCGGGAACGGACGGCCGAGATCAAGTTGTCGTAGACGCTGACAGGGACTTTGTCGGGGAAGAGGGAGGCCTCGCGGGCCGAGGGATAGTTCCGGGCGCGGGATAGGAACACATCCGCTTTCACTGAGCTGGAAAGAGCGCTTGCGAGTGTGAACTTGTGATCATCAAACTCCGCGTAGAACTTTTCAAAAGCTGCCTTCCTAACGCCCCGGTCGGGTCGCTGGAGCAGGGAGGAGAAGCTGCTCTGGGTGAGTTCCACCTCCTGGCCCCTGTCGTCGGTGATCTTGCCGAAGGTCATGTCGACATTGGTTAGTTGGGAGAACGTCTCGTGGTGACCCCCAAGCGACGGCATGGCCAGTGAGATAAGGCGCTCCTCAGCGTTGCCGAGGATGTGGGGCTTGAGGCGGCGAATTCTTAGAAGGGAAATCTTCCAATCGGCCAGGACGGGGTCTTCGAGGAAATCAGTGAATGTTTCGTCAGGGATCCTCTGAATTTCAGGGGCCACCCAGGAACAGGCCTCGCTGATTTTGGCGCACAGCGACGAGAAGCGCCCCTCTCGGTCGAGTGCCGAGGCATGGGAGCTATCCTCCGAGACGCGCAGGGATGCATACTGTCCGAGTCGTTCCGTGGAGCGGTCGAGTGAGGTCTCGAATGCCATCACGGCAGCGAGATCCGCGGCGCTGCGTCCGAGTGTTCCGCGTAGCGCGGTGATCCCGACATAGCGCCCGCCAAGACCTTCAAACTCCGCTTCCCATGCGTCGTCTCCCGGAAAAATCGGGGTGAGATCCCAGGTGTCTGCAGAGGAAACCTCGGCTCGGGTCTTCAGCGTCGCCGCACCGGTACCCTCGCTGGAATTCATGAAAGCAGTGGGGGTCTGGTATCCGATGGGCATGATCCGGGGACTACTTCTGGGCCTTGCCCTGCGAAGCCACGGCGGCCATCGCGGAGGCGATCTTCTCCTGGTCGCCTAGGTAGTAGTGGCGGATTGGTTTGAGCTGATCATCGAGTTCGTAGACGAGAGGGACACCGGTAGGGATATTCAAGGCCAGCACCTCATCCTTGCTCAGGTTATCGAGATATTTGACCATGGCCCGGAGGGTATTGCCGTGGGCGGCAACGAGGACTTTCTCCCCGCGACTGATCGCCGGAGCAATCTCTTCGTGCCAGTAAGGGAGGACGCGGTCGACTGTGTCCTTCAGGCATTCGGTGAGAGGAAGCTGGTCCTGCGCAACCCCTTGGTAGCGGGGATCGTTCCCGGGGAAGCGATTATCGCTCTTTTCAAGCGGCGGGGGAGGGATGTCGTAGCTGCGGCGCCAGACGAGAACCTGTTCCTCGCCGAACTTGGCGGCTGTCTCCGCCTTGTTCAGTCCCTGAAGCGATCCGTAGTGCCGTTCGTTGAGCCTCCAGGACTTATCGACTGGGATCCAGAGTTCGTCGAGTTCGTCGAGGACGATGGAGAGCGTGCGCAGAGCACGCTTCAGGACCGACACAAAGGCGCGGTCGAAGCTGTAACCTTCTTTTTTTAGCAGTTCGCCGGCGGCCTTGGCCTCACCCAGGCCCTTTTCGTTGAGATCAACGTCGGTCCAGCCTGTGAATCGGTTTTCGCGGTTCCATGTGCTTTCGCCATGGCGGATAAGAACGAGTTTGTACATGGCCAGACTCTATCCAGAAAGACCTTCTGCTGGAAAGGCTCGCGATCCGGGGGCCGGCCCACCCTGGCCGTCAGATCAAAGCAAGCAGGATAGTTTTCCTGCGACTGCTTCCAGATCCACGGTCGTGTGGGCCGTGCAGAGGAATCCGGCTTCGAACTGAGAAGGAGCCAGATAGATCCCCTCCCTTAAGGCACCATGGAAGAACCGGGCGAAGGCGGAGGTATCGCTCTTCTTGGCCTCTGCAAGATGGCGGACAGGGCCCTCCGTAAAATAGAGGCAGAACATGGAGCCGATCCGGTGAAAGGTGTAGGGCTTTCCTTTGATCATTGCGCCTACTAAGGCCTCCATGGAGTTTCCAAGTTCTTCAAGGAGCTTCCACCCGTTGATCCGCTCCATTTCCTTGAGTTGGGCGAGTCCTGCCGCGAGCGCGAGAGGGTTTCCAGAGAGCGTGCCGGCCTGATAGACGGGACCAAGCGGGGCCACATAATCCATAATGTCGGCACGACCGCCGAAGGCCCCCACAGGGAGTCCACCGCCGATGACCTTGCCGAGGGTGGTGAGATCGGGGTTGATTCCGAAGACCTCCTGGGCACCCCCTGGTGCAAGTCGGAAGCCGGTCATCACTTCGTCAAGGATCATCAGAGCACCATGCTCGTTGCAGAGTTGTCTGATCCCCTCGAGGTAGCCCGGTTCGGGCAGGTAGAGTCCCGCATTTGCGGGGACGGGTTCGATAATGACGCAGGCAATCTCTTTTCCCTTTTCCTTAAAGAGCGATTGAAGGGCAGGGAGGTCGTTGAAGGGGAGGGTGGTGGTGAGCGAGGCGAGGGCAGACGGGATTCCGGCGCTGTCTGGTTGGCCTAAGGTCAGGGCGCCGCTACCTGCTTTGACGAGTAGCGAGTCGACATGACCATGGTAGCACCCCTCGAACTTCACGATCCGGTCGCGGCCAGTGAATCCGCGGGCGAGTCGGATGGCCCCGAGCACAGCTTCCGTTCCTGAATTGGTCATCCGAACCTTCTCCACCGAGGGAACCATCCGGCATATGGTCTCAGCCATCTCTACTTCAAGGGGATTGGGAATCCCGAAGCTTGTGCCGTGTTGTGCCGTTTCAGTCACGGCATCGAGGACTACCTGAGGCGCGTGGCCGAGGATCGCAGGTCCCCAAGTGCCGACAAAATCGATATACTCGCGACCATCGACATCCCAGATTTTGCAGCCCTTGGCCCGATTAACGAAGAAAGGGTCGCCACCGACACCTCGGAAAGCCCTCACCGGGGAATTGATTCCGCCGACAAGACGCTTCTGCGCCCGGTTCCAGAGTTCCGAGGAAATGGGTCCGGGTTGGTAGGGATTCATGGAATCAGCGGCTGAGTTCCAGCATGCGACGCACGGACTTCTCTGCCTTAACTCGGAGATCTTCATCCATCGTGATCTCGGGCTTCAGATCGCGGAGGCATAGGTAGAGCTTCTCGAGGGTATTCCGCTTCATGTAGCGGCATTCTGCGCATGCGCAAGTGTCGGTAGGGCCTGAAATGAAGACCTTATCCGGGCATTCGCGGCGGAGGCGGTGAAGCATTCCGTCCTCGGTGACGATCACAAAGGCCTTGGATGTGGAATTTTTGCAGTAGGAGACCATTTTTTCGGTCGAGCAGACCTCGTCGGCCAGCAACCGCACGGCCTGTGGACACTCGGGATGTGCAACAACTAGGGCGTCGGGATGCTCCGCCCTGGCTCTCTCGATGCTGTCGCGCGTGTACTCCATGTGGACGTAGCAGGAGCCCTGCCAGAGATCCATCGGACGACCCGTCTGCTCGGTGACCCAGGCCCCGAGGTTCTGGTCTGGGACAAACAGGATCGGTCTTTCCTTCGGCGCGGCCTCGACGATCTTCACCGCATTGCCGCTGGTGCAGATGACATCGGCCAAGGCCTTCACCCCTGCGCTGCAATTGATGTAGGCGATAACAAAGTAGTTCTTTGCGGCGTGCTTCTCGAGGAAGGCTTCCAGTTTGTCAGCGGGGCAGGAATCCGAGAGGGAACATCCGGCGTCAAGGTCGGGGATGACCACTGTCTTGCCGGGATTGAGGATTTTCGCGGTCTCCCCCATGAAGTGGACCCCGCAGAAGACAATGATGTCGGCATCCGTCTCCGCGGCCCTTTGACTCAGGCCCAGCGAATCGCCGACATGGTCGGCGACATCCTGGATCTCCTTGATCTGGTAATTGTGCGCTAGAATGACGGCGTTCCGTTTCTTCTTCAGGCGCAGGATCTCGGCGAGCAGATCGGTGGTGTTACTCACAGGGATGAAGGGGATGAAAGGGATAAAGAGGTCAGCTGGAGGTGAAGGGAGATCGACTCCCAACACCCCGGATCCCGTTTATCCCTGTGAATCCATGCTGTCCTTTACTTCGATTCGTTAATGAGTTGCCGGAGGATGAAGGGGAGGATTCCGCCGTGGCGGTAGTAGTCGACTTCGATCGGGGTGTCGATGCGGACCTTCACCGTGACTTCCTGAACGGAGGCGTCCTTCCGGGTGATCCGCAGGGTGACGTCCTGGCGCGGCTTGAGGTCGGCGCCGAGACCGGTGATGTCGTAGGTCTCGGTGCCGTCGAGTCCGAGTGTCTGCGCTGTCGTTCCCTCGTGGAACTGGAGTGGAAGCACGCCCATGCCAACGAGGTTGGAGCGGTGGATGCGCTCGTAGCTGGCGGCGATGACTGCCTTCACGCCGAGGAGACGTGTTCCCTTGGCAGCCCAGTCACGGCTCGATCCGGTTCCGTATTCCTGTCCGGCGAGGATGACGAGCGGGGTCTTCTCCGTCGCATACTTCTGCGCCGCATCGAAAATACTCATCCGCTCGCCGTCGGGTTGGTGGAGCGTCTCGCCACCCTCGACGCCGGGAAGCATGAGATTCTTGATGCGGACGTTGGCGAAGGTGCCGCGTGTCATGATGCGGTCGTTGCCGCGGCGGCTGCCGTAGCTGTTGAAGTCATCCTTGGTGACGTTGTGTTCGCTCAGGAAGCGTCCGGCGGGAGACTTCTCCTTGATTGCCCCGGCGGGGGAGATGTGGTCGGTGGTCACCGAGTCGCCGAAAATACCGAGCGCTCGGGCTCCGCTGATCGGGGCGATGGTTCCCGCCTTCATGCCGAAGTTCTCGAAGAACGGAGGCTCCTGAATGTAGGTGCTCTTGCCGTCCCATTCGTAGATCGATCCGGTCGGGGCCTTGATCTCGTTCCACTTGGGATTCTGTCCGGCGAAGTCGCCGTAGAGAGTGGCGAACATCTCGGGGGTGAGGGCGCTGCGAAGCGTGTCACGGATCTCGGCGAGGCTGGGCCAGATATCCTTCAGGAACACAGGCTTGCCGTCCTTACCGTTGCCGACCGGCTCGGTGCCAAAGTCAATGTCGACGCGGCCCGCGAGCGCGAAGGCCACAACGAGCGGAGGGGACATCAGGAAGTTGGCCTTGATGTTCTGGTGGATGCGGGCCTCGAAGTTGCGGTTGCCGGAGAGGACTGCCGCAGCGACAAGGTCGTTGTCGGTGATCGCCTTCTCGACTTCGGGGTTGAGCGGACCGGAGTTTCCGATGCAGGTGGTGCAGCCGTAACCGACGGTCTGGAAGCCGAGCTTATCGAGGTAGGGCTGGAGGTTGGTCTTCTCAAGGTACGCGGTGACGACGCGCGAACCGGGGGCGAGCGAGGTCTTCACGGTCGGATCCATGACGAGTCCTGCCTCGACGGCCTTTTTTGCAAGCAATCCGGCCGCGAGCATGACACTCGGGTTGCTGGTGTTGGTGCAGCTGGTGATGGCGGCGATCAGGACACTGCCGTTGCGGATCGTGCTCTTACCCCCGTGGAAGGGCGACTCGGGCATCGAGGAGACGGCGTCGGGCGTCGGTCGGTCGCTGATCATCTCCTGCTCGTCGGCGGGAATGGTCGGGTTGCGTCGGGCGACGAGCGCTTCCGTGGAGATGGATGCACCCTCCTTGCCGTAGCCGCCCTCGGCGACCGGCTTGGTGAGGAGGCCCTGGAAGAGAGGCTTGAGTTGGGGAAGGTCAATCCGGTCCTGGGGGCGCTTCGGTCCGGCGACGCTCGGAACGACGGTTGAAAGGTCGAGTTCAAGGTCGACGCTGTAATCGATCTGACCCTTGCGGGGCATGCCGAACATTCCCTGGGCCTTGAAGTAGTTCTCGAAGGCGGTGCACTCGGCCTCGGTGCGTCCGGTGGCGCGTAGGAAGGCGACCGACTCGGCATCGACCGGGAAGATGCCCAGGGTTGCGCCGTACTCTGGGGCCATGTTGGCGATGGTGGCGCGGTCCGGGAGTGGGAGGGACTCGGCACCCTCGCCGTAGAACTCGACGAACTTTCCGACCACCTTCGCCGCCCGGAGCATCTGGGTGATGCGTAGGGCGAGGTCGGTGGCGGTGACACCCTCGGAGAGCTTGCCGGTGAGGTTCACGCCGACGACCTCGGGGGTGAGAAAGGTGACGGGCTGGCCGAGCATTCCGGCCTCAGCCTCAATGCCGCCCACACCCCAACCGACGACGCCAAGACCGTTGATCATGGTGGTGTGGGAATCTGTGCCGACAAGACTATCGGGATAGTAAACACCGCCGGAGTGGAGGACGCCGCGGGCCAGGTACTCAAGGTTGACCTGGTGGACGATACCAATGCCTGGAGGCACCACGCCGAACGTCTCAAACGCCTGCTGGCCCCACTTGAGGAATTCGTAGCGCTCACGGTTGCGCTTGAACTCCATGTCGAGGTTGAGCTTCATCGCCTCGGCCCAGCCGTAGTAATCGACCTGGACGGAGTGGTCGACGACGAGGTCGACGGGAACGAGGGGTTCGATGATCCCGGGCTTGCCGCCGAGGCGGGCAACGGCGCTGCGCATGGCGGCGAGATCAACAAGAAGCGGTACGCCGGTGAAGTCCTGGAGGACGATACGTGCGACCACAAAGGGGATTTCCTCGGGAGCGGGGGACTTGGCGTTCCAAGCGGCGAGGGCCTTCACATCCTTGTCATGGACCTTGCGGCCATCACAGTTGCGGAGCACCGATTCCAGCACCACGCGGATCGAGTAAGGGAGACGGGAAATCTTGCCTAGTCCCTGTTCCTCGAGTGCGGGTAGAGAGTGGTAGGTGCCGGTCTGGCCCTTGACGGGCTCGAAGGAACGGATGGTATTGAACGGGTCGGTGCTCATCGGGAATCGGGATTAGGTGAAGGGTGAACTGGAAAACAGATTACTTAAGCTCGGAGAGTTTTGCCTGGATGGCTTCGAAATTCGGTAGCTGCTTCGGGTCGTCGCTCGCCTCGGCATGTTGGAGAACACCCGCGCGGTCGATCAGGAAGGCGGAGCGCTTCGGCACGCCGCCCATGCCGAGGCCGATCTGCGGCAGGAAACTCTCGTAGGCGATGCCGTAGGACTTCGCGACGACATGTTCGTAGTCGCTCAGGAGGGTGACCGTGATCCCCTCTTTCTGCGCCCAGGCCTGCTGGGCAAACGGATTGTCGCCGCTGATCGCGTAGACGGCACAGTCAAGATTGTCGTAGGAACCGATGCCTTTGCTGATCTCGCAGAGCTCGGTCGTGCAGACGCCGGTGAAAGCCATCGGAACGAAAAGCAGGAGGATATTCTTTTTGCCGACCTCGGCCGAGAGCGTGATCTGCTTTGGGCCCTCGGCGGTGGCGGTGGAGAGGGTGAAGTCGGGGGCTTTGGTTCCAATGGAGAGCATATGTTTTGGTGTTAGGGGTGATCGAGGGTTAGAAACTTATCTGTTTGTGGCGGGTGATGGAAGAATGGAGGTGGGGGAAGCTGGTATGGAGTCAGCAGGATTTGTGCTACTCGAGGGAGAGGTTTCAGGTGTAGGCGACCCTGTAGGGGAAGGAGAGGGGATTGGTGTTGGCGTGGGCCATGGTTTTTCAAGGGAAGTCCATTCCTGCCAGTCGGATGTTTCGGTTCCGCCAAGCTCCTTCCAGAGATCGCGGCATCGGCTTGCCCAATGGGCGTAATCAGGGGTGGCAAAAGGCTTTTCAGCCGTGCCGGGGAAGATGAGATAAGTCACCTCCGGGCGGCTTACAGGGCGCCTGTCGGCTCCCGATGCGGGGTCGATGGCCCTGCATAGACGCAGGGAGGCCTCCCCGATCTTGGAACCGGGTCCCATGTCCCCGAGAATGGCCGGGTAGAGTTTTCCGTGGACGATTACGACGGCGTAATCGCCGATGGAGGGTTGACCGGAGGACTTTCCCACCATGAAGGAGGGAAGCACGATGAAGGGATCCGCTGTTCCGACCAGAAAATCCCAGCGCTTGAGTTCCTCGGCAGTAGCCTTGAGGTAGTCGAGTTCCTTGCTCAAGGAGGCTTTGTTCTCCGGGGTGAGCGATCCGCTTCCCAATTCCGCATTCAGTAAGGCCAGTCGCGATTCTGTTTCGCGGAGGCAGGGGTTGGGATGGTTGCCGGACTTGGGCCATCGATAGTTGGTCTGAGGCTGGAAGGTTGCCGAGAGGCGGTCGATTGCAAGGTTGCGGTCGCCATCGGAGCCGTCCGTATTCACATTCATGATCGCCTGCACGAACAACACCCGTCGGCCGTTTTCGGGATGTTTAAGATCCAGGATGGTCTGGCAGTCGAAGAGGGAGTCGCGGTAGGGGAGTTTCTGCAACTGGGCCAGGTTGACCCGCAGGGAACGCTCTTTGCGCTCAAGCAGTCCTGAAAAATCGGGAGAGAGGGAGGAGCTTTCGAGGAGTCGTGGAAGGTTTGGCAGGAGTGTCCCTAGTTCCGGAGTTGCGGCGAGGATCGACTGGCTGTTCGTCGCAGCGGAGGGCCATCGGACATGAAGCGTGATGTCCGCTTCGTAGGAGTTTGTTTCCTGGATCGCGCCAAGCGTGGTGAGGGTTCCCTGGGCGCAGGTGACGGAGGTTTTCAGCGCAAGTCCGCTGAAGAGCCTTGCCGTGTCGTAGTTTTTCCGTGGCAGGACAGACTCTTTCTCCGGATGGGGAGGCTGTTTCGTGTCCGCCGGTTTTTTGGAGCAACCAGCGCCCATCAAGGCCGCTGTCAGAAATACCGTGAAGGATGCGCGTGTCAGCAGGCCGTTCACGATCCGATCAGGTGTAGGAGAGGAAGGCGCTCACCACATCCTGCGGGATATCGAGCATCTTGTAGTCGGTTGAAGAGACAAAGAGCAGGGTCTGGCTGCCCTTCCCGAGCTGATTGCCGGCGGAATCAAAGATCTCGTGCTCCAGGGTCACGAACTTGCGGTTGTAGTCGCCGACGCGGATCTTGACACTGACAGTCTCGAACTCGCGCGTCTCCCTGATGAACTTATGCTCGAAGGATCGGGTGAGGATGTAGAAGGGGGTGTCCTTGAGGTTGAACTTGGGCATCACCCGGTTGAAGAAAAGCTCCCGTGTCTTGCCGACCCACATGGCGTACATTCCGAAGTAGACGTTCCCTACGGAGTTTGTGTCGGCGTAGGTCGCGATGAAAGTATGAACGAACCATTTGCCCTCGAAGTGCCCCGAGATGTCGTGTGTTCCGGTCGGGGCGGGAGTGAGGACCGTCCCCACGGGAGTGAGCGGAACCACCATGGCGGGGGCGGTCGCCACTTGGTCCAATTCCCCTCCCTCGGAGGCCGTCTCCTCACCGACAAGCGGGACGATCGGTTTGAGCAGAAGCCAGACGACGTAGCCGAGCGGCATCAGCGAGGCGAGTATCTGGAAAACGGGGTAGTGGAGAAAGTATCCGAACGAGAAGATCACAACCGCCAGCGAGCCGATGCAGAACATCTTTACCTGGGGGATCTCGTTGACAGGCCCGTTCATGAAAGCTCGCCCGATCGATAGCACCGAGTACCCGACGAAGAACGTCGCGAAGAAGATCATGAAGTACTCGAGTTCAATGCCGATCGCCGCACCCGCCACGGCGATGATGCCGCACAGGAGGAAGGTCGGAATGGGGGAGATGATGAGGCGCTCCGGGATAAGGGCGAAGATCGGATTCTTGCTCTTGGCGGCGTTGCTCTGGAAGAACCAACGCAGTGCGATGTAGCCGCTGTCGAGCGTGGTCAGGATGCAGGCCCCGAGGAAGACCAGATAGGCTCCGAGGAGCCATGGGTTTCCGGCGCTTGAGAAGACGCGCGTGAGGAGGGATTCGGCGTAGGGGTAGCCGGCCAGTCCCGTGTGGATCAGCGAGACGAAGCCCCCCTCCATGGCCCAGAGCGCCAGCACGCCGTGAAACAGAAGGATGGCGCCGAAGAGAAGAGCACCGATTCCATACGAGAGTGTGATGGAGGTATTTTCCCGACGCATCTGGATGGCCCTCTGCCACTGCTGGAGGTCCAGCCACGGCCCGATCAGGAAGCCGATGCAGATCGGCACCACGTAACCCCAGAAGCTCATGTCATGGGAGGGAAGCAGACTCGGGCGGTGGAGTCCGCGCAGATAAGGAGTGCCCAGTTCCATGACGATGACCGCCATGCACACCAGGATGAGGGCGAGGAAAGCAGCGTGACTGTACTTGATCCTGCGGATGGAGAACTCCTCACCGAAGAGAATTCCTGCGGCCAGGATCACGAGGCCTGTCAGGGGCAGGTAAAGGATATCGGGTTTGAGTCCCAGTGGCTGCCACGCGTAGCGTATCAGGGCAAAGATGGTCAGCGAGAGGGCGATGACCTGATAGAGGAAAAAAACCAACCTGAAGGGGCGCGACCATCCGCCGAAGAACACGGCAAGGGATTCCGAGCCTGCATTCCGTTTCGCGATGTGATCGGTCACCGCCCCGAAGAGGAAAAGGCCCAAGCAGTTCGGAATCAGGAACGTGAGCAGGCCTGTGAGACCGAACTCGACGGTGAACTGGACCGAGAAGAAGAGGCCGAGCCCCCAGACCCAGGAAAGGGCGACGGTGTTTCCCCAGAGCAGGGCGTTGAGGAGGCGAGGGAGGGAGTTGGATGGCGTGGCCATGGATCGATCATCCTAACGACGCTTACCTCTTTCCTTCAATCCGAATGGAAAGCGAATGAAAAGTGGCTTCCAATCCCTCGGGTGGTCGATCTTGCCATGTGCTCCGTGCAGGGGCATGATTTCCTGCTTCGGAACGCTTTCTTGCGCCGATTTCCCGAATTTCCCTTTCTTGAAGATCCTCGACCGTTATCTCCTGGGCTCTCTCAGCGTGGCGACCCTCATGGGTGTGGCGCTCCTCAGCATCGTGCTGGTGCTAGGAAACGTCTTCAAGGAGATGCTCGATCTCCTCATCAACCATAACGTTCCGCTGGAGACGGTCTTTGCCTTCGTGGCCTTTGTCCTGCCCTTCTCGATGACTTTCACGATTCCGTGGGGATTCCTGACGGCTGTCCTGCTGGTCTTCGGGCGCCTTTCGGCCGACAACGAGGTGATCGCCCTCCGGGCCAATGGTGTGAGCTTTCCCCGGATCTTCCTGCCTGTGCTGGCATTCGCGCTGCTGATGGTCGGAATCTGTTTCTGGATCAATATCGACGCGGCTCCGCGCGCCCAATGGTCGATGCTGACTTCCCTCTTCCGGATCGCCACCCATGATCCCGCCTCGATGTTCCAGCCCGACGAGGTGGTCGACCAGTTCCCTGACCGCCGGGTCTATGTCGGGGCGAGGGAGGGCGACCAACTCAAGAATCTGGTCGTCTTCGAAATCGACGAGCGCGGCTATCCCTCCAAGGTCGTGTACGCCAAGAACGGCACGATCACCACGGACGAGGCCAATCAGCGGCTACTACTTCGGGTCAAGGACGCTCGCTTCGAGCAGAGGGACGTCCGCCAACCCGACAACGTCGACCTGATCCAACAGGGGATCAGCATGGAAGAGGGTGTCTTCCCGATGTCTCTCCGGAGGCTCATTGAGACCAAGAAGCGCAACAAGCCGCTTACTTCCCATACGCTTGGGGAGCTTTTCACCGAAGGATCCAAACCCGACTGCAAGAACCCGACCGGATATAGGGTCGAGATCACCAAGCGCTTCTCCCTCTCTCTGGCGGCGCTTGCTTTTGCCCTGATCGCCGTGCCGCTGGGGATAACGGCCCACCGCAAGGAGACCTCGGTCGGCTTTGCCCTCAGTCTTGTGATCGCCTTCAGTTACTTCTTTTTCATCATTGTTGCGGAGGCCTTGAGCAAGAATTCCTCACTTCCCACCGGTGTGCCCGTTTTCATGATCTGGTTTCCCAATTTGCTCTTCATCGGGTTGGGGGTGTGGCTTTTTTCCCGTCTTGCACGAAAGTAATTCCTGATGGACGAAACAACCCGCCAACGCCTGATCGACGAACTCCTCGAAGGGACACCCCCGGGGCGCCAGTCTGATTTGCTGAAGGATATGATGGAGACGGTCTTCCACTACGTGGAGGACAATGCCCCGGTGAACGAGCTTAAGCTCGTCAGTCGCTCCATGCGCGAGATGCGTTATGCGGGCACCGTTTTCCGGAAGTATGCCGACCGGAGGAAGGTTGCCGTCTTTGGATCAGCGCGGACGCGCGCCGAGGAGCCCGACTTTCAGCTTGCCCGCGAATTCGCGCGCCGGATCGTTGAAGAGAATTTCATGATCATCACCGGCGGTGGCGACGGCATCATGGGAGCGGCCCAGCAGGGTGCGGGTGCCGAAAAGAGCTTCGGGCTCAACATCCGTCTCCCATTTGAACAGCAACCGAATCCCGTCATCGCGCAGGATCCGAAGCTCATCAATTTCAATTACTTCTTTGCCCGCAAGCTCAGCTTCGTGAAGGAGACGAGCGCCTTCGTCCTGTTCCCGGGAGGGTTCGGAACGCTCGACGAGGGATTCGAGGTGCTCACCCTCCTGCAGACCGGCAAGACCTCCATCGTCCCGATCATCCTGATGGACAGGCCGAACGGCTTCTATTGGGAAACCTGGCGCCGCTTCCTCGACAACGACCTGCTGGAACTGGGTCTGATCTCGCGTCCCGATTTCCATCTTTTCACCATCACCCACGACGTCGACCGGGCGGTCGAGGAGATCAAGCACTTCTACAAGGTCTTCCACTCCTACCGCTGGGTGCGTGACGAGATGGTAATTCGGATCAATGGGCGGCTCACCCCGCACTCCCTTGAGACATTGAACCAGCAGTTCGACCATCTGCTGGTCTCCGGCCACATTGTCCAGCGTGGGGCCCTCCCGGAGGAGGAGGACGATGTCTCGGTCAAGGATCTGCCCCGCCTCGTCCTGATTCCGCGCAAACGCGAATTCGGCATGCTCCGACTGCTGATCAATGCCATCAATGACTCGGCCGTTCAGGAAGTACTCCCCGATCAGCGGGATTGAAGCACCGCGTTCCCAAGGCTATCGTGACAGGATTCATGAGTAGTTCCCGACCTGTTTTTCTCTACGACACCACCCTTCGTGACGGCACGCAGGGGGAGGGAATTTCCTTCAGCCTCATCGATAAGCTCCGGATCGCCGAGAAGCTCGCCGGATTCGGGATGCACTACATCGAGGGGGGGTGGCCCGGTTCCAATCCCAAGGACCTCGCCTTCTTTGCAGAGGCCGTAAAACTCGATCTCGGGAAGACCAAGCTCGCCGCCTTTGGCAGCACGCGCAGGGCAGGCATCAAGGCCTCGGAGGATCCGCAGATCGCCCAGCTACTCGAGGCAGGGACGCCCGTGGTCACGATCTTTGGTAAGAGCTGGAAACTTCAGGTCGACAAGGTCCTCGGGGTTCCCCATGCCGAGAATCTCGCCATGATCCGTGAGAGCGTGGCTCATCTGAAATCAAAGGGCCGTGAGGTTTTCTACGACGCCGAGCACTTCTTTGACGGATACAAAGACGACGCGGAGTTCGCCCTGGCCACTCTGGCCGCTGCGGCCGAAGGAGGTGCCGATGCGCTTGTTCTCTGCGACACCAATGGGGGCACAATGCCCGATGAGATCACGGCGATCACCACCGAGGTGGAGAAACGCTTTCCAGGCAAAGTAGGCATTCATACGCACAATGATTGCGGGATGGGCGCCGCCAACGCACTGGCCGCGATCCGCGCCGGCGCGATTCAGGTCCAGGGAACAATGAACGGTTACGGCGAGCGCACCGGAAACTGCAATCTCACGACCGTCATCCCCTGCCTCCATTTGAAGATGAGCCTTCCCGTCGTTCCCGATGCCTCGCGACTCCGCGAGGTCTCGCTCTTCGTTGACGAACTGGCCAATTGCCAGCCCGACATCCGAGCACCGTTTGTCGGCAGTACCGCCTTCGCTCACAAGGGGGGGATGCACGTCAACGCCGTTGCCAAGATCGCCGCCGCCTACGAGCACATCGATCCCTCCTCGGTCGGCAATAGTCAGAATATCCTCGTCTCCGAGCTCTCCGGCCGGAGCAATGTCCTGCTCAAGGCAGAGGAACTAGGGCTCAAGCTCGAGAAAAACGATCCAGCCGTCCTCCGTGTCCTCGAGAAGATCAAGAAGCTCGAGTCCGAGGGCTTCGAGTTTGAGGCTGCAGACGCCTCGTTGGAACTGCTCATCCGCAAGGAACTAGGCGCCCACAGTCCCTTGTTTGAACTCCAAGGCTATCACTGTAGCTTCCGCCGCGATGCCTCCGGTGAGTCGACCGACTGTTCCGCGACAGTCACCGTTCTCGACGGAGGACGTTCCGTGGAGAAGACTGCCGCCGGCGACGGCCCGGTCAATGCCCTCGACGCGGCCCTGCGCTCTGCCCTCGGTGAGCTTCACCCCTGGATCTCCGGCATCTCACTCTCCGACTACAAGGTTCGCATCGTCGACGGGGGTAGGGGAACTGCAGCGCGCACCCGCGTCCACATCCTTTCCAAGGAAGGCAAGGAGACCTGGGGGACGGTAGGAGTGTCGGACAATATTATTGAGGCGAGCTGGATGGCGCTGGTGGACTCGCTCGAATTCCGTGCAGCAAAGCGGGGGTAGTCTGGGATATTGACGGCACTTTGCTCCCGCAAAGCTGTGCCGCTCCTTGCGGGCTGCCTTACGGCAGTCTTCCGCGCCTCTTCCCAGAGGCTTGGTTGGGAAATAACGGCGTTGTTCCAGAGGTTTCTGACCTCGTAGAAGCTGATTCTATGTGTTTTTTGGACCGAGAAGCATGAAGGGTATTTTTGCAATATATCGGACTGTCACTTTGTTGACGGGGTTATTGGGGAATGCTGGACCTGTTTGATAATCAATGTCGGCAATAATATGTGAATGTATTTGGAATGTAGATAAATAGTGGCTTCCCGAGACCACCGTCATGTCACGAGCCTTCGGATTAATCTCCAGAATCTTTTTCACCTCAGCAAGTGGAGTCCCAGATTTGATAGAGGCAGCTTTTTCCTGCCATCTCTT
>CANIVT010000004.1 GCA_947471565.1 Spartobacteria bacterium | reverse complement strand
TTGCCTGGCGCAAAATTCATGTGCGGCCGCTGCGAGGAATTTTAAACCGCATTCATTGCGAAATCGATTGCATCGAGGCGAGGGGTCTTCGAGGCATGACCACGCCTGAGCCTTTTCGATCAAGTGGACTGGTAGGCATGTTTTTCCCAGTGATCGAGTTTGCGCAAAAACTTGGGCTATTGGGTAATTTCCGTCTCTGAGTCAGAACCATCACCCCCAGAGACATTCTGATGTACGTCCCGAATGACCGCGAAGAGTTCAAAAATGGTAACAAAAGGTAACAAAAATTTCGCAGAATCCGCGGAAATCCGCGAGGATGGGGCAGGGATAGCAATCACCCATAGATCCTTTATTTATCAGCCTGAAAGAGTCATTTGGGCTGATTTTGAAGTGGTGCGCGATACAGGGTTCGAACATGTTGCTCCCAATTGGGAGCAATTTCAAAAGAAAGATCCTGTAAGATCCAACGGGGCATTATGAGCATCAATCAACCACAGGGTATCGCGGCATCCATATATGGACAGCTGAACGAGCCTATTTGTAGTCGGCGCATGCTCTACTCCTACATGACAAAAGCATCCCCTAACCCCTGAACCACATATCCCATTTCCCGGTAAGCGACCATTCGTTTGCGGTACATATGCATCATCATCGGGTGATTCGTTTCGATGTAATCATGGATTCGAACATCTCCCTTGCCGGCCGCGAAGCGATGCAGGCGACCGGCGTATTGGGTAAGCCGGCCTTTGAACGAGAGCGGCATGGCCAGCACCATCGTGTCGAGGCAAGGCAGATCGAAGCCCTCTCCGATCAATGAGGCGGTGGAAAATAGAACAAAAGGGGTTTTAGAAGTAGCTCTCACAGTCAACTTTTGGATTAAAATCATCCGTTGCTTCCGCCCTGTGGAACCATCAATACGAAAGATGGCCTCCTTGGGCAATATTCCCCGAGTGACTGATTCGAGACGATTGAGGTGTTCTTTACGATCACTTAGAACCGCCAAATATCTGCCTTCCTGGTAAGCCGCCACGATATCCGATGCAATCAGGCGATTCCGCTCCTCTGACTCTATTAAAAACTTCCATATTTCATGGATTGGCTGATGTTCTGTATCAGTTGGAAAGGATGTAGAGATTTCCCGAACAATGACTCTTCTGGTGGTATTGCTCGCATGAGTGTCTGCAATCTTGTGCCGAATAGGACCACACTGAAGATAGAGGATTTTTTGAAGGCCATCTTTTCTTATTGGAGTAGCTGTAAGTCCGAGCAGATGACGAGCCGTACATTGCTTCATCGCTGCCTCAAACGAAGTTGCAGGAATATGGTGGCATTCATCAACAATCACTTGCCCATATTTTTCCATCAGCAGGGCAGGAGAATCTGCCTTGGCAAGAGTCTGAAACATTCCGATCGCAACGGCTGCATCCCGATAACGTGCCTTCCCGATAATATGAATATCCTTCTTCAAGAGGCCTAGAAATTGCTGAAGCCGAGCACTCCACTGATCCATGAGTGGCTTCCTGTGAACAAGAATCAATGTAGGAATGCCTCTTCGAACAATTGCAGCACAGGCCATGACTGTCTTTCCAGCTCCCGGGGGCGCGACAAGGATGCCGTTGTCATAATTCATCATGATATCGACTGCTCTCTCCTGCACCGGAGTAAGTACGCCATGAAACTGGACGTGAAGCGGGGTGGCAGAGGGGAGTAAATCGTTCACGACGAGGTTCCCTCCTGCCTTCAGGATCAACTTCTCGATTTCAGGTAATGTGCCTCGTGGAAGAATCAGGCGGTTTTTATGCTCTTCACCACAAAATATGAATCGTGGGATGTTGAATGTAGGGAAGCGCAGACGCTGCTTTTCGTAAAAGATAGGATTGGCAATTGTCCCAAGACGCCTCAATGCTGCCCCCAATGGCGAGGGAACTCCCTCCAGCGAAACGCTAAGTTGAGCCCTTTTTTCCACCACAAGGTTCCCTGTAAAGATTCCTGGGGTTACGGCTTTTGGAATGCTATCGAGAGCACACTCGTCAAAAAGCAGGGAAAACGGCTCTTCCTTGGCATCTTCTTCCGCGGATACGGCTCCAGTGATTGATTCTATGATGCGCTGAACATCAGCGAGCACGGCTTTCTTCACACTTGCCAGATAGGCCCACTGGTCGGTGAGCGGTTGCAATTCTGAATCCAGAAAGACTGTATTTCCGGATCTCCTTGGATCGGCCTGCAATGGGAGGGCAATCAAGTTGCCGAAGCCCCCTTTGGGGAGTGTGTCCTGATTGGGGAAGAAACGATCATAGGTGGAAAGATTGAACTGTGCGTTTGTGGAGGCAGCTCTGGCCACAATCAGTGTTCCGAGCCTGCGCGCCACGACTGCCGGGACTGGTTGTTGAAAGAAGAGCCATGCATGCCCGCCATTCCCCGAACGTGAACGCTCTACGGCTATCTCGAAACCGAGTTCCTCGGCCGAACGACGATATGCAGTGACATCCGTTTCCCATCCCTCTCCGTCAAAATCGGCTACCAAAAAACAACAGGTGTCATCCTCTTTGATTGCGTATGTTCCGATGGTCTGTTTGCCAGTCAGATGGTCATAAACCGCGCTTCTGTCCAATGGGGGGAAATTCTGATGATGGCACTCGGAACACTTGACGCGTGGTTTTTCACAAATGCCCCGAACCCATTCATTCCGGCATGCTGGGGAGTATCCTTTCTGACCACTCTTTGGATTTTTCCACAGCCGTGGATAAACGGATCGGCGTGTGCCAAATAAAGAAAGGAAAAGAGCGAGCTTTCCCTCGCTGCTTTGAGGCACGGACTCTGACAGAGACAGATCTTGCGGCGTTCCCTCTCGCTGGAGCATCTGCATTTCGGCAAGCAGCTGCTTCCGGCGGGATTCTAGACTCTGGAGTTCTTGCTCTATTTGAGCAATCCGAGTGGAAGCCTCCATCATCCTTTCAGAATTGAACCTTCTTCACCCAATGATCCGTCTGGCCTCATCAGCCATGGGATTCTCAAAAGCCGTTTGATAGGCAGCGAGTATCGACGCCTTGATACCAAGCCTCTTGCCTGTTTCACGCCATGTGGAAACCGCTTCGAACACCTCTCCCAGAATGGTCTTTGCATCCTGCGTAGTCAGTGCAAAGCGTGGAGCGGAGCGAAGAGCGGCTGCAATTGTTGGATCACCAGGATCTTCGGAAATGGGAGTCTTGGGAGTTTGTGATCGATCGATCTCGGGGACCGGATTGAGATCATAAGCAGGTGAGAGCGCCCAATGTCCCGCTCTCAGCATCAGGAATCCGTGATTGCGCAGATGGTCGTCGTAGTTGCTGGCGAGGAGTGAGAAGACCAGCCGTCTCCATAACTCCCGCAGGTCTTTTTCCACGTCATCGCCATGTTGGCGGATGCCGTCGGCAAGGAGCGTGTAGGCTCCTGGATCATCCTGCGGAAGGGCCAGCAGCGTGTTGGCCGAAAGGAAAGGGATTCGATGTTCACCCTGACGGTCGAATCTAGTGATCACCGAGATGCTCTTGCCATCGACCGAAAGAAGTTGGTGCTCCGCAACGGTCATTCCGGACTTACGTGCAAGGGTCAGTGCCAATACCTCTCCGGCTGCCACATCGAGTATGTCATCCGGCTTGGGGAACTTTGCAATCGCCAAACTGCCATCACGAAGGGTGACAGCCGATTTCGGACGCGCCCCGCCCAGAGGGGAACCCCTTCCCAGTAGGAATCTGAGATCCTCCGCTGTTTCACTCTCCCCATGCACCGCATTGGCGGCATTGAGCAAAGCCGTCAACTGAACGATCGGAGGCAATTTTCCAGAAGACTCACCCAAAAAAGGACCCCCTCCCTCGGAACGAAAGCGTAGAGCTCCTATCCGCGAGGCATCATCAAGCGCCAATGCGTAGTCCAGATCGTGTCGGGGTATCCGCTCGAGAAGACCTTTGCTCGCGGAGCGTTTGATGAGCATCCGCCCCCAACGGTCGGGACCGCAATCGGCAAAAGCCCCGAAAAGCACCGGGGCATGATGGGGACCGGCGCGAAGGGGGAGTGAAGTCGGATCAATGGGAAAAGCGTTCGGGCGTGCCAGCCACTCCGAGGAGTATTCAAAGGAACTCGAAGGGGTGCGCTCCGATGTATGGAGTTTCCCGACAAAAAGAGACTCTCCTTTCCAAGCAATGTGTACCTCAATGGTCATACGGGAGTGCGGCGGTTGCGATGGATGCGTTTGGCAAGTCGACCTTCATCAAGGTCGAGGGCAATGGCATCGGTCGATGGGTTGGCAAGATTTGCGAGGCGATCATGCATCTGTAGAATGAATGCGGCGGTTGCCAGAGTACCAATACTCACCGAGGGATCCCCTTTTTCTAGACGCCACAAGGTATCCCGGCTGACAAAAATTCGGGAGGCCATGTCTGTGGTCGAGATACCCCTCTTTCTTCGGGCAATCGACAAGTCCCGCCCCAGCTTACTCAGGGCGTGGCTGGCAGGTAAGGGCATGGAGGATTGCTGAAGCATGGAAATAACGTCTTCTATAGACGACCTTATGTCAATATTTGACAGGTATATCGGTCAGGATGGCATTTATCGACGAGCAATACAGAGATCGGACTGCACTAAAAAAGGGGGCGATGGTTTTTTGCCCCTGAAACGGTATGTTGAAGGCACCTATGGCGCTCAATGGCGACTCAAGAGATTGTGGGTAGAGCGACAGCTAGCGCCAGGTGGCGTCACGAGTTGGAAAAAGGTAACAAAAGGTAACAAAGTTTTGGCCAGCGGGGCGCTTTCTGGCGCTCATGAAGCAAACGAGGCAATCGCCTGCAGAGCGTTTATTTATCAGCCTGAAAGAGTAATTGGGGCTGATTTTGAAGTGGTGCGCGATACAGGGTTCGAACCTGTGACCCCTACCGTGTCAAGGTAGTGCTCTACCACTGAGCTAACCGCGCTTGGTCACTGCGGCGGAACCCGCCGCGGATTGGAGAGGATAGACCTCGCAGGATCGGAGGCAACTCTTTTCGCCCTGTCCAGATGGCGGCCTCCAGATGCGGGCCTTTAGGGGGAGGATTTCAAGGAGCAGTCAGCAGGAGCCCCTGTTTCTGGGCACCCATCTTCTTCACCTCGGCCTCGTCACGAAAGCGAAGGGCCGCCGAGTTCAGGCAGTAGCGAAGCCCGGTAGGTGCGGGGCCGTCGTCAAAGACATGGCCGAGATGCCCCCCGCAGAGGGTGCAGAGGATCTCGGTTCGGATCATCCCATGGGAGGCATCACGCAACTCGGTGACGTTCTCCGCGGCAAAAGGTTTGTAGAAGCTCGGCCAACCCGTTCCGGAGTGGAACTTGGACCCCGAGGAGAAAAGCGGCAGGCCGCAGCCCGCGCAGAAATAGACGCCCTCCTTGTGGTTATCGAGGAGGTTGCCACAGAAGGGGGGCTCTGTTCCTTTGGCCCGCAGGATGCGGTAGGCCTCGGTTCCCAGCTGTTTCTCCCACTGGGCATCGGTCTTCACCACACGGGGAAGCGTGGTGACCTCTCCCGGCTTGCCATCGGGTCCGATGAGACGAACGGAAACAGTATTGGTGGGGGTATCGGCTCGGGAGATCACGGGGAGGATCATGAGCGCCAGGAGAGCGGGGATCAAGCGGGTGAGCATCAGGCCAACCTAGCACGGGATCATGAAAAAGATCGCCCCGAAAGCGCGCCCTCGGTGAGAATTGCCACCTGTGCATCCCCTTCTTCCCTGGCTTTTGATCGCCTTCGGATCCTACCTGATCGGATCGATCCCTTTCGGCTACCTCGCGGGGCGTCTCTGCGGCATCGACATCCGTACCAAAGGGAGCGGCAACATTGGCGCGACCAACGCCCTGCGCGTGCTCGGCAAGAAGTGGGGCTATGCCGTCTTCCTCCTCGATTTCCTCAAGGCATGGCTCCCGGTGAAGCTCGCCCTCGGCTGGGGGATCGCCCTCATGGTTCATCCGGCCTCAGCTCCCGGGGCGCTCGCAGGTCTCTGCGTCCTCCTCGGACACAGCTTCCCGGTCTGGCTCGGCTTCAAGGGGGGCAAAGGGATCGCCTCCTCGGCCGGTGTGATGGTGGGGCTCTTCTCCCTGGCAGTCTTCCTCGTCTGCCTCGGCATGTGGCTGCTGCTGTTCACGGTGACACGCTATGTCTCGATTGCCTCGATCGTCGCAGCGGTCTCACTGCCTGTCGCCGTGGGCATTCTTGTCTTCCTCCACCGCGCCGATTGGCTCGGCTTCACCGTCTCCGTCGTGATGGCATTCCTAGCAATCTGGCGTCATCGCTCCAACATCGTGCGGCTCCGCGCAGGCACCGAACCGCGCTTCGAGCGAAAGAAGAAATGAACTCTCCCTCCGTCGGTGTGATCGGCTCGGGCGGCTGGGGCACGGCCCTTGCCCTCCTGATGGCGCGACGCGGCCTGACCGTTCCGATCTGGGGACACGACCCCGTGCATGTGGAGGCATTGAGAACCTCCCGTCGCAACGAGAAATACCTCCCCGGTATCGATCTTCCCGGAAACATCAACCCCACCACCGATCTGGGGGAATGCGTCCAGAGTAACATTCTGCTGGTGGCCGTTCCCTCCAAGTATCTGGCCGGAGTAACCCGCCAACTAGCCGAGGCATCGGGCGGACGCAGACCGGTGCTGGTCTCCTGCACGAAGGGGATCGAGCGCGAGCATGGCCTGCTCATGAGTGAGGTCATGGCGGAGAATTTTCCCGGTGCCACGCTGGCCGTCCTGTCCGGACCCAACCTAGCCGGGGAGATTGCCAAGGGCGTTCCTGCCGCGGGCGTGATCGGCTGTGACGACCCGACCGCCCTCTCCACGGTGCAGTCACTGTTTGAAGGGACCACTTTCCGCGCCTACACGAGCAGCGACCTGCGTGGCATCCAGCTCGGAGGGGCGCTCAAGAATGTCTTTGCCATTGCGGCGGGCGTCTCCGATGGCCTCGGGCTGGGCGAGAATGCCAAGGCAGCGCTGGTCACCCGATCGCTCGCGGAGATGACACGGCTCGGCACCGCCATGGGTGGCCGACGGGAAACCTTCTCCGGACTCAGCGGCATCGGCGACCTCATGGTCACCTGCTTCAGCGAGAGGAGCCGGAATCACCAGGTCGGCCTCCGTCTAGGCCGGGGTGAATCGCTGGAGTCCATCACCGCTTCGATGAGCATGGTCGCCGAAGGGGTGCCCACGGCCGCAAGTGCCCATGCCGCCGCCGGCCGACTCGGCGTGGAAGCCCCTCTCATCGACGCCGTCCATACCGTGCTCGAGGGGCAGGCATCCCCCGCTAGCCTCATGCAGGCCCTCATGTCCCGGCAACTCAAGGCCGAGGAATAGGGCGCAAGGATGATGTTGGCAGGCGTTCACTTTCCCCTTCAGCCTTTAGACTTCAACCTTTAGCCTTCCGGCATGGCTCTCATCCACATCGCCCGCGACCACAAGCCCGTCGGCACCGTCACCGAGGAGGAACTCCGCGACGGGATTTTCTCCGGAAAATTCGTTTCCACCGATCTGGTCTGGCGGGAAGGGATGGCCGAGTGGAAGCCACTCGGCGAGATGTCACAGCAATGGGGGATGGAGACTCCTGCCCCTGCTCTCGTCGTTCCGGTGACGGTGACTTCGTCACCGTTGGAGGGTGAATCCGGCACGGAGCCGGCTTGGGAAGAACGGGATCGGCTCGGTTTCTTCACCGCCATCAGCCGCACCGTCAGCTCCGTCCTGATGCGACCCGCGGAGACCTTCGCCGCGATGAAGCATTCGGGAGGGCTAGCCAATCCGCTGCTTTATTTCGTCCTTCTGAGCAGCGCGATGTTCGCAGTCTCGGCGCTTTACCAACTGGCCGCAGGCTCGATCAGCCCGGGAGCACTCCCGCCGAACTTCCCCCATGCCTCCAAGGGAGCATTCTCGGTGGCTCTCATCGGCTCGATCCTGCTCTCCCCTGCGCTCTATGTCGTGAGCGCCTTCATTTCCTCAGGCATCACCCATCTCTGCCTGAAGATGCTCGGCGGCGCGAACCGGCCGTTTGAGACCACTTTCCGTGTCATTTGCTACGCCCAGGCCAGCGCGGCCGTCTTCAACCTGCTCCCTCTCTGCGGAGGTCTGATCGGAGTGATCTGGGGCGCCTACTGCATCATCATCGGACTGCGCGAAGCCCAGCAAACCACAGGATGGAAAGCGACCCTGGCCATCACCTTGCCAGGACTTCTCTGCTGCGGGGGACTGCTGCTGCTTGGTACTGCAGCCGGCCTCAGCATCGCCGAGTTGAGCAAGATCGGCCACTAACCAAGACTGTGCGCTTTTATTGGCGCCCTCTCATTCCGGGAGAGCACGACCCGGAATTGCTCTGGGGATCGACCCTCGGAGCAGCGGCCCTGATCGCGGCCGCTTGGCTTAGATCGGGCTTCCCCACGCCCCTCTGCCCACTCCATACGCTGACCCGCATCCCCTGCCCGACCTGCGGGATGACCCGTGCTACGACTGCCATTCTTCACGGAGACATCGCCGCGTCCCTCGCGTGGAATCCGCTTATGACACTCGTCCTCTCGGGGGCTGCGCTCTACATCCTCTACGCGGCTGTGGTCGTGATCGGTAAACTCCCTCGCCTCCGATGGACTCCTGCGTCAGGACTCGAATCTCTCCTGATCCGAATCTGGCTCATCCTACTGATCGCTGCCAACTGGGCCTACCTGATCTGGCGCGGAGTGTGAGAAAATTTTCCCGCAGTGGGGCGGAGATCGCAGAGGGGAAGAGAATTGGCTAAGCCCCCGTTGCTTGAATCTCCCAATGCTTGGAAGTTTGGAGCAGGGCCAGGCGGGTGCAGACACCGCACCCTTTTAACGACGGTGCCGTTGATTTCTCCGATTTTTGGCCAGCTTGAGGCCGCAGCGATTTTAGATGCGGATCAAGGCGGCCAAGCGAAGCTGTAGTCGAGCTACTGCGAGATCAAGCCAACACCGATCCGCGCTAAAAGCGCAAGCGCCTACAGTTTGCGGAGCTGAATGGAGTCAAACTTCTCCTCCCCCTCGATAATATCGCTCATGACCACGAGGTGGTCGCCCTTGTCGGCGAGCTTCTGCTCGAGGAGATGTTTCTCCGCGTTCTTCTCGTTGGACTCGAAGCTCTCGGAAAAGGGCTGCACGATGGGGTTCACTCCCCAAAGAAGGGTCATGTGACCGGCGATGACCTTCGACGGAGTAAAGGCATGGATGTGGGCGTGCTCGGGACGGATGTGGCTGGCGTAGCCGGCCATGTTGCCCTGACGGGTGAAGACGACGATGTGGGAATCGGGGAATGAATTCGCCAGGACAACGCCGGAGTGGGCCGCTTTTTGGCGCGCCGTGAGTAGGACGGTCTTGTCGGCGAAGTGTGCACTGCCGCTGCGCTCAATGCGTCGGGCAATGCGGTCGAGGACCTTCACGCACTCGACGGGGTATTTTCCGACCGTGGTCTCGCCGCTAAGCATGATGGCATCTGCCTGCTCGAAGACAGCATTGGCGACATCGGTCACCTCGGCACGCGTCGGCACAGGATTCTCGATCATCGACTCAAGCATGTGGGTTGCCACAACGACGGGCTTACCAAGCTTCAGGGCCGCCTTGAGGATGCGGCGCTGGATGATGGGGAGCTCCTCCATGGGGCACTCCACGCCGAGGTCGCCGCGGGCGATCATGACCGCGTCCGTTTCCTGAATGATCTCGTTGATGAGCTTCACCGCGCTCTGGTCCTCGATCTTGGCAACGATCTTGGCGGGGCAGTTATGCCCCTCGAGCACCTTGCGGAGGGCCACGATGTCGGAGGGTTCGCGGCAGAAGGAGAGGGCAACAAAGTCGACGCCTGTCTCGGCACCCACGGCCACGTCAACAAGATCCTTCTCCGTAAGAGGGGGGAGGTTGACCTTCACGCCGGGAAGGTTGATGTGACGGCGGGATCCGAGCAGGCCCGGGGTCAGCACCTCGCAGCGGATGCGGTTGTTGATCTTGGAGAGGACCTTGAGGTGGATGACGCCGTTGTCGACGAGCACCACATCACCCTCGGAAATGTCGTCGATGAGGCCGTCGTAGTTCACGCCAACGGAATAGAGCTCCTCGCTGTGGGTGCCCCGCACGGTGAACTCCATGATGTCGCCGATCTTCAGGTCGAGCTTGGTGGAAAGGTCTCCTGTCCGGACGGCGGGGCCCTGCGTATCCATGAGAATGCCGACAGGCATGTCCAGCTCCGTAGCGATGGAGCGGATCGACGGGACAATCTTCCTCACCCAGTCGTGGTTGGCGTGGCTCATGTTGAGCCGGAAGATGTTCACACCGGCGAGGATCATCTCGCGCAGGCGCTCGGGAGTCTCGGAGGCGGGCCCCAGGGTGGCGATGATCTTGGTTTTGCGAAGGATGGTGCTCATGAAAAAGGGTTGGTTGAAAAAGGTGTCATGCCGCCGTGCGACGAAGCTGAAAAGCAAACCAGACTGCGGGGCTCTTGAAAAGTCCGTGGTTTTTTACGACCCCTCAGAGACCCGTCTTTGGAATCACGAAATCGGGTCTCTGTAACGAAGGCAAGGCACCCAGTCGCTTCGGTCTGCGGGTGCGTCTTTCCGGGATCAGGTGCTGCTGAAGGCAATACTCGGAAAGCGTGGCAACGACCTCGCGGGCCGTCCGGTTGCGATCCACCGAGAGACCACCCAGGGAGGCTCCCCCGGCATTGGCGATAGCGCCCGGAATGTAGAAAGCCCCGGCAGGGGTGAAGGCGGCCCAGGCGCCCGGCGCTATCCCGGAACCTCCAGTCGTCAGCAGGGAGAGGAAGGGGACGGGCTTGCCCGACGAGAGATTGCTGAAAATGGCCCGGGTCTCCAATTTCGTTCCTCCCGCCCCGAAACCGAGACCGATACGCAGGGCGCGGCTTCCCTGATCGACCCTGTCGTAGACACCCTGCAGGATCCAGTAATTCCCCTTCGGGAGAGGCTTCTCTTCGGGCAGGATTTCGGCGGGGGCGATGTATTTGGAGAGCTGCCCCGCAAGATCGACCGCGAGCGCATGCCGTTCTTTTTTGAGGAACTCGCGCAGTTTTTCGCTGCTCCGGTCGACATGGAAAACATCGGGAGGTGCCGTAAACTCACGGACATAGATTATCTTGGGAAGTGACTTGGGGGGAGTTCCCTTCGGATGGATATTGCCGACGCTGACGGAAGCGCACCCCCCCAGCAAAAGCGACATCATCAGAAAGCAAAGAAGTGGCAGGGACGAAAATTTCAAGTCGGTTGAATTTGCTCGCGAAGTCTCAGAAGTCCATGAAAAACGCATAGGATCCATGCACGACATTCCCCTCGGCGCAGTCCCCGGCCCCTGGCTGTTGATACCCTTTGCTCTGCAGTTGCTTGGGATCGCGCTCCTGCCGTTCCTGGCCCATCACTGGTGGGAGCGGAACTACCCGAAGGTCTCAGTGGTGCTCGGCGCCGTGGTGGCAGGATACTATCTCGTTGCTCTGCACGAAGCTCCCCGGGTCGGGGACGCACTGCATGAATACGGAAGCTTCCTGATCCTGATGGCCTCCCTCTTCATCGTGGCGGGTGGCATCCATCTCGGCGTGGAGGGCGAGGCCACCCCGTTGAGGAATCTTCTCTTTCTGCTCGGCGGCGCCGTGCTTTCCAACCTCATCGGCACCACGGGCGCCTCGATGCTCCTGATCCGTCCCTGGATCCGGATGAACCGATACCGCTTCACGGGATTCCACGCCGTCTTTTTCATCTTTCTGATTTCCAATGTCGGCGGCTGCCTCACGCCCGTCGGAGACCCTCCACTGTTCCTCGGATTCCTGAAGGGGGTCCCCTTCTTCTGGACGCTTGCCCATCTCTGGAAGCCATGGCTCCTAGCCCTTGGACTACTCGGGGCGGTTTTCTTCCTCATGGACCGGGAGAATTTCCTGAGGGCTCCAAAGGCAGTCCGTCAGGAGGAGGCGGGCGAGGAACGCTTCTCCGTGGAGGGGATCGGAAACCTCGCCCCGCTGGTCGTCATCCTGGGGGCAATCTTCCTGCCGAGCCCCTGGCGGGAGGTCGTCATGGCGGGGGCCGCCCTCTGCTCGTGGTATCTGACCCCGAGGCTCATCCATGAAAGGAATGATTTCTCCTTCGCGCCGATCCGCGAGGTTGCGTGGCTCTTCCTTGGGATCTTCCTGACCATGATTCCGGCGCTCGATCTGCTGGGGCGGCTGGCCCCGGAACTCACGCGGAGCTTTGGGATGGGGCCGCTGCATTTCTACTACGCGACGGGGCTTCTCTCCTCGGTACTCGACAACGCTCCCACGTACCTCGCCTTCCTTTCCGTCGATGCGGGACTGAAGGTGGGATCTCTGCACAACCCCGCCGATATTCTGGGAATCGCCATGCAGACACCCGCGAACCTGATGGCTATCTCGCTCGGTGCAGTTTTCTTCGGCGCGATGACCTACATCGGTAACGGGCCGAATTTCATGGTCCGCAGCATCGTCGAGGGGGCTGGAGCGAAGTGTCCCGGCTTCTTCGGCTACATCGTCACCTATGCGTTGCCGATCCTGCTTCCCGTGCTGGCGCTGGCAGGATGGATTTTTCTCCGGTAGCCTTCTTTTATGTTCACCGGACTGATCGAGTCGGTCGGCACCGTGAAAGTGCTCGAACCGAGAGGCAACGATGCCGCGCGCCTCGTGATTGAGGCGCCTTTTGCCGACGAGTTGGCCCTGGGGGAAAGCGTCGCGGTGAACGGCTGCTGCCTGACCGTCACGGGTAAGGAGGGAGGGGTTTCCTTCGATCTCTTGGTGGAAACGCTCAACCGCACCAACCTCGGCACTCTCAAGCCCGGTTCATGGGTGAATCTCGAGCGAGCCCTACGAGCGGATGGACGCTTCGGGGGTCACTTCGTCCAGGGACATATCGATACGACGGCCGAAGTGCTGTCCGCCGAGCCGATGGGAAACGATCTCAACCTCGTGATCGCGATTCCCAGGGAAGGTCTGCGCTATTTCATTGAGAAGGGCTCGATCGCCGTGAACGGCGTCTCCCTGACCGTGGCCTCCCTCGCCGAGGGAAGCTTCGGCCTCTGGATCATTCCCCACACGCTTCAGGAAACAAACCTTGGCAACCTGAAGCAGGGCGATCCCGTGAATCTGGAATACGACCTCATCGCCAAATACGCCGAACGACAACTGTCAAATAGGACCTAGGGATTTGGCTATCGGGTGCAGCCCTAACAGCCTTCAGCCTAAACCCCTAACACCCTAATTTTTTATGCTCCGCATTGCCCTCCTCATGCTCTTCCGCGACCGCGCGAAGTACGTGATGCTGGTCGGCGGCCTGACCTTCTGCTCCCTGCTGATGACCCAGCAGACATCGGTCTTCTGCGGCATCATGCTCTGGACCACCGCAACCGTGCGGAACATCGATGCAAAGGTCTGGGTCTTCGACGCGAAGGTGGAGCAGGTCAACGAGGTCATCCCCCTGCGCGAGATCGAGGTGACGCGCGTGCGGAGCGTCCCGGGCGTGGAGTGGGCCGTCCCTCTTTATCTGGGGATCGAGCAGGCACGACTGGGAGACGGATCCTTCCAGAATGTCCAACTGACCGGACTCGACACGGCGACTTTCGTCGGCAGGCCGATGGAAATCCTCAAGGGCCGGGTGGAGGATCTGCGTCTCCCGGATGCCGTGATCATCGATCAGGTCGGCGTCGAGAAATACCGGAAGAAGGGAATCAAAATCGATATCGGCACCTCCTTTGAGATCAACGACAAGCGCGCTGAGGTCGTCGCCATCTGCCACGAAAACCGCAGCTTCCTAGCCCAACCCTACGTCTTCACAACCTATGACCGGGCACTCCAGTTCGCAAAGCCCCAGCGCAAGATGCTCAGCTGCGTGCTGGTGGAGCCGAAGCCAGGGGTGTCACCTCAGGAACTCGCAGCGCGGATCAGCAGGGTTCCTGGCCTCCGCGCCTTCGCGCGCGACGACCTCTTCTGGACGACCGTTCGGTGGTATATCAAAAACACCGGTATCCCGATTTCCTTCGGAACGGTCGTGATCATGGGGATGATTGTCGGTATCGCGATCGCCGGGCAGACTTTCTACCTCTTCATCCTCGATAACCTGCGCTATCTCGCCGCCCTGAAGGCGATGGGAGCCCGTATGCCCATTTTGACGGCCATGGTTTTCCTCCAGTCGTTTTCGGTCGGCTTTGTCGGCTTCGGGATCGGCGTGGGATTGACCACCCTCTTCGGACTCAAGGTTCTCAAACTCGAGACTCCTCCTTTCTTCATGCCATGGCAGGTGCCCGTGGCAGTGGCCGTCATTATCATGCTCATCTGCAGCTTCTCCGCATTGGTTGGCCTCCGACAGATCGCAAAGCTCGAACCCGCCGTCGTCTTCAAATGAGCCATCCGATTACGGCATCCGAAAACTCCGTCGCCGTCCGGGTGGAGAAGGTCGTGAAGACCTTTCCCAACGGCGACACACCGACCTACGCCTTGCGCGACGTTTCGTTCACGGCGCTCGCGGGACAACTTACCATGATCGTTGGGCCCTCCGGATGCGGGAAAACAACCCTCCTGAGCGTCATCTGCGGCACGATGCAGACCGACTCGGGGCGCATCGAGGTCTTTGGCCAGGACATCGGCGGCATGAGCGATGCTGAGGTGACCGCCTTTCGCAGCAGGAACGTCGGGTTCATTTTCCAGCAGTTCAACCTCATCCCCACGCTCACGCTCGCTGAGAATGCATCCATTCCTCTCATTCTTCAGGGATGGCCCTCTCGCAAAGCCGAGGAGAAGGCGGCGGCGGTCCTGACTGAACTCGGTCTCGGCACCCGGATCCGCTCCTTCCCTAGGCAGCTCTCCGGAGGCCAGCAGCAGCGGGTTGCGATAGCCCGAGCTCTCGTGCACGATCCGCGCCTCATCATTTGCGACGAACCGACAGCCTCTCTCGATGCCAAGACAGGTCACCATGCCCTCGAGTTACTTAAGGAGAGCGCCTGCCGTCCGGACCGCTGCGTCATTGTTGTCACCCACGACAGCAGGATTTTTTCCTTCGCCGACTGGATTGCGGAGATGGAGGATGGCAGGGTTGTGAAGAGCTGCCCCGCTGCCGAATACCGCCATGCTTAATCGCCTTTCCATCCTCCTGGCACTGATCGGGATCTGTGCCGCCGCACTACTCGTCTTCAAGCTCAAGAAGCCCCTTCCCACACCGGTCCCGCTGGTAGAGCCGTCGCGGGCTCCCTACACCGACTCGATAGGCGCCCGTGGAATGGTGGAGGCGGTCAATGAGAACGTCATCGTGGCCCCCATCCTGCCCGGACTGATCATGGACATCTACGTGAAGGTGGGAGACCGGGTGAGAAAGGGGGATCCCCTATTCCGCCAAGATACCAGGGATGCCGAGGCGAAAGTCTCCGCGCAGAAGGCCCAGGTGGCGCTGCTGGAGGCCCAGGTCAAGGAGGCCGAGGTCAAGGTCGAGGACAAGAAGGACGATCTTGCACGCAGCGACCGTCTTCTCTCGCAGCGCGTGATCAGTGAGGATGTGCAGAAGAGGAAATACTTCGAGCTCCAGTCGGCCGAGTCCTCTCTAGGTTCAGCACGTGCGAATCTCCTGCTGGCCCGTGCCCAGTTGACCCAGGCGGAGGTGAACCTGGACCTGCTCACCGTCCGCGCACCCCGCGACGGCGACATCCTCAGGCAGAACATGCACGAGGGGGAGTATGCGGGCGTCTCCCCGACCGATCCGAATGCTCCCTCCCTCTTGCTGGGCGAAACCGAGAGACTGCAATTGCGCACCGATGTCGACGAGGACAGTGCCTCCCGCGTGAGGGCAGGGGCACCTGCGATCGCCTACATCAAGGGGATGCGCTCGGAACCGATCCCTCTCCGCTTTGTCCGTATCGAACCCTACATCACCGTGAAAAAATCGCTCACCGGTGACAGCACCGAACGCGTCGACACCCGCGTTTTGCAGGTCATCTACCAGTTCGACAAGACCAAGGTGCCGATCTACGTGGGCCAGCAGATGGATGCTTTCATCGACGGCGCGCCGCCAGCACCCAATGCTCCTCGGGAAAACGACAAGCCCGTCATCGTCCTGCCGCAGTCGGCCAATCCCTGAGTTCGGGCCCGGGCTGATCCCTTCGTCTCCAAGGATGGTTCAGGTCGCATGAACGATTTCTCGAATAATCCGACCATGGGTGGCAGCCCCTCCAGGCGTACCGACCTCGATGCACTTCGCGGCGTGGCGATGATCCTGGGGATCGTCCTGCACGCCTTGTTGAGTTTTATCCCGGTCCCTTGGCCCGTTCAGGACACTCGTCAGAACGGCTTGTTCTTCATTCCCTATGCGGCGATCCACATGTTCCGGATGCCGCTATTTTTCCTGATCAGCGGCTTCTTCACGATGTTCATTCTCCAGCGTCACGGCCTTGGCGGAATGATCCGTCAGCGCGTGCAAAGGATCCTCCTGCCGCTGCTGCTAGCTCTTCTAACGATTGTCCCCGTGGACAATCTCCTCAAGCGGGAGGCACGGATGCTGGTTGCTCCTGATCCGGGGCGGTGTCTTCAGCGGATGTCTGGGAATCCTCTGGGGTTCCTCTCTTCTCGTGATCGTGATCACGACGAGGCTCGGCGTGATGGCTTTCCGGAGGTTATCCAATTCCGTCTACAACCGGCTGGTTATCGTCCTCTTGGCCCTTTCCGGAGTCAGCCTGATCGCGAAGGGATGGGGCTTTTGGGGTGACCTGCTTGCCAAGTTCGATCACTTCGTTTTCTCGCTCTGACCATGAGGCTGAATCATGGTAAATTCCTACCCATGACCGCACTTCTCACGCCCACCGAGCAGCATCTTGCTGACGCACTGAAAACCTCGCTTGAGACCGTTGAGACCCACCCTGTCTTCGGAGTAGTTCAGACCGAGAAACAGCTCCGCATTTTCATGGAGCACCATGTCTTCCCCGTCTGGGATTTCATGTCGCTGCTGAAGTTCCTCCAGGCAGAGTTGGCTCCGGCAACCTGGCCCTGGATGCCGCGCCCTCACGGCGATCTCGTACGCCTAATTAACGACATCGTGACCGGGGAGGAATCGGACCGGCTTCCGAAGTCCCATCGCGAGCACTCGACCCACGCGAGCCACTTTGACCTCTACCTGATGGCGATGCGCGAGGTGGGGGCTGATACGGCGCCCATCACGGCCTTCCTCGACATCGTGCGCTCGCAGGGGCTCGAGGCAGCCCTCGAAGCACCGATGGTGCCGGAGCCTTCGCGGGCTTTCATGCAGGATACCTTCGCGTTGCTCAAGCGAGGCGAGGCACACAGGATCGCCGCCTCCTTCTCCTTTGGCCGAGAGAACGTCATCCCCGGGATGTTCAACTCCCTGCTCGCCAGGCTCGGCATCGGCGAGGACCCCGCGCCGATCTTCCATTATTATCTGAAGCGCCACGCGGAACTCGACGGCGACGAGCACGGACCCGCTGCGCTTCGCCTCGTTGCCACCCTCTGTGGTGATGATCGGGCAAAGCTCGCCGAGGCCGTCGAAGCGGCACGCGGAGCCCTCGCAAGCCGTGCCCGTCTCTGGGATCAGGTGCAGGCGGCGCTCTCCGTCTGATTCCCGCACCATGCGCCGGAACGGGAAAGCGGTCAGCAAGTCCGATCTCCCGGAGAAGATCTGCCGGCACTGCAACCGTCCCTTTGCCTGGCGCAAGAAATGGGAGCGCGACTGGGAGTCCATCACCTGCTGTAGCGAGGCCTGCAAGGGCGAGTTGAAACGGTCACGTAGAACCAGCCCATGAGCGGGAGCGAGAGGATCACTCTGGTCTGGCTGAAGCGGGATCTACGGCTGCACGACCATGCCCCACTAGCAGAGGCCTCGCGGCGATGTGCTGCAGGAGAAAAAGCGCTCGCTCTCTATGTCCGCGAGACCGACTACTGGGTAACCGACAAGGCCTCGGAAGATCAGTGGGCATTTGTCGCGGAGTGCCTGCTCAATCTGGCATCAGGCCTGGGGAAGATCGGCGGCAACCTGTTGATCGCCGAAGCACCCTCGGCAGAAAACGTGCTGGGGATCCTTTTTGAGCAGTACGAGATCACGGACCTCCTCTGCCATCAGGAGACAGGAAACGGTTGGACCTTTGATCGGGACAAGCGCATCTTCCGACTTTGCAGGGAACGAGGAGTTCCGGTCGTGGAGTTTCTACAAAACGGCGTCCTGAGGGGCTCAAAAGCTCCTCGGGAGAAGCCTGAGCACCAAGCATTCTGGCGGGAGTGGATCTCCACACCGCAGGCCCCCGAGCCTAAGTTCTGGAGAAACCCCTCCGCCATGCCATCCGGTCTCCCGGCTTCGGATCTTTCCACGCCCGGGGACATTTCCCGCCAGCAGGGCGGTGAGCACCTCGCCCTCGGTTTGCTGGAGAGTTTTCTCGGCGAGCGGTGTCTTCTTCATCAGGGATACCGTGTGGAGATGGGGAGCCCTCTCCATGCGCACGAGGCCTGCTCAAGACTCTCCCCTCACCTCACCTGGGGTAGTCTCTCCACGAAGCGGGCGGCCCAGGCCTCGATGGCCCGCGAGCCGCGGCCACCTCACGGGAGCATGATGCACCGTAACAGCTTCCACCGGAGACTTCGCTGGCGGGATCATTTCCTGCAGAAGTTCGAGTCACTGCCGTGGATGGAATTCCGCTGCATCAACCCGGCCAGAGAAACCCTTCATGGCTGGGACGAGACGTTCTACGCACGTTGGGCCTCGGGCATGACGGGCTACCCCTTTGTCGATGCCTGCATGCGCTCGCTAAATGAGACCAAATGGATCAACTTCCGCGCCCGGGCGATGCTCGTCTCCTTTGCCTCCTACGCGCTCAACCTTGACTGGCGCCGCTTTGCCCCGCATCTGGCCCGCACCTTCCTCGACTACGAGCCGGGTATCCACTACAGCCAGCTCCAGATGCAGTCGGGAACCACCCACGGTTCGCCGCCACGGATCTATAATCCGATCAAGCAGTCTCTTGAGAAAGATCCCGAGGGGGAATTCATCCGCCGCTGGGTGCCGGAGCTCCGAGACCTTTCCAGCGATGCGATCCACCTGCCGACCGAGAGCAGTCGCAACGGCTATCCGGCGGCCATCGTGCCTCCCGGATCCCTCTGGCGGATCATGCGGTCACACGGTCCCAAGAACCCCAAGAGCGCAGGCAAGGCCGCCCTTCCACAGCTCGAGTTGGATCTCGGGAACTGATTGGCTGAGGAAAACCGTGACCACAAAGCGATTGTTTTAGGCGAAAGCCCTGCTTCTCCCTAAGTTCGGGTGATTGAACACCGCGATCACACTGTTCTCAGCCATTTCGTTTTTGGCTTACGGGACTGGCTGCTTCACCTCCCGCCATCTCGAAAAGGAGTTCGTGCGATTCGGTTTGTCGTCACTCCGCCAGCTCATCGGGTTTCTGCAGATCTGCGGTGCCCTGGGACTCCTCGCGGGACATCGTTTTCCCCTGCTTGGTCAGACGGCGGCAGGCGGTCTTGCCGTGATGATGCTGCTCGCCATTTTGGTGCGAATCAAAATCCGTGACGGGTTCCTGAAGACCACGCCGGCCGTTCTCTTCTTTTTGGTGAACGGATACCTAGCCCTCTTAGCGCACTAAAAAGCGCCAGCGTTTACAGCAGCGCGATCGCGAGGGACAGCGCGAGCATGACCAGCGAGGGGATCGCCTTGCTGAAGGGATCTTTCACCTTCAGATGCATCGAGAAAGCCCCGGCCATCAGCACGGCCAATCCCGCACCGCCGAGCGTTGCCAGCGGGTGGAACCAAATCCCGGCCAAGACGGCGAGGGCGCATAGGATCTTCAGGGTGCCGATCAGATAAAAGAACCAAGCAGGCAGCCCATAGTTGGCAAACTCCTCTTTCAGCGTCTTGGCATCTCCGCCGCGGTATCCCGTCGCCCAGTTGGCCCGGATGAGCCACACATTCAGGATTCCGAGCCCAACCACGACTTGAAGAACGATGCGTACTAACTCCATGCGGTCACCTAATGGCATCCCGCATGAAAATGAAAGGGAATTCCCCGGTGCGGCCATCCCTCTGATCCGCTCCACCGCAGGGGTTAATTGCCCCTGCTTGCCAGATGCAGTAGTCTCTAGTTCATGGCCACCAAGCGTCCTTCCCGTTCCAAGACCAGCGCTGGTTCCAAAGCCGGCACCGCACCTGATCTCCGCGCCAAAATTCTCGAGGCCTTTGCCAACCATTGGTCGGAGGAGGGTCATCCGCCGCGTTCCGTGGCACGATTCTGCAAGGAACTCGGGATGACAGAGGCTGTCTTCTACAAGCACTTCCCCTCGTTCCACGCGGTGGAGAAAGGCTTCTGGCGTCACTGGATCACGGAAGTGATCTCGGCCGTCGAAGGAGGAGAGGACTGGGAGGAGTTCACCGCCCGCGAGCGCTACCTCGCCTTCCTCTTTGCGCTGACACAGTCGGCGACCGCTCGCCGCTCGCTGTTGCTGGAGCGCTTTCATGACATCTCCCCGATCTCGCACCCGGCTTCGATGGAAGGAATGAGGAAAGAATTTCTGGAATTCGCCCACCGCCTCGTCGACCGGGGGACGGAGTCGGGCGAGATCGCCGATCGCCGTGGCCTGACCACCCTGTATCCGGGGATCCTTTACGTCCATCTGCGCTGGGTCATCGACCAATGGCTCAAGGACGAGAGCGAGGAGTTCGAGCGCACCGATGCCTTTATCGAGAAGACCGTCACTCTGGCCTTCGACCTTTTCCGCTCACAGGCACTCGACTCTGCAGCCGATCTGATCCGATTCCTCCTGCCGGGCAACCCGTGGTCCGGCTGCAAGGGAAAGTGATCCGGTGAAAGATTCACCGTCCGGAAAGAGCCGGAAAAAGGATCAGGAGACGATCCGCGAGGGTGCCATCGGGCGCATGGCCGCTCTGGGAGGAGCCGGGGCACGCGTCGGCATGAACTACCTCAAGCACTACGGCCGCTTCATGGTCGGAGGGAAGGACGCGACGAACCTCCGAAGACTCCGCGAGGAACTCGACGAGAAGAATGCCGAAGCGGTCTACGATACCTTCAGCAAGCTCAAGGGCGGACCACTCAAGCTCGCTCAGATGCTCAGCATCGATAAGAACCTGCTCCCTGCCGCCTATGCGCGCCAGTTCGCCCAGGCCCAGTCCTCCGTGCCGCCACTTTCCTATCCGCTGGTGGCTCAGACCTTCCGGCGCGAGTTTGGAAAGGGGCCGGAGGAGCTCTTTGAACACTTTGAGAAGAAGGCCTCCCACGGCGCCTCCATCGGACAGGTGCACCGGGCGCGACGGAAGGGTCGCGACCTCGCCGTGAAGGTCCAGTACCCGGGCGTCGCACGGAGCCTGAAAAGCGACCTCGCCGTCGTGAAGCCGATCGCCCTTCGGATCCTCGGTCTGCGCGAGGCTGATGTGGATTCCTATTTTCGCGAGGTCGAGACCCGCCTGCTCGAGGAGACCGACTACCGTCACGAGCTGGAGCGCTCCGTGGAGCTGACCAAAGCCTCCGCCCATCTGAGGGGAGTGCGTTTCCCGGGCTACCACCCCGAGCTCTCGACCGGCAGGATCCTGACGTCCGACTGGATTGACGGGACACAGCTCGACCGCTTTGCGGACGGAGGGGCCACCCAGACCGAGCGCGACACAATCGGACAGGCCCTGTGGGACTTTTACGCTCATCAGGTCCACGAACTGATGCTCTTCCACGCCGATCCGCACCCGGGCAATTTCCTCGTGAAGAACGGTGAACTCTGGGTGCTCGACTTCGGTTGCACAAAGAAGATCTCGGAGGAGTTCTACCGCAAGCAGTTCCGATTCCTCGATCCACGCCTGGAACGCGATCCGGCTCTCCTGCAGCAGGCCCTGCGCGATCTCGATGTGATTCTTCCCGAGGATGGTCCTGAGGAAATCTCCATGATCACCTCCCTCTGCATGGTCTGGCTCGAACTACTGGCCCGCCCTTTCCGTAGCGGAATCTTCGACTTCGGTGACCCGGATTTTCTGAAGGCGATCTACGACCTCGGCGAGGAGAACCGCCGAGCCGACCATCTGCGGACGATGCGCGGTCAGAGAGGCTCCCCCGACACGATCTATGTAAACCGGGCCTTCTTCGGACTCTACAGCCTGCTCGGCCGCATCGGAGCACGGGTCCGGATCGAACTCCCGGCTTGGATCAATTCATGAACGAAGAGACGACTTCGCGGTGGCATCAGGCATACCTTGGTTCACTCGCCGCCGATGCGCTGGCGATGCCGGTTCATTGGTACTACGACACGGCGGCACTCCGCCGCGACTACGGTACCGTCGACCGTTTCCTTGAACCGAAGAGCCCTCACCCGGGCAGCATCCTCTGGCGATCCGAATATCATCCCCTCAACGAGAAGGGGAATATCCTCCGCGAGCAGGCGCAGTATTGGGGGCAGCGCGGGATTCACTACCATCAGTTTCTGAGGGCGGGTGAGAACACGCTCAACTTCCGATTGGCACGGGAACTCTTTGCCTTCGTGCGTGAGCGCGGCGGCTATGATGCGGATGCCTGGCTCGAGCGCTACATCGCCCGGATGCTTGAGGCGGGATGGCATCGCGACACCTATGTCGAGGAATACCACCGGGCTTTTTTCACGCGCTACGCGCAGGGAAAGAAACCGCGGAAGTGTGGCATCAGCGATGAGCACATCGGCGGGCTTGCCACGGTACCCGCGCTCTGCGCTGCCTTGGAAGGAACCGATCTCCCGGAGTTGAGGAAGATCGTGAAGGAGCATGTAGGCCTCACCCATGCCCATGCCAATGTACTGCGCGCTGCGGATACTCTTGTGCGACTTCTCTGGAAAGTATCGGAAGGCGCATCTCTCCACGAGGCCATCCGCGCGGAGGCAGGCGACTGGATTTCGGGCAACAAGAGCGACTCATGGCTACATCAACCCGATGACCATGTGATCGGATCACGGTTCAGCCCCGCCTGCTACATCGCCGATGCGATGCCCGCCTCCCTCTACCTCGTCTGGAAATACAGCGGCGACTTCGCGGCCGGCGTCATCGCCAATGCCATGGTCGGAGGTGACAACTGCCACCGTGGCGCGGTCGTCGGAAGCCTGCTGGGTGCTGCCAACGGAGTGCCAAAACGGTTTTTACTCACTGCATGATCTGGAACTGTTGATTCGATGAATCCCACACGTGCGGATGCCCTGCTCAAGCTCGAGCAGTTTTTACCACTGGCCGGTATCAGTTATGCAGAGGGACGCAATTTTGTTCCCGGCGTTGTTTCCGGACTTTCTCCCTATGTGCGCCACCGTTTCATCACGGAACCCGAGATTGTTGGCGAGGTACTTAAAAGACATTCCCTTCAGGAAACGGAAAAATTCATTCAGGAAATCTGCTGGCGTACTTATTGGAAGGGGTGGTTGGAGATGCGGCCTGCCGTCTGGAGTAACTACCTCCGCGATCTCGATGTGCTGCGTGCCTCCATGGCGAGTGATTATGATCTGACTGCCCGCGTTGCGGCAGCTGAGCAGGGCCTCACAGGAATTGATTGTCTCGATGCCTGGGCATGCGAACTCCGCAGCACCGGATGGCTTCACAATCATGTCCGCATGTGGTTTGCGAGCATCTGGATTCATACGCTGGGTCTGCCCTGGCAACTCGGAGCCGACTTCTTCATGAGGCACCTTCTCGACGGAGACCCTGCGTCCAACACCCTCTCATGGCGCTGGGTCTGCGGATTGCAGACTCAGGGAAAGGTCTATCTGGCCACCGCCGGGAATATCGAGCGCTTCACGAACGGCCTTTATTCCCCACACGGCCTCCTGGCTCAGGAAGCTCCTCTGATTAAGGAGTCTTTCACCATCCACCCGTTACTCCCATTGTCTCGTCCGGATCAACATGTTGTCGGCGAAAACACGGTTCTTCTCGTCACGGAAGAGGATCTGCTTCCGGAGGATTGGGGTATTCCACAGAGCGATGTCTCCGCCATCGTTCTTCTTCATGCGGCTGAGTCTTACCCTGGAATCGGCGCCCTGCCCGCGGCATGGAAGAACAAAGCGATCGAGGAAACCGCTGCTCGCTTGGAAGCCGGATTTCAGTGCCCGGTCCATCGACTCCATCTTAGTGAGGAATCACCATTAGCGAACTTGCATACCCTTCTGCAGGAAAGTGGCGCGGATAGCTTCAGCATCATGAATCCGCCTGTTGGCCCGATCCGCAGTCTGATCGAACCGATGCTCTCCGATCTGGCAAGCAACCAGGTTGCGCTACGAAAACTACGTCGTCCTTGGGATGAGGCATTCTGGCCGCACGCCACCCATGGATTTTTCAAGTTGAAGGAGCGGATACCCTCCGTGCTCACACAGCTGTCACTGGTCGCGTAGTCCTCTAGGGAAGCTTCCCTAGTAATCGGAGTCCTCATGAGGCGCGTATTTCAAGCGCCGCTCCAGCAGCTTCCGGTGTTTTGTCACTCGGCCTCCGACCCGTTTTCTCCACATGGTAAAACTTGATGGCTTGAGTTCCCGCCGCATGATCTCGATGACCTCACGCTCGACAAGACCCGTCCGTTCCTTGATCTCCTCGAAGCTCGTTCGATCCTCCCAAGCCAGTCGGATTACTAGCGAAATCTGATCAGTGTGGATATCCGGCACATCGAGCAGTGTACTTTCAGGACGGATGACTTTCTACGACAGAATCCGTCCATGGCTTGGAGGTTTACCCCTGCCTCTCAAGATAGAAGATAGTCCTGTGTTGCCTTGAATCCCGAGAGCCACGCCCCCTCAATGCGTCCTCCCTGCAGGCCGTCTCCGATGAAATAAAGTTCAGGGTTTTCTTCGGAACGGAGAAACCCTCTCTCAACACCCTCCCCAAGCGGAATGGCATAGCGCCAGAAATGAACACTCGTCTGGGAAGGATGCTCGATCCATTCTCCGCCGATCCTGGCGGCATCGCGGAGCATCTCACTGGCGGCCAGTTGCTTCCCATCCGCAGAGTCCAGTCCGGAACGTGAGGCAAAATCGACGGAGGAATGAAACACTGCCGCATCCGCCAGATGTTCCCTATCCCGGCGCGTAGAATCCCACGCCATCCACGAAAGCGATGATCCCGGATTCCGGACCTGGACACCCTTCCAACTTGGGTGATGTTTTTTATCCTTATAAAGAGCCATGACCGCAAGGCAGGGCCCGTAAGAAAGTAATCCAAGCAGTCGCCGCTGATCCTCCGAGATGTAGCGCCCGGTCAATTCCAGCGATTGGGGAACCGGCGCCGAACAAAAGATCGTCCTCGCACGAATGGATTCCATGGAGTTCTCCCCCATGGGATGAAGCACCCATTCCTCCCCGTTCCGATCGACGGATACTACTCGAAATCCCCGTATGATTTGCAATCCTTCGGCAAGATCCCTTCCAAGGGCACTCATCCCGGAATGGCAGGCAAAACGGGGCTCTTTCCATCTGTCATCGGGGGAAAGCAGGGAAGCTCCATCCCACGTGTGGAATCCCGAGCTCCATTCGAAGCAAACGCCCCGGTCAAGCCACCCGGCGACCTGTTGACGGAAGAGAGGGTCGCGCGCCGTGAAAAACTGGGCGCCATGATCAACGCTCACATGTCCCCCCTCGGGTAATTCCAGCCTACGCGTGGCAGCACGCCCGCCGGTTCCCAAGCTTTTCTCCACGATGACAACATCGAGGCCTTGAGCTGCAAGTTGCCGGGCTGCCGAAAGTCCGCTCAATCCCGCTCCGATGATCGCAGCGTCGTAAATCATGACTCCCCGGGTTGTAGATCAGACCGGGCTCCGACAAACATCCGGAAGGTCAGGTTGATCCGCGGAGTGGAGATCTTCTTCGTTTTGGGGAGAGTATGAACCCAGTGGTGCTGGGTTTCTCCTTTCATCACAAGGAGACTGCCCTGTTCCAGGATCACGGACACCACTTCTTTGGACTTCCTGTGCTTCAGTTTGAAGATCCTCTCGGCACCAAAGCTAACCGATGCGATCACGGGATTACGGCCAAGGGTTTTTTCATCATCGCTGTGCCATCCCATCCCCTCGGAACCATCGTGGTACAGATTGAGCAGACAGGAGTTGAATCGTTGAGCCGTCCGCCGTTCAACGCGCTCCTTCACAAGCGTCAGTGCAGGCGTCCACTGGGAGGCTGTCTTGCTGGTACCCGAGTAGGAATACGTGAATCCGGAATCCCCCATCCAGGCCACCTTGCGGGAGAGTTTCCTGCGTTGACCGAACAGCACCACTTCGTCCTCCTGCCACGGTGTCGTCTCAAGCAACTCCTGAAAAAGGGACTCCGCTTCCGGAGGACTAAAGAATGACGGGATGTACTCCACCACCCCATCCCGGATCAGGAGTGACTGATCGCTTTCCTGAAAAAGGGTCTGCTGATTCACCTCACGACCAGTTGGGCGGGTGATTCCAGAAGCGAGGCTTCCCGACATGACAATGAAGAGAAGTCCCGATGGCGTTTCCGAACCAACGGGTGACAAAGAAAAGAAGGCGGGGGATCTGGTTCATGAGCGTCGGTCCAGGTTCGTGAGCCTTTCCTGAAGCGGAGGGATGGGATGAAAGACTGCCGTCTTGGCAGGAGAGAGGGATATGTCCGTGGCGTTGAGCCGTTCGATCTTGGACAAGAGATCACGTACCTCTCCATGAGTAGCCAGCGAGGCCAGAAAAGAGTCGGCCCGCCGCATCCAGAACCGATTCAGTGTCGGCCAGACAAAAAGGGCCAGAAAGCACCAGGTAGTCATGACGGAGGCTCCGCCCAGTCCTGCCTGCACAGGGTTCATGCTTGGCAGAAGGGATGCCGCCAAGATTCCCAGGAGTGTCCACACCACCACGATAAGCAGGTTCACGATCCAGGCTCCCGATCTCCGGTAATACTCCTCACGGGCCGCGATGAGAGCTGCCTCACGGGGCGTAAGCCATTGGGCTACCGAGGTTGAGAGCGAAAGCAAACCCCGGGGAGTGATGCAGCCGTTCACCGTTTCCTGATCTCCGAGATCGAACCACCGCACCGGTCTCGATTTCACAGCCAAGGAAGCCGATTCCGCAGCCATGCTCTTTTCAAACGCCTCATGGGAGGATCCCTTGGGGGCAGGATATCCGGCAGGAACGAATAAAAACAAAAGGATCACCACGACTCCTGCGACAAGGATCAGGGAGACGACGGCATCACCGGGGGCTTGATGGATTGCCGAAAAATAACCCATGCCGAACCAGAGGCCGATCAACGTCACGAAACGACCGCGGATCCATTCCAACAACCAGCCGCTTGCCGATTGGCCCGTGCGACCGACTGCGTGCTCCACAGCATGTCCGGTGAGCATATCAAAAGGCAGATTGGCCAAGGTCACCAGGGTGGCTACGGCACCAAGGACCGCCAAAACCGCCAAAGCACCATGAACATCACCAGCCCACCACGACGCACTGAGGGCAAGTCCCCAGATCAGGGCGAGGTTGGCCCCGATGGAGGTAATGCCTGACCAGAGACGAATACGTTGATAATTGGGCGAATCCACAGGGGTAGTCTGAGAAAATGAAAAGGCCGGGTCAATGACCCGGCCCATTCGTGATTGAAATCAGAAGGGAACTATTTTGATTCCACATACCGCGCGATGCGGTTGGAGAGGATCAGGAAGGTCGGGGCCCAAAGGCCGACGAAGATCCCGAAAAGTTCTCCATGGGTGCGCGCCTCGAACGTGGCATCCTTGCCGCCGGCATAATACCAGATGGCGATGGAGGCGATGACGGAGGCCAGACCTAGGACGAAACAGAGGTTGCTGAGGGGTTTCATAGACCCCCCTTATGAGGCTGCCACATCCCGGAAGATAGGTAATTCGGCTAAGCATTGTGACTATTTCGCCATCAGGACCGTTTTCCTTCTTCGGCTTTCGCGGCGTCAACCTATCTTAAAAACACAATGAACCGAATCCTGGAAACGGAGCTTCTGGATCATCTCGACCCAGCCGATCCCGGAGCGGTAAGGAGCCGACGAGATCTTCGGTTCCTCGATCTCTTTCTCGGGAACAGCCGCTGGATCCTTCGAGCCCTCCGACGGATTCAAGATCGCTGCCGCAGATACGTGGAGCTCGGCGCCGGGGAGGGTCGTCTCTGCAGCTGTGTCCATACAGCCCATCCAGCAAGCGAGATCACGGGGCTCGACCTGATTGCACGCACCGGGGATCTTCCATCATCGATCCACTGGATGCGTGGCGATTTCCTCCAGACACTCCCGGGGGTGGAAGCCGAGGCCTGTTACGGTTCGCTGATCCTCCATCATCTCGACGCTTCCGCTCTCGGACGCCTGGGACGGGAGTTTCGCCGATTCTCGTTTCTGCTCTTTTCCGAGCCGTACCGCGGCATGTTTCCTCTGCGGATGGCTGGGCTTGCCTCCCCTCTTTTTGGCGAGATCACCCGTCATGATATGCCTGCAAGCATCCGTGCAGGATTCCGGAAGGGTGAGTTGGCGCGCTTGCTCGGTCTGGATACCGCACGCTGGGAAATCCGCGAAACGGTGACCCGGCGCGGCACCCTGCGCTTCGCCGCTATCCGGATATGAAACGCTCCATCATCATCGTCGGGGGTGGGCTCGCCGGCCTTTCGCTTGGCATCGCGCTGCGGGAGCGCGGCATCCCTGTCACCCTGCATGATGCCTCGGAGTATCCGAGACACCGCGTCTGCGGGGAGTTTCTGAGCGGTGTCTCCGACGAGGTGCTGGAATGCCTCGGCATTTCGTTTGCTCTGGAGGATGCCGTGCCGCTCCGAAGCTCCCGATGGCACGACGAGGAGGGCCCACTGCGCGATATGGAAGTGGAAGGCCGCGGGATTTCGCGGCACCTGCTCGACGACCGCCTTCAAACCCGTTTCCGCGAACTGGGTGGAGCTCTTTTGACGGGATCGCGGCTTGGGGCCGAAAGCGTGGCGGCGCAGGAAGGGGTTGTCTGGGCTGCGGGACGGCCGAAGCGGGCCTCCGATTGGGTGGGCTTGAAATGCCACTTCCGTGACCTCCCGTTGACCCATGATCTGGAAATGCACGTCGGAAGATCGGGATACATCGGTCTGGCCCGGATCGAGGAGGACAGGGTGAATGTCTGCGGTCTGTTCCGAAAGCGCAACCCATCCGGAAGCAAGGGCGTCGAGATTCTCCACCACTATCTCCGGGAAATCGGATTGCCCGATCTCTCTGCAAGACTCTCTTCCGCCCTCCCCGATACAACCAGCTTCTGCGGTGTCGCCGGCATTTCCTTCGATCCGCATGATGCCGGGATCTTTTCGATCGGCGACGCTGCCGCCATGATTCCGCCGTTCACAGGCAACGGCATGAGCATGGCACTCGAAGCCGCTTTCCACTCCATCTCACCGATTCTGGACTATGTAGAGGGCCGTATCGCATGGACCGAGGCAACCGTGCGGAACAGCAAGGCGGCTTCCCGCGCATTCGGCAGGCGCCTACGTGCTGCCAATCTTCTTCATCCCGTGATTACCCATGCACGCGGCACGCGGTGGGTGAGGCACCTCGGGATGGCGCGTTTCCTTCCCTTTGGCATGATCTACCGTACGCTTAGGTGATGTACCTCCGGTCGATCGCCGCCGCCTTTCCGGAGCTAGGGTTGACCCAGGCAGAGTCCCTGACTCTTCTCCGTGATTCGGGGGTCCTGGAAACGGTTCGTCCACGCTCAGCCCAGATCCTCCAGAAGGTACTCGGAGGGGAGAGCGGGATCACGACGCGCAGATTCGCAACGCCCTCCCCCGCCGCCCTGCTCAGAGCCGGAGCCGGGGAGCTGCACGCCTTGTTCGAAGCAGAAGCCCCTCGCTTAGCGGCCACCGCCCTTGCCAAAGCCTGCGAACGGGCAGGGATACGCCCCGCCGATCTGGACGCCCTGCTGATCTGCACCTGCACGGGTTACCTCTGCCCAGGACTCACAAGCTATGTCTCCGAGCGGCTAGGGATGAAACCGGATGCCTATCTGGGAGATCTTCTTGGTCTGGGATGCGGTGCGGCCATCCCGATGCTGGAGGCGGCACGGGGATTGATGCAGGCCCGACCGGGCAGCGTGATCGGGACGGTCGCCGTGGAAATCTGCTCGGCCGCGTTCTACCTCGATGATGACCCCGGGGTCTTGATCAGCCTCTGTCTCTTTGGCGATGGCGCTGCTGCTGCGATCTGGGATGATGTGTCGGCTGGCAATGCCCTGCGGTTCTCCGGATTCCGGACACTCCATCTTCCGGAACATCGCGAAAAGGTCCGCTTCGTCAATAAGGATGGCCGACTGAAAAACCAGCTTCACCGCTCGGTTCCCGTGATCGCCGCCGAGGCGGTCTCCTCGCTCTGGTCACTCAGGGAGTCCGATCCCGAAAAAGTCGTCGCTCACACCGGAGGCCGCGATGTCCTGGATGCTTTGGAATCGACGCTGGGGGTCTCTCTCCCGGAATCCCGCTCCGTGCTCCAGGACTATGGCAATGTCAGCAGTCCCTCCGTGCTGATCGCCCTCGAACGGGCATTGGAAAGCGGTGCCGACTCCTACTGGCTCACCTCCTTCGGCGCAGGATTTTCCGCCCACTCCTGCCAGCTCACCCGCTAACGAAGTGCTGATTCCCTCCCGAGTTCGCTTCCCGATGCAAACTCCCCGTTTATTCTAATCCTCCTTCCCCGCCGGATTCAGCGAGCAGCCCCTCTTTCTTCCTTCATCATTCATCCCTCATCATTCATCCTTTCACTATGACCACTCCGATTGCCGAGCGCATCGCCGCACGTACCTTTCCTCCCTTCAGCCTCGAGCGTCTTCTCAAAACAACGTTCGGCCCCAAACCCGGCCAGCGCCTCTGCATCCTGATCGATCTGGAGAACCCCGCCGAGATCAAGGACTATGCTTTCCTTAAGAATCCGGCACTTACGATCCAGAAGCACGCCGTTGAGTCGTTCCACAAACCTCTCAACACCGAGATCCTATCCAAGATGGGTCTTACGGGCGGGGAGATCTTTGCCTACAAGCTCACCGGCGGCAGCAACCTCGACCTCCCCGACGAGGCCTTCACGCCCGAGGGTAAACAGGTCAGCCTCTCCAAGGATGTCTACCCGAACTACGACATCATCCTCTGCATCTCGACTTACTCGGCGACTGCCCCGCTGACCGCTTTTGCGAAGCAGTACGGATTCCGCGGCGCGACCCTGCATGGGGTCAATGAGGTCATCCTCTCCAGCGGACTGGCGGTCGATTACAATGACGTGAGTGTCGAGGCAGAGAAGCTCCGCAAGGGAGTCACCAACGCCGACTGGGTCGAGATCGAGTTCGGCTGCGAGGGAAAAAATCATGTCCTCCGCCTCCTCCTCAATGGTCAGGAAGCACAGAAGAGCCACGGCCTCTGCCTTGGCGATGAGCCCGATGTCGCGAACCTCCCTGCGGGTGAGGTCTACTTCGTCCCTGAGGGTGCCGAGGGTGCTTTCCCCCATAAATATGAGGATGGAACGCTCGGACTCATGACCGTCACCGGCGGTCGCATCGTGAAGGCCGAACTCATCAAGGGGAGCCAGACCACCATCGACACTCATAACGCAAAGCTCATCTCGGATCCCGTCACCGGCGAACTCGGCGAGCTCGGTCTTGGCACCCAACTCCTACCCGTCAGTGGCCGCGACATTCAGGACGAGAAAGTGCGAGGCACCGTCCATGTCGCCACCGGGCGCAGCGACCATCTCGGAGGACACCTCGTTCCCTCCATGTTCGCGGAAAAGAACCACGCCACTCACGACGACATCCTCTTTGCCCCGCACAAGACCCCCGAAATCCTGGTCAAGCAGGTCCGGATGAAGCGAGGTGACCAGAACGAAGTCCTGATCGAGAACTACGAGCCCTCGGCCTACCTCGACAGCCTGGTGGCCTGAGTCATTCTGTTTCTAAAAATTCTTGGCCTGTACCCCAAAAGCAGGAGAAAACCACCTAGCCCGATGAGCGCATAAGACGAGGGCTCGGGAATGGTGTCCAGGATGGCGGAGCGGTAGGTGGCCACATCGATGCTGTAGGTGAGAGAATTGTTAAGAATGGCGGTGTTGGCCGGTTGGTTCGGAAGGGTAGTAACGAGATCCATGAGACCTGCCAGTTCGTATGCGCCGTTATCAAGCAACTTGAACACCCCGCCGCCCGAGTCCCCAACGGCAGCTTGGGTGGAAAATGTGGCGCCGTCATTCGCCGAGTAGCGGAAGGTTGTCTGGATCATCGAGGTACCGTTCACCGTCGTGATCTGGTCCGCATAATTGTATCCCCAGCGCTTGGACTGGCTCCCAAGTTCTTTGAATCCGGTCGCATTGGCACTTCCGGCCGAGGTCTCAGTCCAGATCCAACTGGAGGTATTGACGTTCCAGTAGGTCACGGAGGCGGCGCGATCCATTCCATATCCGATCATGCAAAGAGGATCGGAGGAGGAGTTGCTTAGGGGATTTCCCGGCGTGGGCGAGGCGCCCGACAGGCTAAGGTTGGCCAGCAGGGAAAGCCCGGTGCCGGCTCCCACGCTGATCCGGTACACATAAAGATCGATGCCGGAGATTTGGATGCCCGAGCCTGAGAGCGCATCATAGGAAGTTCCGTTAAGGATAAAGCTCCGATTCCCGCCGTCGTTGAAGACATGCCCTGCCGTGATCACCCAGTTTCCCCCTCCATACTCCCCCAGATAGATCCCGGATCCTCCGTTCACCTTGCCGACATAAGACCACCCCGCATCTGCCCACGAACCACTGGGAGCATTGGTATTGCCTGAACCATTTCCCGCCCCGACGATCACTGCCCTTCCACTCTGGGTGGCAAGGAGCAGGACACCAATGGTCAGAATTTCCCTAGGGTTCATGGTAAGAAACTCCTTCAAGGAACCACGCAACCAGGTAGCCGTCAATGGGGGCAATCTACCACGTCATCGCCTTGAGGCGTCCGGCGGCTTCGATTGCCTTCTCGCGGCTGTTAAAGGCGGAGATGCGGAAGTAGCCCTCGCCTGCACGGCCGAAGCCGCTACCGGGGGTGACGACGATGTTCACCTCGTTGAGCATCCGGTCAAAGATCTCCCAGCTCGTGACGCCCTGGGGTCCTTTCACCCAGATGTAAGGAGCGTTCACACCGCCGAAGACCTTCAGTCCCGCAGCCTCCACCGCTTCGCGAAGGATCTTGGCATTGCCCATGTAGTGCTCGATCAAGGCAGCAACCTCGGAGCGACCCTTCTCGCTGTAGAGAGCGGCGGCACCGCGCTGGGTGATGTAGCTGACGCCGTTGAATTTGGTGGTGAAGCGGCGGTGCCAGAGCGGATGGATCGGGCGGCGCTCGCCGTCAGCCGAAAGCGCGGTGAGACCTTTGGGTACCACGGTGAAAGCACAGCGGGTGCCGGTGAAGCCGCCATTCTTGGAAAAGCTCCGGAACTCGATCGCGCACTCGCGCGCGCCGGGGATCTCGTAGATCGAGCGGGGTACGGACGACTCTGAGATGAAAGCCTCGTAAGCGGCATCATACAATAAAATGGAGCCGTGCTTCCGGGCGTAGGCGACCCAGGCCTCGAGCTGCTCACGGGTGGCAACGGCGCCGGTCGGATTGTTCGGGAAGCAGAGGTAGATCACATCGACCTTCTCGGAAGGGATCTGGGGCACGAAGCCGTTCTCGGCCGTACACTCGAGGTAGGTGATCCCCTCGTAGGAACCATCCTCGCGACCCTCTCCCGTGTGACCGGCCATCACGTTCGTGTCGACATAGACAGGATAGACGGGATCCATGACGGCCACCTTGTTGTCGTCACCCAGGATATCGAGGATCGCACCTCCGTCGCACTTGGAACCGTCGGAGACAAAGATCTCGTCGTCGGCCACATCGAGCCCGCGGTCGCGGTAGTCGTGCTTGGCGATCGCTGTGCGCAGGAATTCGTAGCCCTGCTCCGGGCCGTAGCCGTGAAATCCCTCGCGCGTTCCCATCTCGTCGATGGCGGCATGCATCGCCTCGCGCACGGCGGAGGGAAGTGGTTCCGTCACGTCGCCGATCCCGCATCGGATGAGCCGGGTGGGGGCTTCTGGATTCGCCTCGGTGAAGGCTTTCACGCGCCGTGCGATCTCGGGGAAAAGATAGCCGGCCTTGAGCTTGAGGTAATTGGAATTGAGCGTCGCCATAGAGCCGGAAAGTAGAGCAAGAACAGGGCCCGGGAGCCAAGCACTGAAGGGGGCAGGGGGAGGGAGGTGATTAGGCTGAACCAAGCCCGTAGGGTCGGGCGCGGTAGACCGTGACGTAGTCGCAGCCCGAAGGGTGCCACGGCTTCCCGGAAGGGAAGTAGCATCAATACTATGAGACTGGTAGGAGCAAACGAACAGCCTCGGCATGCAAACTTTCCCGAGTTCCTGATCCCACAAGCAAAAGCCCCTGCGCCGTTTTCAGCGCAGGGGCTCTCAGATTTTCCCGTGGTCGCTGCAGCTGCAGACCTAACAGTCTAACAGCCCTCAGCCTAATAGGCTCTCTCAGCGATCCACTCGGGCGCCGCCACCTCCGGCTAGCTTCTTAACCTCCCCCAAGGAGGCCATCGAGGTGTCACCCGGGGTGGTCATCGCGAGCGCGCCGTGGGCAGCGCCATAGTTGACTGCCTCCTGAGGGTCGCCACTGGTCATGAAACCGTAGATCAGGCCGGAGGCAAAGCTGTCGCCACCACCGACGCGGTCCATGATCTCGAGGCTCGGGTAGTGGGTCGACTCGTAGAACTTGCCGCCCGCCCAGCAGATGGCGCCCCAGTCATTGATCGTGGCGGTCTTCACGCCGCGCATCGTCGTGGCGACGACCTTGAAGTTCGGGTAGGCCTTCACGGCCTCGCCGATCATCGCCTTGAAGCTGTCGAGTTCGAGATTGGTGAGGTTGTGGTCCGCTCCCTTGACCTCAAGACCGAGGCAGGCAGTGAAGTCCTCCTCATTGCCGATCATGACGTCGACATTCTTGGCGATAGTCTTGTTGACGGCCTGCGCCTTCTCCTTGCCGCCGATCGCCTTCCAGAGGGAGGGACGGTAGTTCAGGTCGTAGGAGACGATCACCCCGTGGCGGTGGGCCGCTTCGGTTGCCGCGATGACAGTCTCGGCCGTGCTCTCGCTGAGCGCGGCAAAGATGCCGCCGGTGTGGAACCATCGGGTGCCGAGCGTTCCGAAGATGTGATCCCAGTCGAAGTCGGAGGGCTTAATCTGCGAGGCGGCTGTGATGCCACGGTCGGAGATGCCGACCGCTCCGCGCACGCCGAAGCCGCGCTCGGTAAAGTTGAGGCCGTTGCGAACAGTGCGGCCGATGCCGTCGTAGGGGACCCACTTGAGGAAGGAAGCATCGACGCCACCCTGCAGGATCAGGTCCTCAACGAGGCGGCCGATATCGTTCTCGGCGAAGGCAGTCAGGACAGCGGTGCGGAGTCCGAAGCAACGACGCAGGCCGCGGGCCACATTGTACTCGCCGCCGCCTTCCCATGCGCGGAAGGAGCGGGTAGTCTTGATACGACCCTCGCCCGGATCGAGGCGGAGCATGACTTCGCCGAGGGAAACTTCGTCGTAGCGGCACTTGTCGGCCGGCTTGATGGTCAGGATGGACATGTTGGTGCGTTAGGTTGGTGGGTTTTAGTAAATCAGTTGCATCGGGTTCTGTCGACTCGAGGGCACTGCCGGAGGCGATATTACACGGAGGCGACGGCTTTGATCACCCCGGCAGCCGGCTCACTCCAGACGGGGAGCTTTCCCGGGATCTCTGCCAGCGTACATCGGTGCGTGATCCATGCGAGGGGATCGATATTTCCCTGCTCCATATCGGCGATAATCTCCGTGAAATTGCGGGGGAGGGCGTTGCGGCTGGCCAGCAAGGTCATCTCGCGGCGGTGGAAAAGCGGATCGTTGAAGGTGACCTCGCCTTGGGCAAGGCCGACATAGACAAGACGACCGGTCGAACCCACGTATTCGAGCGAGGCTCCCATGGAGGCGAGATTGCCGGTGGCATCAACCACCGCATCCGCCAGATCGCCGCCGGTGAGCTCGCTCAACTGCTCGGGGAATGGCTTCTGCGGATCGAGGGCCACGATGGCGGGATAGAGCCGGCTGCAGGCCTCAAGACGCGATGCTGCTCGGTCGATGACGATCACGCGGGCACCGCGCAGGAGGGCGAACTGGATCGTAGAGAGGCCGATGGGGCCGGCGCCGATGACGACGACGGTCTCGCCCTTCTGCACCGCCGCCCGATCGATCGCATGGGCTCCGATGGCGAGCGTCTCGACGAGGGCGAGGGCGTCATAGGAGAGCGTTTTTGAGGGATGCAGTTTCGCTGCAGGAACCACGAAACGCTCGCGCATCCCTCCATCGGCGTGGACTCCGATCACCTTGATGTTGGCGCAGCAGTTGGTGGCGCCTTTCCGGCAGGGTCGACACGTTCCGCAGTGGACGTAGGGCTCCAGGCTGCATTTGTCACCGACTGCGATGTTCGTCACGTCTCCCCCTACCGCGAGAACCTGGAGGCCGAGTTCGTGGCCTAGAATACGGGGGTAACTGAAGAAGGGCTGCCGCCCATGGAAGGCATGGTAATCGGTGCCGCAGAACCCGATGCGGTGGACGCGGATCAGTGCCTCCCCGACTCCGGGTGAGGGTGGCTCGGGAGCATCGACAAGCGACAGGTTTCCGGGTTCGTTCAGGATGATTACGTTCACGGCGGATGGTTGTTGGCGTTAAAGGAACAGCGGCTTGAGATGCCGTTCCCAGAGATTGCCGGTCACTGCTGTGCCAACGGCTTCATCGTGCAGCTTGAGCAGATCGGTAAACTTAGTGCCGGCTTCGGCCGCCAACTTGAAGGCGACATGGTAGAGCTGGCGCACGTTCGGATCGTAGTCGGGGCAGGACTGATCGTGAATGATCGCGCGGGCCAGACGGGCGCCGTCCCATGAGGAGACTTCGGCGGCGGGCGGGAGCTTTGCCCGGTCGATGTGCAGCACCGTGGCGTAGGGGGCGGTAACCTCCTCGTAGCGCGCGAGCGCATCCGCGTAGATGCCGGCGGCCAGTCGGCGGCCCTCTTCTCCGGACGCCGCGACCGCTGCGATCTCCTCGAGCCACGTGGTGCCGGCGGTCTTGAGATGCAGGCCGGCTCCGTGCTTCTTCACGAGACGGTTGATGACGGGATAGATCAAGAACTTGTCACTGCCGGAGTGGATGCTCAGCTTCAGACCCTCGGGAAGCCCCAGGGCAGGTCCGGCATGCTTCAGGACGATGAGGTCATCCTCGAACTCACGGGTGAAGTCCCCGACGTTCCCCTCGTAGTCGACGCCTTTGTTGAAGTGCCCCGTGAATTTCGGCGCGATCGTTGCAACGGGAACCCCCTCATCGGCCAGCATCGCGAGGATCAGGTAGAGCTCGGCCGGCGTCTGCGGCGCCGAGGCCTCGTCGGTGGAGACCTCGACGGCGAACGATCCCGCAGGCTTCAGCGAGGCGATGTGGCGGTAGACCTCGCCCGCCTCCTGCATGGCGCACAGGAATTTTGCGGCCGCAGCCCTCACCTCATCCGGACCACGGAGGATGGGAGACGAAAGGCCCGGGTACTCCAGCGGCTTGCCGGCGTGTTTGGCCACAAGGCGATCCACAGCGGAGGGTTCAGGGGTTTTCCCGATCGAATCGGCCACGTCGATGGTGAAGAAATCGGAGGCTTCGAGGAATCGGTCGACGGTCTTCAGGTTGATGTGGTCGGCGTCGACGAAGTAGGGATACATCCACCCGAGCGCGGTAACGGCCTCCTCAGCCTCGGCCCTAAGGGAAGGTGGTTCCGTACCGATGAGAGCGTGCTCCCGGTTCGACTTGTTCCAAACGGGTGAAACCTCGATACCCTCTGCTCTTGCATACTGGAGGGCGCGGAGTTGGGCTTGACCCTGATGACCGAAGCGATCGCCTATGCCGAGCGTTAATGGAGGTAAGTTCATAATGGGGGTTTGGGGATGTTTTCGAATGATTCCAATCCATGAATCATAGGATGCCATCAACAGGATATCGCAGAATCACGGAGGATCTCGGGCGGGATTCCGACGGCTTCAATCATCCCCAGAAAACATAAAGACACAGCGATGAAGAGAACGTTACCGGAAAAATGCAATCCGCTCCGCCTTCATGGTCGTGCCTCGAGGGCAAACGGTAATTGGACTCCATGACCCATCAGGCGGAAACAAGGATGATGTTGGAGTAGTGGGTGGTATCGGCCGTGCGGATCAGTCCGATCGCCGAAGGGACGCGCTTCTTGAAGGCAGCCTCGTGGTCCTCGAAGGTCAGATCGATGTTCCCGAGCAGCTTGCGGCGTTCCTCGACGACCGACACCGGGTTGATCTCCTTGAACTGCTCGGCCATGTAGGCCTTTCCGAGATCGACGGCAGGCAGCAGGGCCTCAAGGACCTGGTTCACCGTGGGAAGGCCGTCCACCAGCGAGATGTCGATGGTCTCGATCTGTGGCCAAAATGGGAAACCGCGGTCGGCAACGACCAGCATGTTCGTGTGACGGACACGTGCTATGAGGGAGAGGATTGCGGGATTAAGGATGCCGGATTTGAGCATGGGTTCGGAGGTTTGGGAATGCGGTTGTAGTGATTAATTGTTCTCGGGTCGTCCGCTGGGCCAGGTGACATTGTGGATCGGCTTGAGGATGTCCTGAATTTTGGCCAGTAACGCCGTGTCAAGAGGTTCAGTGATCTGGCGGATATTCTCAAGAATACGATCCCAACTCGCCGTCCCGACAATAGTGGTGTGGATGTCGGGATTTGCGACCGAGAACTGGAGCGCGAGTTTGGCGAGGTCGGTCCCTTGGGAGGCGCAGTAGGCGGCCGCCTCGGCACACTTTGCAACGACCGAGGCTGGGGCGGGGTGCCATGAGGGAGGCCCCTCTTGTGTGAGGAGGCGCATGGCGAGCGGTGCGGAGTTGAAGATGCCGACCTGCTTTTCCTTGAGGTAGGGCAGCACGTCGGCGAGCGCCGTGTCGTTGAGGCAGTAGTGGCAGTAAGACTGGATCTGATCGACGTCGAGCCGGTCCATCACCTCAGCAAATAGGCGGACCGGCAGGCCCGTGATACCAATGAAGCGTGCTTTACCCTGACGCTGCGCCTCCCGCAGGGCGGGGATGGTCTCCGTCACGATCTGGTCGATGTTGCCAAACTCCATGTCATGGACCTGGATAAAGTCGAAGTGGTCGACCCCGAGGCGTGCAAGACTGTCCTCGATGCTGGAAAATACGCGCTCAGCCGAGAAGTCGAAATTCTCAATCTCAGGACCAAATCGTGCCACTTTCGTGGCCAAGAGGTAGCGGTCACGGGGAACACCCCGGAGCGCTTTGCCGAGTATGAATTCTGCCTTGGTGGCTCCGTAGTAGGGTGCGGTGTCAATGAGATTGATGCCATGGTCAAGGGCGGTGTGTACCGCACGAATTCCTTCCGACTCGTCAATGAAGCGGAAGACGGATCCCAATGAAGAACCACCGAAGGCGAGCTTTGAGACCTTGAGCCCTGTTTTGCCAAGTGCGCGGTATTCCAAGGAATGTGTTGAGGGATGATTAGTCCTTGAAGGTCACTCTGAAACCGACCGGCATCCCGGGGAGCGGAAAACATGCAGGCTTTGTGACGACCAGTGCGTCTTCATTCTGCTTCCAGCTCAGTTCACCGCTTCCACCAAGCAGGGCAACGGAGGCGATATTCTTGTCCAGCTTTCCGGATGATCTGCCGAGCGCCTTAATCACGATGTCTTTCTGTGGTTCGCCGAGAGCGAAAACGTAGAGCGTTTTCCCGTCCTTGCTGTTGGTGAAGCGGATATTTTCCGCGCTCAACCTCTGCTTCCCCTCGTTGAACATTTCCCCCATCTTGGGATCTGGTGTAGGTGTTGGAGAAGCTGGCACTGGGTTTTCACCGGCGATTTTCCAAGGGCGAGTCGCATAAATGCCCTCGCCGTTGATTGATGTCCATTTGGCAATGCCCTCGACTATCTCCAGCACGTCGGGCTCCAGATCGCCCTCGGGGGTCTGGACGATGTTGATCAGCAGGTTGCCGTTCTTGCTGACGATGTCGCAAAGCATAGCGCTCACCTCGGCTGCACTCTTGTACTTCTGACCTGTGCGATAGAACCAGTCACCGATGGACGTGTCGGTCTGCCACGGGTATGGGCTGATATCATCCTTCACCCCCCGCTCCAGATCCTGCACGAAGCGCCCTTCGGAGGGCTCCTTGCAGTTGTAGACGGCGGTCAGATTCCCCCCGTTGAAGGCCGCGTTGCCGTTGTAATAGTGTGCGATTAGGTTGCGTCCCACCTCGCCGAAGGGGATCTTGCTGTCGGAGTAGAGAAGATCCGGGTGATAGGTGTCGACAAGCTCGCGGATCATGGCGTTCCACTCCTTTTGGTTTTCGGGATCCTTGGTCAGCCATCCCGTATCATCCGAAGCCGATTTCCTGTGATAGAGATCCGAGAACTCGGGGTTGTTTCCGTCGTATGGGACGTTTTTTTTGATTCCGTAGGGATCCGAAGCGTGGGCTGGCTGGAACCAGTTGTAACTTGCACCCAGATGCTCTGATACACCGAATGGCAACCCATGAGCCTTGGCGGCTTTCTGCCAGAGGCCCACGACATCCTTGTGCGGCCCCATCTGGACGGCATTCCAGCGGTGAAGTTTAGAGTTCCAGAGGAAGAAATTGTCGTGGTGGGTACCCATGCTGACGAAGTACTTCGCCCCAGCTTTCTTGTAGAGAGCCATGAGGGCCTCGGGATCCCACTTCTCGGCCTTCCAAAGAGGGATGATGTCCTTGTAACCATGCTCCGAGGGATGGCCGTAGCGGGCAAGGTGATCGGTATAGTCGCTGTCCGGACCGCTATGTTCACCCGTTTTTTTGGACACATGATCTGCGATGTAGAGCTTCCGCGCATACCAGTCGCCCTGGCGGGGCACAGCCTGTGGTCCCCAGTGCGACCAGAAACCAAGTTTCGCGTCGCGGAACCAGTCGGGGTATTGATACTGCTTCAGTGACTCGTCGGTCGGTTGGAAGCGTCCCGGTGCGATCGCCGGGAGATCCTTGTTGGAAACGGGGGCGTTGGTCTGTTCGCCGGCATGGACCGTGGACAGAAACATCAGGGCGGATCCGAGAAGCAAGCGTTGGTGGGGGAATTTCATCGTGGTCATCATGGCAGGGAATCATCCCTCCCGCACGCGAGGAAAGATGTCGATTCCTGACAAAAACATGCCGATTCCTGATCTTTCACCATGAGGGATCAGGCTCTAGGCTCTAGGCGCTAGGGGCGCGCCGATCGCGCAGCGTCCGGGGCGAGCAGCCGTAATGCCGCTTGAAGGCGGCCGAAAAATGGAACGGCGTGGTGAATCCAAGTTCGTAGGCAATCTGCTTCACTTTCGCGTCACCCGAGAGCAGAAGGCCCGCCGCATGACTCATGCGCTTGGACGCGAGCAGGAGAGAAGGCTGCTGTAACCCTCCCCGGCGAAACGTCCTAGTCAGATGCTCCGGGGTGACGCCGAGGCGGGAGGACAACTCCGACACCGAACGGATCCGGAGATACTCCGCATTGATCAGGGCGAGTGCGGGCCGGAGACAATCGTCACGGCCCCGGACACCCCGTTTTTTCCCGAGGGTTTCCGTACAGAGTCGCAGGATAGCCCGCAGGTAATCGGCGCAGAGTCCCTCGTTGACACGGGATTTTTCGCCGGCGCGGTCGAGGATCAGGTCAATGAGGGCAGCAATCTGATCGGGATGACGCGCCAGGATGCTTCGACCCGGCTTGAGGAACGCGGTTGCGAGTAATTCGTCGCTCTCCCTCCCGGTGAAATCGACAAAGTATTTGACCAGGCCAGGGCCCTCGGCGCTGATCCCGTGGGGGATCCCGGGACCGTACGAGAACACCATGCCTGGAACCAGCCTCTGCGTCTTCCCGCCGAGTTGCAGGACACCGATGCCGGCAACCACCACCTCAAGGGCATGCGTCGGATAACTTTCCCGGAAAATCCGGTAGTCAGGACGGCATTGCTCCCTGCCGGCTAGAACCACTTGCAGATCGCTTTGCCTGCCCTTCGCACGATCAAGAAAATAGTAGCGGGCACCGGCAACCTGGGAGGAAAGCGGTGGAAGACTCGTCTTCAAGGAGTCCCTGCCGGATTCGTCGCGGGTGCGGATTGCAGGGGCTGTTCGGGCACGACAACGGCCTGCGGCATGGGAAGCGGTGTCGGGGAAGGCGTCGTTGCAGGAACAGGGCGGAACTCGGCGTGACGGATTCGGCCCCCTGCCTCGGCAGTCCAGACCGAAAGCGCCACCGAGAGCAGGTTGCCGACCAGAACGGCCCAGCCGATCAAGGCGGCCTGGCGAGGGAATTTGGTCAGGGCAAGCAAGGCCACCAGCGCGAGGATTCCGGCGGCATAGACGACGGGTGCCGTCGCCTTCGCGCGTCCGGCGTGCTGGCGCAGAGTATCGTAGCCCGGCTTATCGAGATCGGGCTGGGCGGAGCCGTCAAAAAACGCATCCCTCGCCGCCTCGCCCGTTTCCATGATCACGGGCATGGTCCCGGCGCAGCAGATCACGGCGATCAGGCCCGAGGCCAAAGCCCCCCGACTGTGGAAGAGGATCCCGATCAGCAGCGGCAGGGAGGCCACCGTCAGGCCGATGATCGGCACATGATTGATCGCGAGATGGAGGTGAGCAGGCGTGAAGAGCGACGACATGGGGAGAACGGCTGCGAGTGATCAGGATCGAGGCTTCCAGAGTGCCGCATCAAGGCAGGCCCAGAGATGGATGAGCCAACCGAGCAGAAAGATCCAAAGGATGCCCGTGAACACAAAGAAGAGAAGGGCTGCAATAAGACGTCCCTGAAGGAGCTGTCCGAGACCGGGAATGAAGAAGCTGGCCAGCGAGGCGATCACATTACCCACGGATCCTTGTCCTGCGTTGCTCATGTTCCACCTCTCGCCGAAGAGGCCCCTGTTGTCGAGACTCTCCGTGTCGTCCGGCGCATCAGATCTTGGCACGGATCCAGCGGATCGCCGCGCCTACCCCGGGAACATGCTCCCAGACCCCCTGCGCCGAATCCCAGAAATCCTGATGGAGGATGACCCTCCCCTCGCTGTCGAACCGCACCATCGTGATCCCGATCGTGCGGACGGTCTTGCCCCGGGCGAGATTTTTCATGCGAGTATCCATGGTCCAGCGGAAGTAGTAGTTGCGGCCCGAAACCGCCATGTCGTCAAAGGCCACGGTCATCGAGTCGAGCCCCTTCGCGGTCTTGATGAAATAGTCCCGAATGGCCGGAGCCCCATGGATCGTCTTGAGCGTGTCGTTCAGAAAAGCATTGGGGGCGTAGACCTTCTCGGTCTCCTCCCGTGCGGTCTTCTCGTCGAGATGGGAGAGAAATTCCTCGAAGCGCCGGATGCCTGCCTGCTCGGTGCAGCTCCCGCGTGCGGGACCTTGGATTTTCTCCGTCTGCGCGAGAGCCTCTTGAAACGAGGCGACCGGATCGGCGGAAGCCGCCCGCAGAGTCAGAACCGGAAGCAGGAGCAGGAGGAGAGTCCGTTTCATGGATCCACCCTTGGGGGCGCAACGCCTTCCGTCAACCCGCAACGCTTGTATTGGGAGCCTGTAGCCGCGATAACAGGGGGATGGGGCGCAACGAACAGAGTTTCCTGATGGAGATCGCCGGGCCTAAGATCGAGGTGCCGGATCTCCTGCGCTTCGAGGATGCCCGCAATCACAGTCTCTCCAACAAGATCATGAGCCGTCTCAAGGATCTGGAGAGGGAATACAACGAACTTGTGGAGTTACAGCGCTGGAACCAGTTCGTCGAAGGGTTTCAGATCAACTTCCAGACCCGCCTGAATCAGGACTACTACCTTTACGAGTCAGGAACCGGTCGAAAGTTCCTTTCTCTGATCTCCCCCTTGGAAATGGGAGGCACGTATACGTACCACGGCAAGACGCGGCTTCACAGCGACGGATACTTCGTGAAGGTGGTGGAACAGCAAGGCTGACTTGCCCGATGCCGGTCGCACTCCGAGCCCTACTGATCGTCATCCTCTGGGTGCTCTGCGGTGTGGGGATCCACTCCCTGCCCTCCGGAGCCACGCCCCGGTTTGCCGAGGCTCCACCATCACAGGAAAAAGCGGCCTCTCCGGTCTTTCTCACCGAAGCCATCAACCCGGATCAAGGGTTGCCGATGGTTCATGTCGCAGCCCTTGCGAAGACGCCCGACGGCATCCTGCACTGCGTCTGGTATGGCGGCAGTGCCGAATGCCGGCCCGATGTCAAAATCTACCTGTCGCAGAAGGAACCCGGTGGTCGCTGGACGCAACCCGTCTCCATCATGACACGTGAGCAGGCGGAGTGGGACCTGGGCCGGCCCGTCCAAGGACTGGGCAATGCGCTGCTCATCGCGGGCCAGGACGGAACCCTGCGGTTGCTCTTCGTGACGATCGCGATGGGGAAATGGTCTGGCAGCCAGCTCAACTCCTCCGTTTCCAAGGACGGTGGACTGACCTGGTCGCGGGCGGAGCACCTCACCCTGAGCCCGTTTTTCAACCTCAGCGAGCTTGTCCGCAACCGTCCGGTGCCGCTTCATGACGGCGGGTGGTGCGTGCCGATCTATCAGGAATTCCTCGGAAAATTCGCGGAACTGCTCTGGCTCTCGAACGAAGGGGTCTGGCGCAAAAGCCGGGTCGCCGGAGGGTGTTCCGTCTTCCAGCCCTCCGTGGTTCCCACGAGTGCCGACTCGGCGGTTTCCCTGATGCGCGACTACACGAAGGCGCGGAAAGTCCAGATCAGCAATACCAGCGACGGCGGCCTGTCCTGGTCCCAGGCAAGGCCAACGACCCTGCCCAATCCCGATGCGGGGATCTCGGGACTGCCTCTCGGAAACAACCGGATCCTGATCGCCTACAACGATTCGCCGAAAGATCGATCCGATCTTTCACTAGCCCTTTCCTCGGACGGGGGACGGAATTGGTCGAAGCTTGTCTCCCTTCTGCATGAGGAGGGAGCTTCCTTCGCGTACCCTTATCTCTTTCCCACCTCCGACGGCATGATTCAGCTGGCCTACACATGGAAGGGCCGGGAACTCCGCCTCATCAGCTTCAACGAGTCTTGGTTGAACGACCAGGCGGCACGCTCCGGCAAGCCATGAATCATCTCTTGATCCATCAATTGTACGCCGCGATCGCCCCGTGGTCGGCACTCGCGCTGCTGCTCCTCGGCAGAAATCCGCATCCGGACCTCAGCCGGAAAATCGCCGCCATCCTGCTGTCAGCCTTGGTGCTTTTCGTCATCCCGTTCAGCGGATGGACCATTGCGGCTTGGCTGCGCGTCCTCGAACCGAATCCAAGCATCACGCTGACCGTTTTACTTCTCCTCGCCCTCACGTCACGGCTCGCAGGACATCCGTTGTTCCGACGGCAGGACTGGAACGCCGCCTGGATCTTCGGCGCATTTGCCGCCCTCGTGCTCTACCCCATGGGCCTGGGCCTGACAGGGATCGATCCCTACACCTGGGGCTGGGATCCGGTTCTCCCGCTGGTTGTCGCGGCGGCAGCCACCCTTCTGCTGTTCCGAGGCAATCGCTTCGGAATCGTCCTGCTCCTGCCCTTTGCGGGAGGGGTGATCGGGATCCAGGAATCGACCAATTTCTGGAACACGCTGGTGGATCCGTTCTATGGTGCCGCCGCCCTTGTCGTGTCGGCAATCCTTGTGCTGCGCCGATGCTCTCCGTTGACTTCGGCGTCGGCGGTGATTGACTGATCGCATGAGCAAAGAACCGACTATCGATATCATCCATCAGGAAGAGGACGGCCTCCACATCCTGCATCTGGCGGGTCGTCTCGATTCGGTGACTTCCCCATCAGCCGAGCAGCGGATCATCGACATCATCGAGAAGGGCGACTTGCTCGTGGTTAATCTCAAGGACCTCGTCTTCATCAGCAGTGCCGGTCTGAGGCTCATCCTTGTCTTCATGAAGAAGACCAAGAAGCGAAACGCCCGCATGATCTTCTGCGCCCCCGGCGACCAGATTCTCAAAACGTTCGAAGTGAGCAATTTCCTGGAGTTCCTCGAGATCGCCACCTCGCTGGAGGAGGCGCTCCTCCGCGCCAAGCAGTCCAAGCGCAAGGCATGACCACGGCGATCGGCGGGGACGGACTCTCCCGCGAGAAAGCACTGCGCGGCCTGTTCTTCGCTGGCCTGCTCGACGTCCTTCTGACAACGACGGCCTTCCTGCTGGCAAATTCGGGCGTTCTTCTAGCCGATTTCCTCAAGACCACGATCGAGTTGATTGCGATCACCCTCTCCTGGGTGGCCATCCGCAGGGTCAACCGCGGCGGCGGCAAGAAGTTCGAGTACGGACTTGGGAAGCTCGAGAACATCTCCAGCCTCTTCGTGGGGCTCGTGATGCTCCTCTCCTTCCTGATCATCACGGCCAATTCCGTGCACTCGATCATCGTACCCGGGCACATTCAGGGAATCGGTCTCTGGATCAGTATCGGATCCCAGGTCATCTACCTGGGCATCAACGGCAGCCTCTGGCTCAAGAACCGCCGGCTTTCCAAATCGGCCCCCTCGCCGCTCATGGATTCGCAGACGAAGCTCTTCCTGACGCGCTTCATCGGGAACGCCTTCATCCTGCTCTCCCTCGGTCTGAGCATGGCCCTGTCACACTTCGGCTGGGCGGAATACATCGATCCCGCCGCCTCCATGGTGATCGCGCTCTCGATCCTCTCGGCCACGCTTGGCATCTTCTCCAGCTCCCTCTACGACCTGCTCGATCGCACCCTCGAGGAGGAGCGTCAGATCGTCATCCTTGCGGAGTTGGCCCGTCACTTCCACGACTACGAGGAGCTTCACGGAATCCGCTCCCGCCGCTCAGGGGCACAGGTCTATGTGGAGATCTTCCTCGAGTTCGATCCGGAGAAAAAGGTGTCCGAGATCCAGCAGGCGATCGACGCCATCCGGCGCGATATCGAGCAGAAGCTCCAAGGAAGCAGCGTCACAATCGCGCTGACGACGGAGCCGGTGGCCTGATCTCCGCCCCTATTCGCGATCTCCTGCAAGGGGGCTCTCAGTTCTGCTGAACGAGCCAGTCCCAGCGGAACAGGTTCCGCGTGACATTCCCGAGCAGGATGTCGCGTGTCTCCGCCGCATCGAAGCGATCGATCATGTTGAGCCGACGAGCTAGGATCACCCCCTCGGGCGCCGGCTGATTCAGGCGGGTGCTGATCACGGCAAAGGAAACATCGGCGGGCGGATGACCCCTGTGATCATAAGGCCTGACGACAGCACCCGGCAGCAGGAAGGCGTAGCTCTCCTCTCGCGCATTGAAGTTGGCCGGTACCCAGACCTCGTTACCGGCGACCGATTCCACACCCTCGCCCCGGAAGAGCCCGGGCCCCCTGTCGAGCGGAAACAGGAAGACCGCATAGCAGAAGTAGACCAGCATCACGGCGGCTGGCAGGAGGGGACGTGAATAGTGGGGTCGAACCAAGGCCTCCACAACGAGAAGGATCCCGGTGACCGGAACAAGCAGCGTCCAGAACGGATAAAGGCGCCCGGCTCCGGCGTGATACCCGAGGATCACGGCCAAGGCTGTCAGCCCCATGATGATCATCCCGGAAGCCACCGGCGTGATGAGCACCACCCAACGGGGGAGATGCCCGAGTCGCACGGCGAGCAGCAGGGCCAGGGCGGGCATGGCCGGCAGGAGGTAGCGCTCGTCACGTTGGTTGGGCAGGCAGAAGAAGATCGCCAGCACGATCATCCAGATCCAAAGGAAAACCTCGAGCGCGCCAAGATGATGCCGCCGGCGCCATGCATCGACGGCGAGCGCCACAACGGCCGGAGCCAGAAGACCCGCATTAAGGGGATAGGACACCACGATCCGCCAGAGGCTCGACTGCCCCCAGATCAGGTTCAGGAGATAATTCCCGCCTCCTGTATCGAACTTCCCGGCATTCTCTCGCAGGACAAAATCCCGGAGCACCTTCATCGGCTCGGGATCGAGCCAGAACCACGCACCGAAAATCAGGAGTGCGGCCACGGCAACCAGGATCAGTCGCCAGAGATCACCGGTCAGGAAGGGTCGGATCTTCCACCCACGAGCCCGCAATTGCCAGACGCCCATCGTCACGATGACGGGCACCAGCAGGGCGAAGGATTTGTAGAGCAGGCCGATCCCGATCATGCCTCCCCACATCCATGGCCAGAGCGCACCCGAGGGAAGTCGCGGTTCCCGATGCAGGAGCAGGAGGGCCAGCGGCAGGAAGAGCCAGAAAGTCTCGGGCGCACTCGTGAGAAACACGCGGCCATAGCGGTAGGTGCTGAAGAAACAGAGGAAAAGCAAGGCAGCCTGCACTCCCAGCATGGTGTTCCCTAGCCGGACGCGCCCGATCAGGACCAGCAGTCCTGCGGTCAGCAGCGTGTAGAGGACATTCGGAGCCCGGAGCAGGGCGAGCTTCCAATGCTCACCCCACCCGGTGGAAAAGATCCCCTGCCAGAACAGCATCGGGGGCTTGGTATTTCCATGCCGCTCCACGGGCGAGATCAACGGGAGCAGATCCCCGGAGGCCGCCGTAAGCTTGGCGATCTGGGCATAGAGCAGCTCGTCCCCATTGGTCGCCAGATGATCACTGCCTAGTCCCGTGCAATAGACGATCAGGGCCATCAGCAGGGCGACCCACCCGATGATCAGCGAGCGGCGGTGGAGGACGGCGTGGGTGGTCATTCTGGGAAGCGGATGGTTTCTACCTAATAGCCTAACAGACTTTAGTCTAACAGCCTTGATGACCGCCTGCCATCACGAGCTCGCGCTGGAGTAGTGCCTCAGGGCCGCGTTCCAAAGAAGCCGAGTGCCCCCGACCATCAGGATGGTTGCCGTCAGGAGATGCAGGAGCGTCGGTAGGGGATTCTCGGCGGCATGAATGAGGAAACGCGCCGGAATGCTGGCCACGATGATCACCGGGATCATCCAGCTGAAGACGAGCTTGAAGGCTCCCCGATAGATCGTGTCGGGGTAACGCCCGATGTTGAAGAGGCTGTAATAGCCGTAGATGAGTCCCTGGGAGCGGACCATCCAGAAGCTCGACGCGGCGAAGGCCAGCATCACCGCATAATGAATCAGGATGCCGCAGCAGACGGCGACAGCGTACAGAAGGATCTGGCCGGCCGTCGGTACCACGGACAGTTTCCAGAGGGCGAAGAGGACAAAGCCTGCGCCGACCAGCGCATTGACCACATTATCCATGCCGAACTGCTTCAGTGAGACGATGAACTGGGAGTCGACCGGCAGGAGCAGCATGAAATCCATCCTCCCCGTGCGGACCAGCTCCGGGAGATTGGCGAGATTCATGTAGAAGAAAGCCTGGAAGAGCTGACCGATGAGCTGATGCGTGCCGATCAGCAGGACCACCTCCCATTTCGACCAGCCGCCGATTGACCCGACATAGGCAAAGACCACCTCGATAAAGACGATCTGTCCGAGGAACCAAAGCACCTCCACCAGCATCCAGAGGACGAAATTCAGCTGGAAGCTCATCTCGCGGATGAGCGAGTTGCGGAACATCAGGCCATAGATCTCGGCGTAACGGCCCATGGAATCCGGCGCGGAGAGGCGGGGGGAAATCCCCGCCGTTTTTTAGAGCGGGGGCTGGTGGACGGAGGCCTTGGTCACCACCTCGGCCATCGTGGTCGCGGCGGCGGCTACGGCCGTACCATGCTCCATGACCACTCCGGGAATCGGGATGTGCAGTCCGGGAAGGACATCGCGCTCCTCAGCCACATCCGCCTGAATCCTGCGGACGGCAAGACGCTCGGGAGCAATGCGCACGACCTTCTTGACCAGGCCGAGTTTCTCGAGAGTGGCGATGATGTAGGCCGAGGGATCGATCTGCCACCAGTGCATCCCGTGATTGGCGGAGCGGGGGAAGGCGTGGTGGTTGTTGTGCCAGCCTTCGCCCATGGCGAGGAGTCCGACGAGGAAATTATTCCGGCTCTGGTCGGTCGTGACGAATTCGCGGCCACCATAGGTGTGGCAGACCGAGTTCACCGCCCAGGTGACATGGTGGTTGAGAAACATCCGGACGAGGCCACCCCAGATGAATCCATACAACCCGCCGGTCAGGCCACCGAAGGCATACCCAACGAGGAAAGGGATCAGGAGGCTCAGAAGGGCCCAGACCAGGAAGGTCTTGCTGACAAAGACCACCAGCTTGTCCTTGAGGAGGGGGCCGGCGTAGCGCTGCACATCGGGGCTGAAATCATCCAGAATCCAGCCGACATGGGCATGGAAGAAGCTCTTGAGGGGGCTGTGCGGATCCTCCTCGTCGTCCGAGTTGGCATGGTGCTGGATATGGGTGGCCGCCCAATTCAGGGCAGGCCCCTGAAAGGCCATCGAGCCACAGATCAGGAAGAACCCACGAATACAATCCGGAGCCTCAAACCCCTTGTGGGTCAGCATCCTATGATAACCGATCGTGATGCCGAGGGCGCAAAGAGTGTAGCCGACCACCAGCAGAGTCAGATCGACGGGAGTGATGAAACGGCCCCAGAGGCTGTAAATGGCAAAAACGGTGGCCAGCAGAGGAATCCAGACTACAAGCTGGAGAACAATCTTGTTGCTCGTGGAGACAGGCTTATCGGACATAAGCTTGAACTCTACCCCAGAGGGTCATGGATGCAAGGAAGAGTCGGCTTTTTGCTCACGACAGACAAGTTCATCCACTGGACCGGAAAACCTCTTTCATGGAGGAATCAATGGTTGGGAACCGATAGTGGAATCCCTCCTGCCTCAATCGCTCTGGCACCACTCGCTGGCTATCGAGTAGGAGATGAGATAGGTCGCCGAGGCCTAGACGGAGGGCAAAAGCTGGAGCAGGGAAGGGCGCGGGGCGATGGGCGGAGCGGGCGATAGCGCGGGTAAACTCCTCATTGGTGACCGGCTCGGGCATCACGGCATTCACTGGCCCGAAAAAAGAGTCATCATGCAGGCAGGTCGTCACCATCGCGGCCAGATCGGCAATCTCAATGCACGACATCCATTGCCTGCCCGAGCCAAGTCTGCCGCCAAGGCCCAGTCGGAAGACCGGCCTGATCAGGCTCATCGCCCCGCCGTCGCGGCCCAGGACGAAGCCGATGCGGAGTCGGACGACCCGGACGCCGAATTCCTCGGCCTTCACGGCCTCCGCTTCCCAAGCCTGCGCGACCTCGGCTAGGAAACCTGTTCCAGCCGGCGAGGTCTCGTCGACCACGCGATCCCCCGTGTCTCCATAGTATCCGATCGCCGAGGCGCTTACGAGCACGCGGGGCCTCACCGGGGCGGCGGCGATTCCCTCCACGAGACGGCGGGTTCCCTCGACGCGACTGTCGAGAATCCTGCGGCGCTTCTCGCGGGTCCAGAGACCGAGGATCGATTCCCCCGCAAGATGGACGAGCCCGTCACAGCCTGAGACATCGAGGGGCTGCGTGCGTGAAAAAGGCCTCCGTCCCGCACCCTCGCGGCGGCTGAAGAGCACCGTCGAGTCTCCCTGCTCCTGGAGTGCACGCCGGACCGCGTGGCCGATGAATCCTGTCCCGCCGGTGATGCCGATATTCATGAGAAAAGGTGGATAGGCTGATGGCTAAAGGCTGAAGGAGGGAAAATTCACAGAGAGAGATATGGTAAAAGGGGGGGAGGGAACTTTTATCCCTGAACATTCTCTGCGCCTCCGCGCCTCCGCGCGAGCCCGGATTACTATCCGCCTTCTTCTCCGGATCAATGCGCGGCGACCTTGGAGAAGAGGTTGAGCACGATGGTTCCGATGATGATGAGCGAGATGCCCACGATGGCGGGCAGGTCGAGCTGCTGCTTGTAGACGAACCAGCCGACGATGGCCACGAGCGCCGTGCCGACCCCCGACCAGATCGCATAGGCCACACCGAGGGGGAGTGTCTTAAGCGTCATCGAGAGGCAGGTGAAGGCCACCCCGTATCCTCCCACGACGAGCAGGGAAGGAATCGGTCGGGTGAAATTCTCCGCGGCCTTCAGCGCGGAGGTGGCGACCACCTCGGCGACGATGGCCAGAAAAAGCAGGAGATACGTTTTCATGGAGGTAGTCAGGAGAGTGTCAGTGGGCGTTGCCGAACTTGGCATGGAGCCAGCCGTAGGGGAAGCGGTCTCCGGGACAATCGGTGGGGCGGGGGTTGATCTCCTTGTGCGCGTGGACGATGGCCTGGCGACCTTGCGAGCGGCCAACACGGTTGCGGAGGTAGGCGACCAGTTCCTCCATCGCGGCGACCTGAGCCTTGGTCGGGGAATCGCGGTTGAAGTCGCCCACGAGGCAGATGCCGAGCGCGATGTCGTTGAGGTAGTCGCTCGCCACATGGCCTCCGTTGATCTGGCGCGTCCATCGGGGGCCGATCTCGATCTGGCCGTCTCCGGAACCATGCCCATCCCCGATCACGAAATGATAGGCGAGCCCGTTCTCCATGTGCCGAACGCGCCGATGATAGATATCGAAGACGCGGGCGTTCCCCTCGCGGGTGCCACTGTTATGGACCACGATGTATTTCCAGCGACCCCTTTTCACGGGCGCTCGGTCGATCGCGGAGCGCACCGAGGAGGTGAGATAGGTGTATGTTTTGTGGGACCCAAAGACCCTGCTCCAGAATCCTTCGTGCGACGGCTCCTGAACCGGAACTGGCTCGAGACCCCGATCCGGTTCGACGCCCGATTTCTCGATCGTAATCGGCGCGGAGGGTTCGGCGCCATGGGGCAACGGAAGAGCGGCGGCTGGCGCAGCAGGATTCGGTGACGGGGGGATCGGGGACGCCATCGGAGCGGACGCTGATGCAGCCTGATGATCAGGTGAAGGTCGCGGAGTCGCGTTAGGGTGACTGGGTGTAGTGGTATTGCCGTGATGGCCAGACGATGAGCCGGCATGTTTTTTCTTCTTCGTCCCGCTGGAATGCTTCCCTCCCGAGGAAACGGAGGAGGATTTTTTCTTGCCCGAGGATCCCGAGGCTTTGCCTGAAGCGCTTTTCTTTTTGCCCGAAGAGTGGGAGGAGCCTCCTGCGTGCTGCTTGCGGATAATTTCTTTTTTCTGCGCCTCGGTCAGCTCGGCCCGGATCGTGCCGGTTCCCGCCATGCAGAGGAACAGGAGCAATGGAAGGCGGCAACAGATCACTTCGTGAGGCTACCAGCCGCGAGTCTGGGATCAAGCGGCCGTCGACCCAACACCGCGTGCGCCCACCTTCTTTCCATAAAGCGCGCGGACCAGATAGAGACCCTCGGCGGGCGCCATCGCAGGTGTGGGCCACGGTTTTCCTGAAGCGAGGCGCCGCGCAAAAACAGGGCGGTCTTCCTTCCCCTGCGCGACACGCACCATCCCGCCGACCAGCATGCGGACCATCCGGTAGAGGAAGCCGTCACCTTCGAAGGTGATCGAAAGGACCGGCCCTCGTTCCCGGAACACGGCGCGGCGGATCGTCCGGACCGTGCTCTCCGGGAGCGATCCCGAGTCGGCGCAGAATCCGCGAAAGTCATGCCGTCCCTGAACGAGCGCCACCAATTCCCGCAGAAGCCGCCGGTCGAGTTCCCCATGGAGATGCCAGGCGCGCCGGTACAGGTGAGGTGGTAGGACCGGGGCATGCCAGAGTTCGTAGCGGTAGATTTTTCCCGTCGCCGAAAACCGCGCATGAAAACCTGCGGCGGCACGGGTCGCCCTCAGGACACGGAGTTCGGGAGGCAGGGCCGCGTTCAGCGCCGCACCCCAGCGTCCCGCCTCACTCATCCGGCCAAGACGCCCCGCCTGATCTGACTTCAGCTCGAAATGCACGGTCTGGCCGAGCGCATGGACTCCCGCATCCGTCCGGCCCGAGCCGTGCAGCACGACCCGCTCCCCGACGATGCCGGCCACAGCGGCCTCGAGACGATCCTGGACGGTCTCACCGCCGCGCTGGCTCTGCCAGCCGCGAAAGGCCGTGCCGTCGTAGGCCACAAGGAGGCGGATCTTCATTCCCACGTCACATGGTCTGCGCATCGAGCCAGTCCTGCAGGATCTGGACGGCGGCCGCCTGGTCGATGACGCTCCTCTGCTCGCGGCTGTTGCGCCCCGCTTCTTGGAGACGGCGGGTGGCGGCGGCCGTCGTGAGTCGCTCATCCCAGAGGATGACGCGGGCCTCGGTGAGCGGCTGGAGGGCGGCGGCAAGAGAGCGGCTTTTCTCGGCGGCGGGGCCGTAGGTGCCGTTCATGTTGCGCGGCAGGCCGAGGATCAACGTCGGGCAGGACTTCTCCCGCACAACCTCGGCAATGGCTCGTGCATTCTCCGCCTCGGTTCCCCCGCGGAGCGTGCGCAGGGGATGGGCCATGCACCCGATCTCGTCGCTGAGCGCGAGGCCGATGCGGGCCGCACCGGGATCGACGCCGAGAACACGTGCCGTGGAAGTCATCCCGCGATGACACAGGAGCCGGGCGCCGGATGCAAGGCGGGGCAGGGGACCCGTTTTTGCCGATTCCCGGTTGCCTGCAGGCCTCGGGAGGAGTAGTGATGGGAATCATGGCACAACTTTCCCTCAACAAATTTTCGGAAAATCTCCCTGTGAGCGGGACGATCGGACTGACCCAGGCTGCCGCAGGCCTCGGTCTCGGGCTTCTCATCGCCGACAAGATGTCGGGCGAGACCCGCCGACGCACCGGCGCCGTCCTCCTGGTCGCGGGGGCCTTGGCACTCGCCCCCGTGGTGGCGGGTGTGGTGCACCGCGTCCGGAACCGTCCTCACTCCTCCAGCCGCGCCCGGCGTCATCTGGAGTCGATCCGCGAGGATGTCGGCTTTGACGACTCCGAGCACCTGATCTGATCGTTCACCCCGAGCCTCGATGGCAGGATCACGCGGTCCCCTCCCGAGGCGGATTGTCCTCGCCTCCTCCTCGCCGAGACGTCGGGATCTGCTGCAGGCGGCCGGTTTCGAAATCATCATCCGGCCCGCGGACGTCGAGGAACTGAAAGGGGGCCTTGCCCCACGGGATCTGGTGGTCGCCAATGCCGAGAAGAAGGCACTCCACGTGGCGGCGGAGCGTCGAGGGGAGCTTATCCTGGGCGCCGACACCGTGGTCGTGCTCGATGGGGAAATCCTCGGCAAGCCCCGCGACAGGGACCATGCCTCCGAGATGCTGGGCCGACTCTCGGGAAGGGTTCACGAGGTCCTGACCGGCGTCTGTCTTGTCCGGGGAGGTACAAGGAAAGTCTGCCTCTTTGTCGAATCCACCTGCGTCGCATTCCGGTCTCTGGATGAGGCCATGATCCAAGCCTACCTCGCCGACATTGATCCGCTCGACAAAGCTGGGGCGTATGCGGCCCAGGACGACCGGGGTCGACTCATCGAGCGGATCGAGGGATCCTTGGAAAACGTCATCGGCCTGCCCGTCGCCCGGGTCATCGAGGCTATCGGCCAACACTTTACGGAAGAAGCATCAGGTTGAATCACTCCCTTGCTGAAAAACCCAAAAAATGGCGGATTTGTGACCTTCGCAGGGCTTTTTCCTGCTTGCGCAGGGAGTGAACCCGTCGGATGGTTATCTTCCATGGTGCGGCATCAAACCCCATTACTGAGGATTCTTCTCCCGGCCCTTCTGGTGAGCGGAGCCACGATGTCTATTCTCCGCGCCCAAGCCCCGACGAATCCGGTCACCAATCAACAAATCGCTCCCGCTCCAGCGCCTTCTCCTGCGACCCCGTTGCCCGACCAGTCCACGAACGGCAGCCCATTACCGGCCCCAGCCACCAATGGAGCTGGTGTGCCCGCCTCCACCAACGCGGCCCAACCCCCGGCAATGTCCAAGGCCGCTTCCGAGATGACGGCTGCGATGCAGAAGCTCCAGGAGGAGGGAAAGCTCACCAGCAACCGTTCCGTCTCCGCCGCCGTCCGTAAGGTGATCCGTGACAACAGCATCCAACATGACATCCCGGCCCCCATGGGCGCCAAGGTCATCGCCGTGCACAAGCATCCCGGCGATCTCGTGCGGAGCGGCGACAAGATCGTCACGCTCCTGGTCAACGGCAAAGAAGTGCCGATTCTCGCCAAGCAAACCGGCGTCATGCAAACCATCAACGTGAGCAAGGGTGGCGTGATTGGAAACACACGCCCGAGTGCCGCCAAAGCCGGATCCGACAACGGCATCATCGTCATCACCCTCCGTCCCCTTCAGACATGAATCCCGGATCCACCACGGCCAAAGCCTCCTTTGTTCCGGTTCTTGCACTCGTGCTCGTGATCCCAAATCTCCGTGCCCAAGGCTTGGGGGGCGTCTCCACTTGTCCAAGCGCCCCTCAGATCACTGCGGCGGCAACTTCGTTCGCCCTGCAGGGCGATACCGGCCTGAATTCCCGTCAGGCATCCGCCGTGGTCACCACGGTCGTACGACAGGCCACCCAAGCGGCGCCCTACGCCATAGCCGAAATCTGCACCGCCGCCATGCAGACCGTGCAGCAAACAGCCCTTCAGACCGCAGCCCAGGGAAAAACTCCCCAGGGAAACCTTTCCCATGAGGAGGTGGCCCAGCTCTCCCCTTCAGAATCGGTCGCCGTGGATGATGGATACCGGAAAATGACCAAGGCCGTCGTGCAGGGTGCCATCGACGGGGGTGTCTCTGCCGGGATCGGGGCGCCTGAACTCCAGCAACTGATCGCCGCAGTCACCACCTCGATGGTCAAAGATGCGGGCACTCAGGCCGCTCTCACAGCAGCAGCCTCGAAGAACGGAACGCCCGATCCCTCCAAGGGCCTGCCGATGGATACTGCAGAGGAGGGTAAAACGGTGACTGCCATGATTGTGGCCACCATCGCCCAAGTGGCGAAGACCGCAGGCTTCTCAGACAAGGAAATCAGTACGGCGGTCAACCGCGCGGCGGCCGAGTGTGTGAACGTGGCGCAGAACATCGATTCCGTGATCCGGCAGGGAGTGGCCAGCGAGGTGGCCGGACAGGTCGCGGCCGAGGTGGTCAAGCACGATACCCCTTCATCCCAACAGCGAGGTAACGACGATGGAGACGATGCTGCTCCGACCCAGAATAACGCGCCCAATACCCTCCCGATCGCTCCGGGTCAGCCGATCATCCCAGGAGGCAATGCCGCTCCCACCGTCCTGACTCGAGACGCCACGCCGACGCCAACTCCGCGACCTACGCCGACTCCGGCCTCACCGGGCGGATCTCGTTAGTTTCGTTCCTAGGTCAGAATCCCACCGTGGCTCCCAGTGCAACGGTTGGGCCGATCGAGATACCCACGTTCGGATTGATGAGGGGAAATCCGAGATCGCAGCGCAAGGATCTGCCGGGTCGGGATCGCCGCGCAAAAAGCCATAACTTCACAACCTAACTCTGTTCGACCAGTCGTCAAGCGACCGGAAGCCTTTTCGTCAGGACGGAATTTCAGTCCCGTTGCTGCCGGGGCGTTACATTCAAGGTCTGAGGAGCGGTCTTCCCGATGGAGTTAGCGGGTAAAATCCCTCTCCAAGAAGTGCTGGGATAGAGAATCGAGTCGCGCCCGAGGATCGAGCCAGGGCTCAGCACGGAGTTGCAGCCGATCTCGGCCCGGTCACCGACAATCGCCCCGAATTTTTTGAGCCCAGTGTTCACCGGCCCCTCGGGTGCATTGACGACGACGGGTTGATGATCGAGCCGGACATTGGAGAGAATCGCTCCGGCACCGAGGTGAGCCTTGTGGCCGAGAATGGAATCGCCGACGTAGTTGAAGTGCGGGATCTGGGCCTCGTCAAAGATCAGGCAGTTCTTGAATTCGCAGGAATTGCCCAGCACGACCCCGTTGCCTACCACGACATTCTCGCGGATGTAAGCGCCGTTGCGGATCTCGCATCCCTCGCCGATCCATGCTGGGCCCTTAATCATGGCCCCGTGCTCGATCACGGTGCCGCGCCCGATGAAGACGGCACCGCTGATGAAGGGTTTGCCGATCAGCTTCCCGAAGATGCCGGGCTTGAGCCGAAACTGGAGGTAGGGAGCGATCTTGGCGAGCGCCTCCCAGGCGTGGGTGACATTCTCGAAAATGACGCGGTGCTCGGTGCGCTCGAGGTCGAGGAGATCGTCAGGGGAGAACATGCGAGAAAAGAAAAACCTGAAAAGCTGAAAGCTGAAAGCTGAAAAGGCTCTGCGGAATGGGGCTTTGCTGCAGATGTCTCTATCCTAACAGTCTAATTCGCTAACAGCCTCCAGGTCAGCTTTTGCTGACCTTCTGCCCGTCCTTCGTGTCTTTGACGATCCAGCCAAGGGCGGCGATCTGATCACGAAGTTCATCGCTCTTCTTCCATTCCTTGGCGGCGCGGGCGGAGACACGAGACGCAACGAGCACCTCAACCTCTGCGGGCAGGGCCGAGGCGGCGTCTGGCTCCAGCGCAAGCACCCCATCCACACGCGACAGCCAGTGGAGCAAGCCCTTGGCTTGGGCAGGTGTCAGGACCCCCTCGTCCAGGCTGCGGTTGCTCTCACGGAGCGTCTCAAAGAGAACGGCCAGAGCTCCCGAAATGTTAAGATCATCATCCAGTGCCTCGAAAAACCCCTCCGTCGCGGCGTCAGGAGCCTCGGCCACGGGCTCGGGCTCGGATCCGGCACTCTCGATCAGGCGCTCACGCCACGCATCGAGGCGACCGAGCGCGGTGCGTGCGGCGGCAAGCCCGTCGAAAGTGAAGTTGAGCGATCCACGGTAATGCGTGGTGATCAGGGCGTAGCGAACCTCGCGCCCGGTCCATCCTTTCTCCAACAGATCCCTCAGGGTGAAGAAGTTTCCTGCGGACTTCGCCATCTTCGATCCCTCGACCATGAGGTGGGCGCAATGCATCCAGTAGCGGACAAACGGCCCCGCACCATGTCCGGCACATTCGCATTGGGCAATCTCAGCCTCGTGATGCGGGAAGATGTTGTCGACGCCTCCGCAGTGGATGTCGATCGTTTCGCCCAGAAGACCTGTTGCCATGGCACTGCACTCGATATGCCATCCCGGCCTTCCTTTGCCCCAGGGACTCTCCCATCCGACGGATCCATCCTCGGGAACCCAGGCCTTCCAGAGGGCGAAGTCGGCCACGGCCTCCTTTTCGTATTCGTCACTGGCCACTCGTTGGCCGGGGCGCTGTCCCTCGAGATCCACTCGGGCGAGTTTCCCGTAGCCGGGGAACGAGGCGATCCGGAAATAGACCGACCCATCCTCAGCCTGATAGGCATGTCCTCGCTCCATCAGCGTGCCGATCATCGCGATCATCCGTGCGATCTGCTCCGGGTCGGTCGCGGCAGGATAGGCCTCCGCAGGAAGAAGGCGGAGGGTTCCGGCATCCTCGAAGAAGGCGTCCTTGAACGGGCGCGTGTAGTCACTGAGGGGAATCCCCGAGGCGACAGCACCACGGATCGTTTTATCATCCACGTCCGTGAGATTCATCACGCGCCGCACGTCGAAGCCACGCTCACGCAGATGCCGCTGGAGCAGGTCCTCAAAGACGTAGGCACGGAAGTTCCCGATATGCGCATGGGCATAGACGGTCGGTCCGCAGGTGTAGAGGGAGAGGCTCCGGCCCTCGCCGGCTCTGGGAAAAATCTCCTCCAGCGAACGGGTGAGCGTGTTGTGAATCTGAACGGGCATCCGGCGCGGGGGTTTTATTCCTGAGGCATCGAGACTGATGCAGTCGCTAGCGCCGCGATTCCCTCGCCCCGTCCCAGGAACCCAAGACACTCGTTGGTGGTGGCCTTCACGCCCACGCGTTGTGAATCGATCCCGATCGAATCCGCGATCCGCTCTCTCATCTGCTGGACAAAGGGTCCGATGCGCGGCTCCTCGGCGACCAACGTCGAATCGACATTCACAATCCGCGCTCCCGCCTCCGCGAGGATCCCGGCAACACGCCTCAGGATCTCGAGGCTGGAGATGCCGCGCAGGCTCTGGTCGGTATTGGGAAAGTAGTGGCCGATGTCCTGCAGGCCTGCTGCTCCCAGCAAGGCATCGGCGATGGCGTGGCAGAGGACATCCGCGTCGGAGTGGCCGGTCAGGACAAGTCCCTGAGGATGGCGCAAGGTGACCCCTCCAAGGACAAGGGGACGCACGCCGTCGCCTGCCTCGAGTCGGTGAACGTCATAGCCGATGCCGCTGCGCGTGATCATGGATTGGGGGATAGGTGGATAGGGAATGGGGAATTGGGCGACGACACCGATTGATCTTCTCTGCGCGAGATTAAAGATGAGTGAAGGGAATCCGCCCGCTGGAAGCGACGACGGAAAATTTGTCCGGGACGGATTCGTGAGGCTTGAGATCGACTTTTCCTCCGGCCAACTCGACCAGAAGCATGCCGGCGGCGATATCCCAGAGGCTGATCTGGCTTTCGATGTAGGCATCGAGACGGCCACTTGCCACATAGGCGATGTCCAGTGCGGCGCTTCCCATCATGCGGGTCTTGCGTACAGAGCGCATCATCGCTCCGAGGACTGGGAGTCCCTTCTCGATCGAGGCCTCCGTCTTGGAGACCCCGACCGAGACAATGGCGTCGGAAAGCTGGGCGCGCTCACTGACGCGGATCGGGCGGCCGTTCAGCAGCGCACGTCCCGTCGCGCGGGATGCCTCCCAGAGCTCACCGGTCATCGGCTGGTAAATCACGCCCGCGGTGATCACTCCGTCGCGGCGGTGCGCGATGGAAACCGCGAAGTGCGGGACGCCGTAAAAGAAATTCACCGTCCCGTCGATCGGGTCGATGATCCACTGGTCCGAGGCCGACTGGTCCCCCCTCACCCCCTCCTCCCCATAGATGGCGTGACCGGGAAAGATGGTAAGAATGAGCGACTCAATGAGTGCCTGCGAGCGGCGGTCGAGCTCCAGTTTGATGTCGTGCGCCTCGGCGGAATCGACGTTGAGTTCCCGCTCGAAGTGACCGCGGATCATGCCGCCCGCTGCCAAGGCGGCATCGCGCGCGGTGGTGAGGATGAGTTCGTTCATCCGTGATTCAGTAGCGGAGAGGCACCTCTTGGTCGAGCATTCGGGGTCGAGCATTCGGCAAAATCGTGCCGGCACAAAAAATTGGGGGAAGCGCGTTGCGGCGCTTCCCCCAAGTTTTAGCTCGTCGCCGAAAGGGTGTTCCGGCGGGAGGGGATTTTACTTTTTCTTCTTGGCGGCAACCTTCTTCTTGGCTGGGGCCTTCTTTGCAACCTTCTTGGCTGCGGCCTTCTTCACAACCTTCTTGGCTGGGGCCTTCTTCGCGACGGCCTTCTTCACAACCTTCTTGGCTGGGGCCTTCTTCGCGACAACTTTCTTCTTAGCGGGTGCTTTCTTTTTAGCGGGCATGACGTTCCACCTCCTTTGTTCAGCAATGGCTGCGTGTGTGAAAGGTTTGTGAATAACTCACTGCTGGATGTGAATAAGTGTGCGCGCGTGATCCGTCAACGGATTTTCTAAAAATTTCTTGCTCACTTTTTCCCGCAACCCTCGCGGAAAAAATTCCGTCAGCGTGCTGCGAGGATTTTTTCCGCGTGCGCAACGATCTCCGCAACCTCCGCGAGTCGTCCCGTTCCCTCGTAGCCGCAAGCAAGCATTCCCTCCGCAGGGCCGACAACATGAGCTCCGCGAGCCCGCAGCGTCTCGATGTTCGCGCGCGTTGCGGGATGCTCCCACATCTTCCCGTTCATCGCGGGGGCGACGAGAAGTGGTGCGCGCGTCGCCAGCGCGACGGCACCCAGTGCGTCATCGGCAAATCCGTGAGCGAGGCGCGCGATCGTGTCCGCGGTTGCCGGGGCGACGAGCAGGAGATCGGCGCGGTCGGCTAGTTCGATGTGTCCCGGCTTCCATCCTCCCTCCTGTTCCTCGGAGAGGTTGCTCAGCACCGGATTGCGGCTGAGCGTCGCAAGAGTGAGCGGCGTGATGAAGTCGGCCGCCGATCTGGTCATGACGACGAAGATCTCGTGGCCCGCTTTGCGCAGTTGGCTCGCGATCTCCGCCGACTTGTACGCGGCGATCGAGCCGGTCACGCCGAGGACAATCGTGCGAGAGGATGACGAGGGGTTCATGCGGTGGTGGGGCTCACTGCGGTCATGCGGCGGGTGAGATACCGCTCGGCTCGCATGATAGCGCGGAACTTGTCGATGTTCTCTTCCATCGACCCATTGAGGATCGTGTACCTGTAATCGCGCCAGCACTCCATTTCCCTGGCAGCGTTGCGCATGCGGATCTCCACCTGGTCCTCGGTCTCGGTGCCGCGACGCAGAAGCCTCCGACGAAGCTCCTCTAGGTCGGGAGGAAGTAAAAACACATCGGCCAATGCCCTGAGGATAAGAGGGTCGCCGCAAGCACGGATATTCGCAGCGCCCCGGGTGTCGATATCGAGCAGGACGTCGATGCCGTTGCGGAGATTCTCCAGAACGGGGGCCTTGAGTGTGCCGTAGTGATTTCCGTGGACCTCGGCATGTTCCAGGAACTCCCCGTTGGCAAGTCGGGAGGCAAAGTCTTCCGGCGAAAGGAAATGGTAGTCCTCCCCATCCACCTCCCCCGAACGCGGGGAGCGCGTGGTGCAGGAGACCGACCAGACAAAGTCGGGTTTCTGACGCAGCGCCGTGCAGAGCGTTGTCTTCCCGGCCCCCGACGGGGCCGAAATAACAAAGAGGATGCCGGTGCGGCGAAACTGGAGCGGGGTGTTATTCAAGGTTGGCGGTCTGTTCGCGGATCCTATCAAGCTCCGCCTTCGATTGCACGACCCGACGGGAAATGGCCGCGTCGCCGGCCTTGTTGCCCAGCGTGTTGAACTCACGGAACATCTCCTGTGCGAGGTAGTCGAGCGTCCTCCCCGCCGGTTCGCTCCCGGCAAGCGCCTCGCGGCACTGCGCAAAGTGGCTCTCGAGACGGGTCAGTTCCTCCGTGATGTCGCTTCGCTCCGCGGCAAAGGCCAGCTCGCGGGCAAGCGCCGGGTCGTTCACGGGCGTCGGGGCCCCAAGCTCCTCGAGACGTGCGCGCAAGGCGTCGCGCCGTTGTCTGATCACGGCAGGGACTCGTGTCCGGATGGCCTTGGCCGCGGACTCAAGGAGCTTCACCCGCTTGAGAAGGTCGGCGACGAGATGGGCCCCTTCCTTGCTCCTCATTGCTCCCATGCGCTCAAGCGCCTGCTGCAATGCCTGCTGGACCGCGGGCCAGAGCGTCTCTGGATCCGGTGTTTCCTCCGCGGCGGCACGCAGGACGCCGGGCGACCGCAGCAGCAGTTCGATCGTGATCTCCCCCGGCAGCTGCAGTTCATCCCTCAGGGTTTGCAGGTCGCCGAGGGCCCGGCGTGCCGCCGAGCGGTCAACGATGCTCTCGCTGGTTGGGGATGAACCGGTGGGCTCGATAGCGAGCGAGACGTTGATCCGTCCGCGATGCACGGTGCGCTGCACCTCCTCGCGAATCCTGCTTTCCAAAATCGCAAGCGGCTTGGGAAGCGCCACCGCGATCTCGATTCCCTTGCGGTTCACGGAGGCACACTCGGCAGCGCAGCGCCACCCTCCCGCTGTCGCGTTTCCCCTGCCGTGTCCGGTCATGCTTTTCATCGTGTCATCGTTGCGGGTTGTTCCCCGGATCCCACGGAAGTAGCGGGAAGAAAATTCCAAATCCAGGGTGTCCCGTAAAACCCGAGGGCGGCGGGATTGGCTTCGGTCTGCACGCGCGTGCTCCAAGGACGCGCAGGGATGGGTAGGATCATCTGTTGACGGAGCCAGGCTAGCATCACAGGCGGCGCCAAATGTCGTGACGGCATGCTGCAGGCAAGGATCCAGTCTGCGGCGGTGCTTCCGCCTGCCGCATCGATCGCCGCCGTGGGGTTTTCGAGACTCCCGCCGAGCTGAAGGGCGCCCAGCCCGGCGGCCGTGATGCCAGTGGCTGTTCCCGAGAGACTGGTACCCTGCTTGGTAAAGGTCACCGTGGCGCTCGGTAGGTCGAACCGTCCTCCCGGCAGGCGCAGGGTCTGTTCGTTCGCGGTGATGCTTCCCACCATCGTTGGGATGATGCTGCTCCCGGTGAGATGCAGGTTGATGTCAACGCTCGGCCCCTCCGATACCGGGGCATTGGTGGCCATCGACAGATGGAGATCCCATTGTGTCGCGGCGTTCGTACCTGCAGAGGGCAGGTTCAAAGCCATCACGAACGCCGGTGGGCAGAAGGCCGGCGCGATGCGTCTCGCCAAATCAGCTCGCACGGGATCGATCAGGAGCTTTCCACCCAAGACTGCGGGTGAGGAGGACTTCCACGCGTATGTCAGATCGGCCGTGGCCGTAGCCGGAAGACCGGGTGCCAACTCGAGGGGAAGGTTCGTTCCGCTGATCCTCAGGGTAAGTTTGGGTGAGGCCATCCCTGCGGACCAGTCGGCGGATCCCGAGAGAGCCACCGGCTGTCCTTGGTAACTTGCTGTTCCCTGTCCGATGGTGGCGACCGTGTTGGAGATCGTGAGTGGGAGCGAAAGGTTCTCAAGTTGATGGGGAGCCGACAGATCGGCCTTGGAGGCCTTTATCTCTAGGTGACCTTGGGCCATCGGCTGGCCGACCGTACCTGAAAAGGTCGCCTCTCCATTGGCCGTGATATTCTTGACCGCGCTTGCGGGGGATCCCGTCAGCATCGAAACCCATCCGTCCAGGGGCAGTGTGTTCAACCGTAGGAACCCCTTCATTTTTGCCGCAGTATCGGGAACGAGTTTGCCCTCGGTTTTGGCCAGCTTGAGCGGAAGGGTGTATTCGCCATCCAAGACCTCGGTTCCGTTTTTCTGATGGACCGTGACCGTCGTTTCTCCTGCGGCGGAGCGAAGATCCAACGATAGTTCGCCTGACAGTGATCCGGCATCCGGTGAGAATCCAGCGATGGCCACCGTTCCGTTCAGCTCAGGAACTGCAGGTGTTCCGCCGGCAGTAATCCATCCCCCGAGCTTTCCTGAGCAGGATTTTTTCTGACCCAGTAGTTCCGCCAATTGCTCGGCTCGGAGTCCATCGGCCACCAGCTTCACGCTCATCGGTTGGTCCATGGCAAGCGTCTTGACCGGATCTCCTCCAGTCCAGAGATCCATCAGATCCAGTGGAAGGGTGATCTCTCCCGATGCCATCGGCTTTTTGGATGCGGACCTCACCACGTTGATGGACGAGAGATCGAGTCGCTGCCTGGTCGCCGTCAGCCCCAACGACAAGGTGAGATCATCCTGGATCATCTGCACTTTGCCCAGTTTCAGGCCGGAAGGGTCGTACGTTCCCTCGGCGGTTCCGGAGACTCCCCCCTTGGTCCAGTTGCTGATCCATTCCGTGAATCGGACCTGGAACTCCCCGTGATGGGCGTTCATGTCACCTCCACCCTTCCACGATCCTGCGAGGGCGCCGACCCCGATGTTGGGTGCGACAGGAACCCCCAGCTCGCCGAGCCGACGGGCAAGATCCTTTACCGCAACGTCAGCCTCTCCCTGATAGGCATGGGGGCGGCTGTTATCCACCGACCATCCGCTCAGTGAAATCCGATCCTGTCCGGCGGCTGCCTCGGCATAGGGCATGTGGGTGGAGGGACCCTCGAAGAGCAGGCACCCTTTGATCCAATCCACCGTCAGGCGGCGGAATGTGGTGCCGAGACCGGAGAAGTTGCAGTACCCCTCCGCCTTGTTATCGGCTCCGCGAACCGAGCCATCGAGATAAAGCGATCCGCCGAGTAACGAGGCATCAGGCCCGAACAAAGAGGCAAGGGTTCCCGCATCGGTCAACGAGGCTCGAAAGTTTGCAGTGAAAGGCGCTCGAAGCAGTGCATGCCAGTCGCCGGGGAGACTGCTGTGGCCCTCGGCCACCAGCTCATTCTCCCCCTGACGCAGGGCCAATTCCGAAAGGGTCAGGTTCCGGCCGGTCATGGCGGCCGCCAGCCGGAGTGATTCCCATCCCCGGCCTTCCCAGCGGAAATTCCTGCCCACAAGCCGGATCGATCCGTCGGCGTCCATCGGCTTTTGAAGATCGCCCCTGAACGAAAGTCGTGCCTGATTGATCATTCCGGCGGCTTTAGCCGGACCGGGCATCAGTCCCGCGACCGCTTCGATCGAGAGTTGTTCGCCAACGAGTGTGACCTCGAGCTGGTTTTTACCATCGATTGATCCATCCCCGCGGATCAACCCTTTGCCAATCGTTCCCCGGAGACCGAAATCAAGTCGCTGGGGGAGGAGCCGGAGCGTGAGTTCTCCAAGCGAGAGCCCCTCGCCCAACGGGAGGCTTCCGATCCTCAGCGAACCGGGTTCCCAATAGGCCCTGGCGGTACTCGCGGGGATCACCCGGTGTCCCGCCCCGAGATCCGCCTCCGCAGCTCGAAAAGCAAGGCGACCTGTCCATCGGGAGGGAAGATCGAGGCGCAGGTCGTGGATCGCAAGCCGTCCCGTCTCCCCAATGAAGACGGCCTCGACGGGTCCGGCATAAAGCGATCCCGGAAGCAGAACGGAAGGCAAGGCGTACGACTCATTTTTAGCCGGGGGTTCAGAACCCGTAGCCGTTTTTTCCACGCGCGAGTCGAGGAGCAGGCGGGTCTTTGCGAGCCAAAGTTCCCGGATCCAGAGCCGGTCGTGCCCCGAGCGCGGCAAGATCAGGTCTCGGATCGTTGCGGGCGTCAGGATCGCCATCTCGCACCGGAGTGTGCTGCGGTGTTCGCTTTTTCCGCGCGACCATTCAATGTCGGTCGCCCTCAGGCTCCCGGCCCCGTCGAAATCAAGGCGTCCGATGCGGAGAATCTCTCCCCGCTTCCATGTCCAGACGGTGGCTCCTGTCCTGATCGCGCCGCACACGATCTGATCGGCAAACATCCAGCCAGCCACTAGGAGTGACACGAGACCCAGCGCCATCCAAGCAGTCGGAGTGCCCGAACGTGCCGGGGGATGGTCGGAACCGGCTGTTTCAGCGGGTTGGGACAAGGTGGTCATCGGCAGGAAGGGAGGCTAACCACTCGCCGTTGCCTTGACCCGACAAAAGAGCGAATTCCCTGACAAACCCCGGAAAAGATACAGGCCGCCGCACCATATGGTACGACGGCCTGTTGTTCCCCCCAGAACAATCTTTCAATAAGAGAATCTTATGGGTTTTCTCCCGACATGCAAGTTGTTTTCGTAAAAATTTCTGATTTTCTCCCTGTTTTAAGAGAAAAGTAGGGTGTCGGCACTTTTTTCGGGGTGTTGCCCCTTTATTCCATGCGAAGGGCGGCGGCGGGTGCCACCTCTGCGGCTCGAAGGGCTGGAAACACGCCGGCCACCAGAGCAGTGGCCGTCATCCAGAACGGAAGGGCGGCCAATTCCCACCACGGAAAAGAAAGATCAATGGTCCATCCGAAGAAGACCCTATTGATCACGAATGTCAGGACAAGCGCCAGCCCGATTCCCGAGAGAAGGCCCACCCCGCTGGAAACCAGACCAAGGAATCCCGCCTCCACCAGCATCAGATGCGACACCTGCGTCCGCGACGCCCCGATGGCACGCAGGACGCCAAGATCCCGCGTCCTTTCCAGCACCAGAATCCCGAGCGTCAACAAGACACCCCCCACGGCGACAGCAACAGCAATCGATCGCAAGATGGCAGTGACAGCGAAGGTTTGGTCGAAGATGGCAAGGATCCGTTCCCGAAGCGTCGCGTTGGCGTAACAGGCGAAAGCTTCCTGTCCGCCATAGGCATGGAGAAATGCACGCTTCGCAGCTTCCCGTTGATCGACGTTGGTTTCCGGCCGGAACTTGATGGCCAGCGAATGCTCTCCCGGGACCGCCCATCCCGACCTGAATGCAGTCGCCCCAACCATGGCGATACCCCGATCGCGGGTATAGTCGCGGTAGAGATCCAGAATCTTGAGGCGGACGGGGCCATGAGGACCTGCAAGCACGAGTTCTCCACCCGGAGCCAAACCCAAACGGCGGGCCAGACTTTCCGAGAGGGCCGTACAACCGCCCCTCTCGATGGCCTCTCGCTTATTCTCCGAATCCCCGTGCAGAAAATCGACCGCTCCCCGGGCTGGTCCCTCAACCAGTCCCAGCGTAACCGACTCGCCATGTGTTGACCGTGCCTCGAATTCGCGGAATGTCCCGACCGACTCGACGTCGGTACGAGCCGACCACCATGTCGCGGCATCGCTTGGCAGGGTGTGTTCCAGACCCACAAGCTCGTTGGCGGCGGGCGCGATGAACAGATCCGCCGCCAGTGTCCGCCCCACCCACTCGACCACGCTTCCGCGGAAAGAATGGATCATGACCCCTATCCCCACGGTCATGGCTGCCGCGGCCGCAAGCGCTGCAGCCGTCGGTGCGGTCCGATGCATGGCGCGGAGCGTCTGACCGAGGGAAAGCCGGAGCAGGGCCCCTCCGGATCCGTGCAGCGGGAGGCTCCGGCCAACCCTGGCGGCCTGGTGCATGGCGGCCGGGACGACAAGCGATCCGCCGGCCAGCACCAAAAAAGCCGCCGCAAAGCCGAACAGCGAGGAGAGTCCGTTCAGCGCCGCGAGGGCCGCAAGGAACGCTAAACAGAGCACGACGCCACCCCATCCGGCCAGAAGGCCCGACCTAACGCGGAAAATTTCCGGGGCCGTTCCGGGATGGAGAATCCGCGTGGGATCGAGGCGTGCCGCCTGCCGTGCAGGAATCCATGCTGCGACCAGCGCCGCCGCGAGACCTGCAGCCACACCTGCTGCGGCTTCCACCACAGTGGGCCATCCGCCGTGTGCATCGACCGGGAGGTACAAGGCGCTGACCGTGCGGGCCACGGGGGCCGCCATGATGCCGGCTAGCGGGCGGGAGAGAATTAACCCCGCCACGGCTCCGGCGATCCCGGTGAGACTTGCCTCGGCAAGGACCAGCGCCATGATTTCCCGACGGCCGGTTCCGACGGCCCTGAGGATTCCAAGGGAAACGCGATGCCTCACCACGGAGGCAAGTGCGGCGTTCCCGACGAAATACATCCCGACCAGCAAGGAGACAAGGCTTAGGGCCGTGAGGTTCAGGCGGAACGCCGCGATCATCGATTCCACGCGTCCTGTCCGTCTGGCCGGCGGCTCCACGCTGACATCACCGGGAACCAAGTCCCGGAGACGGGCGACCAAGGCGCTCCGGTTAGCAGCGGGATCAAGCCGGAGAAGGATCGCGGAGATCTCCCCCGGTCTCCCGACCCATTCCTGCGCGGTGGCAATATCGGTCGCAGCGACATTGGCAGCGGAAATTCCTTCGTTTTCGGGAATGGTGGTCAGACGCATCGGCCGAGGAGCACCGGGTCCTTGCACCGAAATCACGGTGCCGGCTTGAAGGCCATGCTGTTTGAGAAACGCAGGGCTGACAGCCAGGAGATCGTTTCCTGCGAGCCAATCTGTCAGGTCTGCCGATGATCCCGTGCCGCCTGCCGGAGATTCAAAGCCGAGTAGGCCAGGTGCGGTGAACGGGTCGATTCCCTCGAGCCTCAGCGACTCGCCCGGATATCCCGGGATCGTCAGAACCGCCTCCACGAGCGGCGTTGCACCTGTCACCCCGGGTATGGCGAGAACCTGCGGCAGGATCTCCTCGGAAATTCTCCCGCGGATCTCGAGGTCTGCTCGGCCGGTGACCATGCCGAATGCATTGCGGAAACTTCCGACCGCGCTGCGGTTGGCAATCGTCACCGCGAGAAACACCGAAACGCCCAAGGCGATGCTCAGGATTCCGGCTGCTGTGGCCGCGGGGTCCCTGAGGCGTGGCCTCACAGCCCCCCTCCAGCACAGCAGTGCCAGCGTGGAGAACCTCATGCGGTGTCCCCGGCCATCCGAACCGCCGTGCGGATCCGGCGCTCAAGCCATAGCAGATCGGTGCGGTCGGTGATTTTCTGGCCGAGGCGGTCCACCAAGTAGAAGGCATCCAGTGCCGCGCGGCTTTCCGTGGCGATGCGGGCCGACTTGATCACGATACCTCCGTGGGAAATTGCACGCAGCAGATGGTAGAGCGTCCCCAGCTTGTCGGGTGCCTGCAGCTCGAGAATCGTGCTGTCAGGGTGGGCGTTATTGTTAACGACCACCCACACGGGGAGTTCCTCATCCTCCTCGGTCTCCTCACGGACATGGACCGGCCGTTTCGACTTTGGTAGAGCCCGGCTGCCGGGGAGGGAAAGCAATTCCTCGAGCCTCTTCTCAAAGCGGTCTCGGTCACGCTGTTTGGGAAGTGGTTCATTCCGGTGGTTGGAGACGCGGAAGATATCGAGGACAAGACCGTCGGCTCTCGTGTTGATGTCAGCCCCAAGGATGTTGATTCCCGCCTCGAGGAATGCCGCGGAGATGCGCTCCAGGAGCCGTTCCCGATCCCATCCGCAGACGAGTACCTCGGCATGGCCGGCCTCGGCATGGTCAATCCACTCGACCACGGCGTCGAGATTGGTCCCCTCTTTCCCGAGACCCTCCGTGAAGAAACGTCGGAAAAGCCGGATGTGCCGACCGATCTCGCGGGCGTCGTGGCTCAGGAAATAGCGTTCCTCCATTCCGGAAAAATGTGCCTCCAACTCCTCCGTGAATTCAGCGGGTAACAATCGCGTCACCTCGCCGTGGAGTTCCTCGCGCCGCTGGGCGCGCTCGGCAAGGAAGCCTTCACTGTCGGCAATGTATTCCTTGGTCTGGTGATAGAGCCGCCAGACCATCTGCTCCTTCCAGTCGCTCCATCCCTCGTCGCTTGTCCCCATCCCGTCCGCGAGCGTGATGACCATCAGCGCGTCGAGCATGTCGGGATCGCGGACAATTTCGGCGAATTCCGAGACGGTGGCCGGATCCTCCACATTACGCGTCCGCGCCATGGCGCTCATTTCTCCATGGTCGGAGACCAACGTGATGAGCATTTTTTTCCGGGCGGGAGTGAGTTGGAGCCGTCGTGCAACTCGCTGGGCGGAGAGGGCGCTGGCCTCTTCGTGCCTCTTGGTATTGGCGGCTTTGCCTGCATCGTGTAGGAGCATCGCGAGATAAAGCACGGCGGCATCCCCGATATGGCGAAAAATCTCCCCGTATCGCGTCAGCTTCGGGTTGGCGGTGAAGAGCAGTTCATCGATCTTCTCCACACAACGGAGCGTGTGCTCGTCGGCCGTGTAGCGGTGGAAGAACTCGTGCTGTACGAGACAGGTCAGCGGCTCGAACTCGGGAAGGTATTTTCCGAGGAAACCGAGGTCATGCATGAGCCGCAGGATCCGGCCGACCTGTCCCTTTGATGAGAGGATCGAGAGGAAGACGGTGCGGATCTCCTTGTCGTAGCGGTATGTCCTGTCGACAAGTTGGAGGCGCCGTTTGATAAGATCACCAAGTTCCGCGGAAAACCCCAGCTCCCTGGTCTGGGCAAGATGAAAGGCCTTCATCATGAGGGCCGGCTCCTTGTTGAAGATATCGCGGGCCGTCGGGTAGATCTCGCCGTTGGTGATCACGAACGCCCCGGCCTTCTCGGGCCGCTTCCCGAGGAACTTGGCCAGGATGCCGGGCTTCATGCCCCGTTCCTCGCGGATCCGGGCCAGCGCCAGTGTCGTTACCAGGTGAACCGTGCGCGTATGGCTGTAATAGTCGCGCATGAAGGCCTCACAACGGCGAAGGATGCTTTTTTCCGGATAACCCAGTGCGGTGGCCACCTTTCCCTGCAGCTGGAGAGTGAGCTGATCCGAGGCGCGGCCGGTCTGGTAGTGCATTTCCGTGCGCACGCGCAGCAGAAAATCATGGGCTTCCTCCAGCGAGCGGCGCTCCTTGTCGCGGAGAATTTTCTGATCGACCATCTTGGCCGTGGTGGTCGCGCCAGAGTGGAAAGCACCGGTCCAAAGGAGATTCTGGTAGTCACGCAGGCCGCCGCACCCCGATTTGATATTGGGCTCCTGCATGAAGACGCTGGCCCCGTAGCGTCCTCTCAGTTCCTTCAGGTTCTCGATTCGGAATGCGATGTAGTCCTTCTCCTTGCCGCGGACGCATGATGACTCGAATTCTTTTCGGAATGCGTCGAAGAGTTTTTTGTCCCCCGCCAGCAGGCGACTCTCGATCATGGCGGTCTTGGTGACCATGTCGGCGTTCGCTCTCTCGATGGCCCCTTTGACCGACCGCGTGGCATGACCCACTTTGAACCCCAGATCCCAGAGGGCCATAAGGCAGGCGGAAATGATCTTCTCCATCTGATCCGTTGGCTTCGGACCCACATGGAGGAATGACACGTCGACATCGCTGAATGGGTTGAGTTCTCTTCGCCCGTATCCTCCGAAAGCCGCCGCGAGCAGTCCGGAAATTTCGGCATTTCCCGAGACCGTCCGCACCGCATGTCGGAAAATTTCCCGGAACAGAATATCGACAAGTTCCGTGCGGCGCGCGGCGATTTCCTTTCCTCCTCCTCCGGCACGATGCCAGAGCTTGAGACGATGCTCCTCCTTTTTGCGGAAGCTTTGCAATTTGGCGACAGGAAGTTCTCGTTCCCCGTCCATCACGATCGCGAGTTGCGCAGCCACCTCGCGATGCACGCGGTCGTGCTGTGCTCCGAGAAGATCGTTTCCGCTCATGGGTTCAGGTTTCCAGCCTGGGTGATGACGATTTCCACGCGCCGATTCAGCTGCTGTTGATCGATGGATCCCGTTCCAGGTACCAGAAGACGGGCTTTGCCCAGACCCGCTGTGGTGATCCGTGATGGATCGATCCCCATCGTTCTGACCAGCCAAGCCTTCACTTCCTCGGCGCGGCGGAGGCTCAAAGCAATGTTGTAGTCGTTGCTTCCGAAGGCATCTGTATGTCCCTCGATCCGAAAACGGGCTCTGTCATTCCTTTTGATCAAGATGCCGAGTTTTTCCATCGACTTTGCCGCTTCGGGCTTGAGCGTGGTCGAATCATATCCGAAGAGGAGATCCGTCGGCATCAGGATGGGGGCTGTCGCTGAAGTCAGCATTTCCTTTCCCTCGAGGAGGGTATCCAGGGAACTGAATGTAGGTATGGTCGACGAACTCCCTGTCCCTCCTGCGAGATCTTTCAAAGGATCGATTGGAAGAGACGGCGCATTGCGACTCCCCTCCAGGAGCTGATTCATCGCTTTTTCATCGAGACGCAGTCCTTGTTCCACCGCCTTGTTGACATCTGCTATCGGGCGTTCTGTATCCAGCCTCGGTTCCTTCATGACGGAGCTGGTTTTTCCCTCCCGAGTATTCCGCGTTTCGAGAACCGGCTTTTCCGGGGGTAGTTCGATCGGGCGAGGTTCCCTCTTTGTTTCCGTTGGTTGCTGGGCTGGTTCCTCCAAGGTAGCGGGATCGATCTCCACATGCTTCATGCGGAAGGTTCTTGGCACGATCATGTCGTAGGATTCCGCAGAGAATCCGCCAATCCTCCATTCCTTGGAGTGTTCGAAAAAGATCATGTGCGCTGCCAGCGAGATCACCACGGCCATCACAAACCAAACAGCAAACCGTCCTTTCCCTCCTGACTCGGGAATCATGGTGGAGGAACTTCCTTTCATGGGTAGCGGCTAAAACGTAGTGGATCCTTTTACCTGCTGAAAGATTTCTTCCCGACGCATGCCATGCTACAATCGCGGTTTCCACGATGCCTTTCCACGATGCCGCTCCGTCCCTTCGTTTTCAGGGTTATTCCCAAGGTGATAGATTGGATGGTTTTCAATCCCGGAAGATTCTTCTTAATAATTGTGTGAACGACGGGGACCTTTCCCCCGTATCCTCCTTTCACTACAGGAGTTTTCTGCATTTTCCCGCTGTGAACGAACCCATGACCCTTGGTGACGATGAACTGATCCGATGTTCCACAAAACAGGTTGTTCGGTAAAAACAACAATTCTTACCAAGGCGTTCACAAGAAATTCATTTCCCAAGAGTAGAAAACGCAAAACCGGCATTTTATTCTTAAACAGATAATAATAAGCAACTTAAGAAATGTTCCACATGGAACAAGACCATGTTTTCCTATCCTGATCAATTTGATGTCTTGGTGATTGGTGCCGGCCATGCCGGGATCGAGGCTGCTCATGCCGCCGCCCGTCTTGGGGCACGGACTCTCCTGCTGACACAGAATGCCGATACGATAGGACAGATGTCTTGTAACCCGGCTATTGGAGGTCTGGCCAAAGGGCATCTCGTTCGCGAAATCGATGCCTTGGGGGGGGTGATGGGATTGAATACCGATGCGACAGGGATTCAATTCCGGATGCTCAATGCTTCCAAAGGTCCTAGCGTTCGTGCACCCAGAGCCCAGTGCGATAAGAAGGCTTACCAATTCCGGATCAAGGCTCTCCTAGAAGATCTTCCCAATCTCACGGTCATGCAGGCCAATATCACCACCCTCACGGTGGAAGGTGATCGCGTCACGGGGGCAGAGACTAATCTGGGGCTTCGTTTCTTTGCTGGTAGCGTCATTGTGACCACCGGCACATTCATGAGAGGGCTCCTCCATGTCGGATTGAAAACCCAAACGGGAGGAAGAATGGGAGACTCCATCTCCACGCTGAGCGACAATCTTAAGGAGCTTGGTTTCGAGGTGGGGAGGTTCAAGACTGGAACCCCTTGCCGTCTCCTAGCCAAGTCAATCGATTTCAGCCGCTGTGAGCGACAGGACGGAGATACCCCAGCCCCACTCTTCTCCCATATCCCTGAATCAATTTCCAAAAGCAGGGACAACCTCCACACCCTCAACCATCATCGTGATGGAATGTTCCATGTGGAACAAATCCCTTGCTGGATCACTTACACGACCGAGGAAACCCACGAGATCATCCGCTCCAATCTCCACCAATCTCCCCTCTACACCGGAGTCATCGACGGGGTGGGTCCGCGCTATTGCCCATCCATCGAGGACAAGGTGGTGAAGTTTGCCGACAAGACGCGCCACCAGATCTTTCTGGAGCCTGAAGGCCGCCACACCGGAGAGATCTACGTCAACGGGGTTTCTACCAGTCTTCCCTACGAGGTGCAGTACGCCTTCATCCGTTCCATCCCTGCGTTGGAGAAAGCGGAGATCCTGCGTCCTGGCTACGCGGTGGAATACGACTACTGCCCCCCTCATCAACTCCATGCCACCATGGAGACTAAAAAGATCGAGGGTCTCTACTTCGCGGGACAGATCAACGGAACCTCCGGCTACGAGGAGGCAGCCGCCCAAGGACTGATGGCTGGGATCAATGCTGCTCTGAAGGTGCAGGGTAAACAGCCCCTGATCCTCCGACGCGACGAGGCATACATAGGCGTCCTGCTGGATGATCTGGTGACGAGAGGAACTCCGGAGCCTTACCGCATGTTCACCAGCCGGGCGGAATATCGGCTACGTCTTCGCCAAGATAATTGCGATATCAGGTTGACGGACAAGGCGTTAAATCTAGGAACAGCTTGTGAATATCGGAAATCCGCCTTCCTTGCCAAAAAGGCATCCCTTGCCGAGCTTTCCAAGGAAATCACTCAGCATCAACAGGATGGAATTCCCATAATCCAGTGGCTCAAGCGGACGGAGAATACGGCCGACAAACTGCCCGGCGATCTCCGAGATCGCTACCCTGCCGCCTTATGGTCGCTGGTGGAAACCGACCTCAAGTACGAGGGATATCTCCGCCGTGAGGAGGAGCAGATCGAGCGGCAGCGCCGGCAGGAGGAGGAACGAATCCCTCGCGGTCTGGACTATGCGGCCATTCCGAGCCTCCGCCTGGAGGCCCGGCAGAAACTCCGTGACTACGCTCCCGAGACACTGGGTCAGGCCTCGCGGATCAGCGGGATCACTCCAGCCGATCTTTCCGTGCTCTCCGTCTGGATGAAGAGGATTGGATCGCCGGATGTCACGGCCACGGCAGGAACTCCGGACTAATCAGGAAGCTAAGCCAGTGGCCGCTGCATCCACCGATTCCTTGATCACGAAGAGGTCCTGCAGCCCGGCGAGATGGAAGAGGTCCAGGACCTGATGGGTCAGAGCGGCAAAGGCTAGCCTACCGTTCCGGGTGGCCAGTTGGCGCTGAGCCATCAGGAAGACCCTCAGCCCCGCACTGCTCACATAGGAAAGGGAAGAGCCCTCGAAAATGAGGTGCCGGGAACCCAAGGAATCTTCCAATAGTGGCTTCAGTCGTTCCTCGAGAAGAGGTGAGGTGATCGCATCAAGGCGACCCGAGAGGAAAAAAACGGGGATTTCCCCCGACATGCCGAGCGTGATTTCCATCCCGGAACGATAACTGCGCACGAGCAGCATACAAGAGCCTCCTTGCCGATTTCATCCCTCTTCTCTAGAAATAACGCTTCTTTATGGCCACGACACCCTACGACCTCATCGTCATCGGCGGCGGACCCGCCGGATATGTCGGCGCGATCCGCGCCTCCCAGCTCGGCAAGCGCGTTGCCGTGGTGGAAAAAGAGCGCGCCGGCGGCACCTGCCTCAACTGGGGCTGCATTCCGACCAAGGCCCTGCTCAAGAATGCCGAGGTCTACACGACCATCGCGCACCATGCCGAGGATTTCGGCCTCTCCGTCGACGGTCTCAAATACGACTGGGATAAGGTGATCGGTCGCTCCCGCAAGGTCGCCGACAAGCTCGCCGGCGGCATCGAGTTCCTCTTTAAGAAAAACAAGGTCGACTACATCAAGGGCGACGCCAGCGTGCCCAAGGCCGGAACGGTCGAGGTGAAGGCCGCCGACGGCTCCGAGCAGACGCTCCAGGGTGCGAAGATCCTCATCAGCACCGGTGTCGTCACCCGCGAGATGCCGGGCTTCCCATTCAACGGCACGAGCGTCATCGGCAGCCGCCACGCACTCGTCCTGGCCAAGCAGCCGAAGGAGCTCATCGTCATCGGCGCAGGTGCGATCGGCGTCGAGTTCGCCTACTTCTTCAACAGCTTCGGCACCAAGGTGACCATCGTCGAGATGCAGCCCAATATCCTCCCCGTTGAGGACACCGAGGTCTCCGCCGCGCTTGAGAAATCACTCGTCAAGCAGGGCATCCGCATCCTCACCGGCACCAAGGTCGAGAAGGCCACCGCGACCAAGGACGGCGTGAAGATCACCGTCTCCGGAGGCGCGAATGAAACCCTCTCGGCCGACGTGGCCCTGGTCGCCATCGGCGTCTCCCCGCTTCTGCCCGGCGGTGCCGCCCCCTTCAAGCTCGACGAGCGCGGCTACCTCGCTGTCGACGACAAGTATGAGACCAGCATCCCCGGCGTCTACGCCGCGGGTGACATCATCGGGCCTCCGTGGCTCGCGCACGTCGCTAGCTTTGAGGCCGTCCAGGCCGTCGAGGGAATGTTTGGCAAGCGCAAGCCCGTCCGCCGCCGCACCTTCCCCGGCTGCACTTACTGCCAGCCGCAGGTCGCAAGCGTCGGACTCACCGAGCGCGACGCCAAGGAAAAGGGCCTCAAGGTCAAGATCGGCAAGTTCCCCTTCCAGGCCAGCGGCAAGGCGCTCGCCGTCGGCGAGATCGATGGGTTCGTGAAGCTCCTCTTCAACGAGCCGCACGGTGAGATCGTCGGTGCGCACATCATCGGGGCCGATGCCACCGAGATGATCGCCGAGCTTGGCCTCGCCATCACGCTTGAGGCCACCTACGACGACATCGCCGCCACGATCCACGCGCACCCCACGCTCAGCGAGGCGGTGTTCGAGGCCACCGAGGCCGCGCAGGGTCACGCCATCCACATCTAATCTCCCTTTCGCAGGGAATCCTGATGCCCGGACGCAACACCTCCCTCATCGCACCGTCGATCCTCGCGAGCGATTTCTCCCGACTCGGAGCGGAGGTGGAGAGTGTGACGGCCGCAGGCGCAGACTGGATCCACTGCGATGTGATGGACGGGGATTTCGTTCCGAATATTTCCTTCGGTGCGCCCATCGTCGAGGCCGCCTCGCACCATACGGCGCTCCCACTCGACGTGCATCTTATGATCCAGCGGCCCGACCGCTACATCGAACAGTTCATGGCGGTGAAAGGCGTCGCCTCTGTCACCTCCCACCTTGAGGCAAACCACGACGCCGGCATCACGCTCGACCGCGTCCGCGCAGCGGGAAAGAAAGCCGGACTCTCGATCAAGCCCGGCACGCCGCTCGATCAGGCCCGGGAACTCTTCGGACGCTTCGACATCCTGCTCATTATGACCGTGGAGCCGGGATTCGGAGGACAGCCTTTCATGACCGACATGCTCGGCAAGATCCGCGAGGCCGACAGGCTCCGCTCCCAACTCGGCCTCGGCTTCCTCATCGAGGTCGACGGCGGGATCGATCCCAAGACGGCAGCACTCTGCCGCGAGGCAGGAGCTGACGTGATGGTGGCAGGCACCTCCGTCTTTAAGACAGCCGACCGCGCCGCAGAGATTCGCGCGATGAGGGCCTAAGAAAATCTAGGTTAAAACCGTTAGAAAGTTAAAAGGTAAAAAGAGGATCCAATCCGCAGGCAGTGCTCTGCATCAACCGGTGTAACACTTCACGTTCTAACTTTTTAACCCCTTCCCTGTATCCACCTCGGCGCCCTATGAGCATCTTTCTCAACGAATCGAGCGGAGAGGAGCAGTCGGAAGATCCGATCATCGATCTCCGTAGCGACGATTACTTCATGGGGCAGGCACTCCGTCAGGCACTGAAGGCCTACGAGGCCGAGGAGGTGCCGATCGGCGCCGTTGTGGTGCGCGAGGGAAGGATCATCGCTCGCGCGGCGAACCAAGTGGAGACGCTCAAGGACGCGACCGCCCATGCCGAGATGCTTGCCATCACCCAGGCAGAGAATGCTCTCGGAGACTGGCGACTCACCGACTGCGACCTTTACGTGACCAAGGAGCCTTGCCCGATGTGCGCGGGGGCACTCGTCCACGCGCGTCTTCGTCGTGTCATCTTCGGATGCCACGATGCGCGGGGTGGTGCGGCCGGAGGATTGATCAATATCCTCCAGATGCCCGAGCTCAATCACCGCTGCGAAATCACCGGCGGGGTGCTCGGCGACGAATCCGCCCGCCTGCTCAAGACCTTCTTCGCTGAACGCCGGGCCAACCCCGAAAGCTGAGAATCTCGCGCAGAGGTGCGGAGAAGGGATGAAAGGGATGGAATGTTGCTACTGCGTCATCGGCACACCGCTCGCCCATCAGGTGCATTGCATCCTTAAAAACCAAATTAATGTTCTTTCCTCTGCGCCTCTGCGCCTCTGCGCGATACCCTTACACCGATGAAGGCTGACCAGGATCTCTACAAGCAGCTCCGCGATCTGCCCAAGGAGCGACTCTGGAGCGAGGAGGTGGAGCGTTTCAATGCGGCCGATGAGCGCACGCGCATGGAGCGTGTCGCCGTGATCCGCGCCGTCGGCATGATCTTCGGCCGCTTCGGTACTCCGGACGAAAAGGAGACCGTGCGCGGGTGGCTCGTCGCCCTGCTGAATGATCCGCAGGAAAAAATCCGGCGCTACGCCGCCAATGCCCTGCCCAAGATCGGTGCCGGGGAGCAGGGAGAGGTGGGGATCCTCGATGTGCTCCGCAAGAGTTCTGAAGTGCGCGAACAGCGGCATCTCGGCCGGGCGCTGGAAAAAGTCGGCGGTGCCGCCACGCTCGCGCTGGCAGGAGAGGGTGTTCTGCCGAGCCTCACCGAGCAGAAGGTGCGTGCCGGTGTGGCCCGTCGCGCGCAGCCTGCCACCCTCGATCTCAAGGCCCGGCTTCCGATGCACGCAGGTCAGCGCATCCATCTGCGCTGCCGTCGCGGTCTGGAGAAACTGGTGAAGGAGGAGGCGGGTGAAAAACTCGGTCCAGGCTTTCGGATCGGCATGGTGAGACCTGGATGCGTCACGATCGAGGCTACCGAGGAGCGTTCACTGAGTGATCTCTACCGGCTCCGCTGTTTTGCAACGCTTGGATTCCATCTCGGGACGTTGAGGGATCTCGCTCCTGATTGGGCCGATGACCTTGCCGCCTGCATTGCCTCCCCCGTGGCGCGGGGGATCATGACGACCGCAACCAAAGGAGTGCCCCGCTACCGGATTGATTTCACCGAGCGGGGACACCAGCGCGGAGCGATCCGGCGCGTGGTCGAGCGGGCCTATGCACTCGCCCCGGAGATTTTGAACGACTCCCGCGAGGCTCCTTGGTCGCTCGACGTGATCCCGACGGGGGAGGGGAGGAAGGAATCATTCGTCGAACTCCGTCCCCGACTCTACCCCGACCCGAGGCTCGCTTATCGGCAGGATGACATCCCGGCCGCCTCCCATCCCCCGCTTGCAGCCTGTATGGCATGGCTGGCCGGACCCCATGCGAACGACGTGGTCTGGGATCCCTTCTGCGGCTCCGGTCTCGAGCTGGTGGAGCGGGCCTTGCTGGGCGGGGTCAAGGCCCTTTATGGTACGGACTTGGACCCAAAAGCCATCGATATTGCAAAGGTAAATATCTCATCTGCAGGGCTTTCCATTGCCAACGTGAGCTTGTCCTGCCGTGACTTCCGGGAGGCCCTCCGTGACACCGAGATCAGGCCGAGCGGGGTGAGCTTGATCATCACAAATCCTCCCCTCGGCCGCCGCATCCGCGTGAAGGATCTGCACGGTCTGATAGCCGATCTTTTCGAGGTTGCCAGTGTGGCACTCCAACCGGGCGGACGGCTGGTCTTTGCCAATCCCCTGCGTCTCGGCCCTGAGAATCCGTCGCTCAAGCTGGACTATCGTCAGGCCATCGACATGGGTGGCTTCGAGTGCCGGCTGGAGATGTACCGGAAGATCGGTAATGGGTAATCGGTAATGGGTAATCGGTAATAGGCAATCGGGGGCTGGGGACTGAGAAGGGTTCGCGCGGAGGCGCAGAGACGCGGAGGGGGTATGGAAAGGTCAAAAAAGAGGAGTGCCGACAGAATGAACACCGAGGCAGAGTTTTCAGCAGATCACCGGGTCGCCCATATTTTCTTCTCTCTGCGCCTCTGCGCCTCCGCGCGAGATATCTTCCCCTTGGCTTGCCCGTTGGAGTGCATTCGTGTTGATTGACCACTCGCCCTAGACAGGCCCTCTTTCATGTTTACCTGGATCCTCAAGAAACTCATCGGCTCGAAAAACCAGCGCGAGGTGCGCCGGATGCTGCCGCTCGTCGCCAAGATCAACGAGATCGAGAAATCGCTCCAGACGCTACCCGACGAGGCCCTCCGCGAGAAGACCGCCGCCTGGAAGGCCGAGCTCGCCCAGATTCAGGATCCCGAGCTTCTCCAGAAGCGCCTCAACGAGATCCTCCCCGAGGCCTTCGCCGTGGTGAAGAGTGCCGCGCGCCGCATGGTCGGCATGAAGTTCACGGTCTGCGACTACGAGTACACCTGGAACATGGTCCACTTCGACGTCCAGCTCGTCGGCGGCATGGTGCTCCACAAGGGACGCATCGCCGAGATGGCCACTGGCGAGGGAAAGACCCTCGTCGCCACTCTTCCCGTCTATCTGAATGCCCTCACGGGACGCGGCGTCCACGTGGTGACCGTGAACGACTACCTCGCCCGCCGCGACGCGGAGTGCATGGGCCAGCTCTACGCCTTCCTCGGGCTGACCACCGGCATCATCCAGCACGACCAGTCGCCTGAGGTACGCCGCGCGCAGTACGAGTGCGACATCGCGTACGGAACCAACAGCGAGTTCGGCTTCGACTACCTCCGCGACAACGGCATGGCGACGAGCCGCGACCAGCAGGTCCAGCGCGGTCACTACTACGCGATCGTCGACGAGGTCGACTCCATCCTCATCGACGAGGCCCGCACCCCGCTCATCATCAGCGGCCCGGCCACCGTCTCCACCCACCAGTACGACCGCTTCAAGCCGCTCGTCGAGCAACTCGTCCGCAAGCAGACGGCGCATTGCAACTCCCTTGTGCAGGAGGCCAAGTCCCTCCTGGAGAAAGGGGAGAAAGACGCCGCCGGTCTCGCCCTCTTCAAGGTCAAGCTCGGCCAGCCCCGCAACAAGGGCTTCCTCCGCGCCATGGAGGATCCGGAGCTGCGCCGCCTGACCGACAAGGCCGAGCTCTCCTTCTACCAGGACACGTCCAAGGAGCCTCTCGTCGCGCTCAAGGAAGAGCTCTATTTCACCATCGAGGAGAAACAGCAGGAGGCCGACCTCACCGAGATGGGCCGGACGTTCCTCAATCCCGACGACCCGAACGCCTTCGTCCTCCCCGACCTCCTCACCGAGTTCGCCGACATCGAGAACGACCCCGACCTCGACGCCTCGGGCAAGGCCGCCATGAAGGCCGAGCGCCAGCGTGTCTGCGACCATCAGGCCGAGCGGATGCACAACATCGCCCAGCTCCTCAAGGCCTACTGCCTCTATGAGAAGGACGTCGAGTACGTCGTCGAGGAGAACAAGGTCGTCATCGTTGACACTTTCACCGGCCGCAAGATGGCGGGCCGCCGCTGGAGCGACGGACTCCACCAGGCCGTCGAGGCCAAGGAAGGGGTCCAGATCGACCGCGAGACCCAGACGATGGCCACGATCACCATCCAGAACTACTTCCGCCTCTACGAGAAGCTCGGCGGCATGACCGGCACGGCCGAGACCGAGGCCAACGAGTTCCACGACATCTACGGCCTCGACGTCACCGTCATCCCGACGAACCGCCCCGTGGCGCGCCTCGACGAGAACGACCGCATTTACAAGACGCGCCGCGAAAAACTCGCCGCCGCCATCGACGAGATCAAGGCCTCCCACGGCCGCGGCCAGCCCATCCTCGTCGGCACGGCCAGCGTCGAGTCCTCCGAGGTGCTCAGCCGCATGCTCAAGCGCGAGAAGATTCCCCACACCGTGCTTAACGCCAAGTTCCACATGCAGGAGGCTGAGATCGTCTCCCGCGCCGGACAGCGCGGAGCGGTCACCATCTCGACGAACATGGCCGGCCGCGGTACCGACATCAAGCTGGGTGAGGGTGTCGCCGAGCTCGGCGGCCTCTTCGTGCTAGGCACCGAGCGCCACGAGTCGCGCCGCATCGACCGCCAGTTGCGCGGACGCTGCGCCCGACAGGGAGACCCCGGCCGTTCCCGCTTCTACATCAGCTTCGAGGACGACCTCATGCGCAACTTCGGCGCCGCCGACCGCATGACCAAGATCATGGAGACCTTCGGGATGAAGGAGGGCGAGGAACTGGAGCACCCCTGGCTCAACAAGAGCGTCGAGACCGCCCAGAAGCGCGTCGAGCAGAGGAACTACCTCATGCGCCGCAGGACCCTGGAGTTCGACGACGTGATGAATCAGCAGCGCGAAGTCATCTACGGCTACCGCAACGAGGTCATGGATTCCGAGAATCCGCGCACCCTCATCCACGAGGTGATCAACGAGGTCGTGCCGAAAAAAGTCACCGCCTATCTCACGAGCGAGAACGACTCCGAGCCCGACGTCGAGGGACTGCTCCAGTGGGTGAATACGACGTTCCCCGTCGGCCTCAGCCGCGAGAAGTGCGCTTTCGACACGCGCGGGATCGAGGAGAACGGCACCTGGCTCGCCGCCCAGATCACCGAGGCCTACGACCGCAAGGCCGAGATCGAGGATGAGAGTGCCCGCGTTGGACTTGAGAAATACGTCATCCTCAATGCCGTCGACCGCCTCTGGCAGGAGCACCTCTACGCTATGGATGGACTCCGCGAGGCCGTCTACCTCCGCGCCTATGGGCAGAAGGATCCGCTGACAGAATACAAGACCGAGGCCTACGCCATGTTCGTGGAGCTCATGGAGAGCATCAAGAACGAGGTCCTCAACAACCTCTTCCGTAGCACGACGAACCTTCAGGCCTTCGAGCAACTCCTCGCCTCACTCCCACGCCACCTCCTCCAGCAGGATCTGCTCGGCACCCCGCATCTCGGCGAGGGTGGCGAGGTCGATGCGACGCAGGCGGCACCCGAGCCTCAGTCGGTGTTTGAGCAGGCCATGCAGCAGAAGCCCGTGCAGAGGGCGAATCCCGTCAAAGCTGGCCGCAACGATCCCTGCCCGTGTGGCAGTGGAAAAAAATACAAGAGTTGCTGTGGTAGAACGGCCTGAGCAGACGTATTAATCTGGAACTCAGGAAATCAGGAAGAGACTAGATCACTTCGATGCCTATCTCTTTGAGATAGTTGAAGGTGTGATCGTAGTAAGAGGGCTTGCGGGTGTGGTCAGCGTGATCGCCCGGCGGAACAAAGATGGCCATGCCCTGGCGGGCGCGGGTTAGGAGCACCCGGTAAGCATTGATGAGGTATCTTTGCAACTCATCCTTCCGAACATTTGTCCACTTGTCTCCCCGGAAGGAATGGTAATTCCAATCTCTGGAACGAGACAAACGCAGGTCGGCATCCCAAGTCATGCAGACCCAATCCAGCTCAAGACCTTGCACCTGAAACTCTGTTGCTGGGTCTTCCATGTAAAAACTCGATCGAACATCAGAAGAACCATTTAAGAACCAATGGATGGGATTGATTTCAAAGCGCACATCGACGGCATGAGGTCTGAGTCGCTCGGCTCCCGAAGAGGCTACTAGGCCGAAACGTTCAGACCCTCGGGCTTTGCTCCGGATCCAATTCTTGGCCCTGGCCAGATCTCTAGTGATCACGATAGGAAAACGATCGCGGAGTAGGGAAAGCTGCTCTTTGGCTGAAGCCATTTCGCAATCCAAGACCGACTTTACAAAAGCGGAAACGTTTTCGGCACGGAACGAACGCATTGAAACCGAGAGATGAAGATCAGGATCTTTGCTTATTGCCCTGACCCCTGAAAGATGAGAAAGCGCATCTCCTGCCGCATATTCGGAATCCGTCAGGTTCGGGGAAACATGAACATTCCAATCGGGGAAGGATTGCTGAATGGCATCAAGCCATCCGGAAATACCAGCTTCACCGCGATTAATTTCCTGACCACCTCCCACCAAGCAAATGATGACAGCCCAATCAACATGGCGATTCAAATAGGAGATTAAAAATTCGGGTTCGGATTGGTTGAAGTCGGGACGATTCTTTTTTCGGGCCATGAAGCTACTGGTCATAGCTTTATCCCAGGCACGTTGAGCTTCGTCAAAGATGACTACTCGATCACTGGGCGCCTCCACACTTTGCAAAGCTGCATCTCTGAAGTGGTGCACATTCTGAATAAAGGATTTCACTTTTTGGCCGACTTCGCCTTTGCGGACTTTTGTCTGAAGCGCCTTCAGGCGCTGGACTTCATCGCGGGTCAAAGCTTCACGCAACACAGCAACTAGGGGACCATTGCCGGAAAGAAAGACCGCATGTGTTTGCTGATACTCCTCGCGCTTCTTGGTGGCTACATTAAGGCCAACAAGCGTCTTTCCTGCACCGGGCACACCAGTCACGAAGATGATATGCTTTTCTCTCTGGCGAGACGCCTGCTCGATCAATTCCTCAACCCGTTTGGAAGTAATCGCAAGATTTCTGGCCCCGGCGTCGTGCCGAGAAATCGCTTCTACCGAATGTCGCGAGTAAAGGCTTTGAGCCGCCTCGATAATCGTTGGGGTCGGTTGATAGGAGGCAGAGACCCACTCTTCGGCATCAATGGGATCAGCATCGATCGTCGAGAGAGTGGAACGAATTAGAAGAGGAAAGTTTTCCGGATTCGTGGTGATAGGTTCGTAAACCCGGTCAGCAAAAGGTTGGCTTAACTCCGAGGACCCCTTCTTTGCTAATGTGCAGATCAGGATTGGAACGATAGGAGAGTAATGACTAGCTCGATGAAAGTTTTTCAGATCAAGAGCGTAGTCCCACACCTGATTGATGGCTTCCCGGTGAAAAGCGCTCTCCCCAACCTTGAACTCCAAAACAAAGATGCATCCGCCGGAAAGAACAACGGCATCGATCCGACTTCCAATACGAGGAACATCGAATTCCAGACAGAGATAACCCTCAATCCCCTGAAGCGCTTCTTTAAGGATCTCAATTTCATCTTCCCAGGCGGCGGACTGAGCAGGGGTGATGGCGAAGATTCCCGGACGCGAAAGCTCTCCAAGAATATGGGCATTACTCTGTGCAAGAAACGAGGAGATAGGCTCCGCGTAAAAAGCATTGGAACAAGCCGAGGAGGTCATAAGACAGAAACCTACAGTTAACTTCCTGTCTTCCTGCTTTCCATATTAAACCAACCCCTTCCCCCACTTGACGGCGGCGGGAAGGATGAGGGATTCCGAGGCCACGGTGGAGCGGATCGCCGTGAGGCGGGTGCGGTAGTCGCTGAGCAGCCGTAGGGCGTCCTCGCCCATCTCTTTCCCGGCGAAGAGTTCTGGTGCGGAGGCCGCGAAGTTCAGGCCGATCTGAAGGTCTGTTGCAGGTAGCGGGAACCCAAGATCGATATTGGAGAGCAGGAGTCGGCGATCGGGATCGGCGGGATAGGCACAGGCATCGACCATCCAAGTCGGGGAGCTCTGCGGATCGAGATGGAGGACCTCGATGAGCTTCCGCTCGACCGCCCAGAACTCCCGAAGCGTCTCCTCGCTCACGCCAAGCACACGCAGATGGACGATCTTCCGCAAAAAGGATTCATACCCCTCGGGATAGATCTCCAGCCCGGGCAGGCCGAATCGCTTCTGCACCCCGGCAATCCAAACAGCGGGTCTCCCCAATCCCTCCGCCATCAGCTTCATGCTCTTCATTTTGATTCACTCACTCCTTCGGTGCTTAGCGTTGACTGATGCATGGCCACAAGATGCACAGAATGCACAGGGATTTTGAGTACCATCGAGTGCAGCCTAAAGGAGTTAAGTCTAGGTTGGTAGCAGCTCATACTTTTGTGTTTCTTGTGCCTTTTGTGGCTACGCCTTTTTCCTCTATCGCTCACGGACACTCCACAGCGCAGTTGGGCCGGGCCGTACCTGTGGAGAAGAAGCTCACCCCACCCAAGGGCGACGGCTGGACGTAGATGGTCTCCTTGGGAGCGAAGATAACAGCGTTACCGCGCCCGTCGGTATTCACCGTGGCGAAGCCGCCGGAGTTGAAGTTATTGACCACTTGCTGGCGGGAGACGCCGTCACGGGGAGTGGCGAGTGCCTGCTGAATGGCAACGGTGGTGGTCGGATCGCCGGCATGCAGGGATGCGGCGGCTAGGAATGAGAGGAATGCGAGGTGGAGTGGAGTTTTCATAGACCCCCATCCTACCCACTAACTCGGACACCAAGTGTCCTATGGCAGCTGAAAAGTTCAGCGAGTAGCGGCGACTTTTTTCTGCCGGCGGATGATTCCAGCAAGGGTACGCAATGTTTCGTTGACCGAAGCGGCATCGGGCAAGGCCTTTGCCACATCGGGCTCGAGGAGGACAAGATTCGTTCCCTGTGCAACCCGCTTCGCGCACTTGCCGCGCACTCCCTTGCTGAAATCATAGTGATCCAGCATCTCCCGAGTGTATCGATGCGGACGCCATGTTCTATGCATGAAGCAGGAATCACGCATAGAATAAGAGCTTTTCTTTACACATTATGTGATTCGTGAAAAGATTCTGGCAGTTTCTTTCTATGTCCACGCTATCTCCTCTTCCCATCTCTGATCTCTCGATGCTCGATTGCCGAGAGGTCTGGATGGCTGTTGCCGAGGCAGAGCGCCATCTTGCGGAGCTAAAGGGGCTCTGCGAAGCCCTGCCGAACCAGTCGATGCTGATCAACTCGCTCGCCATTCAGGAGGCCAAGGACAGCTCCGAGATCGAGAATATCATCACGAGCCACGATGAGATCTTCGCGGACCGTGAGGAGGAGGCTGCTCCCGGTGCTGTGAAGGAGGTGCGTCACTATGTCGAGGCCCTGCAAGTGGGATTCGATGATGTCCGTCAGAGCGGTCTGATCCGGCTGAAAACGCTGCTGGATGTGCAGGCGCGGATCGAACCGAGAAAGGCAGGCCTACGGAAACTCCCCGGAACTGTTCTGAAAAATCCCGCCACAGGCCGGATTGTCTATGAGCCACCGCAAAGCGCCGCCGAGGTGGAGGCACTGATGGACAACCTCATCTCATTTCTCCATGCCGAGGATGATCTGAACCCGATCCTTCGCATGGCAATCGCCCATCACCAGTTCGAGAGCATTCATCCCTTCTACGATGGGAACGGTCGGGCGGGGCGTATCCTGAATTTGTTGATCCTGCAGAGGGAGGGGCTCCTCGATCTCCCTGTGCTCTACCTAAGCCGCTACATCACCACGACCAAGGGGGAATACTACAGGCTCCTGCAGGAAGCCCGGGACAAGGGACTCTGGAAGGAGTGGTGTCTCTACATGGTCCGTGGCGTCTCCATGACCGCCCGGAGTGAGATCGCCCTGGTGAAGTCGCTCCGCGATCTCATGCAGGAGACGAAGGAGCGGATCCGGACGCGGCTTGAGAAAATCTATTCGCAGGATCTGCTCAACAATCTCTTCCACCATCCCTACACGAAGATCGAGTTCGTGGAGAAGGATCTCGGAGTCTCGCGTGTCACCGCATCGAAATATCTGGAGCAGCTCGTCGCCGAAGGAATCCTCCGCAAAGAGAAGAGGGGGAAGTCGAACTTTTTCATCAATGAGCCCCTATTCCAACTCCTGAGCAACGTCTCCCTTCGATAAACAACGCTTTAAACTACGACTCACGCAGAGGCGCGTGGGATGGCAGATTCCAGTTCAGCCGCGAATCAAACGAGTTGCTACTTCAACTGCACCGCTAGCGCTGCACCGAGGGCTTTCACCTTCGCTTCCTGCTTGGGATCGATGAGGTGGCCGTCCGGTCCGAAGGCCTGAAAGGCCGAGGGGATGGCGATCTGATCAGGAAGCAGGGTGATGCCGAGATTCCCGAGGAGCATCCGCAGGGGAACCAGCCCGCGCAGGCCGCCGAGTCCTCCGGGTGAGGTCGCCATGATGACGGCACTCTTTCCCGCGAGGGCAGAGAGGGGTGGCTCGTCGGGGCTATCGCCACGGGAGACCCAGTCGATGGCGTTCTTCAGCGCGGCGGAGTAGGAGCTGCTGTACTCCGGCGAGGCAATCAGGAGTCCCTGATGCCCGAGGAAGAGTTCCTTGAGACGCTTAGCCTCCTCCGGCTTGCCGATCTCCCCCTCGAGGTCCTGGTCGAACAGCGGCATCGGGAAATCACGCAGTTCGATGAGCGTCACTTCGGCACCGGCCTCGCGTGCCCCCTCGGCGGCGATGGCGACGAGTTTCTGGTTCAAGGAATCACGGCGGAGGCTTCCGCCAAAGGCGAGGATGCGCGGGGTGCTCATACGCGGGATACTACAAATAAGGAAGGGAGAAAGCGCTACGCCCTATGCCTCGTCGACTCTGCCGATCCACCGCCTGTCATGGCGTGCGGCATGAAGGATGGCGAAAACGACAATCGCATCCGATCTCAGGATGTAGAAGATCCGGTATTTGAATCTGCGGGTAAGAACTCTGCGAACATCCGGGTTGGCGCGGAGGCTGGGATAAAGGAGGGGATTTTCAGCAGTGCGATGAATCGCCGCGCGTATCTCAAAAAGAAAATCCTTCCCTAACCCCCCCTCAAGACTCTCATACCAGAGGGCACCCTCCAGAAGATCTTCTTCCGCTTCACTGCGGATGATGACCCTTCGGGTCATTTTCCGAGCGTCACCAACAGGCGCGACTCGACATCCTCCCAAGAACTGCCGGCATCGGGATCCTTCCTGTATGCGGCAAGACGAGCATCCAGCAGTGCCTTCTCCGAGTCCGTCAGTGGATCCGAAGCATCGGTCCAGATCTCTCGATCTAATTCGAGGAGCCGAAGCCGAAGCTCATCCCTATCCTCAGCCGACAGCTTCGGAAGTTCTTCTACGATTTCAGCAATACTCATGGGACTAATACCTAAGACTGGAATTACAAAAAATCAACCGGGCTGGTGTTTAAATTGCGTCTGAAGGGCCACGCACAAAGCTCCCAACTTCCAGCTCCCTGATCCGACCTTTCGGACGGATCAACCGGATCAATAGAACATCATCGGGCCGCCAAAGAAGAAGGGATCCATCATCCCGTCCCAGCCACCCCAATCGTTCTCGATCATCCGGTCGGTCTGTTCCTGGGCGATCGCCGGGTCGACCTTCTTGGTGTAGAGGATCTGCTGGTAGCGCTCGAAGCGGGCGTTGTTGCCGACGAGCAGGAGGTTTTTCTTCGCATCGGCGAGGACGAAGTAGGTCTGTCCCTTGCGGGTGTATTGGCGGAGATGCCCCTGCGGGAGCGACTGCACCTTGGCGATCTGAGCGGGGGTGGTCGGCGTGATGGCCTTGAAGCCCGCCTCGCGGAGATACTGTTCCTTGCGCTGGAGGTTGGAGACACAGCCGGTAAGCAGGAAACTGGTGATGAGGAGGGAGAGGAGCAGGCGCAGGGTCATGCCGCTTTGTAGGGCGGCACGGCGGCCGTGCCAAGCTTGGGAAACTCTGATTAAATCCCGCGATGCCTTCCGGAATGATTGCCTCACCCGTCCGACGGGAGGTTGGCCTGGCGACCTGCGTGGCGCTCGTCACCGCGACGATGGTCGGCACCGGGGTCTACACGAGTCTCGGGTTCCAGCTTCAGGATCTACGCAGCGGATTCTCGATCCTCGTGCTCTGGGGACTGGGTGGCCTGATCTCGCTGTGCGGAGCCCTCTCCTACGCGGAGCTTTCCGCACGGATCCCGCGATCCGGCGGAGAATACACGTATCTCTCGGAGATCTATCATCCCGCACTCGGTTTCATGGCGGCATGCGTTTCTCTGATGGCGGGATTCGCCGCGCCGATCGCCCTCTCGGCGATGGCCTTCGGCAGTTATCTCCACGCCGCGTTTCCGCTATGCCCGGAAAGACTCCCCGGTCTCCTCGCCGTCGTGCTGATCACCCTGCTCCACCTCCGGTCGCTGGAGACGAGCTCGGTCGTTCAGAATGCCGCGACCGTGCTGAAGTTCCTGCTCGTCTCCCTCTTTGTGGGGATCGGGCTCCGTGCGGCGTTCCTGCATCCCAGTTCACTCGCTGTGCTGCTGCCTCGGAGTGGATCGTTTGACGAACTGGCCCGCCCCACCTCGGGGATCGCCCTGCTCTTCGTTCTCTATGCCTACTCCGGATGGAACGCGACGACCTATCTGGCCGGGGAGGTTCGAAGCGGACGGCGTGCCGTGGGACTCTCGCTGGTGCTCGGAACGCTGGCGGTCACCATGCTCTACATCGTGCTGAATGCTGTCTTTCTCACAGCGGCACCTGCGGATGATCTGCGCGGTGTGCTCCATGTCGGAAGTGTCGCGGCATCCCATCTGCTCGGGGAGCAGGGCGGGCGCGCCATGGCGACGATCATCGCCATCGGTCTGCTGGCCTCGATCAGCGCGATGATCTGGGCCGGACCGCGCGTCACTCAGCGTGTCGGCGAGGATTATCCCGCACTTGGCTTCCTTGCCCGGCGGTCACCTGCCGGAATTCCGGTGCCCGCGATGCTCGTCCAACTCGCCCTTGTGCTGGCGCTCCTGCTTGCCGGATCTTTTGAGGGAGTGTTGGTGCTCGCGCAGATTCCGCTCCTTCTCTGCCTGATGATGGGAGTTGCCGGGGTGCTGGTTCTCCGAGTGCGCACAGGAGCGCCGGGAGAGGGACTTTTTCGCTGCCCGCTGCTCCCGCTGCCGCCCCTGATCTTTCTAGTCTGCTCCGCTGCCGGGATCCTCTACTCCGCGTCGACAAGGCCGTGGACGGCGCTCGGAGGTCTCGGCATCCTGCTGGTCCCCCTGCTCATTCACCCGTGGCTCGCCCGCAACACCGCACGATGATCCGCACGGCCGACATCCTGAAGACGGTGACGGTTTCCCTCCTGCTGGCCGTGGCGTGTGCGGCGCAGGCCCAAACTAGCCCGGGATCCTCGACGCCTGAGGAACAGGCCCGGTTCCTGGCCGGCATTCTCTTGCCGCGACAGAGTCCCCTCGCCCCGCTGCAGCAGTCGGCGGAATACCGCGCCCATCAAAAGACACTGCAGGAGCAGTGGAACTTCTGCAGGCAGGTTCGCTACGGGGCGATACAGCGTTGGGCCTCCGATCATCTGGCCCGGTATCCGGCGACCCGGGGTGTGCTGCGCTATCTTTTTGGCGGGCCCGATTTCCTCAACGCCTATGCGTTCTTCCCCGACACCCGCGTGATGGTGCTCGGCGGACTGGAGCCGGTCGGCGAGGTGCCTCCGCCCGAAGCCCTCGCGCCTGAGGCACTCGGCCCCGCGCTTCAGTCGCTTGACGAGGCGCTTCACACCTCCTTCTTTGCCGGCTACTTCATCACGACCGAGATGAAGCCCCAGCTCGCGCATGGGGCATTCCGGGGTGTCCTGCCGGTGCTCTACACCGAACTGGCGCTCACGGGGAACAGCATCGACTCCGTCTCGGCGGAGCGGCCGTTCGGATCGCCCGGCGTCCGCATCGTCTACCACCGGCCGGGAGGCCTACAGCAGACGCTCTGGTACTTTCAGGCCGATCTCTCCAACGGCAAGGAGTGCCGTCGTTTTCTTGCTTGGCTCGGTGAACTGGGACCCGGCGCCTCCTATCTCAAGGCGGCCTCCTACCTCCTGCCGCTCGATTCCTTCTCCGAAACGCGCAACTTCCTGACGCGCACCTCCGAGCTGATCCTGCAGGATGATTCGGGACTGCCCTACCGATGTTTTTTGCCGGGCGAGTGGCGTCTGTCGCTCTACGGCGTCTACACCGATCCCCTGCCGATTTTCAAACTTCAGCGGGATCCCGCGCTGACCGAGGCCTACGAATCCCCCCTGCGTGTCGGATCGTTACCTTTCGGTGCGGGTTACCATGTGAATGCCTCGGACGCTAACCTCCTCCTGGCCATCCGTGAAAACGAAGCCCTCGGACAATCTCTCACTGCGCCGCCGGCACCTCCTGCAGTTCCCGCCTTCACGACTCCAAGTCCGACACCCCGCCCAAGGAAAGTCCGCATCCGCAAAGCCCTGCCGGTTCCGATCCGCAAGGCGATCCCGGTGGCCACGCCCATGCCTACCCCCGCGCCGACCGTGGTGTTTCCTCAAGCGGTGCCCCCGCCCGCTCCTGCCCTTGCACCGCCCGTCCAGGTCCCGGTCGTGGAAGCACCTCCTCTCCCCGTGCCGCCGGTCGTTGCTCCTGCGGAGGTTTCGGCGCCTTCCGTAGAGTCACCCTCCACGCCAACACCACCGGTCGAGCAGCCTGTTACTGTAACTGCTCCTCCCACGGCTGAGGCACCCGTCGTGCCTGTTCCCGCACAGGAAAGCCCGGCGCCTTTGACCGGCGGCGAAAAGCCGATTGATTAGAACGAGGGGATTAGGCTGCGGGCTGTTGGAGGAAATATTTCCCTCTGCGCCTCCGCGTTTGCCTCGACCTTTTCCAAGGTCCTCACCCTTCGGGCTGCTTCGCAGGCCAAACCGTGGCTGCTGCCACTCGGTTTTCTGCGGGAGAAAGTCAGCTTAACGCGCAAGCCGATCGGCCGCCGTCACGACGACGAACAGGAGGCCCACCACGGCATTCGTCTCGAAGAAGGCCTTGTTGATCAGTGCGACATCCAGCGTCCGGGCGATCCGGTGCTCGTAGAGTAGAAGAAAAGGAACGGGTAGGAGCCCCCACCAGTAAATCTTGCCGAGATGAGCCGAGATGCCGAAGGCGATCAGGCCCCCAAGCATCAGCAGATGGAGGAATCCAGCGAGCCGCAGTGCACTCGGCACGCCGAGCCGGACCACCATGGAGCGCAGGCCTTCTCGACGGTCGGCCTCCACGTCCTGCGTGGCGTAGATGATGTCAAATCCGGCGACCCAGCAGAGCACACCGGCCGCGAGGAGGATCGGAGGCCAAGCGAAGGAGCCGGTGACAGCCAGCCACGCTCCGACGGGAGAGACCGAAAGGGCGAGCCCTAGGAAGAACTGGGCGGCGTGGGTGAATCGTTTCGTCAGGGAATAGAAAAAGATGATCGCGAGGGCCACCGGGGAGAGGAAGAAGCAGAGGCGGTTGATGAAGTACGCCGTGGCAATGAAGAGCAGCGCGCTGATCACGCAGGTCGTGATCGCGGCACTCCTACCCAGGAGCTTGTGGCGTCCCTGCGTGCGGGGATTGCGCTTGTCGATCTCCCAGTCGGCGATGCGGTTGAAGGTCATGGCGGCCGTTCGCGCAAAGACCATGCAGAGCAGGATCAGGCCGAAAATCCGCCAACCCGGAAACCCATCGGCCGCCACAACCATCGAGCCAAGCGCGAAGGGGAGCGCAAAGACCGTATGCGAAAACCGGATGAACGTCAGGAAACGGGCGAGGGGGGACATGAAGGATGAGACCTGAATAAATATGGAACTCAGGAAATCAGGAAGAGAAGCGGGTGCCGGAAGACTTCCAGAAAGACACTTTTGAAAAGAAACGCTGCTCGACGGGAGCGACTGGGAAGAGTCATGAAAGAAGGATTTTCATCCTTCATAATTCATCCCTCATCTTTTCCTCTTACTTGCTTCCCGGCTTCATCGCCGGGATGGCGACGAGATCCGGGGGAAGTGCATCAGCGGGGAAAGTCTCGGGGGCCATCTGGACGAGGCTCACGAAGGGGCAACCGAAGTCGGGGAGATTTCCCGCACTACGATCGACGATCGCTCCGGCGGCGACGACCACGCCGCCCAGGGCACGGATGATGTCGATGGTCTCCTGCACGCGACCGCCGCGGGTGACGACATCCTCCGCGACGAGGAAGCGTTCACCCGGCTTCACCTCGAAGCGGCGCATGACGAGTCCGCCGGTCCCGTCCTTCTCGACGAAGATGTGACGGGTGGCGAGATGCCGGGCCACTTCCTGTCCGACGATGATGCCGCCGACGGCGGGGGAAACGACGGTCGGGAATTTTCCGTCGACCGCCGTGTGAAAGGGCCGAAGCTTCTCCGCCAACTCACCGCAGACCTGAGCGGCCACCGGGGCGTCCTGCAGGAGCAGGGCGCACTGGAAGAACTCCCTGCTGTGGAGGCCGGAGCGGAGGATGAAGTGACCGTGAAGCAGTGCTCCGGTCTGGCGGAAGAGATCAAGGACGGCGGGCATGGAATTGGGTGGGGTTAAAAAGTGAAAAGGTTAGAAGGTGAAAGAGTGCTGCAAGATGGAATGACGTTGGGAGAGACGTTCTAACGCTTCAACGGTTTTAACCCTTTTAACTTTCCCCGTTTTTCTGCGGGGCGCCGATGAAGGAGAGGCCTTTCTTCTGGCGCGCGAGGAATTCCTTTGCGAGCACGCGGTAGGCGGTCGCGCCCGGGCCCTTCGGGTCGTATTCGAGGATCGTCTTGCCGAAGCTCGGGGCCTCGCTGATGCGGACGGAGCGCGGGATCGATGTCTCGAAGACCACCTCCTCGAAGTGGGCGCGGACATCGCGCACGACGGCGGCGCTGATGTTGGTGCGGACGTCGAGCATCGTCATGAGCAGTCCGCTCATGGCGAGCGTCGGATTGGCCCCCGATTCGCGGATCTGCTCCATGACGCCGACAAGTTTGCCGAGTCCCTCGAGCGCGTAGTACTCGCACTGGATCGGGATGAGGAGTTCGTCGGCGGCTGTGAGGGCATTGGTCATCAGGATGCCGAGAGAGGGAGGGCAGTCCATGATGATGAATTCGAAGCGGCCGGAGTTGCGGACCGGCTCGAGCACGCTGCGGAGCTGGCCCAGGTGGCCTTCCATGCGTGCCACCTCGATCTCGGCACCTGCCAGATCAAGATCGGCAGGGATGCCGCAGAGGTTCGCGATGCGGGTCTCCTGGATGAGATCATCCATCGGGGTCTCCCCGACCATCGCGGCGTAGAGGCTACTCCCCTGCCCGACCTCCAGACCGAGGGCGCTTGAGGCGTTCCCCTGCGGGTCGAGATCGAGGAGCAGGACGGGATGGCCGGCCTCGGCGATGGCGGCGGCGAGGTTCACCGAGGTGGTGGTCTTGCCGACGCCCCCCTTCTGGTTGGCGATGGCGATGACTTTGGTCTTCATGATCGGAAAGGATGGAAGGTCAGTTTGCTCCCCGGCCGTAGTACTCGGCAAGCCCCCTTGCCACCGCGTCGGCATATTCCCGGTAAATGCTCGGCAGTTCACGCCCGCCGACATTCCTGCGACCTTGATAGTCGCCGAGCTGGATACGGGTGAAGACGGGGCGGCTATTCATGACATACGGCTCGCAGTAGACAACTGGGCACTCGAAGAGTCTGTTGGCCAAGAGGTTGCGGATCCAGAGATAGGGATTTGATGGGGAGGCGGGGATGGCCTTGGCATTATGGTAGGCAAAGGGCTCCAGGCCCGTCGCCTCCGCCAGCGACCGGGCCACGGCGTCGGAAGCACCGAGTTCCTCTGCGTGCGTTCCGCCGAGTAGTTTCACCAGCAGGGTGAAGCGCTCGTCCTCATGGGCAAGTTCTTCGCGGGACATCGCTCCACTGAGCAGAAGGTGGAGGTGATTCTTGTCGGTGAGGGATGGGCGGTCCGGGTTGCCCCATTCCTCGGCGTTGAAATGGAGGCAGACCACGAGATCGGGCCGGAGGCGCTCATTGACGAGCCGGGCCCGGTTGCGGATCTCAGCGACACGGTAGAAGAGACGCTCGGCCTCCTTTTGGAGGCGCTCACCCAAAGGAGAAACTCCTTCCTCCGAGAGAGAGGCGACAGCGGCCTTGCGGAGATTGCCGGGACGTATTCCGGTGGTGGGACCATTGGCTGTGCGGGTCAGCCAGACTTCTGCGCCGAGCTGCTCGAGTCGCTCCTTCAGGAGCTTGGCCACGATCAGAGTCATCTCCCCCTCCTCGACCGGACGGCTCCAGCCAATCCGGAACCAGCGCGCCTCCATCTGGGCAAACCGTCCGCCAAGGTGGCCTGGATCGATGGCGATGCGGAGTCCGGCCAGCGGCTTCCCGGGCACAGGCACCCGCTCGGCGCGACCTTTCCAGAAGCGGGGAGCCCTTCCCTCCGTGGCCGGCGAAGTGGCCAGAGTCAGCGGGATCGGCGAGGCCCCCGGATGGGGTGTGATCAAGGCCTGCGTCGGCGTGAGGGTGATCCATTCCTTCCACGAGCCGTCCGGGACGTAGACCTTGTCGAGAAGCTGACGGAAATCGGAGGCCGTGATCGTCCCCGAATAAGCCTGCAGTCGGTCCCAATCGGGCTGAGGGGCCAGCGGGCTCAGGAGGGCAGCCCGCAGGGTGACCGTCCCGAGCAGGAAAAGGAGGGTTTTCTTCACCACAGGAGGATTTTTACATCGTCCGGGACCCCTCTTTCGATCAAAACCCAAGGGATGGTGAAGATTCTCTTTCTGGGCGATGTCGTCGGGGAGCCGGGCCGCATGGCCGCCTGCCGCACGACCGAGCTGTATCTCGAGCGCGGCGACGCGGACTTCGTGGTGGTCAATGGGGAGAACGCCGCCGCCGGGCGCGGAATCACGCCGAAGCTTGCGATCGATCTGATGCGCAGCGGGGTCGCGGTGATCACTTCTGGCGACCATATCTGGGACCAGAAGGAGATCATCCCCTATATCGCGACCGAACCGCGCCTCCTGCGCCCGCTGAACTATCCCGCCGGCACACCCGGCGCGGGCAGCATCGTGCTCGAAACGGCCCACGGCCCGATCGCCGTCATGAACGTGCAGTGCCGGACCTTCATGAAGAACCCGTTGGACAATCCTTTCGCCGCCGCCTCGGCCGAGGTGGAGCGTCTGCGGAAGGAGACGCCCGTGATCCTCGTCGATGTGCACGGGGAGACCACCAGCGAGAAGATCGCCATGGGCCGCCATCTCGACGGACAGGTCTCGCTGGTTGTCGGTACCCACACCCATGTCCAGACAGCGGACGAGCGGATCTTCCCAAAGGGAACGGCCTTCCTTTGTGATGCAGGGATGTGTGGTCCCGAGGACTCGGTCCTCGGACGCGACTGCGAGGCCGTGGTGGGGCAGTTCATCACCGGAATGCCGGTGAAGTTCCCAGTGGCCCGCGGCCCAGTGATCGCTTCCGGTGTGCTGGTCGAAGTCGACCCGGAGACGGGACGTGCCAAGTCGGTGACGCGCGTGGCCGAGCGGTACGGAGCCCCTTAGTGGGGCCTGGGGAATAGGATCTAGGAAATGGGGGCCAAGTCGTTTGGGGAAGTTGCCGGCGGCAACAAAGGACTCCCTCTTTGTTTTCCAGCCCGATAGCGTGATCCGAGATGGAGCCCGCAGGATCAGACGCCGTCACCCAGGAAAGCCCTGTTGAGAAACGCAAGGGCGTGCTCGCGATCGACAGCATCCTGCGCGGGGCATCGCGTCTTCAGCATTCGGTTGCCCGCAGATGGCGCCGCCTTCGCCGACGTCCGCAGACCATCGCCTCGGATGCCAATCTCTTGCCGACTCTGATCCAGGTGCTGGCGGCGTTCACCCGTGTCGACGGGGAGATGCTCGAGGAGGAGATCGATTCCAGCCTCGGCTTCCTGCGCTACGACTATCCCGAAGCGGTTTACTCCGAACTGAGGAAACTGTTCCGCCAGGCGCTTGAGCAGCAGCAGGATCTCGCGGCGATGGCGGCGAAGCTGGCCACCGACCTGAGCGACGACCGCAAGATCCTGCTCGGCGTCCAGCTCTACGACTTGATCACCCGCTCGGGGATGAAGGCGGAGCAGGTGACCGCCTACCACGACTTCATGGCGCGGCTCGGCATGGGCGCGCAGGCGATCGACATCGTCTACCAGCTCAACGCCAACGAGCAGGCCGATCCGGCGTTCTTTCACGAGGGGGTCTCCCCACTCGAGGCGCTCTCCTTCGGCGATCCGGCTACCTGCGACGTGGCCCTGCGCGACTTCACCCCCGGAGAGCGTCTGCTGGCCTACCGCCACCACGACCTCATCATCCTCAAGAACCTCTCCCCTCGCAGCCTCATCGTGCAGGGGCGTCTGCTCAAGCAGGGGGAATTCTGCCGCATCTATCCCGGCCAGCGGGTGCTCGTTGGAGAGCAGGTGATCACCACCCAGGATCTGGTCTTCTATTTCAATGCGAAACGGAACGTCACGCTCCCGCACATCTTTGTGGCGATCAACAACGAGGAGGTCCGCCTTGAGAAATCGCGGAGCCGTGACAGCGATCTGGAGATCGCTTTCGGCCTGAAGGTCCGGGTCACTGCGCTGCAGGATCTGCGTGCCTCGCTCAAGGGGACGCAGCTCCGCAAGGGGACGACGGTCGATGCCCAGCTCTCGGACAGGATCTTCTTCCGCGATGGAGGCGAACTCGACCTTGAAGAGCTGAAGCGCCGTGTGGGCGCCTTCGGAGGACGTTTCGAGCTGAAGGGATCCAAGACCGAATACATCGCCTCCAACAACCCGAGCCGCTTGGATGACGATGACATCCTGCTATCCCCCGGTATTGGAGGCGAGGTGACCCTGCGGATCACCTGCGACTACCAGCACCGCAAGGGACGCGTCGAGGTGCTACAGGCCGACCGGCCGATCGTCGTGCGCGACGTCCCGGTGCGCGGCGCGATGGATCTGGAGGACGGCGACACGATCCGAATCGATGCGGGGCAGGTGCTCCGCTGCGACTTCACCGAGCGGATCATCGAGGAGGAGCGCAACATCATCCGCTCCCTGGAGGTGCGCGACCTGATCTGCCGCTTCCGCGACGGGGGTACTGCGGTCGACAACCTGACCTTCTCGATCGAGCGCGGAGAGATGGTCTGCGTCATGGGGGCGAGCGGCTGCGGCAAGAGCACCCTGCTCCGCGCGCTTGCCGGCCAGTTCAGCCCGGTAGCCGGGTCGGTGCTGCTCAACCAGCGCTCCCTCTACGGCAACCTCGACGCACTGCTTCGCTACATCACCTACATTCCGCAGTACGACGCCTTTGACGAGCAGCTGACCATCGAGGAGAACCTTCGCTTTGCCGCGGCGATCCGCGCACCCCACCTCTCCCGCCGTGAACGCCAGCGACGTATCGACAGCAAGCTGGCGGAGCTGGGCCTGAACGAGCGACGCCGCGAGGTTGTCGGCGGCTCCCAGCGCAAGGTGCTCAGCGGCGGAGAGCGGAAGCGTCTTAATATCGGCTTGGACATGGTCAGCACGGCCGACGTCTACCTCTTTGACGAGCCGACGAGCGGCCTCTCCTCGAAGGACTCGGAGCATGTCATCGAGATCATCCGGGGCATGGCTCACAACAAGATCGTGCTGGTCACGATCCACCAGCCGACCTCCAAGATCTTCCAGATGTTCCAGAAGGCGCTCCTGCTCGACAAGGGGGGCAAGCTTGTCTTCTTCGGCACGCCCGCCGAGATGCTGGCCTACTTTGCCGAGGCAGAGCACGAGCAGCTCTTTGGCACGGAGCTCGGCGGATGCCAGGCGTGCGGCACGACGCGGCCGGAATTCGTCTTCGACGTCCTGGAGACTCCGCTGCGCGACCTGAGCGGCGACATCATCTACGAGGAGAACAACCGCGGCCAGCTCGTCCCCGCCCGCCGCTTCTCTCCGGAATACTGGCGCGATAAGTTCGAGGCGTGGCGCCTCATGAAGGAGGTGCGCCAGCCGGCTTCCTCGCGTGTCCCCGTCCCGACCGGGCCGGAGGCACAAAGCAGTTTCCAAAAGCGCTCGCAGACGGCGGAGCCGTTCCGTTGGCGCGACGAACTTTCCCAATTTCTCGTTCTGCTCCAGCGCTCCTTCATCAGCAAGCTCCGCAACAAGGCCAACCTCGTCATTACCCTGCTCGCCGCACCGGCCCTGGCCTTCCTGATCGGCTTCGTCTACCGCTATTCCGAGAGCGAGCATTACGACTTCGCCTCGGCGTTCCACATCCCGACCTATCTGTTCCTCTCGCTGGTGGTGGCGATGTTTCTGGGCCTCACCAACAGCGTCGACGACATCATCCGGGACCGCCCGGTTCTCCTGCGCGAGCGCAACCTGAACGTCCGCCTCGGGTACTACGTCCTGGCCAAGGTGATCACGCTCGGGCTCTTCGCCTTCCTGCAGTGCGTGCTCTACACCATGGTAGGCGACGCACTGCTGGAGGTACGCGGGATGTTCTGGGTGATCTTCACCGCGCTCTTCCTGACGACGATGAGCGGTGTGGCGATCGGCCTGCTCGTCTCGGCACTTGTGAACGACAGCAAGACGGGCGTTCTGATTATCCCCGTCGTGCTGATCCCGCAGCTCATCCTTGCGGGGGCCTTCACCAAGTACGAGGAGATGAACCGCAACCTCGACTTCATCCACGCGATCCACGAATGGTTCGACCGGCATCCCGGCACCGCGATGGAGCCGCGCAGCGACCTGCAGGTGCCAGCCATTTGCCAGATCATGCCGATGCGTTGGTCGTACGAGGGGCTGGTCTACGCACAGGCCAAGCTCAACCCGCTCACCATCCGTCAGGCCCGCATCCAGCGGCAGATCAACCAACTCGCCGCGATCAAGCGGCCGACCGAAGCCCAAGAAGACCGTCTCGAGGACCTCAAGGATCTGCTGGCTATCCTGAGTGGGCTGGAGGCTTCCAATCCGAAGGAAATCGACAAGCGGATCCGGGCGATTGACCGCGTCATCGCCGGCGCCCCCTTCCGCAGGGCCGAGCTGACCGGGGGCGGTGAGGGTGTGACCGCCGAGCAGATCTACACGAACCAGAAAGTGATCGACCTCGTCTCCAAAGCAGAAATGGAACAGTACGATTACCGCTCCCGCCGTCATCCGAATGTCTTCTTCGGCCCCGTGAAACGGTATTTCGGGCTCTCGATTCCGATGCTCTGGTTCAACACCGCCGTCATGGTCGGCACCAGCTGGTTCATGTTCCTTATCCTGCTCTTCGTCCTCCGTCGACAGATTCGACTGACCCGTTGATCGTCATGGATAACCGCCGCATCCCGTTGGAGGACAGCTGGCTTGATGTGATCCGTAAGGCCTCACGGGGTCAGCATCTGACGGAGGCGACTCTCGCCTCGCGTGCCGGGATCACGGGTGCGGAGGCGATCCGATTGCTCGGAGCGGACACCGATCCTGTACCCGACTCCGCTCTCTTGGACAAAGCGGCCGGTGCTCTCGGACTGGATCGTGCCAGCCTGCTGGCGCTGGCGCGGGGGGAGTATCATCCCGGTGAGATTGCACTTCCAAAGGGAACGGCTCTTTTCACCTCCGATTGGGGTGGAATGCAGGTGCACAGCTACCTCGCCTGGGACGAGGCAACGCGGGAAGCCGTGGCCTTCGACACCGGGGCCGACGCTACGGACCTGCTGGCATTCCTGCAGGATCACGGTCTGACGCTCCGCCTGCTCCTGCTGACTCACGGACACGGCGACCATCTCTTTGAGATGGATCGGATTTTGGAAAAAACCGGAGCCGAGGCTTGGATCGGCGAGGGTGAGGGCGTGCCGGGGATTACCTCCTTTGCGCCCGGCAAGGAGTTCCTCATCGGATCACTCAGGATCGCGACCCGACTCACCAAGGGACATGCTCCTGGGGGGATCACCTACATCATCGGGGAACTGGAGCGACCTGTTGCCGTCGTCGGGGACGCTCTCTTTGCCGGATCGATGGGCGGATCTATGGTTTCGTACGCCGACTGCCTCCGGACCAACAGGGAGGAGATTCTCTCCCTGCCGCCGCAGACGATCCTCTGTCCCGGGCACGGCCCGCTGACGACGGTGGCGCTGGAGCGGAAGCACAATCCCTTCTTTGCCGGAAAACAGAAGTTTGGAACTGGTAGCTGGGCGTTAGGAGCAAACTCCTAGCTACTAATGGACAATGTCCATCTTCCAACTCTGTTCTTGACCCAAGGTGGGTTCGCGCCGATTCTCTCCGACCCACAAAAGAAAGCAGGTGAATTAAATGCCGGAAGTATCAGTCCGTAAGGGCGAACCCATCGATCGCGCGCTCAAGCGCCTCAAGTCCAAGCTCGACACCGAGGGAATCCTCGATGAGGTCCGCCGTCTGCGTGCCTTCGAGACCCCGACCCAGCGCACCAAGCGCAAGGCCAAGGCCAACGCCAAGCGCGCCAAGGCCAAGGTCCGCTTCACGCTGAACTAATCAGTTTTCCGGAATGTCTCCGGATATCGTCATCATCGGCTGCGGTTTCCTAGGGGAGGCCGCAGCCGCTTTGTTTTCCGCCCGGGGAGCGAGCGTTCTCGGTTTGGTTCGCTCCGAGGCGTCTCGGGCGTCGCTTTCCCACGCATCGTTTGAGACTGCGCTCTGTGATGTGACCTCGGATGCCTCGGTCGCCGCTCTGTCCCCCAGACTATCCGGGGTACCCGTTGCCATCCATGCCGTGAGTCCCGGAATGAGAGGTGAGGAAGCCTATGCCGCCCTTTACCGAGACGGTCTGCAGCGGGTCGTCGCTGCTTGGCAGCCCCGCCGGGTGATCTTTGTGAGCAGCACCTCGGTCTATGGTCAGGATGATGGATCGTGGATTACTGAAGAATCGCCGACCGAACCGGCCCGCGAGACGGGCAGGATCTTGCTTGAAGCCGAGAAAATCGCCCTCGAAGCCGGGGGGATTGCGGCGCGCCTGACGGGAATTTATGGACCGGGCAGATCGTATCTCCTGCGGAATTTCCTCTCGGGTGAGGCCGTACTGGAAAACGGCGGAGGCCGCTGGATCAACCAGATCCACCGGGACGACGGGGCGGCCGCTTTGGTGAGGCTGGGAGATCCAGAGGTTTCTCCCGGAGTCTACAACGTGACCGATGACACCCCCCCCACTCAGCGTGAGGTCTATGGTTGGATGGCCGACTTTTTTGGTCGACCGCTCCCTCCCGAGGGGCCTCCTGGACTGGCTCTTCGGAGGGGAGTCACCTCCAAAAGGATTTCCAACGCAAAGATGCACGGGCTCGGCTGGGCGCCCACTTTTCCCTCCTATAGAGACGCTTTGCCTCTCCTTGCAGCTGCCATCGAAGCGAATTCATTAGAGTAAAAAATGGCGTTTTGAGGGAATCTGTGCCACTTTGGCACGCCACTTCCCCTATGAACCCGACCCTTTTGATTGTTGACGATGAGAAGCATACCCGCGAGGGGTTACGATCTGCTCTCGAAGATCACTACGAGGTCTCGGTGGCTGGGGATGCCGCTGCGGCGCTGGCTCTTTTTGAGGCCGATCCAGCCGACGTGGTCATCACCGATCTCAAGATTGGTAACGATGACGGGATGGAGCTGATGGATCGTCTCCTGAAGCGTCCCGATCCGCCAGTTTGCATCATGATGACCGCTTACGGGTCGGTCGATACAGCCGTCGAGGCGATGCGGCGCGGAGCCTACGATTTCGTCACCAAGCCGGTCAACATCGACCGGCTCGAGATGCTGGTGCGCCGGTCCCTGCGTGAGCGCACCTTGAGCCGTGAGAATGTCGAATTGAAGCGCGAGGTGGTGAAATCCCGTGCACCCGACCGGATGATCGGCCGCTCGTCCGCGATGGAGCGGGTCTTTGAGACGATCCGGCAGGTCGCCCCGAGCAAGGCGACCGTGCTCATCACCGGTGAGAGCGGCACAGGCAAGGAGGTGGCCGCCAAGGCGATCCACGCCTTGAGTCTGCGTGCCGAGAAACCCTTCGTTGCCGTTCACTGCGCCGCCCTGTCGCCGCAGTTGCTCGAGAGCGAGCTCTTCGGGCATGAGAAGGGTGCCTTCACTGGAGCGACCGAACGCCGGATCGGAAGGTTCGAGCAGGCTGCCGGGGGGACGCTTTTTCTCGACGAGATCGGCGAGATCGACCCCTCCGTCCAGGTGAAAATCCTCCGGGTGCTCGGCGAGCGCACCTTCGAGCGGGTCGGCGGGAATCAGACTCTGCAGGCCGACGTCCGCCTGATCGTAGCAACGAATCGCGACTTGGCGGCGATGGTGGCCGAGGGAACCTTCCGTGAGGATCTCTATTTCAGGTTGAACGTGGTTCCCCTCACCATGCCTCCCCTGAGGGAACATAGAGAGGATATCCCATTGTTGGTCAATACGTTCGAGAAGGAGTTGGCTCGGGAGCACGACAAGCCGGCCCGACGATTTGATCCGGCGGCCATGGAATGTCTCGAGGGCTATGGCTGGCCTGGCAACATCCGCGAACTCCGTGCCGCGGTGGAGCATGCCATTGTGCTCGGGGCAGGGACGGAACTGACGCTGAGGGATCTCCCCTCGACACTCCGAGCAGCTGCCGAGCCGGGCGTGAGAGAGGGGGAACTCAACCTGGCACGCACCGAGGAGGCTCTGATCGGCAAGGCACTTTCAGAATGTGCCGGCAACCGGACACTCGCCGCAAAAAAGCTCGGCATCAGTCGCCGCACGCTCCATCGTCATCTGGCCCAGCTGGGTATTTCCAAACACGCATCCTGATCATTCATGGCTCTCCAGGAAACCGTACGCGACATCGACTCCGGCTTCACGGCCCGCATCATCAAAATCGGCATGCTTGCCGTGGTGCTTGCCGGCATCGTGGTGCTGTACTTCCTCTTCCATTTCAAGGGGCTCGGCACCGAGGCCGCGATGGATCAGGCGCAGATCGCACGATCCCTTGTTTCGGGCGAGGGGTTCACCACACGGTACATCCGCCCTCTGGCCATTCAGCAGTTGTCGGATTCGGGGAGAAAAATTCCCGCGGATCACTTTCCCGAAGTTCACAACGCCCCGCTCTTTCCGATGCTCGAGGCTGCTGCTCTCTTTCCCTTCAGAAAACACCTCGACATGGCTCCGACCGACACACTCTCCAAGGGCGACAAGGTTGCCGCCGGGTTGGGGATCCTTCTCCTGCTGATCGGCGTTTTTGTTTGGTATCTCGTGGCACGCCGGCTCTTTGACCAAGAGCTTGCCCTTCTTGCTGCCGGGCTGCTGCTTGTCACCGACCTGGTGTGGCAGTATGCACTGGCCGGGTTGCCCCAACTGCTGCTCATCATCCTGTTCGGACTGGTGACCCTTTGCTCGTTTGCCGCACTCCGCGCCGAGGAACAGGAACGGAGTGCGCTCTCGGTCATCCTGAGGTTGGCGTTGGCTGCCTTCCTGCTGGGGCTCATGGCCCTCACCCACGGGGTCGCTGCCTTCCTCTTCCCTGGGTTCCTTGCTTTTTGTCTCATCGGCTTCCGCGAGCGCGTGGCCGCCACGTTCGTTTCGCTGGTGGTCTTTCTCACGACCGTCCTGCCTTGGCTTGCCCACAACTACCTGACCTGCGGCAACCCGCTTGGTATTGCGGTCTACACGGCGCTGGCCGGCGCCGGAGTGACGGAGGAGGCGGTGATGAGGGGGGTGAATACCGGGCTCAGTCTTGGAGGAGGCATGGCGACGAAATTTCGCACCGGGCTCACCGATCAGGCCGCGCATCTCTGGGAATACATGGGGCTCAACGTTGTGGCCGTGGCGGCGCTCATGGCCGTCATGCACCCATTTCGTAATCCGACCGCTGCTCTTTGGCGGTGGATCGTGATCCTCATGTGGGCGGGTGCCGTGGTCGGCATGACGCTCTTCGGCGTGAAGGAGGCCGTCTCCGGCAACCAACTGCACATCGTTTTCCTCCCGGCCTTCCTGCTCTACGGGCTCGCCTTCCTGCTGGTGCTCTGGAACCGCCTTAACATTTCGCTCAAGGAACTCAGGATCGTTTTCCTCTCCGCGCTTTTCCTGTTGGCAGCGGCTCCGATGCTGCTGCGGTTTGTTGCAGGCGCACAGGCCAAGATCCAGTGGCCGCCTTATGTTCCTCCCTTTATTTCAGTGCTTCAAAAATGGTATGAGCCCAAGGAAATCCTCTGCTCCGACATGCCTTGGGCGGTTGCTTGGTATGCCAACCGCAAGTGTCTTCTGCTTCCCGAGACCGTACGACAGTTCAACCAAATCTCCGATTTCGGCGTCTTGGGAACGCCGATTGTCGGGCTCTACCTGACGCCGGTTTCCGGAGGGCAGGATTTTCTCTCGCTGATCAAGGGGCCTTACAAGGAATGGGGACCGGTCATCATGCGGACCGTGAACCTGAACGACTTCCTGCTCAAAAGCTTCACGCCGCTGCCCGTGGACGGTGAATGTATCCTCTACGCCGACAGGGAGCGCTGGTCCCGCAAGTAAAGAGATCCGTTGTCCTATGAAAAAAAGCGAATCCCCGTCGAAAGAAACCTCCTTGGAGGAGGCGCTTGGCCGGCTGGAGGAGATCGTCGGGGAGATCGAGAAAACCCCGCCGCCCCTGGAAACGCTCATCGACCGCTACGAAGAGGGGATGAAGCTGCTCCGCACCTGCCGCGAGAGGCTTGATGCCGCGGAGAAGCGGATCGAAATCATCGGACGTGACGAGCGCGGAAACGCCGTGCTGGAACCTTTCGAGGAAGCGTGAGCGCGTCTTCCCGCCTGCTCGACGGGATCGACTCCCCCGCCGACCTGAAAAAAATTCCAGAGGCCGAACTTCCGCGACTAGCCCAAGAGATCCGCGAAGAACTCATCGGCACCCTCGCCGAGACGGGGGGCCATCTCGGTCCCAACCTCGGTGTCGTCGAACTGACGATCGCCCTTCACCGCGTCTTCGACACGCCGTCGGACCGGATCCTCTTCGACGTCAGCCATCAGGGCTACGTCCATAAGATGCTCACGGGTCGCCGCACGCGGCTCGCCACCATGCGCCAGCACGGCGGGCTCAACGGATTCCTGCTCCGCACAGAGAGCGAGCATGATTGCTACGGCGCGGGTCACGCGGGCACGGCTCTTTCTGCCGCGCTCGGCATGGCTGCTGCACGGGACATGAATGGAGGCACGGAACATGTTGTTGCCGTCGCCGGTGATGCCGCCTTCACCTGCGGGGTGAGCTACGAGGCGCTCAACAATGTCGCCGAAACCACGAAGCGTTTCCTCGTGGTGCTGAACGACAACGAGTGGTCGATTGCCAAGAATACCGGCGCCATCGCAAGCTATCTGAACAGGATCGCGACCAGCCCCTCCTACGCCCACCTCCATGATCAGGCGGCGAAGTTCGTCGAGTGGATCGGTGGCAAGGGAGCCCGTCAGCTGGTCGGCAAGATCGAGACCGGGGTGAAGCAGATCCTCTTCCCCGGAGTCATTTTCGAGGAGCTGGGTCTGCGGTATTACGGCCCGATCGACGGGCATGACATCCCGCTGCTGATCCGCACCTTCGAGTTCCTCAAGACGCAGAACGAGCCGGTCATCCTCCACATCCTGACCAAGAAGGGCAAAGGCTACGCGCCCGCGATGGCCAAACCTGACAAGTTCCACGGCCTCGGCAAATACAGTGCCGATACCGGGGAGACTGTTCCCGGAACCGCGCCCACCTATTCCGAGATCTTTGGGAAGACGCTGGCCGACTTCGCTGATCACAATCGCAAGATGGTCGCCGTCACGGCAGCTATGCCCACCGGGACGGGACTCTCTCAATTCGCCAAGCGCCATCCCGATCGTTTTTACGACGTCGGCATTGCCGAGGAGCATGCAGCCCTTTTTGCCGCCGGGATGGCGACTCGCGGCATGAAGCCCTTTCTTGCGATCTACTCCACCTTCATGCAGCGGGCGTTCGACATGATCGTCCACGACATCGCCCTGCAGAACCTCAACGTGGCGCTCTGCATGGATCGTGCAGGCCTCTCCGGGGATGATGGCCCGACCCACCACGGGCTCTTTGATATCGCCTATCTTCGATCCATTCCCGGCGTGATCGCCATGCAACCGAGGGACGAGGAGGAATTCGCCGACATGCTCTGGACGATGGCCAATCACCATGAGGGCCCCGTCGCCATCCGTTACCCACGCGGAGCGGGAACAGGGGCTGTGCCCAAAAAGACACCCCGCCTGCTCGAGGTGGGCAAAGCCGAGGTCATTCGCCACGGCACCGATGTGGCCCTTTTCGGACTCGGAAATTTCTGCGAGGTCGCGGCCGATGTTGCGGATCTCCTCGAAAAGGAGGGCATTAAGACAGCCGTCATCAACCCCCGTTGGATCAAGCCCCTCGATACCGCGACGCTGGAGTTCTTTGCGCGAGGAACCCGCCTTGTCTGCACGCTCGAGGACCATGCGATCGCGGGTGGCTTTGGCTCCGCCGCTGCCGAGCATCTCTCAGACGCGGGGATCAGCACGACCTTGGTGCGCATTGGTTGGCCGGATCAATTCATCGAGCACGGATCCGTTCCGATCTTGCGTGCGAAATACGGCCTCACACCCGAGGCGATCGCGGCGAAAATCCGCTCGGAACTTTCCCGGACAAAACCCCTTCCCAAAGCTGGCGCGATCAGCTGAACAATTTCAAACCTCGAACTTCAACCATCAACACCCTACTCCGATGAGCCACGCCATCCCTGACACCCAACTCCTCCATGCACTGAACTGGCGCTACGCCACCAAGACCTTCGATGCCTCGAAGATCATCCCCGAGGCCACCTGGAAGACCCTGGAGGAAACACTCGTTCTCTCACCCTCCTCTTTCGGGCTTCAGCCCTACCGTTTCCTCGTGGTGAAGGATGCCGTGATCCGCAAGCAACTCCAGCCCCACTCCTGGAACCAGACCCAGGTTGTCGATGCTTCCCATTATGTCGTCTTTGCGGCACGTACCGGCATCACGGAGAACGAGATCGACGCCTTCCTGAACCGTATCGTCGAGGTGCGCGGCATCCCCCGCGAGTCTCTCGAGGGATACCGCGGCATGATGTATGGCAGTCTGCTCTCCCCCGGAGCCGAGGCACGTATTCCCCACTGGGCCGCGCTCCAGGCTTACATCGCACTGGGTAACCTCATGACCGCGGCCTCACTGGTCGGGGTGGATACCTGCGCGATCGAGGGATTTGCTCCCGCCGAATACGACGCCATTCTTGGCCTGAAGGAGCAGGGGTATGCCTCGGTCGTCTGCTGTGCACTCGGCTACCGCAGCGCCGAGGACAAGTACGCCGACTTGGCAAAAGTCCGCAAAACAGCCGCTGACCTGATCAAGACGGTCTGAGCTTGAGATTCCCTTGGACGACGTCGAACGCGACCTCGGCGAGCAGCCTCTTTCCCGCCTGATGGCGGAGAGGGGGCTCAAGTCCCATGACCTTGTGGCTGCCTCCACCGAGCAGATCACGCACAAGATGGTCCAGCGGGGTTGCAAGGGGCGCCGCCTTACGCGCAACGTGCAGGGGAAACTCCTGCGCGCCTTCGACAAGGCGACCAGCGAGGTGCACAAACTCTCCGATCTCTTCACGTATTGAGCAAAACCCCGAAGAACTCACGCGGAGGCGCGGAGACGCAGAGGGGATTGAATATGACGGGAAGCTGGAGCTGGAGATCTTTTACTTTTCTCTGCGCCGCTGCGCCTTTGCGCGATTAATCTCTTCTCGGGCTTAACAGCCTACAGCCTAGACCGCTAACTGCATTCCCTCATGCCGATCCTCAATGCTGCTGCATACAAATTTGCGGAATTGACCGGACTTCCGGAACTCCGCGCACGGTTGAAGCAGGAATGCAACCGGCTCGGGCTCAAAGGGAGCATTCTGCTTAGTCCCGAGGGGATCAATCTCTTCATCGCCGGAGAGACTCCTGCTGTGGACAAACTCTTGGCCACCTTGCGCTCCATCCCCGGACTCGAAGCACTGGAGGCGAAATTCAGCGAGAGCGACGAGCAACCCTTCAACCGCATGCTCGTCAAACTTAAGAACGAGATCATCGCTTTCGGCGTGGAAGGGATCAACCCGGCCCGCCATACATCCCCGCGCCTCCCTGCCAAGGAACTCAAACGCTGGCTCGACGAGGGACGCCCCGTCACCCTGCTCGACACGCGCAATACCTACGAGGTGAAGCTCGGCACCTTCGCCGGAGCCGTCACCCTCCCGATCCGCCATTTTCGGAAATTTCCTGCGGCGGTCGACTCCCTGCCTGAAGAACTGAAGCAGGTACCGGTCGTCAGTTTCTGCACCGGCGGCATCCGCTGTGAGAAGGCCGCGCCGTATCTCGAACGGGCCGGCTTTACGGAGGTCTATCAGCTCGAGGGAGGAATCCTGAAGTATTTTGAGGAATGCGGGGGAGCGCACTGGGAGGGCGAATGCTTTGTCTTCGACAAGCGCGTCGGCGTCGATCCGGGGCTGCAAGAAACAGGTAGCCAGCTCTGCTTTGCCTGTCAGGAACCGCTGACGGCCGAAGAGGTCAAAGATCCTCGGTATGTGTACGAGCAGAGCTGCCCCTACTGCTACGCAGAGTAGGGTTTGGGATTTTTTGGCGCCGCGCGTTGTTCGCCTGAGCTCGCAGTATAATTTATACAGCTTCGCTTGGCGGCCTAGCGCGGCATCCAAACTTCCAAACCTTTGTAAGAAAGATCTGCTTATTCCGAAACTTTTGGTTTCTCCCTCGAAAGTTTGGATAGGGGTTGTCCCCAGACAATATCGCCCTCGCCGAGAAATTCACCGGGCTTGCCCCCGAGAGATTTCAGATTCCATCCCGGCGACCAGAGCAGGAAGGTGCCGTCGGGTTTGAGTGAATAGTTCATCGGCTTTCCGGTGATCGGAGAGTTCGGAAGCTTTGCGAGATACTTCGGCACCAGCGCCTCGAGCGAGGCCGGATAAGACCCATGGGCGAGGCGATAGCGCTCGAGCGCGCAAGCGATCAGGCCCTGATCGACTTGCGTCTGGCACTCGACGGGTTTTTCAATTGCACGGCCAAGGGAGGAAGCCGCCATCGTCACCATGATATACATGATGCGATGGAGAGGACGGTGTGCCAAAGCGGCCTGTTCCTCTTTGAAGACTTGAGCAGTGGACCGATTCCAACCGGACTCATGGAGCGAGTGTTCCATGGACTCAAGAGCCCTCTGCATCAGGAGGGCATGGTATGCAGCATTCTTTTCGAGCAACGGGTGTGTAGCCTGAACTCCTAGTGAGGTGAAAAACCCTTGTTGGCGTGGCTGAAGTGCTTTCAACGATTCCCGCCCATAGATTTGCTCTCCTCGCAGAACAAAGAGCAGATCTTTGGGTAGATCGATTCTTTCCAACAACCCCTGATAGAGTGCGATCTGATCGCCCGTCCAGACATGGTCAGCCAGACCTTGATCCAAGACCTTGAGAGCCAGGCCCGTCGTTGAAACCCGAACCAGTAGCGAGATCAGTAGGGGCTCGTTCTGCTGGGTAAACGAGAGTCGGAGCAGGGTCTCGGCGTCGGCTGCCGCCGCGGCGCTGTTGCCGAGGAGCAACTCGCTGCTCGCCCTGTTCAGGAAGAGTTGCGAAAGCACCAAATTTTCGGTCGTTTCTGCTAGTAGCTCAGGGATCGATCCTTCTGTCGCAATGAGATTGTAGTGGAGCGGGAACTGGGCCTGAGGGCGGCGTGCTAACTCAGCAATCCGGGAAAGGGTTTCGTTGGCCGGAGTAAGAATCTGCAGCAGCGCCTTCGCTTCCTCGCGTTTCCGATCAGCATTCTTTTCACTCGGAAATATCGATTTCAGAGTTCCGTAAGCGGAGCTTCTGTCACTTGGATTCGGGAACTTCAGCCGAGTCAACTGATCGGATTCCTGGGCCGTTAACGGAACCTTCTGCCATAGCCTGATCGGCAGTTGACCGGCGGGAACCCTGAGAGCCATGGCCTGCCGCACCTCACCATCACAGCCACGACTATTGGTCCGAACCAGATCCGAGTAACCTGCCCAGATCGGATCGGCGAAGAAGTTCTCGTTGTCGGGCGGCATCGCCGGAACCAGTTCCGCAAAGGTCAGTTTCTCCCCTTTGGCTCGAAGCGCGGCCTCGGTCCGTTTCCAGTCCCGCTCACCCGACCATTTCAGCCACCAGATAAACGATCCAACGACAAGGATCATGAGAAGGATCAACGAGCCAATAACGATGGCCGCCCATTTAAGGAAGCGTTTCATGAAAAGGGGGATTTTGTCTGATACCTATCTCTCTACCTATCCAACGCAAGCCCTTTCCCCCCTTCTGCGTCTCCGCGCGAAAAATCTAAATGGGCTTCCTAACCGGAATCCCGCGTGCAGCCAGTTCCCTCTTCACATCCCCCACGGTGTACTGGCCAAAGTGGAAGATGCTCGCGGCGAGCACTGCGTCGGCTTTTCCAACAGTGAGTACCTCGGCCATGTGGTCGATGTCTCCCGCACCGCCGCTGGCGATCACCGGGATGCCGACCGCATCGCTGACGGCCGCAGTGAGCGCTAGATCATAGCCTTTCTTGGTTCCGTCGGAATCCATGCTGGTGAGGAGGATTTCCCCGGCTCCTCGCTTGGCCACTTCCCTAGCCCAGTCAACGGCCTGCCAAGTGGTCGGTTTGCGGCCGCCGTGCGTATGGACAATCCAGCCTCCCTTCCCGTCGCGCCGGGCATCGATAGCGACCACCACGCACTGCGACCCGAAGCCCTCGGCGGAATCGTTGACGAGATTGGGATTATCCAGCGCAGCGGTGTTCATGCTGACCTTGTCGGCTCCCGCTAGCAGCATGGCGCGGACATCCTCGACCTTGCGTATGCCCCCGCCGACGGTGAGAGGCATGAAGCAGGCATCGGCGGTTTTTTCGACGACCTCGCGCATCGTGGCACGGCCCTCATGGGAGGCGGTGATGTCGAGGAAGACAAGTTCATCGGCACCCTGGGCGTCGTAGGCACGGGCGCACTCGACCGGATCGCCCGCATCACGGATGTTCTCGAACTTCGTTCCCTTGACGACCCTGCCTCCATCGACGTCCAGGCAGGGGATGATGCGTTTGCCGAGCATCGGGAGACACTAAAGGTTGAATCAAGAATTATGAAGAATGAAAAGACGCATGGGAGTGCGTCTTTTGTCATTTGAGGACGAAGGGCCAGAAGTCCGAGGATCAGCAGAAAAAGGTCCACTCCTTGGAAGCAAGATGGTGGCTAAGGTCAACCAAGCCGCTGGGAAGCGGCGCGGTGGACGACCGGAGGGAGCCCGAAGGGCGGCACTGCTTTGCGGGGGCAAAGTACCGTCAAAAGGCTGAAGGGGAAAGACCTTTGCACCCGTCATTCGACCTTGCCCTCATCCTCTCCACTTCCTGAGTTCCATATTATCCCTCTCCGCGTCTCCGCGTCTCTGCGCGACCATGATTCTTCCGATGAGGGAGGTGACGGTGCGGAATTGCCTTAAAGGATTGCGCCTCCCTGTCGGTGCCCTAAATTTTCCCATGTCATGACGGAACGTCCTTTCATGATCGCGCTCCTCCGTTGCCTGCCTCTGCTGGCAGCGTTGCTGCTGCCTGGCTGCGCCCTTTTCGAAGAGGGCGCGAGTCTCTCTAATTTCAGGACGGTGGTCGTTGATGCCGGTCACGGTGGGTATGACAACGGGGCCCGCGGACGTCAGGGATTGTCCGAGAAGATGCTCACCCTCGATGTGGCGCGCAGGCTCAAGCCCCTCCTGGAAGCGCGCGGATACCATGTCGTGATGACACGGACAACGGATGTCTTTATCCCTCTCGGAGGACGCACGGCGATCTCCAACAGCCATTCCGACGCGGCCTTTGTGAGCATTCATTTCAACTGCTCGCCGCGCCGCGCCGCTGACGGGGTCGAGACCTACTACTACGACCGCCGGTCCGCACCGTTCGCCTCCAATATCCTGCGTGAGATCGCCACCTGCTACGGCTCTCACAGCAGGGGGGTGAAATATGCACGGTTCTACGTTCTGCATCACAACCAGCGTCCCGCCACCCTCCTGGAACTTGGCTTTGTTTCCAATCCCAAGGAGAACGCAAAGCTCCAGGACCCAAGGGTCCGTCAACTGCTGGCAGAACGCATCGCGGCCGGAATTGCCAGGGGCCACGGGGGGCGGGCACCCATTATGGGAAGCTAGGTTCTGGGAGCTGGAAGATAGGAAAACAGCCGAATCGGGATCCCCAGATCCTCTATCCCAACTACCAGCTACGAAAAAAGATCCCGGATCCGCTCCGTGAAGCTGCGATGAATCGGGGTGTTATGATCGCCGCAGAGTTCTGCGAACGACTCGAGCGCCTTGCGCTGGTTCTCGTCGAGCTTCGTCGGAACCTCCACCTCAAGGCGGACATGAAGGTCTCCCTTGGCGACGGACTGGAGGCGTGGCATGCCATGACCCTTCAGCCGGAAATCACTGCCCCCCTGGGTGCCGGCGGGGACTTTCATCTTCACGGGGCCGGCGAGGGAGGGAACCTCGATCTCGCCGCCGAGCGCCGCCGTCACAAAGGGAATGGGCACCGTGCAGTGGAGGTCGGTCCCTTCGCGGCTGAAGACGGGGTGTTCCTTGAGGTGGATCACGACATAGAGGTCACCCTTGCCGCCCCCGCGCATACCTGCCTCGCCGCCGCCGAATGAGCGGAGGCGGGATCCCTCGTCGATTCCGGCGGGGATGGCGAGCTTGATCCGGGAGGTTTTCTCAGCGCGTCCCTCCCCGTGGCAATCCCGGCACGGCTTGTCGATCGTACGCCCCTCGCCGCGGCACTGCGGGCAGGGCTGGGCTACCTGGAAGAATCCGCGCGAGGCAACGACCTGGCCTCGCCCCTTGCAAAGGGAACAGGAGGAGACCTTCGCCCCTTTGGAAGCGCCGGTTCCCTCGCAGGTGCCGCAGGCATCGAGCTTGCGCAGCTCGATCTCCTTCTCGCATCCGGCGAAGGCTTCCTCAAGCGTGATCTGGAGATCGTAGCGGAGGTCCGATCCACGGCCGTTGTCACCGCCGGTTCCGCCGCCGAAGAAATGGTCGAAGATGCCACCCCCGCCTCCCGCAGCGCCGAACATCTCGCGGAAGAGGTCGAAGGGATCATGCATGCCACCCCCGCCTCCCATGCCGCCCTGAAAAGCGGCGTGGCCGTAGCGGTCATAGGCGGCGCGCTTCTCGGCATCGCTCAGGATGTCGTAGGCCTCGGCCAGTTCGCGGAAGCGCCCCTCGGCGGTGGTGTCGCCGGGGTTCTTGTCAGGATGATGTTTGACCGCCAGCTTTCGGTACGACTTCTTGATCTCCTCGAACTCGACGGTCCGGGTGACCTGAAGCACCTCGTAGTAACATCTCTTGGTCTGGGCCATGCCGGTATCAGGAGAGCTTGTTGACGATCACGCTGGAGGGGCGGATCAAGCGGTCGGCGAGCTTGTAGCCGCGTCGTGTCTGCCGGAGAACGACCCCGTCGGCCTGCGCCGGGTCGGATTCGTGGCCGAGTGCCTCGTGGAGCTTCGGGTCAAAAGGCTGGCCTGCGGCGTCGATCGGCTGAAGTCCGCAGGAGATCAGGAAATCGCCGAGCTGACGATGGACCATGGAGAACCCGGAGACGATTCCCTGCGCGGCCGTGTCGGAGGAGGCCGCGTCGAGACCGAGCTGGAAGTTGTCGAGAATGGGAAGGAGCTTCTCAAGGATGCCCGCATTGGCGAAGCGGATGGCCTCTTCCTTCTCGCGGATCATCCGCTTGCGGAAGTTCTCGAGATCGGCGGCTGCGCGCAATGCGGCGTCACGGTATTTCTCCACTTCCGCCTGAAGGTCGGGCGTGGCGGCCGTGTCGGAAGCGGCAGCCTGCCCGGGCGCGGTGGAATCTTGGGCCTTCTCGGCGTCGGCGGTGATATTTTCCTCGGGGTTTGGGTCTTGGTTCTTCTTCACAGGTAATGGTTCAAGGCGGATGGTTATTATGAAACCGGCTTCTTCCGGAGCGCAATCAAAGTGATGTCGTCGTGCTGAGGTTGGTCACCGGCAAAGGTCCTGACGGAATCGGCAAGGTGCCGCAACGTTTCGGCGGATCCCGAGGAGGCCTTGAGGCGAAGCTCCTGACGAAGACGCTCCACGCCGTATTCCGTACCGTTCGCATCCAGCGCCTCCGTGATGCCGTCCGTGTAGAGCAGGATGAGATCGCCGGACTCCAGCACAAAGGGATGGTCGGTGCAGACCCTGTCGAAGACCCCGCCGCTGTCAATGCCGACGGCCATCCCCTTTGGGCTCACCGTCTCGGCCTCGCCGCTGGCGGCGCGGTAGAGAAGCGGTGCATCGTGGCCCGCCCGTGCCAGCACGGCATGGCCGTTCCGGCGGTCGAGCACCACATAGGCCATGCTGATGAACATGTCCTGTTTCATGTCGGGATAGAGCTGGCGGTTCACACCCCGTAGGACCGCCGACGGCGAAAGTTCCCCGCGCGACTGGCTGCGCAGGGCACTCCGGCACATCGCCATGATGAGCGAAGCGGGGACGCCCTTCCCCGAGACGTCGGCAATGGCGATCCCGATATGATCGTCGTCCACCGGGAGGAAGTCGAAGTAATCGCCGCTGAGCGTGCGTGCCGGAAGGTTCAGGCCGTTCAACTCGAAGCCCTGCAGGTCCGGTGCGTCGGAAGGGAGGAGGATCTTCTGAATTTCGCGGGCGATCGCGAGATCCCGGTCCATCGCGTGTTTCTCTCCAGCGGCGAGATGGATCGCCTGATTAAAGAGCGCGAAGGCCGACTGCTCCGCGATCGCCTGAAAGAGCTCGAGCTTCGTGTTGCTGAAGGGATCGCGGTCCACGGTGCGGGTGAGTGCAAGAACTCCAAGGAGACGCTTGCGGTAGTGGAGGGGGCCGATGACGAGCGATCCAAGTCCCTGCGCGACGAGCTCTTCGGGGAGATCACCCTTGCGGCGTAGGAAATGAGGTTCGGACCAGTGGGCTGACTCGCCGACAAGGCCCTTGCCGACCGCGATCGAGTGGAGGCGGAGGTAGCTTTCCGTAGCCTGCGGATTGCCCGAGACGCTTGAAGGAATCACGACGAGGGGAGGACAGCCTTTGGAGAGAAAGGAAGGAAGAAGGTTTGTGCCGTGCTTGTCGGCCAGATAGAGGGCGCCGCCATCTGCCTTGAGGATATGCTGGGCCCCCTCGACGATGAGGCGGTGGAGTTCTCCGGCGGGCACCCCTTCGGAGAAGGCCGCCCCGAGTCCGTGGAGAAAGTCAAAGACCCGCCGTTCCTCCTGATGGATCTCTGCCGAACTCCGCTTGAGCTGGCCCACGCGGCGCCGCGAACCGAAGAGCACGATGCCGAGCACCACAATGCCGACAAGCATGGCGGCGATGAGGGCGGCCTCGATAAACTGCAGACTCATGACCGCTGATCATGCACGGGATCGGTACGGAATGCCAGCATGCCTGGCGGTCGCGTGCTGCGAAGGATCAATGAGGGGAGGCGCCCTTCAGGTATTCCAGCACGTCCTGAAAACGATGGGCGTTCTCGGGATTGGCGGCGACCAGTGCCTCATGAGCCGCCAACACCACCTCGCGTTCCGGTCCCGCGTCCGAGGGGAGCGGAAGAAGCTTGGCTCCGTGTTCGGCCGGGGTCATCGGCGACGCACCTGCAGGCTCCACGGAGAAGAGGTGGTTCAGGCCAAGATTCTCAAACAGGTCGACATTCCGTGTGCTGACATTGAGGGCGCGCAGGGATCCCTCCCCGAGGGTCCGAAGGTTTTGGGAGATGCCGGTGAGCGTTCCCATGAAGGTGGAGTCCATGTGTTCGCAGGAGGCGAGATCGACGACAAAGAGGCGATACCCGCGCCCGATCATGGCTTCGACGAATTTCTTCAGCGAGGCACACCCCTGAAAATTCCCCCGGCCTTCGACCCGGATCCAGACTTCCCGGTCGAAACAGGCAACGCTGACGGCGCAGGGGGTGATCATGTGGGGTTCTGAGCCCTTCCCACAACCAGGAAAGTGCTTCCTGCGCTATGATCGGAAGAGACTTTTGAAAGCAGGCTTAAGTTGCTTTCTTTAAGTGCTTTATCGATGTAAGGATTGCCCTCTTCAATCACGCCGCAGTCGGCTTTGTCACGCCGAAGGGCCTCGATGACCTCATTGGGGCCGGGGTGGAAGGAGAAACGGATGCTCGAGCCAAACTGACGACGGGCGGCAAAATGGGCATCGCCGCCGGCTTCTCCATCGCAGGCAACGACCATCTCTTTTTCAAGAGCAAGCGCCGCAGACATGATCTCGGTGTAAATCGCCCTGATCGCCTGTTCCCCGAGTGGCCCCTTGCTCTGCGAGGCAAGTCTGGTGACGAGATGTTCCGCACGATCGGGCACATAGACGGGGCGGCCGTCGCGCTCCTTGATGCGGCCGATTTCCTGCGCGAGTCGGGCGCGGTCGTTGAGCAGCCCCACGAGCTGGCCGTCGATCGCATCGATCGCGTCCCTGAGCCGCTTGAGTTCCTCCATGGGTGAGATGGGCGAAAAAGTTTCTGATTAGCGGTGATCGGGCGATTCTTCCGGATCCTCTCCGGGAAGTTCCTCCTGACCGGAGGGAGAGGCCCCCTCGGCCACTTCCTCAAAGACGACTGATTCGCGCACCTCGATGATCTCCGTCACTTCGACCGTCTCCAGCGCGGGATCGCCGTCGTTTTCTAAAGATTCCTCGGCAGAACCTTCCGTGGAGACCCCGGGAAGTTCCGGAGTCGCCTCGTCGGATGTCGAGGTGGCGGCACTCTCGTCGACATCCGCCTTCGGTAGCGGGATGTGACGGAGTTCCGCCGCATTGGGAAGCTCATCCAGATGGCGCAGGCCGAAATGATCGAGGAAGAATTGGGTGGTCGCGTAGAGAAGAGGGCGGCCCGCCGATTCGGAACGGCCTGCGATCTTGACGAGGCCGCGGTCGAGAAGAGTCTGCATCACGCCGTCGACGGAGACGCCGCGCACGGCCTCCATGTCGGCGCGCGTGATTGGCTGGCGGTAGGCAATGATGGCGAGTGTCTCTAGGGCCGAGGCGCTGAGACGGGTCGGCTTGGCCTCGGGGTAGAGGGCACGCAGCCATGGAGCGTATCCGGGGGCGCTGGAGAGCAGCCAGCCCGTGGCGGTCTCGCGAACTTGGTAGGCACGGCCTGAGGCGGCTACCTGGGCCTGAAGCTCCACGAGGGCATCATGGACCTGACCCTCCTTCACCTTGGCGTAGGCAAGGGCCGGGGAGGTTGTTTCCGCAGGAACCGCGGCGGCGGCATTGCGGAGATGAGTGACGAGTTCCTTGGCGGTGACCGCTTTCTGCGAGGCGAAAAGGATCGCTTCAAGGATCAGGGAAAGGGCAGGGGCCTCGCCGGATGCGGGTTCTCCACTGAGCGTGCCGGGAGCCACACCATCAGGCAGATCGTGAACGGCGGTCTCTTCTTCGGCGATCTCGGGTGTCATTTCCGCAGGGGATTCCCCAAGGACGGCTGTCTCATCCGTAGCGATGTCGGAATCCGTCTTCTCCGTGGATTCTTGGGACGTTTCCTCGATGGACGAAACCTCGGATGCTTCCTCCGGTCTCTTGTTCTTGCGTGATTTCTTGCTCATGCGGATTCCTGAAGTTCTTCGTTTTCGTCAGTGGGCTCTTCCTCTCCCTCGAGGGTGCGGTCGAGCCAGATTTCAGCGAATTGCTCCTCCTGACGCACGCGGAATTGTTTCATTCGGATCAGTTCGAGCAGCGCAAGGAAGGTGACGACGAGTTCGTTGCGGGTAGTCGCCTCGCCGAAGAGCTCCTCGAAGCGGACCGAGACGCCGCGGTCGATGCGGTGCATCAGGTGATTGATCCGGTCGGTGACGGTGTAGGTCTCCTCGCGGATCTCGCCCGGCTTCTCCTCCACGGGGAGGCGCTTGAGGGCCTTTTGGAAAGCGTTGATCAGGTCGAAGATCCCGACGTCACCGAGCATCATCGTCTCGTCGAGGACGGGCGCGTGGGCCGGATCGAGCGAGACGGCGCGCGGGAAGAGGGCGGCTTGGAGCTCCTCCTGGTCGCGCAGGTGCGAGGCGGCCTCCTTGAATTTCCGGTACTCGATGAGCTGACGGATCAGTTCCCAGCGTGGATCCTCTTCCTCGGTCTCCTCGTCAGGCATCTGCTGATCCTTCGGGAGCAGCGTGCGGCTCTTGATATAGAGCAGGTTCGCCGCCATCACGAGGAACTCGCCGGCGATCTCGATGTGCAGGACCTCGAAGGCCTCGAGATACTCCAGATACTGGGAAGTGATCCTCTCGATGGAGATATCGTAGATGTCGACCTCGTCCTTCTTGACGAGGTAAAGCAAGAGGTCGAGGGGACCCTCGAAGACCTCCAGTTTGACTTTGAGATCGGACTCCATCTACCCGCTGAGGGGAACGTCTGCGGGACTAGCGGCGGTAGCCGTGGCGCTCGATTTCGCGAGCAACGCGGACCTTGTGCTTCTTGGTCTCCTTGGTCTTGGTCTTCCGCTTGCGGAGCTGCTGGGCGAGCTTGTGGACGGCGAGATCGATCGCCGTGTAGAGGTCATCCTCTGCATCCTCGGCATGGAGGTCGGGACCGGGCAGGGCGAGGTGGATCTTGACCTGGTAATCCTTCTTCTTGGACTTGTGCTCGTCAAACAGGAGGACGACGTGGGCTGCCAGAATGGTATCGCAGAATTCCTCAAGGTGGGCCACCTTGTCAGCCACGTGGGCATGGATGGCGGCGGTCAGTTGGACATGACGGGGACTGATATGGATTTGCATGATCGTGGTGTTTCTCTCTGTGAACTAAGGTAAGGCCGAAGGGGACGCGACGCCACCAAAATGCAGGGCGCGCTGCGGAGTTGCGTTTTACGGCTTGTAAAATTCTAGGATCGCTTCGACGAGTCCCGGGATGTCGTGCCGTGAAGACTCCAGACTGATCGGCAATCCGAGCCTCTTCATTTCGGCGGAGGTGACCGGCCCAATGCTGGCGGTCTGAAGATTCTCCGGAAGGGGAAGCCCCAGCGCCATGAAATGGGTTGCCGTCGAGGCGCTCGTGAAGGTGATCAGATCCGCACCCTCCTCTTGGAAGCGGGCCATCCCGCCGGAGAGATCGGCTGTTTCGGGAACGGTGCGGTAGACCGGCACATCGTCCACAATGGCGCCCAGCTTCTCCAGTTCGACGGCCAGCAGGTCGCGCGCACCGGCCGCGCGGGGAAGCAGGATACGGAGATTTTCGACATCGATTTCCTTAAAGGAATCGATCAGTGATTCGGCAACGAACTCCTTGGGAATCAGGTCGATACCAATGTGAAACTCTTTGATTCTGGCCGCCGTGCCATTACCGATGGCGGCGATCCGCGCACCTCCTATTTCCCTAGCATCGTCATGGGCGGCATAGAAGGCTTTGAAGAAGGACTCCACGCCGTTCGGGCTCGTGAAGACAATCCAGTCATAGCCATGAATGCCGGTGATCGCCTCGACTAAGGGCATCCTCTCCTGCGGGGGCTCGATCCGGATTGTCGGCAACTCGAAAGCATCAGCTCCAAGCGTCCGGAGCGAGGTGAGGAGTGTGCCTGCCTGCTTTCCTGCCGCGCGGGTGATGGCGATCCGCTTTCCGAAGAGGGGCTGATTCTCAAACCACGAGAGAGTGTCACGGAGAAGAACCACGTCGCCAAAGACCGCGACAGCGGGGGCCTGGAATTTCCGTTCCACTGCAAGTGTGGCAATGGTTGAGAGAGTGCCGGTCAGGGTTTTCTGGCGCCCCGTGGTGGCCCAGCGAATCAAGGCCGAGGGCGTCTCACCGTCCATGCCGTGGGAAACGAGCTCCTTGGTCACCAGGGCAAGGTTTTCCACGCCCATGAGCATCACCTTCGTTCCGGGAGCAGAGGCGATCGCCGCGAAATCGACGCCCGTCGGTTTCTTCCCTTCAACGACATGGCCCGTGAAGACGGTGAACATCGCGTTGTTCTCGCGATGGGTGAGCGGGATACCGGCGTAGGCGGGACCTGCAATCACGGAGCTGACGCCGGGAACGATCTCGAAGGGGATCCCTGCAGCCGCAAGCTCGGCCGCCTCCTCGCCGCCGCGGCCGAAGACATACGGGTCGCCTCCCTTGAGGCGGACGACACGCTTCCCCTCGCGGGCCTTGGCAAGCAGGAGAGCGTTGGTCTCCTCCTGCTTCATGGCATGCCGTCCCGAGGTTTTGCCCGCATAGATGCGCTCCGCTTGCGACGGGGCATGGCGCAGAAGCTCCGGATTGGCGAGGTAGTCGTAGATCACCACGTCTGCCTCCGCGAGGCACTCGCGTCCTCGCAAGGTGAGCAGGCCTGGATCACCCGGGCCCGCACCCACAAGGTAGCAGATCCCGGAAATCTTGGGGCGGGAGGTACGAGCCATGAAGAGTGATTCAGGATAGCAGATTTGCGGCGACGAGTCGCGCTGCTTCCTCGGGAGTCGGCGCTACCGCCTCGGCGGAGCGCAGGGAGCGCCGATCATTCTGGTCAGGAACGAAGACCGCCTTCAGGGAGATCATTCCTTCCCGTTCCAGCGCCAGCGCGCCGAGAGCCAGATGACAACCGCCACCCAGATATTTCAGCACGAGCCTTTCCGCCGCGACACATCGGGCGGTCACCGGATCATGAAGGACCGAGACAATCGCCTCGGCGGAATCATCTCCGCGAGTCTCGACAGCCACGGCTCCCTGTCCCGGAGCTGGAAGCATCCAGTCGAGCGATGCGAGGAAAAGCGTCCGATCGGTGGAGTGAAGGGTGTTTCCCGAAAGATCATGACCGAGCCGCGTGAGTCCTGCCTCGGCAAGGATCGTCGCATCGTAGGAACCCTCGGCGATTTTCGCGATGCGGGTCGGCACGTTGCCCCTGATCGGGACGATCCTGAGATCAGGCCGCTTCTCCTGCAGGAGGAGAGCCCGGCGTGGGCTACTGCTCCCTACCGTCGCCCGCTCGGGTAACCCGGCCATGCCGCCGGAATGGCGGGACACCAGCAGGTCACCGACTGGAGCGCGGGGCAGGATCGCAGGAAGAACGAGGCCGGCCGGCGTCTCCACCGGCAGATCCTTCAGGCTGTGGACAGCGAGGTCGATGTCTCCCGAGAGCAGCGCTTCCTCGAGTTGTTTGGTGAACAGCCCCGCCCCCTCGGCGGTCGGCTCGTGGAGGGGCATCACTGTGCGGGCGTCTCCGGTCGTGGTGATGATCTTCAGTTCCACCTCCAGGCCCCTGTGTCGTGCGAGCAGGCCGTCGCGCACCATTCGGCTCTGGGCAAGGGCGAGATCGCTGCCGCGTGTTCCGAGAATGAGTCTCATCGTTGCCGCTCCGGGTCGTGCAGGGATTGGAGCCACTTCATGAAACCCCCGACATGGCTCTCGATGAGCGATTCACAGCGCTCGACCTCGCGTTGGCGGATCACGAGTGATTCCGCGGCAATCTGCTGAAGGCTGTCGACATCGTGAAGGAAGACTCCCTCCATGTCGTTGATCGCGGGATCGGCATCGCGAGGGACGGCGAGATCGATGACAAAAAGCGACCGTTCGCCGCGACCCTTCATGACGGGTGCAAGTTTTTCCGGAGTGACGAGTCTCCCGTCGGCATTGGTCGAGCTGATCAGGATGTCCGCATCGGCGACGGCCTTGTCCCAGTGGTCGAAGTGGATTGCCATGCCGCCGATCTCGGCCGCGAGCTGAGCCGCCCGCTCGTAGGTGCGGTTGGAAACCACCGTGCTCCGAACGCCGCGCGACTGAAGGCTGCGGGCTGTCCGCTCGCTGATTTCTCCCGCACCAAGCATGAGGACACGGAGATGTCGCAGGTCGCCGAAAATCTTCTCGGCCAACTCCACGGCGACCGACCCGACGGAGGTTGGCCCGCTTGTGATCTGTGTCTCGGTCCGCACGCTCTTGGCCACGCGGAAAGCGTGCTGGAAGAGTTTGTGCATGGTACGAGTGGCCGTGCCGGCTTCGCTTGCGACCGAGTAAGCCTTCTTCACCTGACCAAGAATCTCGGTCTCGCCGATCACCATGGAGTCGAGTCCGCTGGCCACCCGGAAGAGATGGCGCACTGCGTGCGGCGTGTCGTGGTGGTAGAGCGGGGCCTCCATACCTGTGCGCGCGGAAAGGATTTCGCGGAAGCCATCGAGCGCGCGAACCGGACAGAGACTCGAGGCGTAGATCTCGACGCGGTTGCAGGTGGAAAGCACGACCGCCCCCGAGACCCCCTCCACCGAACGGAGGTCGCAGAGCAGTGCCGGGGCTTCTTCAGGCGCCACGGCAAAGCGCTCCCGCACGTCGAGACGGGCGGTGCGGTGATTGATGCCGGCGCAGAGGATGTTCACGATGATCGATCAGCCAAGTGTGGAGAGACGCTGGATCACGGGCAGAAGCAGCAGGGCGAGGAGGAAGACGAGCATGGCTCCCTGGGCGGTACGGCGGTTGCCCAAGCGTCCGCTCAAGGAGTCCGCGAGCAAACCGGCATAGAGCAGCCAGATGAGAGCGGAAAAGCAGATCTTCACTTTGGGGATCGGCGTGCGTGCCAGGAATCCCGCCGCAAAGCCGATCGTGAGAACGACGAAACCGGCCACAAGAAGACGGCGCACCGTCACCGCAAGCGTGGTGACCGGCGGAAGGTCATGGAAGATGGCCGAGGGGCGGCGCGATTTGAGCTGACGTTCCTGCACCAGATACATGAGTCCCGCGATGCAGGAGAGGCCGAGTGCCCCATAGGCGACGAGAGAGAGCGAGGCATGGGTCTCGATCCAGGGGTCGACCCCCCGGACGGGATCGATCTTGCCGGCGGGAATGAAAACCGCGGCAACCTGCAGGAGCAGCACGACGGGAGCGGTGAATGCCCCCATGAGCGAGAGCCGGTAGGAGGTGCCGATGGCCAGATAGAAGAGGGCCATCGACCAGCCCAGGAAGACGAGCACCTGGGGGAGAGTCCGGATGGGGCAGGCATGAAGCTGCGAGCCGAGCAGCGTGAGATACCACCCCTGTAGGCCGGCACCCGCAGCAACGGCGGCAACGTTGAACCGCCCGGGTCGGAAGCGACCCTTGAACAGCGAAAAGAGGGTGTGTCCCAGCGCAAAGAGATAGCAAAGGGACGACCCGATCAGGGCGGCGCGTTCCATCAGCGGATCATAAGAGCCGAGTGACCGAACCGGAAGGAGGAAACGGGGAAACCGCCCGAAGGGCCGTTGTTTCTTGCTACTTGGCGCCGGGATCGGGATTCATCCTGGGTGAAACGAGGGTCAGGGCGATGAGGGCGATCTGGAGCCCCATGAATGCGGCCAGCCATGGCACGGCACGGTCCATGAACCCGTAAGAGTGCAGTCCGACGCCCAGCATGTTCACGCCAAACCAGGAAAAAGAGGTGACCACGTTGCCGAAGAGGGCCATGGCAACCAGCCCGCGCTGCCGGATGTAGCCGCCGAGCCGTGCATGGAGCGTGACGGCGCACCAAATAACGATGAGCAGGGCCCCGTTCTCCTTGGGATCCCATCCCCAGAAGCGACCCCACGACTGGTCGGCCCAGATCCCGCCGAGCACTGTCCCTACAAAACTGAAGAGCGTGGCGAAGCAGATCACCCCGTAGATCATGCGGGTGAGCGAGCGGGCCGTCTCCGGGGTCAGAGCCGAGGTGAACAGCCCGCGCACCACGTAGATCACCGCAAGCAGTCCTGCCAGGAACATCGCCGAGTAACCGATCGTGATCGCGACCACATGCGTTGCGAGCCAGATGTTGGTGTCCAGTACAGCCTGAAGCATCTCGAGCGTGTCGCCCCTGCCTGCAAGGTGCTGCGCGATGACCAGCGTCACGAACCCGATGATCGACGAGCAGGCCGCACCGATGCCGTCGCGCTGGAGGCGTTCCAGGAAGAGACCGAAGAGAGCTGTTCCCCAGCCGATGAAGACAGCCGAGGAGTAGAGATTCGTGACGGGAGGACGTCCCTGGAGCCACATCCGTGCCGCCAGCCCGAATGTGTGGAGAAGCAGGGCCGCGATAATGACCGTGAGTGCGCTCGTCCGGAGCGCTGAGTCGCCCCGAAGCCAGAAAGCGCAGAGGATGAGGAAGCCCAGCACATAGAGCCCCATCGCCTGATAGAAAGGCTCGATCCTGTTGAAGAATTCCTCGAAGGCTGCGTGCCGTGAGGCATCGGGGGCTCTGCGGGAAAGAAGATCCGTTAGAGCATGCACAGCCGACGCAAAATCGGCGGCATCCCCTCGTCGCCAGGCATCCCCCGCGGCGGCATAGGCCGAGACGGTCTCCGGAATGCTGCCTGTGGCGACCATGCCGAGCAGGGCCTCACCGAGAGGTAGCCACGTCGTTCCGGTGGGAGGGGGCACGGGGAGCAGCAGCGCGGTTTGCGCCATGCCGCCGTAGCGTTTGGCGAAGGCGAGGAACTCATTGCAGGCCGCCTCGTCGTAAGGCTTCCCCTCGCGTTTGGCCATGAGGGCCGGCGCCCCGGCAGGCACGACCGTGGCGAAGTCGGCAAGCTCCCCCGAGAAATCCTCCGCCCCTGCTGGACGGACACTGTTCTTGAGGCGCTGGTAGAGGTAAAGGCCGTTGCGGAGATTCAGGATCGCTGTTTGGTAGGGGGTGCGCCGCGCGGCGTCCACAGCGGCCGCCATCTCTCCCTGGGCATCAATGACGCCGAGCGAGGGTTCAAGTTCCGCAAAGGAGAAGAATTTCCGACCCTGCGTCTCCCAGCCGAAAAGGGCGAGTACTTCGGGGTTGTTGATCGCGAAGAGCGGCCTGCTATCGGCGAGCGGTGCATTGAAGAGAGCCTCGGTCAGCCACCGGTCGGGCGGCAGGATACTTCCCTCAGGGAGGCGGAGCGTCTGGCGTCCGTGCAGGATCATCAGGGAGGTGCGGGCCACGGTGTCGAGCGGCTTGATACGCCCTCCCTCCAGCACGGGAAGCCGCGAGAAATCGGCCAATCCCTCGACATCGGGACGGGTGACCAGATTGGAGACGACCCAGAGCAGGCCGATCACGGGGCCGGTCCAGAAAAGCAGGCGGTTCTTCATGCGGTTCGGCGGCGGCGGGCCAGATAACCCGCAAAATGATACCCGAATTGCCAGACCATCCCGATGCCCACGAGCAGGCAGCCGAGGTAGGGGGCGAGGAATCCGGGATTGCGCACGACTTGCAGGATCGTTCCGGAATCACCCGGCAGGAATCCCGACTGGTAGACGGTCACGCCCCGGTAGCGGAGAGGACGGTTCATCGAGATCGACACCTCGCGGCTCTCGTTGTGAGTTTGGTCAGCCAGCAGGACTCGGCTGGAGAAGTTCTTCGGGATCTGGGTTCCGGGGTAGAGATCGTGGGTGAAGGAGCGGAGCGTGAGTCGGAACGGCAGGTCATGACGCGTTGGCCTGAGGAAGAGCGCCCAGGTTTTTCCACCGTAGGAAAAGGTCTGGGGCTCGATCGCATCGTTGACCGTGAGCCAACTTCCGGGCAAGAGCTCATTGCTGCCGGACAGCGGAGCGAGCGTGATTACGGCGGCCTGAACATTGCGCTCATTCATCGCTGTCGCGGGCCTGACGCCCACCACGGCAGTGCGGGCGCCTACGCCTCGGGTCGCGGCCGGCTTGCTCTCCACACCGGGCCGACCGGGTTCCACGAAACGGGCGTTGCGGCGAAAGGACTGGACGACGACGCGGAACGGGAGAGAGGAATCCGTGATTTCCCCTCCGCGTTCCAGCAGGGACTCGGGGATGGTCGTCACGGTGTCGAAGTCCTTGCCGGAGGTTTCCACAAGCGCGAGCTCGCATGACTGCTGGTCCTCGGCATAGCCGCTCGTCTGATCGGGTGAGAGACGCATCGTACTCTCGACGGCGAAGAAATCGGTGAGCAGGGCTCCGAGCAGCATCACCACGAGTCCCCCGTGGATGAGGTGGATGCCAATCTTGGCCGCTGTCCAGCGGAAGCGGCGAATGTGCGCGGTGAGCAGGTTGACGAGCAGGACGATGATGATGAGGTGGCCTCCCGGGAACACCGGAAGACCGGACGGGGTATCAGGCCAATGCACCAGCAAGCTCTGAAAGTAGCGCTTCTGCACGTCGTGGATGCCGCCGTCCACTTGGGCGAGCGTCCCGACAAAGACGAGCACCATCGCTGCGGAAAGACAGACCACCGTGAGCTTCAGCGACGAGACTGCCCCAAGCAGGAATCGCATCGCTTTACTCATGGCTGGAAGCGAACCGTGCCGATCCATTTTACGAAATCCCCTTCGGATCGTCCGGTCAGGTCGGGATTCCCACGGAGCTTGAAAAAGACGGTCTCGTTCCCCCGGTCGAGGATCCCTGCGATGATCCGGCCGTCACGCCCGGGATCACCCTTTTCGGGGCGTCCGGTGAAGTCGACGATCAGCACTTTTCCGAGCGGAGTCGCAAGGGGAGGCTTGAGTTCCTTTTGGAGCGAGGTGTCATCGAGCGGCGGTAGGCTGAGTTGGGTGCGCCAGCGGTTCACGTTTTCGAGGGTGCCACCCGCTCCTCCCCCAAGGGTCACCAGTGAGACCTCGCAGCGGGTGCCGTCCGGGCCGGAGATCAGGTAACTGAGTTTGCGGAGCGGCGAGGGAGGCTGGCGCTGCCAAGAAGCAGGCGCTTGGTCGGTGATCCCGGACTCTCCGGATGAGGAAGAGGGAGCAGGAGCCATCGGAGGCGACGCTTCTGGCACAGGTCCCTGCGGTTCCCCTTTGGCCACACGGCGCACCTTGACGCCCTCCCGGTCTTTGCAGCCGGAGAGACCGACAAGGACGGCCACCAAGAGCGCCAGCGCCGTGATGCTCGCCGCGCCGCGTCCCATCACGCCTGTGCCTTGCGTGCGTTGGCGGCTCCCAGTTCGAGAGCCGAGCGGATCATGGTTTCCATGGCCGTGATCCAGCGCGGATGCTCGTTCATGCATGGGATCATGCCGTACTCGCCGCCGCCGGCTTCCTCATAGGACTCCTTACCCTGCATCGCGATTTCCTCCAGGGTCTCGAGGCAGTCCGAGACAAAGGCGGGGCAGATGACGAGCATCTTCCCTTTCTTCTCCGCGCCAAAGCGTTCCAGCTCCTTGTCGGTGTAGGGCTGGAGCCACGGATCCTTGCCGAGGCGAGACTGGAACGAAACGGAGTATTTCCCCTCGGGGATGCCCGCCTCACTGACAAAGGCGCGCACGGTGGCCAGACACTGGGCCTTGTAACAGGTCGCATGGGCGGGACTTGGGACGTTGCAGCAGTCGGGAGCCTTGAGGCAGTGGCAACGGGTGGGGTCTCCCTTGCGCAGATGGCGCTCCGGAATGCCGTGGAAGCTGAAGAGCAGATGATCGAATCCCCCTTGGAGATGTGGCCGGGCACTTTCCACAAGTGCGGCCACATACTCGGGATGATTGTAGTAGGGAGGGATGACCGTGACGCTCATCTCGGGCGCCAGCCGGTTGGCAAGCTCGCGGGCCCGTACCGCAGCGGTCTCGAAACTCGACATCGCGTAGTGGGGGAAGAGCGGAAAAACCAGCAGGTCGGTGACGCCGCGAGCCTTGAGCTTTCGGATTGCCTGCTCGATGGAGGGATTGCGGTAGCGCATCGCCAACTCCACCGGGATCCCATCACCCAGACGCTGGCTGACGGCCCCCGCGACTTTTTTGCTCGTGACTACGAGGGGCGATCCCTCGGGAGACCAGATCTCTTCGTATGCATGAGCCGATTGTTTCGGACGGAAGGGAAGAATCGCCAGATGGACGACGGCCCAGCGGATCGGCCAGGGGGCGTCGAGCACCCGTCCGTCCATCAGGAACTCGCGCAGGTAGGTGCGGACATTGCCGACGGAGGTGGAGTCGGGCGAGCCGAGATTGATTAGGAGGACACCCTGCTTCTTCATGGGTAGGAAGCGTGTCCCGATCGGAGAGACTTTTCAACCCGTTCCGCGATCTTCCACCCGGAGACGATGGAATCCGCCAGCGAAATGCCGTCGCGGTAATGGCCTGCCAGATGGAAACCGGGCAGGCGTTCCTCCAGCCGAGTCATCGCCTCACGGTGATGACCGAAGCCGAGATTGTACTGAGGGATCGCCTTCCGCCAGAGGGTCACATGACGGAAAGTAGGCTTGCCTCGTACGCCAAGCAGGCGTTCCAAGTCTCTGCAGACCGCCCCGACGAGTTCCTCTTCGGGGAGGAGGGCCAGCTCGGGATGCCGCTCCCCTCCGACGTAGGTCGTGAGAGTGAGATGGCCCGCCGGAGCACGGTTCGGAAAGAGAGAGGAGGAAAAGATCGTCCCGAGGATACGGAAGTTCTCGATACCGGGAACCAGCACACCGAATCCCCGGCAAGGGAACGCGACATCCTCCCTGCGAAATCCCAGCACCACGCTGGCCACGGGGGGATGACGGATCTCGGAAAACCCTGAAAGGTCGACAGGGACTTCGCGATCCAGCAGCCGGAGGGATGCGAGGCCATGGGCCGTTCCCGCATGGATGAGTGCCGCATGATGTTCCTCCAGCCCCTCCTTCGTGCTCAGGATCCACCCCTTATCAGACCGGGTGACCGAGGCCACGCGGGACTTGAGGCGGAGGGCGTCTCCGAGGTTGGCGGCGAGAGTCGAGGGAAGAACCTCCAGCCCCTCGTCAAAGGAGAGCTTCGGCGCACGGTCCTTGGCGACCTCACCGCTTTTCCGGCGATCCCGTGCACTGAGTATCTGTCCGTGGATCAGCGATCCGTAGCGCTCTTCGAGGGCGGCCAGTTTCGGAAAGGCATGGTTAACCGAAAGCCGAGAGGGATCCCCGGCATAGATGCCCGCCACCATGGCGTCGACTGCCCGATCAAGGAATTCCCCCCCAAGGCGGCGGGTGACGAACTGTGCCACGCTTTCCTCCATACCGTCGGTACGGCGTTTCAGGAACGGTTCGCGGAGGACGGCGAGCTTGGCGGCGGGCGAAAACAGGGGCGTCGTCAGGAAGCCGAGCGGCGAGGAGGGGAGGGCCACGGGTTTTCCTCTCCGCACCAGGAAGCGTGCTTCGGAGTCGGGATCGGGCCGCAGGACCCGGGATTCAAGCCCCGCCTCCCGCACGAGTTCCGCGATAAGCGGCGATGTCTCGAGAATCGTGTTAGGCCCCTCTTCGGCGAGATATCCCTCCTGACGCACGGAGCGAATGGCACCGCCCGCGCGGTCCGAGGACTCGTGGAGAACGACCGGAATCCCAGCACGCCGAAGCCTGAAGGCGGCGGTCAGTCCCGTGATGCCGGCCCCGATGACCGCGACGGAAGGACGCGACGCCTGCATGGATCAGACGGTCTGGGAGTGGCGGCGTTCCGCGGAGGGGGAGAGCGTCGCGTCGAAGCACATGGCGATGTTGCGGAGGAAAAGGCGGCCTGTCTCGGTAACACGGATCCCGGAGGCATCGCGGCTCACCAGCGCGTCAGCTTCGTAGGGGGCCAGCGCGGCCAGTTCCTGCTCAAAGTGCCGTGCAAAATCGATCCCGAGACGTGAGGAGGTCTCCACGAAATCGAGCGAGAGATCGCACATCAGACGCATGATCACGTCCCTGCGGATCATGTCTTCACCCGTCATCAGATAGGCGCGGTGCCAGGGCTCCCGTCCAGACTCGACCACGGTTTGGTAGGTGGAGAGGTCCTTCTCGTTCTGCCAGTAGGCATCGGGGATCTGTGAGATGCTCGACATCCCAAAGGAGTAGATGTCGGCTCCCGCACGGGTGCTATAGCCCTGGAAGTTGCGCTGCAACTTGCGCTCGCGCTGGGCCACGGCTAGCTCGTCGTCGGGCCGGGCAAAATGATCCATGCCGATATAGACATAGCGGTCGCCTTCGGTGAGACGCTCGATGACGAGCTTGAGAAGCCGGAGCTTCTCCTCGGGGGCGGGGAGATTCTTCTGCTCGAGGATCTTCTGCGCCGGCTTGATCCACGGCACATGGGCGTAGCTGAAGACCGAGAGCCTATCCGGCCCCATCTCGAGCACCGTTGCGAGGCTCTGCTCGAACGAGGCGACCGTCTGGTGCGGCAGACCGTAGATGAGGTCCAGGTTCACCGAGGCGAAGCCGAGCTCGCGCATCCATGCGACGGCCTGCTCGGTCATCGCGCGCGGCTGGATGCGATGGATTGCCTCCTGCACCTTGGGATCGAAATCCTGCACGCCCATCGAGGCGCGATTGAATCCCGCCTCGCGCAGGGCGACGAGATGATCGCGGCTCAGGCGGCGAGGATCGACCTCCACGCCCGCCTCGATATCGGGTGAGAACTCGAAGTTCCTGCGGATCAGGTCACCGAGTCTGCGGATCTCGTCCGGCTGAAGGAAGGTTGGGGAGCCGCCCCCGAAATGAAGCTGGGAAACCTTTCGCGCCGGGTTGATGCGACCGCGCATGGTGGCGATCTCCTTCTCGAGCAGGTCGATGTAGGCGTTGCCCCGCGAATGGTCGGTGGTGATGACCGTGGTGCAGCCGCAGAACCAGCAGAGCGTCTCGCAGAACGGAATGTGGAAATAGAGCGAGAGGTCGCGGTCGGAACTGTTGTTCGCCTCGATTCGCGCCACCAGCTCCTCGCGGGAGAAATCGCCCGTGAACTTGGTCGCGGGCGGATAGCTCGTGTATCGCGGGCCGGCCACGTTGTGCTTTCGCACGAGGTCGAGATCGACGTGCAGCGTGCTCATGCCGCGTTGTTGCGCACGGTCTGCACCAGGGCTGCGAGGCATTCGAGTTTCGCCTCCTTGGGGACACCGTGACCGAGGTTGAAGACATGGCCCTCCAGACCCTCTTTTTTCACCCCGCGCATCTCGCGCAGGATGCGGGCGGCTTCTGCGGCAACGATCTCCGGTGTCGTGGTGAGCAGGAAGGGGTCGAGGTTACCCTGCACCCCGACATTTGAGGGAAGAGCGCGGCGGACGGCTGAGAGCGACTGGGTCCAGTCGACGCTCAGGACATTCGCACCAGAGGATACGAGCTGGTCGAGGCGGCCATAGCCCCCCTTGGAGAAGAGGATGACGGGCACCTTACCGCCCAGCGAGGAGATCACCTCGCGGATCCAACGTCCCGAGGCGGCCTCGAAGGCCCCGTCGGCAAGCATATCGCCGTTGCTGTCAAAGATTTGCAGGGCTTCGGCACCCGCCTCGATTTGCATCGCGAGGAATTCCGAGACGACGCCGGTGATCTTTTCCAGCAGTTCTCCGAAAAGCACGGGCTGGGTGTAAAAGAGCTCCTTGATCGAATGACGCCCGCCCGATCCCGTCCCCTCGACCATGTAGCGGGCGAGAGTCCAGGGAGATCCGGCAAAGCCGAGGAGGGCGGTCGTGCCTGCAAGCTCGGTCTTGAGAAGCCGAAGGGCCTTGGCGACGTAGTCGAGGCGCTCTATCGCTCCTTCTGTCCTGAGGCGTCCGATGTCGGCGGCGGACCCGATCGTGAACTCCATCTCGATCCCGCCGCTGTCACGGAAAGAGTAGGGTTGGCCCATGGCCTCGGGCACCACGAGGATGTCGCTGAAGAGGACCGCCGCGTCGAAGCCAAACCGACGGATTGGCTGAAGCGTCACTTCCGCAGCGAGTTCCGGCGTGCGCGCAAGTTCAAGGAAGGAGTGCTTCTCCTTGAGGGCGCGGTACTCGGGGAGGGATCGACCCGCCTGTCGCATCAGCCAGATGGGAGTTGCGTCGACTGGTAGGCAACGGCATGCATTCAGGAAGCGTTCCCGTCCTCCCGGCAACGCCGGAACGGAGGGTGAAAGCGGAGTCGTCACAGGGGAAAGAGTCTTTCCGTTGGGGCCCCGGAGTTCAAAGAGAAAAGACCGCCA
>CANIVT010000003.1 GCA_947471565.1 Spartobacteria bacterium | reverse complement strand
TTACAAGGTTACAAGGTTACAAGGTTACAAGGTTACAAGGTTACAAGGTTACAAGGTTACAAGGTTACAAGGTTACAAGGTTACAAGGTTACAAGGTGCCGCGATTTTTTGGTTTCCTCGTTGTAACCATTCCACGTTTTAACTTTTCACAATCCTCGCCGGTTTTACCCCTTGGCTGGAGACTCTGAACTGGCGAGGATGTGCCCCATGAAGGTCACCTACTACGGACACTCCTGCTTTGCGGTCGAAACGGCGGGCAAGACGCTGCTCTTCGACCCCTTCATCACGCCCAACCCGCTGGCCGCTTCGGTCGATATCGCCTCGCTCAAACCCGACTTTATCCTGATTTCGCACGGGCATTTCGACCATGTGTCCGATGTCGAGACGATCGCCCGGGCCTCCGGCGCCACAATTATCGCGGGCTACGAGGTGGTGGAATGGTTTGGGAACAAGGGAATCGAGAACAGGATTCATATGAATTCCGGGGGCTCCTGCACCTTGGAGTTCGGACGGGTCACCTTCACCACCGCGATCCATTCGAGCAGCCTGCCCGACGGTTCCTATGGAGGGCAGCCCGGGGGATTCCGCGTGGAGACGGCCGAGGGAGCCTTCTATTACAGCGGTGACACGGCGCTGACCCGCGATATTGACCTGATCGCCGCCGCGGGACCGCTGAAGTTTGCCGTCCTCTGCATCGGGGATCATTTCACCATGGGATATCGGGATGCCGCCACGGCTGCCGGATGGCTTGGGTGCCGGGAGGTGCTGGGTGTCCATTACGACACCTTCCCCCCCATCGCGATCGATCGGGAGGCCGCGAAGCAGGCCTTCGAACTGAAGGGGGCCAGGCTTCATCTGCCTGGAATCGGGGAATCGGTGACGTTTTGAGGATGGATGAAAAAAAGCTGGTTGACATCGACGGGCCGTGTGGTTTGCTCATGCCACGTTTCGGTCTTTCAGGATCTCTCCCCACACGGTTGCCGGTGAGTTGAAGTAACCCCGGTTGTTTGGTTTCCGAGATCCACCAACCCCAACGCATTCCAGCAGTCATCCATTCCAACAGGGAATTGGCCGTCAGTCCGACGGAATACCGGCATCATCCGGTGATCATCGATCGGCCTTCAGCCACCTTCTCCGGCGTCAAACCGTCTTCCTTGGATTCATTTTACCCCTTCATCCTAAGCAACTTGCCTCTCAAATAGCCTTGAGTCTTCTCCCCATCACCCATCCCCAATTTCCCATCCCCTAAATTTCCATGAGCGACGAACCCCAGTCCCCATCACCCGATTCCCAAGCCCCGGCTCCCTCCCAAGGGGGAGCCTCCGAGGGATCCTCTTCCCAGGAAAATTCCTCCCAGCAGGGAGGCGGCCGCCGCGGTGGTAACAATCGCCGGGGTGGAGGCCGCTTCCAGCGCGGACGTCGGCCTTTCCGCAACCGTCGTGATGATCGCGGAGGAGAGCAGCAGTCGGGTGACCAGAACGGCCCCGGCCCCGATGAGTTTAATGAACCCGCTCCCGCCAACGGTGGCGAGGCACCCGTCCAGGATGGCCCGCCGCCCGAGCCGACTTACGCCGAGGGCGTGGTCGAGGTCTCCGGAAAGGGATTCGGATTCCTCCGTGAGGCCAAGCGAGCCTACGCCGCAACCCAGAACGACATCTTCATCACCCCCGAGGTGATCCGTCAGCACAACCTGCGCGACGGCGTGCTTATCAAGGGTGAGACCCGCCGCGGGCCCCGCGGACTCCAGCTCTTCCGCGCCACGGAGATCGAGGGCGAGGATCCCGCGAAGTACGTGAACATCCCGCTCTTCGAGGAGTTGACCACCATCAGCCCGAACAAGCGCATCAAACTCGAAACCGTCCCCGAGCGCTTCACCACCCGCGTGATCGATCTCATGACCCCCGTCGGCAAGGGACAGCGCGGACTCATCGTCGCGCCTCCCCGCACCGGCAAGACCACGCTGCTCCAGCACATCGCCGATGCCGTGGTGAAGAACCACCCCGAGATGAAGCTCATCATCCTGCTCGTGGACGAGCGTCCCGAGGAGGTCACCGAGATCAAGCGCACCGTGCCGCAAGCCGAACTCTACGCCAGCTCCAACGACAGCGATCTCCGCAGCCACACCCGCATCGCCCAGATCGCCATCGACCGCGCCAAACGCCTCGTCGAGCAGGGCAAGGATGTCTTCGTCCTCATGGATTCGCTTACCCGCATCGGCCGCGCCTTCAACAACGCGCAGGGCGGCGGCGGCCGCACCATGAGCGGCGGTATGGACTCACGTGCCATGGAGATCCCGCGCAAGCTCTTCGCCTCCGCCCGTAATACCGAGGAGGCCGGCTCGCTCACGATCATGGCGACGGCGCTCATCGAGACCAACAGCCGCATGGACGACCTCATCTTCCAGGAGTTCAAGGGCACCGGCAACATGGAGCTCGTCCTCGACCGTAAGATCAGCGACCAGCGCATCTATCCCGCCGTCGATATCTTCCTCTCCGGCACACGCCGCGAGGAGCTTCTCCTCACCCCCGAGGACATGCACAAGATCAACATCATCCGCCGCGGTCTCGCCGGTCACAAACCGATCGAGGCGATCGAGAGGCTTCTGTTCTTCATCCGTCGGTATCCGACCAATTCCGAACTCCTCAAAAACATCCCCGGTTAGGCTGGGGACTTGCGCTTGTTAGCGCAGAGCGGCGTTATCCCGCGCTCGCAGTATGTCGCATACAGCGTCGCTTGGATGCCTTGCTCGGCATCTAAAATCGCTGCGTCTCGGGTCGATTAGAAATAAAGGGCCTTGCGCGGCATCCAAACTTCCAAACATTGCAGGGAAGACATAAGCGTGTCCGGCATCCGAAATCCCTGCGCCTATGGTAAAATAGGGATCATGAGGAGCTTGGGGTAAAATTGTTGCGGGTCTCGCGGGGATTTGGAGGGTTTTTGGGGTATGTGAACAAGTTGGGGAAAAGCTCCCGAGTACGGTTTTTAAGTGAAAGCGTGGTTAGGTGGGAAAACCCGTTGTTTGGTCGTGCCAAACATCCGGCGGATGAGGATTGCCCAGAATCGGGTTTTCAAGTTTTGCGGGGCGTTTTTTCGGGAATGAGGGAGCCGCGTTTTTCGACACGCGGAAAAAATCACACTTTTTTCTCTTTTTTGGCGTTGACCGTTTTCTCTTTTGGTGGGAAAAAGTGGGGCGTGGTGGAGGAAAGTGGTTCGTTTCTCCATCACGCGAACCATGCCAAACCCCGCCTCCAAACAGATCAGCTACGCCGGGACCTTCGAGAGGTCGATGGACGCGAAGAACCGCGTCACGATCCCGGCTTCGTGGCTTAACGGCGGGCCCGACGAGTTCCATGCCATCCCGCATCCCGGCGGAGATTTCCTGATCGTGATGCCGCCCGAGGAGTTCGACTCGGTCGAGACGAGCATCAAGCAGAGCGGCATTCCCTCCGACATGCAGCGCAAAGCGATCCGGCAGTTCTACAGTCAGGCCCGCGCCGTCGGAGCCGACAGCAACGGCCGCATCCTGCTGCCCGAGGAGCAGTGCACCGCCCTGAAACTCGAGGGCGAGGTGGTGCTCGTCGGCGGACGCAGCCGCTTTGAGATCTGGAACGCCAAGCGCTGGGCGAAGGTCAGCGCCGAGGAGTCGGCCTCCTACCTCAAGGTGGCCGGAATGATCGGTCTCTGAGGATGCCGACGCCATGACCCGACTCCAACTCCAACGCCGCCGCAACCGCTTTCTCCGGGCACACCACGACCTCGCCTCACTCAACCGCGACATCCCGCTTTCCTTTCCCATCATGAGCACCTCCTTCCGCCACGAGCCTGTCCTGGCCGGGGAGGTCGTCACTTTCCTGCGCCCCGCCTCCGGCCGTACCATCATTGATGGGACCCTGGGGGGGGGAGGCCACAGCAGCTTGCTGCTGAAGGGCGGGGCGCGGGTTATCGCCTTTGACCGTGATCCCGCGGCGCTTTCCCATGCGCGCTCGTTTCTTTCCGCCCATACGGAATCCTTCGCGGCCATTGAGGGAAACTTCGCGGAGGCACCCGGTGTTCTTGCCGGAATGGGCATCACTTCCGTCGACGGGGTGCTGCTCGATCTCGGTGTTTCCTCACATCAGCTCGATACGGCGGAACGAGGGTTCTCCTTCCAGCGCGAAGGCCCTCTCGACATGCGGATGGGGCACTCCGGGATGACCGCCGCCGATCTGGTCAACACGGCACCTGCGGAGGAGCTTGCCAGGATCTTCCGTGAATACGGTGACGAGCCCCGCGCCATCCAGTTTGCGGTCAGGATTGTCAGGGCCCGGGAGAAAAAGCCCTTTGTCACCACATTGGAACTGGCAGACCTGATCGCCGCCGGTCGCACGGGTCCCCGTCATCCCGCCACCCGCGTCTTTCAGGCCCTCCGCATCGCCGTCAACGACGAGGTCGGCTCGCTCGAGCGCGCCCTGCCATCCTTCGTCTCGATGCTTGCACCGGGCGGCCGTCTTGCGGTGATTACCTTCCACTCGCTCGAGGACCGGATCGTGAAGCAGTTTTTCAGGAAGCATTCGATGGCCGAGATCGACAATCCCACCTGGCCGGCGCCGCGTCCGAATCCCGACAAGATGCTCGATCTGGTCACCGCCCGTTCGGTGACCGCCTCCCCGGAGGAACTCGCTTCCAACCCCCGCTCCCGGAGCGCCCGCCTCCGGGTCGCGGAGCGCATCACAACCACCAAGGGGGGTGCCCGATGAAAGGGAACCGCCGCCGCGCCACCAACGCGATCGAAGTCGATTTTGTGGCCCGCATGCTGGTGCTTGGATTTTTGGCGGGCATGGCCGCCCTGTTCTTCGTCTACTTGAAGAATCAGCAGCATGCCGTCGGCAACAAGTCGCGCCTCGTCGAGCAGGAACTCCATGAATACGAGGCCCGGAACATGGCCCTTGAAGCACGCATCACCTCGATGACCTCACGCGGATATCTGCAGAGGAAACTCGACGAGGGATACATCCATCTCGAGTCGGTCCGCGACACCGCCGTCGCGCGGATCACTCCTCCTGTTTCCGCCGAACCGGACGGGGTCTTGCGCACCGCCTCGCGTGAACCCGGTTCCGGGGTGATCGCCGGCTCGCCCCAGCGCGTTCTGAGGAGATGAAGGGAACAACAGGGCGAATCGGCGTGGTCTGCGCCCTGCTTGTACTGGTCTTCACCACCTTCGCCTGGAGGCTGATTCACCTGCAGATCCTCCAGTATGACTATTTCTCCAAGCTTGCCGCGCAGAAGCATCTCCGCTGTCAGCCCATTCCGGCAAAGCGCGGCAGGATTCTCGACCGCAACGGCGAGGAACTCGCGGTGAACATTCCCGTCCGCACGGTGACTGCGGACGGCACCCACATCAAGGATCCGGCCGCATTGGCTGCCGTTGCCGCGCCGTTCCTCGAGATGCCGGTTGAGGAACTGGCCGGGAAGCTTTCCCCAGCAGTCAAGGGTAAGCGACCCTATGTGGTGATCAAGAAGGAGGTGGCCGAGGAAAAGGCTCAGGCCATGATCGCGGCGATGGAAAAGGCCCGGCTCCGTGGGCTCTATCTGGAAGAGGGGTCGGTGCGGAGTTATCCGAACGGCGAGATGCTTTGCCATGTGCTGGGATTCGTGGATCACAGTGGTCACGGAATTGACGGCATTGAGAAATCCTTCGACTCGGAACTTCGCGGTCAGGACGGCTTCCGTTGGATCGAACACGATCGAAAGGGGCTTGAGATCGTCACCTACCGGGGGCAGGAACAGCTCCCCGAGAACGGGTCCGACATCCGCCTCACGATCGACATGGGACTCCAGGCCATCGTGGAGAAGGAAGTCGACGCGGCCTTCCGCGATCTCCATCCGGCAGGGGCGGCCGCGATCCTCGTCGATCCCCAAACCGGCGAGATCCTCGCCATGGCAAACCGCCCGAATTTCGATCCCAATAAATTCAACGAGGCCAAGCCGGAGGAGATGCGCAACCGCATCATCACCGACATGTACGAGCCGGGATCGGTGTTCAAGATCGTCGTCGCCTCGGCAGCCCTCAACGAGGGGATCGTCAGCGATCGTACCAGGATCTTTTGCGAGAACGGCCTCTTCAGCTACGGTGGCAAGACCGTCAAGGATCACCACAAGGCCGGGGACATGAGTCTGGCCGAGATCCTTCAGTATTCGTCCAACATCGGCTCGGCCAAGATGTCGCTGATGATGAAGGATCAGAAGTACTACGATTACGTTCGAGCCTTCGGCTTCGGGGAGAAGACCGGGATCCCGCTGCAGGGAGAAATCTCAGGCCTGGTCAATCCCCCCCGCCGATGGGACATGCTGACCAAGACGCGCATGGCCTTCGGGCAGTCGGTCTCGGTGACGCCGATCCAGATGATCATGGCCATGTCGAGCGTCGGGAACGCCGGGAAGCTGATGAAACCGAGGCTTGTCCTGAGCCGCGGAGAGGGAAGCACACCGAGCGAGACGGAGGCGCCCCGTCAGATCGTCCGGGAGGAGACTTCCAAGTTCATCGCCAATGCGCTTCAGAAAGTCGTGAGCAAAGAAGGGACGGCCCCGCTCGCCGCAATAGACGGCTTCACCGTGGCTGGGAAAACCGGAACGGCTCAGAAGGTCGGCCCTCACGGTGGTTACCTGAACGACCGATACATCGTGTCTTTTGCCGGGTTTTTTCCTGCCGAGCATCCCCGCCTCACGGGTCTTGTGATCGTTGATGATGCCAAGATCGGAGCCGCGGCGAACTACGGCGGCCTCGTTGCCGCACCTATCTTCGCGCACATCGGCGGCAGGGCCGCCCGATACCTCGACATCCAGCAGGAGAATGCCGTTGCGCAGGCTAACGCCTCTTCCAATCAAGCGTCCAATCGATGAGTGCCGCGATCTCCAAGACTGCCTCACTCGCCGAGATAAAACTCGGATCGCTGCTATCGGGTATCGCCACTCTTCCTTCCCCTGAGGTGGCGGAAAGAAGTGTCACCGGAATCACCTGCGATTCCCGGAAGGTGCTTCCAGGCAATCTCTTCTTTGCCCTCCCGGGAAGTCATGATGACGGATCGCGGCATGTGGAGGAGGCTGCTCGCAAGGGTGCTGTCGCCGTGGTCTGCCAGGGTGAGGTATCTTCCCACGGGATCACTGCAATCAGGGTTCCCTCTGCACGCGGCGCCATGGCTCTGGCATCAGCAACGTATTATGGCCATCCCTCGCGTACGCTTGCCGTTGCGGGCGTCACCGGCACCAACGGAAAGTCGACGACGGCTTGGATCATCCGTCACCTCTGCAACACGGTAGGCCGTCCCTGCGGTCTGATCGGAACGATCCGCTACGAACTTCCCGGCCTTTCGGAACCGGCTTCCCGGACAACACCGGAATCGGTTGATCTCCAGAGGATGCTTGCCGTGATGCGTGACGGAGGGTTCCGAGCCGCCTCGCTCGAGGTTTCCAGTCATGCCTTGGTTCAGGAGCGGGTGGGGGCCCTTGAGTTCGATGCCGCCGTCTTCACAAACCTTTCTCAGGATCATCTCGATTACCACGGGACCATGGATGATTACTTCGAGGCCAAGGCGCGCCTCTTCACAGGGCTTCCCTCCCAAACGGACAAGAAAGGAAAGGCTGTCATCAATATCGACGACCGTTACGGCAGGCGTCTTCTCGATAGGATTCCCAAGTCGGTGCCGGTCATCACCTTCGGTCAGGGAAGCAACTGTGCCTTCCGTGCCAGTGCGGTCCGGTTTTCTTCGCTGGGAACGACCTTCCAGTTGGATGCCAAGGGACGAAGCTACCTCGTCCGCACTCCCCTGATCGGACTCTTCAACGTCTACAACACCCTGGGAGCCCTTGCCGCCATTTCGGTCATGGGAATCGAGTTGAGGCGTGCGGTGGCGGCGGCAGCCACCATTCCCCAAGTCCCGGGTAGACTGGAGAGGGTCCCGGCTCGAAGGAATTTCCAGGCCTTTGTCGATTACGCGCACACTCCCGATGCGCTGGAAAACGTCCTTCGTTCCCTGCGTCAGATCGCCCCGGCGCGGATCCTTACTGTTTTTGGATGCGGTGGGGACCGAGACCGCTCGAAGCGCCCCCTGATGGCCGCAGCTGCCGAAAAACTCTCCGACAAGGTGATCGTCACTTCCGATAACCCGAGGGGGGAGGAACCGATGGTGATCCTGCGTGAAGTGGAGAAGGGGTTCCGAGGCAAATCCCATGAGGTCTATGTCGACCGAGAGTCGGCCATCCGCCGCGCCGTGGAACTCGCCGGACCGGAGGATCTGGTCCTCGTTGCCGGAAAAGGGCATGAGGACTATCAGGAGATTAAGGGAGAGAGGCATCCCTTTGACGATGTCCGGGTGACCGCCCGAGCGATGGCCTCGCGTGAAATCAGGGAGGAGCGATGACATGGATCCGCTGACCCTTTCCCAGATCGCAAGCATGGCCGGGGCCTTGCTGACAGCGGGTGATCCGTCGGCCATCGTTTCCCGTATCTCCAAGGACACACGCGATATTCGCCCCGGAGACCTCTATGTCGCCCTGCGAGGGGAGCGCTTCGACGGAAACGCCTTCCTCGCCGAGGCGGCCGCGAAGGGTGCGGTGGCGGCTCTTTGCGATGCCGAACCGCCTGTCGGCCTTCCATCCCATTTCGGAATTCTCTCCACCAGCGACGGCTTGGCCGGTCTGACGCTTCTTGCTGCGGCGTGGAGAGAGCACCTGAAGCTCCGCTCCGTGGTGATTACCGGAAGCAGCGGAAAGACCTCTACAAAGGATTTTGCCGCGGCGGTTCTCGGTGCGCAGCTCCAAGTCACGGCCACATGCGGCAACCTGAACAACCACATCGGCCTTCCCCTTTCCATCCTCTCGGCCTCTTCCTCCGACCAGGCGGCCGTCTGGGAGATCGGGATGAACCACCGGGGAGAGATCGCCCCGCTTGCGGGACTTGCCCGCCCCGACATCGGGATCATCACCGGCATCGGGAGCGCACACATCGAGCATCTCGGATCGCGTGAGGAGATAGCCCGGGAAAAAGGGGATCTCTTGGAGCGCATTCAGCCGAATGGTCATGCCATTCTGCCCGCAGCTGACGATTTCATCACAGAACTCCGGGGCAGGACGTCCGCCCAGGTGATCGAAGTCGGGATCGGGATCGGTGATCTCCGTGCCGTGAATCTCAGGACAGAGGGTTCGGGAACCCGTTTCGAGATCGAGGGGGCGTTTGGAAAGACGGAGGCGTTCCTTCCCGTTCCGGGACGGCATATGGTGGGCAATGCCCTGTTGGCGATCGCCGCGGGGGTTCTCTGCGACATTCCGCTGGGGGAATGCTCCGTTGCGCTCGGGTCCGTTTCCCTGACGGGCGGCAGGCTTGGCATTCTGGAAAGAAACGGCGCGACCATCCTGGACGACACTTACAATGCCAATCCCGAGTCGATGATCGCCGCACTCGAAACGCTGGGTTCCCACAAGGGACGTCGCATCGCGGTGCTGGGACGGATGGGTGAACTCGGATGCCATGCGGGGGAAGCCTATCGACGTGTCGGTGTGCAGGCCGCCTCTTCGACAGACCGGTTGGTTTGTGTCGGCGAGGAAGCTGCTGCGATTGCGGAAGCGGCCACGCAGGCCGGTCTTGCCGATGTTCGACTGGTTCCCGACACCAAGGCTGCCGCCGACATGATCTCGGAAATTCTTTCTCCCGGAGTCACCGTGCTGCTCAAGGCAAGCCGCAGCGCTCGCCTGGAGGAGATCCTCCGACATCTCGCCTGACCATCCCATGCTCTACTACCTCTCCCAACTCGTGACCACCCTGCACGGCGTTCCCGGCGCCAAGGGATTGAATGTCTTCCAGTACATCTCCTTCCGGGCCCTCTGCGCCGGGCTCACCTCCTTTCTGATCTGCCTTCTTTTCGGGGATGCCCTGATCCGGCGCCTCGTTCAGTTGAAACTTGGGCAGCCGATCCGCAGTGCCGAGGAGGTGCACCGCCTCAACGAGTTGCATGGCGGCAAGAAAGGGACGCCGACCATGGGTGGGATCCTGCTGATCGCGGCCGTCGTCATTTCCACGCTGCTTTGGGCCCGCCCGGACAACGCCTTTGTCTGGATCTGTCTCCTCACGGTTCTTCTTCACGGAGCGATCGGCTTCTATGACGACTGGCTCAAGATCACCAAAAAAAGCTCCGATGGGATCAGTAGCCGCATGAAGTTCCTTCTCCAGTGCATCCTGGCCGGGGGAATCACCGCATACTTCCTTCTCACCCCCTCGCTCGCCAAGCAGGCCCAGGAACTCTACATCCCGTTTCTCAAGGGCCCCGTCCTCAACCTTGGTCTCTGGACCTATCTCTTCTACCTGCTGATCATCGTCGGGTCCTCCAATGCGGTGAACCTCACCGACGGACTCGACGGTCTGGCCGCCGGCTGCACGGTGATGGCCGGTGCCTGTTTCGGGGTCTTTACCTACCTCGCGGGCAACTTCAAGACAGCCGGATATCTCCAGATCCCCTACTACCCGCTCTCCGGGGAACTTGCCATCGTGAGTCTCTCGCTGGCGGGAGCGGCACTCGGTTTCCTCTGGTGGAACTGTCATCCGGCCAAGGTGTTCATGGGAGACACCGGATCGCTGGCCATCGGCGGCCTTCTCGGGGTCCTGGCCATCTGCTGCAAGCAGGAGCTGTTGCTGGCCGTCGTGGGCGGAATCTTTGTCGCGGAGGCGCTCTCGGTGATCCTTCAGGTCGCCAGCTTCAAGCTGACCGGGAAGCGCATTTTCAAGATGTCACCGCTTCATCATCATTTCGAACTCTCGGGCTGGAAGGAAAACACGGTCACCGTGCGCTTCTGGATCATGGCCATCGTTTTCGGACTGCTTGGCATCGCAACCCTCAAACTGCGCTGATTAGAGCCTCCGCCCGATGATCCCCGCCGCAAACCCCTACGCCGGACTTCGGGTTGCCGTCCTCGGGCTCGGACGCAGCGGAGTGGCTGCGGCCAGGTTGCTCAAGCGCTGCGGAGCGTCGGTCACCGCGATGGACAGCAAGGAGTTCCCTCTTGTGCTGGAGCGTGCCGCAATGCTGCGACGAGACGGGGTGGCCATCCTCACCGGGAGGGATGCGGATACGGACCGATCGCGATACGACCTTGCGGTCCTTAGTCCGGGGATCGAGGAGAGTGCCCCGGTGGTTGTGAACGTCACGTCCAAGGGCACCCCACTGATCGGTGAACTGGAACTGGCCTTCTCATTGGCCACATCTCCCGTGGTCGCCATCACCGGAACCAACGGGAAAACAACGACGACCGAACTCACCACGAGGATGCTTTGCGGAGCAGGCGTGCGGGCTGTGGCCTGCGGCAACATCGGCACCCCGATGTCTGAATTACTGCTCGGGGAAGAACCCGGTCTGTACGTTGCGGAGGTCAGTTCGTTTCAATTGGAAACAATCCGTACCTTCCGACCCAAGGTCGCACTCTGGCTCAATCTCAGTCCGAACCATCTCGACCGTTATCCCTCGATGGCGGAATACCGGGAGGCTAAGCTGAGGATCTTCCTGAACCAGACCGCAGAGGATTGGGCGGTCGTGCAGCATGGGTCGGAGCTTCCCCCGCTCAAGGCGCGCACAATCACCTTCAGTGTGACCGATCCAGCTGCTGACCTGACCCTTGCTGACGGAACCAAAATCCTTCATGGGAAAAAGCTCCTGCTCGATATGGAGTCGACCAATCTGCGGGGTCCCCACAACGCCTCCAATCTCATGGCCGCCTTCGGCGCGGGAATCGCCCTCGGCGCGGATCCCGTCACCATGGCCTCCGCTATAGGAAACTACGCGCCACCGGCCCATCGATGCGAGCCGATTGCGGTGAAGCGAGGCGTGACCTGGGTCAATGACTCCAAGGCAACGAATCTCGACGCCATGGAGCAGGCGATCCGATCCGTCTCGGGTCCTCTTCTTTTGATTGCCGGGGGCAAGGACAAGGGATTCGAGTTCGCTCCGATCGCCCCGCTGGTCAGGGAACGTGTTGCACGGGCTGTCCTGATCGGCGAGATGCGTCACCGGATCGCCCGCGACTGGTCTCCTGTCCCGACGGAGGTGACTGATACTCTCGACGAGGCGGTCGCAGCGGCGGCGGCCACAGCTGAGCCCGGAAGCACCGTTCTCTTTTCCCCAGGCACATCCTCCTTCGACATGTTCCGTGACTATGTCCGCCGAGGGGAGGAATTCCGCCGCCTTGTTCTTGCGCTTCCCGACGATTCACCGACCAACTGACAGCAACAACCATCACCCACAACCCATCCCTGCCATGAAACCGACGACACCCAGACGCACCCGCCGGCTGCTCGCAAGGGCCGCCACGATGAACCACCCCGCCGAGGAATTCGACGACTACGGCCCCGAGCCCAACATGAAGCTATCGCATGCCTTTCTGGTCGTGCTGGCCCTTCATGTGGTCGCTGTCGGAGGGCTTTATGCCTTCAACACCATCAAGGCAGGCAACCGCGCTGCGGCCAAAGCGGAGACAAAGACCGCTGCCGTTGTGGCAAAGGCCCTACCCTCCGGTGACAACGGGTCTTCCAACGACGGATCAAGTGGCTCAGGAGATCAGGGAAACAACCGTCCTCCCCTTGAGTCCAAGCCGGCTCCGGTGGCGAAGCTCTCAAAGTCAGCCGGTAAAGCCGATTCATCCGAACAGCCTGCCCAAACCTCCAAGGGGCTTCTTGCCAGTGCGCGCGGCATGCTCCGGAATGCCGGTATCGGCGGTGCCACCGTGGCGGGATCCGCGAAACTCGCAGCACAGGAACCGGCGCCTGCACCTGCGACGACCGAGGTTGCGCCGGCTGCTGCTCCGCAGACCTACACGGTAAAGTCCGGTGACACCGTCACCAAGATCGCCTCCTCGCTCGGTGTGACCATCCCTGATCTCGAGAAGCTCAACGGATTGGCCGGCAACGCAGTTCTGCAGGTTGGCCAGATCCTGAAGGTTCCCGTCCAAGCAGTTGCCCAGGCCGCTTCGTTGGTTCAGACGGAGGCAGGCAAGGTGGCAGCTTCCGCCACAAAGCTTCCTCTCCAGGCCGCCGCTGCGGTGAGCCAAGCGACGCCTGCCAACGCACCAGCAGTTGCCCCCGCAGCGGAGGAATCAGCCGGAGGGTCCGAATACACGGTCGTGAAAGGGGACAGTCCTTACAAGATCGCCAAGAAATTCAAGATCACTCCCGACGAACTGATGAAGGCCAACGGGATTACTGATCCCAAAAAGATCCAGATCGGGCAGATGCTCAAGATTCCCGCTTCGGCAGGGAAGGCCAAGACCGCCAAATAACGCTCAATCCCCCAAACCGGAGGAATCATGCAACGCCAAGGTATCTACCTGCTCCTCCTGTCGGTGGTGGGGTTGGTTGCCTTGGGCGTGGTCATGCTCTTCAGCACGAGTGCCTTCGCCCAGGAGAGCCACGGGGACATTTACTACTTCGTCAAGAAGGATGCCGTCTGGTTGGTCATTGGGGCAGGTGCCTGCGTCGCGGGTGCGATGATTGACTATCATTTCTGGCAACGCACTTGGAAAATCTGGTTCGTGCTCTCCATGGTGCTGCTGGCGCTCTGTTTCGTGCCGCACGTCGGCATGCGGATCAACGGTTCGCACCGCTGGATCAATCTCGGCATCATGCCGTTCCAGCCCAGTGAACTGGGCAAGATCGGCGCCCTCTTTTTCATGTGCTGGTGGTTTTCCAGGGAGGAGGTCGATCCCTCGCGATTCTTGCAGGGTCTTGTCATCCCGATCGGCTCGATTTCGGTCCTGTTGGGACTGATCGGTGCCGAGGTGGATCTGGGGACCACGGCCCTGATCGGTGCCACGGCCGTGGGGATCTGCTTCGTCGCCGGTGCCAACAAATGGTTCATCGGAGCGCTAGGCGGACTCGGAATCGGCGGCATTCTGGGCATCGCCTGCTTTATTCCGGAGCGCTATGCCCGGCTGACCAGTTTTCTTCATCCCGAGCAGGATCAGCTCGGAAAGGGTCTTCAGCAGTGGCAGGCGCTCATCGCCTTGGGGTCCGGGGGATTCGACGGACTCGGATTGGGAGAGGGGCGCCAGAAGATGCTCTATCTGCCGTATGCCCATACCGATTTTATCTTCCCGATGATCGGCGAGGAACTCGGACTTCGATTTACCTGGCTCGTCGTCTTTGGATTCATCCTGATCATCCTCTCGGGGGGGTTGATCGCCTCCAATGCCAAGGACCGATTCGGGAAACTGCTCGCCACGGGAATCCTCCTGTTGATCTCCCTGCAGGCAGCGGTCAATATCGGCATGACCACCTCGTTGCTCCCGAACAAGGGGATGCCGCTTCCCTTTATCAGCTACGGGGGCAGCAATCTGGCGGTCTCCCTTTTCATGATAGGAATCCTCGTCAATATTCACCGCACCGGCGCCCCGATCGCCGTGACCACTCGCCGTCAGGTCGTCCTGGCAGCCCGTCCCGTCCCGCGCATCTAGGCCAGGCGTCATGGCGGTTCCGAAACAGTTTGTCATCGCCTGCGGCGGCACCGGGGGGCATCTCTTTCCCGGCCTTGCCGTCGCGGAGGAACTCCATCAACGCGGCCACGAGGTCCTGCTGCTGGTTTCAGAGAAAGAGATCGATGCAGTGGCCCTTCGGGAGCATGCCCAATTCCGCCGTGAGAAACTCCCTTCGATCGGGATGCCTGCGGTACTCTCGCCGGCATTTCCCCGATTCCTGAAGCGTTCCTGGGACAGCTTTTCGACCTGCCGCAAGCTCTACTCCCGTTACCGCCCTGTCGCCGTCCTCGGCATGGGGGGATTCACCTCGGCCGCACCACTGCTAGCTGCCCGAACCGCTGGTATCCCGTGCTTCCTTCACGAATCCAATGCCATCGCAGGGAGAGCGAACCGGCTCGCCGCTCGATGGGCGGATCGGGTCCTGCTCGGCATCGAGCGGTGCGAGGCCTCGTTCCCGGGTCGTGCCTGCTCGGTGACCGGAACGCCGGTCCGGCGTGATCTCGGGGCGCCGCTTCCCAAAGGGGAGGCCCGGGCGGCCTTCGGTCTCGATCCGGATCGTCCCACCCTTCTTGTCATGGGGGGGAGCCAGGGAGCCGCCGGGATCAATCAGCTTCTTTTCCGCGCTGCGCCGCATCTTCGCGACTTCCGTGATGCCGAGGGGCGTCCCTTGCAGGTGATTCATCTCACGGGGGACCGCGACGACAACCTGGCCGCCATCAATTACCAGCGTGAGGAAATCCCCGCTTATGTCGCCGCCTTCCATCACCGCATGGCGGAGGCCTATTCGGCCGCGGACCTCGTGGTTTCTCGGGCCGGCGCCGCCAGCCTCGGGGAGATTTCGCAGTTCGGGCTTCCCTCCCTCCTCATTCCGTTCCCGTTTGCAGCGGAGCGGCATCAGCACCGCAACGCCGAGGCATTCCGGGATGCCGGCGCCGCTGAGATGATCGAGGAAAAGGAAGCCGATCCTGCGGCCTTCGCGCTTCTGATCAAAAACCTTCTGGAGGATGGCCGCCGACGTGAACGGATGGCCGCCGCGGCTGCTTCGGTTCTTCCGCGCGGTGCTGCGGCTCTCGTCGCCGATGTCCTCGAGGGTGCTGCCCGATGAGCACGGGAATGAATTCCGGACAGGACATGCTGGTCTCCCTGTTGCTTGGCAGTCATCCGCGCCGTATCCATCTTATCGGGGTTGCGGGTTCAGGCATGAGTGGGATCGCCGCGCTTCTGTTGGCTCTCGGCCACCGGGTAAGCGGTTCTGACAAGGCCGATACCGTCGAGGTGGAGCGCCTGCGCCGCAAGGGGCTCGTTTTCCAGACACCCCATGGCACGGATCTGGTGACCGATGCGGATCTGGTCGTCCATTCCTCGGCGATCCGTCCCGGAAATCCCGCCTATGATGCCGCCCTGTCGCTTGGAAAACCGATGGCGCGCCGGGCCGAGGTGCTCGCGGCGGTTATGACCGGAAAGCAGGGAATCGTCGTCTGCGGAATGCACGGGAAGACGACCACCTCCGCGATGGCGGCCCATGTGCTGAAGGCCGGCGGCCTGAAACCCTCCCACTACGTCGGTGCCGAGATTCCTATCTTGGGAACCAATGCCCGTTGGGATTCCGAGGGGGAACATCTGGTTGCCGAGGGGGACGAGAGTGATGGAACGCTCGTCCATTACCACCCACGCCATGCCCTGGTCCTCAACATCGAGCCCGAGCATCTCGATCACTACCCGGATCTGGCAGCCATCGACGCGGTCTTCTCACGGCTTCTCTCCCAGACATCGGGAAACGTCTATTTCTGGTCAGACGATGCGGGTGCCTCGCGTGTCTGCGCCTCCCATGAGCGTGCCGTTGCGGTCGGAACGGGCGAGCATTGCCGTTATCGTCTTGAAGGGCTCGAGGCGGCTCTCGAACATGGCGATCTGGTGACCCGGTTCGCCGTCTTGCGTGGGAAGGAACTCCTCGGCAACGTGACGCTCGGTATTCCGGGTGTTCACAACGCCCACAATGCCATGCTGGTGATCGCCCTTGCCTCGGAACTGGGCATCCCGTTCGAGGCGATTACCTCGGCCCTCGCATCCTTCCGCGGGGCAAAACGCCGTTTCGAATTCCGCTACCGCGACGAGGAATTCCGGGTTGTCGATGACTACGGACACCATCCCACCGAGATCACCGCGACCCTTGCCACCGCCCGTGCCGCCCTTGGTCCGTCAGGGAGGCTTCTTCTTCTTTTTCAGCCGCACCGTTATTCCCGTACGGCCGCGCTTCTTAAGGAATTCGGCCGTTCCTTCGGTGCCGCGGACCGGGTGCTTGTCGCCCCGGTTTATTCTGCAGGGGAAACGCCTATTGCCGGCGCCGATGCCGCAGCAATTGCCGCAGAGGCCATGCAGGCGGGCCATTCTGCGGTGACAGCCGTTTCTTCCGTGCGGGCAGCCGCGCAGGCGGCGGCGGGTATCCTGCAACCGGGAGATCTGCTCCTGACACTGGGGGCTGGTAACATCCATGAGGCGGGAGCGATTCTGGCAGGGGAACTGGCGCTCAGGGCCCGTCTGCGTGCGGCCATGGGGCCCGGCCTGATCCGCATGGCGGAACCGCTGTCACGTCACACGACGATGAGGGTGGGTGGTCCCGCCCGCTTCTGGGTGGAACCCGAGACTGAGGAGGGCTTTGCCGAATTGGTCCGATTCTGCCACGACGAGGGGATCCCGTTCCTTGTCATGGGGCGCGGATCCAACCTGATCATGAAGGACGGCGGTTTTCCGGGAGTGATCGCTCATCTCGGCCGGGGATGTTTCTCCGAGGCAAGCGTCTCGGAAAACAAGATCACCGCAGGCGTGGGAGTAAAGCTCAAGCAACTGGCCGCGACGGCCCGTGGGGCGGGCCTCACGGGCTTCGAGTGGATGGACGGCATCCCGGGCAATCTCGGCGGCGCTCTCAGGATGAACGCCGGGGCGATGGGGGTGCAGACATTCGATCAGGTGGTCAGGATCCGTTTCGCCGACCGCGACGGGAACATCGTTTCCAGGACTCCCCGTGAGATGGAGATCCGCTATCGCGACGTTCCCCTCCTACACGATCATTTCGCTCTTTCAGCGACCCTCTCCGGAACCCCGGCATCTCCGGAGGAAATCGATCGCCTGATGAAGGGATCGCTTTCGCACCGTAAAGAGACCCAACCCGTGGCGGCAAGCGCCGGTTGTGTTTTCAAGAATCCCACGGGCATTCCGGCGGGTAAACTCGTCGAGGAACTGGGGCTTAAGAACAGCTCTGTCGGTGGTGCGCGCGTCTCCGAGGTTCACGGTAACTTCATCGTCAATGACGGGGGTGCCACCGCCTCCGAAATCCTTTCCCTGATAGCCAAGATCCGCGACAAGGCCCGCGTCGAACGCGGCATCGAACTGGAGACCGAGGTTCAGATCCTCGGGGAGGACCCCGTTGACGGCGAGATTTTACGATGAATACCCACGACTCCGCCTCCTTCGATCCCTCTGGCCGCTCTCTTGTTGTCCTCAAGGGTGGACCGGGTGCCGAACGCGACGTCTCCCTCCGCTCCGGTGCGTCTGTCGCCGCCTCCCTCCGTTCCGCAGGGGCCTTGGTCACGGAGATCGAGGTGACCGGCACCGAGGTCGAGATCCCCGCCGGGACCGAACTGGTCTTCAACCTCATTCACGGAACGTTCGGGGAGGACGGCGTCCTGCAGGGACTGCTCGAATCCCGAGGAATCCCTTTCACGGGGGAGGGGGCCGCAGAGAGTCGGGTCGCCTTCGACAAGATCCTGACCAAGAAAGCCCTGTTGGCCCGGGGAGTGCCGACGCCACGATCCGAGGTGCTCACAGCAGGTGAAACGCCCGCTCTTCCGCTTCCCGTCGTGATCAAGGCCCCGCGCCAAGGATCAAGCGTCGGGGTGCATCTGGTACGGGAAGCGTCGCAGATTGCGCCCGCGCTTGAGGACTGCCTGAAACACGGGGGCGAAATCCTGATCGAGGAATTAGTAGAGGGAAGGGAGCTTACCGTCGGGGTGCTTGGGGACAGGGTGCTACCCGTCATCGAGATCCGCCCCGGCGAAGGCTTCTACGATTACGCCAACAAATACACCAAGGGGGCCACGGAGTATCTCGTGCCAGCTCCCCTCACGGACGAGGAGACCGCCGCCGTGCAACGTGTTGCGCTCGAGGCGGTCCGTGCGCTCGGTCTTAGGGTCTACTGCCGGGTCGATGTGCTGTTAGGAAACGAGGGGCCGACCGTACTCGAGATCAACACGATTCCGGGCATGACAGAGACAAGTCTTCTGCCCAAAGCCGCCGCTGCTTCCGGACTCGATTTCACCGCGCTTTGCTGCAGGATAGCGGAACTTTCCCTCACCGTCCGAACCACCAGCGCATGAAGGCCCGACGCACCACCGGAAACCGCCGCAAGGGTGGCCGATCCTCTTCCCGCCAGCACCTGCTGGAACTGAATGTGCGGACGGCTAGCGTCCGGCGCCAGCGGAGGGGCAAGGCGATGGGATTCCTTTGGAAGGTATCCGCCATTCTGCTTGTGATCGCGGTTGCGGCGATCGGTATCCGTTTCCTAGTCCTACGCTTTTTCTTTCACAACCCCGAGTATTCCCTGACCAGGTTGGTGACCCATCTCAACGGCGTCATGAGCGATGAGGAACTCATCACCCTCACCGGTCTGAAGCCAGGAAAAAATATCCTCCAACTCGATCTCGGCGAGGCGAGCAGGAGGCTCTCCGCGCTTCCTGAGGTGCGTTCCGTCAGCATCGAGCGGCGTATGCCCGACACCGTCGAGGTCGGCGTCGAGAGAAGGCATCCCATGTTTTTGCTGGGATCAGCAACCGTTTCGCCGGAACCGGTTGTGAAAGCTGTTGCTGGCGGCGGCGAGGCTTCCGTGGAAAATTTCGAATCAGGAAAAAGCCTTCTGAGCGACGGCGAGGGGGTGGTGATGCGACCCGCCCATCCTTCGGATGAGTTTCAAAAACTTCCCGTCCTGACGGGGATCGACACGGCATCACTGCAACCGGGCCAGCATTTGGAAGGGGATGCGTTCAGGAACGCCGTCGCTGTCACCGAGGCACTCTCCGATCTTCCCGAGGAGACGTTCCAGGTGCGTTTCGTGGATGTTTCCAAGCCGTACGCCGTGATTGTGACGGATTCCTCCAATGCCCGGTTCACCTTCGGCACGAAGGATCTTCCGGGCCAGATCGAACGCCTTCGCAAGCTGATCACCCATTGTCAGGAATCGGGTCGCAGGATCGCCACCGCCAACCTGATTACCCAGCGCAACACGCCGGTGACATTCGTCCTGACACCCGAGGACCGATCGGCCAAGATCACTCCGGTTTCCCCTTCCAGGAAACCCGCCAAGCATCCTTAATCCCGCCATGTCCAGCGACCAGATCTTTGTCGGACTCGAGATCGGCACCACGAAGATCTGCGTCGTCGTCGCCGAGGGACGCTCCGAAGACCAGATCAGCATCCTTGGGGTTGGGGAAACTCCTTCACGGGGGATCCGCAAGGGGGAAATCGTCGACATGGCGACGGCCGCCGAGTGCGTTCGCGAGGCGATCCTCGATGCCGAGGAGAAGACCAACGTCGAGATCGGCAATGTCTGGGTCGCCATCTCGGGAGGACACCTCCGGAGCCTGAATAACCGGGGTATCCATGTCCTGCCGCATCCCAGGCAGATCGAGCAGGAGGATCTTGATCAGGTCCAGACCAATGCGAAGGAAATCGCCATTCCGCCGCAGAATATTTTTCTCCATACGATCCTCCAATCCTATCACCTCGACGGTAATCGGAATGTCATCGACCCGCTCGAGTCGGAAGGGATGCAACTTGAGGCAGACTTTCACATCGTTCACGGGATGAAGACCCGTATTCATAACACCCTGCGGTGTGTCGAGTCGCTCAAGCTCGAGATCGAGGATGTCGTGCTGGGATCGCTTGCCAGTGCGCAGGTCGTCGTCACCCAGCACCAGAAGGATCTGGGGGTCTTGGTTGTCGACATCGGCGGAGGCACCACCGACTACCTGATCTATCAGGATGGATCCGTGCGTCACAGCGGGGTGCTGGCGCTTGGAGGTGACCACATCACCAACGACATCTCCGTGGGCCTGAAGCTCCCGATCGCACGCGCTGAGGCGCTCAAGATCCAGGAAGGAACGTCCACCGACCCCACTCAATCCCACGGCGGCGTCATCACGATCAAGAACGACCCAGGGTTCCTCGGTTGCGAGATCGACCGCCGTTCGCTTGAGACCATCATTTATTGCCGTGTCCGCGAGATCTTTGAGCTCATCCGGGACGACATTGCCCGCAATGCGGGGGATCTTCTCGGATTGCTCGGGGCGGGAGTGGTCATCACCGGTGGTACCGCAAGGCTTCCCGGCATTGCGGAAACAGCATCAGAAGTTTTGGACCAGACGGTCCAGGTCACGACTGCCAAGAATGTCGGAGGCCCTCTTCAGACTTTCGAGAATCCCCAGTATTCAACAGCCATCGGACTGACCAAGTATGCCCGGTTAGTCACCCGTGACCTTCGTCCCGTCAGTCTGATGGATCGGATCAGCAAGGGGTTCGGTGGACTTTTCGGAAGGAGGGAACGATGAGCGCGGAAGTTTCCCGTCGGCTGATTGTCGGGGTGGGAAATGCTGGTGTGACCGTCCTCGACATGCTCGCCATGGCGGAACCCTCCTTGAAGGGACTGCTTGCCGTCAACAACGACCCCGAGTCGCTTGCGGGAACTGTTGTCCGCGATCGCTTGACCGTTCCTGCCGGCGACCCTGCCGACGGATTCCTTGCCATTGACGAGGAGTTTGGGAAAGCCGTCGCGGGAGCATCCTTTGTTGTCTTTTGCGGCGGACTCGGCGGAGAGACGGCGTCCTTTCTTCTTCCCGCCTTGGCAATCCTTGCCAAGTCAAGCGGAGTCACGGTCGCGGCCTGTGTCGGGATGCCCTTCGCCTTTGAGGGAAAGCACCGGACGGAATTGGCAGAAACTGCCCTTGGAAAACTTCATGCTGTCTGCGATGCCGTCGTCGTCATTGCGAACGAGCGACTCTCCGGTGGCACCCCTTCCACAGCCGCGGTGGGCGAGGCTTTCGCACTGGCTGATCGAACCCTGCTGTCGTGCTCCCGAGTACTGCACGGAATGCTCTCCACCAGCGGTCCTGTCCGGATTACTCGTGCCGATCTGAAGGTGGTCCTGGGTGCATTCGGAGCCAAGGTTCTCTTTGGTTCCGGTTCGGCATCGGGATCCAACAGGCTTCACGAGGCTCTGGAAGCTGCCTTTTCCTCTCCCCTCCTGATTCAGCAGGGGAAGACAACTCCCGGATCGGCGTTGCTTGGTGTTAAGACAGTCCTGCTCCTGCTTCAGGGTCCCTCCGATCTTTCCTTTGCGGAGGTGCAGACGGCGGTGTCTGGAATTGAGCGTATTGCCGGAGACAGATGCCAGATCAAGACCGGGGTACTGGCCACCCTCGCCGCAGATTCTCCTCTCACCCTCTCGATCATCTCTTCTTCCGGGGAAGGTACTCAGATCGCGAAAGCAGAAGCGCCTGCTTCCGAGATTCTTCCCGAAGCCATCGAATCCTCTGCCGGAACGGCACTCCCGAAGGAGGCTCTTGCCCAGCCGATTCGAAAAACGACCAAGCCTTCCACGGCGACGACACGCCAGTCATCCCCGTCCAAGCAGACCCAGGGCACCCTCGATCTCGACACTTACCAGCGAGGGCGGTTTGACAAAAGCGAGCCGACAATCGTCGCTGGCGAGGATCTCGATGTCCCCACTTTCCTGCGCAAGGGGATCAAGCTTTCGCAGCCCCGGAGGAGCTAAGGAAAACGCTTATCCTGTGCCTGGAGCAAGGGATGTGCTCCTCCCTTCTGGCGGTCGGGCCATGATCAGGTTAGATTGTTGGCAACCCCAACGAAGCGTATGAGACCCGACAAATTCACCGCCAAGATGCAGGAGGCCTTCAACGGTGCGATCGATATCGCCTCAGGCCTCGGTCAGCAGGAGATCGGCAACGAGCATTTCGTGCTCTCCCTCCTCGCCCAGAGCGAAGGCCTTGCGCGCCCCATCCTCGAGAAACTCGGCGTCGCCGTCGGCCCATTGACCAACTCCCTTGAGTCTGCGGCCGCTTCCCTCCCCAAGGTTCACGGCGGAGCCCAACCCTTCGTTGGCAACGAACTCCGAAAGACCATCGACTCGGCCGAGGCGGAGATGGGCAAGCTCAAGGATGAGTTCCTCTCAGCCGAGCATTACCTGCTCGCGCTCAGCCAGGAAAAGAATGCCGCAGCCAAGCTGCTTCACCAGAACGGCGTCACCCATCAGGGGCTCATGAAGGCACTGGTCGAGGTACGGGGTTCCCAACGGGTCACCGACCAGAATCCCGAGGGCAAATACCAGACCCTTGAGAAATACGGCCGTGACCTGACCGAGCAGGCCAGAAAGGGGAAGATCGACCCCGTGATCGGCCGCGACGAGGAGATCCGCCGCACGATGCAGGTGCTCTCCCGCCGGACCAAGAACAACCCAGTCCTCATCGGTGAGCCCGGTGTGGGCAAGACTGCCATTGTCGAGGGCCTTGCCCGACGGATCGTGAGCGGGGACGTTCCCGAATCCCTCAAGAACAAGCGGCTCGTAGCCATGGATATCGGGGCGATGGTTGCCGGAGCCAAATTCCGGGGCGAGTTCGAGGATCGCCTGAAGGCTTTTCTCAAGGAGGTCACCGCATCCGAGGGGGAGATCATCCTCTTCATCGATGAGTTGCACACCATCGTCGGCGCGGGTGCCGCGGAAGGGTCGATGGATGCATCGAACCTTCTCAAGCCCCAGCTTGCCCGCGGCGAACTCCGAACAATCGGGGCCACGACCCTCGACGAGTACCGCAAGTACATCGAGAAGGATGCGGCGCTGGAGCGTCGCTTCCAGCCTGTCATGGTGAAAGAGCCCAGCGTCGAGGACACGATCGCAATCCTCCGGGGGCTCAAAGAACGCTACGAGGTCCACCATGGCGTCCGTATCCAGGATGCGGCACTGGTCGCCGCCGCCGTCCTGTCGCACCGTTACATCTCCGACCGTTTCCTTCCGGATAAGGCCGTCGATCTCGTCGACGAGGCGGCTTCCCGTCTCAAGATCGAGATCGAGTCGATGCCGACCGAAATCGACCAGATGGAACGGCAGATCATGATGCTCGAGATGGAGCGTCAGGCCCTCCGAAAGGAGAAAGATGCCGCCAGCAAGGAGCGGCTCGCCAAGCTCGAGAAGGAGCTCGCCGAAACCAAGGAGACCGCCTCGGGGCTCAAGGCCCGCTGGCTCAAGGAGAAGGAGGAGATCGGCAAGTCACAGAAAATCAACGAGCAGATCGAGGCGATGAAGAACGAACTCGCCATCGCCCAGCGGCAGGGGGACTTTGCCAAGGCTAGCGAGATCCAGTACGGCCGAATTCCCGAGCTTCAAGCCAAGCTCGAGGAGCACAACGCGAAACTCGCCAAGGGGGGGCAGACCGCCTTGCTCAAGGAAGAGGTGACCGAGGAGGATATCTCCAAGGTTGTTTCCGTCTGGACGGGTATTCCCGTCTCCCGACTCCAGGAGGGAGAGCGGCAAAAGTTGGTCAAGATGGAGGACCGCCTGATCGAGCGCGTGGTTGGACAGGGCCAGGCGATCAAGGCTGTCTCCAACGCCGTTCGCCGCGCCCGCGCAGGTCTCCAGGAGGAGAACCGGCCGATCGGATCCTTCATGTTTCTGGGGCCAACCGGCGTCGGAAAGACGGAACTCTCAAAAGCGCTCGCCGAGTTCCTCTTCGACGACGAGAACGCCATCGTCCGCCTCGACATGTCGGAATACATGGAGAAGCACACTGTGGCCCGGTTGATCGGCGCCCCTCCCGGTTACGTCGGTTACGAGGAGGGTGGCCAACTCAGCGAGGCTGTCCGTCGGAAGCCCTACTCCGTTGTTCTCTTCGACGAAGTCGAGAAGGCCCACGGTGATGTCTTCAATGTCCTTCTTCAGGTTCTTGATGACGGCCGCATCACCGACGGGCAGGGCCGAACCGTGGATTTCAAGAACACCGTGATCATCATGACGAGCAACATCGGGAGCCAGTTCATCATGGAGGATCTCAAGGTTGAGGAGCGCAACAAGCGGGTCATGGAGGCGCTGCGCGGGCATTTCCGTCCGGAATTTTTGAACCGCGTCGACGAGATCGTCATCTTCGACCGCCTGAGCGACAAGGAGATCGGCAAGATCGTCGACATTCAGCTCACCCGCCTCGAGAAGCGGCTTGCCAAGCAGAACCTGAAACTCGAACTTTCCGACAAGGCGCGTGTCTACCTTGCCAAGGAGGGCTACGATCCCGCCTACGGGGCAAGACCCCTCAAGCGTGTCATCCAACAGAAGATCCTCGACCCGCTCAGCATGGAGATCCTTGATGGCAAGATCCACGAGGGGCAGACGATCATCGCCGATGCTTCCGGCGGGGAATTGACCTTCAAGACCAAGTAATTGGGTTCCTGTGTCCCTCCGTATCGTGACCATCAAGGAGGGGTTGCCCACCCTTGAGGAGGCCAAGCGTCGTCTTTTGCTCGAAGTGCGCCGCTGTCATGGCGACGGAATCTCCGTCCTGAAACTGATCCACGGCTACGGATCGGGAGGAAGGGGCGGGGTGCTCAAAGCCGGTTTGCGGAAGGTCTATTCCGAGTATCAGCGAGACGGAGATATCCTGGGGTTCGCCTCCGGCGAGGAGTTCTCCATTTTCCATGCCGCTTCGCTCGAGATGATCACAGCTGCCCCGGAGCTTCGCAAAGATCCTGATCTGGAACGATCCAATCCCGGGGTCAGCTTTCTGTGGATTCAGTAGTTTAGGAGTTGGAAGCTGGTGGTTGGGAGATAGGGAGAAATCCCTTACCTCGGCTCCCAAACTCAACCAACCCATCGGAATTCCACCGACGCATCAATTTCCGGGGCGATACTCTTCTTCACCGGGCATGAGATGGCGGCGGCTTCGAGTAGGGCGCGCTGAGGATGATCGGCAGGGAGGGGAATGATCATGGCCGATTTCAGGCCGACAATGCGCCGCGGTGCATCCGTGCTCATCTCCTTGCCGATCGTGACGGTGGTGCCCTTCACATCGAGGCCGTGACGCTCCGCAGTGATCGCCATCACGGTCATCATGCAATTGGCGACGGCCGTGGCGACGAGGTCAGTCGGAGAAAAGCTCTCCCCCTTGCCGTGGTTATCAACGGGGGCGTCGGTGATGAGGGTGACGCCGGAGGGACCGTGGGTGGAGGTACAGCGGAGTCCGCCGTCATAGGTGGAATTGATGGTGACCATGGGATTTGATTTTAGATCGGTTCAGGAGGAATCACAGCCACAAGATGCACAGAAGGCACATGAAAGTGAGAATGGCAGGGGCGTATTATCCAGATCCGATTCTAATCTTTATCCCGCTTTCCCCTTTTGTGTTTCTTGTGCCTTTTGTGGCTCCGGATGGTTGAAAGACTGCACTAACTGATTTCAGCGCCAAAGAACGTCGTGGATTTTGGGGCCGGAACGCGGCAACGTTTTCCCATGGCTATTGCCTTCAAGGAGTGGGCCCTCATCTGCGAGGCGATGGGCCGCGGCGATCAGAGCGTGATCCTGCGCAAGGGTGGCATCGCCGAAGGAAAGGGGGGATTCGGGTTCGATCATCCCGAGTTCTATCTCTTCCCGACATGGTTTCACGGTCAGCTGGAGAAAGTCCGCCTTCCCGATGCCGTCTTGCCCGTGCAGGACCCGGAGCGGGTGATCCTTGCCCATGTGGCCGCCCTCGAGTGGTCGGGCAGAATCGCCGATCTGGAACTGGTGCGCCGGTTGGAGGCGCTTCATGTGCTCGACGATGCCCTGATCAAGGAGCGCTTCGTGTATGACACAGGTTCGGGATCCTTGGGAGGAAGCGGCATCAATGTGGCCTTTGTCAGGGTATTCCGCATCGAGCCCCCCGTTCTCCTGCCGATGGAGAAGGCCTTCGGTGGCTGCCGCTCCTGGATCGATCTGCCCAAGATCGAGCCGGCGGCCTTGGTCTCGGTGCTCAGCGATGAGGAGCACGAGTCGAGAAAGAGTCATTTCTCCGAAATTTTGGGAATCTCTTTTTAGCCCGACAGACACGTTCCGGAGCAAATCTTTGCACCTTCTGGTCGCCGTGCTGGATTTTCGGCGGGCGCCCCCTATCATCTGTAGCCCATGAAATACATTTTCGTGACGGGTGGCGTGGTCAGTTCGCTTGGCAAAGGTCTTGCCGGCGCATCCTTGGGGACTCTTCTGGAGCATCGGGGCCTGCGGGTGACGATGCAGAAGCTCGATCCCTACCTCAATGTCGATCCCGGCACGATGAACCCGCTTCAGCATGGCGAGGTCTACGTGCTGGCTGACGGCGCCGAGACCGATCTGGATCTCGGGCATTACGAACGCTTTACCAAATGCGTCCTGACCCGTGAAAACAACCTCACGAGCGGCCAGGTTTACGAGACGGTCCTTTCAAACGAGCGCCGCGGCGACTACCTGGGCAAGACCGTCCAGGTCATCCCTCACATCACCGACGAGATCAAGCGACGCATCCGCAGCTTCGAGCAGGTTGGCGACGCCGATGTCTTGATCACCGAAATCGGTGGAACGACCGGCGACATCGAGGGTCTACCCTTCCTTGAGGCGATCCGCCAGTTCATCCTGCAGGTCGGTCACGAGAACGCGATCATCATCCATGTGACGCTCGTCCCATTCATCAAGGCAGCAGGTGAGCTCAAGACCAAGCCCACCCAGCAGAGTGTCGCCAAGCTCCGTGAAATCGGTCTTCAGCCCGAGATCCTGCTCTGCCGCACCGAGATGCCGCTCGAGGCCGACGTGCGCGAGAAGCTTTCCCTCTACTGCAACGTCCCCGTCGGCGCCGTCATCGAGGCGCGCGATGTCGAGAACTCGATCTACGAGTTTCCTCTCATGCTCCAGGCCGAGGGGCTGGACGAGAAGGTCTGCCACCTGCTCCGTCTCGAGACCCCGGCTGCTGACATGGAGGGATGGAAGAAGATCGTCCGCTCGATCGTTCATCCCTCGCGCCGCACCACGATCGCCGTCGTGGGCAAGTACGTGGAACTGCAGGATGCCTACAAGAGCATCTACGAGTCACTCTGCCACGCCGGTGGGGCCAATGACTGCGGGGTCGATCTGAAGATCGTCGACGCCGAGGAGATCGAGGCCGATGGTGCCGACAAATACCTCGGCGGCGTTTCAGGAATTCTGGTGCCCGGCGGCTTTGGCGATCGCGGTACCGAGGGGAAGATCCTTGCCGCCCGCTATGCCCGCGAGCATCGCGTTCCCTACTTCGGCATCTGCCTGGGCATGCAGATCGCGACGATCGAGTTCGCCCGCAATGCCTGCGGACTCGAGGGAGCCAACAGCACCGAGTTCGACCCCAAAACCCCGCACCCCGTCATCGCCCTGCTGGACGAGCAGGTGGATGTCACCGAGAAGGGCGGTTCCATGCGTCTCGGTGCCTGGCCAGCCCTGATCAAGCCAGGTTCCAAGTCCCACGAGGCATACGGGCACACCGAGATCGCCGAACGGCACAGGCATCGTTACGAGTTCAACAGCGCCTACCGCGAACGTATGGAGGCCAAGGGACTTGTCGTGGCGGGGACATCCCCGAACGGATCGCTTGTCGAGATCATCGAACTCAAGGATCACCCGTGGTATGTGGCCGTCCAGTTCCATCCCGAGTTCCTGAGCAAACCCGAGACGCCTCATCCACTCTTCCGCGACTTCATCAAGGCTGCAATGTGTCGCTGATCCGGCACCATTCCGTCCCATGACCTCCCACGACTTCGAGCGACTGATCGAGCTGGAGTTCGTCCGCGCCACCGAGAACGCCGCCCTTCACTCCCTTCACTGGATGGGCCGGGGCGACAAGGAGGCCGCCGATGAGGCTGCCTGTGACGCGATTCGCGGCATGTTCGACCTGATCGACATCCGGGGCGAGGTCGTGATCGGGGAGGGGATCAAGGACAACGCTCCGGGAATCTTCCTCGGCGACAAACTGGGCCGATGGGGTGATTCCCATCCGCGCTTCGACATAGCCCTCGATCCGATCGACGGCACGAGCAACATCTCCAAGGGGATGCCCAATTCCATCTCCGTGATGTCCGCTGTTCTCGTACCCGAGGGGCGCGAGCGTAGCATGGTCAACATCCCCAGCTTCTACGTCGAGAAGCTCTCCTTCGGCCCCCGTGTGGAAAGGGCTATCCGGGAAGGCTTGGTTGCCCCGATCACCTTGGATCTCCCGTTCAGTCATACCCTGGAAATCGCCGCCGATGCGCTGGGTAAGCGGATCAGCGAGTTGGTGGTCACGGTGCTCGACCGTCCTCGCAACCAGCACTACATCGACACGGTGCGCAACGTGGGAGCCTCCTTGCGTCTGATTGCCGACGGGGATATCACGGCCGCGGTGGCTCCTTCCCTGCCGGATTCCGGCATCGATCTCTTTGTCGGGAAGGGAGGGGCGCCCGAGGGAATCCTGACGGCCTCCGCCCTCAAGGCCCTCGGAGGGGAAATCTTTGTAAGGATGTGGCCGCGTGACGACGCGGAGAGGAATGAATTGCTCGGACAGTTCAGCGAGGCGGAGCTGGCCCGAGTCTATTCGAGGGACGACCTGGTGTCCGGCGACAGCGCCGTGTTCTGTGCCACTGGAATCAGCGATAGCCCCCTTCTGCCCGGTGTAAAACTCATCGGCAAGACCGCGATCACCCATTCCATTCTCATGAGGTCACGGAGCAAGACGATCCGGTACATCAAGGCTGTCCATGACCTGGAGACCAAGACCATTCATCTTCACAGCCTCAGGGCCGAGGAACCCCTTTAAGCCCTCGTCAGATCCGTGACAAATCAGGCATTGCATTTGCCGCCCCACCCCCGCGAAACTCCAACAATAACTTACCAATCATGAGCGCCAACCAACTCACCTCCCTCAAGCAATTCACCACCGTCGTCGCTGACACGGGTAATTTTGAGGAGATCAAGAAATTCGCACCCCAGGATGCGACCACCAATCCGTCTCTCATCCTCAAGGCCGTCCTCCAGCCTGAGTATCGTACCCTTCTCGACAAGGCGATCGCCGACAATAAGGGTTCCAGCCTCTCCGGTGGCGCTCTTTACAAAAAAATCATCGACGACACCCTGATCCTCTTCGGTCGCGAGATCCTCAAGATCGTCCCCGGCCGTGTCAGTACCGAGGTCGACGCCCGTCTCTCCTTTGACACCGAGGCGACCCTCGAGAAGGCCCGTTACCTGATCGGCCTCTACGAGCAGGGCGGCACCGACCGTTCCCGTGTTCTGATCAAGATCGCCTCCACTTGGGAGGGGATCCGCGCCGCCGAAGTCCTTCAGAAAGAGGGGATCAACTGCAACCTGACCCTTCTCTTCTCGATGCCCCAAGCCGTCGCCTGCGCCGAGGCCAAGGTCCGCCTCATCTCGCCGTTTGTTGGCCGTATCTACGACTACTACAAGGCCACTACCGGCAAGGAGTTCGTCGGCATGGAGGATCCGGGCGTCCAGTCCGTCCACAAGATCTACAACTACTTCAAGAAATTCGGCTACGAGACCCAGGTCATGGGTGCCAGTTTCCGCAACACCGGGGAAATCGTCGCCCTGGCCGGATGTGACCTTCTTACGATCAGCCCCGACATCCTTGAAAAGCTGGAGGCCTCCACGGATCCACTTACTCAGGTCCTCAGCGCCGACAAGGCCAAGTCCATGGAGATCGAGAAAATCCCCGTCGACGAGAAGAGCTTCCGCTGGCTCCTCAACGAGGATGCCATGGGCACTGATAAGCTGGCCGAGGGTATCCGCAAGTTTGGCGCCGACATCGTCAAACTCGAGGGAATGATTGCTCAGGCATTCTAAGAGATTCCCGACGCAGAACCAGCACTCCACCGTGATGAAACGCCTCCTCTCCTTCCTGTTGGTAGTGGTAGCACTCACCGGATGTGCTACGGCGCAGCAAAGCGGTTCAGGCAAGCTGGATCATCCAGGATCGGTTCCCATCCTGCTGGGACTCGATCCTGTTCGTCAGGATCTGAACCTCACATCGGCCCAGTGCGGTCTTCTTGATGCCCTCCTTGCCGACTACAAGAGTCAGGCAAAGAACCTTGTCGAACTGGGAAACGCCGACATGGACTCTTCCCTGCGCTCAAGCTGGGATCTCCGTTCCCTGAGGAAGCAGTTCAATGGCAGGGCTCTTGCCCTGCTCTCCCCGGACCAACTCACCCGGTTCCGTCAGATCGAGCGCCAGATGCTCGGTGGTCAACTGCTGAACTCACCCGCGGAGCAGAAATTGCTCGGGCTCTCCCCTGATCAGCAGGCACAGTTGGCGGTCTTGGGAAAAGATGATCAGTCGAGGGCCTCTGCGATCATGGTCAAGGCCCAGAATGGCCAACTCTCCCCTTACTGGAAGGGAGTTAAGCTCCGTGAGAGCTCCCGGCAGACCTCTGGCCGGATGCTTTCAGTACTCACACCGGAGCAGAAAAAGAACTGGCTCGTGCTCTGCGGTCAGAAAAACGGCCTTCCCAAGGTCCACGATCCCAATGCCAAGACCGAGTCCCTCTTCGAGGGTTATTGATCTCCTCCCTACTGCCCTCATACCCACGAAATCATGAAACACACCCTTTCCCTCCTAGCTGTGGTCCTGCTGAGTGCTTCTGCACTGACTGCGGCCGATAGCGGCTGCAGTGTCGGACCTTCCCGCTTCTCCCTTCCGGAGAGCCCCTCCTCGATGCCCGTCCTTCTCGGGCTTGAGCCGGTTCGGAAAGATTTGAAGCTCTCTTCCCTTCAGGAGGCGCTTCTGGATTCCCTGCGTGCGGAATACAAGGCTAAGGTCGGCGTAACGGCTTCTGCCGGCTTGCTTGATTCCAAGATCGCCTCCAAGTGCGAGGCTGATCTCAAGGCATGGCGCGTCTCCTACAATAAACGCGCCCTACGCATTCTCAGCCCCTCACAACAGACCCGCCTTCGCGAAATCGAGCGACAGATGCTCAAGGGGTACTTCCTGAATTCTCCCTCCGAGCAGAAACTCCTTGGATTGACGCCTCAGCAATCGAAGAAGGCTGCCGACATCACCTCATATGACCGCCAGCAAGGATCGAAAATCATGGCCGACTTCCACGCCGGCAAGATCAGCCACTTCAAAAAGGACATCGAACTCCATCAACTGCAGTCCAGAACGGCACGCAGCATGATGCATCTGCTCACGCCGGCACAGCAGAGGCAGTATCTCGGTCTCACCGGCCCCAAGCTGAAGCTCTAGGAGTTAGCTTGGTCTTTTGGCGAAGGGTGTTGTTTCTCTTCGCTTGCAATGTCGAGTGCAGGGAAGCATGGAGTAGCCTGTGGGGAGTACAGGCTCGTAGGGGCGGGGCCGTCGGGAGACAGCAAGGCAATATTCGCTACCACATGGTTTGTTCGCCTTGAGCTGATTTTTATCTCTGCGTCTTAGCGTCTCTGCGGGATGCCCTTTCTGCTCCCCTAACAGCCTACAGCCTAAACCGCTAAAGCCTTTCCGCTGGTCATTTCAGTTCCGGCGGAAGTGGCAGATTCTTAATCTTTTGAACCGCATCCTTGTGGCAGACGAGGATAGCGTCGGCGGTCTCCACGACGACGAGGTCTTTGACGCCGCAGAGGGCAACGGTGCGATCGCGGGCCACGACGATATTGTCCGAGGCTTCAAGGGTGACGACCTTTCCCTTAAGGGTATTTCCGTTCTCATCAACCCCGAGATGAGGAGGGAGGGCGGTCCAAGAACCGACATCATCCCAGTCAAAGCGAGCGATCATGGCCACGACGCTCGCGGCGTACTCCATGATGGCATAATCGACGGAGATCTTAGGAAGTAGGGGAAAGCGCTCAGCGAGGTAGGAGGTGTGATCTCCCTGGGGGAACTCCAAGATGAACTTTTCGAGATCAGGCTGATGCTTCCTGCACTCGGCCAGAAATGTCTCTGCCTGCCAGAGGAACATGCCGGCATTCCATCCGTGGCGTTTGCCGTCGAAGAAAGAGAGGGCCTTCGCCTCGTCAGGCTTTTCCACAAAGCGTTTTACGTTGATCACGCCGGATTTGGCAGATGCTCCCTCTTCCAGTTCGAGATAGCCGAAGCCGGTGGAGGGGAAGGTTGGCGTAATTGAGAAGGTGAGGATCGAGGTGTGTGCGGCCACATACTCCGCAGCATCTACAAGTTGGATGCGGAAGGTGGCCGTGTCATGGATCATGGCGTCGGCCGGGAAGAGAGCGGCGACAGCATCCGGACGGATTGATCGGGCGATTGCTGTAGCCAGTGCAGCGGCGGGAGCGGTGTCCCGTTTGGCAGGTTCGGCGATGATGTTTGCCGCAGGGAGGAACGGGACGGCAGCCTTGGTGGCTTCGAGTTGGGCCGTATTGGTCAGAATGAAGATCCGTTCGGTAGGTAGAACCCCCTCAAAGCGTCGAACGGTCTGTTCCAGAAGGGTCTGCTCCCCAAGGAGTTTCACCAGATGCTTGGGCGTTGCGGTTCGGCTGACGGGCCAAAAACGCTCGCCACTGCCTCCGGCCATGATGAAGACGATGAGCCTGTCAAGAGAGGGAGCCATTTGGGGAGTCAAAATTGAAAGCCAGAAAAGTTAAAGTGGGAAAAAATTTAAAAGCCGACGGGGGTGTAAAATCATCCCCAAACGTGGGTTTTAATTTTTCCGGATCAACATGGATTCGTATCGCGCCAAGGCTATCGGGGCGGGTGTACGGTAATAGGTTGCATTTCGACAAAGTAGTTGGAGGTCACGATATCTTTGACATGTCCCCCTTTCTTGATTTGGACCTTGAAAGGAATCATGGTTTTTTGGTCGATGAAAATGCTGTCTGTGATGACGTTTTCGAAGGTTGCAGGGCCGTCGAAAAGAGCGAGAAAGACAGCGTTACGTCCCGCGATGGCGTAAAGATCTTTGCAGGTGAAGTTCTTTCCGCTGACCGAGGACTGGTTGCCTATCTTGAATCCCGAACCGTCACGGGTGTAGGCCACGCAATCCTGCACCGTGATGTTTCCGAAATCCCTCGTATCACGGGTGGTGATGCCGCCTCCGTGCGTTCCGGGTCCCCCTCCTTTGAGGCAGTAGGAGTCATCACGTCCATAGGCAAAGCAGTGTTCGATAAGGACATCCTGACTGCTAATAATGTCAAAGGCATCGTTCTGTTCAAATCCCATCCCGTTCAGCACCTTCACGTTGCGGAATCTCACGTTCTTGCAACCGGCTATCAGGAGGCTCCAACTTGAACTTTCCCTGATGGTCACACCCTCTACATTAAGGTTTTTGACATTCTGGATCCTCATGCAGCTGCCCAACCTACCATCAGCATCGAATAGTGCGCCACCGTTCAGATCGATGATACCTCTGCCGGCAATACTGATGTTCTGCGCGTCATCCGCCTTGATGAAGTAGACTCCGGGATGTACCCGCTCATGATCGTGATGGATGACTTTGCCGAAATCCTTTGTGGCCATTGGGGAACTCGCATCGAATTTCAGAGATGCCCCGTCTGCCAAGTAAAGGGTGACATTGCTTTTTAGATGGAACGGACCAACTCGGAATGTACCGCAGGGAATGTACGCGACGCCTCCTCCCTTGGCTGCTGCGGAATCGATGATGCCTTGTAACAGGTCTGTGCAGCTTCTTGTACCTGATGTGTCCGCGGTGGAAGGCAACGAGAAGGTATTGATATTTCTGCAATAGGATTCTTTTAACTCTGGCGGATCTGCCAAAACCATCAGGTTGGAATTGTTGATGGTGATGATGAAGTAACGTGATCCTTGGAGGGTGAATGTCACGTCGTGTCCGCTAACCTGAGGTTGAATGCCGAAAGCCGCGGGTTGAATCCGGCATGATTCGACAACCTTGCTGCACGAGATCTTGACCGTTGCCGATCCTCCCAGGGAAAACCGGGAGTAGAGATACTCCACGGCGTTGTTCTTCCCGGTGGTCCACTTGAGCACAGGGACATTCTGTCCATTGACCATCATCGTGATGCCATTATCCGTTTGGTATCCCGGGGGGGTGCGATAGACGCTCACATCACGCGAAACCGTAGCATCGGATGAAGATGCTAAGCTCTTTACCGGGGTTGAGAGCGTCCCCGGATTTGTATTTGGAGGCGTTGCTGTGATTGCCAGCATGGGTATCTGGAGAATCAGCAGGGCGATCGCTAGAAAGAGATAAATCTTCATATAGTAATTGATTTGTTAAGACTCGACATTGAGGGGGCCGATGCCGGGAAGATTATTAACTTATCGTTTGCTGGGTGGCTTTCAGGTTAACCAGCCGCTCGGTCCACTTGGCATGCCGGTCACGGTGTTCATCAAGCACCGCAGCAGGTGCTTTTTCCGTGAAGTTTGGATCTGCCAGCTTCGCGTTTACCTTCGTGATTTCAGCCTCGACCTTGTCGATCTCGGCGGTGATGCGCTTCTGCTCTGCTTCCAGATCAACGAGTCCTTCGAGTGGCAGGAAGAGAGTGCCCAGATCTGTCACAAGACTGGGCGTGCCGGCCGGGGCCTCGGTAATGACTGTCACCTCGGAGGCGCGGGTAAGCGATCCCAGAATAGCGAGTGTTTCGGCGGAGAGAGGTTCCTTCGGCAGAACCAGCAACCGGATCTGCTGCTGGTTGGGTAGCTTGAACTCCGCTCGGAGATTGCGAGCCGCATGAACCGCTCTATAGAGAGCCGCGACGTGCTTTTGGGCCGTGGCAGCCTTTCCGGGGGCGGCGGTTGCCAGGAGGTTCTCCACCGGAGGGGTGGCATAGAGGAGGAATCGGGCGCGCGCTCCGGTACCGGAGGCTGAGACCGGCGAATGAAATCCAAGGCGTTCCCAAAGCTCCTCGGTGATATGGGGCATGAGGGGATGGAGCAGGCGGAGGAAGCCAGAGAGAACCGTATCCATGACGGCAAGGATGGCTGCCTTGGCGGCGGTATGGGTGCCCCCATCGGATCCATTCAGGACGGGCTTGGTCGCCTCGACAAACCAGTCGCAGTAGTCGCCCCAGAAGAAGTCATAGAGAAGTCCCGCTACCTCGTGGAAGCGGTAGCCTGCGTAGGCCTCGCGGAGAGAGGCATGCATGGTGTCGAACTTCGCCAGGACATCGAGGGCGATTTCGGGGAGTTCGTGTTTCGAGAGATCGGGCGCAGGATCGCACGGCCCCTGCATCTCGCGGAAGCGGCAGGCGTTCCAGAGTTTGTTGGCGAAGTTGCGCCCCTCCTCGATCTGCTTCTCGTCGAACTTGATATCCTGACCCTGCGGGGCCACCCGGATGATGCCGAAACGCAGGCCGTCGGCGCCATACTTCGCGATCAGATCGAGCGGGTCGGGTGAGTTCCCCAGGCTCTTCGACATCTTGCGACCCGATTTGTCGCGGATAATGCCGGTGAAGTAGACGTCGCGGAACGGGATCTCCCCCGTGTACTCCAGTCCCGCCATGATCATGCGGGCAACCCAGAAGAAGATGATGTCGGGTCCGGTGACCAGGACGCTCGTCGGGTAGAATTTGGCGCGGACGGCCTCATCCATCGTGTCATGGGCCCAGAGCCACGAGGAGAACCATGTATCGAGCACATCGGGATCCTGGCTCCATCCCTCGCCGGGTGACTCGATCTGCACGCGGATGCCTTCCTGTGATCCTTCCGCAGGATACCAGACCGGGATCCGGTGACCCCACCAGAGCTGGCGTGAGATGCACCAGTCCTGAATGTTACCCAGCCAGTGGTCGTAGACCTTCTCCCAGCGCTCGGGGAAGAAGCGGATCAGCCCGTTGCGGACAGCGTCACGTGCCTCGGCGGTCTTCGGGTACTTCAGGAACCACTGCTCGCTCAGGCGCGGCTCAATCGGGACATCGGCTCGCTCGCTGAAGCCGACATTGTTCTCATGCGGTTCTTCCTTCACCAGCAGGCCTAGCTCCTTGAGTCGCTCGATTGCCTCGGCGCGCGCTTCAAAGCGGTCCAGTCCTGTAAAGCCATCCCCGGCGAGATCATTGAGCGTCCCGTCGGGATTCATGATGTCGATCACCGGTAGGTTGTGACGCAGGCCGATTTCATAGTCGGCCTTGTCGTGGGCCGGGGTGACCTTCAGAACTCCGGTACCAAACTCGAAATCAACCGCCTCATCGCCGATGATTGGCAGGAGATACTCGCTCTCAAGGGGGAGGGGACGGCGGACATGTTTGCCGATGAGGTGTGCGTAGCGCTGGTCCTTCGGATTCACGGCGATGGCCGTGTCGCCCATGATCGTCTCAGGGCGAGTGGTCGCGATCTCGAGCCAGGTGGCCGGGGTCTCCACCACCTCGAGCTTGAAGTGATAGAGATAGCCCTTCTGTTTCTTGGGGATGACTTCTTCGTCACTCAATGCCGTGAGGGAGACAGGGCACCAGTTGACCATCCGCTTGCCGCGGTAGATGAGCCCCTTGGCGTGCAGATCGACGAAGACCTCCTGCACCTTGCGGGCGTAGGCCTCGTCCATCGTGAATCTCTCACGACTCCAGTCGCACGAGGCGCCGAGCTTCTTGAGTTGGCTGATGATGATGCCGCCGTGCTTTTCCTTCCACTCCCAGACTTTCGCGAGGAAGGCCTCGCGGCCCAGGTCGTGACGAGTCTTCTTCTCCTCCTTGCGGAGTTGGCGCTCGACGACGGTCTGCGTGGCAATGCCCGCGTGATCGGTGCCGGGGAGCCAGAGAACCTCATGACCGGTCTGGCGCGCGCGGCGGGCGAGGATGTCCTGCAGGGTGTTGTTGAGCACATGGCCGAGGGTCAGGATCCCGGTCACGTTCGGCGGTGGGATGACGATCGAGTAGGAAGGGGCCTCGGCGGCGGGATCGGCAGTGAAGCAACCGGAGTCGCACCAGCGGGCGTACCACGAGGTCTCAACCTCGCCGGGAATATAGGCTTTGGAAATCTCGGACATGTAAAAATGAACTTTGAATCTAGGGTAAATCGGATTGATGCGGAAAGGTGGAAATAGGGGGCGATGAGGCTCAATTCGTCGCAGCAAGACGCTCTTTTTGGGAATGCAGCCTTTCCGGCATGACTCGGGAATCAAGAATTGAAACAGCCCATGAAGAAAAAGTGTGACGCCCTGCTGTAGCGGAGGGAGCATGGAACACTCATGTTTGATGAACTTGACGTGATCATCCCCGCGGAGGCTTTCGACGGTCCGATGCAGATGGCGCTGGATGAGGTGCTGCTCTCCAGGGTTCAACGGCCGACTCTCCGGGTTTATCAATGGAAAGCTCCGTGCGTCACATTCGGCTATTTCCAATCCCATGCCCTCGTCGAGAAATCGTATCCCGATCTTCCGGCGGTCCGTCGCTGGAGTGGAGGCGGGATGGTCGTTCACGGCGAGGACTTGACCTTTTCTTTGATGATCCCTGCCGGGAATCCCCTTTCGGGAACGTCTCCCTCCCTTTTTTACCGCATGCTTCACGGTGCCGTTTCCTCACGTCTCGGGGGGAGTCTTGCGGGCGACGGCGAGGTTTCGGAGGGGCCCTCCTGCTTTGCTTCTCCCAGCAGGGATGACCTGATGGTGGATGGCCGGAAGGTACTGGGTGGAGCCATCCGTAGAAGCGGAGGTGCCCTTCTCTACCAGGGAAGTTTGCTTACCCATTCAGGGCTCAAAGGTGAAGACCTCACCTCGTACTTGGGTGGGATCTGTCGAATGAGGATTCTGGAAACCGAAGAGATATCGGCAGCCCGACTGATCGGCGAAGGGCGTTACGCGACCATTTCCTGGAATCGGCGACGCTGAGATCATTACCCGGATTTGGCAGAAATGTCACAGCCGGAGGATCGCTACCCAAGCCTCAAGGCTTGTCAATGGGGGGCTTCCGCACGTTGAATCTGAAACTCAGCCATCCATCACCATGAATTGTTACTTTATTACCGGGGCTCTCGTATCCTCCCTTCTCTTCTCCATCGGTCTCCAGGCTTCTCCGGTCACCATCAATGGTTCGGGCGCGACCTTTCCCGCTCCTCTCTATATGCGCTGGGCTTCCGATTTCAAGAAGTCCAACCCCGATGTGACCGTGAATTATCAGGGTGTCGGTAGCGGCGCCGGCGTGAAGCAGTTCACCGACGGGATCACCGATTTTGGCGCCAGTGACGTCGCGATGAGCGATGCCGAGATCGCCAAAGTCTCCGACAACGTCCTCCTGCTCCCCGCCACTGCGGGCACCATCGTGCTGGCCTACAACATTCCCGGTGTCCCAGCCGGCCTGAAGCTTTCCCGCCAGGCCGTCGCCGGCATTCTGCTCGGCACGGTCAAGGTCTGGAACGATCCCCTCATCGCCAAGGAGAACCCCGATTCCAAGCTTCCCTCGACGCCTGTGACGGTCGTCACGCGAGCCGATGGCAGCGGCACGACGGCCGTTTTCACCGCCCACATCGCGGCGGTCAGCCCTGATTTTGCCACCAAGGTCGGTAGCGGCAAACAGGTTACGTGGCCTGTCGGAGTTTCCGGCAAGGGCAATGATGGCGTGACCGCCCTGATCAAGCAGACCCCCGGCGCCATCGGTTACGTCGAGTTCGGCTACGCGGCCAACAACAAGCTCACCATGGCTTCCCTTCAGAACAAGAGCGGCAACTTCGTCGCCCCGACCATCGAGAGCGGTGCCGCCACCCTGGCTTCGGTTGCGCTTCCAGCCAACTTCCGCGCCTTCATCACCGATCCCGAGGGTGCCAATGATTACCCGATCGCCACCTTGACCTGGCTCCTCGTGAAGAAGAGCAACACGGATGCAGCCAAGGCGGCAGCCATCAAGGCCTTCGTCAATTACGGCCTGACTACCGGTCAGCAGGCCGCTCCTGAGCTCGGATACATTTCCCTGCCTGATTCCGTGGTTGAGAAGGTCACGGCGGCACTGCAGACCGTCAAGTGACGCTTTCGGCCGAAGAATCCGTGGCCGACGAAGGCAGACATCCGATCCCCGTACTCCCCGACGCACCCGTGCGTCGTGAGTACCGCAGGCGCTTTGACCTGCTGAGGGCTGTTTCATGGCTGGCATCCGCGAGTGTCGTTGTTCTTCTGGTCTTCATTTTGGGAGAGATCCTGACCAAGGCATTCCCTGCGGTTCATCGCTTCGGTCTGGGGTTTGTTACCGGAATCCAATGGAGCCCGAACAGGGATGTCTTCGGTGTCCTGCCCGTCATTCTGGGCACGGTGGAGAGTAGCCTGCTGGCGCTTGCCTTGGCATTGCCACTCGGCCTGGCGATTGCTCTCTTTCTCAGTGAGAACTTCCTGCCTGATTCCGTCCGGCAGGCGATCCGCTTTGTCGTCGAGTTGCTGGCCGCCATACCCAGCGTGGTCTACGGTCTCTGGGGGATCTTCGTGATCATCCCGCTCGTCCAGTCGCTGGGCGGTCTTCTGGCCCGGCACCTTGGTTTTATCCCCCTCTTTGAGGGACCGGCCTACGGCAACAGCCTTCTCACGGCGAGTCTCGTGCTTGCCCTTATGGTTCTGCCCACGATCACCGCGATTTCCAGAACCGCCCTGGTCGCCGTTCCCAATTCGCTGCGTGAGGGGGCTTATGCCCTCGGTGCAACTCGCTGGGAGGCAATCCTCGGCGTCATTATCCCTACGGCCGCTCCGGGCATCGTGGCCTCCACCATCCTGGCCTTTGGCCGCGCGATGGGGGAAACCATGGCCGTCGCCATGCTTATCGGAAACAGCCAGCGCCTCTCCTGGTCGCTGCTTTCCCCCTCCAATACCCTTGCGGCCCTGCTCGCCAATCAGTTTGCCGAGGCGGAGGGGATCCAGATCAATGCCCTGATGTATGCCGCCATCCTGCTCGTGTTGCTGACCCTTGTGGTCAATATGGCAGGGGAAGCGGTTCTCCGGCGCACGCAGAAGGCAACCGCTGGCCTCGCCTGATCTCCGTTCCAACCCATGGCCTCCCCCGAAAACTTTTTTTCCAACGCAGGACGGCAAACTTCGCCCTTGCGCCTGCTGAGGAACAGGGTGCTCACCTTCCTCTGCGTGTCGCTCTCGCTTCTCACGCTTGTGCCGCTTTTTTCCATCGTGGTGCTCGTGGTGAAGAATGGTCTCTCTCTCGTCTCCCCATCGCTATTCACCCAGCTTCCCCCGGCGCCGGGACTTGAGGGAGGAGGATTTGGGAACGCACTGGTAGGCACGGTGGTGATGGTCGGAATCTCCCTGCTGCTGGCCATACCCCTGGGCATCCTCTCCGCGATCTACATTAACGAATACGCTCCCGCCTCCCGTCTTTCCGGTGCGGTCCGCGTCGTGGCCAAGTTGCTGACCGGCATTCCGTCGATCATTTGCGGTGTTTTTGCCTTTGCCGTCGTCGTGTTGCCAACCCATCAGTTTTCATCTCTGGCCGGCGGCGTCGCTCTCTCGATCCTGATCCTACCCACCATCCTGCTGACTGGGGAACAGGCGCTGCTGGGTGTTCCCAAGGCTTTCCGGGAGGCCTCTTTCGGTGTCGGCGCCACCCATTTCCAGACCATCTGGAGAATCGTCCTTCCCCAGGCGCTTCCCGCAATGATGACGGGCATCATGCTGGCCGTCGGCCGCGCTGCCGGTGAGACCGCCCCGGTGATTTTCACCGCGCTCTTCAGCCAGAACTGGATCAGTTCTGTCATGCAGCCAAGCGCCTCGCTTTCGGTGCTGATCTACAACTTCGCCTCGCTCCCCTATGCCTATCACGTGAAGATGGCCTGGGCGGCCTCGTTGGTCCTCGTGACCCTGGTCACGGTGACCAACGTCCTGACCCAGATTGTTTTCCGCAAAAAATACTCTTGAACCATGACTTCCGAGGAAAACCAGCCTTCATCGCGCACGCTTGAACTCACCGACGATTTCGTTCCTGGTGAGTCCAACTTCATCAAGGTGGACGATTTCAAATTCTATTACGGTGAGAAACGCGTCCTTCACGGCATTACCCTCGAGATCCCCTCTCGAAAGGTAACGGCGTTCATCGGTCCCTCGGGTTGCGGCAAGTCGACCCTGCTCCGCAACTTCAACCGGATGAACGAACTGATCCCGGGTATCCGCCATGAGGGAGACATCACGATCCACGGCACCAGTATCTTTGATCCCTCCGTCGAGATCATCGCCCTGCGCCGCCGCATCGGGATGGTCTTCCAGAAATCGAATCCTTTCCCGATGTCGATCTACGAGAACATCGTCTATCCCCTCCGCATTACGGGGGAGAGGAACAAGGCCCTTTTTGACGAGACCGTGGAGCGGTGCCTGCGTTCAGCTGCTCTCTGGGATGAGGTCAAGGATCGCCTCCACGACAGCGCCCTGGGCCTCTCGGGAGGGCAGATGCAGCGTCTCTGTATCGCGCGGGCCGTGGCTAGTAGGCCGGAGATCCTGTTGATGGATGAGCCTTGCTCCGCCCTTGATCCGATCGCCACTGCGAAGGTCGAGGAACTGATCATGGAACTCAAAAAGGACTTCACGATCGTGATCGTGACCCACAACATGCAACAGGCCAGTAGGGTCTCGGACCTGACCGCCTTTTTCTATCTCGGTAACCTGATCGAGATGGGTGACACCCGATCGATTTTCACCAACCCAGCCAAGAAACAGACCGAGGAATACATCACAGGACGATTCGGTTGATCCAGACCCCCGCCATGCACCAGGAACCCGCCCGCCCTCACACGCTCACAACCTTCACCTCCGCCCTTAATCAGCTGAGGGGGGATCTGCTGACGATGTCGAGTCTTGCCCAACGCAACCTCCGTAATTCGCTGCGCGGACTGATGGAGCGGGATGATGCTTGGTGCAATGACGTGATCGCCGAGGACGAGGAAATCGACATGCTGGAAATGCAGATCGACCGGGAAGGCATCGAGGTGATGAGCCGTTTTCAGCCGGTTGCTTCGGATCTCCGGGAGGTTGTCGCTTCGATCAAGATCGGCGCCAACGTGGAGCGCGTCGCGGATCAGGCGGTCAACATCGCCCGTCGTGCCCGCAAGATCAACGAGCACCCCGAAATCCCCGAGATCCATCTGCTGGACGAGCCGGCCCGTCTCGCCCTTTCGATGCTCGATGACGCCGTGAGGGCCTTTGCCGAGCGTAATGCCCCACTGGCCGTGGAACTGAAGGCGCGCGACAAGGAACTCGACCGGATGAACAGGGAACTCGCCGACAAGATGGTGAATCGGATGCAGGACGACTCGGCCAATCTCCCCATCTATCTGAATCTGATCCTGATCAGCCGTTGCCTGGAACGGATTGGGGATCATGCGGCGAATATGGCCGAAGATGTGGTCTTTGCAGTCATGGCCGAGGATATCCGCCATTTGGGCAAGTAGTTTTACCTGGGGATAACGACTCCGACCGGATCGTCTTGCGGGGTATTTTTCTCTTTTGAACGGGTTTATCACCCCATAGCCTCGGAGTTCCCCAAAATGCGTCGTTTTCTCCTGATTTCTGCCCTACTGCTGACCGCCGGAGCACCCCTCCGTGCCCAGTTCGGCAACTTTGCGGACAAACCGGTCGAGATCACTGCAGAAGGGGATACACGGTTTGAGAACGGGACGGCTGTCGCCGACAATAATGTCCAGATCCGCTACGGGGATCTGGCGATCTATGCTGACCATGCCGAGTACAATCCCGACACCCGCGATGTCCTGCTGCTAGGCAACGTCCGCATCTATTCCGGGGAGAACCTATTCAGCGGACAAAGGGCTTTCTACAATCTGGAGACCAAGCAGGTCCGCGCACTGGAGTTCGACGGCAGTCATGGACCGCTGAAATTCAGTTCGCTGTCGGCGAAGGGCTTTGGAACCCGGCAGTTCTCGCTCCGGGAATCGGACATCACCACATCCGATTCCTCGATGCCAGACTGGCATGTTCACGCCCGGACGATCCGTCTCTACCCCGGCGACCGCGTCGTGATGCTCAATTCGACTCTTTATGTTGGTAAAATCCCCGTTTTCTGGCTGCCCTACGCTTTCGGGAATCTCCGCAGCCAAGGTTTTCAGATTGCCCCCGGATACGATTCCAACTGGGGTGGGTACCTGCTGACGGCCTACACGTTTCCTCTTGGAACCGGCGACAATTTTCTGGCCACGATCCGCCAGGACTACCGCACCCTCCGCGGGTATGCGGTGGGATTCGACGCCAATCTCAAATTCGGCAAGAACGACCGAAGCTACGGCAAGTTCGTCTCTTACTATGTCAATGATCAGGATCCGGGCCAGAAAACGGGTGGCCCCGGCGAACTTCCGGAAACGGCCTCCCCGAGCCGTTACCGTATCGGGTATCAGGGTAAGATGTATCTCTCCGACGAGACCTACATCACCTTTGACATGACCAAACTGAGTGACCGCGATTTCATGCAGGACTTCTATCCCGCCGAGAACCGCTTTAATCCCGAACCCGACAACAACGTCACCCTGACCAAAATGGGTGACTTTTACACCGCGTCGTTGGTCACTCGTTGGCAGATGAACAACTTTCAGCAAACCACGACGCGTCAACCCGAAGCCGCATTTGATTTCAAGCAGGAGCCTCTTCTCGGATTGCCGGTTTATTACGACGGCACCACGGCACTCGGGCAACTGGGTAGAAAATTTTCCAATCAAACGAATCAGTTCAATCAAATCGGAGATAATTATAGCGCCACGCGATTTGACACCTTCCATCAGATCAGTGCCCCGCAAACTCTCTGGGGATGGCTCTCCACGGTTCCGAAGATCGGCATCCGCGGGACCTTTTACAGTCAGGGCGCCTATTTTCAGGGGACCAATGGCACAGGGATTAACACCTATCCCTATAGTAATGTTAATCAGACTACCAATACGGTTGCCGGGATACCTCCCGGCAATGCACTCCACACCACCGGAAGTATTTCCCGTGGGATCTTCAACGCGGGCTTGGAGAATTCCTTCAAGATTTCAAGAAGCTTTGAATGGATGCAGTCCCGCTGGTTGGGGCTTGATGGCCTGAGGCATGTTTTCCAGCCCTACAGCAACCTTTCCTATGTGTACGCCGGTGGTCCCAACGTGAATCAGGTGCCCCAGTTCGACCGATTGTTGCCTAATAACCCGAACCAAACGACCCGTTCCGGATACCAACCAAGTTCTACCCAGCTTGAACCGCTTGATTTCCCTCAGTTCGGCGCAATCGATTCGATCGATACGTGGGCCATCTGGCGAATCGGTACCCGCAATCGTCTTCAGACGCGTCGGGACGGGGACACCTATGACTGGTTTTTCGTCGACACCTTCATTGATGTGAACGGGATTAACCCCTATCAGAACGGTCCGCTCTCTAACCTCAACAACAGAATGACATTTGCGCCGGTAAGTTGGTGCAATTTCCTCGTCGGCTCGCAGGTGCCGATCGGAACCGACGGATTCACGGAGTTGAACACCGACTTCGTCGTAATGCCTGTCAGAAACTTCTCGTTCAATTTCGGCACCCGCTACATCAACAACTATGCGGGATATCCAAGCGATAACCAGTATCCCTTCGGGGCTTTCTGGAAAGTGAACGATCACTGGTCGATCAGCGCCCAGGAAATCTACAACACACCCGGAACAACCACGGCCAACAATAACAATGCCCTCATCTACCAGCGCTATTTGATCCACCGTGACCTTTCCAGTTGGATTGTCTCCTTTGGAGCCGAGGTGCGATCCAATCAGGGAACCGCGACCCAATCAGGGCAGAACCAATACGGCGCGCTGATCACCTTCACGCTCAAGGATCTGCCGCAAGTGACCCTGCCCCTCGCCTTTAGTGGTGCCCGCCAGGCAGGCTCCAGTCCGCTCAGTCCGTCGGCTCAACCTTCTGCTCAATAGTCAACATTCCGGAACTTGTTCCAGAACTTTGAAAGCGCCTCCCGCCCCTTGGGGTGAATCGAGGATTCCCTCTTTCTCTGCTGACTCCGAGGATTTGCGGCACCAGGTTTGAAGGAACTCCCGCTGCGTGGTGAATTGGAGAGTCCTCCATCCCGCTTGCAGACCCCAATCCATGAGGTCGCTGAAGTTGACGTCAGCGGTGAGATCCTGTTTTCCGAACCGTGAGTACACATCGCGGCCCGTGAGGCGGCGGTGTTTCCAATAGCCACGTAGAGATCCGGCGGGACTGTGCGTATACAGGTCTTGGGCAAGGTCGCCGTAATCAATGGTCAGCAGCGATCCTTCACGCCAGGACGCAGCCCACGAATTCAGCCATTCATCATAGGAATCATGACGTTCCACGCGCTGTCCCGTTGGCAAGTGACCCAGTTTTCCGAACCACGGATTATCCAGTTTTTCTCCGACAAAGCATTCAGAGAGTCCTCCTTCCGCTGAAAGTCTCACCCCGAGTTCACTCCATCCTTCGGGCGACTTTTCAAAGAGTTTGCAGGGAAAGGCATCGACCAGTTCGTTGCTGAAAATCAGAGCCCGGCCTCCGAGGGCCTCCAAGGCAGCCCCCATCGAGTCATGCCACCTCACTCCGAGGCGACCAAGCAGATGCTCCTGACGTGCGCGCAGCACAGGCGAACTCTCCACGATGAAGTAGTCTGTGCGAAGTCGCCGGAACCATCCGAGTTGCCCTAGGATCGTGCGTGCGAGTTCACCGCTTCCTGCGCCGATCTCGACGAGAGGGAGTCGCTTCCAACCACGTTCCCTGGCGCGAGCAAGCGCCCAGGAGGCAATGGCGGATCCGAGCCTGGGCGAGAGTGTTGCGGAGGTGGAGAAGTCGCCGCGTGCGCCAACGTCGGCGATGTGTGCCCCGTAGTAGCCGAAGCGGGGGTGATGGAGGGCCTCCGCCATGAATCGGTGGAAGGGAATAGCTCCTCCGTACTCCTGCTGGATCCCCAGGAGAAAGTTGAGGATCGTTTCCTCCTGACTCACCGGAACAAAGGGGATCAGGCCCTGAGGAGGGTTTTGCAGGCTGCGGTCCGGGCAGACGGATCATCGGCCTGCAAAAGGTCGGAAACGATCACGACGCGTCTGGCCCCTGCATGGATTACTTCGGTCAGGTTGCACGCCTTGATCCCCCCGATACAGAAGACCGGCAGGGAAACACGGGCATGGACTTCGGAGATTTCCGCCATCCCGATTGGTTGGTAATCAGGCTTGGTGGGGGTGGCGAAGAGCGGGCCGAAGCCGAGATAGTCGGGCGACTCCGCAGCCGTAGCGAGTGCCTGTTCCAGGGAATGGGTCGATTTTCCGATTAGCGCAGCAGGTCCGGCGAGGCGCCTGGCCTCGGACACCGACATGTCATCCTGGCCAACATGGGCACCATCGGCCCCGGCCTCACGGACAAGGGAGGGGTGGTCGTTCAGGATGAAGGGAACCCCGGCTTCTCGACAGAGAGGGGCTATCGCGCGGGCCATGGAGAGAATGGCCTCGGGCGTCTCCTTCTTGGCACGCAGTTGAAGGATATCGATCCCGCCCGCAATCAGGAAGCGTGCCATGTCAGCCATGCGCTCCGCCGAGACATATCCCGTGTCGAGGATCCCGTAGAGCCGGCAGTCAGCGATTGGCTTCATGGTGCCTGGTGCGAGGGATACCCTATCGCCTGTTCCCCTGTGAAATGTGTCCGATCCGCTAGTCCTTCACGACGGGAACACCGTCTTTCAGGAATTTTTCGAGGAACCCGGTGCTGTAGTGTCCCTTGCGGAAATCGGCGCTCTGCATGATGGCGCGGTGGAGTGGGATCGTGGTCTTGATGCCGACGACCTGATATTCGCCGAGCGCACGCTCCATGCGACTGATCGCGGCCTCCCGGGTGGAGGCGGTGGCGATCATCTTGGAAATCATGGAATCGTAGTTCGGGGGGATCGGGTATCCGGCGTAGGCATGGGAGTCGATGCGGATGCCCCGGCCGCCCGGGGCGTAGTAGGCCTCGATCTTGCCGGGACAAGGCATGAAGTTGCGCTCGGGATCCTCGGCATTGATGCGACACTCGATGGAGTGGAGGCGTGGCTTGGCGTTGCGGAGGTGCTCGGTGAGGGGTTGTCCAGCGGCCACCATGAGTTGTTGCTTGACGAGGTCGACGCCGTAGACCTCCTCGGTTACGGGATGCTCCACCTGGATACGGGTGTTCATCTCCATGAAGTAGAAGTTCAGATCGTCGTCGACGAGATACTCGATGGTGCCGGCATTGTAGTAGCCGACCGTCTTGCAGAGGTTGATCGAGGCCTCGCCCATGCGCTTGCGGAGATCCTCCGTCACGAGCGGTGAGGGGCACTCCTCGAGGATTTTCTGGTTACGGCGCTGCAGGGAGCAGTCGCGCTCCCCGAGGTGGACGATGTTGCCGTGCTTGTCGCCGAAGACCTGAAACTCGATATGGTGCGGGTTGACGATCAGCTTCTCGATGTAGACGTCGGGATTGCCGAAGGCCTTGTCGGCTTCCATCCGGGCACTGTGGAATCCCTGGACGAGGCTTCCCTCGTTGTGGGCCATGCGCATGCCGCGTCCACCGCCTCCTGCGACCGCCTTGATCATCACGGGATAGCCGATCTTACGCGCGACCTTGATGGCCTCCTTTTCATCCTGCACGACGCCGTCGCTGCCGGGGGAGATGGGTACGCCTGCCTTCTTCGCGCAGTCACGGGCACTGTTTTTGTCACCCATGAGGCGGATCGACTCGGGTGAGGGCCCCACGAAGGCGATATTGGCCGAGGCACAGACCTCGGCGAAGTGGGCGTTCTCGGCCAGGAAGCCGTAGCCGGGATGGATCGCGTCGACGTCGGTAATCTCCGCTGCACTGAGGATGCGGTCGATCTTGAGGTAGCTTTCGCTGCCTGCAGCGGGACCGATGCAGACGGCCTCGTCGGCCAGTTGGACGTGCAACGAATCGATGTCGGGCTCGGAGTAAACGGCGACGGTGCCGATACCGAGCTCCTTGCAGGCGCGGATGATGCGAAGTGCGATCTCGCCGCGGTTGGCGATGAGGACTTTCTTAAACATGGGTCCGGTGGTCGTGGATTTTCCGGATGCCTTAGCTGACCCGGAAAAGGACCTGACCGAACTGGACGGGCTTGCCATTCTCGGCAACTACCTCGACGACCTTGCCGGAGATCTCCGCCTTGATCTCGTTCATGACCTTCATCGCCTCAATGATGCAGACGACGGTGTCGGGATTGACCGACTTTCCGGCCTCAACAAAGGCCGGGGTCTCGGGCGAGGGGGAGGAATAGAACGTGCCGACCATCGGGGAGGTGATCTCCTTGAAATTTCCCTTAGGGGCCTCGGCGGCCGGAACGTCTGCCGAGGGCGTGGCGGCTGCGGCAGCTGGAGTCGGGGAAGCGGCGACCGGGGCTTGCAGAAACGTTCCGCCACCGGCGGCACCGGCCGGGGTCTTGAGGGTAACGCGCAGGTCACCTTTCTCAAACTCTAGGACGGCCAGATGGTTCTTCTTGAGAAGTTCGATCAACGAGCGCACCTCGGGAAAATCCTCCTGTCCCGTCGACTTCGGGGACTTGGTGGCCTTGGCCGGGACGGCGGCTTTGGCGGGAACTTTGGCGGATTTTTTGGAGGTCTTGGTATTGCGTGCCATGCTGTGGTGGTTGGAAGGGAGTAGTTTGCGGTTTGCGCTCCCGAAAGGTCAAGCAACGGATCCCTCTTTACAGACGGTCTCCTTTCGATCTCTAATGTTTGCCTTATGTGGCTCCTGATGCCCCTCCTCATTTCCCTGCTCGTGATCGTCTGCCTCCTGATGATCTTGGCAATCCTCATGCAACGTCCCAAGAACGAGGGACTCGGCGCAGCGTTCGGCGGCGGGCTTACCGACAATCTCTTCGGCGCCCAGACGACCACAGTGCTGACCAAGTTCACCGTCTGGATGGGCGGCATCTTCTTTGCTCTCACCTTGCTCATTTCGGTCCTGCAGGTCAGGGCCACCGCCGGTCCCACCGCGATTCAGAAACAGCTTCTCAAGTCGCCTTCGCCGGCGTCTTCCCCCGCCAAGTAGGGGCATGATCACGGCGGTCACGACCGCTGCCGTCGCTTCCTGGCGGCGAAAAACCGTGGGCAAGGTAGTCTTCGTACCCACGATGGGTGCCCTGCACTCGGGGCATGCCGCCCTGATCCAAAGGGCCCGCAGATTGGCAGGAAAGGATGGGGGCGTGGCAGTCTCGATCTTCGTCAATCCCACGCAGTTCGGACCCAGCGAGGATTTGTCCCGCTATCCCCGCCCCATCCGCGCCGATGCGGCCCTCTGCAGAAGCGAGGGGGTGGATCTGCTGTTCCGCCCTGATGTCCGAGAGATGTATGCCTCCGATGTCTCCGTGGCGGTTTCCGAAAAGAGTCTTTCGCTCAGGTTCGAGGGAGCGGAGCGCCCGGGTCACTTTGATGGGGTTTGCACCGTTGTGGCGCTGCTTTTTCAAATGATCCGTCCCGAGATCGCGGTCTTTGGGGAGAAGGACTGGCAACAACTTGCCGTCATCCGACGGATGGTCCGCGATCTCAAGTTTCCTATCAGGATCGCCGGCCATCCGATTGTGCGCGAAGAGGACGGGCTTGCTCTGAGTTCCCGCAACCGCTTCCTCCCGGCCGGTGCTCGGGCGATGGCCCCGAGAATTTTCCAGGCTCTTACCGCGGCGGCGATGGAGGCGGAAGCGGGAACGAAGCATGCCTCCTTGGAAAGGCAACTGCGCCGTGATCTGGGCCGGATTCCCGGAGCGACCCTCAACTATGCCTCGATCGTCGAGGAGACCACCTTGGAACCCCTTGGCAGAATTACTTCTCAAACCAAGGCCCGGGCCTTGGTCGCCGTGAAATTGGGCGGTGTCCGCCTTCTCGACAACCTCGCCATCCCCCTGGGGAATTCCCTAGCCCCATGAAGACTTTTGATCATGTCGTGATCGGCAGCGGGATCGCCGGTTTGACCTACGCGCTCAAGGTTGCGGCTTCCGGAGCGACCGTTGCAATCGTGACCAAGAAGTCGCGGGCAGATTCCAACACCGCCTGGGCTCAGGGTGGCATTGCCTGCGTGACAAGTTCGGAGGATTCCGTGGCACTTCATGTGAAGGATACGCTGATTGCCGGTGACGGGCTCTGCCATGAGGAGGTGGTTCGGACCATCATTTCGGAGGGACCGGAGCGGATCGCCGAACTCGTGGGTCTTGGAATGCATTTCGACGAGAGAACATCTCCAGACGGTCATCGTGAACCCGATCTTGGACGCGAGGGAGGGCACTCCAAACGCCGTATCCTCCATGCCAAGGATGCCACCGGCTTGGAAATCGAGAAGACGCTGCTGGCCGCGGTCGCCGCCCATCCCTCCATTACCGTTCTTGAGAACCGCATCGCCGTTGACCTGATCACCACCGGAAAGCTGGGCTACGCGATGCAGGATGCTTGCGTGGGTCTCTATGTGCTGGACGAGGCGAGCGGGACCGTCGAGACGATCCGCACCGATGTCACGGTCCTCGCCACAGGAGGGTGCGGGCGCGTCTATCTCTACACGACCAATCCCGATATCGCCACCGGCGACGGGGTGGCCATGGCATGGAGGGCCGGGGCGACGGTGGCCAACATGGAGTTCATGCAGTTCCACCCCACCTGCCTCTACCATCCAAAGACAAAATCTTTCCTGATCACCGAAGCGGTCCGTGGGGAAGGGGGGATCCTGACCGATGCACGGGGACGGCGGTTCATGGAGAAATACGACCAGCGCCTGGAGTTGGCCCCCCGCGACGTGGTGGCCCGCGCGATCGACGCGGAGATGAAGCGCACGGGCAGTCCGTGCGTCTATCTGGATATTTCCCACAAGCCGGCTGACTTCCTCAGGGAGCGTTTTCCCATGATCCATGACAAGTGTCTGGAACTCGGCATCGACATCACCCGGGAGGCGATACCCGTCGTCCCAGCCGCCCATTATCAATGCGGTGGTGTGAAGACCGACCTCAACGGGGAGACATCCCTTCGCGGGCTCTACGCCGTGGGGGAGGTCGCCTGCACCGGACTTCACGGTGCCAACCGCCTGGCCAGCAACTCCCTCCTCGAGGCGCTGGTGATGGCCCACCGCGCTTCGGTGAAGGCGTGCCGCAACCATCACCGGCAGGGAATCGAGATTCAGCTTCCCGAATGGCGCCCCGGCAAAGTGAGCGATGTCGACGAGATGGTCGTCATCTACCACAACTGGGATGAAATCCGCCGGCTCATGTGGGATTACGTCGGCATTGTCCGGACCGACAAGCGCCTTCAGCGCGCCGCCACCCGCCTTCGCAACCTGCAGAACGAGATTCAGGAATTCTACTGGAACTTCCGGATCACCGCCGACCTACTTGAGCTCCGGAACCTCGCCACGGCCGCCTCGCTCATCGTTGATTGCGCCATCAGCCGCAAGGAAAGTCGCGGTCTCCATTACACGCTCGACTATCCTGGTCACGACGATGCGAAGTTCCATCATGACACGGTGATCCGCAGGATTTGACCAAAGAGGTCAACGGATCTGGCATTCAGCAGGCTTGTTCCAGTTGCGCGTGAGATAAAGGGCGAGGGACATTCCCGCCAAGGCAAGGGCCGCCACCCCCACGGCTCCGGAGAATCCTATCAGGCAGGAACCGTGGGCATCCGGCTTGGTGAGGAAAAAAACAACGACCCCGGAGATCATCACAAAGGATCCGATGACCCGGTCGGTGATGCCGCGTTCCTTGAACATGAACCATCCCAGCACGCAGGCCAGAAGGATTCCCGAGCGCTTGATGCTGATGACGATGGCGGCCACGGTGAGTTGTACTGCAACCATCTGGAGAATCAGCACAGTCGCTTCGAAGAGACCGGCCAGAAGAATCCATCCCGGAACGTCGCGCCAGGCAGCAGTCCATACAGATGCTGCCCCTTTTTGCGATTCCTCCCGGGGCTTACGGGAAAGTCTCCATGAGGCCAGCAGTAGGAAAAAGAGACCCAGCATCATCGATTTTCCCAGGGAGAGGCTGAAGGAGCGCAGGACACGGGCTCCGAGTTCGGCATCACCGCCTCCGGTCACAAACCACTTGTCGATGGCCGCCGTGCAGGCCAGCAGCATCGCGACGATAATCATGTAGCGGCTACCCTTTTCCCGCAGGATCGCCTTTGCCGGTTCGAGCCAGCCGTTGGCCACCAGTTGGCGGTTGATTACCAGGGAACCGGTCACCACCAGGAAGACGCCGACGATCATTCCCGAGGAGATTTGCTCGTGGAGGAAAAACTTGCCGATTGGCAGGAGGAAAACCGGGGTCAGTGCCATGAATGGCACGCAGAATGAAAGGGGCGAGACCTGCAGGGCACGGTAATTGAGGAGAATGGCGGTTCCTTCAAGCAGTGCATTGATGACCAGGTAAATGAGGAAAGCTGTTTTTGGGGAGAGGTGGAGCGCTGCACCGACAGGAGGAAGTTCCGGGCGGATTCCCAGAAAGAGGAGCACGCCGAGTGCAATCAGATAGCAACTCAGAGCTGCCGCCTTGCACCAGAAACCAATGATCACGGCATCGTATCCGTGATCGAGGATCTTTTTACGGGAGCAGTCGGTCAGCACATTGAAGACCGAACCAAAGCAGGCAAGCAGCAGGCCGAGATTATTCATAGGGGGATCACGTACACTAGAGGGTATTACCGTGCAAATGCCAGATCCGGATGATGAGAAGCGGCATGCCCCTGCTAGTGCAGTGCCGGGGCTGGCTTTGGTTTTGGAAGAGGTTTGTAGGGTACGGTCGGGCCGCCCTTCGGCTTCTCCGGCTTGGGTAGGTTGCCCCCGTCCTCGCCGGGATCCTTTTCATGAGGATCGTAGTAGTGGTCGAGGGCGATGAAGAGCGCTTTGGAGTGACGGGCAAAGAGAAGGTTGAAAAAAAAGATCGGCACGATGACCGATAGGATCAGTTGCCCGATAGGGGGATGGAAAAAGAGTTCACGGATCACGTAGATCATGATTCCCAGCACACTTCCCGCCCCGTAGTTGATGATCCAGACCGAGACCAGAAAGTAGCCCGGTTCTCTTTCGTAGGGGTAGCCGCATCGGGGGCAACCGTCGAGCGGAGTGAACCAGTCGCGCAGGGTGCGGGTGCAGCGGAGCGGGGGAAAGATCGGGGATTTCCCGCAAACCGGACAGCGCAGCAGCAGGGCGCGCCCGAGATAACGGAGGGGTTTGTTCCAACCAGTCTCCGTCTTCATCTCGGAGCCATGGGGTTCCCGGAACGCCTAGCGCGTCCAGCGGCCGTTGCTGTTGCCGAGTTTAGGATGCCAGCCGGGCTCATCGCTTCCGGAGTAATCTGTGGTGCCGATCGCCCCGATCATCGGCTGGCCGGTGGCCTTGCGCCAGAGTCGGCTCATGCTCTCGCCGGTATGGCAGCCCCAGCTCTTGACGAAGGCGCGGGGAGAGAAGGCGGTCCGGTCGATTTTTTGAAGCTCGGTCTCGTGAAGCCAGACCTTGGAGGCGCTATCGATTTCGTTGCTGTAATCAAACATGAAGCAGGCCCTGTTGGAGTGACCGAAGTATTCAAGATCGGCGATTTTCCAAGTGGATCGGGGACGGTTGGCCGAGCCTCTGTTGATGTAATCCAGGATCTCCTGTTGGCTTCCGAAGAAGACCAGGTTGATTTTGTATTTGTCCCTCACGCTGGCGATGTCCGAGAGAAGATCCTTTTTTTCCTGGCGGGTACCGCGGCGCAGGTAGCCGGGCTTATAAACCATCCAGGTGATGAGTGCGCCGTCCCCCTCACGATCGCGGAGTTCCCCGAGGCGGATCCGGGCGGCTCGGACGAAATTCGCCCACCAGTGGTCGTGGGGCACCTTCTTGAATTTCTCCCACTCGATGAGCGAGGGGCCTCCGGAGATCACGATGTACTCGCGGGAAGCGCTTTCCTGAGCTTTCAGGAGCGGTGCTACCAGAGAGGCAAGTAGGAGCAAGGGAATCAGGCGCTTCATCGGATCAGCGGGCTCAGGACTCTTTCACAGCCACGACGCATTCGATCTCCACGTCGAATGCACCCGGTAATTGGGCCCCCACGGTGGCCCGGGCCGGCGGATGGTTGCCGGGGAAGTACTCGGCGTAGACGGCGTTCATGGACTGGAAGTTCTCCGTGCTGAGGTCCCGCAGGTAGACGCGGCACGAGACGGTGTCGGCGAGCGAACCTCCCGACCCCATCACGATGCGCCGGATGTTTTCGAGGACGAGCCTTGTCTGCTCCGCGATGGTTCCACGCTCGATTTGGCCCGTGGCGGGATCCCAAGGCGTCATGCCCGACACAAAAAGAAGGCCGGAGGAACGGACGGCAAGCGAGTAGGGGCCTAGGGCCGGCGGGCAGTCGGGAATCGAACGGAAGGTCGTCTTCATCGGAGAAAGTTAGAATGAAGAATGGACAATCAAGAAGGCAAAACAGGCGGGGTAAACGGTGGCGCCCCCTAGCTGTTCACTGCTTTTGAGCGCTTCACCCTTTCCTCCGTGCGCGAGGTCTTGCGTGGCTTTTTCGGTGCAGGGGAGGCTTCCGGGGAGCGCTTTGCGGAGGCGGGGACGACGGTGAAATTCGTGAACTTGAGGGCCTTCGGCTTGGGGCGGGTGACCGGTTTTCTGGGCTTGGGTGCCGCAGCCGCCTTGCGGAGTGCCTCGAGATCCTCGGGGCGCAGTTCGCGGTAGCTCCCCGGTTTTACTCCCCTCAGGGTGAGGGGGCCAAGGCGCACACGAACCAGGCGTTGCACCTTGAAACCGAGTTGGCCGAGCATGACGCGGATCTGGCGCTTGAGTCCCTGATGGAGGATGACCGTGATCTTGGTAGGACCAAGAGTTCGTACCGACTGCACCCTGGCCACGGACCCCTCGATCCAGGTTCCCTTGAGCAGGGCGGCGGCGTCTTTGGATCCAAATGGTCGGTCGACGACGACCTCGTATTCCTTCTCGATCCCCTTGGAGGGGTGCATCAACTCCTGGGCCATCGCCCCGTCGTTTGTGAGCAAAAGCAGTCCCTCGCTCTCGCGGTCGAGGCGTCCGACATGGAAAAGATGACCGCAGTCGGAGGGGAGCAGGTCAAAGATGGTCCGCTCCGCGTGCCGGTCACCCCTGGTTGTGGTGTAGCCTGCGGGCTTGTTCAGCAGGATGGTACGCGTGGCGATGGTGTGGACGGATCGACCGTGGACCCGCACGTCGTCAGCGTCCGAAATCCGGGTGGACAGGTCGCGGACATAGGAGCCGTTTACTGAGACACTGCCCCTGAGGATGAGCTCTTCGCAGGAACGTCGGGAGCCGAGGCCAGCTGCAGCCAGAAAACGATTCAGGCGCATGCCCGTTGCGTCGGACGTGCGCCTGGCGGCTGGGAGACCCGTGGATGGTTTCCCGGAATTGGGATTTCCGGCGATCGGCTTAATCCTCCGGCTTGGTCTTGGGCAGTCCGATCACACGCTGACCGGGCTTGAACTGACCGCGTTTCTTCAGAAGCTCGACGCGCTCGAAGCGCTTCAGCACACTGCGCTTGGCGGCGATGGTGCTGGTTCCTTTAAGGCTGGGATGCTGACTCATGGGGCGTGGACTATGTTCTTTTCAGAGAGGAATAGCAATCGAAATCGGCTCAAGCCTAGACAAGGCCCAGTTTCATCCGCCCGGCTTCACTGATCATGCTTTGGTTCCAAGGTGGATCCCAGACCAGTTCGACCTCCGCCTCGTCGACCCCCTCGAGGGTGAGGATTTTGCCACGGGCGTCCGCTGCAATCGTCGGTCCCATGCCGCAACCCGGAGCAGTGAGGGTCATCTTGACGTGAGCCTTGGTGCCCCCGCCATCCGGATGGAGGAGCTGGCACTCGTAGATGAGCCCGAGATCGACGACATTCACGGGGATTTCGGGGTCAAAGACGGTCTTGAGTTGATTCCAGACGGCCTCTTCCAGTGATCCCTCGACGGCTGTTTTCGGGGCCGGTGTGACGGCTTCGAGTCCCAGGGCGTCGGCATCCTTCTCGTCGATGCGGGCAAGACCGCCTGGGGTCGCCACGGTGTAGGTGCCGCCCAAGGACTGGGTGACCATGACTTTGGTTCCGGCCGGCAGTTGAAGGGGATTGCCGCTCGGGATTTGGATCGCGTCTGTATCGCGCTTGAGGACGATTTCTTGGTGGGCGTGCATGGAGATGCCTAAAGCCTAGGACTCCGAAGTCTTCTTTAGAAGATTGATTTTCACTTTGCCCGTCGGAGTAATCTGATCGGCCAGGGTGGGGCCCGATGGAATGGCGGGTACAGCGGGTTTGGAGGCGGCCGGATCGAGGGCCGACTTGAGGGCATCCTCGACGAGTTGGGCGCAGTGGATCTTCATCGGGGGGAGGGGGCCGAGCGGTGAGGAAAGCTGCTCCCCTGACATGGCGAGGGCCTCTCCGGCAGTCTTTCCCCGGATCATCTCAGTGGCGACGCTGGCCACGGCAATCGCCGTTTGGCATCCGAATGTTTGGAAAGTGGCCCGGTCGATCACCTTGCGGCCGTTCTCTTCCTTAAACTTTACCCACATCCGCAGCATGTCGCCACAGTCGCTTCGGCCGACGGTACCAACAGCATCCGCGCCCTCCATCTCGCCAAGGTTTTTCGGATTTTTGGCGGCGTTTTCAACCGCCTTGGTCTGATCGTCGTTCATGAAAGTGGGGGCTAGGAATGAGGAGCTAGCATATGGGGGGTGCTAAAAAATCGCCCCTCATTTTTTATTTTGCCTTCTGCATTTCCATTCAAGCGGCTTCGGTTGTGTAGCGTGGAAGCGATGGGTCGGCTTGCTCGGAGTAGGCATCGATGCCTCCCTTGAGTCCCTTGACGTTGGTGAAACCGTGGCCGGCAAAATAGGCGGCGGCGTCCAGAACACGGCTCCCCGTGTGGTCGACCAGGACAATCAATGTCTCCTTGGGCCAGTTCATCGCCTCCTGCATCAGTTCCTGGGTCATGAGTCTGCTGCCAGGAATCGCCACGGCCTCGAACTCCTCGCGGGTGCGGATGTCGAGCAAGCGCACAGCGGCATCTCTGAGCTGTTTTTGAAGATCAAGCGCCGAGATCAGGAGGGCCTCGTCCTTGAGGTGGCCCTCCTTGATCTCGGCTAGAACGGCAACCGGATCCAGTCCAGCATTACGGGCGCAGATCTGGGAAAGCGTTTCAGTCGGGGAGAATCCGCAACTACTGCAACCGCCGATGTGATGAAGTTGAAACAGGGTGCGACGAGCGCCTGGAAAAATCCCGAGAAGTTCCTCCATCGTCAGATCGGGGTGCGCTTCAGTTGTCGTCATCAAATAAGTATAGTGAGTCATTCCGAATGGAAAATCCATCAGGGATCTCCGCGCCTCTGCGTCTCTGCGGGAAAACTTTGGGTGGGGCCTGAATTTATCGGCTCGCGGTGTGGTGAGTGGGTTGTCTAGGGTTTCGGCCGCATGAGTGTTCAGAAACCGAGACCGGCCAGGGCAATGTTTGAGGGGCGATGGATTTTTGCCGTTCTGATCGTTGCCAACATTCTTTGCGAAACCCGGTTGCTCCACTCTTTCATCCCCGTGATTCTCTCGGCGGGTTTGCTCCTCTTCTGTCTTTGGTTCTTCCGTGATCCGGAACGGAAGCCGCCCGCTGATCCCTCCTCGGTGGGCTCTCCCGCCGACGGGACGGTGACCCTCGTGGACGAAGTCGAGGAGGAGCAGTTCTTTAAGTGCCGGATGAAGCGCGTCTCGATCTTCCTCTCGGTTTTTGACGTTCATGTGAACCGGACCCCGATCGCCGGGGAAGTTCTCTTTACTGAGGGACGCGGGGGTCTCTACCTCGATGCCCGCAAGCCGGAGGCCTCGGCCCTGAACGAAAGCCTCTTCTGGGCATTCGGCTCCAAGGACCGGATGGAGAGGGCTGTCGGCGTGAAACTCGTCACCGGTGCCATCGCCCGCCGCATCGTCCCGTGGGCACAACTTGGGGAACAGATGGAACGCGGGGAGCGCTTTGCCATGATCCGCTTCGGATCGCGCACCGATCTCTTCCTTCCGCTCGATGCCGAGGTGCTCGTTTCCGTCGGTCAGAAGGTCAAGGGGTGCGAGACCGCGATAGCCCGAATGGCATCCTGATTTCACTTCTGCCCCTGTCACCCAGCACCTATTCCCAATGACTCATCAGGGCCGCGAACCGAAGATTTATCTCCTGCCGAACATGATGACGGCGGGCAACCTGTTCTGCGGGTTCGCCGCGGTGCTCAAGATCATCGAGGGGGCGCTTCTCAACAACGCGGGGGAGTCCGCGATCCACTCCTACCACACGGCGTTGGCCTTTATCCTTGGGGCCTGTGTCTTTGACTTGCTCGACGGCCGCGTGGCGCGCCTCGGAGGATTCGAGAGTCCCTTTGGCCGGGAGTTCGACTCGCTGGCGGACGTCGTTTCGTTTGGGCTCGCCCCCGCCTTGCTTGTCTACCAGATCGTGCTCAAGGACTTTCACAAGACCGGTTGGGCCGTGGCCTTTGTCTACTTGCTGTGCGGCACGCTGCGTCTTGCACGTTTCAACTGCATCGCCGCCGTTGAGACTGGTCCCGTTTCTGCCAAGGAGCATTCAAGGGAATTTCTGGGATTCCCCATCCCCGCCGCCGCGGGTCTCATCGCCTCACTCACTCTTTTCATGCTCTGGCTGGAGGAGGGGGAGAGGACCATCGGACGGTGGAAATTCGCTCTGCCGGCACTCCTACTCTTTCTCTCGTTCATGATGTTCAGCAAGGTGCGCTATCCCAGCTTCAAGGGGCTCGGTTGGCGCACCCAGCGCTCCCTACCCAAGTTCCTGCTCATCATCGTGGTGCTGGCATTCGCCGGTCTGAACTACGAGTGGATGCCGGCCGTTCTCTTCGTGCTGTTCCTGGTTTACGGATTCATCCGCCCTTTGATTTCGCGTTCCTGGCGCAAAGAAATCGAGGATGAGGAGGATCACGAACATGAGCACTAGCAGGAGATGAATCTTCCCAACAAACTCACCGTCGGTCGCCTCATCCTGACGGTCTTTTTTGTCGGCTTCCTCACGACAAGCACCCACTGGGGCGATGTGGTTGCGTTGGCCCTCTTCATCATCGCCTCCCTGACCGATTGGCTCGACGGCTATCTGGCGCGGAAGCTCAACCAAATGACCAATTTTGGCAAGCTGATGGACCCGCTTGCCGACAAGGTCCTCGTCGCCTCGGCGCTGGTCTGTTTGATCCCGCTGAAGGCCCTCCCCGCCTGGGTGGTCATCGTGATCATCACCCGCGAGTTCCTGATCACGGGGTTGCGCCAACTTGCCGCCAGTCAGGGAGTGATCCTGCCTGCCGATCCCCTTGGTAAGCACAAGACCGCCTGGCAGCTCATTACGATCCTCTTTTACCTTATCCTGCTGGCCGCCGGTGACTGCTTCGGCGACGAGTCGCGCTGGCTGAAGTTCCTCTGGGTGCAGGTCGGCCCGTGGCTGATCGCCATCACGGTGATCCTGACGATCTACTCCGGCCTCGCCTATCTCTGGAAGAACCGGAGCCTGCTCCGTTGATTCAGGCCCTTTTCACGGAGAAGGCATTTGCCTTTGACTGCCTGTGGCCGCTAGCCTCAAAGGCTCTTTTCAACACTTTGACACCGACTTTATGAGCACTAAGCAAAGCGACATCGGCCTCATCGGCCTCGCCGTCATGGGCGAGAACCTCGTCCTCAACATGGAGAGCAAGGGCTTCTCCGTCAGCGTCTACAACCGCACTGCGGCCGTGACCGAGAAATTCGCTGAGAGCCGCGCGAAGGGGAAGAATATCGTCCCGACCAAGTCACTCGAGGAGTTCGTCTCCTCCCTCGCCCGTCCTCGCAAGGCCATGATCATGGTCAAGGCCGGCGGCCCCGTGGACGCCGTGATCGAGCAGCTCATTCCCCTGCTGGAGCAGGGTGACATCATCATCGACGGAGGCAACAGCCTCTGGACCGACACCCAGCGCCGCGAGAAGTATCTCAAGGAAAAAGGCCTCCACTACGTCGGCTCCGGTGTCTCCGGTGGCGAGGAGGGCGCACTCAAGGGACCCTCGATCATGCCCGGCGGCTCCAAGGAATCGTGGGAGGCGGTCGGCCCCATCTTCCGCAAGATCGCCGCGATCGTGGAGGGCGAGCCCTGCTGCCGTCACATGGGTCCCGACGGTGCCGGACACTATGTCAAGATGGTCCACAACGGCATCGAGTACGGCGACATGCAGCTCATCTGCGAGGCCTACGCGATCCTGAAGGCCGGGATCAACCCCAGCGCCGAGGAGTTCCACGAGATCTTCGCCGAGTGGAACAAGGGCGAGCTCAACAGCTACCTTATCGACATCACCGAGCAGATCTTCAGCAAGAAGGACGAGGAGACCGGTAAGCCGCTCGTCGACATCATTCTCGACAAGGCCGGCCAGAAGGGCACCGGTAAGTGGACCGTGGGCAACGCCGTCGAGCACGGCATCGTCCTCTCCACGGTCAACGCCGCCGTCGAGGCCCGCATCCTTTCCTCGATGAAGGCCAAGCGCGTCGCCGCCAGCTCCATCCTGCCCGCCTGGCAGGCGCCGGCTTTTACCGGTGACCGGAAACAGTTCATCAACGACGTTCGCGACGCCCTCTACGCCAGCAAGATCGTCAGCTACGCCCAGGGGCTCGACCTCCTCGGGGCCGCCAGCAAGTTCTACGACTGGAATCTGAACTTCGGTGACATCGCCACGATCTGGCGCGGTGGCTGCATCATCCGCGCGGCCTTCCTCAACCGCATCAAGGAGGCCTACGAGGCCAATCCCTCGCTCGAGAACCTCATGCTTGCCCCCTTCTTCACTGATGCCTTCGCCCGGTCGCAGGCAGGATGGCGCCGCGCCATCTGCGCCGCCGTCGAGCGTGGGGTGGCCGCTCCCGCCTTCACGGCGAGCCTCGGCTACTACGACAGCTACCGCAGCGCCCGTCTCCCAGCCAACCTTCTGCAGGCCCAGCGCGACTTCTTCGGCGCCCATACCTACGAGCGCACCGACAAGCCCGAGGGCGAGTTCTTCCATACAAACTGGACCGGTCACGGCGGGTCGACGGCTTCGACCACCTACAACGCCTGAGTCAGTCCCGATCCCTAAAGGGGGTTCGGTCGAAGATTCCTCAAAGGGGTCGGCGAAAGCCGGCCCCTTTCTCTTTGTGTCGGGCTTTTTGATCGGGGTGTTTGCCCTTGCCCGATGATCCTCCTGCCGTAGGGTTAGATGTTCATGATTTTCAGTCGTCCAGTACTCCTGTGGGGAATGCTCCTGCTGACCGCTACGGTCCGGGCCGAGACGTCCACCCTGGCAAAGGTGAAGTCGTTCTTTGGAAGCGACTCCGGGGCGATGTCCTCCGCCGATTTCGAGCGGATGGCGATGCAGATCCGGGAGAAGGCTATCCAGCAGACCCGGCCCCCCACCGTCACGGTGGCGACCTCCTCCTCTGTTGTCGGATTCGGGAAATACCCGTGGCACCGCAACATCATGACGACGGTCTTCTGGATCGGCGAGAGGCCTACCGCCCGCAATCCTGTCCCAAATAATCGCAGCGCTTGGGATTCAAAATGGGCATGGAACTATGGGGGATACGACAATCCCGACCCCCGCTATCGCGATTCCAGAACTTATGCACCACGGGGATTCGTCCCCCGGCAGAATCCTTTCTACATTGCCCTGCCCTACTGCGATGTCTCCCACGGAAACACTAAGTCCGAGGTGAAAAGCGTCGTCCCGTGGTTCCGCGACTGCTTCGAACAGCCCGGCAAGTCCATCCTCAAGGGGCGCTGGATTGCCATTCACCACGGGGGAAGGACTGCCTTCGCTCAGTGGGAGGATTGCGGGCCCTTCCGTACCGACCATTGGCAGTATGTTTTCGGAAACGGTAGCGTCCGCCCCCGTCCGAATCTCAACCGCGGTGCCGGTCTCGATATCTCGCCGGCCGTCCGAGATTATCTCGGCATGGGCAAGAACGACCTCTGCGACTGGAAATTCGTCGAGGCCGGAAGCGTTCCTGATGGTCCTTGGAAATACTATGGTGACAACAACACCTTCGTGCTCCTACGCAAGGGATTGAATCTCTTCCAACGAGATCGTAACAACGCCCGCGGCAGCCGTTCCTCGACGACCTACACGACCCGCCCGAGCAGTAACTCGGTTCCGCTCTCAGGTTCCTCAACGGGGGTGCGCGTGAGTCCTCCGTTCGGCTCCACCGAGTAGGATCCGGGAGACGATCGTGAAGATCGTCCCCTTTTGGCTTGTCCCTCCGCTCCGTTGGCCCGAATTTTGATGTTTTATGAAAGCCGTCGTCACCGTCATGCCAAAACCCGCTATTCTTGATCCCGCAGGCGTCGCCACGGGCCGCGCCATGGAGCATCTGGGCCTCAAGGGGGTCCGCTCCGTCCGTATCGGGAAATCGATCGAGATCGAGGTCGACGGTGCGACCGAACAGCAACTCCACGAGATCGCCCACGACCTGCTCTCCAACCCGGTCGTCGAGGATTACAAACTCCAGATTCTTTCCTGACGATGGCTCCGATCATGAAGGTGGCCGTCATCCAGTTCCCGGGTTCGAACTGCGACACCGACTGTGAGGCCGCGCTGAAGTCCTTCTCCGGCGTCGAGGCCTCGATCGTCTGGCACAAGGAAACCTCCCTCGCGGGCTACGACGCGATTGTCCTTCCCGGAGGGTTCTCCTACGGCGACTACCTTCGCTGCGGATCGATCGCCCGATTCTCTCCGATCATGGGAGCCGTCCGCGATGCGGCCAATGCGGGCATCCTGGTGCTCGGCATCTGCAACGGCTTCCAGATTCTCTGCGAGGCGGGCCTGCTTCCCGGAACCCTCCAGCGCAATACCGGACTCCTCTTCCGCTGCGAGCACCTGCATCTCCGCGTGGATAACACCGCCACCCCTTTCACCTCTGTCCTGCACAAGGGTCAGGTCCTCGACATCCCGATTGCCCATGGCGAGGGGAACTACTTTGCGGATCAGGAGACGCTTCGTCAGATCGAGGAGAACGGGCAGGTCCTGCTCCGCTACTGCGACGCCTCTGGGAACGTCACCCCTGAAGCCAATCCCAACGGCTCCCTTGGCAACATCGCCGGCATCTGCAGCCACGGCCGCAATGTCTTCGGTCTGATGCCTCATCCCGAGCGCGTCTGCGATTCCCTGCTCGGCGGTACCGACGGGCGAGGCATCTTCCAGTCAATGATCGAGGCCATTCAGAAGACGAAGGCAAAATGAAAAATGAAGAATGAAAAAGAGAGTGACGCCTTCTTGTCCTATCACCTCTCTTCACGTTCTGACTTTTTAACCTTCTAACTTTTTAACCTTTTACCTTCCCACCTCTCTTCCATGTCCAATCCTGCGATCACTCCCGAACTTATCGCCAAGCACGGGCTCACCCCTGAGGAATACCAGAAGGTCCTCGATATCCTTGGCCGTGAGCCAAGCTTCGAGGAACTCGGGGTTTTTTCCGTCATGTGGAGCGAGCACTGCTCCTACAAGAACTCCCGTCCCGAGCTTCGCAAGTTCCCGACCACCGGACCCAGCGTCCTGGTCAAAGCGGGCGAGGAAAATGCCGGGGTCATCGACATCGGGGACGGATGGGCCGTGGCCTTTAAGATCGAGAGCCATAATCACCCCAGCGCCGTGGAGCCCTTCCAGGGTGCGGCCACCGGCGTGGGCGGGATCATCCGCGACATCTTCACCATGGGTGCGCGTCCTGTGTTCCTCATGGACTCCCTCCGCTTTGGCTCCATCGAGGGAGATTCGGAGCAGGCCAAGACGAACCGTCGTCTCTTCGCGGGGGTGGTGGCCGGCATCGCCCACTACGGTAACTGCATCGGTCTGCCGACTGTCGCCGGTGAGGTTTACTTCGACGAGAGCTACAGCGGCAATCCGCTGGTGAACGCCTTCTGCCTGGGCATCCTCCGCCACGAACAGATCGCTCGGGGCGCGGCTGAGGGAATTGGGAACCCAGTGTTCTACGTCGGTGCCGAGACCGGTCGTGACGGACTGGCCGGTGCCGCCTTTGCTTCGCGCGAGCTGACCGAGGAGTCCAAGGCCGACCGCCCCGCCGTGCAGGTGGGTGACCCCTTCCGTGAGAAGCTTCTCCTCGAGGCCTGCCTCGAGTTGCTGGCCACCGACGCCGTCGCCGGCATCCAGGACATGGGTGCGGCCGGACTCACCTGCTCCACCTGCGAGACCGCCAGCCGCGGTGGCACCGGAGTTGAGATCGACATCCAGCTCGTGCCGCAGCGTGCCAAGGGGCAGACACCCTACGAGGTTCTGCTGAGCGAGTCTCAGGAGCGCATGCTTGTGATCGTGAAGAAGGGTCAGGAAGATGTCGTGAAGCGGATCTTTGAGAAGTGGGATCTTCCTTATGCAGAAATTGGCAAGGTCACCGACGATGGCAAGATGCGTGTCCGCAACGGCGGCGATTTCGTGGTTGATATTCCTGCCCGCTCGTTGGCCGACGACGGCCCGCTTTACTTCCGTGAGGCGGCGCCCTTCACGCCTCCCTCCGCACTCGATCTCTCGACCGTGCCGCAGGCAGATCCGGCTGAAGTGCTTCCGAAGCTCCTCGGCCATCCAAGCATCGCCAGCAAGCGCTGGGTCTGGCGCCAGTACGACCACATGGTCCGCACGGGTACGGCTGTCCTGCCCGGTTCCGACGCGGCTGTTTTCATCGTCCGCGAGGCGAACAAGATTTTGGCCGCCGCCACCGACTGCAACGCCGTCTATTGCCGTCTCGATCCCACGGTCGGTGCTCGCATTGCTGTGGCCGAGTGTGCCCGTAATCTGGCCTGCTCCGGTGCCGTTCCGCTCGGAGTCACCGATAACCTGAACTTCGGCAATCCTCACAAGCCCGAGAACTTCTACCAACTCCGCGCCGCCGTGGAGGGAATCTCCGAGGGATGCAGGGCCTTCAATGTCCCTGTCACCGGCGGCAACGTCAGCCTCTACAACGAAAGCCCTGCGGGGACGATCGACCCGACCCCGACGATCTCGATGGTTGGCCGCATCGATGATGCTGCCCACATCACCACCCAGTCCTTCAAGGAGGCCGGCGATCAGATTTATCTCCTTGGTGAGACCGGCGACGAACTCGGCGCCTCCCACTACCTGCTCGCCATCCATGGCCGTAAGGAAGGGGCTCCTCCGGCGCTCGATTTCGATAAGGAGAAGGCGATCCATGCCGCGTTGCTCGGCGTTATCCGCAAGGGCCTCGTCCGCAGCGCCCACGACTGCTCCGAGGGCGGTCTCGCCGTTGCGATTGCTGAGTCGAACTTCGGCACGAATCTGGGCGCCGCGATCGATCTGGGCGCCACCGATCAGCGTCCCGATGTGGTTCTCTTCAATGAGACGCAAGGCCGCATCGTCCTAAGCACGAAGGTCTCCGATACTGACGCTCTTGAGAAGGAACTAGCCGCAAGCGGCGTCCCTTTCCGCAAGATCGGCGAAGTGACCGCCAAGCAGGAACTCTCCCTCAAGACGGGAGAGAATTCCTACTCATGGCCCGTCTCGTCGCTCGAGAAGACGTTTGAGGGGGCTATCCCTTCCTTAATGGAATCTTAGGACAACTCCGCCACCACCTTGGCATAAGCCTCTTTCGGGCTTTCCGCTGCGGTGATGGGGCGGCCGATCACGAGCCAATCGGAGCCTGCCTTGACGGCCTCGATGGGCGTCATGACGCGCTTCTGATCACCGGCTGCTGCCCATGTTGGGCGGACGCCGGGAGTCACAATCCGGAGGTCATTGCCAAGAGATCCTCGGATCGCGGTAACCTCCAGGGGACTGCAGACGATGCCGCCGATGCCAGAGGAGGAAGCCAGATCCGCAAGGCGGAGAACCTGATCTTTTGGCTCCACGTTGATGCCGGTGGAGGACAACTGCGCGGCGTCCATGCTGGTGAGGACCGTGACCGCGAGCAGAAGGAGATCCGATCCTTCCGCGGCCTTGGCAGCGGCTTCCAGCATGACAGGGCCTCCTGAGGCATGGAGGGTGGTCATGGCCACGCCGAGTCCTGCGGCCGATTTCACAGCGTGGGCGACGGTGTTGGGGATATCATGGAACTTGAGGTCGAGGAAAACCTGGCTCCCGCGCGACTGCACGGCTTTGATGACAGAGGGGCCCTGTGCGGTAAAGAGTTCGAGGCCGATCTTGCAGAGAACGGGTGGCTCACCCAAGGAGTCGAGGAGGCGGAGGGCTCCCTCGGTGTCGGGAACATCGAGGGCGATGATGATTTTGTCTTGGGGTCGGGAAGGAGCTTTCACACGATGGGGCTGGATGGACAGCATCTCACTCACAGCCCCAGCCAAGATCAACCTTTCTCTCCGGATTCTCGGGAAGCGTCCCGACGGATTTCATGAACTGGAGACGTTGATGGTTCCGATCGGACTCGCCGACGAGATCGAGATCGTCCATGCGCCGGGCCACGGAAACACGCTCACTTGCAACGATCCGGCAATCCCGACCGATTCCGGTAATCTCTGCGTCAAGGCAGTGGAACTCTTCCGCGAGGAGACGGGGATCGTCCACGGAATCTCCATCTCGCTGATGAAGAGAATTCCGCATGGGGCTGGTCTCGGGGGCGGAAGCAGTGATGCTGCAGCCGTGCTAAAGGGACTCAATGTCCTGTTTGAGGAGCCGCTTGTTGACGAGGAGCTAGCTCTCCTGGCCGCCACCCTCGGATCTGATGTTCCCTTTTTCCTGCATGACCGGTCCGCTATGTGTCGTGGGAGGGGAGAGATTCTGGAGGATGCTTCTTCAATACCCGAACGCCGGATCCTTCTGATCAAGCCTCCCTTTCCCGTTCCCACGGCATGGGCCTACAAGCGCTATGCGGAGATCAAGGAAGCTGGGACGAAGCTTCCTGTGGATCCGATCCAGCATCTGGACAGCATCGAACTCATCAACGATCTGGAACCGCCTGTTTTTGCGAAATACCTCCTGCTTCCCGCGATGAAGCAATGGCTGCTGGAGCAATCAGCCGTGGAGAGCGCCTTCATGACCGGATCGGGTTCGACGATGGTTGCTGTGATCAAGCCCGGGTTTAGTGATGATGGGATTCCCGTGCTGAAACAGGCAATTCATGCCGAATTCGGGGAGACGATGTGGGTTTGCGCTACCAGCTTCGTTCTCATCAAATAGTTTTCCCGCAGAGGCGCTGAGACGCAGAGAAGCGACTGCAGAGAGATCTTCCATTAATTCAAAAACTCCGCGTTCTCTGCGTCTCCGCGCGAGAATCCTTCACTCCTGAATCCTATCTCCTCAGCGGTTCCGGATCGATTTCCACCCTGCCGAAGCCGCTCGCCGAGAGTGCTGCCACGAGTGTCTGCCGAACTCCGGGAATCGTTCCCTGCTCCTCCTTCGCGATCTGGACCTTGGCACTGGGTCGCCCCCCATTTTCCTCCGACTGATAACGGACCCGGAAGACCCGGAATCCGAACTGTCGCACGATCGCCTCGCCCCGCTCCACAAATCCAAGCGCCTCGCGCGTAACGGGTGTGCCGTGCGGAATGCGGGAGCTTAGGCACGGCTGAGCCGGTGCCTCGGCCGTGGGGAGCCCCATCCGCCTCGAGAGTTCGCGCACCTCGGCCTTGGTCAGTCCCGCTTCCTTAAGAGGGGCGATCACGGAGAACTCTTTTGCCGCCTGTGATCCGGGTCGGTCGTGTGCGGGATCATCGGCATTCTCACCGTAGGCAATGGAGGTAAATCCCCGTTCACGGGCTGCGGCATCCATCCGTGAGAAAAGCTCCGCCTTGCAGAAATAGCAGCGGTTCATCGGATTCTCGGCATAGCGAGGATCCTCCAGTTCGGAGGTCTGAACAACCTCGACCACCGCCCCGATCGAGTCCGCCACGCGGAGTGCCTCCGCTAGCGAGGCACGGGGCAGGCTGGGTGAGTCTGCGATCAGGCCCGTCACCCGGTTGCCCAAGACGGCATGGGCCACGGCAAGAAGGAGCGTGCTGTCGACTCCGCCGGAATACGCGATGAGCAGCGGCGTATGGGTTCTCAGGATGGCGCGGAGCCGTTCCTCCTTGGTTTGCAGGTCCATGATGTCGGCCGGGGGCATGGGGTGATTCTGGAGGAGGGGGATTTTTTGGCAACGGAGTTTCAAAAAACCGTTGCAATCGGAAGGAGCGCTTCTACCCTTCTGATCACTATGGCTGACGTATCCAACAAGTACCCCGAAAATGTGGCCGGCGCCTACTACTGCGACGACCAGTGCATTGACTGCGATCTCTGTCGCGAGACCGCTCCCGCCAATTTCAAGCGTAACGACGATGGCGGACATTCCTTTGTCTTCAAGCAGCCTGAGTCTCCCGAAGAGGAAGCCCTCTGCAAGGAGGCCATGGAAGGCTGCCCTGTCGAGGCGATCGGCAGCGACGGTCAGTAATCGCCCCTGGGATGTCGGCTCGGGAAAGCGGTCGTTTCCCCGCGAAATGGACTGCTGCCCGCAGACTGCTTCAGGAATGGCGTGGATTTGATTCCGAGGCACGACCGGATCGTTCCAAACCGGTCTCCGAGCTTCTCGGGAAACTTCTTCCGGAACTTGGACTCAATAACCGGATCAAGGAGGCAGACATCAACGCCGCCTGGAAAGGAATCGTCGGTGACTTCATTGCGATGCATTCCCATCCCGACCGCCTGGTGGCCGGGATCCTTCATATCCGGGTGATCCAGTCGAGCGTCCGGTACGAACTCGACCGCACCTGGAAGCCCGAGATCATCCGCAAACTGCGGGAGCAGTTCGGAGAAAAGACGATTCGGGACATCAAGTTCGTGCTCTGAAGACAATGACCTCCGAACGTGCCATCGAGATCCGGGGACTGGAGGTCATGGCTTGTGTCGGGGTTCCCGAGGAAGAGCGTACCGTTCCTCAGCGACTGCTGCTTGATCTGCGCTTTGCGGCCCTTGGCCAGCCCGCTGATCTCGGGGATGACATTACGGCGACGATTGATTACTTCGACCTAAGCAGGCGGGTGATCGCCCTTGCCGGGGAGCGTCCCAGAAAACTCATCGAGACCTTGGTCGACGAACTGGCCGACCGGTTGATGTCGGGCTATCCGCTCCGTTGGATCGAGATCACCGTCCGGAAATTCATCCTCACCGACGCCGAGTGGGTGGCTGTTACAGTCCGAAGGCTGAAGGCTGAAGGCTAAAGGAACATCTTTCAGGGGCTCTTGTCTGTTTTTAGGCCCCTTCGGTCTTCAGTCTAAACTGCTTCAGTCTTTTTCATCGTTTAATCAAACATCAGCACGATGTAGGCTGCGAAGAGCATGAGGTGAACGAATCCCTGAAGGATGTTCGTCTGCCCTTGGCCGAAGGTGACGAGGCAGCTTCCCAGCGTCACGGCCAGCAGGGTCATCTCCGAGGAACAGAGCCCGAGCAGGACCGGCTTGCCCACGATGAGTCCGATTGCGAGCGCTGCCGGAACAGTCAGGCTGATTGTGGCCAGCACCGAACCGAGCAGGACATTGACCGAGCGTTGGATCTGATTGCGCGAGGCGGCTCGGATCGATGCCAGACCCTCCGGTGCTAGGATCAGGGTCGCCACGACGAGTCCCCCAAGTTGGAGGGGAAGACCTCCTCCCTGAAGACCGAAATCCAGCAGGTGGGCCATCTTCTTGGAGAGGAGAACGACCGGAAGCATGTGCAGGATCAGCAGCAATCCTTCCCCCCCAAAGCGAATGGTGGTTTTCCTCACCCCCTCCGGTGCCTGGTTCCCAATCGGTCTCGTTGAAGAACTCCCGGTGCCTCCGCGTCTGAACGGCTAGAAAGACTCCGTAAATTCCGAGCGAGAGGAGCACGATGCTCACCGAGGTGAGCCGGGAGAACATGCCCGCTCCCCCCTTGTCGGTGAAATTGGGAAGGATCAGGGAGAAGACCGAGAGGGGGAGGATCAGTCCGAGGAAGGAATTGACGCCCTTCAGGTTCACATTCTGTTCTCCAAAGCGGAGTCCTCCCGTGAGGAGCGCGGTGCCCAGTAGCCCCCCCAGCACGATCATGACGACCGAGAACATGGTGTCGCGGGCCAGGGCCGGGTTGTTCCCGTGCAGCATCAGCGCCGAGATCATCATCACCTCCATGCCGGTGACGGCCAGGGTGAGGATCAGCGTGCCGAGCGGTTCCTTCAGGATCTCGGCCAGATGATCAGCGTGACGCACGACGGCAAAGGAGGATCCAAGCATGATGGCGAAAAGCCACAGGAAGAGGACAATGCCCGCGACCATTCCGGGAGCTGAGTCACTCCATCCGGGATTCAGGACAAAAAGGAGAGTCGTGAGATAGCTGAGCGGGAGCATCCACTCGCTCCGGAGCTTGGAAAGCAGGGAAGGGGAACGGCTCACAGGCTTCAATGATGCTTTGGGATCACGCTGATCGTCCCGTCGTTTTCGAGGATCGCAGCACGGATTGGGTCGAGGTCGGCGTAGCCGGCCTTATGAACGGCGGCAATGAGGTCCTGACGAGTAATCTGAGCGTCCTTCAGGACCTTCTCGTAGACAATCCCGTTGTGAAAGAGAACCTGGGGATCTCCTTCGATCAGCTTCTCCATCACCTTGCTGGAGGATGTCAGTTTGCCGACGGTCCAGTTGGCCAAGACCAGAGTCACCGCCAGAATGATGCCCGAGGTGATGGAGTTGTCTCCGCCGGTCATCGAGTTCTGGACCGCATTGGAGAGCACCATCAGCAGGACCAGGTCGAACGGGCTCATCTGACCGATCTGACGCTTGCCTGTGGAGCGCAGGATCAGAATCAGGAAAAAGTAGACGAAAAGCCCTCGGCCGATCAGCTCCCACCAATGAATGGAAAGATTCCACATCCCTCTCGATTACCTGAGGAGGCCTCTACGCCGCGATCACAATCATCGATCTGACTGTGTGCGTGACGAATTGGTGTTTCTCTTGCTGGTCTTAAAGCGGAATCAATCACTCTTGATTCACAGGCGCTTGCCCGTTGCTGCCACAGGCCTTTAGGCTCTACCGCCTATGAGCAAAGGCCAAGAAAGCGCGATTTCCCCGAAGCGTGGGGAGGATTTTCCCGAGTGGTACCAGCAGGTCGTCCGTGCGGCGGAACTTGCCGAGAACTCGGAGGTCCGCGGGTGCATGGTGATCAGGCCCTGGGGGTATGCCCTGTGGGAGCGGATGCAGGGTGCGTTGGACAGCATGTTCAAGGCGACCGGCCACAAGAACGCCTACTTCCCCCTCTTCATTCCCCTCGGTCACCTCCAGAAGGAGGCCGACCACGTCGAGGGCTTCGCCAAGGAATGCGCGGTTGTCACCCACCACCGCCTCGAGCTCAAGGATGGGAAGCTTGTTCCCGCCGGAGAGCTCACCGAGCCGCTCATCGTTCGTCCGACCTCCGAGACCATCATTGGGTCGACCTATGCGAAGTGGGTGAAGTCCTACCGCGATCTTCCGATCCTGCTCAACCAGTGGGCCAACGTCGTCCGGTGGGAGCTTCGCCCTCGATTGTTCCTCCGCACTGCCGAGTTCCTCTGGCAGGAGGGACATACGGCCCATGAGACCGAGAAGGAAGCCATCGAGGAGACGATCAAGATGCTCGGGGTCTACGAGACCTTCGCCCGCGACTTCCTCGCCATCCCCGTGATCCGCGGCGAGAAGAGCGAGAGCGAACGCTTCCCCGGTGCCGTCACCACCTACTGCATCGAGGCCATGGTTCAGGACCGCAAGGCGATCCAGGCCGGCACCTCGCACTTCCTCGGTCAGAACTTTGCGAAGGCCTCCGACATCAAGTTCCTCTCCCGCAACAACACCGAGGAGCATGCTTGGACCACCTCCTGGGGTGTCAGCACCCGACTCATCGGCACCCTGCTGATGGCCCACGGGGACGATGATGGCGCCGTCCTGCCGCCCCGTATCGCCGACACGCAGGTGGTGATTATTCCCATCACGCCGAAACCCGAAACCCAGGACGCCGTGCTTGCCAAGGCCGAGGAGATCGCCGCTGCCCTCAGGGCTTCCGCCTACGCGGGCGAAGCTGTCCGCGTCGAGGTCGATGCCCGCGACCTTGGTGGCGGGGTGAAGAGCTGGGAATGGATCAAGAAGGGTGTGCCCGTCCGCATCGAGATCGGCCCCCGTGACCTCGAGTCAGGCAGCGCCGCCGTGGCTCGCCGCGACAAAGGACCCAAGGAGAAGGAATTCCTTCCTGTCGAGACGCTGGCCGACCGCATCCCCGAGATTCTTAGCGAGATCCAGCAGACCCTGCTCGACCGTGCGCTTGCCTTCCGCCGCGAAAACACCCGCAAGATTGACTCCAAGGAAGAGTTCTACGCCTTCTTTACCCCGCAGAATCCCAACAAGCCCGAGATCCACGGCGGCTTCGCCTACACCCACTGGAATGGAAGTCCCGAGGTCGAGGCTAGGATCAAGGAAGACCTCAAGGTGACGATCCGCTGTATTCCCGATGAATCGGAGGAGTTTCCGGTGGAGGCGGGTGTCTGTCCGTTCAGCGGCGAACCGAGCGCACGCCGAGTTATCTTCGGCAAATCCTATTAGTTAATAAGGCTTGCGATTTCGGCGCAGAGCGTTGTTGCTGCTCGCTCGCAGTAGTTCACTACAGCTTCGCTTGCGCGCCTAGCCCTGCATCCGAACTTCCAAGCCTCAGAAATTTATATCTCTGCGTCTCCGCGCGACCTTCCCCTCTACTCGATAAAGAGCACCCCTGCCCGTCTCCGGGCATGACGGTTGGCCGGGAGGTTGATCTTCGCGGGGCCTTTGGGATCAAGCAGGAAGGCTGTGCGTTCCACTTCGGCAAAGCCCGGTTCCTCGATTCCTTGATTCTTCAGCCAAGCATGCAGGACGCGCCTGCGGAGGGCGGGGTGAAGTTCCCTGAGTAGCTTCACCGGGAGTTTCTCGCGGAGAGCCATTGGCGCTGAGAGTGAGGAGAGAAGATCTTCCTCATCAGCAAGGAGGTTGGCATTACGCACGATCGATCCCTTGAAGGAGGGGCCGAGCAGTTTCTCGATCAGGGGGAGGACTTTGAGGCGGAGTTTATTACGTGATGCCTCGGGCACGGCATTGGTGGCATCCTCACGGAAGCGGATCTTTCGTTCTTTCAGATAGGCTAGGAGATCGGCCTTCTGCATCGCGAGGAGGGGGCGCAGAAGTTCCAGCTCCACTCCTTGAACAACTCTCATTGTGCTGGGCTTCATGCCGGAGAGTCCGGCGATGCCGGAGCCTCTTAGAAAATTAAACAGGCAGGTTTCGACCTGATCGTCGGCATGGTGGGCCAACACTACGGCACGTGTTCGATGCTTGCGGGCTGTTTCGGCGAGGAAGCCATAGCGGGCTTCTCGGGCTGCTGTTTCCACAGAGGACTTCCATTTGGCGGCAAGCTTACGAACATCACCTTCTCCGATTTCGCAGGGAAGATCGAGGTTCTTGGCGAGTTTCTCCACAAAGGTGGCGTCAGCATCAGAAGCTTTACCCCGTAGGCGATGATTGAAATGAGCAACCACGAGGTTGCGGTATCCCGCCTCAATCAGGAGATGAAGCAGGGCGACCGAGTCGGCCCCACCAGACACGGCGACGATTAGCTTTTTCTTTTTCCCAAGAATGGGAACTGATTGCGAAAACTGAAAAGAAAGAGGTTTCACGCGGAGCCGCGGAGACCGCGGATAAATGATATATGGGACTTAGAAAGGAAAGAGCTCCAACTCTTGTGCTTCTTGTGCCTTTTGTGGCTTTTGAGTTTTCAAATCCCTATCCCTTAGCGGTCTCCGCGGCTTCGCGCGATACTGTCTCCCCTCATCCAATCTGCGCCGCACCATAGTAGGGCTGCAGCGGCTCGGGGAGGATCAGCGGACCACCCGGCTTGGTGTGGGTTTCAAGCAGGGCCACGTAGAGTCGGGGGAGGGCTGTTCCGGAACCGTTGAGCGTGTGGCAGAACTGGTTTTTTCCGTTGGCATCCTTGTAGCGGAGGTTCATGCGACGGGCCTGGTAGTCGCCAAAGTGGGAGCAGCTCGAGACCTCAAGGTAGGCACCCTGTCCGGGGGCCCAGACCTCGAGATCGTAGGTGCGCTGGGAGGAAAAGCCGATGTCTCCGGTGCAGAGTTCCAGAACGCGGTAGGGCAGGCTCAGCAACTGAAGCACCTTCTCTGCATCCGCGGTCAGGGACTCGAGTTCGGCGGCGGCCTGTTCCGGTGTGGTGATCTTGACCAACTCGACCTTGTCGAACTGGTGCATGCGGATCATGCCGCGCGTCTCGCGGCCCGCAGATCCAGCCTCTCGGCGGAAGCAGGGGGTGCAGGCGGTGTATTTCAGGGGAAGTTCGGACTCGGAGAGAATCTCGTCGCGTCGGATATTGGTCACCGAGACCTCGGCTGTCGGAGTCAGGAAGGAATTTCCGCCATCGAAGCCGTACATGTCTTCCTCAAACTTGGGGAGTTGGCCGGTTCCCTCCATGCATTCGCGGCGCACGAGCACCGGCGGGGCAATTTCCGTGTAGCCATGGGAGCGTGTCTGGAGATCGAGCAGGAAATTGATCAGGGCGCGTTCCAGCCGTGCTCCTGCCCCGGTAAAGAGGACGTAACCGCTACCGCTGATCTTGGCAGCCCTCTCGAGATCCAAGAGTCCTAGGCGCTCGCCGATAGCCACATGGTCCTCGGGATTGGCCGGGCCCGGTTCCCCCCAGTGTTTGATCGCCACGTTCGCTTCCGCATCACGCCCCTCGGGAAGGCCGGGAGCGGGAAGATTGGGAACCTGAAGGAGCAGGTTGCGCTGTTCGGCATCAAGTTCTGTAGCGAGTCGCCCGAGATCTTCCATCTCGTTGGAGAAGCCCTTGACCTGAGCTTCGAGTTCCGAAGAGTCGGAACCCGATTTCTTGAGTCCGCCGATTTCCTTGCTGAGACGGTTCTTCTCCGCTCGGAGATGCTGGACACGGGTCTCACTCTCACGGCGCCGGGCATCGCACGCCAAAATCTGGTCGATCAGATCGGAATAATTGCCGGAACGGGTGGCAAGACGCGCCTTCACCGAGGCCGCATCTTCTCTGAGGAGACGGATATCGAGCATGGGGAGAAGGATACCGAGGTCGAGCGATGAGAGTCGAGCGACGAGAGTAGTCCTGCCCCCTCCACCCCTTTTACCCCATGGCCTTTTCCATCAGCTTGGTCGCCAGTGTCTGGGTGGCCTGGTCGAGGGCTGCGAGGGACTGTTTCAGCCGGGCGGTTTCTTTGGCCTCCAGAGCCGAGGTGACTTCGGCGGCCTTGGCCTTGATCTCGGAAATCTCCTCCTGGGGGAGTTCCTCCGCCAGTTGTTCTAGAGCTGCCTCAACGGCGGGGAGCATCTCCTCGGCCTTGAGACGGGCCTCGGTGAAAATCCGCGCATCCATATCCTCGAAGGCATGTTCCAGCGAACCTGCCAGCATTGCTTCCACGGCTTCGTCGGAGACCTCTACAGCACTTTTAATCTCCACGATTTTTTCGGTGCCTCCGGCTGTGTCCCGAGCAAGCACCTGTAGGATGCCATCGGCATCGAGGCTGAACTGGACTCCGACCCGCGCCGCACCCTTGGGCGATGGTGGGAAGGGGATCTCGAAGCTTCCGAGTCTCCAGTTGTCTGCCGCCATTTCGCGCTCCCCCTGCAGGATGGTGATAGTCATCCCGCTCTGTCCGGCGACGGCATTGGTGAACATCTCCCCGGCCTTGGTCGGGATCGTCGTGTTTCGCGGAATGATGACATTCATCAGTCCCCCGAAGGTTTCGATGCCGAGTGAGAGGGGTGTCACATCGAGCAGGGTGACGTGCTGCAGGTTTCCGCCGAGGATGGCGCCTTGAAGGATGGCGCCAAGAGCAACCGCCTCGTCGGGATGCTGGGAGAGATTCGGTTCCGTGTGGAAGATTTCCTGCACGATGTGGCGCACAAGCGGCATCCGGGTGGAGCCGCCTACTAGGATGACCTGATCGAGATCCTCGGCCCTGAGGCCGGCATCCTCGAGTGACCGGAGGCAATGGGCGCGGGTACGACGGATGATCGGCTCGCAGACGGCCTCGATTTCCGCTCTCGAGAGGGGAATCTCGAGGTTGGTGCCGCCCTTGCCCTCTCCCGTATTCCCTCCCGTCAGGAAGGGGAGGCGCAGGGTGAAGGATTCCTCTGTGGAGAGGCGCTCCTTGGCTTCGCGGGCGGCTGCCTTAAGACGGATCTGGGATTCCAAGGGAAGGTCGCCCAAGGCAGCCTTTTTAGCGATCAGCACTGCGACGGCCTCATCGAGATCATCCCCGCCGAGTTGGGTATCACCATGGGTGGCGAGCACTTCAAAAACGCCATGGTCAAGTTGCAGAATCGAAAGATCAAAGGTTCCTCCCCCGAGATCGTACACGGCGACCTTGGAGCGGTCGGAGAGCTTATCAAGGCCGTACGCAAGGGCAGCCGCTGTCGGTTCCGCCACGATCCGTTCCACTGTGAAGCCTGCCAGTTCACCCGCCCGCCGCGTGGCGGCGCGCTGGGCATCGTTGAAGTAGGCGGGAACGGTGATGACCGCACGGGTGATCTCCGTGCCCAGACGCTGCTCGGCAATGCTCTTCAGCTTTTTCAGGATCTCCGAGGAGACCTCCTCCGGAGTGAGATTCTTGCCGTGGGTCGGGATCGTGACGGGGGCTCCCTTGGATCCGGCGATCCCTTCCGTTCCCTCATCACCGAAGCGTCGTCCGATGAGTCGCTTGACCGAAGAGATCGTGCGTTCCGGGTGGAGCGCCTCCATCCGGCTGGCTTCCCGCCCGACAAGGGTTTCCCCATCGGCGCCGTAGTGGACCACCGAAGGAGTCAGCCTGTTCCCATCGGTATCAGCGAGGAGGGTCGGGAAACCGCTCTCATAAACTCCGATGAGGGAGTTGGTGGTGCCAAGGTCGATACCCGCGATCATGCCCGCTGATTATCCACAGGGATGAATCGGATGAAAGGGATCAGATCTCAGGGATCACCAGATAGGCTTTGGAGTCTCCGGGGATCAGCGATGGGTCGATCCGCTGATCAAGACTTGCGAGGCGTCCCTTTCGATGGACGGCAAGGGAGAGAAGGTAGTGATCGGTCAGATTCCGGGAGGCGGGAAGCGAGGGGTGACGTCGGTGATCCCTCAGGGAGAGATCGTCGGGCCAAAACTGGTGTCCGGGAGCGGAGCAGATCGCGGCAAGTGCCGGGCGAAGTTCGTCGGGTGTGCCCGGGGAATCCTTATAGGCAGGGTTGCCAAGGATTCTAAGAAAACCGTTCTCCGTGAGTGGGCATGTCGCCCAAGCGCGGGCCTTCTCCTGATGGAACCATTCCTGTACCCGGTCATGATGGATATGGCACGGGTCACCCAGGGCGATCAGGACGTTGACATCCAGGAGCACGACGCTCATTCGAGTTCCCCGCTTTCCTGCATGGTGTAGACCATCTCGCTGGTGAGTCGTCCTTCTCCTTGGCGGCGCAGGACAGGAAACCCCCGTTCATTCACGATGATGCGGGCTTGGGCCCTCCGGGATCGGGCGGGCAGATCCCCCAACTCCCGTCTCAAGGCATGCTCCATAATCGCCTTCAGGGTGGTATGGCGACGGGCTGCAACCGCCTTGGCCTCGGTGAGGAGATCATCGGGTAGTTCCAGTGTCGTCTTCATATGGGTCACTATATGGGTTTATGGGTGGTTGGCAAGTGATGCGCGGTCATGATCAGGTGTTTCGAGATTTCCTGATGGGAAAACTTCAAAGGCAATCGAGGGAAAGCTTCCGTTCCCCGAGTTGGGATTCCCAGCGGGTGGCGTAGGCAAAGGAATCAGCCAACTCGGCAACCTCTTTGGGATCATGCCTCGGCCAAGAGGCATCCATCACACTCAGTCGATCATCGAGTGAGGAATGCCATCCTTGAACAATCCCAAGGAGGCTCCCCAAAGTGGCAGCAAGTTTTTTCAGAGGGGCTGCTAGCACCGCTTTGGCGAGAGGATTGCTTGTGGCGGCGTGGCGTGCGACCAGGGAGTCGGTTTCCTGCAGGAGTTGAGCTACCTTCAGAAAAAGATCGGCCGCCTCGGGAGGAGTAATATTTCCGGCTTCCACTCCGGACAGGGCGCGAAGCCTGCGGGCTGGATCTCGAAGAATGGCCGCCGCCTCACCCAGTTCCTTGAAGCGATTCGCATCCCCACCCGCCTGATCGGGGTGGAGTTCTCCGGCCAGCTTCCGGTAAGCCGTTCCGATCTCTTCTTCCGAAAGATAGGGACGCTTTGCAAGGGACAGGGTTTTAAAAGGATCTGTCATCGAAGTGATGGTATTTACCTAAATCAGCGTTTCCCTAAGAGACGAACAGTCTTCAGGCTAAAAGCCTCGGTTCTTCAACGCCGTCACGCCGAGAAGCTCTCCCCGCAGGAGCAATGAGCCACCGCATTGGGATTGGTGACCTTGAAGCCTCCTTTCTGGAGGTCGTCGCTGTAGTCGAGTTCCGAGCCACTGACAAAGAGGGCGCTCTTGGGGTCGATCACGATGTTCACTCCTTTGGAGGGGACGAGGATGTCTCGGGGCAGGGGGCCGTCGACCAGGTCCATCTTGTACTGGAGACCGGAGCATCCGCCACCGATGACAGCGACGCGAAGAGCCCCGTTGGCACGTCCCTGTTTCGTGAGGAGTGAGGTCAGTCGGTTGGAAGCGGCATCCGTGACACGACAGAGCTTCTCGTTCCCGATTTTCCACGGGAGAGGGGCGGCCTGTGTGTCGCTCATCGAAATATCTTATCGTAATCGTTGAATCTTCACCGAGAGAAAAGAGCTGCCACAGGATTCAGATAACCACGAAAAGCGCGAAAGGACACGAAAGTCAAATGAGAGGCGCGCATGATGCATCTTTTCGTGTTTTTCGTGAGGTTCGTGGTTTACAACATCATCTCACCGTAAAGGGCAGCCAGCAGCTTCCGGGTGCGGGGGCCGGGGAGAGCGCCCGGATTCATGGCGCTGGGAATGAAGGCAAATCCGAAGCCATGCTCCGGATCGGCGAAGGCGATCGAGCCTCCCGCGCCGGGATGACCGAATGCCGAAGGTGAGGGGCCATAGACACCGAAGTCATTGGTCATGAATCCGGCTGAGAAAGAGGTCTCATCGATCAGGACGCGGTCGGGCCCCTTTGCCAGTGTGGTCCTCATGGAGGCAAGCGTCTCAGGTTGGAAAATCCCCCCACCGTCAGTCGCAAGCAGGGCATAGAATCTGGCCAGGGAATCCGCAGTGGAGATGGCACCGAGCGAAGGGAGCGATGCTGTGCGCATGGCGGGCGAGTTCATCACCGAGGGAGTGAGTGCCCCCATTTCCGAATTGGGCTCACTGAGGGCGCGCCGAGTGAGTGAAGCGGGCTCACCAAAGGCCTTGGAAAAGGGTCCGGGATCGGGAGGCGTCTTCGGCGCGATCACGGTCGCGGCGGACTCCAGCATGTCTTCCGGAAGGCCGCACCAGAGATCGAGCCCGAGCGGCCCACGGAACACGCGTTCCCAGCGCTCCGCGAGTTTCTCCCCGGCCACGCGGCGCACGATCTCATCAAGGAGAAATCCGAAAGTGCGGGCGCCGTAGCCGTGGGTGCCGTCAAAGGCCCAGTTTGGAGCCTGTGCGGCGAGCGCTTCGGCGACAGCTTCGTGATCGGTGATGGAGAGACCCCGTTGATCGATCGCGGCGAGGCCCGCACGGTGGGAGAGGAGTTCCGAGAGGGTGATGCGGTCCTTGCCTGCGGCGGCGAATTCAGGCCAAAGGTCGGCGACGCGGGTGGTGAGTGGAACTCCCTTTTCCTGCAGGGCATGGAGCGTGCCGGCGGCGGCCACCCCTTTGCTGGCTGACCAGATCAGGCAGGGGGTCTCGGCTTGCCATGCATGCCCCGGGGAGGCTTCCCCGCCATGGAGAGAGAGGAGGGATTCTCCATCATGCCAGAGGGCTAGTGAGGCTCCCCCAGCGGTGGTCTCGGCAAGGACTTCGCCGAAGGCCTCTCGAAGTCGATCCGTGGCCGCACCCGGGTTGAATGACCGGCTCATGCCGCGAGCTCTTCCCTCAGCACGGCGAGATCGGGATCCTTACGGGCAAAATCCCTGTAGGTATCATCCAGCGCAAAGCTTTGCTCGAGGCTCTGAAGCGCAGCATCGCGGTTGCCGAGGACGGCCTCGTAGCACCCGATGTTGTAATGAAAGGTCGGATCCTTTCTGAGCTCCTCCGGTCCTTGGAGAAGCAGGTCGCGGGCCTCGGTGGTCCTCCCGAGTTCGTGCAGGGCAAAGGCTCCGTGGATATAGGCGGGTACGGCCTTGGGATTCAGATCCCTCAACTCGTTGGCCGTGGCCAAGGCCTCCCTCCACTGCGTGGCCTGCATCAGGATATGCAGGCGCAACTCGACGACATCGGGATCACGGCTCCCGATGTCCGGGATGGTGGAAAGCTCGGCAAGGGCCTCCTCGGCCATGCCGAGCTCCAGATAACCTTGTGCGGCGAGTAGGGCCCGCTCGCTCATTTGATCAATTCTTCTTTTGAGAAGATACGGGCAAAGTCGGGCGCCGCAATTTTCATGATCGGGCAGACGGAAGACCGAGGGCTATCTTGACGATAGCTCGAGGGATGACAACGTACCCCAGCATGAAAAGGGCAAGCCCCGCTTTATCCGGATCAGGCAATCGTGACCTCTGGGCAGAGATAGACGTCCTGGATCGCGTGCAGGAGCTTGGCTCCCTCCTCGATCGGACGCTGGAAGGCCTTGCGACCGGAGATCAGTCCCGTGCCGCCGGCACGCTTGTTGATGACCGCCGTGCGGACCGCCTCGGCGAAATCGTGGGCACCGGAGGCTCCTCCGCTATTGATGAGGCCGGCGCGGCCCATGTAGCAGTTCACGACCTGGTAGCGGCAAAGGTCGATCGGGTGATCGGTGGTGAGCTGGGTGTAGATGCGCTCGTCGAGCTTCCCGTAGCTGGAGGCACCGGTGTTGAGTGCCTTGAAGCCGCCGTTGTTCTCTGGGAGCTTCTGTTTGATGATGTCTGCCTCGATCGTGACGCCGAGGTGGTTGGCCTGACCGGTGAGGTCGGCGGAGAGATGGTAGTCCTTGTCCTTCTTAAAGGCGTCATTGCGGAGATAGCACCAGAGGACGGTCGCCATGCCGAGTTCGTGGGCGCGGCGGAATGCTGCTGCGATCTCGATGATCTCACGGGTGGCGTCCTCGCTGCCGAAGTAGATGGTCGCGCCGATGGCGGCTGCACCCATGTCATAGGCCTCCTCGACGGTGCCGAAGAGGATCTCCTTGTGCTGGTTGGGGTAGGTGAGGAGCTCGTTATGGTTGATCTTTACCAGGAAGGGGATCCTGTGGGCGTACTTCCGCGCCACGCTCCCCAGGACGCCGTAGGTGGAGGCCACGGCGTTGCAACCGCCCTCGATGGCGAGTTTCACGATGTTCTCGGGATCAAAGTAGATCGGGTTCGCGGCGAAGCTGGCACCGGCGGAGTGCTCGATGCCCTGATCGACCGGGAGAATCGAGAGGTAGCCGGTGTTGGCGAGGCGGCCCGTGCCGTACAGACGCTGGAGGTTGGCCAGCACGCGGGGATTGCGGTCGCTACCGATGTGGATGCGGTCGACGAAATCGGGTCCGGGAAGGTGCAGGAGATCCTTGGAGACCGTCTTGCAGGTATGGTTGAGGAGGGAGTCGGCATCGGCGCCGAGGAGGTTTTTGATGTCGTTGATCATGGTGCGTTTAGTTCGTAGCAAAACCCGTGCTTCGTCGAGCCTATTCAGGAGGATTTCCCGCAACAAAAAAAACGCCCGGGGCAACCCGGGCGTTTTCTCGGTAAGTCTGTCTCGAACGGATCAGTAGGCGGCCTGGGCCCCCTTGATGTTCTTCTTTTTGACCCAGGACATGCGGGCGCGGAGCTGCTGGCCGACCTTCTCGATCGGGTGCTTCTCGCCGGCCTTGAGGAGGGCATTGTACTTCTTCTTGCCGGTCTTGGCCTCGGCGATCCAATCCTTGGCGAACTTGCCGGTCTGGATGTCCTTGAGGGCCGACTTCATCCGCTTCTTGACGGAGGCGTCGACGACCTTGGGGCCGACCACGATGTCGCCGTACTTGGCGGTCTCGGAGATCGAGAAGCGCATGCCGCTGATGCCGGACTCGTTGATCATGTCGACGATGAGCTTGAGCTCGTGAAGGACCTCAAAGTAGGCCATCTCGGGCTGGTAGCCAGCCTCGACGAGGGTCTCGAATCCTGCCTGGATGAGGGCCGCGGTGCCGCCGCAGAGCACGGCCTGCTCGCCGAAGAGATCGGTCTCGGTCTCCTCCTTGAAGGTGGTCTCAAAAACGCCGGCGCGGGCGCCGCCGATGCCCTTGGCCCAGGCGAGGGCGGTCTTCTTGGCGTTGCCGCTCTTGTTCTGGTGGATGGCGATGAGCGTGGGCACTCCCTTGCCTTCCTTGTACTGGCTGCGGACGGTGTGGCCGGGTCCCTTGGGGGCGACCATGATCACGTCGACGTGCTTGGGCGGCACGATCGTCTTGTAGAGGATCGCGAAACCGTGGCTGAAGAGCAGGGTGTGGCCTGCGTGGAGATTCGGGGCGATGTCCTTCTCGTAGACCGAGGGGATGACGAGATCGGGAACCGCCACCATGATGACGTCGGCCTTCTTGACCGCCTCGGCCGTATCAAAGACCTGGAAGCCGAGCTTCTTGGCAACCGCGCGGCTCTTGCTCTTGGGATAGAGTCCGATGATGACCTTGACGCCGCTCTCCTTGAGATTGAGGGCGTGGGCGTGTCCCTGGGAACCGAAGCCGATCACGGCGCAGGTTTTTCCCTTGAGGAACTTCAGGTCGGCATCCTTTTCGGTGTAGATTTTGGCGGGCATGGGTGGGTTGGTGTTTATGTTTGTTTTGGTGAAGGTTGAAGTGTGAAAAGTTAAAAAGTTAAAAAGTGGAAAGTATGAAAGGGGGCTCGCATCAGCCTTTGTAACTTTTCACGGTGTAACTTTTTTAACCCTCCGCAGATTACTTGAGGCGTGAGAGGGCGATCTTGCCCGTGCGCGTCAGTTCGGTGATTCCGAAGGGCTCCATGAGCGCGACGAACTTGTCGATCTTGCTCTCTGATCCGGTGATCTCGATGGCGAGGCGCTTCGGCTGCACGTCGATGATCTTGGTGCGGAAAATGTCGCAGATCTGCATGATGTCCGCGCGCGACTTGGAGTCGGCCTTCACGCGGAGGAGGACCAGTTCGCGGTCGACATACTCCGTGTCGCCGAAGTCCTCGACGCTGATCACGTTGACGAGCTTGTCGAGTTGCTTGTTGACCTGGTCGAGCACCTTGTCGTCGCCGCGGACGACGATCGTCATGCGGGAGATCTCGGGGTCGAGCGTGGGACCGACATTGAGCGTGTCGATGTTGAAGCCGCGTCCGCTGAACATCCCGGCGACGCGAGTGAGCACGCCGAACTTGTTCTCGACGAGGATGGAAATGGTGTGGCGCATGGGTGCTTCCTTTGGAAAAGGAGAACGCTAAAGATGCTGGGCCGCTTTTTTTTCGTCAAATGCAAAGCAAGCGGGCAGGATCGCGCTATGCATATTCCCGACCGCGACTTCACCGCCTACATCTTCGACTGCGACGGCACCCTGGCTGACACGATGGGACTCCACTATGAGGCGTGGAAGATAGCGCTCGAGCCCCATGGCGCCGACCTTCCCGAGGATCTCTACTACGCCTGGGGCGGCCGTCCCACCAAGGAGATCGTCCATTCCCTCAACGAGATGCAGGGGCTCTTCATGGATCCCGAGACCATGGTCAGCCACAAAGAAGGCCTCTACCACTTACTTCTTTCCGACGTGAAGGCCATCGAACCGGTGGTCGCCTTTGCCCGCTCCATGCACGGTAAAAAACCGCTCGCCGTCGCCTCGGGCGGCGGTCGCAAGGCGGTGACCTCCACGCTCGAGAGCCTCGGGATCATCACCCTCTTCGACGCCATCGTGACGTCCGAGGATTATTCCAATGGCAAGCCTGCGCCCGATCCCTACCTCACTGCTGCCAGGCTCCTCGGAGTGAATCCCTCGGGATGCCTCGTTTTCGAGGATACCGAGATCGGCAGGCAGTCTGCCCATGCCGCCGGCATGGAGTGCGTGCTGGTCGGGTGATCGGGGACTAGGGAAAGGCTGAAGGCTGTTAGACTGTTAGACTGTTAGACTGTTAGACTGTTAGACTGTTAGACTGTTAGACTGTTAGACTGTTAGACTGTTAGACTGTTAGGAAAAGCCTGAGGAACAGAGATACTCGTTCCCTTCGGCCCCACCTTCCCACCTTGAACCTCTTTGCTCCAGCCTTCGACCTTCGACCTTTGACTCGGCCCTTCCCCCTCTCCTAATACCCTCCTGCTCCCGAGGCCTGTGCGGAGACCTTGTTGAGCAGGGGGCCGTACTCCCCGTTCCAGAGCCCCATGAGCGCCCTCTTGCTCTCGAATCCCGCCTCGCCCGCATCGCTCACCGTGTAGACCTTCGGGCTGATGCGGTAATCGTTGGTCTCTGGGATCTGGACGATCTTCACCTTCACGCGGATCGTCTGCGGGCAGCCGTAGCTTCCCCAGAGGACATTGGCGAGTTTGTTGGAGTTCTTGTCAAAGGAGACCGCGGAGAGTCCTCCCCCTGCGCAGGTGTAACCGTAGTGGGGGAAGACCGACTGGGCGGCCGCAATAATGGCGCTGGGATTGGAGTTCTTGACCGTGACCGAGCCAATGCCGCCGGAGGAGGTAACTGGCTGTGTCAGGCAACCGGAAAGGAGCAGGGAACTGAAGATCGCCATACCGAGAGGAATGATTCTCGCGCGGAGACGCAGAGACGCCGAGAAGAGGGGGGAAATGATGTTGAGAAAAGTCATGGCTGAACGTTTTTGAATAGGGATTGGTAGAGATGTACAAAAATTTGAGAGATCGGATTTCGCTGAAATTTCCTCCGCGCCTCTGCGTCTCCGCGCGAAAAATCTTATTTGGGTTATCTCAGGATGGAAACGGGTGATCCGCCCGCAGGGAGTTGTGCGCGGAGTTTGGCGATGATCTGGGGAATGATTTCCAACGCGCGGTCGATGTCGGCCTCCGTCGTGGTGCGACCGAAAGAAAAACGCAGGCTGGCGCGGGCCTCATCACGGGTGACTCCCATGGCCGTGAGGACGTGGGAGGGATTGATCGACCCGCTGGAGCAGGCTGATCCTGCGGAGCAGCAGAGCCCCTCCTTGTCGAAGAGGAGCAGCGCCGTCTCGGCCTCGATGCCGGGAAAGGTCAGGTTGCTTGTGTTGGGCAGACGGGGCGATGCCGCCCCGTTGCGCCGCGCCCCCTCGACCGAGGAGAGCAGGGTGTCCTCGAAGCGGTCGCGCAAGGCGCGGATCCGATCGGGGGAGGAGGGGAGATGATGGAGCGCCAACTCCGCCGCTTTTCCAAAGGCCACGATCGAGGCAACATTCTGGGTCCCGCCGCGCCGTCCGTCCTCCTGACTGCCCCGCAGGAGAGGCGTGTAGCGGGCACGTTTGTTCACGTAGAGGGCGCCGACACCCTTGGGGGCGTAGAGTTTGTGGGCGGAGAGGGAGACATACTGGACATTCATCTTAGAGAGATCGATCGGCACCTTGCCCGCTGCCTGCACGGCGTCGAGGTGCAGCGGGACCTTCTTCTCCAGTGCGATGGAGGCGATCTTCTCGATGGGGAAGAGCACCCCGGTCTCGTTATTGGCCCAGAGCAGCGAAATCACGGCGGTCTCGGAGGTGATGGACTCCTCCAGTTTTGCGGGATCGAGCAGTCCTCCCTTGTCGACGGGGAGCCAGGTGATCTCATAGCCGCGGGTGGCGAGATACTCGCAGAGCTTGATCGTGGCACTGTGCTCGACCGCCGAGGTGATGATGTGCCGGCGGTCGGGATCGATGGCCAGCGCCGAGAGGATGGCCGTGTTGGTCGCCTCGGTGCCGCAGCTGTTGAAGATGATCTCCGAAGGATCGGCCTTAACGAGTGCGGCCACCCGTTCACGGGCCTCCTTCAGGGCTTCCGCGGCACGGCGGCCGAGCCCGTAGACGCTCGACGGATTGCCGAAACCGTACTCCAGCCAGGGAAGCATCGCCTCCCGCACGGCGGGATCGAGCGGCGTGGTGGCGTTATGGTCGAGATAGAGCAGGTCGGACATCGGAAGTAAGCGAATTTAAAAGGGAGTGCCCCTTATGGCAATCCGCAGATCCAGTAATGACACTGATTAACTGCTAAAGTTGTAAAAAAGTGAATCCAATGCAGTTGCCAGTGGAATAAGCTCTTTTTAGGTGAATACGGCGATGCTGTTTGTTAACTTCGTACTTTCATGAAGATCATCCCCGCCATCAGCGCAGAGACCGTTTCCCGTTTCACGACCAAAGAGCTCCGTGAGAATTTCCTGCTCGAGTCCCTCTTTGTTCCGGATTCCGTCGAGCTGAACTACTGGGAGACCGACCGCACGATCGTCGGTTCCGCGGTTCCCGTGAAGGGTGCCCTGAAGCTCGAGGCCTCCAAGAAGGAGTTGGCCGCAGACTACTTCCTCGAGCGCCGTGAGATCGGCATCCTCAATATCGGCGGCGAGGGAGCAGTCGAGGTCGACGGCACCTCCCACGCGATGTCAAAGCTCGACTGCCTCTACATCGGCCGAGGCGCGAAGTCGGTGGTCTTCACGAGCAGGAATGGCGCCGATCCGGCCAAGTTCTACCTCTTGAGCTATCCAGCCCACGCATCCTACCCAACCACTCTGGCCAAGCAGTCGGACGCCACCGCCGTTCACCTCGGTTCCTCCGAGACCGCCAACGAGCGCACGATTTACAAGTACATCCACGGCGACGGCATCAAGAGCTGCCAACTCGTCATGGGGATCACCTGCATGAAGCCCGGCAGCATCTGGAACACGATGCCCTCCCACACCCATCTGCGCCGCTCGGAGGCCTACCTCTACTTCGACATCGATCCGGCCCACCGTGTCATCCACCTGATGGGGCAGCCTCAGGAGACCCGTCATCTGGTCGTGGCCGGAGGCGAGGCGATTCTCTCACCTGTTTGGTCGATCCATTCGGGAGCCGGAACCGCCGCCTACACCTTCTGCTGGGGCATGGGCGGGGAGAATCAGGACTTCAACGACATGGACGGCTTCCCGATTGCCGACCTGAAGTAACTGCCGTTTTTTCTCAATCTTTACCGCCCGATTCATGAAAAATCCGTTCGACCTCACAGGAAAGAAAGCCCTTGTCACCGGCTGCAGCCGCGGGATCGGCAAGGCAATGGCCGTGGCCCTCGCCCAGGCAGGAGCCGACATCGTCGGCGTCAGCGCGACGCTCGAGAAATCCGGCAGCGAGGTGGAGCGCGAGGTGCTCGCCACGGGTCGCAAGTTCCAGGCGTACGCGTGCGACTTTTCCGACCGTAAGGCAGTGCACTCCTTTCTGTCGGAACTTACGGCGGAGCATCCCGACCTCGATATCCTGGTGGCCAATGCCGGCACGATCCGTCGGGCTCCGGCTGCCGATCACAGTGGTGAGGACTGGGACCATGTCATCGACGTGAACCTGCGCTCTCAGTTCGTGATGGCCCGCGAGATCGGCAAACGGATGCTCCAGCGTGGCCATGGCAAGATCGTCTTCACGGCGTCGCTTCTTTCCTTCCAAGGCGGGATCACCGTTCCCGGCTATGCCGCCAGTAAGGGCGCCATCGCCCAACTCACCAAGGCCCTTGCAAATGAGTGGGCTGGCAAGGGTATCAACGTGAATGCAATCGCGCCCGGCTACATCGCCACGGACAATACCGCCGCCTTGCGCGCCGATGAGACTCGCAACAATGCGATTCTGGCCCGAATTCCTGCCGGACGCTGGGGCACCCCCGAGGACCTCTCCGGAGCGCTCGTCTTCCTCTGCAGCGGAGCTGCCAACTACGTCCACGGCACTATCCTGACGGTGGACGGAGGCTGGATGGGTCGCTGACAACCCCGGAACCTTCCGGGAAGTTTCGGCTAGTCAGGCGCCTAGGGCGCGGTTGAGATGATTGATCGCTCCCTCCGCCCAGTCCGGACCGGTTTCCTCACAGAGGATGCTGATGCCGGGCTTGCGGGTCGCGAGATGCTTTAGCAGTGGGGCATAGTCGAACAATCCCTTTCCCGGCGGAACCGTCGTAATAGTTCGCTCACCGACCGCAAAATCCTTGGCATGGGCGACCGCGATGCGGTCTCCGAAGAGCTGTAGCGATTCCTCAACGACACGCTGCTGATCCCGGTAATTCTCGTACGAGATCAGGTTCACGGGATCGAAGACAACCTGCACGTTGGGGGAGGCGATGGAATCAATGAGCCTGCGCATCTTTGCAGGCGTAGAGACGGCGTGGGTCGTGACACCCTCGACGCCGACGATCACCCCGAACTTTTCCGCCTCGGCGACCAACTCCGCAATGCTTGCCACGGACTCCTGAAAGGATGCCTCGGTGTGGGTGTCGGGGTGGGGAAGGTAATCTGGATCAGGGGTGCCGGTTTCCAAGGCAACAAGACCGCATCCGAAATCCCTGGCAAAGCGAAGATGTTCCTTGAACCAACCGAGAAGTTTGTGACGTGTGTTTCCGTCGGGGTGAAGTGGATTGATGTAGCATCCCAGAACGGCGATTTGCACGCCATGTCGTCGGAAGGCATCACCCACATGGAAGGCAAGTCCTGGGTTAAGGTCCCCTGGTTGGAGATCGAGTCCCTCGATGGCTTTGTTGAGGGCAAGTTGCACGGCAACAAAACCTTTGGAAGAAATTCGAGATGCAAGTTCTGCCGGGGGGAATTTTCCAAAATCATGGGCACGCGTCCCTATGCGAAGCTGGCTTTTCATGCATGAAACTTATTGAATTCCCTTTAATCGGTGAAGTCCTCTCTGCGACCGGTTGAACCTTGCGACTTTCCTGATGGATCGTTCTTCTCGCGGACAATCATCTATTCCGAAAAGTGCTATCTGCTTGAGCAGTCTCCTGCTAACGTAAACTGAGCGTTTAATTTAAGACATATGATTTTACAGATGGTGATGAATGCCCGGTTGCAGCCAAGGGGATTCACGGCGATGTTACGGCTTGCTTTGTAGAAATAAGGGATTTTCCGCATAATCTTAGTATGGGTATTAGAGCAGTGCACGGTTTGAGATTTCGATACAGGTTGACTTTTTAATCTTGGTGCTAAAAAAATCACATTTGTTTTTCCTCTTTAACAGCTCCCTCCACCCCCACTCCTTCCATGACGCAACTCGTCCATCTTAGTCCTGTCGATTATTCGATCCTTGTCCTCTACGTCGCTTTTGTCATCGGCATCGGCTTCGCACTGAAGCGCCAGATGAAGACCTCGGCCGACTTCTTCCTCTCCGGACGCAACATCCCCGCCTGGGTGACGGGCCTTGCCTTCTTATCAGCTAACCTCGGGGCACTGGAACTCGTGGGTATGGCCGCCAGCGGTGCCAAATACGGCATCGCCACCTGCCACTTCTACTGGGTGGGGGCCATCCCCGCGATGATCTTCCTGGCGGTCTTCATGATGCCCTTCTACTACGGCTCAAAGGCTCGCTCGGTGCCCGAGTACCTGAAGCTCCGCTTCGATGAGCGGACGCGCGCGTTTAATTCGGTCTCCTTTGCCGTGATGACGATCTTCGCTTCCGGCATCTCGCTCAACGCCCTGGCCAAGCTACTCCACAGCTTACTGGGTTGGGATTACAACATCTCCCTCTGGGTCTGCTCGGTGATCGTCCTTCTCTACGTGCTCAAGGGCGGCCTCACCTCGGCGATCTACACCGAGGTGCTCCAGTTCTTCATGATCGTCCTCGGCTTTGCACCGGTGGTCTACCTCGGCCTCAAGGACGCCGGCGGTTGGAACGCCGTGAAGGAGAAACTCTCCGGCGTCGCGGCCCAGCCGGCGGTTTACAACCTTTCCGATTCGGCCACCAAGACCTTTAATCCCGACGCTTGGACAAGTGCCTGGAAGCCGCTTCTGGCCGGTCCCTCCGCCAACCCCATGGGGATCGACCTCTTTGCGATGGTCTTCGGTCTCGGGTTCGTCCTTTCCTTCGGGTACTGGTGCACGAATTTCCTCGTGGTCCAGCGCGCCATGGCCGCCAAGGACATGAAGGCCGCCCGCAACACCCCGCTCGTCGCCGCAGTTCCCAAAATGCTCTTCCCCTTGCTGGTGATTCTGCCCGGCATGATCGCCCTCGCCCTCTCGGCCACCGCCGGCAAGGATTACGCTTTCCCCAAGGCCGTGATTGAGAGTTCGAAAATGCCCGCGGCCATTGCAGCGGTCCGTCAGGCGGTCGCTGGCAACGCAAGTGTCGAGGAGACGACAAAAGCCCTTGCATCGGCCACCGGCAACTCCTTCAACTCTGCAAAGGTAGAGGAACTCCTCAAGGCGGCGAAAGCCGGTGCACCCATTTCCGACGAACAGGCGGCTATCGCGTTTCAGGACGCCGTGGTCAACGATTACGACGGAGTCATCCTTTCACTTGTTAAGCGCTACTGCCCCACAGGTCTCTTGGGGTTGGCGCTCACCGCGTTGTTGGCTTCCTTCATGTCGGGCATGGCGGGCAACGTGACCGCCTTCAACACCGTCTGGACCTATGATCTCTATCAAGCTTATATCGCTCCCGACAAAAGCGATGAACACTATGCCTCGATGGGGCGTGCGATCACGGTGGTGGGCATTCTGCTTTCCATCGGGGCAGCTTACTTTGCCAGTATGTGGACCAATGCCATGGATATCATCCAATTGGTTTTCGGCTTTGTGAATGCACCGCTTTTTGCGACATTCCTGCTGGGAATGTTCTGGTCGCGTACGACTGGCACCGGAGCATTCGTGGGACTTGTTTCCGGCACCGCCGCCTCCGCACTCTTTCACGCCTGCTCGATATCCCAGGGGAATCTGCCCGGTGTAAAGGGTGCCTATCTTGCCAAGCTTGTCGTTCTTCCGAGTGACATGGCACAGAACTTCTGGCTCGCCAGTTTCGCTTTCATCGTTTGCTTTGTGCTGACTGTCGTCGTGTCTCTTGCGACAAACCGCACCAAAAGCGACGAGGACCTCAAGGGACTGGTCTACTCGCTCACGCCGAAACAGCAGGTCGATCAGGCTTGGTTTGCTCGACCCGGATTCATCGGTATCGTGCTGCTGATCGCCTGCGCGATCCTCAACTGGCTTTTCTGGTAAACCCTCCAAACTCCCACCCCCCAACTCCTAAAATCCTATGGGCCTTGATATACGCTACCCGATCGGGATGATGTTCACCCTGATCGGCCTCATTCTTACCGGAACCGGACTGTTCAACGGAGGCAATGTCTCCATTGCCGGAATCAATATCGGCGTAAACATCAACCTCGTCTGGGGTCTTTTCCTCCTGGTTTTCGGAGCTTTCATGTGGGTGGCGGCGATTCGCTCAAAGGGACAATGAGCGATTTGGACGGTACTCCTCACGGCAAGCTTTCCGATCTGGCCTCAACGGCTGGACTTAGTCTTCAGGGGGCAAGTGTGCGCAGATCCTCATCCCGTTTCTGCCTGGGGGTCGAGCACGGAGACTACAACGGCACCGAACTCTTCGGCGTCGGAACCGATCGCTTTATCTGGATGGCCTACAAGGCCAATGACACTGGCCGACTGCGCCTCTTCAGCGGAAATTTCGCTGCGGACGGCCTTATTGATTTTCCCCTAGATGCCATTCCCGAACCCGGTATGGACGGGGATTCCTGGGCCAGATTTCCGCTTGGCGTTGCCTGGGTCCTCAAGAGGGAGGGGTATAACCTGACACGCGGCATGGACGCCGTGATTCATGGAAACATACCCGGCGGCGGCATGTCCCGCTCGGCTTCGCTCACACTCAACCTCATGCTCTCGTTGGCGGAAATCAACGGCATCCCCCTTGGCCGTGACATGAGAACCGTCGATCTTGCTCAAGCCGTGGAGAATGACTACATCGGCTCCCCATGCGGCAATCTTGACCAGATCATGATTCTCTTTGCGCAGGCAGGAATGGGAACGCATTACATTCCATCGACACGATCCATCAGGCATGTCCCGCTCGGTTCGGAGGCTCCCGACTTCAGGATCATGAGTCTTGATACCGGCACGATGAGGCCCGGGTTGGAAAAGTCCACATTCAGCATTCGTGTCGCTGAATGCCGAGAGTTGGTAGGTCTTTGCAAAGAATTTGGAATCAGTGCACTTGCAGAGGTTCAAGACGCGGACTTGTATTCAAAAATCCTCTCAAAGTTCGGCACCAGTCATCCTCATCTTTGCAAAAGATTGCAGTATCTTTTCGGCGCCCAGAAACGATTCGTAGAGATGCTCGGAGCATGGCAGCAGGGCGACATATCCAGAGTGGGGAAAATTTTCCGTGAGGATGGTTTGGGCCTCCGGGACGAATATGAAATATCGGGTCGGGAATTGGAAACGATGTGCGATATCGCACGCACGGTGCCGGGTGTTCTGGGCGAACGGATGCTAGGAGGTGGGGACAAGGGTGCCAGTGGAGCCCTTGTGCTTCCAGAAAGCGAACAGGCACTGCGCGAGGCCGTGGCCACCGCATATCCCCGCAGCCATCCAGCCTATAGCGACAGCTTTGCAGTCCATTCCTGCAGAATGGTGGATGGCATCACAGTGCTTCCCGGTCGGGATTAAACCCGGGCTTCTTTCGCCTTCAACAGGGGACCTCAATCCGCTTGGATGAGCCATGCTCCGACCCCACCGCCGATGGAATCCGCTCACGCGTGAATGGATTCTTGTATCACCCCACCGTGCGCAGCGCCCTTGGCTCGGCCAGATGGAAACAGTCACCGAGGATCGGCCCGCTTATGACCCCGCCTGCACGCTTTGCCCGGGGAACAAGCGCGTCAGCGGAGAGCCAAACCCTCCCTACGCGGACACCTATGTGTTCGACAATGATTTTCCTTCGCTCCTGACTCCTTGTGAGAAGGAGGTTGGGGATATAGAAAGTCCCCTGTTTCGCTCCCGAGAGGTTTCCGGAGAGTGCCGCGTGATCTGTTTTTCACCCCACCACGACCTCTCGCTCGCGCAGATGAGTTCGGGGGAGATAGTACGGGTTATTCGCACATGGCAGGATCAAAGCAATGACCTCGGATCGCGTAACCGTTGGGTTCAAATCTTTGAGAACAAGGGTGCCGTCATGGGATGTTCCAATCCACACCCCCACGGGCAGATCTGGGCGGGGGACTTCCTGCCAGAAGAACCATCCAAGGAGGATCTTTCCCAGCGAGAGTACCTGACCGCCCATGGCAGGCCCCTTCTGCTCGATTACGCCACAGAGGAACTACGTGACCGTTCACGTATCGTGGTGGAGGGTGAGCATTGGTTTGCCGTCGTTCCCTATTGGGCGCTCTGGCCTTACGAAACCCTCCTTCTCCCGAAGACAAAGCATGTCGCCCGTCTCACATCGCTGCCGGAAAGCCATGTCGCGGATCTTGCTGAGACCATGCGTCGTCTTCTGATTCGTTACGACAATCTTTTTGAGTGTTCCTTCCCATATTCGATGGGGTGGCATGGCGCACCTTTTCTCCCGGAGCAGGGAGAGAATCCCGGGGCCTATTGGCAGCTTCATGCCCATTTCTACCCACCCCTTCTGCGCTCGGCATCGGTGAAAAAGTTCCTAGTCGGCTACGAGATGCTCGGCGAAGGACAACGCGACCTGACGGCTGAGCAGGCCGCCGAACGGCTGAGATCGCTGCCCGAAACCCGCTACGCCCCCTGAGACACTCCCAGCGGATGTCCCTTCTGCTGAGTAACGCACAGCTGATCCTTGATCCTTCTCGTGGAGTCGTCCCGGGATGGCTGGCGCTCCGGGACGGGATGATCAAGGATCTCGGTGCTTTGGGTGACGAACCCGCAGCAGAAGTGACTGTGATCGATTGCGGTGGGGATTTTATTGCTCCCGGTCTGGTTGACATTCATTGCCACGGGGCCGTTGGCCGAGATGCTACGGAGGCCTCGGAGGAGGCTTTCGGCACGATACTCGGCGCGCATGCGCGATGCGGCACAACCACCGCTGTGCTCACGACCGTCGCCGCGCCTCTCCCTGAAATGCTTGCCGTACTCCGGATGACCGAATCATGGCGAGACGGTTGGGGAATGGCCCGTCTGGCCGGAATTCATCTTGAGGGACCTTGGTTTTCCCGGAAGCGGCGCGGTGCCCATGATCCGAAGCAGTTGCGTGATCCCCGCGAATCTGAAACCTCCGCCCTCTTGGAGTATGCCCGGGTCATCCGCCGCGTGACACTTGCCCCAGAACTGCCCGGGGCATTGGAAACGATTAGATTCCTGATAGGCGCCGGGATTGCTGTCAGCGCAGGTCACTCCGATGCCACGGAAAAGGAGGCTTTCGCCGGATTTGGGGCGGGAATCACGCAGGTGACGCATCTTCACAACGCGATGTCGTCGCTCAGGAAAACGGATCCCCCGCGCAGGGGACTCGCCGAGGCAGCGCTCGAGAATCAGGGCATGCTCTGTGAACTCATCGCAGACGGTGTGCATGTCTCGCCTGATTTGCTTCGTGAGACCCTGAAGGCGAGGGGATGGAAACATCTCGCCTTGGTTTCCGATGCCACGGCAGGGTGTGGATTGCCGGAGGGGAGCGGATTCCGGCTTGGCGATCTTGATTGTGTCGTGCGGGGAAAAGCTGCCTGGACGGGGGAGGGGACAGGCCGCTGTCTGGCAGGAAGCACCGCTCCTCTCTTTGCGGGAATCCGCACCATGGTGGAGCAGGCCGGCGCCACCATCTCCGAAGCCGTGGCGATGGCCTCTCTTGTCCCTGCCCGATCTCTCGGGATGGAGCAAAAGGTGGGTTCCTTGAAAATCGGCAAGGAGGCCGATCTGATCCGGTTCTCGCCGAACTGGGAAATCAAGGGTGTCTGGATCGGCGGAGAAGGGGTGGAGGGAATCGGTTATGGGTGATGGGGAATAGGGAATGGGATGATTGTTTCCTTCACTTTCACTTTCACTTTGCCCCCTTTCTTGGGAAAGATCTCTGATCGCACGCCACCGATACAGTTGGGAGCAGGAGGAGCCCCGCCGCAGGAAACCTTGGTACCTGCGGTTTTGGTTCCTTGCGCCGTTGCTTCTGGTCCTTTTTGCGGCGGCGGTTGCCCTGGCGGGTTACGGGTGGCTTGTTTCGGAATACTCCGCCAAGGCCGATGCCTTCGATCTCAACAAGATCCAGAAGATGGAGTCGGCGAGCGTGATCCTCGACCGCAACGGGGTGCAGATCGGCAAGATTTTCATCCAGAACCGGCTTCCAATCCCCTTTGACCAGATCCCGAAGGAGATGGTGAATGCGGTCGTGGCCGAGGAGGACAACCGCTTTTTCGATCACCATGGGGTCGATTATTTCGGCGTGCTCCGCGCGGCGATCAGCAACTGGCATCAGGGGCGGGTCAAGCAGGGGGCCAGCACCGTGACCCAGCAACTAGCCCGCAATTCCTTCGACCTCCATGAGCGCAGCTACAAGCGGAAGCTTCTGGAAATGTTCCTTGCCCAGCGGATCGAGGATCACCTCTCCAAGGAGAAGATCATGGAGCTCTACCTCAACAGAGTCTATTTCGGAAGCGGTCTGTACGGGATCGAGGCGGCGGCCCGAGGGTATTTCGGCAAACCCGCAAAGGATCTCACGGTCGGTGAATGTGCCATGCTTGCCGGTCTGCTCAAGAGTCCCAACGCACTCTCGCCCTGGAACAATCCCAAGGGTGCGCGAAAAGTGCGTGATTTCGTCCTGACCCGGATGCGCGAGATGCGCCTTATCAGCCGCGAGGAGTACGAGGGTGCCGTGGAACTCAATCTCTCGGTCCGTAAGCGCACCAATCCCAACCGCGTCTCCTATGCGATCGACCTGGTGCGTCAGCAGGCGATTGCCGCGCTCGGATTCGATCAGGCCATGAACGAGGGGGTCCGGATCCGCACCACTTACGATGCCCGCCTGCTTCAGGCGGCGGAACGTTCCCTGCGCACCCGCCTGGAGGCGGTGGAGAAGCAACCGGGCTACGCGCATCTCACCTACGCCAGGTATCGCGAGATCAACCGGAAAGCCGAGGAGGCTGCCCAGCGCGGCGAGTCGGTGATAATGCCTGCGCCCCCTTATCTTCAGGGAGCGGTTCTGGCTGTCGACAATGCCACCGGCGGAATCCTGGCCTTGGCCGGGGGTCGGGACTTTCTCCACAGCGAATACAACCGGGCGGTCCAGGGGCGTCGTCCCCCCGGGACGCTTTTCACGCCCTTTGTTGCCGCCGCCGCCTATGCCAAGGGGATATTCCCAGGGGAGCCCGTGGACGACGCCTGTTTGGATAATCATTTCGTCATGATCGGCGGGGACAATGGAATTCTCGGGGAATGGGGCGTGGAGCGTGCCGACAACGAATACGAGGGGCCGATGCCCTCGTCCGAGGCGGTCTCGCAAGGCAAGAACGCCGCCGTCGTGCGTCTTGGCTTCCGCACTGGACTTGAGGATCTGGGAAAGCTCTGCGCTGCGACCGGCATCCGCTCCCCGCTCCGCGACGTGGCCAATGCCTACCTTGGTTCAAGCGAGATGAGTCTTGATGAACTCACGCTTGCCTACATGTCGTTCCCGGGCAAGGGAACCCGGCCGACCAAACTCTTCACCATCTCCAGCATCACTGATCCCGAGGGTGGTGTCCTTTACGAGAACACCCCCTCCCGCGTGCTGGTCATGGATCCTAAACCGGCCTGGCAGGTGCATGCGATCCTGCAGGATGCCCTCTTCAAGACCTGTGCGCAGGCCGCTGCGGGCGCCGGGATTCCCGCCAATGCCCCGCTGGCTGGCAAGCCGGGGACGGCCTACGACTTCACCGACTCGTGGTTTGTCGGATACGACACGGCCGTCACCTGCGGGGTCTGGGTCGGCTTTGACAAGCCGACGAAAATCTATCGCGGGGCTTTCGGCAAGGATCTGGCCCTGCCGATCTGGGCGGACGTCATGAACGCCTCGCTCGGTTCCTTCCCTCCGGCTCCGCTCCCGATGCCTTCGGGGCTGGAAAAAGTCGATGTTTGCCGTGCTTCGGGACTCCTTCCGGCCGAGGGTTGTGCCAAGGAGAAGGGGCTGCTCGCCACGATATACGCCACCAAAGAAGAGATGCCTTCGCAGGAGTGCGACGTTCACGGCAACGGGGTACGTAGTTATGACAAGTCGATCGATCAGGCCGAATGGCCGCGCGCGGCTGCCGCCGTCGATCTCTCCCGTGTCCGTCCGGTACCGGTGAGCGCCCCGACTCTGTTGGCCCAGAACGACCTCTACCGATCCGTCAATCCCGCGATGCGAAACGCCGCATCAGACGATTCCTCCATGAAGGTGGCGCGGGCAACGACTCCGGACGGGAAGGATCCTCTGGCTGCGGGGGGCACCAATGTTCCGGTCGCGACCGCGCTGCCGGCCACTCCTGCCGACGGGGAAAAAGAGGTGCGACGTGCCGAACCGGTCGGACCGATGGATCTTCCGACCGCCCCCCCGGTGCTGAACATCCCTGCGCCTATGCCGGCCCAATTTTAGAACAAGGAAAGCGGGTGTTTTTTTAAGATCCGCCTGCAGCTTTCCGTCTTAACCTACCGCTCATGAACACCCCCCCAATCCTCCGTACCGCCGCTTTGATTTTGGCCCTCCTCCTTCATCCCGCGCTACGCGCCCAGGGCGCAGGAACGAACGACTCCGCTGAGGATGAGCGGTTCTTGGCTGATGCCACCAAGGTGAAGCGGGCTGAGAAATCACCCGAGGGTCGAAATCGGATGGATTGGTGGAGGGATGCCAGGTTCGGCATGTTCATTCATTGGGATCCCTCGAGCGTGGTGTGCGGCGAGATCAGCTGGAGCAAGCAGTTCTACGACGACGACGGGGAACACGAGCTGAAGAATCCCCGTCCGGCCATGGGCAGGATCCCGGAACACCACGAGTGGCTTGCATGGTTCCGTCCCGCCGTTCCCAGGGAGGTCTACGATAACCTGCCGAAGTCCTTCTATCCCGGGATGTTCGATGCCGACAAAATTGTCGCGACCGCCAAAAAAGCGGGCATGCAATACATCGTGATGGTCACCAAGCACCATAACGGATTCTGTATGTGGGACACGAAGTTCACTGACCACAACGTCATGAACACCCCCTTCCATCGAGATATCGTCGGCGAGATGGCCGAGGCGAGCGCTCGTGCCGGAATGCCCTTCGGAATCTACTATTCGCAACGCGACTGGCACCACCCGGATTACACGCTAGAAAGGATCGGCAAATACAACGAGTATATGCGCAACCAGATCCGTGAGTTGATGGAGAAGCATCCGAACATCCGCATCGTCTGGTTTGATAGCCGGCCCGGTTATCCCTTCGAGCTCTGGGAAGGCAAGAAACTCTTCAAGATGATCCGCTCCCTGCGTCCAGATGTCATCATCAACGACCGATGCGGCATTCCGGGAGATTTTAGGACCGTGGAGCAAAAAATTGGGGCTTATGAAGCCGACACGGACTGGGAATCCTGCATGACCTTCACCGGATTCTGGTCCTGGCACGGATTCCAGACCAAGGTCGTTCCCTTTGCCGATTGCATCAGGATGCTTGTCTCCTGCGCCGGGGGTGGGGGAAACCTTCTCTTCAACATCGACCCCATGCCGACGGGACAAATCGATCCCCGTGAGGTCGATAGGCTTGAGAAAACAGGCGATTGGCTCAAAATCAACGGGGTGAGCATCTACGGCACCACGGCCGGACCTATCCGACCTGGCGACTACGGGGTGACTACTGCAAAGGGTAACAATTTGTATGTCCACATCCTGAAGTGGCCCAAGGGGGACACTCTCTCCTTGCCGGCGATCCCCGGGAAGACCGTTGCCTCGGCAAAAACCCTGAGCGGCGCCGCCGTCGTCTTCGAACGGAACGAAAAGGGCATCACCTTGAAACTTGATCCCTCCAAACGGCAGGAGGTCGATACGATAGTGAACCTGGAACTCAGCCCCGGCCCCGCTTCATCACATGACATGGCAACGCCTTGAATCTCCACGACATCTCAAAGCCTTCCCTATGAACATTTACACTATGTATTCCATCCTTCGTTTCCTGTTGCCGATGATCCTTCTTGCAACGGTCACTCCCTCGCGGGTTTTTGCGGACGAGCTCCAGCCTGACGGCAGCTCCAAGCAGCGCCTGGAGGCTATTGAATGGTGCGATATCTGGCAACCGAATCAGACCAAGTCAGGCCTTCCTCGTGTCCTGCTGATCGGTGACTCCATCACCAGGGGGTATTATCCCGTCGTGAGCAAGAAGCTTCAGGGGAAGGCTTTTGTGGATCGTCTCGCCACCTCGGCCTTCGTATCGGATCCGACGCTGGCTGCCCAGATCGCGATGGTGCTGGATAACTCCCATTATGATATAATCCATTTCAACAACGGTATGCATGGCTGGCAGCACACCGAGGAGGAGTATCGGGCCGGCTTTCCAGTGCTTGTGGAGACCATCCGCAGGCATGCCACGTCGGCCAAGCTGATATGGGCTGCAACTACTCCCTTGAAAGAAAGCATTCCGGTCAAGCCCGGAGAACCCCGTTCCTCCGACGAGCGCATCGCAGTTCGCAATGCCATTGCCCTGGAAATCGTAAAAACGCAGGGGATCGTCGTGGATGATCTCTTCACCCCGATGAAGGGTCACCCTGAACTTCACAGCGACAACGTCCACTTCAATGTTCAGGGAATGGAGTCCCAGGGACAGCAGGTTTCCTCGGAAATCGAGAAGTTGATGGCGAAGTAGGTCAGATTCTGAGAAAATCCCGATGCGGGTTTTCGCAAGATGAGGGGATTATCCGGTCCCCTGATTACCAGAGATCCCGGAGAGAAATGATCGCCTTGGCGTAGAGCGGATGGCGTCCACCCCGGGCAAGTTCGGCCAGGAGGATTTCGCGTGTTTCCTCGCGAGGAGCACGGACCATGCGTCCCGAACTGGGAATCGCCTTACCCGAGGCCGAGGTGACGTATTGCTCGGAATCAGGGTCACGGCGCACCTCGAAGGAAGCCCCTTCCGAGACGACGTGGAGGCGGGCAATGCTGGCCCCTGGGGATTCGCGGAGTACCAGTGCCACCGGGGCTCCCGAGGGATCCAGAAAGGAGTTTCCTGACTTTTCCAGTTTCCAGCCGAGTCGGTCGGCCAGCCATCCCGCAAGCAGGAGAGCCGTGGTGCGGAAGCCCGGGGCATGGGTGATCTCCAAGGATCTGATGCGACGGATTTCGGGCAGGGCCGAGGGGGAGTCGAAGAGTCCCGCAAGCGCCTGCCTGACGGGGAGGCCGCGGGCCCAGTTCAGGTCGCAGAGAACGGTGCGTGCCTCCGGCAGGGCGGCGATCTCCGAGACAATGGCGAACTGTGCGGCGGGATCCTTCCAGTGCCTGCTGTCAAAGAGGAGGCGGTCGACCCAGCGCCAGAGTTTTCCGTCGACCGGGGTGCGGAAGTCGGCCTGCCACCAAAGTGCGAGAGGAAGATCGGAATCCAGATGTGAAAACACCACGCTCTGCAGGGAGCGGGCTGCTAAGCCACCGAGGCGGAAGGAAATCTGTTCGCTGCAGACCGCTCCTCCCTTGGAACCTCGCGGGTAGCAGTGCATGTTGATCCACGAGTCAGCTGAGCTTCCTTCGGCTTCGGGATCCGCCTCGATCAGGATCGCGCGCATGGCGTGCTCTCCGGCGATTCCCTGCACGATGGCGGAGTTAGTTTGGAGGGATCCCTCCTTCTCGTTGTAGACGGCAAGGTTGATAAGCGAGGCGCGGGTCTTGTCGTCGCCGCTCTCCTCCCAGAGTCTGCCGAGTTCCTTCTCGATGCCGCCGATCGGCACCGCAATGCCGGGAACGAAGCTCACAGGCGCCTCCAGGTGACGCCGTGGCGTGCGGCCAGTTCAGCCGCCTCGGCCGGTCCCCAGGATCCCGCCTCGTAGAAGGCAAGGTCGTCCTTGCGTGTCTTCCATTCCTCCTCGATCCCGTCAACGAAGGTCCATGCCTCCTCAACCTCGTCGCGACGGGCAAAGAGCGTCGCGTCACCCGCCATGGCGTCGAGCAGAAGGCGCTCGTAGGCCTCCGGGGTCGCCTTCCCGAAGGAGGTGCCGTAATGGAAGTCCATCTTGACCGGTTCGATCCGGAGGCTGGAGCCCGGGAGCTTCGCGCTCATGCGCAGGGAGACTCCCTCGTCGGGCTGGATGCGGATGACGAGCACATTCTCATCGAGGCCCTCGCCGGTGCTGTTGAAGAGAACTCGCGGGACGCTCTTGAACGTGACGGCGATTTCGGTACCACCCTTGGGCATGCGCTTGGCGGTGCGGATGAAGAAGGGAACGCCGGCCCAGCGCCAGTTGTCGATGTTCACCTGGAGGGCGACGTAGGTCTCGGTGACGGAATCCTTGGGGACGCCGTCGGCCTCACGGTAGCCCGGCACGGGCTGGCCGTTGATAAGTCCGGGTGCATACTGGGCACGCACCACATGACGGAAGACATCGTCACCGCGCAGGGGACGCAGGGAGCGAAGCACTTTGACCTTTTCGTCGCGCACGGCGTCGGCACCGAGGCTCGTGGGGGGCTCCATGGCCGTGAGGGTGAGGAGCTGGAGAAGGTGATTCTGGACCATGTCGCGCATGGCACCCGAGGTGTCGTAGTAACCGGCTCGCCCCTCGACGCCGAGCGGCTCGGCGGCGGTAATCTGGACGTGGGACACATGGCCTGAATCCCAAAGCGACTCGAAGATCGAATTGGCAAAACGCATCACCATGATGTTCTGGGCGGTCTCCTTGCCCAGATAATGGTCGATGCGGTAGGTATCGCGCTCCTCAAAGACCTCGTTGACCAGGCCGTTGAGCGCGCGGGCGGTCTTGAGATCCTTGCCAAAGGGTTTCTCCACAATGACACGGGCCCAGCTTCCCTCGGCGGCCCGATTGAGTCCGCTTGCCTTAAGGTGGTCAAGGATCACGGGGAATTGGTCGGGGGCGACGGCGAGGTAGTAAAGGCGGTTTCCCGCGGTGCCCCGTTCCTTGTCGAGGCGGTCCATCTCGGCCGCAAGGGTCCGGTAGCCTTCCGCATCATCAAAGGGGCTTCGATGGTAGTGGACCGAGGAGGCGAAGCTCTTCCAGAGTTCCTCGTCGAGCGGCGTGCGCGAGAATTTCCGCGCGGCCTCCTCAAGTTCTGTGCGGAACTGCTCGGAGGTTTTTTCCCGGCGTGCGAAGCCGATGATCGAGACGGAAGGGGGAAGAGCCCCCTCGGCAGCCAGGTTGTAGAGCGCGGGGATGAGCTTGCGGTGCGTCAGGTCCCCGGTCGCCCCAAAGATGACGAGCGTGCATGGCTCGGGGGCTAGGCGGTTGGCGATGCCCTCGCGGAGGGGGTTGACGGACGGAGAGGACATGGGACGAGGAGTGAACGTGGGAAAGGTTAAAAGGTTAGAATGTTAAAAAGTGTGAAACCTGAAAGCCGCAGGCGAATGTTCCGCCACGCCCTTTGCAACGTTTCACTTTTTAACGTTGTAACGCTCCTGCTTCAGGGCAGGGGAAAACGGGCCGTGAACTTCGTTACCTCGTTGCGGAGTTTTGCCAGCGCCGCCTCGTTGTTGCGGGCCTCGAGGCCCGCGTGGATGAAGTCTGCGACCTGCATCATCTCCTCTTCCTTCAGGCCTCGCGTGGTCATGGCGGGAGTGCCGAGGCGGATGCCGCCTGTCTTGGAAATCGGTTCGGTGTCGAAGGGGATGGCGTTCTTGTTGACTGTGATGGCTGCCTTGTCGAGTGCCTCCTGAGCCTCCAAGCCGTTGATGCCGCGCGAGCGCAGGTCGACGAGCAGGACATGGTTGTCGGTTCCGCCGGAGCTGATCGTGTAGCCGAGCATAGACAACCGGGCCGCGAGGGCCTTTGCGTTGAGCACGATCTGTTTGGCGTAGTCCTTGAATTCAGGCTGCAGCGCCTCGTGGAAACAGACCGCCTTCGCGGCGATCACGTGCATGAGCGGGCCGCCCTGGACGCCCGGGAAAACCTGCCCGTCGATTTTCTTGGCATATTGCTCGCGGCAGAGGATGAGGCCCGAGCGGGGGCCGCGGAGGCTCTTATGCGTGGTGGTGGTGACGAAGTCGGCGTACGGGACGGGGCTGGGATGCGCGCCTCCGGCCACGAGGCCCGCGATATGGGCCATGTCCACGAAGAGGTAGGCACCGACGGAGTCGGCGATCTCGCGCAGCCTCTTGAAATCGATCTCGCGAGGGTAGGCGGAGGCGCCTGCGGTGATCATGCGGGGCTTCACCTCAAGGGCTTGCTTGGCCAGGGCATCGTAGTCGATGCGGCCGTCGGCCTGGGTCACGCCATAGTGGGTGACCTGATAGAGCTTGCCGGAGAAGTTGGCCTTGTGCCCGTGGGTCAGGTGGCCTCCGTGGGCGAGGTCCATGGTAAGGATCGCGTCGCCGGGCTGGAGCACGCTGAAGTAGACGGCCATGTTGGCCTGGCTGCCGCTGTGGGGCTGAACGTTGGCGTGTTCGGCGCCAAAGAGCTTCTTCGCGCGCTCGATGGCGAGGACCTCGACCACGTCGGCATGCTCGCAGCCGCCGTACCAGCGGCGTCCCGGATAGCCCTCGGCGTATTTGTTGGTGAGGCACGATCCCTGGGCCTCCATCACCGCGCGGCTGGCGTAATTTTCCGAGGCGATCAACTCGATGTGCTCGAGTTGGCGGTGGGCTTCGCCGGCGATGGCGGAAGCAATTTCGGGATCAGTGGAGGTGAGGGCGGGGTTGTTGTCGTAGGCCATGGCGGAAAGTGAAGAGGTAGATTGATTCACGAAATCGAGCAGATGATCCAGCGCGCTTTTGATGACATCGCGGCATTTCCGGTAAACCGGCAGTCCCTGGCCGATGGGATCGGGAATATCGCCGCCCCTTGCGGTGAACTCTCCCAGGAGACGGATCTTTGCAGAATGCTCGGGATAGAGGAGATCGAGGATCCGGTAATGGTCCCGGGTCATGGTGAAGACATGGGTGCAGCGATCCAGAAGTTCCTCGGTGACTGGTTGGCTACGAAAGGATCCGAACTGGATCCCGAGTTCCGACAAGGCTTCCAAGGCTGGTTGGCTTGCCTTGGCCCCCTTGGTGGCACTGACTCCGGCAGAGAGGATGGTGATCTTCTCGTGTCGCTTTCCAAGCTCATCACGCTCCTCGAGGGCATGGCGCAAGAGTCCCTCCGCCATGGGGCTACGGCAGACATTCCCGGTACAGACAAAAAGGATGGTTTTCATCGTCAGGACGATCCCCGGGGGATGGGAGCGATGGAAACAGAATGGGTGTCCGATTTTCTGAAGTCAATCCATGGGTAGAGAATCCCTGCACGAGTTTTGTAACATCCTCATGAATCATTCCATAAGTGACTCATTATCAGGGGGGTGATATTTTTTATGTGACAAAAGTTCAGCCAATTGCTACAAAGAACGACTGAATTGCCATGCAACGTAAAAGCGCCTTCTCCCGCAGACTCCCCGATCTGGTCACCGAGGAACTTGTTTCCGTACTGATGAAAAAGGGGGCTTCTTTCGAGTTCAAGCAGCTCTTCGACGTCGTCTACGACCGACTTAAGAAGAGGAATGCCGCCAGCGGTGGTGAGGAGATGCTCCGCCTCCGAGCTTACGAGAAGCTGCAACATCTTGTTTCTCGCAACATGGTCAAGAAGAACGGCAAGAAGTACAAGGGCCTCGCTTCCCTCGCCAATGCGATCGCTCCCGAGGAACCTTTCGTTCCCCCGACGCCCGTTTCGGCTCCTGCTGAAAAGAAAGCCGCCCCAGCCAATAAGCCTGCGGTTAGTAAGCCCACAGCTAAGGCACCTGTGGCCAAAGCCCCAAAAGCTACGAAAGCCGCACCTGCCAAGAAGGCACCAGTAAAGAAGGTTGCCAAGGTCGTGGCCATAAAGGCTCCGACGAAGAAGCCTGCCGCCAAAGTTGCCAAGAAGAAGTAGGTTGAGGAGAGGCAGTCTGCTGCCTTTGCGATAATCGGCTTTCCATCCTGCGGGTTTTTCGGCGAGGATCTCGCATCTTTCGTTTTCAACTGTTTCGAATTTATTCATGGAACACTCCCTTGACCCTTACGCCTCGCTTCTGATTCATATCGTTTCAGGAGTCGGATTTGCTCTGACCACTTGGGTGGGAAGTCTTCTTCTGGGCCGGGTCGGTCGTGCCACGGGCGTGAAGAACGTTCCCTACGAGTGCGGTATGCTGCCGGAACCAGGCCCCCAGCCGCGCTTCAGCGTGAAGTTCTACTTGGTGGCGATGCTCTTCATCCTGTTCGATATCGAAATCGTCTTCCTCTACCCGTGGTCCGTCGTTTACCGCGAGTATCTACAGCAATACGGGGTCGAAATCCTTGGCGTGCTGGCGACTTTCACGGCCATCCTCTTTGCGGGCTATCTTTACGCGATCAGGAAGGGCGCCCTTGATTGGTCCAAGTAAAGACTGTCGTGGGCTAGGGTGGGCTTGCAGAGCCTGTTGAGTGCGGGAATACTCGCGACATGATCCGTCGCATTGTCCTCCTCCTTCCAATTTTGTTCTCCCTCGCCTCCTGCTCGAAGAAGCAGGAAGTCGGCATTCCTGTCGGCCAGTTCGCCTCGTTGACCGGCGCCCAGGCCACCTTCGGCCAGAGCACCGACAACGGGGTCCGTCTTGCACTCGATGAGGTCAATGCCAGCGGAGGAGTACTCGGGCAACCGCTCCGACTCATTACCAAGGACAACCAGTCCAAGCCCGGCGAGACCTCGACGGCGGTCCGGGAACTCATCACCCGCAGTAAAGTTGTCGCCCTGATCGGCGAGGTTGCCTCGGGCAGGTCGCTCGAGGCCGCCCCGATTGCCCAGCGAAGCGGGATTCCGATGATCACCCCGGCCTCCACCAACGAGAAGGTCACCGAGGTGGGCGACCACATCTTTCGTGTCTGCTTTATCGATCCCTTTCAGGGAACGGTTTGCGCAAAGTTTGCACGCAAGCTTGGCGCAAAGAAGGCAGCCGTCCTCACCGACGTTTCCAAGGACTACAGCCTCGGTCTCGCCAAGAGCTTCAAGGAAGAGTTTGTCAAGGAGGGTGGAATGATCACCGGTCAGCAAAGCTATAGTGGTGGCGACAAGGACTTCAGCGCCCAACTCACCGCCGTGAAGGCCGACAATCCTGATGTCATCTTTTTGCCCGCCTACTACACCGAGGCTCCGCTCATCATCCGTCAGGCCCGTCAGCTCGGCATTACGGTTCCCTTCATCGGTGGTGACGGATGGGATTCTCCGGAGCTGGTCGCCGTGGGTGGCCCAGCCGTGGAGGGATGCTATTTCTCCAATCACTTCTCCAACCAGAGCACCGACCCGAAGGTGGTTGAGTTCGTGAAGGCCTACCGCGCCAAATACAACACCGATCCCGATGCCATGGTCGCCCTCGGTTACGATTCGCTCAAGCTCCTTGCCGATGCCATGAAGCGCGCCGGCACGACCAATCCCGCAAAAGTCACCGCAGCGCTCGCGGCCACCAAGGACTTTGTCGGGGTGACTGGTAAAATCACTCTCGACGCCCACCGCAATCCCAACAAACCGGCTGTTATCCTTCAAGTGAAGGATGGCAAGTTCTCCTATGTGGAGACGATCGCACCGTGATGTGGGGAGAAAAACGTTAAAAAAGTTAAAAAGTTAAAAAAGGGCAGGCGATGAACTGCCGGCGGTTATCTCGCCTTTTTAACCTTTCACATTTCAACGTTTTAACTCTCTCCCTCTTAGCTCCCGATCCTTCTCAGCGTCACCGATCCGATCGGAAGGCCGAGTTGTCGTGCCGCCTCGCGCAGGAATCCCTCGGAGGGATCTGTCAGCATGATGTCGGGCCCTTGGGAGGGAACGGATGATTCTGTTTTAGTTCTCATCGCGGCGACGGTGAGGGCACAGTTCTCGGCTGAATCGACCAGTGTCACGCCCTCTCCACAGATTCGTTGGATTGCCGGTTTGAGTAGCGGGTAGTGCGTGCATCCCAAGACCAAGGTGTCGATCCCCTCGCGGAGCATCGGGTCGAGATAGCGGTGGAGAACCATGTCGGTTACGGCATCCTCCAGTAATCCCTCCTCAATCAGGGGGACGAGCAAGGGACACGATTCGGCGATGAGCTGCAGGTCGGGCGACAGTCTGCGGATCGCCTTTCCGTAGGCGTCGCTGCCGATGGTTGCACGAGTTCCGATAACGCCGATCTTTCCGGAACGCGTTGCCTTGACCGCCGCGGCTGCACCGGGCTCCAGGACACCGACCATCGGTACCGGGCATGACTGAGCCAGTTCCGGTACGGCCAATGCCGACGCGGTGTTGCAGGCTACCACGATCATCGAGGCACCCTCACCCAGAAGAAGGTCCGAAATCTCCCGTGCATAGCGGGTCACCGTTTCGGAGCTCTTCCCACCGTAGGGGACGCGTGCCGTGTCTCCCACATAGAGAATCCGTTCCCCGGGTAGTGCCTTGCGAAGGGCAGCGACCACGGTGAGGCCACCAATGCCGGAGTCGAAGACTCCGATCGGGGAGTTGCTGTTCCTTGCAGATGCCATGGAAATTAGTGATTGGGAAAGGGATTGGAGGATATGCAAGCAATGCTCCGGCGGAAAGCCCTTCGGGCTAGGGACGCTCAGTTGCCGCCGGGGAGATCATGATCGTGTCCTTCGTGGCCACTCCAACGGCGTAATGATTCCTCATGGAGATGCCTTCCCTTGAAAAAGCGGCTGAGGACTCCGTGTCTCGGTGAGAAGATGTAAGCAATCCCCAGAAACACGGCGAGCACGAGCACAATGCAGGGACCTGAGGGGATGTTCGCGAGAAAGGAGAGAAGAAGTCCCGCAATTGCCCCAGCCAGTCCAAGAACAGCGCTTCCCCAGAGCATCCGGCTGAAGGAATCGGTCATGAGATAGGCGGTCGCGGCAGGCAGGATGAGCAGTCCCAGCGAGAGCAGGACGCCTACTGCCTGAAGGGAGGCGACAAGGGCCATCACGATCAGGGTGAGCAGGCCCGCCTCGACCCATCCGGTACGAATGCCCGTCGCGCGGGCGACCGAGGCGTCAAAGAGTGTCAGGAGAACGGGACGCTGGAAGGGGATGAGGATTCCGAGTGTCAGTCCTGCCGCAGCATAGGAGATCAACAGGTCGCCGTTCCCCACGCCGAGGATATTTCCGAAGAGGAAGTGGATGAGGTCCACCTTCACCCGGGCGTAGCGCAGAAGCAGGATGCCCAGAGCGAAGGCGATGATGTAGAGCGCCGCGACGGCAGTATCATCCTTGAGTCGGGAATTGCGGGCGATGAGCTGGCCTCCCAACGCCACAAGCAGGGCTGCGATCAGTCCCCCAAGCAAGAGTCCCCCGGGGGAGAGTCCCACGAAGATCGCTGCAACAGCGAGTCCGGGAAGCAGCGAGTGGGAGAGGGCGTCAGTAAGCAGGGCCTGGCGGCGCAGGATGACAAAGGTACCGAGGAATCCGTTGGTAAAGCCGATCAGGGCGCAGGAGAGAAGCGCCCTCTGCATGAAACCGTAGGAGAACGGCTCGGTGAGGATATGCAGGATTCCGTCCGTGCTCATCGGTGCTCGTGGTGATGGTGGCCTGAATAGACCGCCGTGCCGTAGGCGCATTCGAGGTTGCGCGGGGAAAGGGTTTCCGCCGTCGGTCCGCAGGCGACCATCTCGCCGTTGAGCAGGATCGCCGTGTCGAAAAGGTCGATCGCCTCCGAGAGCGCGTGATGCGAGACGAGTAGGAGTTTGCCCCTTGAGGCCAGCGTCCGGAGCGCGCCCGCAAGGTTGGCGGAGCTACCCCGATCGAGTCCGGCAAAGGGTTCATCAAGCAGGTAGAGGTCGGCTTCCTGGGCCCAGGACCGGGCTAGGAAGGCTCGCTGTTGTTGGCCTCCGGAGAGTTCCTTGATCTGTCGGCACGCCAACTCCGAGAGTCCGAACAGTGAGAGGGCTCCGTCGACTGCCTCGTCATCTTTTTTTGAGAAGGGGTGCAGGAGTCCCACCTGGTGGTAGCGGCCCATTTCAACAAGTCCCCTCACAGTCACAGGGAAATCCCAGTCGACCGATTCGCGCTGGGGGAGATAGGCGATGAGCGGGGCCGCTTTACTAAGTTCCCGGCGCCCAATCAGGATGCGTCCCGTCTCGGGTCTTAAGAGCCCTGCGATGCTCTTGAGTAGAGTTGATTTTCCAGCTCCGTTGGGTCCGAAGATCCCGGTGCAATGTCCCCGGCCGAGCGAGAAGGAAAGATGATGAATCGCCGGAACACGGTGGTAGCTCACCGTCAGGTCCTCCACGATAAGCAGGGGATCGGGGTGTGCTTCCGCTCTCATGGCAGGCTCAGGACATCCTCCAGTGTGCGCCCGGACCAGTAGTCGCGGGAGACCGTGGCGTTGGTTCCCGAGGGGATGAATTCCGCATGGAGTGCATGCGGCAGCTCATCCGACCACTCTGCCCTCACGATGAGATCACTGCCCGGAGGAAGGGAAAGTTGACTGGTGAACTCACCACGTCGGTTGGAATCCGTAGCTTCCAGGACGACCTTTCCTCCGGAGCTCACCTCTAGGTGGAGCGGGGCAGGGGCTGATTTGATCCGGAGCATTCCCGTTAGGGACTCGGGATGATTAGCCGGGGAGGGCGGGGTGGAGGGGGAGTGGGGTATGGGATGGTCGCTGCGTGAGATCACCCGCGAGACGGGGTAAGCAACCGCAGCGAGCAGTAGCAGCACCAAGACGGTTCGCAGGGCGGGATTTCCCTTCATGAGGTGACAAGGTTACTTCCCCTCGGGATAGAGGGAAAGAGGAGTTCTGAAGAGCAACCGGAACCTTCAACCCGCCACGATCGTGATCACCGAGAAGATGATCAAGACCAACCCGGCCATGCGGAAGGCGGGTTCCAGACGCTTTCCTTCGCAGGAAAGTCCCGCCGCGACACCGCCTGCGTGCAAAAGTGATGTGGCAACGGCCATGCCGGCCAAGAAGACAAGGGGCATGGAGCCATTGGGCATTTCGGAACCGTGGGCGAATCCGTGGCAGGCTCCGCAGAGTCCCACCATGCCGAGGGCAAGAGGGAGGGAAGGCTTCCAGGCCATGCCTAGGGCTGCTCCTAGAATCAATAACGAGGCGGTGATCCCGTGCTCGATCATGGGCTGGGGGGCGGTTCCCGTGCCGATCACTCCCCCGAGAATCATTGGGAGGACGAAGGCGCCGGGCAGCATCCAGAGGGCGCGGCCGCCAAGACGGACGGCCCAGAGACCCACCGCGACCATGACCAGCAAGTGATCAAGTCCCGTAAGGGGATGAAGAAAACCGGCGCTGGCGGCTTCAGCAGCATTCAGGGCATGGTAGGCCGCCGGATGAGCCATGACTGGGAGAGATGACCCAAGGAGAACGAGAAGGGGGAGGTGGCGTTTCATGGGGTTTGTTTAACAGCCTCTGGAGTTCACGGACGAGATCAAAATCTGTGGATTGCGAGGATCATTGAATCCAGCGGTTCACGGAAGCGCGATGGCATCGTCTTTGAGCGAATGATCACTTGGCACCCATCTGATCGAGGGCCACATGGACGGGCTTGCTGGAAATCTTGAGAACGCCCTGCAGGGGAGAGGACAGCTCACTGATCAGGAAAACGGCGATGGCGATGCAGGCGGCGTAGCAGAAGAGCACGAAGGTGACGGTGGTATTCCTCGGCGCGTACACCGCGTAGGTGAGCATGATGAAAGCGATGAAGAGAACAGGGATCACCAGTAGGATGAATGAGATTCCGCCCCCGAGCACGACTTCCTCGAGCATCCAGCGTTTTTGGATGATGTCGTCCATCAGGCGAATGGCATCGTTCTGAAGATGCGCTTGGTTCGTATTGCCGGGCTTGAGGAGGGAGGTCCGGTTGTAAACGCCCTCAAGGTCCATCTTGGTGGCGACCCTATCGGGAAGCCCGGCTACCTCGCCCTGCACTGTCTCTTCGGGCCAGATGATCCAGATCATTTTTTCAGCCGAGTGCCGCAGCTGCTCCCTGATCGGCGCGGCCTCCACCCCGTAGTTGGCCAGCAAGCGATCCGCGTGTTCGTAAGTCGCGCACATTTGTTTGAGGAGGCCCCCTGCCTGGTCATAGGTTCCCTTGCTGGAGGAGACCAGGAGGCCCAGGATGAGCGCCGCGAGGGTGCCTATGAGAGCGGCACCCAGATGGACGGCCCCCTTGGATTGATCGGAGAGATGTTGCGGGGGGAGAAGTCTTTGGATCACAAACCCGGTCAATGCAGCCCCGAAGATCAGGGCGAAGGTGAGCAGCGCGATTTGCTGGGAGTTCATCTTGTGGGCAGGTTTCCGGGTTTTAAATGCTCGGTCAGAGTTGTCCGCTCGAGTAGGTGAGGGTCGCCAGGCTTGCCGCGATCGCCTCGTCGGATTTGGCATGGAGCGCCATCGCCTGAGCCAGCGAACTCCGGGCCGTCAGGACGTCCTGGATCGAGGTGCGCCCGAGGTTGAAGCTCTCGAAGAGCGCATCGTAAGAGGCCTTGCTGGCCGCCACCAACTGCTCGGCCGATTCCCTGCGGGCGATCGCCGTCTTGGCGTTGGTGTAGGAGCGCCACACCTCGGCGATCGCGTGATCTCGGGCCTGGATGATCGCCTCGTTGGCGGCACGCCAGGAGGATTCGGCCTGCTTGATCTTGTTCCTGTCGATGCCGCCGTCAAAGGCCGGCCATTCCACGTTCACGGATCCGCCGTAGTTCTGGAACTGGAGGCCGACATCCCGGATCTCGGCACCGGAGAGGGTTGTGTTGAATTGCTGGAAGCTCTGGGTGCCCTTGAGTGAAAACTTGGGGAGGGGATTGGCCTTGGCGGAGCGGAGGTTCTGTTCCGCCGCCTGGGCCTGGGCAACCTTGGCCAACAGGTCCGGTTTTTTGGTAAGCGCCGACTGCACGAAGTGATCGAGCGGTTCCTGGAGGCGTCTCCCCATTTTGGAGAAATCATAGGGTGCCACCCTGAGGCCGCATTCGGGCCGGGCCCCGATCACCTCGATGAGATTGAGGCGGTCCACCTCCCAGTTGGAGCGGGCGTTGATCAGGTCGAAATCGGCCTGGGCCTTGGACTGTTTTGCCTGGAGGAGAACTGGCTCGGTGATCAATCCCTGGTCGTATTTGCCCTGAGTCGCCTCCAGCACCTGATCGGCCGATTTCGCGGAGATCTCAGCCGATTCGATGAGCCTCCGGTCGGTCTCCAGGCTGTAGTAGGCCTTGGTCACCTGGAAGGTGACCTGCTGGTGGGTGGCGTTGAAGGAGAGGTTGGAGGCTGTCTGGGTGCGCTTGGCCGCCTTCGTGTTGGCGATGCGCTGGCCGAAGTCAAAAAGTGTGTAGCGCAGGTTGACCCCCGCGCTCAGGTTGCTGTAGTTGCCACTGGCCTGGTCATTGAAATTGACCGGAACGGCGATGCCGGACTGGCTTCTGGCGCCGGTGAGATCCTGGGTCCAGAAGCCTCCGCCGTAGCTGCTCTGCACGGTCAGCATCGGATAGAACTGGGCCTCGGTCATTCCGGTCGAGGCGGCGGCCTGGACGGCGTTCTCCCATGAAATCCGGGTGGAGGGATTGTGTCGCTGGGCCAGATCGACGAGCTCGGGAAGAGTGTAGGCTTTGTTGGGATCGACGAAGTTCCTGTCATGGAGTTTCGCAAACTGCTCCATCTGGCTGCTCATCTCCGCGGAGGAGGGAATCTTTGTCTGGGTGTCCTTGGAGGCCGGAACCGAAACGGAATTCGCCGGATCCTTGGCGCGGGCTTCCGATGCCGCAAGGACGGGGAGGCAGACCATGCATGCAGTCAGGAAGAGCCGCGGATTTTTCATCAAAAAATGAGCTAAATAAGATCCGTTTGTGCTGTCGAGATCCGATTACCCTTGCTGGTCATTCCTCTATCTCCTTACGTTTTGGCTCCATGAAAAGGAGCCCTCATCTTTTACTGCCCGTGGGATCTCTCCTTGCGTTGCCGGGCTGCTCCTGTATCCAGGAAATCGGGGGGGCTTATTTCCCCGCGTGGTTGCTCGCCATTCTGATCGGATGGTTTCTCGCCGCGATCGTTCGCCTCATCCTCATCAGGGTCGGCATTGACGGATGGATCCGTCCCCGTTCGATCGGTTATCCCGCGCTGTTGGTCTTCTTCACCCTTCTGATCTACCTGATCTTTTTCACCCATTGAACGCCATGACCACCCAAGAACAATCCAACCCCACCGGACTGGCCGAGGATCCCGCGGCGCAGCATCCCCAGAAGGCGCTGCTGGGTGCCGTGATCGGGTGGGGATTCGTGATCCTGGCGATCGTCGCCTCGGTCATCACCTACGCATGGAACTCCCGCAATCCCCGCTGTAACAACGGCGTGCTTGTGGCCGACATGATCGGGATCGCCCCGCGGGTGTCGGGGCCGATCAGGGAACTCCCCATCAAGGACAACCAACTCGTCCAAAGGGGGGACCTGCTTTTCGAGATCGATCCGGCTCCCTACGAGATCGCCGTGCAGTCGGCAAAAGCCAACCTGGCCATGGCCGAGGGCGCTCTGAAGAACGCCGGATTGCAGATCGCCGCGCAGGAGGATCAGGCGAAGGCGGCGCAGGCCTCGCTCGATCAGGCGCAGGCCAAGCTGGCCACGGCCAAGGATAATTACGACCGCATCGCACCTCTCTTGGCAAAGCATTATGCCAGCGCTCAGGACGTGACCGATGCCAAGAACGCAATGCAGTCCGCCCAAGCGGGGGTCGCCGCCTCCCAGGCGCAGTTGCTCTCGGCCCAATCCTCCGTGCTCAGCATCGCCGAGGCGCAGGCCAAGCGTGACGCCGCCGCCGCGAATCTCGCCCAGGCGGAGCTGAACCTGAAGTACTGCACCGTGAAGGCCCCCTTCGATGCCCTGATCTCGCAGATGTCGATCTCCCGGGGAGCGTTTGCCTCCGAGGGGCAGCAGGTCTTTACCCTGATCGACATCCATTCCTGGTGGGTCTGCGAGCCGTACCGGGAGGGCCAGATCCAGAAGATGAAGGTGGGCGATCCCGCGACCGTAGAGTTAAAAACCGCCGCGGGGAAATTCTTCAAGGGAACGGTGGAGAGCATCGGATGGGGGGCGACCCCCCAGGCCCTGCAGAAGAGCATCCTTCCGGTCATCCCCCAGGCGCTGGATTGGGTGCAACTGGAGCAGCGCTTCCCGGTCAGGATCAAACTTGCCGATGACGTCCCGCCGGAAATCCTTCGCGTCGGAACCACGGCCGCCGCGACTGTCCACACGGGTCGTTGAGTCCCATGGGATCATCCTCCGGAAGTGTGCCCCTCAAGAGTGTGGGGGGCATGGTGGGAATAGGGGGCGTGGATGTCTTGAAATTCCTCCGCCAGCTCCTGGAGGAGCTGAGGCCGATGCCTGATCGGTTAGGCGGGACGATGAGAATGGTCAGCGCCTGCCTTCTCATTTGGATCGTTGTCCTGACATTCCGGAATCCCATGGCGGATCTGGGCGTCCTCATGGTCTTCGTCTTTCTCCAGAGGAACAAAATGATGACCCGTTATGTTGCCGTCCTTGCGATTGCTTCCCTGATCTTTTCTTCCCTCTGGATTTTCGGGATCGCCTACCTCTCGTGGAATATCAACTGGCTCAGGGTTCTCCTCTGGGGGGGCATGTTCTGGATCAACTTTTATTTCATGAGCAGGCTCCCGAAGGTGAACCTCATCTTCATGCTACCGATCATCTTCGCGGCGGTCTTCTGCTTCAGCTTCGATCAGGATCCCAATCCCAATTACCTGATCAGCCAGCTGGGATGGCTCTGGTGTGCCATAGGACTAGCCATCATGGGATCGTTCCTGGTCGAGTATTTTTTCGGGGCACCCAGCGCTCTGGATCTGCTCAGGTCAGAAGTACGGAGGGGCCTGGACCGCATCGAGATCCATTGCCTGAAAAGAGCCGTGGGACAACTCTCCCCGCTCGAGCTCGGGGTGAACACGGGTGTTGCTTTGGATCAGGCCAAAATGATCCAGAAGTTCGGAGGCCTGACCCCTCTACAGAGGGAAAATTGCACCCGCATCGTCGCGGCACTCGGTGAGATCGACCGGGTTGCTTTCGAGGGGGATCTCTCCATTCCACCCAGTGCCTCCGACCGGGCTGATTGGCATCACGTCGCCAAGCACCTGGATCGGCTCAGGAAGCGTCTATTGCAAGGGGAGGAGTGGCATCGCGCGCAAAATGCGGATGGTGAAATTCCCAACGCCCATTCCTTCGGTAATGCACGACTGGCCGAAGCCATGAAGGAGTTGATGGATGCCGAGGCATGCCTCGATTCCAAGGGGGAGGGGCGCGGAGTTCCGTCAAAAAAAATGCCTGAGGCGCCCGCCCCGGCTGAAAGGAAAGATTTCACCGACGCGGAATTCGCCACCAGGGCGACTATTGCGACCATGGCCTGCTACATGTTTGCCAGCATGACCGACTGGAGCGGCATCCATACCTGCATGATCACCTGCGCCGTCTCTGCCATGAACAATGTCGATTCGCAGGTCTTCAAGCAGCGGCTTCGCATCATCGGCGCCTCGATCGGAGGGCTGATGGGATTCCTTGCCATGTTCCTGATCCCCCACATGGACAATCTCATGGGAGTCCTGCTCATCATGGCTCTCGGAACCGGGATCAGCGCCTGGGTCTGCATGGGGCGGGTGAAATATTCCTACATCGGCGTGCAGATGGGTGTTGCCGTGGTGATGCTCATCGCCCAGGACCCGCATGCCACCACCGAGTTCACCGTGATCCGGGATCGTCTTGTCGGGATCCTGGTGGGCCTTTTTGCCATGCGCTACGCCTTCATCTGGTGGACGCCAAAATACATCCGGGGTATGGACCACGTCTCCGCCCCGCGACTCAGCCCGATCTGAGTTCCATGCTTCCCCCTTGTTAGCGCTGCGTGGAAATCCTAGAGTGATTCCATGCGCGTAGGACTTGCGACCGATCACGGCGGTTTTGAACTCAAGGAGGAACTGGTTGCCAAGCTCAAGGCTGCCGGGCACGAAGTCGTCGATTTCGGGGCACACCAACTCACGCCCGACGACGATTATCCCGATTATGTCACGCCGCTTGCCCGTGCCGTGGTGTCCGGGGAGGTCGAGCGAGGGATTGCGATCTGCGGAAGTGGAGTCGGTGCCTCGGTCTGTGCCAACAAGACCGAGGGTGTCCGCGCCTGCCTCATCCATGACCATTTCTCGGCAAAGCAGGGTGTAGAGGATGACCACATGAACATCCTCTGCATGGGTGGCCGCACCGTCGGTGCGTGCGTCGCCTGGGATCTCGTGGAGACCTATCTCAATGCCCGGTACAGCCAGGAAGCCCGTCATCTTCGTCGCCTCGGCAAGGTGGCCCTCTTGGACGCGCGCGAGGCGCGGGTGTCCTGATCCCTTTCATACCCTGGGGCCATGAACGATTCCCTGGTGCAGTCGTTGACAAGTTCCCCCATGGTTCATGATTCGGAACTGATCGCCGGGTTTTTTTCCCCGCTGTGGTTTGCCGCCACGATTCTTTTTCTGGTTGTTATCAACCACGCTCTCTTTGCGGAGTTGGTCCTGTGGATTCATGGACGTTTTATGGATCCGTTTTTGGAGCGTGGAAGCCCCTTGCATGCGCGCTTGGTCGGATACGCCTGCATCCTGATCATGGTGGTTGGTCATCTGACCGAGATTGTCATCTGGGCCACCTCGTTGGTCGCAACCGGTCTGATCCCTTCCATGAATACGGCCCTTTACTACTGCGGCAGCACCTACACCACTCTGGGTTATGGAACCGACCCAATGGCCAACGGACGCAATGCCATCACCGTCGTCATCGCGCTCTCGGGGATGCTGACCATCGCGGTCACCACTTCGATCCTGATGTCCCAGTTCTCGCGTTATCATGAGAGCCGCAGGATCGCGCGAGCCAAGGCATCCGCGCCGTGAAGCCTCGCTTTCGATCCGCGTTTGGTCCCGATTGGATCGAATGCCCCCGATGCGAGGCGGCCTGCCGGAGGCAACGCCTTTCCGCGGATACGGAACTTCACTGCGCCCGCTGTGGTGCGACAGTCATGTCCCCGATCGGCAAGAAGACATTCCAGCCTGCGCTTGCGCTCTCGGTGGCGGGACTCTTCGCTCTGCTGCTGGCCAACACAAGCCCTGTGCTGACCTTCGACGTGGCAGGCAGGGTGCAGCACGGATATATTGTCACTGGAATCGTGGAACTCTTCCGTCAGGGATACTGGCCCATCGCGGTGCTGGTCTGCGTCGCCTCGATGCTGGCTCCCGCGCTCTACCTCTCTTCGGTGGCCTATGTCTCGGCGGCCTGTTCCATGAAGCTCAGTCTTCCCCGCATCCGCCAGGCCATGTGTCTCTCGGAGTGGACCGAGCCGTGGAATCTGATCCCGGTTTACTCGATTGCCACGGTCGTTTCCGTCGTGAAGCTGCGCATGATCGGCGCTGTGAGCTGGAATGATGGGGCACGATGGGTGCTGGCTGTGGCTCTGCTGACCCTTTTTGCCCAGCAGGTTTTCGAGCGTCGTTTGGTGGAACATCGTCTGGAGGCCTTGGGACTGCTGTCCCAACCGGAGGACGCCTGATGATGACCGATGCATTCCGTGTCTCGGCTGCCAAGGCTCTGGTGACCACCGCCGCCCTGCTGTACATCCCTTCCAACGTCCTCCCTGTCATGACCATGACCGTGGCGGGCAAGACCGAGCCGCTCACTGTGCTTGGTGGAGCCAAGGAACTCTGGGACTCCAACCTTCCCGCCATCGCGGGGGTTGTCTTTCTGGCAAGTTTCGTGGTTCCGTTCCTGAAGGTTGCCGCTCTCGGCTGGATCCTCCGGCTTCACGGGACCGATCGTCATCAGGGAGCCCGTAATACAATTCACCGGATCGTTCACCGGATCGGAAGCTGGTCGATGATCGACATCTTCCTTCTCTCGGTGTTGGCAGCGGTTGGACAACTCGGTGCCCTGGGGAGCGTCACGGCGGAACCGGGGGCCGTTTATTTCTGCTCCGTCATGATCAGCTGTCTGCTTGCCGCGGAAATTTACAAACCCCGCCTGATCTGGGAGAGTCAAAAAGGAACTGCGCCATGAACACTACAAATCCCGATCACCACGACCATGGCATGGTCGTCCCCAGGAAGCGGTTCCGGATTTCCTGGGTCTGGCTCTTTCCTGTCTTGGCCGCGATTGCGGCCGGCACCATGTTCTACCGGAACTGGGTCAAGGAGGGGCCCATGATCTACGTGCAATTTGCCTCCGCGCCCGGCATCAAGCCCGAGAAGACGCAGCTCTATTACCGCGGGGTCGAGGCTGGAACCGTCACAGGGATCCAGCTTGGCAAGAATCTCGACACGGTGCTGGTGAAGGTACGCCTGCTCAGACATGCAGAGGAATTGGCCCGGGAGGGGACGCTCTTCTGGATCGATCAGCCGGTCTTCAATCTTGCCAAACCCTCCGGGATCGAATCCCTGATCGAGGGAAATTCCATCCAGGCACGCAAGGGATCGGGCCCCCCCGCCTATTTCTTTGTCGGCAGCGATGAGGTGCCTCTGGCCCCGCTTGAGGCGGATCCCCTTCTGATCAAGCTCACGGCACCCGTGATTCCTGCTGTAGAGACCGGTGCCGAAGTCACCTACCGGGGTCTACCTGTGGGATTGGTTCGCAAAAAGGGTCTCGATGATAACGGCATGCCCTACCTTGAGATCGGTTTCAACAGCCGGTACGCAAACCTTGTCAAAAACACCTCCCGTTTCTGGGTTGTGCCACCGCTCTCCGCAAAATTGGGTGCTGGTATCCTCCAACTCGATATCTCCTCTTTGAAGTCACTCCTTCTTGGAGGGATTGCGTTCGATAACTTCGGTGACATCGGAATCGAGGCCGTGAGTCATGATAGGATCCCGCTGTATACCGATGAGATCATGGCCCGCTGCAGTTCCGATCCGATCACGCTCGAGTTCAGGAACGGCCAGGGGCTTGTGGCGGGCTTGACCCAGATGCGCTATCTCGGGCTTCCCGTCGGCATCGTGGAAAAAGTCGATCCCTCCGAGGGAAAGGTCATTGTCACGGCCCGCCTGCTTCCGGGCTATGAGATGCTGCGCAGGAAGGGATCGGTCTTCTCGATCATGCGTCCCATTCTTGAATTCCAGAAAGTCAGCGGTCTGGAGACACTTGTCAGCGGTATCTATATCGATTGCATCCCCGGGGAAAAGGGATCGATGACCTCGCGCTTTAACGGGATCAGTCAGGAAGAAGCCGCATTGATCGACTATCAGGACGATGGATTCGATGTCATCCTGACGGCGTCCTCCTCAAAGATCGGAGTGGGTACCCCGGTGATCTACCGCGGTGTACCCATTGGCAAGATCACCCGAAAGGATCTTGCTCCCGGAGGTTCCGGAGTCCGTCTGACCGCCTCGGTCAAGCACCGCCATGCTTCGCTTCTGCGTGAAAACAGTCACTTCTGGAATGCCGGAGGGGTTAAGATTTCGGGAGGTCTCATCTCCCTGAATGTCCAGTCCTCGGTGCTCGAGTCCAAGGGGCTAGGCGGCGTGGAATTCTCAACCCCGGCGGGTGATGCCGCAGGTGCCCAGGTCAAGGAAGGGCATGTTTACGATTTGTATGACTCACCCAGGAAGGAATGGCTCCAATGGGCAATCCCTCCTTTTAAGTAGGGGAGCAGCCTGGGTATCAATCGATTCTTTTCCCCGGTGAAAATGGAAAGACCTGAAAATGGAAAGACCATGAGGATTATTCCTCATGGGGTTCCCTCTTAGACTTACCGGGCGGAGACTGGTAATCTTGTCACCAAGATCGAGGTGTTTTCCCGGACAGGGTTCAGGATGGCACTTTCCATGCAGGCAGGAAGGAGAAGGAATTCCCCGGGCAGAAGGCGGGCTCCTGCGCACTGTGCCTCGCCAGTGAGGCTGGTAACGATGCAGAAGTCGCCGGGAGAGGTCAGGTCGAGGGGTGCCGAGATCGATTTCTTCTCCACATGAAACAGGGGGCAGTCCGCCACGACGGGATTGGAGGAGGGCGTTACTGCAGGCTCGAAATCCTTGAAATCAATCGAATCCATGGACTCTGGGATATGCAGATCACGCGGTTTCCCGTCCAAGCCGGTGCGATTCCAATCAAAGACACGATAGGTGGTATCGCTGTTCTGCTGGATCTCCACGATCACCAAACCGGCACCGATGGCGTGCAACCGGCCGCTAGGAATAAAGATGCTCTCGCCGGCGGAAACCGGTGTGCAATGGAGGTTCTCCTCCACGGTGCACTCGGAGAGGGACTTTTCAAAATCAGCCCGGGTGACCCCTTTCTTGAGACCGGCGTAGATCGAGGCATCCGGATCGGCATCGAGGAAGTACCAGCATTCCGTCTTGGGTTCGCCCTGCAATTCCTCGGCCCGGTGAGCGGGTGGATGCACCTGAACCGAGAGCCTGTCGCGTGCATCAAGCAACTTCACCAGAAGAGGAAAACGTGGCGACGGATTGGCCACGTGCAGGGAACCGAAGACCGATTCACGCGATTCCGTCCAAAGGTCATGCAGGGTTTTGCCCTGCAGAGTCCCGCCGGACACGACGCTCTGGGCCTCCGGGCGGTCGACGATTTCCCAGAGTTCCCCGATCACGGCATCCTTGGGGAGATCCTTGCCAAGCAGAGTCTCAAAGTGCCGTCCGCCCCAGACTCGTTCCATCGAGAGGGGGGTGAAGCGGATCGGGGCCGAAAAAGGTAGGTTGGAGGACATAGGGCGGGATTATCCAAAAAGCGCCCACGGTTGCCAAGAGCCGTGCGGTTCCTGCAAGATACACCGATGCTTCCATCCAGACGACGCGCCATGGACGAGGTGACCGGGGTTCTCCTTTTTTTCGGGGGAGTCCTGCTGTTACTGGCGCTCGGTTCGTTTGATCCAAGAGACGTACCCTCCTGGGCTTTCGGCACCCATTTTCCCATCAACAACCCTCCTTTGAATTTTGTGGGGCGTGTGGGGGCGGTGATCGCGAACGTCTCCTACTTTCTCTTCGGTGCCGCTTCCTATTTTGGAGCCGTGGCCTTGGTCGGTCTCGGGATTTCCCAGTTTCTCCATCAGCCGAATCTGGGGATCCGATCCGGGTGGGCCTTTGTCTTCGTGCTGAGTTGGTCCACCCTTCTGGATCTGCAGCATCTGCTTCTGACCGACTGGAAGCAGAAATTCGGTATTGAGGGTCCCGGCGGATGGTGCGGCCATCATCTGAATATCGTACTTGGCAGGAACGTCCTCGGCGGCCTCGGATCGCTCCTCATCTTTTCCGCCCTCATGCTGGTTAGTCTGATTCTGGCCACCGGATTCCACCCGATTTCTGCCATCAAGCGTCTTGCGGTTGCCTTCTGGGTGCTGTTCGCCGGTTTGTTGGGGCTGATTGGCAAGCGTCTTGGCGGAGTAACGCCTGAGAGTGGGGAAGAGAGCGATAACGGGGCGGGCAGGATTGAGCCTTCAAGCCGTAACCGCAACCGCCGCCGTCCCCAGCGTGATGAACCGCCCGCTGAGGAAATCGGGGATTCCCCAGTTCCCGCCGCCGATCTTCCCGCACCCAAGATCATCGATGCCAGTGTTCCGACTCCGGCCCGCAAGCCGACCCTTGCCGAAGTAATGAAGTCCAAGCAGAAAGCTGCTTCTGGCGGTGCGGTCCCCACGCTGGCGGATGTGGAAGGGGAATATTCCCTGCCTTCGCTCGATCTTCTCGAGAGTTATGACGACGAGTCCCATCAACCGGCCGATCCGGCGGCGCTCCAGGCGGTCCAGAAAATCATCCTCGATACGCTGGCCCAATTTGATATCGAGGCATCACCCGGCGACATCACCAAGGGGCCGACCATCACGCGTTACGAGGTGTATCCTGCCATCGGAGTCCGGGTGGAGCGCATCTCCGCTCTGGAAAAAAACCTCGCCCGTGCCACTCGTGCCGAACGCATTAATATCCTAGCGCCGATTCCCGGTAAGGACACCGTCGGTATCGAGATCGCCAACTCCAGTAAGGTGAAGGTCAGTATCCGGGAGCTCTTCCAGAGCGAGACCTGGGAATCTTCCAAGGCTTCCCTGCCACTTGCCCTCGGCAAGGATGTCTACGGTCACGCAATCATTGCCGATCTGGCCGCGATGCCCCACCTGCTTGTGGCCGGTGCCACCGGTAGTGGGAAGAGTGTCTGCATCAACTCGATCATCACGAGCCTGCTCTTCAAGCACACGCCTGAGACGCTCCGCTTCATCATGATCGACCCGAAGGTCGTCGAGATGCAAGTCTACAACGATCTGCCGCACCTCGTCACCCCAGTCGTCACCGATTCCAAGAAGGTCCTGCTCGCCCTGCGTTGGGTGGTGGACGAGATGGAGAAGCGCTACGCGATTTTTGCCAAGGTCGGGGTGAAGAACATCTCCGGCTTCAATGCACGGCCAAAAGCGGAGAAACCATCCTGTTCAACCCCGGAAAATTCTGGTGAGGAAGATCCGATTAACGAAGTGACTCCGGAGGAATCCCCAGAAGCGGAGCCGCTCGAAGACGCCGCTGAGGAGTCGCCGCAGCCTGAACTGCCTCAGCCTCCCTCCGATGACATGATCATTCCTGATCGGATGCCCTTCATTGTCGTGATCGTGGATGAATTGGCCGATCTCATGCAGACAGCCCCCGCCGATGTCGAGGGGGCCATTGCCCGGATCACCCAGAAGGCCCGCGCGGCTGGCATCCACATGATCGTGGCCACCCAGACGCCGCGTTCTAGCGTGGTCACGGGGGTCATCAAGGCGAACATCCCCTCGCGCATCGCCTTTCAGGTGGCCTCGGGACTAGATAGCCGCGTCATCCTCGACGCAAACGGTGCCGAGAGGCTCATTGGTAAGGGCGACATGCTGTATCTGCCCCCGGGTAGCGCCAAGCTCACGCGCGCACAGGGCGTGCTTGTCACCGATGAGGAGATCCACCGTGTCGTGGAGGCCCTTGCGGCACAGGGCAAGCCTGTCTTCGAGCCGAGCATCTCAGCGAAGCTTTCCGGAAACATCATGCCCGAGGATGAGGTGACCGACGAGGAGGAGGATCTGGTCGACAAGTGCCTAGAGATCATCCGCCAGGAGAAAAAGGCTTCCACGTCCATGCTCCAGCGCCGTCTGCGGTTGGGCTACACGCGCGCCGCCCGCGTCGTCGATATCCTGGAGCAGCGCGGGATCCTGGGGCCCAAAGACGGGGCCAAGGACCGAGAGATTCTGGTTGATCTCGACGGTCTGGAAGACTGAAAACGCACGAGGCTTCCGCATGAGGTTTTTCCAACAGACACTCCTTCCCGATCCGCTCGGGCTGATCCTGGCTCGGGCTAGAAAATCACGGCGACTCTCGCTGGGGCAAGCGGCTCGATGTACCGGGATTTCCGAGGACGAGGCCCTTGCTCTGGAGGAGGATCGCATCCATGACCCAGGAATGGCCCGCATTCACGCACTTTCCTACGCCCGATCACTTGGGATTGAACCCGAGGAAATCCGCGACTCCCTTCCGCCTCACCCCGATTTGATACGCAAAAAGTCGGGTTATCTCTCCAATCTTGCCAACGCAGGTCAGACCAAGGCCACATTCGATCTAGCCCTAATAGGCAGGATCCTCGCTCCGCTGGGCAAGGCTGTGGTGATCCTGCTTTTACTGGCGACTTTTTTCACCACTTGGGGAATGATGCGCCAGCTCTCCAGGGTCCGCTCCATCCCTTGGATCACATCCAGCACCCGCCCCATCTCTTTCGGTGACCGATGACAACAGAAAACACCCAACGCAAAATCGGACTGATCAGCCTCGGTTGCGCCAAGAACCTCGTCGACGCCGAGATTGTTCTCGGCGATGCAAAACTCCACGGCTACGAACTCACCACGGAGACCGATGAAGCAGACGTGGTACTTGTCAACACCTGCGGATTCATCGATCCGGCCAAGGAGGAGAGCATCGGGGCGATCCTCGAAGCACATCGTCGCCGCCTTCACGGTGCCAAGGCCGGACAAAAACTCGTCGTCGGGGGGTGTCTTTCCCAGCGGTATGCCGCCGATCTCGCCGTCCAACTTCCCGAGGTCGATGCCTTCATGGGTCTCGACGAGATCAAGGGGGCGGGAGCTTTTTTTGACCGCCTGCTCGATGATTCGCGGGAGGAACCCCTTGTCGAGGTTTCGCGCCGCGCCGCCTACATCCCGGATTATGATACGCCGCGGGTGCGTCTCACGGCCTCCCATACGGCCTATGTAAAGATCGCCGAGGGGTGCAATCACCCCTGTTCCTTCTGCGTCATTCCGAGGATGAGGGGGCGTCACCGGAGCCGCACAATCGAGTCGGTGCTGAAGGAGGTCGAGGGGCTCGTCGCCTCCGGCGTGAAAGAGATCAACCTCATCAGTCAGGACACCACCTACTACGGGATGGATCTCTGGGAGGAGAAAGCAGGGCCGCGCCAGCCTGTGGATGCGGCGAGGGGACCGGGGCTTCCCGCCCTGCTCGATGCCCTCTCTACGATTCCCGGGGAGTTCTGGATCCGCCTGCTCTACACCCATCCCGCTCATTGGAGCGACGACATGATCGCAGCCATTGCACGAAATCCGAAGGTGGTCCGCTACGTGGATATGCCGCTCCAGCACATTCATGACACGATGCTCGACTCAATGAGGCGTGAGACTGACAGCGGTCACATCGAGCGTCTTATTGGCCGTATGCGTGCTGGAATCCCCGGGTTGACCATTCGGACCACGTTCATCGTCGGCTTTCCCGGCGAAACAGAGGAACACTTCTCGACGCTTCTGGATTTCATCACCCGGACACGGTTCGAGCGCCTCGGTGTCTTTGCCTATTCCCGCGAAGAGGAATCCCGCGCAGCAAAGCTGCCGGGACAGATCCATGGCGGTACCAAGAAGCGACGCCAGCGAGAAGCAATGTTGGCTCAGCAGGTCATAGCTGCGGAGCATGCTGAATCTCAGGTCGGGAGCGAACTCACCGTGCTGGCCGATACCGTCTCACTGGGCCGTACCCAGGGTGATGCCCCCGATGTCGACTGCCGTGTGCATTTCACCACGCCTGTGAAGGCTGGGGAATTCCACCGGGTGAGGATTACCGGCACGCGCGGGTACGATCTGGAGGCCGATCCCCTCTAGCCTGCATGAAATTCCCCTATTCCTTCCCGCTGACCCGCGCCTTTAGTCTCTACATGGGGCAGGCGTCGCTGTTGGCATGGGAGGCATTTACCTCGATCCTTGCAGGCCGTATCCGATGGAGGCTGGTCCTGAGGCAGATCGTCGAGATCGGGTTTGGATCGCAGGCCGTCGTCATCGTCACTGGAATCTTCACGGGAGCGGTCTTCACCGCGCAGATTTTCTTCCAGTTTAACGCGCTGAACATGAGCACTGCCGTCGGCCCTGTTGTTTCCGTCGCGCTCTTCCGTGAGCTCGGGCCTGTTCTGACGGGTCTCATGGTCGCCGGTCGGGTGGGTGCCGCCATGAGTGCGGAAATCGGCACCATGAAAGTGACGGAACAGATCGACGCCCTCCGTGCACTCGCGGTGAATCCCATCGATTACCTCGTTGTTCCGAGGGCCGTCGCGATGATGATCTCGATGCCTTTGCTCGTGGGGGAGTGCATTTTTTTCGCCCTCTCCGCCAGCTACTTTGTGGCCACCCGGATCCTGAACGTGAACAGCGTCTTCTTTCTTCATCACATGGAGAGCTACACGCACGGCAAGGATATGGTCATGGCGCTGACCAAGGGATTCGTCTTCGCGGTCATTGTAGCAATCGTGGGATGCCAACAGGGGCTCTCCACCCGCAACGGGGCGGTAGGCGTGGGGCGCTCCACCACCGACGCCGTGGTGATCAGCTCCCTCACGATCCTGATGGTCAATTTCTTCCTTACGATGGCCCTGAACATCGTCTTCCCCGCCGGACAGGCCCGCTACTGATGAACCCGACCGAAGGCAACCTGATCGAGGTTCGGGGGCTCCGCCAGACATTCGGCGGTCAGGAAATCCTGCGTGGCGTCGACCTGGATATCCCGCGGGGAAAGACCTTGGTCCTTTTGGGACAGAGTGGCGGGGGAAAGAGCGTCTTTTTGAGACACCTGATTGGCCTACTCAAGCCCATCGCTGGCTCCATCCGAGTGGAGGGGGAAGAGATCGCGGGCCTCGACGAGAGGGAACTCGAGCCGGTCCGACGGAAAATCGGGATGCTTTTCCAGGATGGAGCGCTCTTTGATTCCATGACTGTCTTTGAGAATATTTCTTTTCCCCTCCGTGAGCGGGGGCTACGGGATGAGACGGAGATCCGTCGTAAGGTCCGGGAAGCGCTGGAACTGGTCGCTCTTTCGGGACAGGAATCCAAGATGCCGGCAAACCTCAGCGGGGGAATGCGCAAGAGAGCCGCGCTGGCCCGGGTCATCATTTCCGAACCCTCCTGTATCCTCTACGACGAGCCGACCGCTGGGCTTGATCCCATTGTCTCCGACACGATCAACCGCCTGATTCGGCGCTTGCAATCACACCTTCACGTCACTTCGATCGTTGTCACCCACGACATGATCAGCACCAACCACATCGCCGATCGCGTCGCCCTGCTCCGCTCCGGAAGAATCCACTTCGAGGGTACCCTTGGGGAACTGCACGGATCGCCGGATCCTGTTATCAGGGACTTCATCGACGGCCGCTCCCACGAAATCGACTGAGCCACCATCATGGACACCACCAACACATCCACCCAATTCCGCGCCGGATTCTTTGTGATCCTAGGCCTCCTTTGCATCGGATCTCTTGTCATCTACTTCGGTCGATTCGGGGAGAGCATGAAGAAATTCTACACCCTGACCGTCGAATACCGGAATGCCAGCGGCCTCCTTAAGGGGGGGGATGTCACACTCTCTGGGGCCAGAATCGGTGAGGTGGCCGAGCCGCCGAAGGTTCTTCCCAACATGCGCGGTGTCTCTGTCCTCCTGAAAATCAACGAGAATGTCCAGATCCCCGAGGGAAGCGTCTTCTCTATCGGCAGCTCGGGATTGCTCGGTGATCGCTTCGTCACCGTGACCATGAAGGACAATAATGAGCACCCCGTACCGATCGCACCCGGATCGGTCATCACCAACGGGCAGAGCGAGTCGAGCATCGCGGAGCTTCAGCGCCAAATCCATGACGAGATCCTTCCAAAGCTTGATTCAGCCCTGGGTAACATCGACTCCGTGACGGTATCTCTCCGTAATGGGGTCTTTAACGAGCAGGGAATCCGTAACCTCCAGATGACGCTCTCCAACTTTGCCACCGCTTCTGCCGACTTCAAGGGCGTGGCTACTCAGGCCGATCAGTTCCTTAAGAACGGTAACGATGCCATGGGATCGGTGAAGGGGGCTGCGGGTGACCTCAAGGCCTTCATCGCGAACCTCCGCCAGCATGGCATCCTGTTCTACCGGGACTCGGCTCCACCCGCATCGCCGAAAAAGCCATGAGCCCTGAGCCCAAGGCACCGACACTCGTCGTCCTTGCCGCTGGGATGGGAAGCCGCTACGGCGGGCTCAAGCAACTCGATCCTGTCGGTCCCCGGGGCGAAATTATTCTCGATTATAGCGTGCGTGACGCCCTTGCCGCTGGATTCGGCAAGGTGGTGTTTGTCATCCGTCGCGAGATGGCGGAGCTGTTTCGGGAGACGGTGGGTGCCCGCTATGAGGGAACCGTGGAGGTAGCCTATGCCTTTCAGGAACTGGAACCGTTGCCGGGTGGGCGAGTTTCCCCGCCTGGTCGCACGAAGCCTTGGGGCACTGGGCAGGCTGTTTTATCCGCCGCCTCCGCGGTGAGGGAGCCCTTTGCCGTAATTAATGCCGACGATTACTACGGTCCATCCGGCTTCCAGGCACTTTCAGGTTTCCTTTCCGGCAAAAGGGAGGGGCACTATGCCATGGTTGGGTACCGACTTGATCGCACGCTGTCGGAAAACGGCTCGGTCTCCCGAGGAATCTGCTCCGTTGATGGGGAGGGGATGCTCCTTCAGATCACGGAGCGAACCTCGATTACAAGGGGCGCAGATGGAGTGATTATGGCCGAGGGAAATCCTCCTCTCGCGTTGACGGGAGAGGAACCCGTCTCGATGAATTTCTGGGGCTTCACTCCAGATCTCTTTGCGAGGTTGGAGCGCCTCTTCGAGGAATTCCTGGAGGAGAAGGGTGATAACCCGAAAGCTGAGTTCTATCTCCCTGCAGCAGTCAGTTCGCTGATCGTCGCCGGGGAGGCGATCGTGACTTTGCTCGGCACACCTGATGCCTGGTATGGCCTCACCTATCCCGAGGACAAGCCCGCAGTGGTTGAGGCACTTGCCTCGCTCTGATTTGGAATCTACTTTTCCGTCGGTTCTCCGGAGGCCTTCCATCCGGCAATACCCGGCTTGAAATGCTGAACATTCGTATAGCCTAGTTTGGAAGCAGCTTCCGCGGCACGCGCATAGGCCCCGCAGTGCTCATTACCGCAGTAGGCCACGATGAGGGAGGATTTGTCCGCTGGCAGAACCTTCCCGAGATCTGCCGTGTGAGCCGTGTAATCAATGGCGCCGGGAATATGGCCGTTCGCGTAGGAAACGGGGCCGTTGACATCCAGCAGGGTGACCTTCTTTGCGGCGATGGCGGCTTTTAGGTCGGGGAGAGCGATGTCGGGGAAGGAGCCGGCAAAGGCACCAATAGCCAGGAATGGAAGGATCAGGAGGGGGAGGAACTTCTTCATGATTGGCAACATAGCGCACAATGGGCCGATACGCCACTGTCAGTAAAAGTTTTTCGGGCGCTCAAGAACGCCTTGGCAGGATGTCTTGATCAAGGCATATTCATGATCCAAGCGTACGCCGGCGTGGCGGAATTGGCAGACGCGCCGGACTCAAAATCCGGTATCCTCTAAAGATGTGTCGGTTCGAACCCGACCGCCGGTACGTATATTTCTTTGGTTGGGAATTATAACGAGTGCAAAGGTCTTGCCCGTGGGGAAGGATGAAGAACTTTCACAGTGATGAAGGGAATCAATGGGATGCTTGGCTTCGTGATTGACCCGTTAGTTGAGGAATCGGGATGTGTTACTCCTAGATCTATGGTGTTGATCTGCTAGGCTACTTCATTGAAGCATCATGATAAACAAAAAGGCCGCATCCTTTCGGGTGCGGCCCTTTTTGTTAAAGAGGTACTATGAATCAGGCTTTCTTGCGGCGGAGGGCCACCACCATGATTAGCCCGGAAATACCCACCAGAGCCCAGGTCTTAGGCTCCGGAACAGTGATGAGGAGGGTGGACATGACAAGAGATTGGTCAGCGTAATTGTTAAATCCTGTGAAATTACCATTTTCATCCGTGTAAACTTGGTTATCTGAGCTAGCAAGAGTCCAAGTCGCTGACAGCGATGATATCTGATTACCTCCAAGGATGTCGGCCGAATTCTCACCGCCCGCTATTACATTACGTCCCAGAAGGGTTCCAGAAACAGGGGTTGGCACATTGGTGCCAGTGATACTGGCGTAATTGAGAACTTCAATGGTCGACTGAGCTGTTCCAAGATTGTAAATGTTGAATCCAAGGTGAACAATCTGCCCCTCGGATATGGAATCAAGGGCAGTTCCATTAAACTTTTGAAGAACTTGCTTGTTGGTGCTTCCAAAAGGAGTGGCAGACAATTGCCAGCTTGCACCGTTATCAAGTGTATTAAAATTAATGCTCATCAAGTTCTGATTGGCGCTGTTCAGCAAAGACCATCCCAGTGTGTCCCAATCACCATTGGAATTCGGCGTCGTGGCATTGATCCAGAAGGTGGAGTCAAAATGTATCTGGTTGTATGGAGTGTCAGCGTGGGACTGAGCCACGTAAGTCGTCTGACTCTGTGGATAAGTTCCGCTATTGCCAATATCCGTGGAGAACAATGTATCTCCACCCAAAATGTTTAAATAAGGATTGTTTCTGTAGGAAATTTGGGTACTCTGCAGAATCACACCTGGTCCATATCCTTGTTGGTTAATACCTAAGGTCTGCCAACCGTCCTGGCCTGAAGTAAGGGTTGCCCAATAACCCGTTCCGGAAACCACGGTGCCACCATTCGCATTGGATGTGTAGGTGTAGGATCCACCAGGGCCACCCCAAAAACTATTATTGGTACTGTTTTTGAAATCAGTAGCGTACAGCACTGTCTGAGTCAGATTGGCGATTGAAGGGCTGTTTGTTGCTACCGTTTGAGCTTGGACTGAAAAGGGCACCCCGAGGAGGCTGCAAAGCGATAGCGCAAGAGTTGAGGAGGGGAATCGGATTTTCATATTTCTAATGCTTTAGATGCAGGGTTGGAGGGATTTGTTCAAAAAATGTTTAACCGCTGTAGGGTGTCCTGTTCGGAGGTGGCGGAAGCAGTTTTCTTCCGCGCTGCTGAGGCGTCGGACTGGGAGTCGGCGTCGGCGCAGCAAACGTCTCGGAAACAAGCGCTGTGGCTAGTCCGGCCATGATCAGCAGGGCTTTCATGCGGCGGAGAGGCTTGGGGAGGAGCTTCTTCATTTCCCGTATTCTCGTGCAGCATTCCCAACTCGTCAACGGGAATTTTGAAAAAATATTCCCATAAGTCCCACTTATTGGGCGGGTTGTGATGGATGTGCTTTGAGGAAGGTGCTTCTCTCTAGCGTGGGGCTTGATCTCTCTTTTTTTTAACAGGGTCGCTTTGTTCTTAAAAGATGTGTATCCAATTGTGATGGAGTATGTTGTGTCTTTTTTCGCCGAAACGGCGCTTGTGCAGGCTTTTTGATGATCCTGATCAAGGCTGGCAGGGGCATGGATGTCGACAATTTCATCGGGATGCGATGCCTTGCATAGTCGTAAAACGATGATCTTTGCGCCATGCTTCGATGCCGGGTAAGGCAATCTCTCGACTTTCCGCAATCAACCCCCGACTATTTTCCGCCTTTCCCCCTCCCATGTCCGCCTGTTCCAGGAAACCGAGCATTCTTCATGTAGTCAGTGGGCTGCTTCGTTTTGGAAGCGGTCTTTGGACTGCTGTGCTCGTCCTTCTCCTGACGGTTGCGAGCCTTGCGGCGCAGGGAGTTCCGACGATCCAGCAAAGCCAGTTCCGGTCGCAGTGGGTCGGGGAGCAGGTGGACCAGATCCCGCTGGGAGGCACCATCACGCCCCTCAACAGCCTCGGGGCCGTCGTGGGAGCGCTCCAGACCCCTGACGAGGTGCAGCGCGAGGTCGAGGCCTCCATGGCGGGTGTGGAGCAGAAGTCCCCGTTTGTCTTCAAGCCCTCCCTCGGAGTGGGATGGCAGATTTCCAATCAAGGTCTGACGAATGCTTCCACTGCCGGCAACAACGCCAACCGCTACCGCACCGGAAGTAGCCCCTTCATCGCCCCCTCGGGAGCCTTTCTTTATGACCGGTTGCACGGACCATGGGCGATCTCCGCAGGCTATTCCGTCGGCTACAAGTATTACTCGAACAAGAATTTCGTGGCCAACGGAACCGGAGCCCAACGCAATCCCTTCTCCCAGACGGCGCTGTTCAAGACCATCCTCGAGATGAGCCGCTATATCTGGAGCACTCTCATCACCGCGTCGCAGGGCAACGGCTTTGACCTAAGCACGGGGTCCAACAACCAGCAGTTCAATGGCAACGCCAACACGGAGTTCAAATACCTCCTTTCGGATCAGGCGGCCGTGGCTGCCAAGGGGGGGTACTCGATCCAGAACACATCGGGGGCCACCAACACCCCCAACAACAATGTCTCCAGCTATTACGCTCAAATCACGCCGATCTATGAGGTGAGCACCAAGACCCACTTGAGCACTATTCTCGCCGTGGGGTCGACTTACCAGTCCCTCGGACAGTCGTCGACCGCCCAAGGCGGAGTCGTCAACAGCACCACGAAATCCACGATCCAGTATGTGCAGGCGATGGGGAAGGTGAAGTATGACGTCACGGGAAAGCTTGCCGTGGAGGGGAGCTTCGGCGGACGCCAACTGTGGCTCAATAACTCGACGAACATCTCCTACAACGGAACCTCTGCTTCGGCGAATCGCAATCAGAACCTCGGCTTCAAGCCCGCGTGGACGGCTGGCTTTAACTATACCCCGACAGCCAAGACCTCCGTGGCCTTCTCCACAGGGGAACAGGGTTCGGACATTGTTCCTGAATTGAATTTCCTGCTGAGTTGGAGTCCTCGTGAGAAGACAACGGTCAGCGTCGGGGTCTCGCAGGCGGAGAGCTATTCCAACATCGCCGCGAGCCAATACCTGATCACTCGAGGAATCGTCGGCTCGGTGAATCAACAACTCTTTTCCAACATCAGCGTGGTTCTTTCCGGCGGTTATACCAAGCAGTTCTACCAGAATATCAACGGAGGGCAGACGCCGACGACGGGTGCAGCGGCTCAGATTCCGGGGAGCTATTATCTGGCGACAGCCTCGGTGGTTTGGAAGATCCGCGATTGGGTGAATCTCAACAACAGCGTCTACTATAACAGCGGTCAGACCATTCAGTCGGGGGGCAATAATTCCGCCCTCTCTCAGGCTTGGTATGCTGTCAGTCTGAATTTCTCGCTGTAGTTTTACCGCAAAGGAGTTACGTTACGGTATGGTTTTCCTCAACCGACAGACACGCCTCGCAATTGGGGTGGGGATTGCGTTTTTTTGGGGTGGCGCGCTGGCAATGGCCCAAAACGATCCGGCCGCAGCCGTGGATAATCCCCCGGCGCAGCCTGCGGTTACGGTGTCCAAGCCGGCGAGAGACGCCGTGCTGACGCCACCGCCAATGCCAGCGGGCTCTTCTGGCATTGCTTCGCAGGCGAACTTCGGTGCCGCCAACGGGGATTATGTCCTCAGGCCCGGTGACACCATCGAGATGATTGTCTACCGGGAGCAGGATCTGAGTCTCCGTTCCAAAATAGGTAAGGATGGCATGGTGCAGTTGCCGCTTCTGGGTGAAATCAAGATCGGGGGGCTTACCGTGCGGTCTGCGACCACGCTCATCCGCCAGAAATACAACGCCGATTATCTGGTCGAGCCGCAGATCTACCTGAACATCGCTGCTTATAATTCACGGAAGTTCACCATCATCGGACAGGTGGGAAAGCCGGGGGCCTATGAGTTCGGCGGGGGCGAGGAGATCGGACTTCTGGAGGCCATCGGGATGGCTGGTGGATTCACTCGGATCGCCGACCGCGGTCACGTGGTGGTGAAGCGCCGTGAGGGGGATGTGGTTCGCACGTTTAAGGTCAACGCGAAGAAGCTCTCCGATTCCGGAGTGGACAAGTTCCAGATTGAGAATGGCGACGTGATCAATGTTGGAGAGAGTTGGTACTGAAAACTTCCCCTCCTATGCCTAACAGCCAGCATCACTCGGTCTCTCACCATTCGGAAGGGAACCCTCATTCCCACAAGAACGGCGGCTTTGACTGGCGCGAATACTATTATGCCATCAGGTCCCGTTCCTGGATCCTGGTTCTTTGTTTAGGACTTTCGCTTGTGTGGGGCATTCTCTCGGCTGTCACCCAGCAGAATCTCTATCGGGCGCGTTCGGTTCTCTTCATTGAGCAGGTCAAGAGCAAGGTGCTGAGTCTCAAGATGGAGGAGGTGCGCGACGATCAGATCAAGTCGATCGACATGATCAACACCCTGGTCGACCTCATTAGGAGCTATCCTTTTGCCTTGAGGGTGGTGAACCACCTCAAGCTTGCCCAGGACCGGGAATTTGTTTCCGCCACAGGCCTCTGGGGTGATCCCTCTCCGGAGCAGGCGGCCGGCAAGCTCATGGGAATGGCCAACGCTTCCTATCGCCTCAACACACGCCTGATCGACATCTTCATTACCACGCGTAATCCAGGGTTGTCCGTCAAGCTGGCGAATGCTTATGCGGAGGAATATCTCAGGTATGTCCACGACCAGAGAGCCGAGGCCACCCGTTCGGCAAGTTCTTTCCTGATGGAAGAGTCGGACCGCCTGCGCAAGAGGATGAGGGCATCCGAGGAAGGCATGCAGAACTTCCGTGAGCGTGAGCGAGCCGCCTCCATGGAGTCCATGCTCCAGGAGACACAGGCCCAGATCACGGAACTCTCGACCCGCCAGAATCTGATCCAGTCGAAGCTCACCCAGATCAACAGCGATCTCTCGATCGCTCGAGCGAATGCCGGCAATTCCAAGGAGCTCTTGAGGTTGCCCAGCGTGGCGGGTGAACCCAAAGTGGCCGCACTGCTCACCCAACAGTCTTCGCTCGAAAAGGAATTTGTTCTGGTGAAGCAGCGTTACCGCCCAAAGCACCCCGTCTACATTTCCATCAAAACGCAGCTGGATCTTTCCTCGCAGGAATTGGACAAGGTGCTCGCAGACGTGGTGAGCCTGCTCGAGTCAATCCGCACTAGCCTGCTGGCTCAGGAGGCCGCAACCAAGCTAGAGCGTGAGACCGCGGAGAAGAGGCTTCTGGAAGTGACGGGAAAATCGATTGAGTACAACGATCTGAAGCGAGAACTTGAGAGCGACAGGGCCCTCTACGAGGCGGTTCTTGCCCGGATCAAGGAGGTCGATGTGACCAAGGAGTTGGCCGACTCGCCGGTGCAGTTGCAGGAAGCGGCAACGGGTGCCTCCCCGGTCACGAAGCCTCCGTTGAAAGTTCTGTTGCAAGCTTTGCTGACGGGAATTGCCTTGGGCATCGGTATCATCATCGGCCTGCATAAACTCGACACGAGCATGAAGACCGTCGATCAGGCGGAGCATTTGACGGGATTGGATGTCGTCGCCGCCATTCCCCAGATCGGCGGTGCCTCGGCAACAAAGTTCGGCCTGTTCTCCAAGGAACAGTTTGCTGAGATGAGTTCCGCCTGGAGGGATTCCGTTGCCATTCTGCGGGATCATTCCCGAAGCCTTTCCCACCGGCTCAACGATGTTCACGACGAATTGAGGCCGGTTCTGGCCATGCTCGGCCACCCGCACATGGCCTCCGCTCTTCCCGCAGGGAGCGAAATCGTGGTGAAAAACGACCGCAGCGGAATTGTTGCCGAGGCTTTCCGGTCCCTGCGGGCGACCGTGGCCATGAATGCACGTGTCGAAAACCAGCGCACGTTCCTGTTCACAAGTGCTCTTCCCTCGGAGGGTAAATCATTCTCCAGTTGCAACTTCTCGGCCACTCTGGCCCAGCAGGGCCTCCGGACACTCCTGATCGATGCCGATCTGCGCAAGCCCACGGTTTCCAAAATTTTCTTCGGGATGAACCGAAAGCCGGGCCTCTCCGAAGTCCTGCTGGGATCCGCTTCCCTTGAAACCGCCGCGATCGCCTCTGGAGTGGAGGGATTGAGTGTTCTCACCTCGGGAGGGCGCTCCAGTAATCCTTCCGAGCTGCTGGCCGGCCAACCCTTCCGCGATCTCCTCGCATCCGCGCTTAAAAGCTACGATCGTGTGGTTGTTGATTCCGCTCCGGTTCTAGCTGTGAGCGATACCTTTCTGATTGCACCGGGGGTGGACGTGGTGCTGTTGGTGGCCCGTTCTTTCATGACTCCGGCAAAGATCGTCGTGCGGGCCATCAAATCGCTCTCCGACATCAAGGTCCGTCCCGCGGGTATCGTCTTCAATTGCCTGCCGACCGAGGCGAGTTCCTACTCCTACTACTATTCTGGAAAATATTACGGGAGCTACGGAACCAAGGGTGTCTACGGCAGCTAAAAAAGAAAGCTCGGGATCCTTCTTATTTCTCCAAACCTGATGCCAAACTAGGCAACCTCCTTTTTTTAACAGCAACCACCCAACAGAAACCACTATGCGTATCCTCGTCACCGGCGGTGCCGGATTTCTCGGCTCCCACCTTTGCGATCGCCTCATCGGGCAAGGTCACGACGTCATTTGCCTTGATAACTTCTTCACCGGGCGGAAGGCCAACATCCAGCATCTCGTCGGCAATCCCCGCTTCGAGTTGGTGAGGCATGACATCATCGACCCCTTCAAGTTCGAGGTGGATCGGATCTATAACCTTGCCTGCCCGGCCTCTCCGCCCCATTACCAGTACAATCCGATCAAGACGATGAAGACCTCGGTCACGGGATCGATCAACTGCCTCGGGCTCGCCAAGAGGGTCAAGGCACGTGTCTTCCAGGCCTCCACCTCGGAGGTTTACGGCGATCCCGCTGTGCACCCCCAGCAGGAATCCTACTGGGGCAATGTCAATCCGATCGGCCTACGCTCCTGCTATGACGAGGGGAAGCGTTGTGCGGAGACGCTCTTCTTCGACTATCACCGGGAACACGGCGTTGATATCCGCGTGATCCGCATTTTCAACACCTATGGCCCGCGCATGCTGGCGGACGATGGACGCGTCGTCTCCAACTTCATCGTGCAGGCCCTCCAAGGGAACGATCTGACCGTTTATGGCGATGGATCGCAGACACGTTCCTTCTGTTTTGTGGATGACCTCGTCGAGGGATTCCTCCGTTTCATGGAGCAGGAAAAGTGCATCGGTCCAATGAATCTCGGTAACCCCGGTGAGTTCACCATGCTGCAACTGGCTGAGCTCGTGCTCAAGAAGGTCGGAGGAAAGTCCAAAATCACTCACAAGCCGCTTCCCTCGGATGACCCCAAGCAGCGTCGTCCCGACATCACACTGGCCAAGGAAACACTTGGCTGGGAGCCGCAGATCCCGCTCGAGGCGGGTCTCGAGAAGACCATCTCCTACTTCCGCGAAGCCCTCGCAAAGTGAGAAACCCTCTTCCGATCACTCTTTCGCCCTTTACGTTTTAACCTTCTAACTTTTTTTCCATCTCATGAGCACTACCATCTGCTGCCTCGGCGCCGGTTATGTCGGCGGCCCCACCATGGCGATGATCGCGGCCAAGTGCCCCGATATCCGCGTCACCGTCTGTGACCCAAATGAAAAGCGCATCGCCGCTTGGAATTCCGACACGCTACCGGTCTACGAGCCGGGGCTTCAGGAAGTCGTGGAATCGGCACGCGGCAGGAATCTTTTCTTCTCCACGGATGTCCGCAAGGCGATCCGCGAGTCGGATATCATCTTTGTGAGTGTCGGCACTCCGACCAAGACCTACGGCATCGGTGCGGGACGCGCAGCCGACCTCAAGTACATCGAGTCGGCAGCACGCATGATTGCCGAGGAGGCCCAGGGTCCGAAGATCATCGTCGAGAAGAGCACGATCCCGGTGAAGACGGCCGAGGCGATGATGACCATCCTTCGCTCAAACTCGAAGAACGGAACCTTCCAAGTACTCTCCAATCCTGAGTTCCTTGCCGAGGGAACCGCCGTTGAGGATCTGAATAACCCCGACCGCGTGCTCATCGGCGGAGAGCAGACTCCCGAGGGCCTCGCCGCCATCGAGAAGGTCGTCTCGATCTATGCCCGCTGGATCCCCCGTGAGAAGATCCTGACCACCAATCTCTGGTCCTCCGAGCTTTCCAAGCTTGTCGCCAATGCCTTCCTCGCCCAGCGTATCTCCTCGATCAACTCGATCTCCGCCCTCTGCGAGGCGACCGGCGCTGATGTGGACGAGGTGGCTCGTGCGATTGGTAAGGATTCACGCATCGGTCCCAAGTTCTTGAAGGCCTCCGTCGGTTATGGGGGATCCTGCTTCCAGAAGGATATCCTCAATCTCACCTACCTCTGTCAGCACTTCGGACTCCCTGAGGTCGCTGCCTATTGGGAGAGCGTCGTGAAGATCAACGACTGGCAGAAGTCGCGCTTCAGCACCCGTATTGTGAAGGATCTTTTCAACACGGTGAACGGAAAGCACATCGGTATCCTCGGCTTCGCCTTCAAGAAGGATACCAATGACACGCGAGAGACGGCTGCTATCTCGGTCTGCCGTGATCTCCTGGCCGAGGGGGCTAAGGTGTATGTCTATGATCCCCAGGTAGATGAGGAGCAGATCCGAGCCGATGTCCTTGGCACGGGAAGCAATCCCAATCTGATTGTGGTCAAGAACGTCGGCGAAGCATGCCACGGCGCCCACGCCGTGGCCGTGCTCACCGAGTGGGATGAGTTTAAGGAGCTCGACTTCCAGAAGATCTACGAAGGGATGCTCAAGCCAGCGTTCCTTTTTGACGGACGCAATATCCTGCCGCACGCCAAGTTGAGAGAGATCGGCTTCCGTCTCTTCGCGATCGGCAAGCCGTATTGATCCTTTACGAGACAGTCTGCTCCCCGCGACCATCATCTTGTCGCGGGGATTGTCATACCGATCTGCCGGCGGTTAACATTCCATAACGTCCCATGGCCGCACAGTTCCGCGATTACTACGAGACTCTTGGGGTGCCCAAATCCGCCTCGGCGGATGACATTAAAAGCTCTTTCAGGAAACTTGCCCGCAAGCATCACCCCGACCTGGCCAAGGACAAGAAGGCTGCCGAGGAGAAGTTCAAGGAGATCAACGAGGCCTATGAGGTTCTGAGTGACCCGGAGAAGCGCCGGAAATACGACGAGTATGGTGCCAACTGGCAGCATGCCGGAAACGGCTTTGGGGGTGGAGCATCCGCCCAGGCTGGTGGATTCGGCGCCGGAGGTTCCCCGTTTGGAGGTGGCGGCGGCGGAGACTTTCATTTCGGAGGAACGGGCTACAGCGATTTCTTCGAGCAGTTTTTCGGGACGCGCAGGGGACGTGGTTACGGAGGTGGGGTAGATTTCGAGGAAACTCCGCAAAGGGGGCGCGACGTCGAGGCTGATATTCTGGTCACCTTGGACGAGGTGCTAAACGGTGCCACCCGGCAGATTTCCTTTCGCAAGGGAAACTCCCCCGATGTCCAGACCTACACCGTCAAGATCCCCAAGGGAGTGCGCGAAGGGCAGAGGATCCGTCTGGCCGGCCAGGGAGGATCGGGCGGGGCACGCGGAGAGGCGGGAGATCTCTATCTCCGGGTAAAGCTCCAGCAGCATCCCGATTACCGCTTTGAGGGGGCAGACATTCACTATGAGGCCGAGATTCCTGCTTGGAGAGCTGTTCTTGGCGGCGAGTTGACCATTCCCACGCCCGACGGTCGTGCCAAACTCAAGATTCCCGCGGGCACCCAAAACGGTCGTAAGTTCAGGATTCCCGGCCGTGGTCTTCCCGAAAAGGGCGGCACTCGCGGTGACTTCTACGCTGTCGCTGAGATCTCCATTCCTGAAGCGATCACACCGGAGCAGAAAGAGCTCTGGGAAAAACTGTCACTGCTTGGGTGAGTCTTCGATGGCGTTTGCTGGGGAAACGCTGATTTAATCCCATGGTGGCCGCTGAAGAACAGTTGCTGATTTTTGAAGGAGCGAGCGCTGGGCGATACCCGCAGCGGTCTCGCCCGAGCGAGCAACGCCGCAAAAATCTACAACTGGCTTCAGCCCTACGGGTTGCGGAGATAACAGGCCGGGGGCTGTGTTGGCTTGGCACTTACAGCCCGCTGCGGGGATGCTCGTGCCAAGCCGCCTTGCCCGCGGCCCATTCTTCCCGCAACGGCCTCTATGCGATTAAATCAGCGCTTCCCTAGAGAGGTAATTCCACAGCCACGGTTTTCTTTTCGATCGTTTCCTCAATCTTGAGCGTCTGTTTGATGGGTGCGAGGCCTGCGGGACGATCCCAGAAGTAGCGGCGGAGCAAAACCTTCAGTGTTGCGGTAAGTGGTACGGCGAGCAGTGCTCCGAGAAGCCCCCCCAGCACAATAGTCCATGCCATCACCGAGAGGATGACCGTCATGGGGTGAAGGCCTACCGAGTTCCCGACGATTTTCGGAGAAATAAAAATCCCTTCCATCCAGTTCGTTGCGGTGAAGATCAGGAGAACGTAGAGGGGGCTGGCAAGGTCGCCGTACTGAGCCAATGCAATGAGCATCGTCGGGATGAGGCAAACGATGAAGCCAAAGTATGGGATCAGGCAGAGAATACCCACCAGCAGTCCGATCAGGAACGAGAAGTCCAATCGCAGGAATACGAACAAAGAGAGTCCAACGATAGCCCCGTCTATCAGGCTCACGAGCAGTTGTCCTCGGAAGAAATGAATGAGGTAATCGTTGATTTCATTGAAGAGGGAGACAATCTCCTCCTTCAGCGGAGAGGCCCGGAGAGGAAGATAACGGCTCCAATTTTCGGAAATCGCCGGTGACTCCAACAAAAAGAAGAAGAGGAAGACAGGCACCAGGATGAGGCTGAGTAGGAACCCCAGGACGCCAAAGACCCCCCCGATGCTTTTTTGAAGGAAGACTCCTGTGCCTGTGGCGATCGAGGGAAGTTTCTCCTGAAACCACGCCAGGCCCTTATTCACTAACTCGATTCCGTAGAGCTTGATGCTTTCCGGGGTGAGTTCCTCGAGAGGGGATGCATGCGGGGCTGTATTCGCCTTGATGGCGGCAAGTTTTTGGAGTTCCTGGGCCGACTCCTTGGCCAAGGCGCTGATTTTCTGACTGTAGGCCGGGATACGGCTGGCGAAGACGCTGCCTTGGTGTTGGAGGGCCGGGGCGATGGTGATCCCGATCAGGGCAATGATTCCGGAGAACACCACGAAGACAATGATCACCGACCAGGTGCGCGGGATGCGGTAACGCCCGAGCAGTCCCACGACGGGTGTCAGCAGATACGCAAGAACAGCCGCAATCGCGATGGGCGTGAGTACCGGCTTCAGGTAGGAGCATGCCGAGACGACGCACCAACCCGCTAGAATGATGACGGAGACCACGGTCAGTCCTGCCAAGGAGGTGAGTCCCGCCCAGCAGACCTTTTTTTGAAACGGGGTGGGGGAATCGGGCTGGCTCATACCCTCAGGAGTTATCCTCTTTCGGCTCCATTGTCCAACCCGCTCCCCTCCGTGATATGGAGCGCCGATTCGGTGACCACCAGATCCATCCCGATGTCATGCGGCTCTCTGGGGATTTCTGCCAACAGGAATCGCTCCGTAACGATACCGATTTTGAGTGCCCGGAATCCCTCTGATGCCAAGAGGCGATCGTAGAATCCCTTGCCCCTGCCCAGGCGGCTGCCGGTCCGGTCAAACGCCAGGCCGGGGATGAGAGCGAGGTCGATTGTTTCGATGCCAACTTCTGCCCAGTGTTCCGGGTCGGGTTCTCGGATGTCGAAGGCCCCCTTCAGCCAGGGTGCATGGGGAGCCCAGCGATGGAGGGAAAGGGCCTCACCATTGACCCTGGGAAAGATCCACTCCTTGGCACCTTTCTCATCCAGCAAGGGAAGGAGGTCCACTTCGTTCTGTAAGGGATGATAGGTAAAGATGGTGCGGGCGGTCCTCCAGCAATCAAGAGTCATCAATCTCGAGCGAATGGCCGAGGCTTCCTCCGGTCGGGGTGGGATGAGCTCCTTTCGGATTCCGTCTCTCAGGGTCTTTTTTTCCATCTGCATCTCCTTCAGATCTATGCCAGACTTTTGGCACTCATGGTCAAAAAACTTCTCAAAAAGGGGGCGGACGAGCTCAAAAAAAGGGCCAGCAAGCCGCGTCCTGACAACCATGTCTGCATGAAGTTGGGGGAGGGGTGGCATCGGAGGAATTTCCTGACGGAGGTGATCATCCCCTCGATGTTTTCACCCAGAGAGAGAAAAGGGCCTCAGGGAAAGCTACCCGAACTTTCCGGAGCACAGCTTGGCATCACTTGGATAGGACACGCCTCGTTCCTGATCCAGACTCCCGAGCACGCCGTACTGATTGACCCAAACTGGGCCAAGTGGCTCAAGGTGATCAAGCGTCTCAAGGAACCGGGGCTTGAGATTCATGAGCTTCCCGCCATCGATCTCGTGCTGGTCAGCCACGCTCATTTCGATCATCTCGATAAAAAGTCGCTTCGTGCCGTCGCCGCAGATCAGCCGATCGTGGTGCCCGAGCATGTAGGGGGGCTTGTTCATGGGCTCGGGTTCAACCGAGTCCACGAACTAAAGCGTTGGGACTCCATGGAACTCGGATCCCTCCGGATCACGCTCACGCCCGCCCAGCATTGGGGAGCCAGAGTGTTGCACGACCGGCACCGGGGATTCGGGGGGTTCCTGATCGAATATGCCGGAAGGACGATCTACCACTGCGGAGACAGTGCCTGGTTCGAGGGTTTCCGGGAAATCGGTGAAAAGGGAGCGATCGACATCGCCCTCCTACCGATCGGAGCTTACGACGCTCCTACAGGCCGTGACGTTCATATGAATCCCGAGGAGGCACTGTTAGCCTTTCAAGCCCTGCGCGCCGGCACCATGATCCCGATGCATTACGGGACCTTCCGGTTGGGATTCGAGCCGATGGAAGAGCCTCCCGATCGACTTCTGGCCCATGCTCGATCCCTTGGGATCGATGACCGGATCAGAATTCTGAAAGAAGGAGAAACGGCGGTTTTCTAACGCTGCACCGACCTGATTTTCAGCTTCAGGCCGGGACAGGTGCTGCCAGTCCGCCTGCAGGGTAGTCTGGTTCGCTTGGCTTGATTGCCTCCGTCGTGGCCGTTCCGGTTGGCGGAGGGGGGAGCGGCGGTGGCTTCTGCGCGATCACGGGAGGATTGCGCATGTACCCGAGCTCGATGAGGTCCTTGATCTGGGATCCCTCAAGGGTCTCGAATTCCAAAAGTGCCTCGGCGATGAGTTTCACCTTGTCCCGGCGCTCCTCAAGCATTTCGGTCGCCTGACGATAGGCATCGTCGATGAGTCTTTTGACCTCGCTGTCGATCTGTCTGGCAGTCTCCTCGCTGTATTCACGGGCACGGGAGACATCACGGCCGAGGAAAACGTAGTCGTTTTCCTCGCTGAAGCGGATCATGCCAAGGCTGCTCATGCCCCATTCGCAGACCATGCGGCGGGCAAGTTTGGTGGCCTGGGCGATATCGCCGGAGGCTCCGTTGGAGACGTCGCCGGTGAACATCTCCTCGGCAATTCGGCCACCCATGGTCATGACGAGCATGGCAAGGGCTTCCTTGCGCTGGGTCGAGTATTTGTCGCCCTCTGGCAGATACATCGTGGATCCCAAGGCCTGGCCTCGTGGAATGATGGTCACCTTGTGGAGCGGGTGGGCATGATCGAGGATGACGGTGAGCAGGGCGTGGCCGGCCTCATGCCAAGCGGTGGAGATTTTTTCCTTCTCACTCATGGCGAGACTGCGGCGTTCCTTGCCCCAGCGTACCTTGTCGCGGGCCTCCTCGAGGTCGTTGTGTTCGATGGCCTTCTGTCCCTTGCGAGCTGCCATGAGGGCCGCCTCGTTGATGACATTGGCCAATTCGGCTCCCGAGTAGCCAGGTGTGCCGCGGGCGATCAGAGAGAGGTCGACCGATTCGGAGAGTTTTACCTTTTTGGAGTGCACCCGGAGGATCTCCTCGCGGCCCTTCACGTCAGGCAGGCCGACCGTCACCTGGCGATCGAAGCGTCCGGGACGCAGGAGGGCGGGATCGAGGACGTCGGGCCGGTTGGTTGCGGCGATGATGATGACCCCGTCTTGGGCGTCAAAGCCGTCCATCTCGACGAGAAGTTGGTTGAGCGTCTGCTCTCGCTCGTCATGTCCGCCTCCAACCCCGTGGCCACGATGACGTCCGACGGCGTCGATCTCATCAATGAAGATGAGGCAGGGGGCGTTCTTGCGGCCCTGTTCAAACATATCGCGGACACGGGAGGCACCCACGCCCACGAACATCTCAACGAAGTCGGAGCCGCTGATGTTAAAGAACGGCACGTCGGCCTCCCCGGCGATGGCACGGGCCAGCAGGGTTTTGCCGGTTCCGGGGGATCCGACCATGAGAACACCCTTGGGAATGCGGCCGCCGAGTTTCTGGAATTTCTTGGGATCCTTGAGGAAGTCGACAAGTTCCTGCACTTCTTCTTTGGCTTCCTCGACCCCAGCCACGTCCTTGAAGGTGATCTTGTTCTTTTCGCGGGCCAGCATCTTGGCCTTGCTCTTGCCGAAGTTCATGGCTCCCTTGCCCGCCATCTTGATCTGGGAGCGGAAGAAGAAGTAGAGGACCACCAGGAAGAGGGCGATCGGAAGGATGTTCAGGATGGTCGAGGCGACCATGTTCGATTCGGAACGGACATTGGGGGTGATGCCTGCGGCGGCCAGTTCCTTCTCCAAGGTCGTGCCGTTGAAGGGCATGTAGACCGAGGTCTTGAAAGGAGTGGGGATTTCCTCGGTGGAGGAGGCTGTTTTCTTTCTATAATAGCCCGAGAGGGTCTGGGTATTGCGGCCCTCCTCGATGATGAGTTCCAAGGGCTTCTCCGCCGTGGAGACGATCTTGCCATCCTTGAGGAGAGACTCGAATTTGGGCAGGGTAATTTCATCAGTCGAGGCGATGGAACTACCCCGGAAAAGGAAGGCGCCACCGATCAAGGCGAAAGCCACGGCAAAGAGTAGGAGTCCACGCCAGTTGAACTGTGGTTCCTGACCGCCGGGCGGCTTCGGGGGGCGTGATTGATTATTGGAATCGGGTGTCTCGTCTGGCATTGGTCTGTCTCCCAGACTACATCAGATACCACACCCTGCGGCCAATGCAAACTGCACCCCCATGTTCCTCTGATTCCGCCGCTCTCCATGGCGGCCTCGGGGCGCTGGTAGTCTCGATCCATGATGTCTCGACGGTGACCCAGTCACAGGTCTCCGCCATGCTGGATGATCTTGCCGGGGTGGGGGTGTCTTTCACCTCGTTGTTGGTGATACCGGATCATCACCATCGGGGTCGGATCGATCAGGATCCCGCGTTCTCTACCTGGCTCAGGGAACAGGTCTCCAAGGGTCATGAAGCCGTGCTCCACGGTTATGACCATCTCAGGGTAACAAAGAAGGGTGAGGGGATGACAACACGCCTGATCACTCGCCATTACACGGCGGGCGAGGGGGAATTTCATGATCTTACGTTTGCCGAGGCCACGGAACTCCTGCGGCGTGGCAAGGATGCGCTTTCCAGCTGCGGGGTTCCCTTTACTGGGTTCATCGCCCCAGCATGGCTGTTGGGAGCCGAGGCGGAACGGGCCGTTCGGGAGGAAGGCTTCGCCTACACGACCCGGATCGGTTCGGTGATCGATTTGGAAAACGGATCCTCTTTTGCCTCAAGAAGCATGGTCTACAGCGTCAGGGCGCCCTGGAGACGCGGGGTCAGTCTGCTCTGGAACGAGGCCCTTTTCTGGGTTCTCAGAAAAGCCCCACTGCTTCGCATCGGCCTCCATCCGCCTGACTGGGATCATCCGCCCATTCGGTCTCATGTGCTGCGGTGCCTGCGGTTGGCCGTAGCAAGTCGGGGCGTCACCACTTACAGGGATTGGCTCGACCAATGGCGTCGGAGCGGGCATGAAAGGGGAACTACTTGATCATGGCGCGCGTCGATCTCCACCTTCACACCCGACACAGCCTTCGCTCCCCTGAGTGGCTACTGAGGCGACTTGGCGTTCCGGCTAGCGTCTCGGATCCACGGGAGTTGCATGGCCGACTTCGTCGGGCGGGGATGGATTTTGTCACCTTTACGGACGATGACTCCATCGAGGGATGTCTTGAGATTGGCGATCTGCCTGGAAGTTTCGTGAGTGAATCGGTCACCGCGGTGTTTCCTGAGGACGGCGTAAAGGTCTCGCTGTTGGTCTGGGGAATCAACGAGGTCCAGCATCGGGAAATCCAGCAACTCCGCCCGAATCTCTACGAACTCCAGCAGTACCTCGCCAAGGAAGAGATTGCACACGGTGTTCCGGTCCAATTGGAGGGGCTGGCCGACAAGATGCGGCCTGCCCACCTCATGCGACTTGCCCTGCTCTTCCGGAATGTCGAGGGCATCAACGGATACTCCTCCGGGGTACTCTCGGCAGTGAACAGGTATCTTTTCTCACTCACGCCGGCCGACATCGAACGCTTTGTCTCGCTCACGGGACTTGAGCCTTCTCATGCCGATCCATGGCGCAAGGTCTGGTTCGGCGGTTCCGATGACCATGGCGGGACCAGACCCGGCTCCGCCTACACAGAGACTCCGGCTGCAGACGGAATTAGTGCATTCCTAGAGCATCTGCACGACGGGCGCTGCGAGCCGCGTGGCTCGGCGGGTTCACCCCTTCAGGCCGCGCTGGACACCTACCAGATTGCCTTTTTCCATGCCAAGGAGCGCCTTGCCGGTCATGCGGCCTCGCCGACGCTTCGTCTTATGGAAAAGGCCTTTGCTCGTTTCATGGAAGGGCGCGATCCGACGGTCTTCACAGCCGGGGAGAAATTCGCTTTTCTGGCGCAGGGGATTGCCAGCGGGAAAATTTTCGAACTGGCTAATCCCGGTCCCCGTTCCCTTTGGAAGGAGCTTTCCGGCGCGCTTAATGAGCCCTCGATGCGGGCCGAACTGAACCGGGAACTTGACGGCGTGGAGGAGCCGAGTCGCCGTGCCTTCCTCATGGCTAACATGATGGCGAGCCGTCTCGCCTATCGCCTGACCCTGCAGTTTCTCCAGCAGATCATGGAGGGACGTTTTCTTGAGAGCATCCAGATGCTCGGTCCGGTGGTTCCGCTCGCGGCGTTGCTCAGTCCCTACCTGTATTCATTCCGGTCTCCGGCCCGATCCCGACTTCGAGAGTCATCATTTTTGATGAGGGGTAGCATTCCTGCGGAACTGCACAATCGTCGCCGGGCGTGGTTCACCGACACCCTCGACGATGTCAACGGCGTCTCGACCACGATCCAACGGATGAGTGCGGCTCTCACCTCCATCGGCAAGGAGGTCGAGGTGATGGTTTCCAGAAAAGAGGTCTCCGTCGAAGGGATCCCGCTGAAGAATTTTCCGCCGATCGGTGAGTTTGAGCTGCCGGAATACGAATTGCAGAAACTGAGTTTCCCTCCGTTGCTGCAGATCATCGACCATCTGCAGACGGGAGGTTTCAGCGAGGTCATCATCAGCACGCCCGGCCCCGTCGGACTCGCTGCGCTCTGTGCCGCCCGGGTGCTCGGTCTGCCCACGGCCGGCATCTACCACACCGATTTTCCCGAATATGTCCGCATTCTCACGGAGGATGGTCTGATGGAATCCCTGACCTGGAACTACATGCACTGGTTCTATGCTCAACTCGACACGATCTATGTGAATTCGGACCACTACCGCCAGTGCTGGGCTGATCGTGGTATTCCCGTGGAGAAGCTCAAGATCCTGCCGCGCGGTCTCGATACGGGTCTTTTCCATCCTGCCAAAAAGCAGGGGGATTTTTGGAAGAAGCGCGGGTTAAGAGACGGTGAGGTAGGTGCTCTCTACGTGGGGCGTGTGTCGCGCGAGAAGAACCTCGATCTCTATGCCGCCGCCTTCCGCCGCCTGATCTCCTCTGGCATCAAGGTCCGTCCGCTCGTGGTCGGTGACGGCCCCTATGCCGCGATGATGAAGGAGCTCCTACCCGAGGGGATCTACACTGGTAGCCTCCACCGCGAGGAACTGGCTGCCGCCTACGCCTCGGCGGACTTCTTCGTTTTCCCCAGCACGACCGACACCTTCGGGAATGTGGTCATTGAGGCCCAGGCCAGTGGCCTTCCAGTGATCGTCTCCGATGTGGGGGGGCCCAAGGATTTGATCGAGGAGGGAGTGGATGGTTTCATTACCAAGGGGCTGGATCTGGATGCCCTCACCGCCGCGATCGGAACGTTAGCTTCCGATTCTGAACTCCGGACCCAAATGGGGATTGCTGGCAGGGCCCGTGTTGCCGAACGTGATTGGAGCCGGGCCGCGCGGCTCTTCTGGGAAGGAAGCGAGGAGTAGAAGAAAAGGATGAAGGATGAAGGATGAAGGATGAAGAGGGGTTCAACCCATCAGTCCTTCAAGAAGCTCGCAATTGCGCTGAGCCGCACCTTGGTGGGGTTTGAGGACACCTGCAGCAGCTGTGATCATGGCTACGCGTTTTGACTGATTGCCGAGCAGTGAGCGGACGGCGTCTATCATGTCGCGATGATCATTCACGCGGAGTGCCGCCCCTGAATCGCAGAGTTGTGTGGCAAGCGGTTCAAAGTTGCCAGTGAGGGGTCCGATCAGCACGGGAACGCCCGCCTGCAGTGGCTCGATCATGTTTTGTCCCCCTTTATTGATCGAGCAGGATAGGCTTTTTCCGACGAAGACAACGGTGGCTCTCGGATACCAGGAAGCGAGCTCTCCCGTGGTGTCCAGAATCAACGCCTCAATCGATGGATTGCCGCCTTCCGAGCGGAGATGGCACGGAAGACCGAGGGCCATCAGGGCTTGACGAATTTCCTGCCTTCTTTCGACATGGCGTGGCGCGATCACAAGGCGTAGCCCGGGATATTCATCATGAAGCACACGGTAAGCCCTGGCGATTTCCTCCTCCTCGCCGGCATGGGTGCTTGCAGCAAGAAGGGTGGGCACTTGTTCGAGAGGGGGGCATTGGCTAAGAGCAGAGTCATACTTGATGTTCCCGGTTACGCGGAGAATATCGGGGCGGACTCCCAGAGAGAGGAATCGCTCGCCATCTCCGTCTTCGGAAAGCGTGATGAGATCGAGTTGGTTGAACCAAGCGGAGGCAAACGGGCCCAGCATCCGGAAGCGCCGTTCCGATCGGGAAGACAGGCGCGCATTCAGCAGGACGACGGGAATACCAAGTTTTTTCGCAGCGGCGACCCTGTTTGGCCAGAGATCGGCTTCCACAAAGAGAAGGGCGGAGGGGCGTAGCTGCTTTAGGAGTCGGCCCGTGATGAAGGGAAAGTCAACCGGGTTGGCGATCGGCTCCAGCCATGGAGAGGCAGAGCGTTCCAAGATGGCCAATCCCGTTGAGGTTGTGGAACTGACGAGAAATCGTGCATCGGAATTGCGAGAGTGAAACTCCCTGATGAATTTCAGGGCGATACCTGCTTCCCCGACGCTGACGGCATGAATCCAGATTCGGCCTCTGCCGATGCGTTCCAATGTTTCGTAATCGAGTATCCCCAGACGCTGGGCCGCCTTGTGCCCGTAGCCGCCGCGTTTCTTGATCCGAAGGAGATACCCCGGAAGAAGGATCAAGAGGGTTGGCAGGAACAGCAGATTGTAGAGAAAGAGAATCAATCGGCTCATGGCGTGCTCGAGGTCATGCGGTCGGAAGTGCCGAGAGTGGCAACGGGCGCAGGATCAGAATCCGTGATTCCCCATAGGATCGGTCGGAGAGGATTTCCCAGGCTCCCAGCGAGGGGAGAGGTTGGCGACGTTCGCACTCCAAGATCAGCAGGCCCTGCGAACTGAGGATCAGGCGAAGTTTGGGATGCGAGAGGAGGAGGTCGGCGGGGTTTGGCGGAGCATCTTCCCCGGATCCGCCCTGTTCCCTGTGTTCCTTAAGGTAAGGAGGATCGGCAAAGACGAGATCGAGCATTCCTGTCTCCGCATAGAGATCCAGAAATCGGGAGACATCCATCTGCTGGACACTCCCTTCCAGACGGGTCGTGCGGAGATTATTCCGGATGATTCCTGCGGTCGGGCCATGATGCTCCACGAACACGGCAGAGGCTGCCCCTCGACTCAGGGCCTCGATGCCTAGAGAGCCGCTGCCAGCAAAAAGATCGAGCGCTCGCGCCCCTGGCACCAGATCGCCGAGGGAAGAGAAAATGGCCGCCTTGACGCGATCCATCGTTGGCCGGGTCCCTTTTCCGGGGGATTTCAAGGCGAGTCCGCCCGCTGTTCCGGAAATCACGCGCATGGGACGAGAGATGGCACAATCCTGGGACAAAGAAAGAACTTGGCAATCGTTTGCACCGGAACAAGGTAAGTCTCCCAACAAGTTTTGAAAGTGTGAACAAACCCCTGATTATCCTTAATCCAGCCGCCCGAAGTGAAAAGGCGGGCCGTTTGTCCGACCGGTTGCACGCTCTTAGCGGTGATGCCGAGATCCGTCAGAGCGCCCATCCCGGTGATGCCGAGCAGATCGCGAGGGAAGGTATTGCCCAAGGTTTTTCCACCATTGTCGCGGCCGGCGGGGATGGGACCGTCAATGAGGTGGTGAATGGACTTATGGCCTCAGGAATCGAGGGGATCTCCCTCGGGATTCTTCCGGTGGGCACGATGAATGTCTTCGCAATGGAACTCGGGATTCCCACTCATTCACTGGAGAAGGCTTGGGAGGTGATCTCCTCCGGGGTGACGCGCCAGATCGATCTTCCCTACGCCGATACCCCTGGGGGTCGGCGCCGATTTGTCCAGTTGGCGGGAGTAGGCCTTGACGCGGAGGTGGTGCGGCGTACGACGAGGGAATCCAAAAAAGCCCTCGGCCCACTGAGTTACCTGCTCTCGCTGGCACAGATTGCCGGGGCTAAACCACCGTTGGTGCATCTGCTGGATGCGGAGGGTAGGGAACGGGTGGCTTCCTTCCTGCTCATCGGGAACGGACGCTACTACGGGGGCCCCTTCAAGATGTTCCGTCAGGGGTCGCCCAGCGACGGGTTGATCGATGTCCTGCTCTTCCGTAACCAGAGCCCGTGGGATCTTCTTCGCTATATGCACGCGATCCTCATCGGACAGCATGCCGGTCTGGAAGATGTGGAATATTTCCAGACGACCTCCCTCCGTGTGAGTTCCGAGGAACCCGTTCCTTTTGAGCTCGATGGGGAGATGGCGGGGTATATTCCGCTGACCTTTGGGCTCGAGCGTGACGTGCTGAAGGTCCTGGCACCCTTGCCTGAGGCAGTTCGCTGATCGTGCTCTGACCTTAAGGATTTCCGATGGAGCGGCTGAGAGAATCTCCCGTCACCCTGATCCTGATCGGGATCAACGCAGCCCTTTTTCTGACCGAGGAAATCTTCCGCCTTTTTTTCGATAGTTCTCTTTTTCCGATCATGGCATTGAGCCTCGAGGGAATAGGGGATGGGGAGTGGTGGCAGTTCCTGACACACGCCTTCCTCCAGGGGAATCTCTTTCACCTGATGGTGAACATGGTGGCACTCTGGTTCACTGGTCCGATCCTGGAAGAGTTACTCGGAGCCTGGCGCTATCTCCTGCTCTACGTCGTCGCGGCCCTGGCAGGAGGTATCCTCCAAACTTACTCCTCATCCCAGAGTGTCGATCTGGTGGGGGCCTCGGGAGCGGTTTGCGGGCTCCTGACGGGATTCGCCACCCTGCTGCCCCGTCTTGAGATCACGGCCTTGATCTTTTTCGTCATTCCCGTGCGGATGAAAGCTGCCATGCTGGGATGGTTGGTGGTGATCGTCTCGTTGCTTTGCTGGTTCCTCCGTATCGAACCCGGAATTGGTCATCTGGCGCACCTGGGCGGCGCTATCGCCGGTTTCGTGGTCTGCCTGATTTATAGGAAGCTGGGGCTGATCAGGGCGTTGCCGGAGATGCCACCCGCGATCCCTCACAAATAAGGAAAGATTGAAAGGGAGGAATGTCCCAGAGCCCCTAGAGCCCCTAGAGCCCTTTGAGACCAGCCAGAAGAAGTTCCGCGTTGGTCTTGGTTGTCTCGAGATTGAGCGAGAGGATCTGCATCGCCTCAGCGGCCGGGATTTCCATGAGTTGCCTGCGAAGTTGGAGGATGCGGTCGTATTCGTCGGGATGGTAGAGAAGTTCTTCACGGCGTGTTCCCGACTTGGTGATGTGGATGGCCGGGAAGATACGCTGCTCCATGATGGAGCGATCGAGATAGATCTCCATATTACCCGTTCCCTTGTATTCCTCGAAGATCAGGTCATCCATGCGGCTGTGGGTTTCCACGAGCGCGGTGGCAAGGATCGTCAGGCTACCACCCTCCTCCACATTGCGGGCGGAACCAAAGAATCGTTTGGGCCGGGCGAGGGCTCCGGAGTCGACGCCGCCGCTCATGGTGCGTCCCTTGCCCTTGATGTTGTTGTTATAGCCGCGAGAAAGGCGGGTGATACTGTCCACCAGGATCACGACATCCTTTCCGAGTTCCACAAGGCGCTTGGAGCGCTCGGAGACCATTTCGGAGACCTGAACGTGCCGGGAAGTCGGTTCATCGAACGTGGAGCTGAAGATATCGCAGTCCAGCGATCGGCGTAAGTCGGTCACCTCCTCGGGACGCTCGTCCACGAGGAGTAGCATCAGGTGAACATCCGGATGATTTGCCCGGATGGCGAGCGCCAGACTTTTGAGCATCATGGTCTTCCCGACCCGGGGAGGGGCCACGATGAGCCCGCGCTGTCCCATGCCGAGGGGAGCAATGAGATCCACGGCTCGTGCGGTGGGATTTGTCTTGCCCGGTTGCTCCAGGTAGATCCTACGGTTCGGGAACATGGCGGTCAGCTTATCGAATTCCACAGGGGGCTTCCATTCCGAGACCGGGATCCCTTCGATGGAGGTGATCGTCGACATGGAGAGGCGTCGTTCGCTCTGGAGGCCGATTGTGCCGGTGAGCTTGAGCCCGGGGCGTAACTCATACTGACGGAGCAGGCTGACCGGAAGGGTAAGGTCCGAGGGGGTTGGTTGGAAATTCACGATCGCCCAGCGGATCATCGGGGCATCAGGAGCGAATTCGAGGATGCCCTCGGCGGCGGCAATGCCTCCGCGCTTCACCTGATCCCGGATGATCTCGAAGACCAGATGATGTTTGGAAGAGTCATGGAAAGCATGCAGCCTCCTCTCCGCGGCCATGGCAAAGAGCTCAGCCTGTCCGAGCTTTTGGAGCGCGTTCAGATCAATGGGTGCAGGAGGCGCTTCGTTGACCTGGCGGTGTTCCTCGGTCGCCTCCGGGATGTCTTCCGATTCTTTCATGGGGTGCTCTGATATCGAAGGAGTTGGGAAACTTGACGTTTCATCGATTCCGGCGAACCATCATTCCAAAAGAGATGATCCGCGAGGGGTATTTTATGGTCTTGGGATTGCTGGATGGAGAGCCACTGCTCGGCCTGACTGTTTGAAATCGATCGGTTATCTTTGAGCCGTGATTTGCGGATACTATCGGAACATCCGGTCACGAGAACCCTGTCGAAATAACCCGAGAGACCTTTTTCGTAAAGCAGGGGGATTTCCGCAATAAAGAACGATGATTTTTCTCCACGATGCAGCTCGGCCAACGGACGCCAAATTGATTCGAGTCGCGGATGCATGATGCCTTCCAGTATTTTTCGGGCTCCTAGATCCGTACTGATGAGGTTCGCTAGTTTCACTCGATCGGGGAGACCCTGAGGATCGAGAAACTCCTTTCCCAGAGAGCAGGCTATTTCGGTGCAAACCTCCTTATCTTCCAGCAGGAGTCGCCTGTTTTCTTCATCGGCGGAATAGGACGTTACAGGAAACCCTTGCTGAGTGAGTTGTTCGATCACTGCGTGGAGAAGCACCGACTTGCCACTGCCTAGGGTTCCTGTGATGGCAAGGGAAGGCATGAGGCGTGCTGACGAAAGCGATTAAAACACTCCTGCAGGATTGGCAACCATCTCTCAGGGCGGGCCCCGGAGATCCTATTTTCCACCTGTCACAGGAGATGAGTAGGTTGGACCCGGGAGATCGGCAGGCAATCCCAAAGGCCTCACGATGTCGGGTTCCTCCACATCGCCGCGCCGGGGTTGACCGTCGGCATCCAAGATCCTTGGAGTGACGAAAATCACGAGGTTCTTCTTGAGCTTTTGATCCGCTTCGGAGCGGAAGAGTCGACCTGCAAGAGGAACATCCCCGAGGAAGGGAACCTTATCCTGAATTTTCTGCACATCTTCACGAATCAATCCCCCAAGTGCTATCGTCTGACCATCCCAAACCGTGACAAAGGTGTTTACTTCGCGAACTGAGAATACCGGTTGGTTAATTGTGTTCGTGGTTAGGGTCTGAACAAATGGTTCAAGCAATAAAGGGCTAAGAGTAGATCTTTCATATCCGACTGTATTGATTGGTGATCCATAGTTGATAAAGCCATCAAAGTCAGTAACCCTAGGATTCAGTTCCAAATCGATGGTGTAGCCATCAGGACCTATGGTGGGTTTTACTTCGAGAACGACTCCCAAATCCTGTTTGGTGAAATCAGTTGGAAATGACGGGGTTACTGTGGGAGGTGTTTGGTTGTTAAGAATAGTGCCATTTGCATTGCCAACTATCAGTCGTTGCGTGCTCTGGGGGACTTGAGGGGGCTGATATTGTCTCGGGTAAATAAACTCGTTGACAACCCTAACTGTTGCCTTGACGCCACTTTTAGTCGTGACTTTGGGAGATGACATAAGGTCGACACCCTTTTTCTGGTTGAGGGCACGGATGACTAGTTGGAACTGCGGTTCAGAAAAAACTCCCGCGATGCTGAAAATGCCAGGGGCAGGTGCCGTGGAGACTCCTAGTTGACCGGCTATCAATGCATCCACGGAATTCCCAGAAATTGACTGGTCTCCCGACCTGACGCCTCCGACCGGGTTCATAACAGCTCCTGTCCCCATGGGGTTTCCGAATGGGTAGTTGGCTGAGTTAACATTGGTGCCACTTCCCCCCCCGTTTCCGTACATACCTCCTCCTATACTGAAAGGGCCGAGCAACCAGTCGAAGCCGAGTTCCTGAAGGTTGTTTTGATTGATTTCAAGGAACTTGGTCTGGATATCCACTTGGGAGGGTGACACACCCATGGCGGCATCAACCAGAGAGTCGATCACGTCTATGTTGTCCCGAGTGTTTCGGATAATTAGTTTGCTACCCGCAGCCAGATAGTTTGCGCTGGCTCCAGGGGGGAACTCGACTCCTTGGGATACCAAGTAATCTTTGGCATCCATGCGCTGTGCCACGCGGGCCTTGTTAGGGTCAGGGACTCCTGCTGAGCCGGGCTGAGGAAGTGCCCCTGTGGAATCAAGGGATTTGGGCGGGATGAAAGTCGGGGGCACCTGATATTCCTTCGTGACTAAAACATCCGTAGGTTCGGAGAGGGGAACGATCGATACCGCATACGGATCGATCTTGAGTTTCATGCTGGAGAGCTTTGCGATGTAGTCGAGTGCCACGTATAAGGGCACATGGTTGAGGGAAAGAGTGAGATGTGCTTCCGCCGAAGGGGGTGAGGCGACCGGCGCGGGGACAGAAGGTGTGACGCCGCTAGTGGCAGGTGTGGCAGAGGCCGTGGCAACCGATGGCTGGAGACCTGGTTGAGCCAATTTGAGGAAGATATTCACCCCTTTTTTATTGGGGTCGAGCGAGACGCTCTTCTGTTTCAGGTATTCTACCGCCTCACTGATCGGAGAATCGCTGAGATCGATCTTGTCGATCACAATCGAATTGAGTTTGTCAATGATCTGGTCTGTTCCGCGCACATCCTGTTGGCGACCCGTGGACTCAGTCGTGCGTCCCTGCTTGGATTTGCGGGGTGGGCGCTCCCAGGCCTTTTCCACCTGCCAAAGCATGCGGCTGCGGGTTTCATTGTAGGCCTCGTCGGCATACTTAATCCCCGAGTTGTGAATCGATTCCATGCCTTTGCGCGCTGCAGTATTGTATGGGTCGATGGTCAGGATCGATTCGTACCTGCGGAGGGCCAGATCGTTACGGCCACTCTCGGCAAATCCAGAAGCCTCACCCAGCAAGCGCGTCACCTCATCCCTCTGAGCTGCGAATTTCGGGGTGATCGTCTTGTTATAAATCCCCGGTTGTTCCAGATCAGAGAGCATCTGCTTGGCAGTTACATTGCCAGGGTTGATGGATGGTAGTAGAATGGATTTCAGGACGCTCTCCGCGGAGAGGGGC
>CANIVT010000002.1 GCA_947471565.1 Spartobacteria bacterium | reverse complement strand
CTTGTAACCTTGTAACCTTGTAACCTTGTAACCTTGTAACCTTGTAACCTTGTAACCTTGTAACCTTGTAACCTTGTAACCTTGTAACCTTGTAACCTTGTAACCTTGTAACCTTGTAACCTTGTAACCCCCTGCTTGCCCTTCATTCGTCGCGGCTCCAGTCTGGTATCAGGTTCGCCTTCACCCATGACCATCGACCCGGAAAAGAAAATTGCAGGGCTTCTCGTCCCGCTCTTCGCGCTGCGGGGACGGCACGACCTCGGGGTGGGCGACACCGAGGCACTTTCCGAGGCGGTGGAGTGGGCGGCCGGGAACGGTTTCGGAGCCGTGCAGATCCTTCCCGTCAACGAAACAGGCGGTGACCACAGCCCCTACAATGTTCTGAGTGCCTTCGCGATCGACCCCTCGACGATCACGACTCACCCCTCGTGGCTTCCCGATCTCACTCCGCCGGAATACCGCAGGATCACGGAAAAGGTTGATCTCAGGACTCTACGCGCGGGCCCCGTCGACTACACCGGGGTGAAAGCCCTGAAGCGGGAACTTCTGGAATCCGCATGGAAACGTTTCCGGTCAGGCGATGGTCGCGGCGGCAGGGCCAAGCGGTTCTCCCATTTCCTGGAGCAGCACTCCTCATGGCTCCCCGACTACACGCTCTACCGGGTGCTGCTGGAGAGGAACGGCCTCGTCGAGGATCCCTCCTCCTGGCCTTCCGGCCAGCGGAATGCCGCCGAGGCCCGGTCCTGGTTGGCGGGACTCCCCTCAACGGAACGCTCCGCCGTCGAGGAAAGCCGCCTCTTCTTTGCCTACGTCCAGTGGATCGCCTTCTCCCAGTGGGCTGCGGTTACCGATCTGGCCGAGGTGCTAGGCATCGCGCTGATCGGCGATGTCCCGGTCGGCGTGGCCGCCGGGGGTGCCGATATCTTTGCCTGTCCCGGGGAGTTTGATCCGGAGCGCTCCTGCGGAGCTCCGCCGGAAAAGGTGTTCAAGTCCGATCCGTTCACCGAGCAGTGGGGGCAGAACTGGGGCTTTCCCCTCTACCGCTGGGACGTCATGGCCCGGAACAACTTCCTCTGGTGGCGCCGCCGCCTCCGCCTGCTCCGCTCGGTCTTTCACCTCCTGCGGGTCGACCATGCGCTGGGGTTTTTCCGGATCTACAGCTTCCCTTGGCCACCGCGGCGCAACTCCGAGTTTACCGGCCTCTCCGAGGAGGCCGCCAGGGAGAAGACCGGCGGCAAGCTGCCTGGATTCGTCGAGCACGACGACTCGACCCCTGAGAACCGTGATGCCAACGAACGCCATGGCGAGGTGCTCCTCCAGATCCTCGATTCCGAGCTCGGCCCCCATCGCCTGATCGCCGAGGATCTCGGCGAGGTCGCCCCCTATGTCCGCCCCGTGATGGCGCGGATGGGTCTGCCCGGATTCAAGATCCCGATGTGGGAGCGCCATCCCGACGGGTCGATGCAACCCGGCGGCGACTACGCCCGGATCTCCGTGGCCACCTACGCCACCCACGACCATGCCCCCCTCAAGACCCAGTGGCGGGAATGGCAGGAGGGGGTAACACGCAGAGGAGCCGAGGGCGAGGGATGCCGCAGGATTCTTTCCGAGCTTCTGACCTTTGCCGGTCGTCCCGATCTCGACCCGATGACCCCGTTTGATGGGGAGGTTCACGGGGCCCTGCTGGGCGGATTGCTGGGTTGCAACTCCTGGATCGTGATCCCGATGATCACCGACCTTTTTGGAACGGACCAGCGCTTCAATGTCCCCGGGGCCGTCGGATCGGCCAACTGGACGGCCCGGATCGAGCATCCGGTCGGCGAGTGGACCGCTCGCCACGCCCCGCTGCTTGCCGCATGGCGGGGCATGGTGCAGTCCTCCGGACGCTCCTGATGGCGGGGGCTTTTCTTTCCTTCAGAGAGCTTGCAGGGGTGCTGCTTTCCGTGTAGGACATCTTTCAGGTCTGGCCCCCGACAGAACTCTTCTTCACCCTTTCACCACTTCTTCATGGCCAACCTGACCAAACGCGACCTCGTCGTTGCCATCAGCAACGAGACCGGACTCATCCAGAGCGATGTCTTCAATGTCATCCAACGCACGCTCGACCACATCACCGACGCCCTCGCCAAGGGGGACGGCGTGGAACTCCGTAACTTCGGGGTCTTCGAGGTGCGCCTGACCCGTTCCCGGGTCGGCCGGAATCCAAACCAACCCGACGTGGATGTGCCGATTCCTTCACGCGCCACGGTGAAGTTCAAGGCCGGCAAGGTGATGCGTCAGCGCGTCCTCCTGCGGACCGAGGATCTCAAGAGCTCCGGCGGCAACGGGAAGACCCCGTAAGTCCCGCCGGATATCCCTCCCCTCCCCCCTCCCAAGATCGGTGCCTGACCAGAATCGGATACGCCTTCGCGGCGTCACGCAGAACAACCTCAAAGGCATCGACCTCGACCTTCCCACAGGGTCCCTCATCGTCCTCACAGGCCCCAGCGGGTCGGGCAAGTCGAGCCTCGCCTTCGACACGATCTACGCCGAGGGACAGCGTCGCTACGTCGAGACGTTCAGCCCCTACACGAGGCAGTTCCTCGACCGCATGGACAAGCCTCAGGCGGAGTCCATCGAGGGGATTCCCCCAGCGATCGCCATCGAGCAGAGCAACAGCGTCAAGACCACCCGCTCGACAGTCGGCACGATCACCGAGATCAACGACTACCTGAAGCTGCTGATGGCCCGCGCGGCCAAGGCCACCTGCCCGGGGTGCGGACGCACGGTATCGCCCGAGTCCTCTGAATCGGTCGTCTCCTCCCTGCTCGCCGCGCTCAAGGGACGCCGTCTTCTGGTTACCTTTCCGGTCCCGACACGGCCCGAGGCGGAAGATGAGGAGACACCCTCCAAGCCACCTACCCCGGCCGATTTCCTGAACTTCCTCCGGGAGCAGGGCTACCTGCGCGTCTGGATCGGTGGTGCGGTCCATCGCACGGACGAGGCTTCCTCCATTGCCTCATTGCCCGCCGTCGTCTCGGTCATCCAGGACCGGCTCGAGATCGGCGAGGCCGAGCGAGGCCGTCTCACCGAGGCGGTTGAGACGGCCCTGCGACTCGGCAAGGGAAAGATCACCCTGGTCGATCCCGAGACGGGGGAGAGCTTCCCCCACTCTTCCGGATGGCACTGCCCCCATTGCGACCTCGACATCCGCCCACCGGCTCCGGGTCTCTTCAGCTTCAACAACCCCCTTGGCGCCTGCCCCGACTGCCGCGGATTCGGTCGCGTCATCGGCATCGACTACGACCGGGTCATGCCCGACCGCTCGCTCAGCATCGCCGGCGGCGTGGTCAAACCGTTCCAGAGCGGCCAGTCACGCGAATGCCAGCGGGACCTCCTCAAGGCCTGCGCCGAGCACGACATCGACGTTCATCTTCCCTTCGAGGAACTCCCCGCAAGCGACCAAAAGTTCGTGATCGAGGGGGAGAGCGGAGCCGACATCACGGCCGAGGAACTCTGGGAGAACGACCGCTGGTACGGCGTCGACGGCTTCTTCCGATGGATGGAGCGCAAGACCTACAAGATGCATATCCGCGTCTTCCTCAGCCGCTACCGCGCCTACAAGCCGTGCGTCACCTGCGGAGGCGGCCGTTTCCAACCCGACACGCTCAATTACCGGCTCCCCCTTCCCTCGCGCACGATGACCCTGCCAGAAATCGCGGCCACTCCGGTGGCGGAACTGGCTGTCGCGATCGCGACACTGCCCGTCTCCGAGGGTGATGCGGGCACCCGGATGATTCTCGACCAGATCGTCTCGCGCCTCGGCTACCTCGAGTCGGTCGGTCTCGGCTACCTCACGCTCGACCGTGCGACACGCAGTCTCTCCGGCGGGGAAATCGAGCGGGTGAACCTGACCACCTGCCTCGGCGCGTCGCTGGTCAACACCCTCTTCGTCATGGACGAGCCGAGCGTCGGGCTCCATCCCCGCGATGTGGGGAAACTGCTCGAGATCATGCGCGCCCTGCGCGACAAGGGGAACACTCTGCTCGTCGTCGAGCACGAGGAGGCCGTGATCCGCTCCGCCGATCATGTCGTCGACCTTGGCCCCGGACGCGGCGACCTCGGTGGCAGCCTTCTTTTCTCGGGCCCCCTCTCGGAACTCCCCTCGGCCAAGGACTCGCTCACCGCCGCCTACCTGCGTGGTGACAAATCGATCCCGGTGCCGGCCAAGCGCCGCAAGCCGAAGCGCTGGATCGACATCAAGGGCATCCGCCATCACAACCTCGACAACCTCGACGTACGCATCCCGCAGGGGGTCTTTTGCTGCGTCACCGGCGTCTCGGGATCGGGCAAAAGTTCCCTCGTGCGCGACGTCCTCTACCGCAACCTCACCTCGGCCGCCGCCGAGGAAGGGGAGGCAGCCGGGCGCTGCCGCTCGATCAAGGGAGGGGAGGAACTCAGCGACATCGTGCTGGTCGACCAGTCCCCTCTCTCCAAGACCCCCCGCTCCACTCCGGCGGTGTACCTCGGGGTCTTTGACGGAATCCGCGAACTCTTCGGCCTCGAGGAGGAATCGATCGCCGCAGGACTCAGTCCCTCGGCGTTTTCGTTCAACTCGGGACAGGGACGCTGCGACCGTTGCTCCGGACTCGGCTTCGAAAAGGTCGAGATGCAGTTCCTGAGTGATCTTTTCCTCCGCTGCCCGGAGTGCGAGGGGAAGCGCTACCAGGAGCGTGTCCTCGCCATCCGCCACCGCGGCAAATCGATCCACGACATCCTCGAAATGACCGCCTGCGAGGCGATCACCTTCTTCTCGGAGGGGCCGAAGGCCGAGTCGATCTGCGGCCCGCTTCGTCTGCTTGCTGAGGTGGGCCTCGACTATCTGAAGCTCGGCCAACCCCTCAACGTCCTGAGCGGCGGCGAGTCCCAGCGCCTGAAGCTCGCCGCCCGCTTGTCGGGACAGGAACCTGGCGGAGCCCTGCTGATCTTTGACGAGCCGACGACCGGACTTCACATCGACGACGTGGCGATCCTGCTCAAGGCCTTCCGCCGCCTCGTCGACGAGGGAAACAGCCTCGTCGTCATCGAGCACAACCTCGACGTCATCAAGTCGGCCGACTGGGTGCTCGACATCGGCCCCGAGGCGGGAAGCGGAGGAGGGAAACTCGTCGCCGCAGGCACTCCCGAGGAGATCGCTGCCGTAGCCGAATCCCACACCGGCCGCTACCTGGCCGAGGTGCTCGCAGGCCGGCCACCTCTCCGTCTTGAGAAAGCGAATGCAGCTCCCGTGGCAGTGCCCGCCAAGGCGATCGAGATCCGGGGTGCCCGAGAGCACAACCTCAAGGACATCTCCCTCGACATCCCGCGCGACGAGATGGTCGTCGTCACCGGCCTGAGCGGCAGCGGCAAGTCGACCCTCGCCTTTGACATTCTCTTTGCCGAGGGACAGCGACGCTTCCTCGACAGCATGTCCCCGTACGCCCGGCAGTTCGTGGAGCAGTTGGAAAAGCCCGATGTCGACCGGATCGAGGGACTTCCCCCGAGTGTGGCGATCGAGCAGAGGATCACGCGCGGCGGCGGCAAATCAACCGTGGCCACCGTCACCGAGATCCACCAGTTCCTCCGACTCCTCTACGCAAAGCTCGGCATCCAGCACTGCCCCGACTGCGGTGTCGCCGTGAGCAAGAGTTCCGTCACCGCCGTGGCCGCCGAGTTGGAGAAGATGTCCAAAGAGGGCCCCGTCCAGCTTTTCGCTCCCTTGATCCAGGGTCGCAAAGGCTACCACACCGAGGTGGCGCGCTGGGCTTCCGATCACGGGTTCTCGACCCTGCTTGTCGACGGCGAACTGATCGAGGTCGACGGTTTCCAACCGCTCGAACGCTTCAAGGAGCACACCATCGACGTACTCGTCGGCACGATCGACAAGGATGCCAAAAAAGGACTGCTCGACCAGACCAAGCGGGCTCTCGAGATCGGCAAGGGAACCGCGAAAGCCCTTCCTACTTCCACCTCGCCCGCCCCGAAGGAAACAAAATCGCCCAAGGGCGGAAAAGCAACCAAGGGCAAGAAGAAGTCGACCGTCCCCGAGTTCCGCATCCTCAGCTCGGAGATGAACTGCACCGACTGCGGACGGGCCTTTGAGGAACTCGACCCGCGTCTCTTCTCGTTCAACTCTCCTCACGGCTGGTGCGAGCACTGCCGCGGCTTCGGTGAGGTCTGGACCGAGGTCCCCTCGGCGAAAGACTTCGATTCCCAACTCGAGGCCGACCTGGCTGCGGAACGCTCCTTTGAGAGCCGCGAGGAGGGGGAGACCCGTCCGTGCCCCGTCTGCCAGGGAGACCGCCTCAATCCCGTGGCCTGTTCGGTCAGGATCGAGGGGGAAAGCATTGCTTCCTTTTCCTCCCGCTCCGCGAACGATGCCTTGGGTCTCACGGGGTCCTGGAAATTCTCCGGACGGGACGCAACCGTGGCCCGCGACATCGTTCCCGAAATCCGCCAGCGACTCGAGTTCCTGGGACGCGTCGGCCTCGACTACCTCCAACTCGGCCGCTCCGCCAAGACGCTCAGCGGCGGAGAGTCCCAGCGTATCCGCCTCGCGGCCCAGCTCGGCTCGAACCTCCGGGGTGTCCTCTACGTGCTGGACGAGCCGACCATCGGTCTCCATCCGCGTGACAACACCCGCCTGCTCGATGCCCTCGGCGAGCTGACGGCGCGGGGCAATTCCCTCCTCGTCGTTGAGCATGACGACGAGACCATGCGCCGCGCCAGCAGGATCATCGACCTCGGTCCCGGTGCGGGGACCCACGGCGGCGAGGTGGTCGCCTTCGGAACCATGGAGGAGGTGATGGCCAATCCCCGTTCGCTGACCGGAAAATTCCTGCGCGAGCCCCCCGTCCATCCCAAGCGCGGCTCGCGTCGCAGCCTCAAGGAGGAGGATGTCCCAGCCTGGCTGGAACTCGACGGGGCAAAACTCCACAACCTGGAGGCCGTCGATGTCCGTTTCCCGCTCGGGCGACTGACGGCGATTACCGGGATCAGTGGTTCGGGAAAGAGCACCCTGCTGCGCGGCGTCCTTCTTCCCGCCGTTGAGGAATCCCTGACACGGGCCGGACGAAAGAAGAAACCGGGTGTGAAACACTGGAAGTCCCTCACGGGCGTCCAGCACCTCTCCCAGGTGATCGAGGTCGACCAGTCGCCGATCGGCAAGACCTCACGCTCGACCCCCGCCACCTACCTGAAGGTCTTTGATGCCATCAGGACGCTTTATGCCGGACTGCCCGAGGCACGCTTGCGCGGCTACACCGGCAGCCGCTTCTCCTTCAACAACCAAGGCGGTCGCTGCGAAACCTGCGAAGGACAGGGTGTCATCAAGCTCGAGATGAACTTCCTCCCCGCCTCCTACATGCCGTGCGAAGACTGCGGCGGGACACGATTCAACCGTCAGACCCTCGAGGTGAAATACGATGGCAAATCGATCGGCGACGTCCTTGGGATGACCGTTGAGCAGGCCGCCGAGTTCTTCTCGGCTCATCCCAAGATCAGCCGCCCGCTGCGACTGCTTGTGGAGACCGGCCTCGGCTATCTCAAGCTCGGCCAACCCAGTCCCACGCTCAGCGGCGGCGAGGCCCAGCGCATCAAGCTGGTCACCCAACTTGCCAGAGGCAGTTCCGTTGACCGACCCCGCTTTGCAAAGAAGGGAGGCATCCTCTACATCCTCGAGGAGCCGACCATCGGACTCCATGCCTCCGACGTGGAACTCCTGCAGGATGTCTTCCACCGCCTCGTCGACGAGGGCCACACCGTCATCATCATCGAGCACCACCTCGATCTGGTGGCTGAGGCCGACTACATCATTGATGTCGGCCCCGAGGCTGGAAAAAACGGCGGGAAGATCATTGCCTCGGGAACACCTGAGGAAGTGGCCAAGAACAAGGTCAGCCGGACGGCCCCCTTCCTCCGCGACGTACTCTCGCGGAAGAAGCCTTAATATTTTCCCGCAGAGGCGCGGAGGCGCAGAGTTACTGAAGGATTTTGATCCAGTTTCTCATCTCTGCGCCTCCGCGCCTCCGCGCGAGTCCATTTTGAACCACTTGCATCTTTGCAAAGTGTGGCTTACAGCTACCCCGTGACGGTGGACGACCGCGGGGAGCAATTCTCGAGGAAAGTCCGGACACCACACGGCGGCATACCGCGTAGAACACGCGGGAGTCCGGGGTGAAAATCCCGGTCGACGGACAGTGTCACAGAAATAAAACCGCCCTGGTCGCAAGATCGGGGTAAGGGTGAAAAGGCGGGGTAAGAGCCCACCGCCCCGAGGGTAACCGAGGGGGCACGAAAAACCCTATGCGGTGCAAGACAGAACAGGGGAAGAGGCCGCCGGCTTCGATGTTTCACCAACGGTGAAACGGGACCCCGGGTAACGTCGCACCCGTCGCAAGACGGGCTGGGATCGCAAGATCCCTGAGAGAAATGGCCGTCCATGCCGGGGCAACCCGGCAAGACAGAATCCGGCTTATAGCCGTCGCACTGACGGGGGTGGTTCCAGAGAAGGAATCACCCCCGTTCCTTTTTGGGAGAAATCTCGCACGGAGTCGCGGAGACGCAGAGGACAATTCACAGGGATGAAGGGGGTGAATCCTACCAGGATCTCCACCTGTGCCCGGTTGACACAGATGCATATTGCTTTAGCGTATGCGTATGAAAGCACGAGTCACACTGACCCTGGAACCAAGAATTTCCCACCGCGCGAAAGCAGTGGCCCGTCAACGTGGCACCAGCCTCTCGGGGCTTGTGGAGCAGTTACTTGCCAGAGAGTCGGGCGAACCGGTCCGTGAAAACACCCTTCCCTTTCACCGCAAATGGGCGGGCAAGCTTCACCTCGCGAAGCAAAGCGGCGCACGCTTTGATTACCTTAAGAAGAAGTACGGGCTCTAGGGAATTCCCGGGACCACCAACTGAACCACCGCCATGAGGATGCTTCTGGACACCGATGTGCTGCTTGATTTTGCGGTTGGTCGGGACCCCCACATGAACACCAGTGCGCGGCTACTTGAGTGGGCATCCCTTCATTCGGGTCAATGCGCCGTAGCGTGGCATAGCCTTGCCAACATCCACTACCTCACCAAAGGAAAGTCATCGGAATTCCTGGACGATCTACTGGAGTTTGTGGTGGTTCCTCCGACAGGCACAAGAGAGATGAAGCATGCGCTGGATCTTGGTTTCTCCGATCTGGAAGATGCCATGCAGGCGGCCGCGGCAGCACTCTTCAAGGCGCAGATCATCGTGACGCGGAACACGAAGGACTTTCGCAAATCCCCTATCGGAGCCGTGACACCCGCAGAAGCCGTCACGCTTCTGCGATAATCCGACAGCGCAAAGAAGGACCCGTCTGCCATCGTGCCGCATGCACTCCCGAGGCGGCATTACTTGACAACTTGTCACGATAGACGATCTTAGCTTCATGAAGACTCTGGCCGTCGGCGAGTTCAAAACGCATTTCTCAGCAGCACTCGAGGAAGTTCGCCTCGGCAAGACCGTGGGGGTTTCTTTCGGCAGGAAAGGTCGTCTCGTCGCCGTCCTGGCCCCTCCGAAACTCGTCCTCCCGCAGGGCGGCGTGACCCTAGGATCCCTCAGGAAGAAGTCCTCCTTCCGCACAAAGCCCGGCTTCAAGATCAGCGAGGAAGACCTCCTGGCCTCCTGAGCGCCCATGAAGCTCCTGTTGGATTCCCATGCCTTCCTCTGGGCCGTCATGGCCCCCGAGAAACTGGGCAAGAAAGCCCGGGCTGCCCTGAATGATCCCGGCAACGAGGCCCATGTCAGCGCCGTGACATTCTGGGAACTCTCGCTCAAACATTCCCTTGGCAAACTCATCCTTGAGGGCATTTCCCCGGAAAACCTCCCCGACGTCGCCGAGGAAGCAGGATTCACCCTGCTGCCGCTCGAACCAAGCCATGCCGCCGAGTACCACCGGCTTCCCAAGCTGGGCCACAAGGACCCCTTTGACCGGATGCTCGTCTGGCAGGCCATACGCTCAGGATCAACCCTTCTCTCCAAGGATCCCGACATCAAGGCATACGCCGAGCATGGGCTAAAGCTGATGTGGTGAGGGCAGAAGGCGCTTAGACTGAAGGCTGTTAGACTTTTAGTGGGCGCGGAGGTTGTTCATCAGAAAACAAGCCGCGGGGGTGACTGCCATGGTCTCGGGGTGGAAAACCACTCCGACAGAGAAGAATCCCGTGGCGAGTGGTCATTACAAGAGATACAACAGCATCTGATCGTTATCTCTCCAAAGTGAACAAGAAAGACCTCACCGAAAGCGACATTTGCGCGAAGTTCATTACTCCGCACATCGTCGGTGCTGGCTGGAACGAGGATCTCCAAATCCGCCGTGAGGTTGATTTCACGGATGGCCGGATTTATGTCCGGGGAAAGCTCCATGCACGCGGCAAGCGAAAGAGGGCCGACTACATTCTTTACTACAAGCCGAATATCCCGATCGCCGTTGTCGAGGCGAAGGATAACAACCACTCTGTCTCAGCCGGGATCCAGCAGGCACTGGGGTATGCCCGGACTTTGGATATCCCGTTTGTCTTCAGTAGCAACGGAGATGGCTTCCATTTTCACGACCGCACCGAGACGCAGGGAGAGCTGGAGACCAGCCTCCCACTGGACGGTTTTCCGACCCCCGAGCTCCTCTGGGCGAAATACAAAGCCTTCAAGGGAATCTCCGAGGCACAGGATGCGATCGTCTCACAGGACTACTACGCGGATGGATCGACCCGATCCCCACGCTACTACCAGCAGATCGCGGTGAATCGGACCGTCGAAGCGATTGCCAAGAATGAAGGCAACAATCGCCACCTCCTCGTGATGGCGACGGGCACAGGCAAGACCTACACCGCCTTCCAAATCATCTATCGCTTATGGAAGAGCGGCCTGAAGAAACGAATCCTCTTCCTCGCAGACCGCACATCCCTCATCGATCAGACCGTCAGGGGAGACTTTCGCCATTTCAAGGAAGCGATGACCGTCATCCGTCACAAGCACGTCGACACCGCCTACAACATCTACCTCTCCCTTTACCAAGGCCTCTCCGACAACAACGACACCGACGCCTACAAACAGTTCAGCCCCGATTTCTTCGACCTCGTCATCGTTGACGAGTGCCATCGAGGAAGCGCGCGCGAGGACAGCAAATGGCGGGAGATTCTGGAGTACTTCTCATCGGCCACCCACATCGGACTCACGGCTACCCCGAAGGAATCCAAGGAAGTTTCCAATACCGAATACTTTGGCGATCCCATCTACACCTACTCGCTCAAGCAGGGCATCGATGATGGATTCCTCGCCCCCTACAAGGTCATCAAGGTCACCCTCGACATCGACGCCGAGGGATGGCGCCCACCGAGGGGCTTCAAGGACAAGGATGGCCAACCCGTCGAAGATCGGATCTACAACCGCACCGATTTTGACAAGCACCTCATCGTCGAGGAGCGCCGCAAGCTCGTGACCGAAAAGATCACGGAGTTCCTGAAGGGGAGCGATCGCTTCTCCAAGACCATCGTGTTCTGCGTTGATATCGAGCACGCCGAGGGTATGCGCACTGCGCTCGCCAATGCGAATGCCGATCTCGTCTCTGCCAACAGCAAATACGTGATGCAGATCACCGGGGACAACCCCGAAGGAAAGCGCCACCTCGACGCCTTCATCAATCCCTCCGAGCAATACCCCGTCATCGCCACCACCTCCAAGCTCATGACCACTGGCGTCGATGCGCAGACCTGCAAGCTCATCGTCCTCGACTCGAACATCGGATCCATGACCGACTTCAAGCAGATCATCGGCAGAGGAACCCGCATCAACGAAGACTTCGGGAAGCACTACTTCACCATCATGGACTTCAGGAATGTGACCGCCCTCTTTGCGGATAAGGAGTTCGACGGTGATCCGGTCAGGGTGAAGGAGATCGGCCAGAGCGACGACATTTCCGGTTTTGAACACGAGACCGACGACTACGGGATCACCGACGAGTTGACCGGCCAGCAGGTCGAGTTTCCGGATGTCACCATCAAGGGAGATACCGCCCAGGAGAATGGCAAGGGGCGTAAAGTCACCGTGCGCGGCGTCGAGGTCACCGTTCTCAAGGAGCGCGTCCAGTATATGGGCGACGATGGGAAGATCATCACCGAGAGCCTCCGCGACTACACCCGCAAGAGCATCCTCCGGAACTACGCCTCACTCGATCAGTTCCTCGTCACCTGGAAGCAGGCGGATAAGAAGAAAGCCATCATCGACTCCCTGGAGGAGGAAGGCGTCCTCTTCTCTGCGCTCAACGAGGAAGTCGGCTCCGAGTTCGACCCCTTTGACCTGATCTGCCACGTCGCCTACGAGCAGAAGCCGCTCACCCGGCGCGAACGTGCAGAGAATGTCAAAAAGCGGGACTACTTCACGAAATACGGGGAACTCGCCCGCCGGGTTGTCGATGCCCTGCTGGAGAAATACGCCTTCACCGGCATCACCAGCGTCGAGTCACTCGAGATCCTGAAAGTCGATCCCCTCACCTCCCTCGGTACCCCGGTCGAGATCGTCGGCTACTTCGGCGGGAAGCCCGGCTACCTCGCCGCGCTTAAGGAACTCGAAACCGCCCTCTACCAGACCGCCTGAACCGATTTGCAATTAGGGCGAATTCGCCAGAATTAAGACCTCCATCACTCATTTCTGATTCCCTACTTCCCATGCCAAAGCCTCAGAAATCCCCAAAACCCATCGATGATCTCATCCAGACGACCCGGGGTCAGAAAGTCATCCTCGATACCGATCTGGCCGAACTCTATGGCGTTCCGGTGAAGCGGCTCAACGAGCAGGTCAAAAGGAACATGGAACGATTCCCGGCAGATTTCATGTTCCAGCTTACCGCTGAGGAATGGGCGGTTTTGCGGTCGCAAATTGCGACCACAAAGACATATCTGATTGATAATAAGGGTGCTACCGTTGATAGCAGGGGCGGCCGCCGCACCCCTCCCTACGCCTTTACCGAACATGGCGCCATCATGGCCTCGACCATCCTGAGCAGTCCTGAGGCTGTTCGGATGAGCCAGTATGTCGTCCGAGCCTTCATCAAGCAGAGGGAGTTCCTCATGGCCAATGCCGATCTCCTCAAGCGCCTTGCTGAGATCGATGCCAAGCTCCTCAACCACGACGAAGTCCTCAAACTCATCATCCAGGAGCTTCAGCCCCTCCTGAATCCTCCACCTACCCCAGCCCTTCCGGATAAAGAAATGGGCTTCCATGTGAAGGAAGAACCTCCCGCTTACGACGTCGTGAGCATTAAGAAGATGCCGAAGAAGACGATCATGATGAAAAGGAAGAAGAAGGCCTGATTCCTCTCCCCTTTCACTTTCCCACCTTCCCCCTTTTTCGTGCCTTTCGTGATTTTCGTGGTTCTCCCCTGATCCACTTCAGCCTTCAGTCTTCAGCCTAACCATCTTTCTCCCGCTTCCCATGCCGAATATCGCCTCCATCATCAAAAACGTCCGCAACATCATGCGGAACAAAGACCGCCTCTCGGGAGATGCCCAGCGGATCGAGCAGCTTGGATGGATGCTCTTCCTGAAAATCTTCGATGAGAACGACCAGTCCCTTGAGCTCATCAGAGACGGCTACCAGTCGGTCATTCCGGCCAAGTTCCAGTGGAGAAACTGGGCTACCGATCCGGAGGGAATCACCGGCGAGGAACTCCTGATCTTCATAGACCATCCGACCGAAGGGCTTGTGGCCAGCCTTCGGAAACTCAGTTCTACCCACTCTCCTCAGCGAGCCGAGTTGGTCCGAGAGGTCTTCCTCGGGATCAATAACTACATGAAGTCCGGCTACGCGATGCGCCAGGTCATCAACGAGCTCAACGGCTTCGATTTCAACAACTCCGAGGACCGCCACATCTTCGGCACCATCTACGAATCCATTCTCCTTGAGCTCCGTGATGCCAGCGCCAAGGGGGAATACTACACCCCGCGCGCCATCACTCAGTTCATGACGCAGATGACGAATCCGCGTCTCGGAGAGCGCGTCCTCGACCCAGCTGCAGGCACCGGGGGATTCCTCAGTGCGGCCATCGACCATATCCGCGATACCGAGGTGAAGACCCTCGAGGACGAGGCCACCCTCCAGCGCACCATCACTGGCTGGGAGCTCAAGCCCGTATCCTACGTAATGGGCCTCACCAACATGTTCCTCCACGGCATCGAGGTTCCCGACTGGCACTACGTCGACAGCCTCAAGACCGAATACAACTCCATCGGCCCGAAGCAACAGGTCGAGGTCATCCTGGCCAATCCTCCCTTTGGAGCAGGCATCGATGACGGCGTGGAAACCAACTTCCCCCACGCCTACCGCTGCCGCGAGTCCGCCGACCTTTTTGTGATTCTCATGATCCAGCTCCTGAAGCCGGGCGGCCGGGCTGCGATCGTGCTTCCCGACGGCTGCATCACCGGAGACGGCTACAAGGAACGCATCCGCGAAAAGCTCCTCACCGACTGCAACCTCCACACCATCGTCCGCCTCCCGCAGTCCACCTTCCACCCCGCGACTGTTTCGACGAATCTCCTCTTCTTTGAGAAAGGGACCCCGACCAAGGAGATCTGGTATTACGAGCACCGCCTCCCCGAGGGTCAGAAAAGCTACTCCAAGACAAAGCCCATCCAGCTTGAGGAATTTACCCCCCTGATCACCTGGTGGAACAACCGCGAGGAAAGTGATGTCGCGTGGAAGATCCGAGTCGAGGACTTGAAGACCGGCTTCGATCTGGATGTAAAGAATCCAAGCACTCCTACCGAGACACTGGAACATTCGGTTTTGGAATGCCTTCAGGATTTCAGAAAGTCTCAGGATCGAATTTCCGAAGCACTTGCAAAAATCGAAAATCAGTACGCGGAGGAATGAAGAGCATCCGGGACATTCTTACCCGGAACAAGACCCCGGTCACTGTTCAGGATCAAGTCACCTACAAACAGGTGACCATTCGCACCAACTACAGGGGCGTTGAACTTCGCGGCACCAAAAGCGGCTCGGAAATCGGCACCAAGAACCAATGGGTCGTCTCACCCGGCCAATTCATTCTAAGTCGGATCGATGCCCGCAATGGGGCTTTTGGGATCATACCGGATGAACTGGACGGGGCCATCGTGACCAACGATTTTTTGGCCTTTGATCTTAATGAAAACGAGGTGGAGAGAGAGTTCTTCAATGCCTTTCTCCAATCTCCCCAGTTCCTGGAAGCCTGCATCAAGGCCAGCCGAGGCAATACGAACCGCAAGCGAGTAGAGGAGGCGTTTTTCCTCAATTACGAGATCGATCTTCCACCGCTGACTGAACAGCAGGAATTGATTCAGCGAATCAACTCTGCACGGGGCCAACTGTTGGTAGCCCAACATGAAATCGGGCACCAAGAGATCCTCCTTACCAAGCTCAAACAGGCCATTCTCCAGGAAGCCATTCAGGGAATACTCACCGCCGAATGGCGTGCAGCAAATCCCGACACCGAACCAGCCAGCGAACTCCTCAAGCGGATCCAGGCTGAAAAGGCCAAGCTGATCGCCGCCAAGAAACTCAAAAAAGAAAAGCCTCTGCCTCCCATCAAACCGGAAGAAATCCCATTCGAAATCCCCAAGGGCTGGGAGTGGTGCCGGATGGGGCATTCTGGAATCTTTCAGCGAGGAAAATCCAAACACAGGCCACGCAATGATCAGCGACTATTTGAAGATGGTGACATTCCCTTTGTTCAGACTGGAGACGTAGCACGCTCAAAACATAACGGATTCAAAATCGATACCTGCACAGGATACTACAACCAAGTCGGACTTGCTCAGAGTCGTCTATGGCCCGCTGGCACAATGTGCATCACCATTGCAGCAAACATTGCCGAAACTGGATTTCTCCAGTTTCCAGCATGTTTTCCAGATAGCGTTGTAGCTTTTGTCTCTGCCGCCGACGGAAGAACCCCTGAATTCGCAAGGCTGTTTATTGAGCTCACACGAACTTCGATTGAGAAGTTTGCGCCAGCAACAGCACAAAAAAACATCAACTTAGAGATCCTGAGTGAACTCATGTTTCCCCTCCCTCCTCTCGCCGAACAAGCTGCCATTGTCGAGCGAGTCGAGGCACTGATGGAGTCTTGCAGAGAACTGGAAACGGAAATCGATAATTCACGCACCCACGCCTCCCAACTCCTCCAGGCCATCCTCAAAGAAGCCTTCTCCCCAGTCGCATGAAAGCGCGTTCTAAAGAATTTCTGGATCGGGCAATTGCCGCCACGGTGGCCGCCATTGAGATCTACAACAAACCAGACTTTCTTTACCGCGAAGAAGCCTTCGCCGTTCTCGCCATTAACGGCTGGGAATTGCTGCTCAAAGCCAAATGGCTGACCGATCACAGAAACCAGATTCGCTCCCTCTATATTATGGAGCCTCGCAGGAAACTTGATGGAACCAAGAGCAAGAAGCACCAGATCAAGCTGACCCGTTCCAAAAATCCTTTCACACACAGCCTTGATTTTCTTGCCAAGAAATTGGTCGAGACAAGAGCCTTCGACGAAAACGCTTGGGCAAATATCCAGGCACTAATGGAGATCAGGGACTCTTCTATTCACTTTTACAACCGATCTGGCGCATTCCCCGTCCGCCTTCAGGAAATTGGAACAGCTAGCCTAAAGAACTTTGTAGCTGCCACCAAGAGCTGGTTCGGGCGGGATATGTCCGAGTTCAATTTTTACCTCATGCCTCTTTCTTTCGTTGCGCTTCCCAATCATACAGAAGCTATCGTGCTAAATTCTGAGGAAAAAAGGTTTCTTTCGTTCATCGAAAGTCTTGAACCTACCGAAGACGATGCAAATTCTCCCTATTCAGTCACCGTCAACATCGACATCAAATTCACACGCTCCAAAGCCAAGGACGCTCTTGGCGTACAGTTGACCGATAATCCCAACGCCCCTGAAATCCGACTGACCGAGGAGCAGATAGGTGAGCGCTACCCCTGGAACTACGACCGTTTAACCAAAGAGTGTCGCAAACGCTATGTAGACTTTAAAATCGCCAACAAATACCACGAAATAAGGAAGCCCCTACTTAAAGACAAGCGATTCGGCATCATCCGCTTCCTAGATCCCAACAACTCAAAGAGCTCAAAGAAGCCATTCTTTAATGCAAATATTCTTAGTGAGTTTGATAAGCACTACAAAAAGAAGTAATCGCAATTTAATAGGAATCCTACGCTATGCCTGCAGCGATATTAGATCTATTTCGTGGTCAGGTTGAAGCAGAGCTGGCTTTGCTTGGAAGGTATATCCGCATTAGCGAGCAGGGTCTGACTCTAGCTGAGGAGCAGCAACGGAAAGCAATCGATGAAGAGGTTTCTGAAATTAAAGGAGAAGCTTTAGAGGTAATGTTGAGATACTTCGGTCATGCTTCCTCTTTTCAGGAGGAGTTACCCATGGTCATGAGGTATGGGCACATCACGGCCATCTACTCGGCAACCGAGCATTGCCTGAGATCCATCTGCAATCACCTCTGCGAACAGAATAAAAGTATCACTGTCCATATCAGCGATATCAAAAGATATCCCTACACCGATGCCTCAAGGACCTTTCTGTCAAAGGTCATCGATGCACGGATCTCTGATTGGACCCCCGTTGAAAACATCTCGGAGATTCGCAACTGCATTGTCCATTGCAATGGATACATCAATCAGTCCAAGAATAGGGCAAGGCTAGAACCGTTGGTCGAAAAGACTCTAGGATTGGACAAGAGTCATGAAAATCGCCTCTTGATAGAGGCCTCATTTGTCGATGCTTCATATCTGAAGATTAAGGAGTTGTTCGAAACGATCTTTACGAATCTGAATTTTGGGAAAGGCTTTCGATTTTCAGCTGGCCCGAGACGCACAAGCTTCATTCTTGATGAAAAATCCAACGGCGTTCAGATCGTCGGTTCAGAATCCCCGCTCGCTGATCGCTTGGCTCTTCTGGAGGGAATTGAACCCTCCGATCTAAAAGTGCCCAATCACAACAATCCTCAAGATTTTGATCTCTTGCCGGATTAGTGTTCCCCAAGGCTCGCAAGCTTGGATGGAGAGCTAGGCGGGCAAGCGAAGCTGTATAAATTATACTGCGAGCGCAGGCCAACACAGCCAGAGCGCAAAAGACCAAGCCTACCGCTTAATGCGGAGGATATGGGCTATGCGCCCCCCCGGCTCCAGCGACACATAATTCCTCGCCCCCCTCCAAGCAAACACCTCTCCGGTGAGCAGATCCTCAATCTGGTAGGCCGAATCGGGTGGCAGGCCGAGATCCCCCGTCGGGACATCGATCCAGCCGCTCTGCGGATTGCGGAAGTCGGTCGTCACGATGACGAGGATCTGGCTGGCGTGGTCGTGGGACCACTTGCGGTAGCAGAGGATCGCGGAGTTGTCGGATCCGAAGAACGAGAGGTTATTGGTCTGATGGAGCGCCGCGTTCTCGCGGCGGATGGCGTTGAGGCGGGTGATGAGCGGCTTGATGTTGCCGGGGGCGTTCCAATCGCGCCCCTTGTACTGGTACTTCTCCGAGTCGAGGTACTCCTCGCGACCGGGGAGCGCGGCATTCTCGCAGAGCTCGAAGCCGCTGTAGATGCCGTAGACACCACCGAGGGTCGTGGCCAGCACGGAGCGGATCATGAAGGCGGGCCGCCCGCCCTCCTGCAAGTAGACGGGGAGGATGTCGGGCGTGTTGGGGAAGAGATTCGGGCGGAAGTACTCGCGCATCGGGCTCTGCGTGAGCTCGGTGAAGTATTCCTCCAGCTCCGCGCGGTTGTTGCGCCAGCTGAAGTAGGTGTAGCTCTGGGTGAAGCCGATCTTGGCGAGTACCTGCATCATCTTGGGCCGGGTGAAGGCCTCGCTCAGGAAGATAACGTCGGGGAATTTCGCCTGCACCTCGGCGATGACCCACTCCCAGAAGGCGACCGGCTTGGTATGCGGATTATCAACGCGGAAGATCCTCACGCCGCGCTCCGACCAGAAGAGCAGGACATCGCGGAGCTCGTTCCAGAGGGCCTTCCATCCGGCGTTGTGGTAGTCGAGGGGATAGACATCCTCGTATTTCTTGGGCGGGTTCTCGGCGTACTTGATCGTTCCGTCCGGACGGTGGAAGAACCACTCGGGATGATCCTTCACGTAGGGATGGTCGGGGGAGCAGTTCAGCGCGAAATCGAGCGCCACCTCCATGCCGCGTGCGCGGATCTCGCCGAGAAGCCACTCGAAATCCTCGAGCGTTCCGAGCTCCGGCTCGACGGCACAGTGGCCGCCCGCCGGTCCGCCGATGGCGTAGGGGACGCCGGGTTCGCCCGGCTTGCAGGTCAGGGAATTATTCGCCCCCTTGCGCGCGGTGATGCCGATCGGATGGATCGGCGGGAAGTAGATCACATCGAAGCCCATCGCCTTGGCATCGTCGACGCGACCGAGGCACTCGCGGAAGGTGGAGCCACTGTCGGCCTTTCCCTCGGCAGAGCGGGGGAAAAACTCGTACCACGCGGCGAAGGCCGCCCCCTGACGGTCAACGCGGACGCGCTGAAGCGGGGTGTAATTTGCGGCGAGGGTGCGGTCGGGCCACTCGGCCATGAGCTGTGCCAGTTCGGCGGCGGAACCGGCGGCAAGCAGGGCGGCCGGATCGGTAGCGGAGGTAACAGCCTCGGCATGGGCGAGGAGTTTCTTTGCGGCGGCATTCTTGCCGGCACGCGCGGCGGCGGCGCGGATCATCAGCGCACCCTCGGCGGTTTCGGTGGGAAGTGAGGAGGCACCTCCCTTCACTTTCTTGCCGATCTCCTCGACCCAGGAGAGGAAGGTGTCGCCCCAGGCCTCGATGCTCCACTCGGTGAAGCCGACGGCGCCAGCGGGGAAGGTCGCCGTCCAGCGGTCGTTGCCAACCGGACTCATCGGGGTCTCGTTCCACTTTCTGGATCCGGCATCGCGCCATTTCACCACAGCCGAAACAACGTCGTGACCTTCCTTGAAAATGTCGGCGTAGACGGTGACCGGTTCCCCGGGGACGCGCTTGACTGGATACTTGCCCCCCTCGATCTGGGGCCAGAGATTCTCAATGACGACGGTTTGGAACATGAGACGAAGGCTGAAGCGGTTTAGGCTGTAGGCTATTAGGTGGGGAATCCGGATACGTTCTGCAAAAGATTAATCAGGGAAGGGATGCACAGACGAGTCTCATGGGTTGGACGGAAGACCATCCAGAAGTTGTTCCAAGTATTCCAACCTATCCTCGGGGTGGAGTCTGGTGAGAGTCTCGCGGAGGTTGGTCAGCGCCGGGGCGACGTGGGTGCGGAAGTGGGGTTTGCCGAGGTTGAGGCTCAGGTTCCCGTAGGCTCCCAGAGCCTGCATCAGGCGCTGGGCCGCGCATTGCCAGAAGATCCGATCAAACTCCTCCCGGGAGATACCATCCCCACCCGTTAGTCCGTGATAGAAGCCGAGCAGATGCTCCCTCTCCGCAGAGGTCAGGGTGACGTAGGGATCGAGGAGCAGGGAGGCCAGATCGTACTGGGCCACTCCGGGGCGCATCCCCTGAAAATCGATGAAGACCGCCTCCCCACCACGGATGAGAATGTTCTGCGACTGGAAATCACGATGGACGAACCGGCGCGGGCGCTCCGCAAGCCCCTGGGCCATCGAGAGCATCGCGGGATGATCCAGTAGGGCCTGGCGTTCCTGCACGGCGATGCCGAAGAGGTCGCCGAGGCAATGATCGGTGAAATACTTCTGCTCCCAGGCATAAAGCGACTCGTCAAACTCCCTCTGCAGGATGAGGTCATGTTCCCTTGATGCGGAGAGGGGGATGCCGTGCAGGAGGGCAATGCCGCGCAGGGCGGATTCGTAGAGGGGGCAGCGGACTTCCCACGGCTCATTGCGCGAGGCCCAGAGATCGATCTCCCCGAGGTCCTCAAGCCAGAGGAGGCCGAGATCATGATCGGTCGCCAGCACTCCCGGCACAGGGACTCCCTGTCCGCTTAGGAATCCGGCGAGGGAGGCGTAGTGGCGATTCTCCTCGCGCTCCCCGAGATCGTGAACGAGCACCGCCGAGCCTCCCTTTTCCATGGGAGCGGAGACGCGGTGAAAGCGACGGGCAGACCCCCCTTTTTCAATCGGAGCGAGCGAGGCTCCGCCCAAATGCGGCAGGCGCGAGGCGGTCTGTGCGAGCAACTGCTCGTCGGTCAACGCCGTCACAGGACTCCTCCCCGGTGATGGCCGCCGACGGGAACCCTGCCCGAGACAACGCACTCCTCGATCACGGCATCCGCGCCGATGATCGCACCGGGCCAGATGACGGAATCCTTGATCCGGGCGTTCTTTCCGATGACGGCTCCCGGTGCCACCGAGACCGTTCCTTCAAACACGGCGCCAGGAAAAACCGTCGCCTCCGGATGAATCGCAACCGGCCAATCCTGCTCGGAGAGATACGAGGGACGAGATCCCGAGGCCAGCAAGCGGTGCGCCTCGAGGTAGGCCGCCGGCGTTCCCAGATCGATCCAGAGTCCCTCCTCCACAAGAAGTCCCCCAACCCTGTTGCCGGCTCTCATGGCGGCGATCAGCGCGTCGATCACCGAGTAGGGGCCATCGGACGGGATCCAGTCGAAGATGCCCTGCTCAAAGAGTGCGATGCCGCTGTAGACGACAGGTATTCCCTCGGTGGAACCGAGTTCCCCGCGCAGGTCGCGGATTTCTCCTGCCTTGGGATCGAAGAGGACGTTGGCCTTCCCCCCACAAGGGCGAAGCAGGAGCGTGGCGAGGCTCCCCGAGGCACGGTGATGATCAAGCAGGCGCGCCAGCGGCATGTCGGCCAGGATGTCGCCGTTGTAAACAAGGAAGGTCCCCTCCCCGAGTCCCGGGCGGGCGTTGCGGATGCCGCCACCGGTGTCGAGCAAGAGCGGTTCGTGGAAAGACCTCAGGCACCGCCCACGGTACTCAGGGTGAAAACCGAACTCCTCGGCAAAGGCTCCCGGCAGATGGTGCGTGTTATAGGCGATCTCTCCGAAACCTGCCGCGATCACGCTGTCGATGGCGAAGGTCAGGAGTGGCTTGTGAAAGACAGGAACAAGCGGCTTGGGAACAAGGTCTGTGAGCGGAGCAAGACGGGTGCCTAGTCCCGCAGCCAGGATGAAGGCGGCGGGGGAACTCATCATCACCTCGGTGAGGAATGGGTCTTTTCAACAAGGCGGAGGATGGAGTCCGCAGCGAATGCGGCTCCGAATCCGTTGTCGATGTTCACCACGGTCACGCCGCTGGCGCAGCTATTGACCATGCCGAGCAGGGCGGTGAGTCCCTGGAAATGCGCCCCGTAGCCGATGCTCGTGGGAACAGCAATGACTGGGATTTCCACCAGACCGGCCACGGCGCTAGGCAGCGCACCCTCCATTCCCGCGACCACAACGAGCACACTGCAGGAACGGATGCGATCCAATTCGGCAAAGAGCCGGTGGATCCCCGCCACCCCGACATCATGGATCCTCTCCACGGAACGTCCGAAAGATTGAAGGGTAACCGCCGCTTCCTCGGCCACCGAAAGGTCGCTTGTCCCCGCGCTCACAACCCCCACGGGACGATGATCACCGTTGGCAGGAGGGTTCCCGAAAGTGATGCAGCGGCCCCGTTCATGGTAAACCGATCCGGGGAGAAGGGAGCGGAGTTGCTCCGCCTGCTCGGGGGAGACCCTTGTGGCAAGCACATGCCCCTCGCGTTCATGGATCTCGGAGGCGATCCGGGCGATCTCCTCTGCGGTCTTGCCTTGCCCGAAGATGACTTCCGGCCTGCCGCAACGTTCCCTCCGCGAGGAATCGATCCGGGCAAAGCCAAGGTTCACGACACCGCCAACCGGGAGCGACTCACTCATAAGCGGCAATCGGCTTCTCCCCTTGCGGGGTGAAGTAGTAGCGCATCGGCACCATACCGCTCTGTCGGAATCCATGCTGCTCGTAGAACTCGCGGGGACGGCTTTCCTTCTTGTCGGTGAGGAGCGTGATGCGCAGGAATCCCTTTTCGCGGGCGTAGGCGAGCGCATGCTCGAGCAACCTGCCGCCGAAGCCCTGCCCGCGATGGTCCGAATGGACGATGAGATCCTCCAGGATCAGCACAAAGCCTCCCTCCGCCGTGCTGATGGTGATGAGCAGGTTGATCATCCCGATGATGCGGGGACCGGCCCGCAGGACAAAGATGCGGCCCCTGCTCGGCTGCTCAAGGATCAGACGGAGACCACAGAGCTGCTTGTCGCGATTGGGAATGAAATCCGCCTCCTGCGAAAAGAGATCGTAAAGCAGATCGGCAAGCTGGGGCAGGTCGTCGATCGTCGCTGGTTCGATGGTCGTCTGTTCGGGCATCTATGGGAAAATGATGAAGGCAAAATGGAAAATGAAAAAGGATGAATCGCGGACTTGAAATCGCAGCTCTCTCTTTAATCCCCTAGAAGCCTTCAGTCTAAACCCCTTCAGTCTTTCCTAAGCTTGGAATTTCCTCTGCAATTCCCCGGGAGCCATCTGGACGATCGTGGGGCGTCCCTTCGGCGTGGCATAGGGGAGGTCGCAGGCAAGAAGTTCCTTCAGAAGCAAACCGGCAGCCTCCTCCCCGGAGGGCAGGCGCGCTCCAGCCGCGGCCAGACGGCTCACGGAAACAGCCAGGGCTTCCTTGCCCTTGGCATCGAGCACGGGGGACTCCCGGAGGGTGCGCAAATCATCGATCAACCGGATCACGATTTCCGGAACGGGGAGATCGGATGCGGCAGAGGGAATAGCGTCCACCTTGAGGCTTCCCTGTCCGAATGTCTCGGCAACGAGGCCCGCGGACTGAAGCAGCGCCTGGTGGGCCTCGACCCAAGCGAGATCGGCCGGCGACATCTCGAGAATCTCGGGCAAAAGGAGTCGCTGGCTTTCGAGTTCCTCGGATTCCAGGCGCTTCAGGAACCGCTCAAAGAGGATCCGCTCACGGGCCGCGCGGATCTCGACCATCATGAGCCCCTCCTCCTGTTCGAAGAGGAGGTAACGGCCGGCCAATTGCCCGAGGAAGGGAACAGAAAAGGCTGAATGCTGAATGCTGAATGCTGAAGATTGCCGTGAAAATTCGGGGAGCGGTGATTCGGCGACGCGGGCGGAGGGGATTTCCTGCACGGGAAGGTCGTGCTGGCTTGCTAGGGCTGAAGGTTTCCATGGCGAGACGATCGGCGGGAAGAGGGGGTCATGACCCGGAGCGAAGGTGTCAGTCCTCGCTGGGGCGGCCGTCCCCCATGCCGCTCGCGCCGCACTGAGGGCGGCGGCACGCAGGGCGCCAGGATCCCGGAAGCGGACCTCCCGCTTGGCCGGGTGGACGTTGCAGTCGACCGTCGTGGGATCGATCGAGAAGAACAGGACGGCCGGAGGATGCAGCCCCTTGGCGAGCACTCCGTCGCAGGCCTCGCGTAGCGGCAACGAAAGGGAGGGACTGCGGACCATGCGTCCGTTGACAAAGGTCATCTGGAGCGTGCGGTCGCTGCGGCCCTCGCCCGGACGGGCGATCCATCCGCGGACGGAAACCCCCGATTCCTCCACTGGAGGCACGGGAACCAGCTTGGAGAGGAATTCCTCGCCGTGCAGATCACGGAGCCGCACGGCCAGATCCTCCGTGGCGGCCAGGCGGAAGACCTCGCGTTCGTCACGGATGCAGGTGAAGGCGATCTCCGGATGGGCCGTGGCGAGGATCTGCAGTTGCTGGAGAAGATTCGCCGCCTCGGTCTGCTCACCGCGCAGGAATTTACGGCGTGCAGGGACATTGAAAAACAGGTCGGCCACCTCGATGCGCGTGCCGGGCGCCTCTCCCGAATCACGGACGTCGGTCACCTTGCCGCCGATGACCTCGATCAGGGTCCCGGCCTCCTCCTCCCGGCGACGGGTCGCTAATTTGAACCGCGAGATGCTCGCGATGCTCGGCACGGCTTCTCCCCGGAATCCAAGCGTCATGATCGCGGCCAGGTCGGAGCTTTCGCGGATCTTGCTCGTGGCATGACGTTCGAGGCAGAGCAGGGCGTCGGAGCGATCCATGCCGCTCCCGTCATCAGTCACGCGGATCAGGCGGGTTCCGCCGCGCTGGAACTCCACCGTGATGCGCTTGGCACCCGCATCGATGGAGTTCTCCACCAGTTCCTTGACCACCGAGGCGGGGCGCTCGACCACCTCCCCGGCAGCGACCTGGCTGGCCAGGATATCGGGAAGGAGGCGGATGGAGCCCATTCGGAAGAGACTGAAGGCTGAAGGCCGAAGACTGAAGGCGAAAACAACTGCATGGTGCCCTTTGACCTATCCAAGGAGGCCCTGTAGAATAAAGCCATGATTGAGATCAGCGAGGCGGCGGCGAGTCATCTGCGCGAACTGGCGACCGAAAAGGGCTCCGGGGGACTCCGCTTGGGAGTCGAGAAAGGGGGGTGTGCCGGTCTCCAGTATGCCATGAGCCTCGGGGAACCCCGTCCGGGGGATCTCCTCCTCGAGCGGGAGGGTGCCGTGGTGTCCATCGATCAGGAAAGCCTGCCGCATCTGGAGGGATGCACGATCGACTATGTGGACGACCTGACGGGAGCCGGTTTCCGGGTGATCAATCCGAGGGCGGCCCGCAGTTGCGGCTGCGGCACCTCCTTTGAGCCGACCGGAACCCCGGGCTCCTGATTCCGTTTTCGGTTGCCACCATCCCGAGTCTCTTCTTTCCTCATCTCCTTAGGCACATGGCCGGCAAAAACTACTACAGCTATCAGGGCAGATCGGGGCATCGCAGCGGGGGCAACGCGGACAGTCTTTTCGGATGGACCGTCTTCATCTTCCTGCTCATCGGGTTCGTCTTTTTCTGCTGGATGGGGAGCTACTACATCTTTGCCCATCCCGAGAAGGCCTCGAACTACCGCCTGCTCCTGAGGCTTCACAAGATCGATCCTCCCCAGCGTTTCGAGATCACGGCCGCCCCGCGAGGCGAGTTCCTCAAGCCGGGACAGCTCCTCGAGCGCTTCGGATCGATGACCGCCTCGGAGATCCGCCGGGCCAATGAAAACCTGCTCCGCAATTTCCTCAGGAACTATCACCAGATCAGGGATCTTGTTCCCTATGCGGTGGGCACCTATCGCGTGGTCGGCACGCTTCCCCTGGCGAAGCACTCCTTCTGCAGGCCGGGGCTGATCGCCCTGCTCCAGGCCGTGGAGCAACCCGAGATCATCCTGGAGCAGCCCTTTACCTGCGATGATGCCAACCTTCCAGCCCTGACCCGTTCGCTGACCCCGAACCAGGAGATCAAGCTGGAGAAACCCCTCGATCTTTCGGCTGTCATCCATATCGAGCGACTGGAAGGAAACCGCCTCCTGCTCACCACGATGCCACTTCTCTACGGAAGCTATGGCTCCGCCAAGGGGGGGACGAGTTTCTCGCTGGAGCCTCCCGAGGAGATCAACCTCGATGCGCCGCTGCCACTCCTCTCCCTAGAGCAGATCGCCCAACTCTCCGGAGGAAAATTCGGAAAGACGGGCAAAGTCGGCCTCGGACTGCGCCTCAGCAGGATTGCCGAGGAAGAAGCGACACCCACACCCGAACCTCGTGTGGCCAAGGCCATCGCGGCGAATCCCGTACAGAACAAGCCGGCCACCCTGGCGCCTGAGCCGGTTGTCGCCCGCGCTATCCCTGTGAATGCGCAGCCAGTCTTGCCTGCCATTCCTGTCGCCACGACGGGTACGCCCCCCGTCGCTGCGGCGATCCCGGTCGCCACTCCCGTCGCCGTCACGCCGGCAGCCACACCAATACCCACTCCTCTCTCTATCCCGACGCCAAAAGCTGTCTCCCCAACCGCCCCCCCTGCCGTTCCAGCAGCGATTTCCTCACCATCCCCGATGCTGCCCACCGCCACGAACCAACCGACAGGAGCCCCTTCCTCCGAGATCTGGCCGGTTTATGCTCCCGGACAGATGCCTCGCGGTCGCCTCATTGAACCGACGGAAAGCCCTGATCTCGCATCACGCGGTGTCGGCAGTGAACGCCACTATCTCAAGGGACGCTTCAGTGTCACCGCCGCCGGGAATGGGCGAGCTGTTCTACGCCCCCAAGGCGCGATCGCGGGAGTCCCGACCGGCCCCAATTCCAAGGTTCGTGTGATCGTGGAATTCCCGGCGGGAGCCACCGTGCCCTCCGAGGGAAGCGCCATTGCCCGCGATAACCTCCGTCCTTTCCAGATCACCTCGGTCAAGCGTGGTGACGACGGCCAGATCAACATCTACGCACGCGAGGTCACGCGGGGGCAGTGAGTGTTTAGGTTGATAGGCTGAAGACTGAAGGACTGTGAGGTCAGAAAACCAAGATGGCTTCTGCGCTCCATGAATTGATTGGAGAAGAAATTGAAGCGCAGGGTTGGATGATCCCTTTTCGGCGCTTCATGGAGCTGGCTCTCTACCATCCGGAGCACGGCTACTACGCCTCGGGACGGGCCCGTGTCGGAAAGTCGGGGGATTTCTACACGAGTGTCAGCGTGGGACGGATCTACGGCCGGTTGCTTGCCTCGGTCTGTCGCGAGGTCTGGGAAGGTCTGGGATCACCGGGGGAATTCACCATCGTTGAGCAGGGAGCCAACGATGGCACGATGGCCGCCGACATCCTCGGGATGATCGGTGAGAGGGGCGGGGTCTTTGCCGACGCCCTGCGTTACCGGATTGTGGAGCCGTTTCCCGTCAACCGGTCACGCCAGCAGGAAAAACTCTCCGGTTTTTCAAGGGTGTCCTGGCATGAGGACGACGAAGAGTTGCCCGAATTCACGGGCATCCATCTCTCCAACGAACTGCTCGATGCCTTCCCGGTTGATTCCATCCGATGGAACGGCTCTGTCTGGGAGGAGGAATGCGTTGTCTTGGAAAAGAGCCGGTTTGCATGGATGACGCGTCCGATCGCGGAGCCGGATCTCACTGAGGCCGCGAAACGACTTCCTGTTCCCTCACGCGAGGGTTGGCGCTTTGAAATCAACCAAGGAATCTCCCCATGGCTCTCAGGCATTGCCTCACGGATGAAGCGGGGCATGATCCTGACCGTCGACTACGGCCAGGTCGGCGAAGATCGTTTTGCACCCCACCGAGCCGACGGAACACTGCTGGCCTACCGGAAGCATGAGCGCTTCACCGATCCCCTGGAGGAGCCCGGCCTGTGCGATATCACCGCCCAGGTCGATTTCACCGATCTCGCGGCCAAGGCCGTGGTACTCGGACTGACACCGATCGCCTACAGCGACCAGCAGCATTTCCTGATGGGAGCGGCGGAACCGTGGATGCGATCACTGGGGGATCATGCTCCGGAACACCGGAAAGACCTGCTCGCCCTCAATACCCTGCTCACCCCGTCGCTCATGGGAAGCCAGTTCAAGGTCCTTGCTCTCGGCAAGGATTTCCCCTCGGATCCCCCACTCGCTTGCTTCAAGTATCAGCGCCCGGGAGTGGGTGCTCTTTAGATTTTGGGTTTCCCGCAGAGACGCTGAGGCGCAGAGAAAACAATCTTAAGCAAAACCTCCCTGCGTCTCCGCGCCTCTGCGCGATCAGTAATCAGCCTATCGGGGTTTCTTTTCCTGATTAGATGCCCAACTTTTTATCAAGGACCTCTCCGAGATGAGCCTCGAGTTCGGCGTGATCCAAACGCTCCAGCACGCTTCCAAGGAAGCCGCGGACGATCAGTTGAGCGGCCTGCTGCGGAGGAATGCCGCGAGCCATCATGTAGAAAAGCTCATCCTCATTGAGTTCCCCTGAAGTCGCTCCGTGTGTGCAGCGGACGTTGTCAGCAAGAATCTCAAGACCGGGCATGGAGTTGGCCTCGGCCTCGTCGCTGAGCATCAGGTTCCTCACCTTCTGGTAGGCGTCGGTCTCGTGGGCATTCTCCTCGACCTTGATGAGTCCGGCAAAGATGGTCCGCGAGGTGTCGGAGAGCGCGTTATGGTAGAGCAGGTCGCTCGTGGCACGGGGCGCGTAGTGATCCTGGAAGGTCCGCTGGTCAATCTCGCGGGTTCCGGTAGCCGGATTGATCGAGAGCATCACGCTCCGCGATCCCTCGCCGCGGAGATGACTGTCGCTCTCGCCGCGGACATAGCAGCCGCCGAGGTTCATCTGGAGGGCCGTGGAGGTGGCGTCCTTGGACACTTCGGTCGCGTTGATGTGGAAGGCCGTCGTCTTGTCGCTCCACTCCTGGACACCCGAATAGGTGAGCTTGGCTCCCTGACCGAGGGTCAGGTCGTTTACGGCGATCGCAAGGGAGGGCTCGTCACCCGAGGAGACGAAGCGGTCGATGACCGTGGCCGAGGCCCCCTCTTCCAACACGATCAGGGTATGGGGGAAGATCGCGGCGTTCGCTCCCTCGACCCAGTGCCAGATCTCGATCGGCTTTTCCACGACAACACCTTTGGGGACAAACACAAAGGCCCCGGTACGGAGCTTCGCCCGGTGCAGGGCGGCGAACTTGCGTGAACCGAGACGCGGCTCGGCGGTCATGAAGTGAGCACGAATCAGATCTTCATGATCGCGGGCGGCTTGGTCCAAAGGAAGCAGGAGCACTCCGGCCGGAAGAGCAGCGGACTCGGCGTGGAGGAGCGCATCATTACCAAAGATCAGCTTGCCGGACACCGACTCCCATCCCGTCGAGCGGGAGACCAGGGCGGCGGCGTCACGAACCGAACCAGCCTCATGGAACGGGCTCAGGTCGGTCGCCTTGAGATTGGCAAAGCGCCACGGCTCGTCGGTACGCGCCGGGGCGGGCAGGGCACGGAAGGACTCCCAAGCTTTCTGCTGGTCAGCATGGAACCAAGAAGGCCAGCTGCCTTGGACAGGTGCCGCTTCGGTCAGTGCGCTCATCCCACCGATCCCTCCATCTCGAGGTCGATCAGGCGCTTGAGCTCGACTGAATACTCCATCGGGAACTGCTGGACGAGATCATTGACGAAGCCGTTGACGGCAAGGCTCATGGCAGCACCCTCACTCAGTCCGCGCTGCTGCATGTAGAAGATCTGCTCGGCGCTGATCTGGCTGACACTCGCCTCATGCTGGACGGCATTCCCCTGTCCCCTGACGGTGATCGCGGGATAGGTGTCGGTACGGCTGTTGGTGTTGATCAGGAGTGCGTCGCACTCGGTGTTGTTCTTGCACCCCTTGAGATGCTTGGGGACATGGACCATGCCGCGGTAAGTGGCGCGCCCGGTCCCGAGACTGATCGATTTGGAGATGATGTTGCTGGTCGTGTTGTCGGCCGCATGGATCATCTTGGCTCCGGTGTCCTGATGCTGGCCGTCACCGGAGAGCGCGATCGAGACGACCTCGCCACGGGCCCCCTCGCCCTTCATGACCACACCCGGATACTTCATGGTGAGGCGGGAGCCGATGTTGCAGTCGATCCACTTGATCTCGGCGTCCTCATGGGCGACGCCGCGCTTGGTGACGAGATTGAAGACATTCGAACTCCAGTTCTGGACGGTCACGTACTGGATCTTGGCACCCTTGAGGGCGACGAGTTCGACCACCGCGCTGTGCAGGGTCGCGGTCTCGAACTTCGGTGCGGTGCAGCCCTCCATGTACATCACCTCGGCACCCTCGTCGGCAATGATGAGCGTCCGCTCAAACTGGCCGAAGTTCTGGGCATTGATGCGGAAGTAGGCCTGAAGCGGGTGCTTCACCTTTACCCCGGGAGGGACGTAGATGAAACTGCCACCGCTGAAGACGGCGGAGTTCAGCGCGGAGAACTTGTTGTCACCGCTCGGAATGACCTTGCCGAACCACTTCTTGAAGATCTCCGGGTGCTCCTTGAGTCCCTCGGTGGAGCCGACAAAAATGACACCCTGCTCACCGACGGCGGCCTTGATGTTGGAATAAGCGGCCTCGCTGTCGAACTGGGCCTCCACACCGGCAAGGAACTTGCGCTCCTGCTCGGGGATCCCGAGACGCTCGAAGGTCTCCTTCACCTCGTCGGGAACCTCATCCCAGCTCCGCTTGGGTTGCTGGCCCTGCGCCAGGTAGTAGCGGATGTTCTCGAAGACGATATTGTCGAGATCCTTGGTCGCCCAGTTCGTCGGCATCGGCTTCTCTAGGAACTTGCGGTAACCCTCCTTGCGGAAGGCGCGGACCCAATCGGGATCCCCCTTCACGTCACTGATGTAATCGATCGTGGCCTCGGTCAGGCCGACGCCGGCGTCGTAGGCATACTCGACGTCGTAGCTGAAATCGCCGACGGAGCGATCGATATTAAGATCGTGCTGGGTCTCGGTGCTCATGTGGTAGCTGGGAGTTAGGAGATAGGGCCTGGCTGTCAGGCGGCCTTGGCTCCGAATTCTTTCTCGACCCAGTCGTAGCCCTCGGCCTCAAGCTTGAGGGCCAGATCCTTGTCGCCGCTGTGGATGATGCGCCCTTCGGACATCACATGAACCTTGTCGGGAACGATGTAGTCGAGGAGGCGCTGGTAGTGGGTGATGACGAGCATGCCGATGTTCGGGCCACGGAGCGCGTTCACGCCTGCGGAGACGATCTTGAGCGCGTCGATGTCGAGACCGCTGTCGGTCTCATCGAGCACCGCGTAGGAGGGCTCGAGCATGGCCATCTGGAGAATCTCGCAGCGCTTCTTCTCTCCGCCGGAGAATCCCTCGTTCACCGAGCGCGAGGTGAAGTTGCGGGGAACTTCGAGGGCATCCATCTTCGCATAGAGCTTCTGGTAATAGTCGACAGCCTCGAGTTCCTGGCCCTCCGGGAGGCGGGCCTGCAGGGCCGCGCGGATGAAGTTGGCGATGGTGACGCCGGGGATCTCCATCGGGTATTGGAACGCAAGGAAGAGTCCGAGTCGGGCACGGACATCAGGCTCCATACCGAGGATGCTCTCACCGTCGAGCAGGACGTCCCCGCCCGTCACCGTGTAATCGGGATGTCCGGCCATGATCTTGGCCAGGGTGCTCTTGCCGGCGCCGTTCTTGCCCATGATGGCGTGAACCTCACCCTTGGGAATGTCGAGGGTGAGCCCCTTGAGAATCGGCTTGTCGCCGATGGAGGCATGCAGGTCGCGGATGGAGAGCGTGGACATGGGTGTTCAGATGGTTGGTGAGGTGTTGGTCTTTCCGGAGGTGCAGTCAGTACAGAGGCCGCGAAGGGTGAGGTCCTGATGGGTCACAAGATACCCCTCGGGAAGCTTCCACCCCTTGGGGGTTGAGGAAACAGGAGCGGAGGAGGCACTTCTACGGCCGAACTCGATGTCGGTGATATGTCCGCAGGACGTGCAGTGGAAATGGCCGTGCTCGTGGAGATTGGCACAGAAGCGGGTCGGCTCCCGGTCGACATGGACCGCCTTGACCAGGCCACTCCCGACCATCGTCTCGAGGCAGTTATAGACAGTCGCGAGCGAGATCGATGGCATCCCCTGCTGGGCCCGAATAAAGACTTCCGTGGCCGTGGGATGATCCCTCTTCTCCATCAGCACCTCGTAGACATGGCGCCGCTGTGGCGTCAACCTGAGGCCCTCGCGTCCCATCACGCTCTCGTAGGAGGCAGGTGTGGTCGTCTCGTGCTTTTTCATCAGATCGAAAGGAAACCTTAAACCACCTCCCCACCTTTAATCAAGAATCATTCTAAATTAGGGCGTCTCCGAGGGATCAAACTTGAAACCTGAAACCTGAGTAAAGCCCGTGGTACAATCCGTGATGAATTTTTCTGAACTGGGAATGCGTCTGGCCGGGGAGATCGGGATCAATGCGCTCATGGCTGACCTTGGTGAGGCGTTGGCATCGTCCGCCGACCCCGCGCCGCTCATGCTGGGGGGAGGCAATCCCGCCCATATCCCCGCGATGGAAATGATCTGGAAGGAGAGGATGCAGGCTATCATCTCGGAACCCGCCACCCTGCGTCGGACGCTCGCCATCTATGATGCTCCACAAGGTAATCCCGGATGTCTTGAGGCACTTGCCGGGCTCTTGCGACGGGAGTTCGGATGGCCAGTCGGTCCTGAAAACATCGCCGTTACCCCCGGCGGCCAGACCGCCTTCTTTCAACTCTTCAACCTCTTTGCGGGCCGCATGCAGGAAGGAAGCAAAGGTCGAATCCTCTTCCCCCTCATGCCGGAATATATCGGCTACGCGGACCAGTCACTGGAGCGAGACACTTTTACCGCTTTGAAACCCCGCATCGAGATCACGGGACCCCACCGGTTCAAATACGGGATCGATTTCGAGAAGCTTTGCATCACTCCCGACATCCGCGCCCTCTGCGTCTCCCGCCCCACCAATCCCAGCGGCAACGTCATTACCGATGCGGAGATGCAACACCTTGCGGAACTCGCCGCACGGCATGACATCCCGCTCCTCATCGACAACGCCTACGGGTGGCCCTTCCCGGGAATCCTCTTTGACGAGGTCTCCCCCCTCTGGACCGACCACACCATCCACGTGATGAGCCTCTCCAAGTTCGGACTTCCCGGCACACGCACCGCCTTTGTCGTCGGCCCTCCCCAGGTAGCCTCCGCCGTGGCCTCGATGACCGCTGTCACCGGACTTGCCAACGGGAACTTCGGGCAGGCCATTGCCGGACCGTTGATCGCAAACGGCGAGATCACCCGCCTGAGCCGCGACATCATCCGGCCCTACTATCTCGCCAAGCGGGATAAGGCCTTGGCTTCCATCGCAGAGTTCTTCCCCGACGAGGCCCCCTACGCTATCCACGAAAGCGGCGGTGCCATGTTCCTCTGGCTCTGGGTCAGGGACTCCAAGCGCACCTCCAACGAAATCTACCAGGCACTCAAGAAACGGGGCGTCCTTGTCGTGCCAGGGGAATACTTCTTCTTCGGCTTGGAAGACCAGGAATGGCCTCATCGGAAGGAATGCCTCCGCCTCTCCTTTGCCATGGACGACAACGACGTTCGCGAAGGCATCCGCATCATCGCGGAGGAGTTGTTTGGGAGGTGAGGGAAAGATCTCGCGCGGAGATCGCGGGATGATCGTTTCAGCGTTTACCGCCTGACCCCATTGACAGCAACTCACCCAAACGCCTTGTCGTGCCATCCCGGTCGAGTTGACTGGAGGCCACCTCCATCACAAAGGCCTCCCAAGCGTCCGTGTCGAGTGCCTCATCGGTCAGGAATCCATTTTCACTCAGGAAGACCAAGCACGTTGCCAGCGCAACACGTTTATTTCCGTCGATGAACGGATGATTTCGGCAGAGATAGAACAGGTAGGCAGCCGCCACCTCACGGGGATCCGAGAAAAGCGGTTGCCCCATCATCGTGGCCTGTGGGGCGGCGACGGCTGATTCCAGCAATGCCTGATCCCGGAGGCCAGGGGATCCACCGTGAGCCTCGAGCACCTCGCGATGGATCGCCTTCACAGCCTCCACCGTGGGGTGGACAAGCGGCTTTTTCATGAAAGCCTCTTGAAGAGGTCGCGATTCTTGCCGATCAACCGCTTGGCGACCGTCGCACCCCTCTCGGCATCGATCACGGCCCGTATCGGCGTGATGATGATGGCCCCTCCCTCATGAATGGATACCGTCACTTGATCGCCGACCTTCAGACGAGCCATCTCCATAAGGGCCGTGTCGAACATCAATCCTTGGGAGTTCCCGATTTTGGAAATGGTCTTGGTCACTCGGTAAAACTACGTTTAACTAATACGCCAGTCAAGTCCTCGCCGCCGGGGAACTCGGCAAATGTTCTTCAGTGGCCATCATGGACTTTAATCAGCGCTTCCCTAAGAATTGACAACCCGAACGATCGGATTTCGGATAAATCCATGCAGGCACGGGTGACCGTGCCGACAGCTCAGAACCCCAAACTCCCCCTATCCTCATGGAAAACTCATTGATCAGCCCCGAACAGTCAGCATCCGCTTCCTCAGGAATCGTTGGCGCCACCACAGCCATGGCGGCCGCCGGATGTGCACTCGGTGCGGCAACCATCATCGCCGCATGCTTCTGGCATCATCCCCCCGAGCAGCAACTCACCGGATTCCAGGCAGCGGCATTCCTCATCATCCCGCTGATCGCCTCCTTCATTCCCGTCGTCCTGATGCTCTTCTTCGGCGGCAAGTCCCAGGATCACTCCGGCGGGCATAGCTCACACTGAGCGAGCAGCGTCATCATTGCGCATTGAATTGTTCGGGAGTTAAAGAGCAAAGCTCTGATTGATCCATCTTGTCTTGGGATCAACAACGCATTACCAAGAGGTCGAAATGCCACTTGTTGCCAAAGTGCCTGACTCTGAGTTTGCCGAATTGGTGACTTTCTACTTCAACTGTTGAGTGACGCTTCACTCCGCACTCTTTCAAATCAAGGAAAAGAATGTATGAAGAAAAATATTTATGCTCTTAATTGGGCAATTGGCGGCTACATAGCTCTAAATGTTTTTGGTTACTCAAAAATCATTTCAGGTAAGCCATCTCTTCTAATTCTTTTTGCACTCGCTCCTGTCGCTTTGCTGTTGTGGCAGGCTTCTTTTCTGCGCAATAGATTTTTGAATCATACTAGCGATAAAACGATAGAGCCGTTTTATGAGCAGATTGATCAAGGGGACTACTGGCGGGTCTTCTTTATCCTCTTATTCGGCGCCAGACCACTTGCATCGGACTATCTGTTCGGTTTCTACGTATTCTCTGCTGTAGTTTTCTTCCTTGTAGCTGTTCTTATCTTCATAACTTGCATCGAGTACTTCCGAAAAAAGAATTTATCGCCACTGATTATTGGCTGTCTTGCTTTCTGCTATTTTTTAATCTCTTGGGAAAAGAATATGTATGTAGAACATTATGGAGTTCCAATCATTGGCCATTTTCTTGAAAAACCTGAATACCATACCAAATATCGAGTTGAAATAGCTCCAGATAACTCTACTAGAAGATTTCAGGGTATTGCGGATATCCATGTCGAAGGCCGGACGGAAACTTATGATGACGGAGATGAGGACCGATTCGGTAGATCTATCACACAATCTTACACTTTTCGGGATGTATGGGTTAAGAAGTTATACCTTCCTAACGGAGGAATAGCCGTTATTGAGCAACAATTAGAGCCGCTTCATCTTGGTGAATCTGTTTATGTAACAGACACTCACGGCAATTCGTGGCACGTGCGTTTACTTAACGAACCCATTCATTAATGGTTTTTAAATAAGACTCCTCACCGCCTCCCAAATGAGTCGGTAATATAAACTAATGGCAGCTTACCACTAAGGCTAGCAAGCTTGGATGGAGAGCTAGGCGGTCAAGCGAAGCTGTATAAATTATACTGCGAGCGCAGACCAACGACGCTATCCGTCAAGATCGCGAGCCTCCACCAATCAGGAGGTCTTTTTTTGGACTCTTAGTCCAAAAACAACCTCACGGGATTTTCGAGTGCTTCCTTGATCTTAATCAGGAACGTCACCGCCTCCTTCCCATCCACCACGCGGTGATCATAGGAAAGGGCCAGATACATCATTGGGCGGATCTCCACCTTGCCGTTCACGGCGACGGGGCGCTCCTGAATCTTGTGCATGCCGAGGATGCCGCTCTGGGGTGGATTGAGGATCGGGGTGCTCAGGAGTGAGCCGTAGACGCCGCCATTGGAAATGGTGAAGCAGCCACCCTGAAGGTCGGAAAGGCCGATCTTTCCCTCGCGCGCCTTGACGGCATATCCGAGGAGTTCCTTTTCAAGCCCGGCGAGGCTGAGCTTCTCGCAATCACGAATGACGGGAACGACGAGTCCCTTCTCGGTGCCGACCGCGACGCCGATGTCGTAGTAGTGGTTCTCGATGAGTTCGTCGCCCTCGAGCTGGGCATTGATCTGGGGAATGGCCTGAAGGGCCTCGACGGTCGCCTTGATGAAGAAGGACATGAAGCCGAGCTTCACGCCGTGCTTGGCCTGAAAGCCCTCCTGCACGTCCTTGCGGAGGTTCATGACGGCGCTCATGTCGACCTCGTTGAAGGTGGTCAGGATCGCGGCGGTCTGCTGAGCATTGACCAACTGCAGGGCGATCTTGCGGCGGAGCGGGGTGAGCTTGCGGCGGGAAACGCGGCCCTCGGGGCGAGTCGGCAATGGGGTCTGGGGAATCGGTGATGGGGCGGAAGGAGCAGGGGCCGCGGGTGATGGGGAAGCCTTGGGTGTTGGAGTTTCGGCCTTTTTCTCAACCGTTTCAGCTTTCAGCTTTTCACTTTCAGCTTTTTTAGGCGCGGGCGCTTTGGCCGCCGTGTCAATTTCCCCGACGGTGGAACCGATGGGAACCTCGGCTCCCTCGGCGATGGTAATCTTAAGGACTCCGGCCTCCAGCGCGGTCACTTCTGAGGAGACCTTGTCGGTGTCCAAGGTGAAGAGAAGATCGCCGACGGAGACGTGGTCGCCGTCTTTTTTGTGCCAGGCGGAGAGGACGCCGGAGGAGATGGATTCGCCGACGGCGGGGACGAGGACGGGGACGCTCATGTCAGGATGTGTTGGAGAGAGGTTGGTAGTAATTAGGAAACGGTTTCACCAAAGGCCTGCGCGATGAGGGCGGCCTGTTCGTGCTTGTGGGCGGCGGTGGTGCCGACGGCCGTGCTGGCGCTGGCCTCGCGGCCAGCGTAGCCGATGGTCCGGCCGAAGAACTTCATGAGGACGGGCAGGAGGTGGTGCCACGATCCCATGTTCTGAGGCTCTTCCTGGCACCAGAGGATTTCAAGCGTGGTACCCGCCCCGGCGTAGGGAGCGGTGACCTTGCGGAGTTCCTCCACATTAAGCGGGTAGATCTGCTCGAGGCGGACGATCGCGGAGCGGTCGCTCCAACCATTCTTCTCGCGGTAATTCTGAAGATCGTAGTAGACCTTGCCGGAGCAGAGGATGAGGCGCTCGACCTTGGAGGCGTCAGCGGGTTTGGGGCCCTCGAGGATCTCGTGGAACGACCCCTTGGTGAAATCCTCCGAGGTGGAAACAGCGGCCTCGGAGCGCAGGAGGCTCTTGGGCGTCATGATGATGAGCGGCTTGCGGAACTCGCGCAGCATCTGCCTGCGGAGCACGTGGAAATACTGCGCGGGGGTGGTGATGTTGCAGACCTCCATGTTCTCCTCGGCGCAGAGCTGAAGAAAACGCTCGAGTCGGGCGCTGGAGTGCTCGGGTCCCTGTCCCTCGTAGCCATGGGGAAGGAGCATGACGAGAGAACTGGGACGCAGCCACTTGGTCTCCGCGGAGCAGATGAACTGGTCGATGATGATCTGGGCGCCGTTGGCAAAGTCGCCGAACTGGGCCTCCCACATGCAGAGCATCTCGGGATAATCCATCGAATAGCCGTAGTCGAAGCCGAGCACGGCGGCCTCGGAGAGGGGGCTGTTGTAGACGCAGAAGCGGGCCTGGTCGGGAGCAAGGTGCTGCAGAGGGATGTAGCGCTCGCGGGTCTGCTCGTCGTAGAAGACGGAGTGGCGGTGGCTGAAGGTGCCGCGGCGACTGTCCTGTCCGGAGAGGCGGATCGGGATTCCCTGGATCATGAGCGACCCGAAGGCAAGCGCCTCGCCGTAGGCCCAGTCATATCCGGCACCCTTCTCGAAAATCTCGCGGCGGCGCTCCAACACGGCCTTGCGGAGCTTGGGCAGGACCCGGAAATCGGAGGGAACCGTGGTGAGCCCATCGACGATGGACTTCAGGGTCTTCTCACTGATGGCGGTCTTGACGGGCTGGAACGAGTAATCGGGCTGGAAGACGGCGGTCGATCCGACAAAGGCCTTCTGGTTGGCCTTCACGTCGGTGACGATCCCTTTCTTCATCTCCGCGAGGGCGGCCTCGAGATGCCCCTGGGACTTCTTCCAGCTGGCGTCGAAGTCCTCCTGCGTGAGGGTGCCGAGCGACTTGGCGCGCTCGAGGAAGACCTCGCTGGGACGCTTGTGGGCGCGGATGACCTTGTAGAGGTCGGGCTGGGTGAAGAACGGCTCGTCACCCTCGTTGTGCCCGTAGCGGCGGTAGCAGACGATGTCGACGACGATATCGCGACCAAATTCCTGGCGGTAGGCGACGGCGATGCGGGCAGCCTCCGCCACGGCGATCGGGTCGTCGCCGTTGACGTGGAGAATCGGGGCCTCGACGGTCTTGGCTATCTCGGTGCAATAAAGGGCAGAACGAGAGTCCTTAGGCAGGGTGGTGAAGCCGATCTGGTTGTTGACGATAAGGTGGATCGTGCCACCCACTTTGTAGCCGTCGAGGTTGCAGAGGTTGAAGCACTCCGCGACGATTCCCTGGCCAGGGAAGGCGGCGTCGCCGTGGATCAGGATCGGGACGACCTTTTTGCGGTCCACCGTGTCACCCAGGATGCGCTGGCGGGCCCGCACCTTGCCGAGGACGACGGGATTCACCGCCTCGAGGTGGCTGGGGTTGGCGGCAAGGTAGACCTCGGTCTCCTCGCCCCGTTCGTTGTGCCGGGTAGTCTGATAGCCGAGGTGGTACTTCACGTCCCCGCTGGCCTCGCCGAGATCCGGATCGTATTTGTCGCTGAACTCGTTGAAAACGATGGCGAACGGCTTCTTGAGGAAATTCGTGAGGACGTTCAGGCGTCCGCGGTGGGCCATGCCGAGCACCAGTTCCTTCACCCCGAGTTCGGGGGAACGGTAGAGGATCTCGGAAAGTGCGACCATCATCGACTCACCGCCCTCAAGCGAGAAGCGCTTGCTGCCGACGTAGGTGGTGTGGATGAAGTTCTCGAAGCTCTCTGCCTTGTGAAGGGTTCGCAGGATCCGGTAGTGGGGAGTGGAGGTGTCGGCTGGGCCGATGCGGTGCTCCACGCGGTCGCGCACCCAGTGGCGGATGACCGGGTTCTGAATGTGCATGTACTCGACCCCGAGGGTGTCGCAGTAGATCGCCTGCAACTCCGCGATGATCTCGCGGAGCTTCATCGGCTTCCCGTCCCGGAACGAGCGGGAGGAGACGACCGTATCGAGATCGGCGTCGGAGAGTCCGAATTCCTTCAGCTCAAGAAGGGGCTGAAAAGGCTTCTCCTCGCTGAGGGGATTAAGCTTCGAGACGGTGTGACCGAGCGTACGGTACGTGTAAATCAGCGCCTCGACCCGGCTCTGGATCGAGCTTTCGCCGGCAGGAGCAGTCTCGGAGGAGGCGCCTGACGCGACGCCATTCGCACCGGGCTTTGGCTTCTGGAAGCGCTGGTAGCCGAGTTCAAACCCCTCGAAAAAGGAAACCCAATCCGCGGAGACGCTGGCGGGATCCTTACGCCATTTTTCGTAGTTTTCGTCGAGTGCCGCTTCGTTCCAGCGGGCCGTGAAAGATGTGCTCATGTTGGGTGAAAAAGCCGTTCCGTTACGGGAAGCACCTCTCGGCCACCCGAAAAACATTAGAGATTCTTATCAAATACCTGCCGTCGGGCAAGCAGGCATTGGCATGCCCCTCCCCTTGCACCTTCGGGGGATCTGTCCCTAAGATAAGGTTTTGACCGATTCCGACCCATGATTTCCGTCCAAGGACTCACCAAACGCTATGGCCAGACGGAGGCCATCCGGAACATTTCCTTCTCCGTGGACAAGGGGGAGGTCGTCGGTTTTCTGGGCCCCAACGGTGCTGGCAAGAGCACGACCATGAAGATCCTCTGCGGCTACCTGCCAGCGGACGCCGGGGAGGTCCGGGTGGCGGGGTTCGACGTTTTCGGAGATTCGGTCAAGGCCCGCTCGCGTATCGGCTACATGCCCGAGAATGTTCCCCTCTATCCGGAGATGAGGGTTTCCGAATACCTCTCCTACCGGGCCGCCCTGAAAGGGGTGAGCGCACGCCAGACCGGTGAAAAGGTGGAGGACGCCCTCCAACTCTGCGGTCTCTCGGGAGTCCGCCGCAAATTAATCGCCACCCTCTCCAAGGGATACCGCCAGCGTGTGGGTCTGGCCGACGCCCTGATCAACGAACCCGACATCCTTATCCTCGACGAACCGACGATCGGCCTGGATCCGGGCCAGATCCGTGAAGTCCGCGAACTCATCAAGGGACTCGCCGCACGCCATACCATCCTGGTTTCGAGCCATATCCTCAGCGAGGTGGAGATGACCTGCTCACGCGTCCTCATCCTGGACAAGGGGCGCATCGTCGCCTCCGGAACCCCCGCTGATCTCCGCGAGCGGGCGGGATTGCCCCTGACCGGATCGATCCGTATGGAACTCAAGGCGCCTGCTTCCGAAGCCCTGGCACTCCTCCGCACCGCAATCGGTGACGGGTCGGTGCAAGTCGTGGGAACCGAGAACGGATGGACGGAACTGGAGATTATTTCCGGGGAGCAGGATCCGAGAGAGGACCTGTTCCGCGCGGTCGTTGCCAACGGGTGGACGCTGAGGGAACTCTCCTCCCACCGCTCCTCGCTGGAGGAGATTTTTGCCTCCTTCGTGAAATCAGGTGAACAGGCTCCGGGGGAGGAAAAACGATGAGGACACTCTGGTATCTCTGGAAGCGGGAGGTCGCCTCAGCCTTCCAGACGCCGATGGCGTGGGTGATCCTCTTTTTCCTGCTGCTGGTCACGGGATTCAATTTCTATGCGGGGGTAACCATGCTCAACCACGGCCCGAGCGAGGTCACCGTCGTCGAATCGTTCTTCAACACGGTCTTCTTCTGGTTCCCGTTCCTGCTACTTTTCCCGATCCTCACGATGCGCCTCTACGCGGAGGAATACCGCAGCGGAACGGTGGAAACACTGATGACGGCGCCGGTGCGCGATTCCCAGGTGGTCCTGGCCAAGTTCCTCGGTGTCCTGTTTCTCTATTGCGTGCTCTGGATCCCGACCGCTCTCTATTTCGTGATCTTCCAGTTATACACCCGCCACGATGCTGCCGGGGCTTCGGGGGCCTATGCCGGTTCGTATCTGCTCTTGCTGCTCATCGGCATGTTCTTCCTCTCCCTGGGAGGCCTCTTCTCCTCGACGACGCGCCATCAGATGACCGCCGCGGTGATGACCTTCGCCTCGGTGGCCCTGTTTTTCATGACCGGACTACTGAGCTTCCTCTCGGGCCATGTGGGACCCTTCATGCAGGCCCTCTCGGTCACGATCTCCCCGATCGAGCAGATGACCCAGTTCTCCCGAGGCATCATCGATACCCGGACCATTGTCTGGTATCTCGTGATGACGGCCCTTTGCCTCTTCCTGACACTCCATGCCTTCCAGTCCAGGCGCTGGAGGAAGTGACCGGAATCTCCTGACCATGCCCTCGGCCCATCGCACCATTCGTCTCCGCGTGACGCTTCAGATTGTGGCGGCCCTTCTCGTCGCGGCCTCCGCGATCGCCTGGTCGACCAGCCACTACCGGCGCTATGATTTCAGCCGTTCCCATCGCTTCGAGCTTTCCAGTCAGACCAAGCAGACCCTCGCCATGTTGGGCTCCTCGGTCTCGGTCACGGTCTATTTCTCGCCCACCTCCGCCTCAACCGGCGCCGAACTCTACGGCGACGTGCTGGCACTGCTAAGGGAATACCAGTTTCAGGCACGCGGCAAACAAGGGGTCACCCTCGAGATGGTCGACCCGCTCCGCAATCCCTCCCGTGCCCGCGAACTCCAGGCCGAGCACCGATTCCAGGGCACCGAGAACGTCGTGATCCTGAAATACGGCGACCGGGCGAGCGTCATCCCCGTCCCCGAAATGGGGGAATACGACACCGCGCCGACACAATACGGGGAGCGTCCTCGTCTCGTCGCCTTCCGGGGAGAGCAGGTCATGACCTCGGCACTCATCGGGCTGGTCCAGCCGGCCTCTCTTAAAAAGACCTACTTTCTCCAAGGGCACGGGGAACCTCTTCCGGGACTTCCTCCCATGCAGATCATCGGACAAAACCTCAAGCGGCAGAATATCCGCGTCGCCCCCCTGATTCTGGCCGGCGATTCCACGATCCCCGCCGATGCCGCCCTGGTGGTGGTCTGCGGAGCCCAGGTCGACCTTTCCCCCGACGAGATCGCTTCCCTTCGCGATTACTGGAAACACGGTGGACACCTCATGGTGCTCCTTGACCCCACGGCGGCGACCCCTGCGCTCGACGCATTTCTGGAGGAGGCTGGAAACATCCGGCCACGCAACGACCGAGTGATCCGCCTGCTGAACCTCGGCACGGCGACCGGCATCCTGCGCGACGTCACCGGGGAATTCTTCCGCGGCTCGGAAATCACCTCGCGCCTTGTGGGGTTGACCGTGCTCTTCGCGGGCAACTCTCGGTCGCTTGCAATCAACGATCAACGTGATCACCCGGTGGCAGGACAATCTTCGGTGACGCGACCGCTGATCCGTGCCATCCACGGCTTCCGGGGCTGTTCCAATTTCGCCAACGCAGACGGCAAGGGGGTTTCCTTCGATCCCGTGAAGGATAATTTCTTTCCAGTCTATCTGGCAGCGATCACCGATCTCGGAGGAGTGCAAGACGATCGTGTCTCGCTGGGTGCCCCCCGCATGGTCGTCGTGGGGAACTGCGAGTTCGTGAAGGACAAGTTTGTCGCGGGCACCGCCATCGACTTCTTCTCCAGCGCGGTGAACACGCTCATCGACCGCACCCAACTCACCGGCACCACCCCCAAGACCAAGGAATTCTTCACCCTCAACCTCGACGAACTCCAACTGCGCGTCCTGGCCCTCTTCGTGCTCGTGGCCGTCCCGCTGCTGGCGGCGCTGATCGGCACCGTATTCCTCTGGAGGAGGCGGTCGTGACCTGGCGGGGAACGCTCCTTCTCCTGCTGGCGGGAATCGCGGCGGCGGCCCTGCTGCTGGTCACGATGCGCACGCGTACGCGGCCTGCGGATGCGCCGTTGCTGGGGATCTCCCCCGGCGAGACAACGGGTGTCGTCATCACGGGAGCCGGTTCCGCCACCGTGCTGGAAAATCGAGGGGGCGTCTGGTGGATCACCCAACCGCTCCTTGATCGTGCGGATCCCGTCAAAATCAACAGGCTGCTCGGATCCGCGGCTGATATCGTCCCTCTGGACAAGCTTCGACCCTCGGATCTGAAAGGCTCTCTAAGCCTCGAGTCGCTTGATCTCAAACCGGTCAAACGCTCCCTTGTTTTCCAAGGCAAGGGAAGCCATGCCCTCCGGATCGGCTCGGAAGGAGCCACCCCGGACCGACTCTACGCGCAGATCGACTCCGATCCCTCGGTCTACCTGATCTCGTCGGACACGGCCTCCCTGGCCTTTCAACCCGTGGATGAACTGCGCGACAGTTCCCCTCTTCCGTCACATCCCGATCGACTCTCCGACATCACACTCCAGCAGCAGGGAGGCTTTCGGGAATTGAGCCTCCGAAGGAAAGGTCGGGAGTGGACGCTTGTTTCCCCCCTGCGTGCCCGTGCCGATGCACGTGCCGTCGAGGATTGGGTCAACCGTGTGTGCGGGTCCAAGATCCTTCGCTGGATGCCCGCTGAAACCGAGACAACCGCCTGCGGACTGGCTACCCCGGAGATGATTCTCACCATGCAGGAGCAGGGCGGTGATCCCTTCCGTTTGGAACTGGGCAAAGCGGCCGCGGAATCCCCCGGCGCCCGCTATGCCAGAACCCCGGGACGCCCAGGCATCTTCGTGCTGGGAAATGTCGAGCCATGGTTAGCCGCCACCCCAGCATCGCTTCGCCTGCGACATCCCCTGCCCGTGGAACTCGATTCGGTCGACCGCATCCTTCTCACCCGTGGCGGTCAAACCGCCACACTCTCCCGCAAACCGCAGACCGATGACTGGCTCTGCGGTGATAGGATCATACCCGGGGCAACCGTGAGCGGTTGGTGCTCCCGACTGCAAGGGATCACAGCCTCTTCCTTTGAAGCGTCCACACCCGACCATCTCGCGACCCGAGGTATCGATCCGGCAACTCCCGGGACGGTCTCCGTCCGCTTCGTGGCCCATCTCTCGGAGAACTCCGCTGAGGAAGCCGCAGGGGAGATGACACTTGCGGAATGGATGATTGGAACGCCTTCGGCCGACGGAACGGTCGCCCTGCGCGAAGGGAAATCGGATGACCTGATGATCCTTCCCTCGACAAACGTCACCCCCCTGCTGGAAGAGGCGCTGGGATGGACCGTGCCCCCACCGCTGCCAACTACCGCCCCCTCAACCACCGCTCCATAGGGCGGGGCCAGGATCATTCCCCATCCCCTTTTTTGTCTGCCGATCCTCCCGGATCAGGCATCCTCGCCGGCTGCTGCCAACTCGGACTGCTCGGCCAAGCCTCGCATGACTAAGTCGCGTTCCTACGCGCCTTTTGCCTTCATCATTCATCCTTCTTCCTTCATCATTTTATTTCAATGACCTCCGCCGAGATCCGCGCCTCCTTCCTCGATTTTTTCCGCAGCAAGCAGCATACGGTCGTCCCTTCCTCGAGCCTGTTGCCCGATTCGCCGAACCTGCTTTTTACCAACGCGGGGATGAACCAGTTCGTGCCGATCTTCCTCGGCACAACCCCCTGCCCCTACTCCCCGGCCCGCGCAGCCGACACCCAGAAGTGCATCCGCGCAGGCGGCAAGCACAACGACCTCGAGGATGTCGGGCTCGATACCTATCACCACACCTTCTTCGAGATGCTGGGGAACTGGTCCTTTGGCGATTACTTCAAGAAAGAGGCGATCACTTGGGCCTGGGAACTGCTCGTCGAGCGTTGGAAGTTCCCCGCGGAGCGTCTCTACGCCACGGTCTACAGCCCGGCACCCGGCGACCCCGCTTCCTTTGATGAGGAGGCTCACGCCTTCTGGTCTGAGCTGTTCCGCTCGAAGGGACTCGATCCAGCCATCCATATCGTCCCCGGCAACAGGAAAGATAATTTCTGGATGATGGGCGAGACCGGCCCGTGCGGCCCCTGCTCCGAACTCCACATCGACCTGACCCCCTCCGGCGACACCAAGGGAGCCCTTGTGAACAAGGGAAGCGCGGAGTGCATCGAAATCTGGAATCTCGTCTTCATCCAGTTCAATGCCAACCCGGACGGCACCTTCGTTCCCCTCCCCGCCTGCCACGTCGACACCGGCATGGGATTCGAGCGCGTCAGCTCCGTTATCCAGTGCACCAAGGGATTCCAGGAATTCGGCAACGTCGTCATCTCCAACTACGAGACAGACCTCTTCCGCCCGATCTTCAAGGCAATCGGCGAACTCTGCGGCCGCACCTACGGCTCGACCCTGCCGCAGCCCTCAGGCGACGGAGCCGCGGCTCCCGTCACCCAGCAGGAGAAGGATGACATCGCCTTCCGCGTCATTGCGGACCATTTGCGCACCCTCGGCTTCGCCATCGCGGACGGTATTCAACCTGGCAACGCTGAGCGCCACTATGTGCTCCGCCGTATCCTGCGCCGCGCCGTCCGCTACGGACGCACGCTCGGATTTACTGCACCTTTCCTCCACAGGCTCACCCCCGTCCTCTCCTCCGTCATGGGGGATCCCTTCCCCGAAGTCCGCATGAGGCAGGATCTCATCACCGAGACGCTGAAGCGCGAGGAGGAGGCCTTCCACAAGACTCTCGACAAGGGCCTGGCCCTCTTCGAAAGCGAGGCCGCCACCGGAAAAGGAATCTCCGGCGAGGTAGCCTTCCGACTCTATGACGAGCAGGGATTCCCTCTCGACCTCACCGAACTCCTCGCACGGGAGCGTGGCCTTGCGGTGGACCAGGCTGGCTTCGAGATCCTGATGGAACAACAGAGGGCCCGGGCACGCGCCGCCCAGAAGAAGGAAATCATCAGCGTCTCCTCGCTCGAGACCACGACACCGACTGTTTTCTCGGGATTTGAATCCCCGGAAACCGAGGCCACTGTCCTCGAGGTCGTCCGTATCAAGGATCGCACGGCCGTGATCCTGGACCGCTCGGTCTGCTACGCCGAGATGGGAGGACAGGTCGGCGACACCGGTTCCCTGGTCTCGGGAGGCTCCCTCTGGCGGATCATTGACACGCAGAAAAGCGGGCCGACATGGCTCCATTTCGTGGAGGGTGAAGAGTCCCCGCTTTCCGGCTCCATCGTCACGTTGTCTTTGGATGCTCCCAGACGCTCCGCCATCCAGCGCCACCACACGGTTACCCACCTGCTTCACTGGGCTCTCCGCAAGGTGCTCGGCGATACCGTTTCCCAGAAGGGCTCCTTTGTCGGCGATGACAAGCTGACTTTTGACTTCTCCAGCGCGGCCCTGACTTCGGAACAGGTCTCAACCGTCGAGAAGCTCGTCAACGAGCGCATCCTTGAGAATTCCTCCGTGAGTTGGCGTGAAATGCCCTACGCCGAGGTGAAGGGCCGTCCCGGCATCCTCCAGTTCTTCGGCGACAAGTACGGCGACACGGTCCGCGTCGTGCAGATCGGCGGAACGCCCCATGCACTCGACGGTTATTCGATGGAGCTCTGCGGTGGCACCCATGTCCGCGCGACCGGTGAGATCGGTCTCTTCCGCATTGTCAGCGAGGCCGCCGTTGCGGCCGGAGTCCGCCGTATCGAGGCCGTAGCGGGTCACGAGGCCCGCACCGCGGCGCGAAGCGATGCCGAACGTCTGCAGAGCGTGGCTTCCCGACTCGGCGCACCCCTTGCCGAGGTGGAGAAGAAACTCGAAGCCACCCTCGTGCGTCAGAAGGAGCTCGAGAAAGAACTCGGAGCCCTGCGCCAGAAAGCAGCCGCCGGACTCGCCAAGGAACTGCTCGCGAAGGCCTCGGTCGGAGCGATTCCCTCGATCGTCGGGGAAATCCCCGGAGCCGATGGCAACGAACTCCAGGTTGTCGCTGATGCCCTCAAGACCTCCTTTGAGGGTGTGATCTTCCTGGCAGGAGTCTCCGAAGGCGCCGTCTCGCTCGTGGCCGCGACCGGCAAACCGCACCAGTCATCACTCCCCGCAGGGAAACTGATCGGCGCCGTGGCCCCGCTCGTCGGGGGCAAAGGGGGCGGCAAACCCGATGGAGCCCGTGGCGGGGGCCGCGATGCCTCAGGCCTTCAGTCCGCGCTAGCCAAAGCGAAGGAACTGATCACAGCAGGGAAGATATAGGGGGAATATTTCTCGCGCGGAACCAAGTCTGTGGACACAGACGCGGAAGACTGCGGTGTAGCCGCAGCCCTAAGGGCGGCACCGCTTGCCGGGAGGCAAGTGCCGTCAAACGCAGAGATCGCAGAGGTGTTTTGAATCCGGAATTACTGATTCCGACAGAAACATTCTACTTATCAACGGCGCAGGAATTTTGATGCTATGGCAAGGCGTACAAGGGAAGCCGTAGAAAAGGCGCGTGGGAACGTGGCTTAGTCATTCGAGGCGTAGGCTGAGAAGTCCTCGGATCAGTAGATCCGAGGATGCCTGATCGGGGACGATCGGCAGACAAACCTACGGCGACAGCAGGCCAACGCAGCCAGAGCGCAATACCGGGCCGTGGGAACGGCCGGGATAGACTACGCACAGCGTAGCCCGCTAGGGCGCTATTCGCGGGAGCGAGAGCGTCAAATCGCGAGCCCTAGTTATTCGAGTAGGAAGACTCCACCTTCGTTGCCACATCGCGGTAACCATAGTCCACCTCATAGATCTGCTTGAAGCAGTCGAGGGCCTCGGTCTTCTTCTCCATGTTTTCGTAGACGACCCCCAGGTTGTAGAGGAGGTCTTTCTTCACCGCATCCATGGCCGGGATTTCGGCAATGGCATCGGCGAAAGTCTTGGCTGCCAAATCGTTCATGCTCCGCGAGACGTAGCACTGGCCGAGCTTGCTCATCGCCTTGAGTCGCACGGAGGGATTGCTACGCGCGCGCTGAAGGTGACCGATCGCTTCCTGATGCAGGCCGGCATCCATGAGCGCGGTGGCAAGATCGAAGTGGGCGAGCAGATCGGTGGGGTTCCGGTCGACACGTTCACGGGCCTCGGTCAGGACGAATTCCGCCCGTTGTTTGGAGAGTTCCTCCATTTCCTGACGGTAACGGGGGGCCTCCGGATCGTCGGGTGCTGCGGCCAGGTAATCTTCACGTGCCTTGTAGGCCTCGTTGATCTGCCGTAGCTGCAGGTCACTGATCTTTCTGGCAATGGTGGGATCCGCGCCCGCGGTAAGACCAAGCACATAGCGATACCACTCCAGGGACTGATCGAGATCCCCCTTCTGCTCGTAGAGTTCAGCGACACGGCGGGACTTGTCGATGCTACCGGGTTCAGCCTGAACCGCGGCGGACAACTCCGCGATCTGGTTGTCGATCATCTCCTCGCTCTTGACCACGCGTCCGGCCTGCTCGAGCGAGACAGCCTCGTCCTTGTTCTTGATCAGGTCACGGTAGCTGTCGGCCACCTCCCATCCCCCCTGACTTACGGAACGGGCGGCGGCGGCGTCCTTGCTTCCCTTGATGGCAGCGAGATCGTTGGGAGCAATCGCCAGGATCCTGTCGAAAATCTCGACGGCTCGCGCGGGGTCACGAGGTTGTCCGGTCTCGTTCCGCTCCATGCAGAAGGAGGCGTATCTGTTCAGCTGTTCCTTGTCCTTGGGGTTGCCTTCCAGAATGGTCTCGAAGGCATACAACGCCAACTCGTTCATGGGAGGATCCCATTTGAGCGCAGTTTCACGGAGCAGGTTGTTGGCCTGAACGCTTCCCGGATCCTCGGCCAAGATTTCCTCGAGCGCCACGAGGGCGCCGGCTACATCGCCCTTCTTAAGAAGACTGGAGGCCTTTGAGGTGCCTCCACCCATGCCACCGAGTGAAAAGAAACTCTTCTTGGCCGTCTTGGCCTTTTCGAATGCCGCCTTGCGTGCGAGCTTGCGGCCGTCCAGAAAATCAGGAAGCGACTGGAGAATCCCTTGGACCAACTGGATGGCATAAGGGTAGTTCTTGAGCTCCATGGCGCTCATCGCCTTGAGCCATGCCTGTTTCTGTTGAGGGGAGAGATCTTTCTGGGTTTTCAAGGGAGCCCTGTTTTTACCATCCGTCCGCCCCCTTCGCAACATCCCTCACCGCACAAAATCAAGAAAGGAACGAGGGACGGATTGCCAGCGAGGCTTTCAGGGATCCCTGGGCGGAAATCCGCTGGATACCCTTCTTTTGACCGAAAGGTACGGGAGGATTGCTGTCCGGAAGCCCCCAGCATGGCTCGACACAGAGGAAGGGGTCGCCATTGCTCCAGAGTGTGAGAAAAGGGGCCTCGGCATAGTCGCACTCAACCCGGTGTCCTAGTTCGCGATCCTCAAGCACGAAGCGCCGGTCCGGGACGCCAGCCAGGTCCAGCAGGTAGGAACCGGGGAGGTCTTTTTTGGCGAAGGGCATTTCTCCGCCGGCGAAGCGAACTTCCTGCACGGTTCCATCCAGAAAATCCCCCGGCGCCATCTCGCGGAGATAGGTTCCCGCAGGAAGGGTCAACCGGGCGTTCTCCAGTGACGAAACAGCAAAGCCGGGATGCCATCCGAAGCCCAAGGCCACCTCGTGATCCTCCTGATTCTGGAAATCAAAGGTCATCCGGAGAGAGCCTGCAGCGACAGCATAGGACAGCTTCATGGAGACCCGGTAGGGATAAGCCTCCGCAGGGATCTGCTCAGGAGCCACGGCATAAGTGATCGATCCCGCCGCCAGGTCGACCTCCGGGGCATCAAAGGCAAAGGATCTGATAAAACCATGGTTCCCCCCCTTGATGACATGCCCTTCGTAAACGGACTCCTGCTTCCAGAGACGGTGAACGAAATACCCCATGACCGTGGCATGGTTGCCCCATCCCTCGGCCGGCTTCTCCACCTGGCCGTCGCGCCAGAGAAATCCATGCCAGTTCCCTTGGGCATCGCGACGAGCGAGACTGACAGGCTCGGCCCCGGTGCGGCAGACGACCAAACGCAGTCCGGCCTCCTCGTCAGTGATCTGGTCTAAGGGACCGGCGGCAGAATCGAGTGTTTGGAAGAAGAGGCTCATGGGAAAAGGATGAGGGATATCCCGTTCGACTCAATATTCTTCATTCTTCATCCTTCATAATTCATCCTCCAGATATGGCACATGCCCCTCTCCGCGATGAAGATTTGAGGGAAAGTTTCGCGCGCTCGTCGGGGCCGGGCGGCCAGCACGTCAACAAGGTCTCCACGGCGGTGACCCTGACCCATCTTCCGACAGGACTCTCCGTCACGGTGAGCGACTCACGCAGCCAGAGCATGAATCGCAAGCTCGCCCGCGAACGCCTTGCCGAAAAACTGCAGGAACGCAGGGAAGCACGTCGCCAGCAGATGCGGGCCGCAACAGCAAAGGCCCGAAGGCAGAAAGCGCGGCGCTCTCCGGGCGAAAAAAGGAAGCTGGTCGCTGGGAAGCGTCACCGTTCCGAAATCAAAAAAGGCCGCGGCAAGGTGAGTGAGTGAGGACTGACGTTGAAACGTTAAAAGGTTACAAGGGACTGCTTGGGAGCCCCTGATCCGTTTCCATCGTTCTTACCGCAACGACCTTCATGCGATTTAATAAGCGCTTCCCTAAACTTCGAATCAGCTTGAGTTTGTCTGCGTCACAACGCTTCAACCTTTTAACGTTCTAACCCTTTTAACCTCGTTCCGCGCACCCCACCCTTTTTGCTTTTATCTTTCAGCTTTCAGCTTTCAACTTTTCACCCATGGATCTCCTGACCTGCGACCTTTCCAGCATCAAGAAACTCCGTAGCGGCAAGGTCCGCGAGGTCTTCGACCTCGGCGAGAACCTTCTCCTCGTGGCCACCGACAGGATCTCGGCTTTCGACTGCATCCTGCCCAATGCCATCCCAGGCAAGGGGGAGGTCCTGAATCGGCTCTCGACGTTCTGGTTCCACCGCCTTGACTTCGTCCCGAACCACATGATCGAGACGGAGGTCGCCGCCTTTCCGTCCGAACTCAAGCCCTACGCCGAAATCCTCCGCGGGCGCTCGATGATCGCCAAGAAGGCGAAGCCCCTTCCCGTTGAATGCGTGGTGCGCGGCTACATCGCAGGATCCGGTTGGAAGGAATATCTAAGCGAAGGCACCGTGGGCGGCCATGCTATGCCTGTCGGACTGAAGCAGGCCGACCGCCTGCCCGAGGACCTCTTCACCCCGAGCACCAAGGCAGAGGAAGGCCACGACGAGGCGATCACCTGGGCTCAGTGCCGCTCCCTTCTCGGCGACGAGGTCGCCCACCGCGTCCGCGACATGAGTCTGGAGCTTTACCGGACGGGACGAGCCTACGCCGCCTCGCGCGGCATTATCATCGCCGACACGAAGTTCGAGTTCGGAATCCATGACGGAGAAATCATCCTGATCGACGAATGCATGACTCCTGACTCCTCGCGCTTCTGGCCCGCAGATCTCTACCAGCCGGGAGGTAGTCCTCCGAGCTTTGACAAGCAGTTCGTGCGCGACTGGCTCGAGAATTGCGGCTGGGACAAACAGCCCCCCGCCCCTGAACTACCGGCAGACATCGTCGCCAAAACCGCCGAGAAATACCGTGAGGCGCTGACCCGGTTGACTTCTCCGACAGCCTGAGAATCCCCATGGAGGGAGAGATCGAGAGCTTTCTTTTATACTTGGCGACGGAAAGAGGCCTCTCGACCAACTACCAACTCTCGACACGCTCTTCGCTCGAACGTTTTGCCGGATGGGCTTGTGGCCGCGGCATCAGTTCGCCGACTAGCGTCACCCCTTCTCTGCTTTCGGACTTCCTGATCTCAGAAAAAAAACGGGGGCTCTCCGCCACCTCGGTGAAGCTGGAAGCGGTCGCCCTACGGATCTTCTTCCGATTCCTGACGGCGCGAAACCGCGTTCCTGCAGATCCCGCAGAGAAGCTCCCCCTGCCGAGGCTTCCCCATACCCTGCCCAAACCACTCTCCAAGGAGGAGATGGCGAAGCTCGTCGCTGCACCCGCCGGGGACACACCTCTCGAGATCCGTGACCGGGCCCTGCTGGAACTCCTCTACGCCTGCGGACTGCGGATCGCGGAGGCCTGCTCGGTACGCCTCGAAAACCTCGATGAAGAGGGCGGTGTCATCCGAGTCACCGGGAAGGGCAACAAAACCCGTCTCATCCCCGTGGGCCGGGCCGCTCTGGAGGCGCTGAAATTCTACCTGACCAATGCCCGCCCAAAGCTGCTCTCAGCCAAATCCGGCGGGGAGATCTTTCTCTCGGTACGCGGTCATGCGCTGACCCCCGCCCGGATCTGGCAGGTCGTAAGGCTGTATGCCAGGCGGGCCGGCATCGAGGAATCGATCCATCCCCACCAACTCCGCCACTCCTTCGCGACCCACTTGCTTGCCGGAGGAGCCGACCTTCGCATCATTCAGGAGATGCTGGGCCACGCCTCCATCACCACGACCCAGATCTACACGCAGGTCGACCGGGGCCAACTGAAGTCGGTCCACCAAAAGTTCCATCCAAGGGGGTGATGGGTATCGAGGGTTAAAAAAGTTAGAAACGTTACAAGGTTACAAAGTGAATCCCGGGCAAGCTTCAACTCGGACAAGCCACGACGAGCAATAGTACCCTCAGTTCCTTCTAACTATTTTGACGCTTCAACAATTTTAACCTCGGGAGGAATTCCTCCCGAACTCGCTCCCGCGAGCTTTTTGCGTGACAGGATGGCCCTGAAACAGGCTTGCTAGTGGGATGAGTAACGGACCCCTCGCAGGTAAAGTCGGCGTCGTTTTCGGCGTCGCCAACAAACGCAGTATTGCATGGCACATTGCCAAGGCTTGGAAGCAGGCAGGAGCCACCCTCCTCTTCAACTATCAGGGTGAACGCCTCAAGGAGAATGTCGAGGAGCTCGTCTCCGAGTTTGGTGCCGACACCTTCCTTCAGCCCTGTGACGTTTCCAGTGATGCCGAGATCGCAACCTTCTTCGGCAAGGTCCGCGAAAAGACCTCCAAGATCGATCTTCTGCTCCACTCGGTCGCCTTCGCTCCCAAGGAAGCGCTCGAGGGAGACTTTATCTCCACCAGCCGCGACGCTTACCTGCGAGCTCATGACATCAGCGCCTACTCGCTGGTTGGCCTCTCCCGCGAGGCAGCCCCCCTCATGACAGACGGCGGCAGCATTCTGGCCATGAGCTACTACGGTTCCGTGAAGGTCGTCCCACACTACAACGTGATGGGCGTCGCCAAGGCCTCCCTCGAAGCCAGCACCCGCTACCTCGCCTACGATCTCGGCACCAAGAAGATCCGCGTCAACTGCATCAGCGCCGGACCGATGAATACCCTCGCTGCGCGCGGCGTCTCCGGACTCGGCACCATGATCAAGCACTACGAGGAGCACGCCCCTCTCCGCCGCACCTGCACCGGTGAGGAACTCGGTCACACCGGCGTCTTCCTCGCCAGCGACGGCGGCAGCGGGATCACCGGTCAGGTGATCTATGTCGACGGCGGCTACGAGATCATGGGGATGTGAGCGCTTCCCGCTCCATTCGATTCTCCAAGTCCAAAAACTCCCGCTCCAGCTTGGAGCGGGATCTCCGCAAGCTGATCCCGACCAAGGCCGGGGTCATCACCGATCCCGCGCGTCTTGCCGAACTGGGAACCGACAAATGGTTCGCGGCATCACAGCCTGAGATTGCCGTAGCTCCTGGCTCCGCCAAGGAGGTTTCGGCGGTCCTTGCCTACGCTGATAAACAAAACATTCCCGTCACCGCACGGGGCGCCGGCGTCGGCTATGTCGGGGGATGCGTTCCGCTGCGGGGCGGCATCCTGATGAGCCTTCACCGGATGAACCGCATCCAGGAGATCAGTGGTGAGGATTTCGTCGCCGTCGTCGAGCCCCATGTCATCACCGGAGTGCTCCAGTCTGAGGTTGAGAAGCGCGGGCTCTTCTATCCACCCGACCCCCAGAGCTACAAGGACTGCTCCATCGGTGGCAACATTGCCACCAATGCGGGCGGCCCCCGCTGCCTCAAATACGGCGTTACCCGCCCCTATGTCCTGGGTCTGCAGGTAGCACTGGCCGACGGCACGCTTGTCCGAGTCGGTGGACGCACCCACAAGAACAAGACCGGCTTCGATCTCGTCGGCATGTTTGTCGGATCGGAGGGAATGCTCGGCATCATCACCGAGGCGACCCTCAAACTCCTGCCCCTCCCTCCCGCTCATGTCACGCTTTCAGCCGGATTCGGTTCCATGCGCGACGCGGCGACCGCCGTCCAGGCAATCTTCAAGGCCGGCTACCTTCCCTGTGCGGTCGAGGTGGCCGACAACTTCACCCTCCAATCGGCACGCAATGCACACAAAGAGGTCAAGGGAAGCTTCATTCCTCCCGGGAAGGCTCACCTGCTCGTCGAACTCGACGGTCAGAAGGCAAGTGTCCTGAGCGAGGGCAAGGCCCTCAAGGCCCTGCTGTCCAAGAACAAGGCTCTCGAAATCGAGTTGGCCACCTCACCGGACCGCCGTGAACGGATTTGGGCCCTGCGTCGCGCCTTCTCGGCTTCACTCAAGGCGACAGGGCTTACCAAGCTCAACGAGGACATCGCCATTCCGCGCGGTCGACTCGTTGACCTCATTGCTTTCGCTGAAAAACTGCAAAAGAAGACTGGCTTCCCGATTGCCTGCTTCGGCCATGCCGGCGACGGCAACATCCATGTGAATATCATGGTGTCCAAGGAACAGCAGACCAAACGCCCCAAGGAGATCGAGGCGACGCTCGACGCCCTCTTCCGTCAGGTCATTGCCTGGGGAGGAGCCATCACCGGGGAACATGGCATCGGCATCGCCAAGAAGCGCTGGTGGAATGAGGCAACGACACCGGAACTTCGCAAACTCCACTCGCTGATCAAGAAAGCAGTCGATCCGAAGGATATCCTGAACCCCGGAAAATTCGTCTGAGTAGCGAGGTTGTTAGGCTGAAGACTGTTAGTCCGTTAGTCCTTAAGACCAAACCGAGTTGGGCGTATTGGGCAAAAACCAAGGCTTGACAGTTTGGATGCCGCGCTAGGCGCGCGAGCGAAGCTGTAGTGAACTACTGCGAGCGAGCAGCAACAACGCGCGGCGCCAAAATCCCAAGCCTCCAGCTGTTTGATTATTGAACCTTCAAGAGTTCGATGTCGAAGACGAGGGTCGAGTCCGGAGGAATAACCCCACCTGCTCCTCGCGATCCGTAGGCCAGATTGGAGGGAATGAAGAGCTGGATTTTTCCGCCTTCCTTCATGAGTTGGACACCCTCGGTCCAACCGGGGATGACACCGTTGAGAGGGAAGGAGATCGGCTCGTTCCGCTTGTAGGAGCTGTCAAATTCCTGTCCGTCAATGGTGGTGCCGCGATAATGAACGAGGACGGTGTCCGTGGCCTTGGGGCTCTTTCCCTTACCCTCGGTAATGACCTTGTATTGGAGACCGCTGGGAGTGGTCTTGACGCCGGGTTGGGTGGAGTTCTGTTTCAGGAATGCCTGACCGAGTTCGAGGTTGGATTGGGCCATGATATTGGTGGTGGTGAGTGCAAGGAGGGCCGCGACGGCAAGGCCGGAAGCAAGGGACTTGGGGTTCATAAAGGGATTCTGGTCAGGATCAGCCCTGGAACTCGCGGATGATCAAGGTTGAGTTGTGCCCACCGAACCCGAAAGAGTTACTGAGGGCCACCTTGACCTTGGCCTCGCGCGCGGTGTGCGGGACGTAGTCGAGATCGCACTCGGGATCGGGATTGTCGAGATTGATGGTCGGCGGAATGATGCCGTCCCGCATGGCGAGGACGCAGGCCGCCAACTCGATGCCACCGGCGGCACCGAGGAGGTGACCGGTCATCGACTTGGTGGAGCTGACAGCCGTCTTGTAAGCATCGGCCCCGAAGGCATCCTTGATCGCCTTGGTCTCGCAGATATCACCGAGCGGGGTGGAGGTGCCGTGGGCGTTGACGTAATCAATGTCGGCCGGGGTGACCTTGGCATGCTTCATGGCGACCTGCATGCAGCGACTGGCTCCCTCACCCTCGGGACGCGGAGCGGTCATGTGATAGGCGTCTGCCGTGGCACCGTAGCCGACGAGTTCGCAGTAAATGCGTGCCCCGCGCTTCTTCGCGTGCTCAAGCTCCTCAAGGATCACGACGCCGCTTCCCTCGCCCATGACGAAGCCGTCACGGTCCTTGTCGAACGGACGGGAAGCTTTCTCGGGCTCGTCATTGCGGGTGCTGAGAGCACGCATGCAGGAGAAGCCGGCCACACCGATGGGGGAGATGGTGGCCTCCGCTCCACCGGCTACGAAGGCGTCGGCATCACCAAACTTGATGATGCGCCAGGCTTCGCCGATGGAGTTATTGGAAGTGGCGCAGGCCGTAACGATCGACATGTTCGGTCCGCTCAGGCCGTACTCCATGGAAATGAGTCCGCTCGCCATGTTGCTGATCATCATCGCAATGGTGAAGGGGGAAAGCTTGGACGGTCCGCGGTCAAAGAGCTTCTTCGCCTCATCCTCGATGGTCCGAAGACCGCCGATTCCACTGCCGACGATCACTCCGAAGCGATCACGGTCGACCGCCTGCAGGTCGATCCCGGAATCCTCAAGGGCCATCTTGGCACCGGCCATCGCAAACTGGGCAAACCGATCAGCACGCCGGGCGTCCTTGGGGGTCTTGAACCAGGGGACCGGATCGAACCCCTTCACCTCTCCGGCGATCAGGCAGTCGTAGCCCGTGGTATCGAAGGCCTCGTAGTGGGTGACGCCGGAGCGTCCCTCTGTCAGGCTTTTCCAGAAAGTAGGAATATCGGATCCCACGGGACTGATGACCCCCATGCCGGTGATGACAACTCTGCGTTCGCTCATATAAAAATAGACCTCCGGATGGAGGCATTTGGATAGTCAATCCGAGGGGAATCAGCTTGGCAACACCGAAGGGACGGACACGGAAAGAACTTTGCACCTTGCAAGCGGAATCCCTCCAGATCCACCCTTGGTGCCATGGAAACACCCCCACCTCTCGAACCGCACTCCGAATCCTCCCGTCCCACCATTGACATGGTGCCGGCCGGCTCCCCCGAGCACGCCCGTTCCTGGTGCATCGGACTTCATCTCTCCGGATTCTCCGGGATCCTTCTGGGCTGGTCACTCATGCATATCCTCGCCCCGCTGGCCATCTGGCTCATCAAGCGCGCCGACAGCCCCGACATCGACGCCACCGGCAAGGAGGTTCTGAACTTCCAGATCTCTTATTCGATCTACACCGGAGTCGCGATTCTGCTCTGCTTTGCACTGGTTGGCTTCCTGATCCTTCCCGTGGTGCTGATCACCTGGATCGTCTGCATGGTGCTGGCGGCCGTGAAGGTCAGCAACGGCGAGATCTACCGCTACCCCTTCACGATCCGGTTCCTCAAGTAACAAGAAGCTAGCGGCTGGGAGCTAAGGAAAGGATCCCCTCCTTACAAACCCAACTCCCAGATTCGCCCTTGCGGACAAGCAGTACCTGATCCAGATTAAACCCATATAGGGGGCGTACTGGTTTCGACTCGAAGCTCGTCGCGCGTTCTGCATGCCGAGGATGATTCGTTGGCCTCGTTAAAAATCGGATCAAACAAAATAAACGCAGATTACGAAGATCTCGCCCTCGCGGCCTAATTAGGCCCGACGCTGACACCGCGACTCCTGCTAGCGGTGAAGGCGACGCCAGCAGGATGGCTTCCCGACGGATCGACCGCGGCGGGTAGCGACTTCGACTCGTGGACGATCGGGGTGACGCAGCGTATCGCGCCGTGGCCGATCCCCTAAATCTCAAGCGCGGTGAAGCATGTGGACGGGCGCCCGGTGCGTTTCAAGGACAGGGGTTCGACTCCCCTCGCCTCCACCATTTTCATGCCCGGAGACAAAGACGGTGATTTTTCACCTTCTTCGTTGACACGGAGCCGCGTCACGCTACTCTCTCCCCTCCCGCGACACACCAACCGGGATTCTCTTTATGGCCACTTCCGAAGTCATCCTCACTGAAGCCGTTCCCTCGCTGGGAGCCGAAGCCGATATCGTCAAGGTTCGTGCCGGCTACGCCCGCAACTTCCTGATCCCCGGAGGCAAGGCCCTCGAGGTCACGCCTGCTTCCCTCCGCCGCATCAATAACCTCAAGGCAAAGCGCGCCGAGCGTGAGGCCCGTGAACTGAACGAGGCCGAGGCCGTCGCCACCAAGATCAACAAGCTCCGCCTCTCCCTGAAGCTCGAGACCGGCGAGACCGGCAAGGCTTTCGGATCGATCACCGCCGCAGACCTTCTCGAGCGCCTCACCGCCGAGATCTCGGATCTCGTCCTGCCCAAGCACGCCATCGTGCTGGAGCGCCCCCTCAAGGAGAGCGGCGAGCATCAGATCCCGGTCAAGATCCACACTGACGTCACCGCGACCCTTCGCATCGAGATCGCCGCCGCTCCCAAGGCCGAGGTCACCGAGGAGGAATCTCCCCGCAAGTCGCGCCGTAAGTCGGAGGAGTCCGCCGAGGCGTAATCTTCCCCTGGCATGGCCGAAGGTCCCATGGACGGCCCTGCCGGAGCGACGGCTTCCAAAGCTGCCTCCGCTGGAAAAGCGGGCGGAGGCAGGCAAACCGCCGGCTCCTTCAATTCGCCGGCACGCCTTCCCGAGGCACATCGCCCACTCCCGGCAAGCATTGACGCCGAAAAGGGCGTCCTCTCCTCCATCCTTCTCTCACCACGGGAGACCCTCATCACGGCGGTCGAGAAAGGGATCACGGCGGAGCACTTCCACCATCCCGCCCACGGGACCATCTTCACGGCGCTCGAGGAACTCTCCAAGGCAAACAGCCCGATCGACCTGATCACGGTCACCCAGGCCCTCTCCGACAGGAACCAACTCGATCAGATCGGCGGCGCCTCGGTCCTGGTCGATCTCCAGACCTTCCTCCCGACGGCGACCAACGCCGACTACTACATCGACATCATCCGGGAGAAGCATCTCCTCCGCCGCATGATCGCCGTCTGCACCGCGTCGGCGGCCCGGTGTTACGAGGAGCAGGGGGACGTGAAGGCACTCATCGACGATGTGGAGAAGCAAGTCTTCACCGTGGCCGAGGACCGCGTCCGCGGCGACCTCCCCGAGATCAAGGACCATGTGAACGCCGCGCTCGACGCGATCGAACTGCTTTACAAGAACCGTGGTCAGGTGACCGGCGTCCCCACCGGCTACAAGCAGCTCGACAACATGACCAACGGGCTGCATCCGAGCGAAATGATCGTCATCGCGGCACGTCCTTCGATGGGAAAGACCGCCCTCGCGATGAACATCGCCGAGCACGTCGCCGTCGACAAACAGATCCCCGTCGCCGTCTTCAGCCTCGAGATGAGCTCCCAGCAGCTGGCGACCCGTCTTCTCTGTTCCCGCGCCCGGGTCAACCTGCACCATATCCGCAACGGGATCATGCCCAAGAATGCCCAGCAGGAGCTCTTCAAGGCGGTCACCGAATACAGCGCCAGCAAGATGGTCATCGATGATACAGCCGGACTCAGCATCAACGAACTACGCGCCAAGTCACGCAGGCTCATGGATAAGCATGGCCTCGGGTTGATCGTGATCGACTACCTGCAGTTGCTGAAGTCCCCTTCCAAGCGCGGCCAGGAGAACCGCCAGATCGAGATCGCAGAGATTTCCAACGGCATCAAGGCCCTCGCCAAGGAACTTACCATCCCGATCATCGTCCTCGCCCAGCTCAACCGTAAGTCCGAGGACCGAGGCGACGGGAAGCCCCGCATCTCCGATCTGCGTGAATCCGGCTCCATTGAGCAGGATGCCGACGTGGTAGGCCTTCTCTACAGATCCGCCTACTATGCCAAGGACGATGAGGAAAAGAGCGAGAAGGGAGGCGAGGCGGAACTGATCATCGCAAAACAGCGTAACGGTCCCACCGGCGAGGTTCCCCTCACCTTCCTGAGCGAGTTCACCCGCTTCGAAAGCCGCGATCTTTCCCACGGGGAAGGAGAGGCAAGTTAAGGGGATAGCGGAGGGGTCAGGGGATAGGAATTCGGGTCTTGGTAATGGGTAGGAGAGGGAATGGTGAACAGCCTGTATTTTGCTGATGCTCTAAAATTCTCATAAGGGTATCGTCCACTTTATCTCCTATTGCCCAAACCCCAGATCCCATATCCTATCATGCTCCCGACCAAAGCCTACGCCGCCCTGTCCGCCACCTCCCCGATCGCCCCGTTTTCATTCGAGCGCCGCGATCCGGGACCGACGGATGTCCTGATCAAGATCAGCCACTGCGGCGTCTGCCACACCGATATCCACATGTCGCGCGACGAGTGGGGTGGCTCCCTCTACCCGATGGTTCCCGGTCACGAGATCATCGGAACGGTGGTCTCCGTCGGCTCCGAGGTGACCAAGGTGAAAGCCGGTGACCGCGCCGGGGTGGGATGCTTCATCGATTCGTGCCGGACCTGTCCGAGTTGCGAGGCGGGGCTGGAGAATTACTGTGATCATGGCTTTACCGGCACCTACAACAGCATGACCCGTGACGGGAAATCGCTGAATTTTGGCGGCTACTCCGAGCAGATCGTGACCGACGAACGCTTCGTCCTGAAAGTTTCCGAAAAACTCGATCCTGCCGCTGCCGCTCCACTCCTCTGCGCCGGTATCACGACCTGGTCACCTCTCCGTCACTGGAAGGTTGGCCCAGGCCAGAACGTCGGCATTGTCGGTCTGGGCGGGCTCGGCCACATGGGAATCAAATTCGCCCGCTCTCTCGGAGCCCATGTCACCTGCTTCACGACCTCGAAATCCAAGGTCGCCGATGCCCAACGCCTCGGTGCCCACGAAGTCGTCCTCTCCTCCGATGCCGAAGCTGTTTCAAAGCTCACCCACCGCTTTGACTTCATCCTCGACACCGTCTCGGCCAACCATGATCTCAACACCTATCTGGGTCTCCTGAAACGGGAGGGAACCCTCTGCCTCGTGGGAGTTCCACCTGAAGCGGCAGCCGTTCACGCCTTCGGTCTTGTGATGGGACGCAAACACCTGGCCGGATCCCTTGTGGGCGGTCTTCCCGAAACTCAGGAGATGCTCGATTACTGCGCGGAGCACGGGATCGTGAGCGATGTCGAGGTCATCCCCGCCGCCTCCATCAACGAGGCCTATGAACGGATGCTTCGCAGCGACGTGAAATACCGCTTCGTGATCGACATGGCGACCCTCTAGGAGGGCGCGTACAGACCTTCCGAAAAAGTCCTCAGGACTTGATATCCTCCGACGCCGGAGGATTCGGTTTCTGCCCCGTCATGGTCGCGGAGGGTATTACCCCGAATTCCGGCGGCGCTTTGGTGTCCGATGCAGTCGATTGGACACCCGACGGTGATTCGATCTTAGGAAGCGGGGGCACGCCTGTGATTTCACGCTGAAAGTCCTCTTTGGCGCGCTGAAGCTCACCGAGCGCCTTGCCGAGACCACGGGCGATTTCGGGGATTTTCTTGGGCCCGAAAAGGACCAGAGCAAGAATCCCGATGACGATCCACTCGGGGGCCGCCGGCATGCCGAAGGCGAGCTGTGGAATCATTTTCAGGAAAGCAGGGGGAGCGCCGCCTCGAGCGATGCGGCGTCGGAGATGCTGATGACCTCGGTTCCCTTGCGGATGCGACCGACTAGACCAGCAATGACGCCGCCGGGACCGAGTTCGAGAAATCGCGTGATGCCCGCGTGATCGATGAGATACTCGATGCTTCCGGTCCAGCGCACCGAACCGGTGACCTGGTCCGCCAGCGCCTTGCGGATCGCATCGGGCGATGACGCCGGCAGTGCGTCGATGTTGCTGATCACGGGAACCGCGGGATTCTGAATGGCAGTCTCGGCCAGCACCGCGCTGAGTCGCTGGTAAGCGGGCTCCATCAGGCGGGAATGGAAGGCTCCCGCAACCGTGAGCTCCACGGCCTTGCGGGCTCCGTATTCCTTGGCCATACCGACGGCGAGGGCGATCTTCGACTTCTCACCGGAAATGACGATCTGGCCGGGACTATTGAGATTCGCCACATCGACATCGGCCGCAGCGGCCAGATCGCGAACCTGCTGCTCCTCGGCACCGATGATGGCGGCCATCCCCCCTTCGGTCGCCTCGCAGGCTTCCTGCATGAAGCGGGAACGCTGGTCGACCAGACGGAGACCGGTCTCGAAATCAAAGGTTCCCGACGCGGCATGGGCCGTGAATTCCCCCAGTGATAGTCCCGCAGAGGCATGGAAGCTCAGAGAAGGGAGTTTTTCCTTCAGGACGGCGAGCACGGCCAGTCCGTGGGTATAGAGGGCCGGTTGACAGACGGAGGTCTTGGTTAGGTCCTCGGCTGGCCCCTCGAAGGCGATCTGTGAGAGGGAATATCCGAGGATGGAGTCGGCCTTGGAAAAGAGATCGGCGGCAACGGGAAAATTGGCTGCGAGATCCTTGCCCATGCCGACGGCCTGGGCACCCTGTCCGGAGAAGAGAAGTGCGGTTTTCATAATTGGGAGGTGTTGAGACTGAAGGCTGTGAGACTGTTAGGAAAATCAATCCGAAGAAGGCTTTGGATCGGCCGATTGCGCCTCAAAAGTAAAAAGGGATTCCGGCGGCGGCAAAAGCCTCTTTCTGTTCCTTGAGGTGCTTGTCTCCGAGTCGGTCGAATCCCCCCGAATCGCGGAATGACTTGAGGAAAGCATTCACCCCGTCCCGAAGGGCCGTATCACTCGGACGAAGGCCGATTGCCCAATGCTCGGTCTGAATGGGAGCTAGCAGGGCAACTGTCTCCGCAGGGTGTTCTTTCTGGTTCTTCCAGACGCTCATCTGATCATAGAGGAAGGCATCAGCCTTGCCCTGGATGACCTCTAGGACCGCGGAGGATTCCTTGTCTAGAACAAGGAGCTTGGCCTGTTTGAGGTGATCAGAGGCCCAAGCCTGAGCTGTTGTTCCCTGCCTGACAGCGATCGTCCGGCCGGGATGATCAAGATCCGAGGAGGAGGCCAGGGCGGCTCTTTTCCCAGCAAGGGCTGCCAGACCGATGCTCAGGTAGGGATCGGAAAAGGCGATGCTCTTCCTGCGCTCGGGCGTATCGGTCATCGAGGAGACAATCAGGTCGATCTTTCCGGTCAACAGTGACGGAATCAGCCCCGTGAAGGGAATATTCTCGATCCGCACGGGGCGATGCAGGGATTCACCAAGGGCGATGGCAAGATCGACACTCACGCCCGAGGGGCGTCCATCAGCCCCGATCGTCTCGAAGGGAGGATAGGAAAGATCCATCCCGACGACCAACGGTTTGACCGCGGAGGCGTTTTGCTGCCTACCGCAACCGATCAGCCACAAAGGCAAAAGTAAGGCAACAAGGAGGATCGCCGTGATCCTTGCTATCCTCATTCTTCCTTCAGTCTTCAGCCTGATTTCAGACCTGCGGGCCATGCCATCCGCCCGAGGGTAGGAGCACGTCGTTGACGGCATCGGGGCCCCAGGTGCCGGGCTTGTAGGGATGGACGGGGACGGAGTTGCCGATGATCCTCTCGACGATCCGCCATCCTTCCTCAACCACATCCTGACGGGCAAAGAGGGCCTGATCGCCCTGGATCGCATCTCCGATGAGGCGCTCGTAGGGTGTCATCTCATCGGGTTGCTGGTCAACAACCTTGAGTTCCATCGGTTCGCCGACCATGCGCTCGCCATCGATCTTTACCTGCATGGAGATTCCGATCTCGATCCGGGGCGAGAAGAGAAAGCGAACGTAGTTGTGCATCGGGGCCTGCTCGTCGGGGAAGACGACCTGCGGCGGACGGTGGAACTGCACGCGCACCTCGGTGGCGCTGACGGGAAGATTCTTTCCGGCGCGGATGTAGATGGGGACGCCCTGCCAGCGCCAATTGTCGACAAAGACACGGACAGCGGCAAAGGTCTCGGTCGTGCTGTCAGTGGCGACGCCAGGTTCCTGGAGGTATCCCTCGAACTGGCCGCGGACGATGTCGTTGGTCGAGATGGTACGGATCGACTTGAAGAGCTTCACCTGCTCGTCGCGCACGCGCTCCATGTCGGGCCAGTAGGGCGGTTCCATGCAGAGGAAACCGACGACCTGCATGAGATGGTTCTCGATCACATCGCGCAGGCAGCCTGTGGCGTCATAGAAAGCGCCGCGTCCCTGCACGCCGAACGACTCGGCCATGGTGATCTGGATGTTGCTGATGTAGTTGCGGTTCCAGACCGGTTCCAGGAACGCGTTGGCAAAGCGGGTGTAGAGGACGTTCTGGGTCGCCTCCTTGCCGAGGTAGTGATCAATACGGAAAACCTGACGTTCCTCAAGGACCTCGTGGAGAGTCTTGTTGAGGGCCTTGGCAGAGGCGGCATCATGGCCGAATGGCTTCTCGACGACGACGCGGGACGCATCGTTGAGGCATCCCGCGGCCTTGAGTCCCTTGGTGACCGTTCCGAAGAGGACGGGAGGAATAGCCAGGTAGAAGAGCGTCTGCTTGGAGTCTCCCAAAGCGGCCTTGAGATTCTGGAAGGTCGTGGGATCCGAGTAGTCCCCGTCCACATACTGGAATTGGTCGGCAAATTTCTTGAAGAATGCCTCGTCCACACCTCGTCCGTAAGTGGTGATCCCCTCGCGGGCACGGTCGATGACCTGTTCCCGCGTCATGCCGCTCTTGGCGACCCCGATCACGGGCCCCTCGAGCACCCCGCGGCGGTAGAGCGCCTGAAGGGTGTCGAAAAGCTTCTTGTGGGCTAGGTCTCCGGTGGCCCCGAAGAGGACCAGGGCGTCGCTTTTTTCTGCGGGCATGACGGCGGGTGACTGGGGTTATTGCAGAGGTTACTTGGAACCGGCTGGCTTCTCGAGGTGACCGCCGAACTCGAAGCGCATCGCCGAGCAGATCTTGTCGGCATACTCTGCGAGATTGCGGCTTGAGAAGCGCTCATAGAGAGCGGAGCTGAGGACAGGGGAGGGAACGCCCTCCTCGATCGCAGCCAGAATCGTCCAGCGCCCCTCGCCGGAGTCGCTGACGCGGCCACCGAAGGTCTTGAGCTCAGGATCGCGGGCCAATGCGTCGGCAGTAAGGTCTAGCAGCCAGCTGGCGACCACGCTGCCTCGACGCCAAACCTCGGTGATCTCGGGGAGATCGAGGTCGTACTGGTAGTTCTCGGGATCGCGAAGTGGTGTTGTCTCCGCATCGATCTCGCGCTTCACCTTGCCGGCATTGGCGTTCTTGAGGATGTTCAGCCCCTCGGCGTAGGCGGCCATCATGCCGTACTCAATACCGTTGTGGACCATCTTAACGAAGTGTCCTGCACCGTTGGGACCACAGTGAAGATACCCCTCCTCGGCCGTGCCCTTGCGGGTGCGGCCCGGGGTGACGGGGGCGTCTCCCTTGCCGGGAGCAAGTGTCTTCAGGATCGGGTCAAGGTAGCCGACAGCCTCCTGGGAACCACCAATCATCTCGCAATACCCGCGCTCCAGACCCCAGACGCCGCCCGAGGTGCCGACATCGACGTATTCGATCCCCTTGGCAGCAAGCTCTCTGGCGCGGCGGATGTCGTCCTTGTAGTAGGAGTTGCCGCCGTCAATGAGGATATCACCCTTACCGAGGAGGGGTGAGAAGGTAGCAATGGTGTCATCCACGTAAGCGGCGGGGATCATCATCCAGACGGCCTTGGGACCGGTGAGCTTGGAGACCAGATCAGCCTGATCGGCTGCTGCAATCGCCCCCTTCGAGGCCAGATCCTTGACCACAGCCTCGCTGCGATCCCAAACGACGACTTCGTGACCCGCCTTGATGAGACGGAGGACCATGTTGGCTCCCATGCGGCCGAGGCCGACCATTCCGATACGCATATGCTTGATTCCTTGTTATTCCTTGATGAGGAGGGTGAATGTGAACCCCTCTCATCACAGAGGAATCCCGCCCCGTCAAGCGCGGCTTGGAGAAACAATCAGGACTTGTGCAACACGGTCCGGGCTGGATGAACGAAAATCAGAGGCTAGGCTCGGCGTCATGAACTACCGAACCGGGATCATCGCCGCCATGGAATCGGAGTTTCGCGATCTGGCCGATTCGCTGGAGCACGACTCCAGCGAAAAGATCGCCGGGCGTGAAATCCTCTACGGAACGCTCGAAGGGGAGAATGTAGCGCTGATTCTCTGCGGATGCGGCAAGGTGAACGCCACCCATGCGGCCACCCTGATGGCCTGCCAGGCACGAATTTCGCGCCTTCTGGTAACAGGGGTCTCAGGGGGACTCGCCGAGGGGCTGAAGGTTGGGGATGTGGTCATCGGCGACTCCTTTGTGCAGCATGACATGGATGCCCGGCCCCTCTTTCCTCTGCACGAGATCCCCTTCGAGGGTTTCTCTGTCATCGGATCAGACCCCGAGTTGAGACATCTCCTTGCCGGAGCGGCCCGCTCGATGCTGGATTCGTCACGCCCTCCCGGGTTAGGGCAGGCTGAGGTCTTAGAGGGACTGGTTATCAGCGGCGACCAGTTTCTTTCCAGTCAGGAAGCCAGGAATCGCGTCCTGACCAATCTCCCCAAGGCCTGCGCCGTGGACATGGAATCCGCCGCCATTGCCCAGGTTTGCCGGGCGGCAGGCATTCCGCTTGGTGTCATGCGGGTCATCTCCGACAGCGCCGATGGAAGCGCCCATATCGACTTCGCGAAATTCGTCGAGGAATCAGCCTCCAAAGCCTGCGCCGAGACGGTGAGGCATGCCTTGCGGGCTTTGGCCCGCTGACTGGCCTGCTTTGCAGGCCAAGACTATTAGCCGTTTAGGCTGAAGGCTATTAGGAATGAAGGAAGCAGAAGAGGAAAGTTGTTACCTTAGCCTTCTCCTAAAATCTAGGTTCAGGGTTCAGCGGCAACCGGCGCGCTGGAACCGCTGATTGACTGCCGTTTGAGTATTTCCTTGGCCCAGTCTAAAATAAACATGTCTTGCGTGCCCTTCTCCAGAGGTTCGTACTTACGTTTCTGTTTGGATATCCCAAACAAGTCTGTAGACACGCGAGCAACTCGATTACTGCGAAGATCGTACCAGTATTCATGTCGTTTCATTGCCTCTGATTTCTGAATATTCAGCGTGTCGGTATTAAGCAGAATCAAAACATTCACACAGAGCAATCCTTGCTCCTCAAAGGTGATAACCTCGGATGGGCGAGCGAAAACGAGTTTGTCAGAATACGGTTTATTCCAGGTAAATGGGTTGAGTGAAACTTCGTTCCACTTAAAAACCAGTTCAAACGCGTTCTCCCCGCTAATTAGGGCGGCGATGTGTTTGTTCTGCCAGCGCACCTTGTTCTCTGCATCCCACCATAAGTAACCAACGACGACTGCGAAGAGTGCTAGAAGCACGAGAGTATTTGTGATGCGGTCTTTCATCTCATTCATATATAGCCAATGTGCTTTTGAAAGACATATTTCTCTATTGCAGTAATGAGTTACATGTATGAAAGCACCTCAAATTGGTAAATCGATGTTTCAAAGTGAACCGGGGTGCTTTTATACCCGATGCGTAGTGAGATGAATGATGTGCCAGATTTTTGCAGGATCTGCTTACTCCCGGGTTTAATGCTTGTTCCTAACGGCCTAATAGTTTTGACGCCACTTCCCTCGCGGGAAGCTGTGGCGACCTTCGGGCAATCATACGCTGAAACGGGCCAAGGCTATTAGTCGTTCAGCCTATCCACCAAATTCTAGCAAATCAGAGCCCAGCTAGAACGTCACCCCGATCTGGGCTCCGAGCACCAGGGCGTTAGGAATCGTTCCCGTCCCCCCGGGGTTGATGATCCACTGCACGTCGGGCTGGATGTAGGCGAACTTGGTCAGATTGACGCGGTAGCCGCCTTCCCATGCAAGTTCATAGGTGGCCGTACCGCCGAGCGTGGTCTGTTTGGCCGCGGCGTAGTTGTCGCTGAAGTTGCCGTAGGCCACGCCAAAGATCGTGAGATCGCGTGGGCGAGAGGGAATCATGCCGGTGTAGACCAACCCGCCGTTGTACTGGAATGGCATCTTGGCAGTGTTCTGCTGGGGTGTGAGCATAAAGGCACCCCAAGCTGAGAGCCCCGTGTCCTTGTAGGGATCCATCCGGTAGAGCATCTGGTCGAAATGCCAGTAGAGCGAATAGGAGCCGTTCTGCTTCTGTGTCGTGCTTTGCCACTGGGAATAGGAGTAGGTGGAGTAATAACCTCCCATCCAGTAGTGGCCCGGCAGCCCGTGGGGCACGGCGTCGGTGCTTGGTGCGGCGAACTTCTTGCTGTCCACCACCGACTTATCACCACGATTGGCTGCAGGAGTACCCGAAGGCTTGAAGAACTCGGGGGCCCATCCGTACTGGGCGATTACCATCACGCCATCTCCGCCATTCATCTCCCAGTCGAATCCGTGCAGGTAGGATTTGGCGGTCTGCGGGGCGACCTGATACACACCAAGCATCGCCTCGGTGGTGGAGGTGGTCAGGGCCCTGATGCGCGAGCCCCAGACAGCCCAGGGATACGTGGAGAAGTTGTTGTTCACTGGCAGGGACTGGGGGTTTCCATCGATGCCGTTGTTCATGTAGAGCCAGTAGAAGGGGGATGAGGCGAAATCATCACCGGCTGCCATGCGTCCGAACTTGAAGCTGACCTTGTCGTCGAGGAAGCGCTGGTTGTAAGCAAGTCCATAGAAGATGAAGCCGGTGCCGCCGTAGACCTGCTGGACGGTGAACTGGTTCCCGATGTTCTGGGCGGTGAGATTGTTGCCGTTGCGGTCGATCCCGATGACACTGAGAGTGCCTCCATGCCATCCGAGCAAGGGCTCGGTCTGGAACTCGAGGTCGAGAGTGAAGTTGTCGCAGTAAGTGAAGCCTGCTTTCTGCCCCCCGACGGGATTCCCGGCCAAATCGGAGGTGTAGCTTGCGGAAATATCGAGGCCTTTGGAGGAGAGTGTGTCGCGAAAGCCCCACCAGTTCAGTGTGGCGTAGTCAGATTGGAACCAGTTTTTCGAGTTGTTACGCTGCGACTCATAGGGATCCCAAAAGCGCTGGTTCGACCAATTGAGTTCCGGAATCTGGTAGGGGATGTCGAACCTGAGTTCCTCCCTTTCGGTGATGAACTTGGGCATGGGAACCCTGACGGTCATGACCTTTCGGGAAGGGCCGGATTGATGGGAGGAGGCTTCGGGTGCGGAAACGGCGGTAGCCGCCGCGAGGAGGATCGGCAGGAGCATGAGGGGGATAGGTTGAGCCCATGAGAAAACCCTTCCAAGGATGTGGAAGCAACCCGTTTTTTCAACGACTCCTTGTCTAGGGGAAATCCCGGGGGCATGGTGGAAGGATGCGTCACGTTTTCGTCTCCGGTTGCTACGACATCATCCATGCGGGCCATGTGCAGTTCTTCCGCGAGGCCAAGGCGCAGGGGGATTTTCTCACCGTTTCCTTTGCCTCCGAGGAGGTGCTCTGGGCGCATAAGCAACGACGTTCTTCGCTCCCCGATGAGCACAAAAAAGGGATTCTTGAGGCACTCGACATGATTGACCAAGTCGTCATCGGCAAGGGCACCGAGCACGGTCTCGACTTCAAAGAGGACTTCCTTCGGCTCAAACCCCACATTCTGGCCGTCACCGAGGATGACCAGTACGGACAACTCAAGCGTGATCTCTGCACGCAGATCGGGGCCGAGTATGTGATCCTGCCCAAGACCCCGCCGCAATTCGCCCCCGTCTCGACCTCACAACTCGTGAAATGGATCCGAGCCCCGAAAGATGCACCCCTCAGGGTCGATTTTGCAGGCGGATGGCTCGATGTTCCCTCCCATGCCCGAGAGGACGGCTTCATCGTCAACTGCGCCATCCAGCCCAAGGTCTCGCTCAGGGACTGGGGTTATGAGCGCAATGCCGGACTCGGTGGTAGCGGAGCATGGGCTCTTTTGAACGGCAATACTGGTGTCGACGAGGAACTCGCCCTGGGTGTGGGCTGGCAGGATCCCGCAGTGATTCGTGAGACCGGTCTTTGTGTCTGGCGGAGCGGCACCAAACCATCCCTTGAATTCAAGAGCGACGGTTCCATGATACGGGGCCTGATGGCCTTGCTCTGGTCGGGGAAATCACACGATACTCCGGCGATCGCCTCCCGCGACCGTGACTATGGTGCCATCACCGCGGCAAGCCGCCTCGCAAGGAACGGAGTCCTCTCAGGAAATGTCGTGGATCTTGCACAGGGAGTCGCCGCCTCCTACGCGGCACAGCTTGCCGAGGGGATGGATCCCCTGCCGGAAGCCACGGGCTGCCTCGGACGCAAATACTGCGGCGGGGGATTCGGAGGCTACGCCCTTTACCTCTTCGGCACCACGGAACAACGCACCGACTTCCTTGCCACAAATTCCTCCGCTCGCCCCATCGAGCCTTACTCGAACTGGGAGTAAACCGACTCAAACAGGCAATGCGTTTTAAGCTCATCCATGGCCACAAGATGCACAAAACGCACAGGAATCATGAATGGAGAGCCCTCAATAAGGGCTAAATCCCGCTCAGAGCACCCTCTGTTTTTGTGTCTCTTGTGCCTTTTGGGGCTAAAATTTTCTGAAAATGCCTCAGTTTGCGTCGGGAATCAGATCGCGCACGACTCTCTGGATACCCTGCTTGGTAAGATCGCTCATGGGATAGCGCCCCTGGGCACGAAGGTACCATGCGAGTGCCGAACCGTATTGCTTGCGGGCCTCTAGGTCCTTGGCTTGCCGGATATCATTGACGAAATCAGGAGTCTGCGTCGTTAGTTCGGCACGAAGTTGGCCTAGTTTCAAATCATCGGGATATTTCTGAAAAGTCACCTCCAAACCCTCCCAGGCTCCCGATTGGTCGCCACGGCGCGAAATTTCCTGAGCCCTCATAATCGAGGTCTCGATTTCCTGCATCCTGTCCAGGACTGATCGTAGTTTCGCCTGGCGCACCGTTTTCTTTGCGGTGTCGTCCGCGGCAACGGCTGCGATGTATTTTTCTTTTTCGTCGAAGATCCTGCGGTAATTTCCCTGTCCCTCGAGTTGATCGAAGTCCGAGAGAGCCTGGACCATCGGGCTGGCCTTCTCAGAAACACGGGTCATTTCGGCCGAGAAGTTCTGCAGTTCGGGATTGTTAGGCCACAGCGCTGCGGCGCGGGTGATTTGTGTCTGGACGGCCTGAAGATCTCCCTTGGATGCGGCCACCTTGGCCTGAGCCACCAGCAGACTGCTGGCGGTCTTCACCCCTTGGAGTTTGGCATGGATCTCGGCATCGTCGAAACCGGGGTTCATCTTCTTCATCTTGTCGACCACATCGGTCAGCACATCAATGTTTCCTGAGTTCGCCGCATTGATCAGGCGATTGCAAAGCTGGGCATAGGCTAGGGTCTTGCGTTTGTCATCCTGGGAGAGCAGACGGACGCTGGGTAGGTATTCCCCCTTAGTGAAGACAGCCGCCAATTGGCTTGCGGCGCTTTCCATCTCCTCTTTCTCCAGAAGGAACTTGTAAACCTTCACCCCCTCGTTCACGTCACGGATGATCTCATTGGCGATGCCATCGATCTGACTGAGACTTTTGAAAGTACGGCTCGCTCCGCGCATCGCCGTGGTCAGGGCATTTTGGGCACTTTCGACACTCAGGTTCTCAACGCCAAGATTGATGCCCGACCCCGAAAGAGCCGAGGCATCCATGCCGGCGTTGTCATTATAACCGCTACCGACGCTGGCTCCGGCTCCCCCCGTTCCAGCCCCTGCACTGGCACCCACCCCGCGCCCGCCGTTGTTTCCTGTTCCGGAAGCGATGGCACCCTTGGGTGCCGCCTCCGCCTTGATCTTTGCCTGCCCGGCAGCCTTGTTATAACCCATCTTGTCGGCCATCTGGTTGAACTGCTCGAGTGACTGGTCTCCATCGTCGAAGAGGGCGCGGTAAAAGCGATTCAGGATAATGACGTGCTGGTAACGGCGTTGGACGAAAAGTTGCAGGATCAGCGCCTGCATCTGGAACTTGGCCTGGATCTCGGCCGTCGTGATCTGGGCATGGTTGCGCTGGATCGTCTGCTTCAGAGAGGCGACCTCGGCCTTGGAGGGGTCCATGATGGCCGATCGAAGTTCTTTTTCGTTCGCGTTGTAGACGGCAACATCGTTTTTACCGGGCGCCAGTGATGGGAGCGCCAAGGAGAGTGCCGAGTGAAGGTGGTTGTATTCGGCGGCCTTGAGTTGCCTTTCATTCTGCTGGTTTGCATCGGTGAGATTCTTGACCAGGACTCTCACATTGGCCGCCGCGTAGATCGCATCGTGGATCGTGGTGCAGATATTCGCGTCGCTCTCGAACTCGCTCGCCTTGGTCAGAAGATTGAAAGCCTCGTCCTGATTGGCCTTTGTCGCGTTACCCGGGGCCAAGAGTTCCATGATCTTATTGATCCGCTCCCTGTAGATCTTGTAATCCTCGGAGGTCTCGGCTGGAGCGCTCAGGTATTTCTCGAACTGGACAGCGAAGACCGGATTATTCCACATGGCCAGGAATGTGTTCGGCTTCATGTCGACGATGTTTTTCTTGGCCTTCAGGTTAGCCTCAAACATCGCCTCGCTGCCGATGGCCCTATTGTCCATGGCACCCTGAAGGGTATTACCCTCTTTGTACTGCTGTCCCACCTCATGAATGGTGTTCGCGTTGGGAACTTGCGCTGAAAGGCGGCCAAAAACCATCGAGGCCAACAGGATTCCGTACAGACTGTTACGAAAGTTTGATCTCATGGCTTTCTTGCCTCCTCGACACAAAGAAGACCGCTTTCACCCACGTTCACTTTCATGAGGTAGTGCTGTCCTTTCTGAATGGTCAATGTCCCTAGTGCAGGGGGAACCAAGACGGGCAAGATCACCGGGGCACCCCCCTTGGCCATATTTTTGAGCGTGACGGAGAAAAGACGCCCCTTGCCGGCGGAGTTTCCAAGCGAGGAATCGATCTCCGCATCGATGCGGTAGGTATTCCCTCTCAGCGAGTTGGCACTGCTATAGTAAAGGGCTGGATCGAGCTCCTCCACAGTTCGCAGGTTTCCCTCTTTGCCGCCTTTGCTGAAAATCAAATATCCGCCCAAAGCTAGGACGGCGATCAGGACCGGAAGAATCCAAGATGGCAGACCGCGGGACTTTTTCCGACGAGACATGGCTAGAAGATCGTACCGGACTCAAGGAAACTCAACTTCAATCCGCGGGGCTGAATGACTCCGGGGGCGCCTCTTCCAGTCGCCGGATCCGCTTGAGGTACCGGACTCCGTCAGGGCCAAGTTCGGCGGGATCAATCACAGGATCGCCAAAAACCCGGTCCCACATCCGCTCGAAAGAATGGGCGGCTCGCGGGATGGACAAGCAGAGATCAAGGGCCCGCAGATAGAACTCCTTGCCTCGCGACTGAAACGCCCCGCGCGTGATGGCAAACTGGGCCCCTCCCCTAAAATGGAACCATTCAGGTGACATTTCCCCGAAAAGTTCGCGGTAGAGTCTTCCCGTCTCCAACTCAAGGCCTTCCGGATTCTTACTCCAGGGAACAAAGAGGCGTCTACCCTGCGGATCATCGGTCTCCTCAAGAAAGCCATACCATTGGAACCGGTTCACCGTTTCCTCACCGGAGGCCAGTACCCGCAGGCGTTCGTGAAAATCGGGTGCATGGTCAAAGGGGTGCCCTTGGCAAAACACCGTTACCTCAGGCAGCTCATCATACCGGTCAAGAAGATGCATCAGGTAGGTATGAGCCTCGCGTCCGACATTTGTGAGAGAAGCAACCGTAAGACCGGATCGTTCGGGAACCCCCTCAGGTAGGGCAGGGGTGTCTCCCTTGTTATAAACAGTGATCCGGATTTCCTTGGGAACCCGTCTTATCCAGCGCAGATCCTCCTCGTAACGAGCAATCACAAGTTCAAGCCGAGAATCCATCATGAGATATGATTGCGTGCTGCCCTAGATCCTATCAACTCATCCACCGCACCTCCTTTGGAGGTGCTACCCCAACCTCCCGGCCCGGTTCCCAATCAGAACAATCACGGAACGATCCGTCAGGGTGACACTAGTCTGATCCGCCAGAAGAGGCTCGGAGCCGGGTTCGTTGAAATCATCCGGAGAAGGGCGGGCCGTATCGATGACCAGCCTCCACCTCATTCCTTGGGGTAGCACAGGCAGGCCGAATTCCAACGGTTCATGCCACATGTTGAAGGCAGCGTAGATAAAGTCCGCCTCGGGGCCATAGGTTTTCCCGATGTCTCCTGCGATCATGAAGGCGAGCGATCTGCTCTCCTCGCCCCAATCGGGCTGACGAGGCTTCACCCCGTGCCAACCGATGTCAGGATAGCCACAGGCCTGAACATCCTTGCCCGTGAAAAACTCCGTCCGATGCAGTTGGCTGTGACGCCTGCGAAACTCGGCCAGGAGCGAAACGAATCTTTTAAGTCCGGAACCGTTACTGGACGGATCCTTTTCGGGTGACCAGTCGAGCCAGTTCCAAGGTTCATCGTGGCAGTAGGCGTTGTTGTTGCCGAGCTGGGTCCGGTCGAGTTCGTCCCCCATCGAGAGCATGGGGACGCCCTGACTGAGGAAGAGGAGTGCCATGGCGTTTCGCTGGAGACGCGCGCGCAATGCCTTGACGGCGGGGTCGTCCGTCTCCCCCTCGGCCCCGCAGTTCCAGCTGTAGTTGTCGTTGGCACCGTCCCGGTTCTCCTCACCGTTGGCGAGGTTGTGCTTGCCGTTGTAGCTGTAGAGATCACGCAAGGTGAAACCGTCATGGCAGGTGAGAAAATTCACCGAGGCGGTCGGCTTACGGCCTGAGGAGGCATAGAGATTGGGGGATCCGAGTATCCCCTGGACAACATCACCCGCGACTCCCGGATCCCCCTTGAGGAAGCGACGGGCCGAGTCTCGGAAATGGCCGTTCCACTCCATCCATCGGCCGTAGGCGGGAAAGTGCCCCACCTGATAGAGGCCGCCGGCATCCCAGGCCTCCGCGATCAGGTCGCACCCAGCAAGAATCGGATCATGGGCCAGCGCCTCGAGCAGCGGCGGATTGGCCAATGGCGCTCCGGAGGGATCACGGCCCAAGACGGAGGCCAGATCAAAACGGAACCCGTCGATGTGATACTCGGAGACCCAGTAGTGGAGGCAATCGAGCACGAAGGATCGGACGACGGGGTGATTGCAGTTGAGCGTGTTGCCGCAGCCCGTGTAGTTGGCGTAGGAGCCGTCCGGATCAAGCATGTAGTAGGTCCGGTTGTCGATGCCTCGAAAGGAGATCATCGGCCCGCGCTCATCCCCCTCGGCGGTGTGGTTGAAGACCACGTCCAGAATCACGGAAATCCCGGCGACATGGAGCGCCTTGACCAAGTTTTTGAACTCCGAAACCTGGTTCGCGTGATGACCGGTGGCGGCATAGCCGCTCTTGGGGGCGTAGAAACCGACCGTGCTGTAGCCCCAGTAGTTGCAAAGCTGCATCCCCGTCTCGGGATTGATCCTCTTGTTCTCGTATTCGTCGAATTCGAAGATCGGCATCAACTCGATGCAATTCACCCCGATCGACTGAAGATAAGGGATCTTCTCGATAATACCCTCGTAGGTGCCGGGGTGACGGACTCCCGAGGAAGGGTGCCGAGTGAATCCTCGCACATGCATCTCGTAGATGACGAGATTCTCCACGGGGAGTTGGATCGGCCTGTCGTGACCCCAGTCGAAATCCTGATAGGGCATCCTGGCGCGGTGCGGATAGATCTCGTCCTCGGAAGGTCTGGACAACCAGGCATCGCGGCCGCCGATCTCATGGGCAAAGGGATCAAGGAGGATTTTTGTGGGATCAAAGCGATCACCCACCTTGGGATCGTACGGCCCTTCCATCCTGAACCCGTACTCCAAGAGTTCGTAGTCGAGATCGTAAACGATCATCGTCCAGACATCCCCGATCTTGCACTCGTGCGGGAAGGGAATCTCGGCAAAAGGCTTCGGCTCACCCTTTCGGAAGAGCACCAGCGTGCACCCAGTGGCATGGCTGGAGTAAATCGAGAAGTTGACACCTCCCGGCACATGACTTGCCCCGTAGGGAAGCGCGTGACCGTAGCGCATCCTGAAGCCCTCATACTCGTGGGTATGATGAAAGGCGGCGCGGATCATCTATTCATCCTACATCACTAATCTACCGTCCGAGGAGTGGAATCAGAGATTGGGAGTAGATTCCCCAGAACGATAGAGATCTGCCGGACTTTTTCCCAGGATCCCAATATCCATTTTGAGAGGACGGCGACCTGACTTAAAAAAGAGCGCCTCGGCATCCCTGGGCATGTAGCGAGAATTGCGTCCACGGCCGTTGTTTTCGGGAGTGGACACTTCGGCCTCCCCTCGTTTTTCCCTAAACAGGCGCAAACCCAACTTTGAGAAAAATGTTTTCATCGTCTGAATATCAACCTGCCAAACAGGCTCTCCGATGGCTTCCTCGTGACAAGAACCGTATCGTGACAAGTTCGTCACAGGATCTTGCAAAAAGAGGCCATCAGGCTCCCGGCGGGATCAACGGAAAATCGGGAATCAACGCCATCACGGCCTCTCCCTTGTCGGTGATTGCAAGATAGGATCCTTGCGCCACTGCGGGACCGGCGACCGTGTGGTAGCTGTTGTAGGAAAAATGCTCCCCGGGCTCGAGTCTAGGGAAGCAACCGACCACCCCGTCTCCTTCGACCGCGGTCACATGCCCATCTTCACCCCGGACGACCCATTTGCGGCCCTTCACGGTGACCGTCCGGTCGCTGCCGTTGCGGATGGTGATGAAGTAGACGAAGGGATGAGGCTGGTCCGGTGGCGCCGGTAAATCCGGTGCGTGGACGACACGGTCGATCACGGCCTCGAAACCTTCGAGAAGCCGCGGTTGCATGGCCGGATTGGAAATCAGGCCGCCGGAGCGGGAGCCGGCTTCTGCTTCACCGTTGAGGCGATGTAGAGATCCCGGATCTGCTTGGGGTCGACCGTCGACGGCGAGGCGGTCATGAGTTCCGATCCCCGATTGTTCTTGGGAAACGCGATCACCTCGCGGATCGACTCCTCACGCGCGATGAGCGCCACAAGACGGTCGAGTCCGAGCGCGAGACCGCCATGCGGTGGAGCTCCATGACGGAAGGCCCGGAGGATATGACCGAACTGCTGTTCCTGCTCTTCCGAGGTGATTCCGAGTACGGAGAAGATCTCGGACTGAAGATCACCCTCATGGATCCGGATGCTGCCGCCGCCGATCTCAACGCCGTTGAGGACGATGTCGTAGGCCTCGGCACGAATCCCGGCCAACCGGGAGGGATCCTTCAGCAATTCGCGATCCTCGGCCTTGGGACGGGTGAAGGGGTGATGAACGGCATGCCAGCGCTGTTCCTCGGCGCTGTGGTGAAGCAACGGGAAGTCGACGACCCAGAGAAAGTCGAGGCGGTCCGGATCGATCGCGATCTTCTGGAGAGCCGCGACATGAAGGCGGACGCGCCCCAGGACCACGCAGGAGGTCTCCCAGTTATCGGCGCCGAAGAGGATAAGATCCCCCTCCTCCATGCCGAGGCGCTCGGAAAGAGCGGCTTTCTCGGACTCGGTGAAGAATTTGACGATCGGCGACTTCCACTCACCGTTCTCCACCTTGATGAAGGCGAGGCCCTTGGCCCCGGCTCCCTTGGCGAGTTCAGTGAGCTCCTCGATCTGGCCCGTGGTGATGCAGGCAAAGCCCTTCGCATTCATCGCCTTCACCACGCCACCCGCATCGAGGGCCGCACGGAAGACCTTGAACTGGGAATCCTTGAAGATGTCGCCGACATCCTGCAGTTCCATGCCAAAGCGGGTATCGGGCTTGTCGCTGCCAAAGCGGTTCATCGCATCGGAGTGGGTCATGCGCTTGAAGGGGACCGGAATCTCCACCCCGCGCGTCTCGCGGAAGACGCGCTGGAACATCGTCTCGATGAGTTTGAAGAGATCATCGGGCTTCACGAACGAGGCCTCGATGTCGACCTGAGTGAACTCGGGCTGGCGGTCGGCGCGAAGATCCTCATCCCGGAAGCAACGGGCGATCTGGAAGTACTTGTCAACGCCACCGACCATCAGCATCTGCTTGTACTGCTGGGGGGCCTGAGGGAGCGCGTAGAAGGAGCCGGGATGCAGACGGGAGGGAACGAGAAAGTCGCGGGCTCCCTCGGGTGTGCTCTTGGAAAGAATCGGGGTCTCGATCTCCCAGAATCCTTCGGTGTCGAGCACGTCGCGGATCGTCTTGGTGACTCGGTGACGCAGGCGGAGATTGGACGCCATGTCGGGACGACGAAGGTCGAGGAAGCGATGGGTGAGCCTCAGATCCTCATGACCGATGCGCTCGTCCATCGGGAAGGGCGGAACCTCGGAGCGGTTGAGGACCGTCAGCGTGGACACGACCACCTCGATACCGCCGGTCGCAAGCTTTGCGTTCTCGGTTCCCTCAAGACGGGCGACGACCTTGCCGGTGACGGTCACCACATCCTCCGAACGCAACGAGTGTGCTGCAGCGGCGGCCTCAGCGTGCAATTCGGGGCGGAACACGATCTGGGTGATGCCGTCGCGGTCGCGCAGATCGATGAAGATTACCCCGCCATGGTCGCGGCGGGAGGCCACCCAGCCGCTGAGGGTCGTCTCTCGGCCGATATCGGAGGGGCGCAGGGCGCCGCAGGAGCAGTCACGGTAGTGCATTAGAAAGAAAGGTGTTTAGGCTGAAGACTGAATACTGTCAGGAAAGAAAACTAGGAACGGGAGTTTGCCAACCAAGGGAGGATGGAATCACGCGGAACTGATTCCTCGTGGCGGTCGGCAAGTCGCTTGACCTTGAGCGTCGGCCACTCCGAACCGACGACAATAGCGTGCGTGGCTCCGGAGGATTCGGCGGCACCGAACTGCTTTCCGACTTTTTCCTCTGCAAGAGGGTAGGCCACGCGCCATCCAGACTCTCGGAGTAGCTGGGCTAAGCCCAACGCCTCGGCACGGTGTTCCTCAGAGGCGATCACGAGATAGAGCTGGACGGCGGCATCCGCCTTAAGGGCGGCCTGCTCTCGAGCCTTGGCGGAAGGACATTCTCCCAGCAGTTCGAGCAGGACGGCATCACCCATGCCGAAGCCCACGGCAGGAAGATCGGCCTGACCGTCGCTCAGATCAGAGAGCAGGCGATCGTAGCGGCCGCCCCCGGCAATGGCGCGCAGGCCTCCATGCAGGGCAAAGGCCTCGAATACCACGCCCGTGTAGTAGGCGAGCCCTCGGACCACTCCGAGGTCCGGGCGAACGAACGACCGCAGGCCACGCGCTTCGAGATCGGCGAGCAACGGCTCAAGCGCCGGAATCTCGGCCTTCTCAATGAAGTCCTTCACGGTGGCCAGCGGCACGCCAAAAGGAGCCAGGAGGGCGGTGGTCTTCTCCTCCGGCATCTTCTCCATCCGGTCGACGATCTGAAGAAATTCCCCCGTCTGCTCTTGGGCCACCCCGTGACCCGCCATGAAGCTCTGCCAGGCGGAACGATCACTGAGCCGAATGGCAAAATCCTGCTCCGTGAGCCCGAAGGAGCGGAGCAGATCGATCAGAAGGGCCACTACCTCGGCATCAGCAGCCGGTGACGCGTCACCGACGAGGTCGCAGTTAAACTGTAGGAATTCGCGCAGGCGACCCCTCTGCTGGCGCTCGTAACGGAAACAGGTGCCGACATTGAACCAGCGTAGGGGCTTTGGAAAATCCCTGTGCCGCGCGGCGATCATACGGGCCAGCGTGGGGGTCACCTCGGGACGGAGCGAAACGTCGCGCGCTCCCTTATCGGTGAACTCGTAAAGTTGGCCGAGGATTTCCCCGCCGCTGTTCTTCTTGCGATAAAGGTCGGTCGGTTCCAGCGTCGGGCCGTCAAACTCGACGAATCCATATCGGCGCGCGGTCTCCCTCCATCGGCCGGTCAGATAATTCCGGCGCGCGAAATCCCTTGGATAGAGGTCGCGGAAGCCGGGAAGGGGTTGCATGGTCGTAAATCGAAGATCTTAGGGAAGCGGTCTTCACTCTACAATCACCGATCCAGCGGATACCTTCAAAGCTGATGATTCCCTCGCCCAATGCCCTCCTGCTGATCCAGTTCACAGCCACCGCTCTGATGACCGGCATCATCTGGTTTGTTCAGATCGTCCATTACCCTCTCTTTGGCAGGATCCCTAGCGATGGGTTCACCCGCTACGAGCAGGCCCACACGGTCCGGACCGGCTGGGTGGTCGCCCCGTTGATGATCCTCGAATTGGCTACCGCGGCCGCCCTCCCCCTGCTCGGTGCTCCCCTCGCCTTCACCCACACCTATCTGGCAACCTTGGGATCCCTTGCCCTGATCTGGGGCAGCACCTTCCTGATCCAAGTCCCACTCCACGGATTGCTGGAAAAGCGTCATGATGAGGCTGCCATCCGCAGACTCGTTGCGACCAACTGGATCCGTACCCTGCTCTGGAGTTTTCGTCTGGGACTACTGGCAAGCCTGCTCGTTTGCGGCGGAAGGCGCTGAATTCCGAGCGATTTCTCTTGCGGGATGTCGTGGGGAGGGGTAACAAGCCCCTCCCCCAAAAATCCCCCTAGAGAACAAAAACCCGATTTTTCCCAGCCCCATGGCCAAGAAACCCGCCAAAAAAGCTCCTGCAAAAGCCGCCAAGAAGCCCGTCAAACAGGCCTCCAAACCGGTGAAGAAGGCTCCTGCCAAGAAAGCCTCCAAGCCCGTCGTTAATAAAGCTAAAGCGAAAGAGGTGGCCAAGAAGCCGGTTCCAAAAAAGGCTCCGGTTAAGAAGGTTTCCAAGCCCGTTGCAAAGAAAGCGACGCCCAAAAAGCCCACTCCCAAGGTCAAGGCCCCTGCAAAGAAAGCTCCGGTCAAGGCCGCAGCCCCCGCCAAGAAAGCGGTTGTCAAAAAGGCTCCCGCCAAGAAGGCGGTCGCCAGTTCCTCCAACAGCCGCGTCCTAGCCCAGCAGTTCGTGCAGAAGCCCAAGGTCAACAAGAACCTGAAGCTCACCCCTTTTCTGACCAAGCAGCACAAGCGCCTCCTCGACCTCAAGGACATGCTCCTTGACTCCATGAGCGGCGTGGCCCGCGGCAACCTCCATGCCGGCAGCGAGACCTCTGCTTTCGGCATGCACCAAGCAGACGCCGGCAGCGACGCGTACGACCGCGATTTCGCCCTCAGCATGCTCTCCAAGGAGCAGGGATCCCTCTATGAGATTGACGAGGCCCTGAAAAGGATCGAGGATGGAACCTACGGCGTCTGCGAGCTCTGCCAAAAACCGATCAAGCACGACCGCCTCGAAGCCCTTCCCTTCACCCGCTATACGGTGGACTGCCAGGCAGAGCTGGAAAAGCGCCAGCACCACCACAGCGTCCGTCCCCAGATCAACTCCCTGTTCGGCCTAACCGAAGAGGAAGAGGGCGAGACCGAAGAGGAAGAGACCACCGAAAGCTAACACCGACACCAACCGACATTTCCCATGCCACGCGACATCATTATCCTCGAGTGCACCGAAGCCGTTGCCGAAGGCAAGCCGGTCTCCCGTTACATCTCGACCCGTAACAAGAAAAGCCTCAACACCCCGGGCCGCCTTGAAAAGAAGAAGTACAATCCCAACCTCAAGCGCCATACCCTCCACCGCGAGACCAAGTAAGGGACGCAACTTCACCGCTTTTCTACCATGAGCACACCCAAGACCCCGCAGCGCAGCCGCAATTTCCGCAAGGCGAACCGCATGATGCCCCGCCGCCGGTTGGACATCTCCACTGAGGCGATCGACTACAAGAACCCCGAGCTGCTGAAGAAATTCACGACCGAGGCCGGCAAGATCCTTCCCCGCCGCATGACCGGGGTAGCCGCCCACATTCACCGCAAAATCACCAAGGAGATCAAGCGCTCCCGCGCCTCCCTGCTGATGAAGTAAGCGGAGACTTTAGCTCGTCACCGAAAGGCGACCCTCCCGGGTCGCCTTTTCTTTTGGTGTGGAAGGCGGGCGGGAAAGGTTTCGCGCGGAGACGCGGAGGCGCGGAGAAATTCACAGAGATGAAGGGGATGAAAATGTATGGGATTTAACCCAGATTTTGCAATCAAAGGGTGTTTACAGATTCGGAGGCTTCACCAGCATGGTGAGACCGTGCGGAGTTAAAACGTGAAAAAGTTAGAAAGTTAAAAAGTGTCTGAGATCATACCCTTCATCGTTGCCAGATTAGCCGTTCGGCAACTTTTTAACCTTGTAACGGTTCTAACCATTTTAACCCCTTAACCTCACTCGCAAGAAGAGCTCCAAATGCAAATTTTGGGTTTAAGACCTCCTCCTCTATCTGAAAAACAAAGCTCTTTAGAGGAACTGAGGCAACTCAGCCTTATAAGGCGACGGTATTTTGAGGAGATAGCTAGGCGCCCAAGCGCTGCTGTATGAGACATACTGCAAGCGCAGGGCAACGACGCTAGAACTCAAAAGACCAAGCCTACTCAGCCACCTCTTCGTCTTTTTGTGACACCACTGGCGCAATGCGTTGGAGCTTCTCCCCCTCGGGCAGACCCATGAGCTTCACACCCATGGTATTGCGGCTGGTCTCGCGGATCTCACCAACACGGGTGCGGACCATCTGGCCTCCGCTTGTGATGAGCATAAGTTCGTCGGCGTCGGTGACGGTGAGGGCTCCGACCACGAGGCCGGTCTTGTCACCGGTCTTCATCGTGATGATGCCTTTGCCGCCTCGTGACTGCTTGCGGTACTCCTCGAAGGGGGTGCGCTTGCCGATGCCATTCTCCCCAGCAACGAGCAGGGTGGCATCGTTTCGAACAAGGCTGGCGGAGACGACATAGTCGTCCTTATCGGGCCGGATACCCCAGACCCCGACCGTGGCACGGGCCTGATTGCGGAGTTCCTCCTCGCTGAATCGGATGCTCATGCCCTCGCGGGTGACCAGCACGACCTCGTCGTGCCCCTCGGTCAGGCAGGCGGAGATGAGTTCGTCATCTTCCTCGATTTTGATGGCGATGATGCCTCCCTTGCGAATGTTGGCGAAGTCACCGAGATTCGACTTCTTCACGATGCCACTGCGGGTGGCGAAGAGGATGTGCTTCTCGGGATTCCAGGTGGTCTCAACGCCGCCGGCGCCACCGCTCGTGGTCGACTCGATCCGCATCGTGGCAGCAATCTGCTCACCGGACTGGAAATTCAAAATATTCGCGATCGATTTCCCCTTGGCCGTACGGCTCATCTCGGGAATCTCGTAGACGCGCTCGACATAGCAGCGACCCGTCTTGGTGAAGAAGACGAGGTAATCGTGCGTGCTGGCCGTAAAGAGGTGCTCCACGAAGTCGTCGTCCTCGGACTCGTTCTGTGCCTCCTTGGTGGTCATGCCGATGACCCCCTTGCCGCCTCTCTTCTGCGACCTGTAGGCACTCACGGCGGTGCGCTTGATGAGTCCCTTATGCGTGACGGTGATGATGCAACCCTCGTTGGCGATGAGGTCCTCGATGGAGATCTCCCCTTCCTCGGGAACGAGTTCGGTGAGGCGGGGACCGGCGTGCTTGTCGCGGATCGCCTTGAGTTCGGCCTTGATGATCGAGAGGACGCGCTCCTCACGGGCCAGAATATCGAGGAGGTCCTTGATGGTCTTGAGGAGCTCCTGGTACTCGGCATTGAGCTTGTCGCGCTCGAGTCCGGTCAACTGGTAGAGGCGCAGTTCAAGGATGGCGTCCGCCTGCGGCTCGCTGAAGCAGTACTGCCCCTTGTCATTGAGACGGGATTCGTGGCGTAGGAGTAGGCCGAATTTCTCAATCTCCTTCTTGCTGAAGCTGAGGGCCAGCAGGCGAGTGCGAGCCTCGTCGCGATTGGCGGAATCGCGAATGATCTTGATGAAGTTATCAAGATTCGCGAGGGCGATCAGGTAGCCCTCGAGCTTCTCGGCGCGGGCCTCGGCCTCGCGGAGTAGGAAGCGGGTGCGGCGCAGGATGACCTCGCGGCGGTGCTCAATAAAGCAGGCGATGGCTTCCTTAAGCGAAAGGAGCTTTGGTCGACCGCGGTCGATGGCCAGCATCGAGATCGAGAAGGAGGACTCGAGCGCGGTGTGCTTGTAGAGGTTGTTGATGACCACCTTGGGGATGGCGTCGCGCTTGAGCTCGATGACCACGCGGGTGTTCTCGTCGGACTCATCGCGGATGGCGCTGATGTCGGTGATGATTTTCTCGTTCACCAGACCCGCAATCCTCTCGACGAGGGTGGCGCGGTTGACATTGTAGGGAATCTCGGTGATGACGATCTGCTCCCGCCCGCCCTTGATCTCCTCAACGCCGGCGCGGCCGCGGACCTTCACGGAACCGCGTCCCGTCTCGAAGTACTGCCTGATACCACCGACCCCGCACAGCTGGCAACCCGTCGGGAAATCGGGCCCCTTGATGTGCTTCATCAACTGATCGATCGTGATGTCGGGATTGTCGACCTGGGCGCAGACGGCATCGATGGTCTCTCCCAGATTGTGAGGCGGGATATTGGTCGCCATGCCGACGGCGATGCCGGTGCCACCGTTGACCAGAAGGTTCGGAATCGAGGCGGGGAAAACGGTGGGCTCCTCGCGTGTATCGTCGTAGTTCGGGACGAAATCAACTGTGTCATGGTCCATGTCCTCCATGAGGACGGCACCGAGGGGGCGCAGGCGTGCCTCGGTGTAACGCATGGAGGCCGGAGGATCACCCTCAACAGATCCGAAGTTCCCCTGTCCCTCGATGAGGGTCTCGCGCATCGCCCAGGTCTGAGCCATATGCACAAGGGTGGGGTAGATCGCCTGGTCGCCGTGGGGGTGGTAGTTACCCATGGTCTCACCGACGATTTTGGCGCACTTGAGATGCTTGCGGGTCGGCATGACACCTAGTTCGCTCATGGCAAAGAGGATGCGGCGCTGAGAGGGCTTCAGGCCGTCGCGTGCATCGGGAAGAGCGCGGGAAATGATGACCGACATCGAGTAATCGAGGAAGGAGCGGGAGATTTCCTCTGCGACATCAATCGGTTCGACTTTTTCGTTCTGGTTATACAAGGGATTGGGGCTCGGGGGCGGTTTGGGGTTAGTACCGCACAATATAAAGGCACAGCTCTGCCGTGGGAAAGTACGAAAGTAGGAAAGTCAAAGGTTCTACCCTGCAGACGGCAGGGAGGCTCTTAGCGGTTTAGACTGAAGACTATTAGGAAGAGACCGAAGAAACCCCACCGACACCAGAAACCATTTCACTCAAAGGACGCCGTGGACGCGGGTTACAGCTTCAGGACATGGGTAACACCGGAGGTTCAGGAGATAGGTACCGCCTTGGTCGCCTTCTGTCTATTGACGCTCGACCTTCGAATCGGCCGTTTCACAGTCAGCCTACAGCCTGCAACTTTTTGACTTCTTCTTCCAACTCCTTCACCCGCTCGTAGAGCTTGCCGAGTTGGGAGATGTAGAAATTACTCTGCTTCCACTCCTTGATTGGCTTGGCGGGCGCTCCAATCACCATGCTTTCCGCAGGAACATTCTTGGAAAGCCCTGATTGAGCCCCGATCACGGCTTTGTCCCCGATGTCAATGTGTCCCGCAAGCCCTACCTGTCCGGCCAGCGTGACATAAGCGCCGATGCGCGTGCTCCCGGCAATGCCCACCTGTGCACAAATAATGGTGTGAGGGCCGACCTGCACGTTATGGGCGATCTGGACAAGGTTATCGATCTTGCTTCCCTCCCCGATCACAGTGCGCCCGAAGCGGGCTCGGTCGATGGTGGTGTTGGACCCGATCTCGACATCATGACCGATCTCAACGATCCCGGTCTGTGGAATCTTCACATGACGGCCGCCCTGAAGCTCGTAGCCGAATCCGCACGATCCGATGACCGCACCGGGTTGCAGGATCACTCGATCCCCAAGCAGGCAACGCTCCCGGATGATCGCACCATGAAAAAGACGGCATTCCTTTCCAATCCGGACCTCTGTGCCGATGAGACACCCCGAATCGATGATCGTCCCATTGCCAATGACGACACCGGCCTCGATCACGGCATTCGGGCCAATGGAAACTCCATCTCCCAGCACGGCCGAGGAATCCACCACCGCTGAAGGATGAATGCCGGGGGCTGGGATGATTTCCTTGGGAGCAAAGGCCGCCACAGCGGTAGCGAAGGCCGCAGAGGGATTCTCCGCGCGGAGAAGAACAGGGGTGATCCGTTCCTCACACTCCGCGGTAACGATGACCGCAGAGGCCTTGGAAGCACGAAGTTGTGCCAAATAGCGGGGATTGGAGAAAAATGTGACATCTCCTTCCCTCGCCTCCTGAAGCGAAGCGACGCCGGTGATCTCTGGATCGCCGGAACCGGCGTCAAAACTTGCTCCGACGAGAGCCGAGAGTTCGCTCAGTCTCATCCGGAAAACCCAACAAAATTCACCGGAAAAACGGTTACTTGCCAGCCTTGGCGGGGGCGTTCTTGTTGAGAGCAGCCGTGACCTCGGCGCTGAAATCAAGATCATCCCGGGAATAGAGCACCACGGGAACGGCTCCGGCGCTCAGACCTGACTTGTCGAAAACAACGTCGAAGCCCTTGGCCTTCACGATGTCGTTCACGGTCTTCATGATGTCGTCCACGATGTCCTTACGCATCCGCAGGAACTGATCCTGCAGGGCCTTCTGCTTGGTGGAACGGAAATCAGCGATCTCGCGGTCGAGCGTGCGTGCGGCCTCGATCTTGGGCTGCAGTTCCTTGCGCTTGGCCTCCAGATCATCCTTGGAAAGGTTCTGCTTCTGAAGATCACTATTGGCCTGGCTGATCTCCTGCATGCTCTTCTTGAGAGTTTCCACGCGGCCGTTGAGATCGTCGTTGGCCGCTTTCTCTGCCTCGGAGTATTTGGCCTGCGCGTCCTTGGTCTTGTAGTACTCACTGAAGACACGATTCATGTCGACGGTGCCGATCTTGACCTGGGCATTGGCAAAACCAGCACCAGCAATCAACAGGGCAAAGGAGAGGAGAAGGGTGCGGATGGTGGAGTTCATGGGTAAAGAAAGAATCTAAGGTAATACAGCAAGGTTAGAAGGTGTAGCCAACATTAAATTGGAACTGCCCGCTCGTCCTGTTCCAAGAGTCAGTCATGATAGGATAGCCCCAGTCGATGCGGATGGGGCCGATTGGGAGCTCGATTCGAGCACCGATGCCGACGTCGCCGTTCAGACCTCCCGAAGTGTAGATGCCATTCGCCCCAGCAAGCGTTTGGGGAGAAGGTGAGAAGTCCCAGGAGTTGGCGTTCACGAAGCCCCAATCGGTGAAAATAGCGCCACGCAGTCGCGGGATGATCGGGAAAGTGAATTCACCCGTACCATAGACAGAGGTGTTTCCGCCGACGGGATTGCCGTAGTTGTCCTTGGGACCCACACCACGAAAGATAAACCCTCGCATGTCGTTGGCACCGCCAAGGTAAAGCTCGTCGAAGATCGGCGGCTGTCCGTTGATCGTCCCCTTGGTGCCGCTTCCCCATGGGTTCATGACCCCAAGGGACCCCTTGGCTAGGAAGATGCAATCCTTGGGGAGCGGGAAGAATTTCTTGGCCTCAAGGTTGATGCCATAGTCCTGTACGGAACCACCGAGCCCACCGCCTGCCAGCACGCCGGTCAGGTTCACGGACTGTCCCCGGCGGGAAAGAAGGAGGCTGTCCCTGTTGTCATAGTCAATCCCGAGCAGGATCGCGCTCTTGGTGTAGGGTGACGCATTGTTTGCGCTTTGAATGGCACCTTGCTGCTGTTGTTGCTGCGTCGCTCCCTGCCCGTTGCCGTAGCTTCCGTTAAGGTTATAGATGCTGATATTCTCAAGACGGTATTCACCACGCAGAGCGGTGAAAGGTGTCAGCGCCTTGCGGGCCTGGAGAGCTCCTCCAAGGTTTGACTGGCTGTAGACGGTGCTCAGGAAGGTGGCCGCATGATAATAGAATTCGCCGCCCACCGAGACCTTGTAGCCGAGGAACCAGGGCTCCGTAAGCGACATCGTGAAGTCCTGCCGTTGCAGACCATACTGACCCCTGATCCGGAAACGCTGACCGCCGCCGGTCATGTGGGGCCAGTTAAAGAGATCAAAATTGGATTGCTGGAGTTCCGCAAACCCGACCAGGCTGTCAATTGAACTGAAGCCGGCACCGAAATTGAAAGATCCCGTCTTCTTCTCCTCAACGATGACATCGAGATCTTTGCGGCCCGGAACAAGCGTGTCCTGGGGAGCCATGTCGACCTTGGAAAAGTAATTGAGGTTTTGCAGCCTGGACTTGCTCACGTCGACGAGCGTCGTGTCGAAGATCCCGCCGGGATGGACAGCCAACTCGCGACGAATCACCTTGTCCTTGGTCTTGGTGTTGCCCTGGACATTGATCAGGTTCACATAGGACTGGACTCCCTCGTCAATGCGGTAGGAGAGATTAAGAACACCCTGACCGGCCGAGTCCATCTGAGGTTGGCAGACCATGTCGACATACCCACGGGAACCATAATAATCGCGGATCGTCTTGAGATCGGCGGCTTGACCGTCCGGCGTGAAGAGTGATCCCTCGTTCATCCTCATGTAGCGCACAAGGTCGGCACCCTGAACAATCGTGGCCCCCTCGACGGTAACCTTGCCCACCCGGTACTGTGTTCCCTCGGAGATCGCGATCACCAGATCAACTCCCTTGCCGTTGGGAAGTTGGGAGGTCGTGACATCGGTGACCACGGCATCCGCAAAGCCCCTGCCTTGGTAGAGTTTGCGGATTTCCTCCTTATCTTCCTCCGATTGGGCGGGCGTGAGTCTGCCCGCATGGGTGAGGAAGGAGAGAATATTGGCCGTCTTGGTCTTCATCACCTTGAGAAGATCCTTAGGAAGAACGGAGTCGTTACCAGTGAAGCTGATCCGACGGATCACAAGTTTGGGCCCCTCGTCGATCTGGAAAGTGACTCGGATTTTCTTGTCGGACAGCTCCGCAGTCTTCGCCTCGACTTTCACATCCGTGTAATTGCGGTCTTCGTAAAGTTTGAGAATTTTCTGGCGGTCCTCATTGAGCGCGGAATCACTCAGGGCACTTCCGGGCTTGGTCGTGATCTCTTTCCTGATCTTGGAGGAGGCAACGGCTTCGGATCCCTGGATGAGCACTTCTCCAACCGTCGATCGGCCCTGCAAGAGAACCGTGACCTTGAGTCCTCCGGTCACCGGTTCCGCAAAGATGCGGGCATTGGAGACGCCACCCGTGGCGTAGAGTGACTTGATGTCCTCCTCGACCAGGCGATCGTTGTAGGGCGCACCGACCTTTGTGGCGAGGTTGTCGAGGACGCGCTGTTTACTCAGCGTGGTTGGCCCCACGAACTGAACGTCGATTTCCTTGATCACGGGAGCCTGTCCGGGCATCTGTGCCGAAACCCTAGGCGCCAGAACCCCTGCGGCGATCATCGCCAACGCCAGAAAAGAGATTTGAAAAATGCGAGGACGGAACATGAAAGAAGCTGTTGGGGATTCTGAAAAATTCTGTGACATTAGAAGCGGTACTGGGCCGAGGGGGTCAAGCCGCTAATTGGCCGCAAGATCGTTCAGGATGCCCGGAATCTCGGAGAGGGCCGTGATCGTGTGGTCAGGAGTCACCTCCGCCTGCTCCTCCGATCCGGGAACGCGGATCCAGACGGAGCGGATTCCCGCATTGCGGGCTCCGGCGATGTCCCGTTCCAAGCTGTTGCCAACCATGAGAGCCTCCGAGGAAGCAACACCGAGTTCTCCGAGCAACCGCTGGAAAATTTCCGGCTTGGGCTTGCCAATACCATGCTCGCCGGAGACGGCAATCGCGTTGAAAAAGGATTCTAGCCCGCTGGCAGCGATTTTCTCACGCTGAAGATCGGGGGCGCCATTCGTCAGCAAGCCCAGCCGATAAGAGGACGCGAGTTCCGTCATCAACTCGCGTGCACCCGGCATCAGGCGCTGGCGGGCACGTCGGGTGCTGGCGAATTCAGACGCGAGGAAGGATGCCGCATCCGTCGGGACCTCCTTGCCCTGAAGTTCCAATACCTTGGCAAAGACCCCCACCCGGTAGGCGGTCGCCCAATTGCGCAGAGCGGTCAATTCGGCACTCTCTCCGGTGAACCCTCCCCAGAGGCATTCAAACGCACTGATGCCGATCGAGCGGCAAAAGGGGCGGCATTCCCCGGCGGCCCAGAGTTCGCGTGCGGACGACATGGCATCCGAGGCAAACTGGGCGGGATCCACCCCGAAACGCGAGGAGGCAACCGCCGCCACATGGGCGAATGTCTCATGGGAGACGGACTCGTCGACCATCAGGGTATCGTCCAGATCAAAAAGAAGGGCTTTGATTGCCATAACCAGTCGATGATGACCGACCTTTTGACTCGGAACGAGAAAAAAGACCCTAGGCTCTTTTTGGACTTCACTTGGAATCCGTGTTTCCTTTCGATGTCACTTTGAATGAGCAACCAAGCATTCCCCGACATCAAGTCCATCCCCTTCGAGGGCCCTTCCTCGAAGAATCCCCTCGCCTTCAAACACTACAATCCCTCCGAACTCATCGAAGGGAAGTCGATGAAGGATTGGCTCCGCTTCTCCGTCGTCTACTGGCACACCTTCCGCAACTCCCTCTCCGATCCCTTCGGCGCCGGCACGGCCATCCGCCCCTGGGATGACGGAACCGACTCCGTCGAGAACGCCAAGAACCGTGTACGCTACGCCTTTGAGTTCACCCAGAAGCTCGGCGCCCCTTACTACGCCTTCCATGACCGCGATGTCGCCCCGGAAGGGAAGACCCTCGCCGAGAGCAACAAGAACCTCGACGCCGTAGTCGCAGTCCTCAAGGAGGAACAGCAGCGCACCGGCATCAAACTCCTTTGGGGCACCGCCTGCCTCTTTGCCAATCCCCGCTTCCTCCACGGCGCGGCCACCAGCCCGAATGCCGACGTCTACGCCTACGCTGCGGCCCAGGTGAAGAAAGCCATCGAGGTCACCCACGAATTGGGCGGCGAGGGATACACCTTCTGGGGAGGCCGCGAGGGCTACTCCACCCTCTGGAACACCGACATGAAGCGCGAACTCGATCACCTCGCACGCTTCCTGCACATGGCCGTCGACTACAAGAAGGAGATCGGCTTCAAGGGCCAGTTCTACATCGAGCCCAAGCCGAAGGAGCCGACCACCCACCAGTACGACAGCGATACGGCCGCCTGCCTCAACTTCCTCCGCGAGTACGGCCTCCAGGATCACTTCAAGATGAACCTTGAGACCAACCACGCTACCCTCGCCGGCCACACCATGGCCCACGAGATCGAGGTCTGCCTCGGCGCAAACGCACTTGGCTCCATCGATGCCAACACCGGCAACGAGCTCATCGGCTGGGACACCGACCAGTTCCCGACCAATCTCTACCTCACCACCCAGATCATGCTGGGCGTCATGAAGATGGGCGGACTTACCACGGGAGGCATGAACTTCGACGCCAAGGTACGCCGCGAGAGCTTCGAGCCAATCGACCTCTTCTACGCCCACATCGGGGGGATGGACGCTTTCGCCCGCGGCCTCAAGATCGCCGCTGCGATCCGCAAGGACGGGCGCATCGCCGAGATCGTCAAGAACCGCTACTCCTCTTGGGACAGCGGCATCGGGGCCGAAGTCGAAGCCGGCAAGGCCAGTTTCGCAAGCCTCGAGAAGCATGCCCTCAGCCACCCCGACCCGATTCAGCATACCAGCGGCCGCCAGGAGTTGATCGAAAACATCGTCAACGAGCTGATCTGATCTCCCGGCCAGCACGAAACTTCAAAGCCCCGGTCTTTTTGACCGGGGCTTTTTTGTACCGTCAAAGCAAGAACCGGCCTAGTCTTTCAGCCGCAGGTAATCCACCACCCCGAATGCACGCCTTGGAAAGAGTTCCTGCAATCTCACTTCCTCGGTGATCAGGGGAAGGTGCAGCGCCTCCGCAAGGCAGAGGTATTGGGCCTCATATCCACTCAGTCCGTGCTCGATTCCAAGCCGTAGGGAACGAACGGGATCGGGCACCTGTTGAGCGGCGCTGAGCACGCCCCGGATCTCGCGCCAAAGCCTCTCCATGGATTCATTCCCCTCATTGACGCCCAATCTAGCCAATAAATGGAGAATCTCATGATTGAGAATGGGAGGGGTCACCCACCCCGGATCAAGGGCATGGAGATCCCTGACTGCCTGAGTCAATTCCCCTTCAAGAAACAGGAAGGGCACCACGGTGGCATCCACGACAATCATCGCCCCTCCTTGATGAGTTGCTGAAGCATCCCACGATCCATTCGGACCCCGAGAGGGTAAGGCGGCGGCAAAACGGACTGTCGGACAGGTTGCTGACGCGACTTGATGCCTGCACGCAGCAACTCCGCAATAAGTTCTTTCAGGGTTACTCGCTCCTGGGCAGCCAGAATCTTGATCTCTGTCAGAAGCTCATCCTGCAGATCCAATGTGGTTCTCATAAATATGTTTATACATAAAAACATATTTATGGTCAAGATTTCATAGGGCATTTCTCTTTCATTTGAGGAATTCATGCGAACCACTCCTCCCCTTTCCATGAATTAAGGGTTATGAATTTTTCTGATTCTGATACTACTCAGGGCCTGGATTAGCTCAGCATCCCCCTTCCACACCCCCCTGATATGAGATCCCGTTCACACAGCATCCATTTCCTGCTGCCCCTGCTTCTGATCCTTCCCTCGGTGAAATCACTCCAATCCGAGACACCTCGAAACGAGGAACTGGCTACCAACAGCATCTACCAGTACTTCGTTCCCTCGGAGGCTTCCAAGGACCGCGGAAACCTCGGGATGTATCTCTGGATCCCTCCGAACACACCCAAGATCCGAGCCGTCATGGTGGCCATGCACAACGGGCTCCCGATCAACATTCTCCAGAGCGCACCCGTCCGCGAGGTCTGCAGAAAGCATGGCATCGCCCAGATCCTGATCACCCCGTGGGCCAAGGACATCGGCGGCGTCATGATGAAGGAGAACACCTACGACGTGACCGATCCGGCCAGGACAGCGATCTATGACTCCTACATCAAGAAGCTCGCGGATCTGTCGGGTCATCCGGAGCTGACCACGGCACCCGTCGTGCCGCTCGGGCACTCCGCCTTCTGCGGTTTCCCCTTCGAGGCCGCGATCCGCAATCCTTCGCAATGCCTCGCCACCATCCCGATCAAGGCGGGACTCCCCGACGTCTACAAGTTCTTCGGCACGGGGGGTAAAGCCCTGCACCCCGATCCCTCGATGGCCCTGAGCAATGTCCCGATCCTCTTTTCGTGACCTCCGGCAGTCAGGAGACCGTCTCCTGGAATCCCTACCCCCGCCCCTACGGAACCTATCTGAGCGCCTACCGTCAGGATCAGGACACCAATGCCGGAACGACCTACCAACCCCACAACGAGCTTTTCAGCGGGTGCTGGGAGATGACGAGCGGCCACTTCGATATGTCGCCGCGGAACTACCGCTTCGTGGCCAACTGGCTCGATGCGATCGCCTCGGCCCGCCTGCCGGAGAAACCGGGGGATCCGCTGAAAACCATCGCCCTGAAGGATGGCTGGCTCATGAATTCGAAGATCCCCGCCACGGGAGACCTCCCGAGGGACTACCCGATGCCCGCTCCCTATCTCGAGTACAAGGGACACCGGAACGAGGCGCTCTGGTTCCCGAACGAGACGCTGGCCCGCAACCAGTTTGACCTCGGGATCTCCGAGCCCCGCAAAAAGATCGAGATGTTCACTTTCCTCGATCCCACGAACCAACCGATCAGCCTCGCCATGAGCCTGATGGCCCCAATGACCAATCCCTCGGCCCTCCTCCATGACGACGGCCTCTTCACCCTCACGACCCATCGCCTCACGACACCTCCGGAGATCTGCACGGTCTCCGAGAAGGACCGTAAGGCCCACCCAGAGATCCCGCTGACCTACACGAATACTGCCTTCGCGGGACTCACCAACCTGCCCGTGAGCAACATCCCGCTCCAGTTCATCGCCCACGGGGGAGTCTTCGATGCAGTGAAGAGCGAACAGTTCCAGGATGAGCGCGGGGTCACCGAGACACGCCTGACGCTCCGACTGAAGCGTCACCGCATCGCGCCGGGTGACGGATTCAACATGTCCTTTGTCCGTGTCTTCCACGAAGGAGACAAGGACTTCGCGGCGGCGGGACGCACCTGTCAGATCTCGCTCGTGCCAGCCGACGCCCCGGTCCTGAAGGGAGCCAAATCGCAGACCATCGACTTTCCACCCGTGGCGGATGCCTCGGCGAAATCGGCCAAAGTCGAACTCCATGCCAAAAGCTCTGCCGGCCTTCCGGTCGATTACTTCGTCCTGAAGGGACCCGGCATCATCCGCGACGGAGCCTTCATCCCGATGGAGGTTCCTGCCGGAGCAACGACCCCAATCGAGGTCACTGTCGGGGCCTACCAAGTTGGCTCCTTCAAGGAGAAGGATGGGGTCAAACCCTCGGCCACGGTTTACCAGACCTTCCGTCTGATCCCCTGAGGCGATGAGCTTTCTCTGGATCCTCCTAGAATTTTTCACAGGGTGGCTTCTGCCAGGATGGATCTCAAAGGAGGATCTCTCAATCGTTGGCAAGTCCCCGCTGGAGCAAAGGCTTCAGTCGTTCTGGCGAACTCTTTGGTGCCTGCTTGGGCTTTTGGGAGTCATCCTGGCCTTGTGGTTTTGGTTAGGAGCTCCTCGGTTTAAAAACTTCGTTAAGCACACCAACCCTACCACCAAGGCAATACGGACAGAGTAACCCGCTTAATGCAACAAGCACCTTTTCAGGATAGCCTCTTTTTTGTTGTAGACCTCAGACCGTCACCGCGACCGATCTCCCGGCCGGAACCTCGATTGCCCTGCAGCGACTGAGAATCTCAAGGGGCAGGGCCGCGGCGGCGGTCGCCGCATCCTCAACCAGCACCTGCACCTTGGCGGGGAAGGCGGTGGGATTGCTTAGCGTAAGGGTCTTGGAAGCGGCATCCCATGAGCCCGTGACATGGTCGATGATCTCGAGTCGGCCGGTGTCGGTGCGGAGGTAGACTCCGGGAACCTCCGCCACGGTGAGCATGAGGGCGGTCTCGACCCAGATGGTGGATCCGAAGATATTGCCACCGACTCCTTCCTGTCCCTCCCAGTCGCTGAGGTTCACCCGCTCGCACATCATTCCGGAATTCATCGTTCCGATCTGATGCCCCTCGCGGGAGACATAGCTGGTGATATTGCCCGCGATGTCGCGGATGAGGTCGAGCGCCAGCTCGTCCCCGGTGTCGCGCCAGAGGCGGAAGAGGGACTCCCCTGAGAAGTTGCAGATGCCGGGAGCAGCGTGCTTGTTCTGGATATTCGCCCAGACGGAGCCGTTCGACGGGACGTCGACCTTGCCGAGGTGAGACTCCGGCGGATAGGCGAAGTCGTAGCTCGTGACCCAGGTGGAGAACTGGCGGGTGAGGTCGCTGGCGGCCTGGGCCCAGAAGCGGTCGCCGGTGGCCTCGAAGAGATCGACCAGCGAGACGAGCAGGGCGAAGCAGGACTCGCTGTCGGGGGCCGTGAGCATGTCGCAGGGGCCGCCCGTGGTGAGGCCGGTCTCCACGCAGTCGCGCACGAGCTGACGGCCGAGATCCTCGGCGGCCTTGAGATAGGAAGCCTCTCCGAAGGTTTTTGAAGCCAGCAGAAGGGCCGCCGGAAGGACTCCTCCGGCCGTGCTTCCGCCGATGCCGATCTCCGCGGTGCGGATGTCGAGGTACTGGCCGATCTGGCCCTGCTTGCGGAAAATGCCCACCAAGGCGTCGGCGAGATTCCTGGCCGAGGTCTTCCAGGCGACGGGAACCTCCTCCCCCCGGGCCTCGAGCATCAGGATCTGCTTCAGGCCGAAGTAGAGGCCGTCGGAGAGACGGCGGACGGAGACGAGATAACCCGGACGCGGGGGGCGCGGGTCCTCGTTGTTGAATTTCGTCCCGTCATGGTGGGCCTTCCAGAGGCCGTTCTCCACGGGGCTTCCCTCGAACATGAAGGCGAGGTTGCGGAGGGCGCGGGCCTTCTGGACGGGATCCCCCTGGGCGATCATCGGGAGGGTGGTGAGTCCGCCGGAGACCCAGCCGAGCTGCCACCAGTCGTACGGCTTGGTGTTGAGCCTGCTGATGCCGTGGCGGTAGTAGCCGAGCTCCTCGTCCCAGTTGAGGGCATTCACCTTCTCGCGGACCATGCGGTCGGCCTCGCTGAACGGGAGGGCCTTGACGGTGCGGCGATCTCCGAAGTCCTTGCGTCCCTCGGCATAGAGGTCGAAGAGATCCTGCAGGCGGGGTGCGGCGAAGAAACGAATCCGCACCGTCAGTGTCGCTGTGTCACCGGCTTTCCAGTCGCGCAGGGGGTCGCCCTCACGGAATCCCATGATCTTGGGGATCTTGGAGCGGCGACGCGGACTCTCCACCGTGAAGGTGGCCTTTCCGGACGGACCGTCCTCCGCGATGGTCAACCCCATCGCGCCGAGTTCATTGTGATCAGGGGTGAAGAGCAGGAACCCACGGCCCTCGGGAGAGCGCCATCCGAGGCAGGGGGTGGCCACGCCCCAGGTGTCGGTCTCGATCACCGCCGGGGAGCCGTCCTTGTTCAGGTGGACCTGGTTGGTGACGCTGATCGGCTTGTCGACGGCGTAGTGCGAGGCATCCGGCCAGAAAGGGGAATACGGGACATCGACGATCTCGAAGCGGTTCCCGTCATAGACCATGCAGGGGGAGAAGACATAAGAGGCTGGATTCCATTGGGAGAAATCGGCGGTCATCACCACGCTCGTCGACGGAGAGGTCCCCTCCTCCAGCCGGATCACGGAGACCACGTCGAAGGAATCCGCGCGTCCGGGGACGGGACTCACGGTCGTAGCAACGCTCCAGCGTGAATTACCGAGGGAGGCACTCCCGTTCCAGGGGAGGTTTTCCTTGGAGGAAGCGGTTCTGATCCAAAGGGAAATGGCGCTGGACTGACTCGAAAGCAGTGAGGAAAAGGCGTTGGAGGGGATGGTATTCATTAAATTCCCATCCTGTATCACAGGAATCCTTGAGGCAACTAACAGAGAAAGGACGTTGGGGTCTTGATTCCATTTCTCCGCTCATGAAAGACTGCGCAATGATAAGAAAAACCCCTGTCATCACTGGTTTTCTCACCACTCTAATTCTTCTTACGGGGGTTCTCCACTCCTCTCCCGTCGAATTCCATGTCGACCCTACGGGCAAGCGGGGAGCTACTGGCACGAAGAACGATCCGTTCCCATCGCTGAAGGAGGCGGTTGAGGCAATCGGGACTCTTTCCACTGAGAAGAAAAACGATGGTGTCAGCGTCTATCTCTCAGGCGGAGTTCATAGCTTGCCCGACGGCGTTGTTTTCGATGCCTCTTGCTCGGTTTCCTCAAATGCGCCCCTGATCATTGCACCTGAACTCGGGGCAAGCCCGCTCCTGACTGCGGGTCATGCCGTGTCTGATTCCCAACTGGAACCCGTGACCGACCCCTCGCTGGCGGATCGTCTTGATCCCGTCGCGAAAGAACATATCCGTATGGTTGACCTGGCCAAACTCGGCCTTCCCTCAATCACCGCTTTCCGCGAGGTCTTCAACGGCGACTGGAGGCCGCTGCAAGTCGTTCTCGGAACGAATTGCCTGCCGATCTCACGCTGGCCCAATGGGGAATACGGCTTCACCACCATGAAAACGGTGACCGACAACGGCGATACAACCCATGGTGGCACTTTCGTCTACAGGGAGGACCGACCGATGCGATGGCAGAAGGCGCTGGAAGACAACCAACTCTGGCTCCGCGGATTCTGGCGCGTTCCCTGGGTCATCAACGGCGCCCAGGTCAAGGCTATCGACACGAATGCCTGCACGATCACCTTCGTCAAGGACGTGGGGGGCGGCATCGGCTCGAAATACAAAAAGGCAAAGGATGCCCAAGGCAACGATATCAGACCCGGTGACGGTAATGAGGCTTGGTGCGCGGTCAACCTGCCCGAGGAGATCGATGAGCCCGGGGAGTGGGCTATCGACTTCAAGCGCCAGCTGCTGCTGATCTGGGTTCCCGATGGGGTGACTGCCCAGAATCCCATTCTCATTGCCGCAAACAAGAATCCCCTCCTCTCCATTGAAAACGCCTCCCGCGTCGCCGTGAAGGGACTCCGGATCGTCGGATCGCTCGGGGACGGAGTCCAAATCAAGGGAGGGGAGGACGATCTGGTGGCGGGATGCGACATTTCGAATGTGGCCCGCTCAGGCATCGCGGTACGCGGCGGAAAACGTCACCGAATCGTCTCAAATGACGTCCGGGAGACAGGCAGCGTCGGGATCTCTGCAGCGGGTGGATCGAAAGCATCGCTGGAGCCGGCCGGCCACGAGATCGTCAACAACGATGTCAGCCGCGCCGCCAATGACTTCCCTGTTCCGGCGATCAGGATCGGATACGGGGGCGCCAGTGAAATTCTCAAGGACGGCGTGGGCATCCGTGTCGCCAATAACCGAATCCATGACACCGCCAACGCAGGCGTGGCGTTCGGAGGCTGTGAAAATCTCTTCGAACTGAACGAGGTCTACCGTATCGGCATGAATTCGGGAGATCTCGGGGGCTTCTACGGCTACTGCGGCTTCACCGGTTTCGGCAACGTGATGCGCAACAACTTCGTCCATCACAGCATGAATGGGAACGCCTTCTACATGGACGACGGCACCAGCGGGGCCACGGTCACCGGGAACGTCGCCTATAAATGCGCCATGGGGGTGCTCATGGGCGGCGGTCATCACAACCACTTTGATCACAACATCATCATCGACTGCACCAGGGGCATCCACATCGACGACCGGGGTGTCTCCAGAAAATACACCCTAGAGGACAAGCGACTCGGCGGCGACGTGAGGTCAGTCTCCCCGGATCAGTCGCCGTGGAAGGACAAGCATCCCGAACTGGCAGCACTCGTGGCGGGAGGCGAGACAAGCCTTCCAAAGGGTGATTCGGTGATAGGGAACGTGCTGATCAACTGCGGCACCCCGGTCGTATTGCCGAAACCCGAAAACGCTGGTGGCGTGGAACAGAAGGGAAATGTCACCGAGGGTTCCCTTGCCGACTTTGTTGATGCCGAGAACTTCGACTTCACGCTCAAGCCGGGATCGACCCTCGTGGCCGCCATCGAGAGTTTTCCGCCGATCCCTTTCCAACAGATCGGCCTCCAGATCGACGAGTATCGGAAGAGCATTCCTCCCCGTGACATGAAACTCCTGAAGGAGGGTGACACGACGAAACGGAAGTTCAGCTCGACCACGGACATCGAGGCCTCCAACAAGAAGTAGGCGGAACCCATGAGCGAATTCCCCTCCCTGGCGCTACGCACACCCCGCACCCTCGACCTAGTCCACGACAACCCCGGCGATGCTGCGTTCGTCACAGCCTTCAACGACCCAGACCATCTCAGGGATTACGGATTCGACTCGAAGGTCTTCATGATCTTCGACTCCCCCCAGTTGGCCATCAACTGGGAGGGCTTCGATCCTTCCATCTTCCCTCGGGGAAGCGAGGAACGAGCCTGGGTGGATGCCAAGGCGGCGCGGCTCAAGAAACTCTACGGCGGCATCAAGGCCGCGGGCGTCGGGGTCCTCTGCATGTCGGACCTGATCCTTCTGCCCAAGCGCCTCGCGGCGAAGATGGAGGCCGAGGGAACTGACTGGAGGGATCCCCGTCATCCCCGCACGCAGGAACTCCTGCGTCATATGATCGCCGAGAGCTTCGAGGTTCTTCCCGAACTCGACGGTCTCATTGTCCGGATCGGTGAAACCTACCTCGACGATGCCCCTCACCATGCGGGCGGCATCCGCGAGAAGAAGAATCCCTCCGAGACCATCATCCCGCTGATGCAGTTGCTGCGCGAGGAGCTCTGCGTGAAGCGGGGCAAAACACTCTTCTTCCGCACCTGGCTCTCCTTCGACGCCGATCCCGAGGCCTACGCCGTGGTGGATGCCGCCGTGGAACCGCATCCACTGCTCACAATCAGCGTGAAGCACTGCGAGGGGGACTTTCACCGCGGCAACCGCTTCAGCCGCGTCATCGGTCAGGGACGCCATCCCCAAATCATCGAGGTGCAGTGTGCACGCGAATATGAGGGAAAGGGCTGTTACCCCAACTATGTCCTGGAGGGCGTGATCAACGGCTTCGAGGAATACGCATTCACGATGGAAGCCGGCTACACCAAGGGACTCCGCGAGTTCGCTCAGCAGTCCCTTCTCTACGCGGGGGTCTGGACCTGGAGCCGAGGAGGAGGATGGCTCGGCCCCTACACGAAGAACGAGTTCTGGTGCTCCCTCAATGCCTGGGTTTCCGCCCAGTGGGGAGGCAATCCGCGCCAGACCGAGGAGGAGGTTTTCCTCCGGTACTGCACGGAGATCCTGAAGCTTTCCGCAGAAGATGCAGCGCGCTTCCGCGAACTCTGCCTCCTCTCGGCCAAATCGGTGATCCGAGGCAAGCGCACAACCCACAACGATATCCGTCCATGGTGGAGCCGCGACCAGTACATCGGCGAGCCCGATTTACCCAACGATCCGGAGAAGCGCGCCCGGGTGCTTGCCCAGAAGCGCGAGGCCGAAGAGATCTGGAAGCAGATCTGCGAACTCGCCTCCAAAATCACCTTCGCCGATGAGGAGACACGGGAATTCGTCCGGGTCTCCTGCGACTACGGCCGCTTCCTATACACGATCTACCGGCTCAACTTCGAGATGAAGGCCTGCGAGGAGCACTTCGATGCCGCGACGGCCGCAAGACTCCTCACGGAATACGACGGCGTCTGGGCCGCTTGGCGCGAATCTGCGGAAAAGAATCCCGCCACCCCCACCCTCTACAAGGAGGAGGGCTTCCGCTACAACTCCGGCAAGGGTGCCTGGGGGGATGTGAAACACGGCGTCGGGCCGATGGCCCAACGCCTCAGGAAGAAGCTCCTGGCAGGTGGCTAATTCGTCAGCTTACGGGCTGACCTTCGCATCCACCGTGACCACACCACCGATGCCGGCCTCCTTGGCATCATCCGATTTCTGGAATAGCAGGACGAGTTGATGCTCCTTGTCTCCCGCCGGAAGCGGGATTTCCACGGGCATGGTGTTTGGCGCCGATTTATCGTGGACCTTGGTCCCGTCGAGCCAGATCTCCCCTCTTCCACGGAGTTCGTGGAAACGGATCATCCCCCCCTCCTTGGCCTGCTGCTCGAAGGGCCGGAACTTGTCGCTACGGAAAGCGATCCATCCCTGCTTCGGAGTGCTTTCAAGCTTGGGTAGTTTGACCTGCGTCCATGTGTTCATGTCGTTGTCCGCAATCTTTGCCGAGGGATCGGGCTTCGTCTCGGTGAGCGGCGACATTCTCCACTTTGCGAGGATCTGGACGGGCGGCGCGGGCGGCACTGAAGGTGGGGCGGCGGCAACATTCACCGGAACCGTGACCGAGGCTGCGGCAAGTCCGGGAGCCGACGCATGGATCGTTGCGTTGCCGTGCGCCCTCGGCAGGGAACGGATAATCGCCTGACCGAGGCCGTGGAAGAGGGAATGGGAGTCCGTTTGCTCCGGCTCATGGCAGTTGGGGTCGCCGTTGCCGAGTCCCATGAGTTTCACCGGACCCTCGACCTTGAATGTCACCATCGGCGCGGCACCGGGAACAACGCGTCCCTGCGCATCCACGGCCTCTATGGTGACGGGCATTGCGTCGAGTCCATCTCCCGCAAGCGATGTCCTGTCGGGAATCAACTTCAGAGACACCGCTTCACCGGTTGTCTCCACCTTGGACCTGGCGATTTCCTTTCCGTCTGTCCGCGCCACAGCCTCCAGACTCCCCGACTCATACGGCACCTCCCAGTTGGCCATCGCGTAAGGATCAACCTCCTTAACCCCAAGCGATTTTCCATTGAGGAATAGTTCAGCTTGCTTGGCATTGGTGATCACCATGACACGGATCGGTTTTCCCTCTTTCCCCTTCCAGTTCCAGTGTGGGGCGATTGCCAGGATCGGGCGGTCCTTGATCCACATCGCCTGATGGATGAAGAACGCGGTCTTCGGGAAACCACAGAGATCCATGCACCCAAAGAAGGATCCGGCGCTCGGCCAGGTAAAGGGAGTCGGCTCGCCACGATAATCAAAGCCGGTCCAGACGAACCCCCCGGCGACGAACGGCCGTGTATCGATCGCCTTCCAGGCCTCGTGATGGGTGCTGCCCCATCCGGGATGCTCGTCGTCGTAGGCGGCGATGATGTTGTTGCTCTTCACAGTCTCGTACTCGCCGCGGGTCATGACGGCAGAGGTGTCCTCCGAGCTGGTGAGTGGCTTGTCCGGATGGGACTTGTGGTAGGCGTCGTAGCTTCCCTGCTGGTAATTGAAGCCCACGACATCAACCGCCGAGGAGACATTGACAGGACTCATCTGTCCACCGCTCTGGGCTGCCGTCACGGGACGGGTCGTATCGAGTTCCTTCACGGCGGCCGACATTCGGCGGACCATCTCGTAGCCCTGCTCGGTGCCCTGCATCGGCTCCTCGTTAAAGACAGACCAGAGGATGACGGAGGGATGGTTGCGGTCGTGGAGGACCATCCATCGGAGCTGATCCATGTACTCCGGGGAGCAGTTGAAGTTCCGATTCTCGTCCATGACGAGGACACCGAGTCGGTCGCACGCATCCAGAAATTCGGTGCCCGGGGGATTGTGGGAGCAGCGTTGGGCGTTGGCCCCCATCTCCTTGAGCTTGCGGAGGCGAAACTCCCAGAGAGAGTCGGGCACGGCCACCCCCACCCCTGCGTGGTCGATGTGATCGCAGGTCCCCTTGATCTTGAGCGGTTGGTCATTGAGGAAGAATCCCTTCTCCGCGTCGAACCGGATCGTCCGGAAGCCGACCTTGGTCGATACCAAGTCGGCAGCCTGATTTGACGCAGAGACCTTGGTTTCGATCGTGTAAAGGATCGGGTGATCAACCGACCAGAGCTTCGGGTCGGTCACTTTGAGCTCCGGTCGCAGAACCTTGTTTCCCAGCACGGGAACCTCGGAGGTTGTGGTGACCGAGGTGACTTGTTTTCCATCCGGATCACGGAGGGTGACCTCAACCGAGGCGGCGGCGTTCGTCTTTCCGGTGTTTTCCACCTTGATCTCGGCCGGGATCATCCAAGTGCCGTCGGATTGCTTCACAGGCTGAACAAAGACCCCGTCCGTCATAAGGTGGACCGGGGGACGCTTCACCAGGCGCGTATGGCGGTAGATGCCGGCTCCCTCGTACCACCATCCCTCCATGGCGTTGGCATCCACGCGGACAGAAATGGTGTTGAGATCCTCGCCGTAGCGGAGCATCGGGGTGAGGTCTATGGTGAAACCGGTATACCCGCAGTTGTTATGATGGACCTCGGTGCCATTCAACCACACCGTGCAGTGCGTCGAGACTCCGTCGATCTGAAGCTCCAGATGCTTGCCATGGTCGGCGGGATCGACCTTGAAGGACTTGCGGTACCAGCCGATCCCCCTGGGGCGATAACCTTGGGAGACATTCGCATTCTTATCGAAAGGTCCCTCCACGGCCCAGTCATGAGGAAGATCCACCACCCTCCAGCCCGTGTCGTCAAAGACGGTCGCCGCCGCTCCAGGGGCATTCCCCGCCTTTGCATTGCCATAGGTCGCCCCATGCCCCTTGATCTCGGGGAAAGGGATGTCTCCCTGGTGAAAGCGCCATCCCTGATCAAAGGAGAGCACCTCACGTCCTGAAAGGGCCGAATCTGCCTGATTGGCGGTGGAAGCGGGAGCATTCGATGACGATCCGGCTTGGGATTGGCAGGGGAAAATCAGACCCAGCAGGGCAAGGATCGTAAGTATCAGGGGGGTATTCATTTGGAGATGATTAGAATCGACTCCGACGGCCCGCGCAAGCATGCCACGGGCGGAAATGCAGGTTGATTCGTTCCGAAGAGCGCTCGGGCAACCACACCCTCAGGCTTGTCAACAAGGGTGCCGATCCTGTCGTCCTGAACGGATTTTCCGTGGTCGGGGCTCCCTGACCGCAGCGCCTGGGAGTAGTCCCGCAGGACCGATCAAGGCACGGGTTGGCCGGCGGCGATGATCACGTCCTTACGGCGTTCGGGAGGATCGACCGTAAGCGAAGTGACCTTGCCATCGGCGACGGTACCGGTGACCGTGGTCTTCAGAGGGGCATGGAGCTTGAAGTTGCAGTTCCAGTCCTTGGGCCAGGCGGGGAGCAGCAGGATCTTCGGGCCTTCCGTCTGCATCAGCATGAGTTGAAGCGTCTGCTCGCCGTTCCCTCCGATATCCTCGTCGGGAGCGTAGTCATGTCCCTTGTCCCAGAAGGCGGGGAACTTCTGCCTCTTGTCCTGATTGGTGAGATCGTGGAGAGCGAGCCTCTTGGCCTCGTCGGTGAGTCCGAGATAGGCGCAGTCGATGGGATCCTGCCCCCAGCAGTGAAGGCCTTTTTGGACGCGCGCCTCATACGTGTCTCGGGCGACTTGGAGATCGGCCTTACCCAGTTCGGGAAGTCCGTAGAGTCTGAAAGGATAGACCGCATAGAGTTCTGGATTCTCGAAATTATGCGCTTTGACGCCGGTTTTCGTTGCCTCGTCATAGGCCTGATTCAAGGCCGGGTCATAGGGATAGATGACCTTTTTACCATTCTTATCGGCAACAGGCAGAGGGGGCAGGATCGCTTCCAGATCACTCCAGGACTTCCTCATCTCCGGCGTGGTGAGTTCGGAAGGTAGTTGTTTCAACCGCGAGAGGACATAATGAAGACCTGCGATATCCGGTAGCGGATTGGCCACCATCCAGTACATCTCGATCGAGTTATCCGGCGAGAGGAGAAGTTTCCCCTCCTTGTCGCGTGGAAAGTGATTGGTAAAGAAGGTCAGGCCAAGATTGGCAAAGGGGAGGAGGGTCTCCTTCACGAATTCCGGATCCTGAGTGTGGTCGTAATAGTCTAGCATCATCGTGCTTAACTCCAGAACCGGCGTGAAATAGAAGTCTGTGTAGGCCCCGTTGGTCTTTCCAACGAGATTCGGGAGGGCGCCCCAATGCGGGGAGGTCTCGGCCACATACGATCCCGCGTGGTTGTAGAGTTTGCTGACAGTCGCCTCGTTGTTCCGGATCTCACCGAGGTACATCCGAAAGAGGGGCTGCATGATGTCGTAGTCACCGGCCTTCAAGCGCGGCCAGTACATGGCGCGTGTGTTCTGGAACCAATACTGTCCTCCCCAAGCCCGGTAATCGGCGGTGACCGGCTTGATGGTCTCGATACCGGTCGCCTTATCCTTCCCGAAGCTGACGGATGGCCAGTCGATGACAAAGAGCGACCCGTTGAATTTTACGGGCCATGCTCCCCGGCCTGCGCAGGCGGTTTTGAAACGTTGGAGGACATATCCTTGGGTGACTTTCTTGGCGTCGGGTGTCCCGCTCACAAAAAGATAACTGCGATCCCAGAAGCCATGCCACCAGTCGGCATGCTCTTTCCATTGCTTCTCATCCAAAGCGGGCAAAGGTGCCGTGGAGGCGCGTAGCACCTGCTCGATCCACTCCCCGTCACTCTCCGCCTTACCGGAAGCAACCGTGATCGCTATCTCATGGACGGTGCCTGAAGAGGATGTGAGGGCGTTGATCCCGGAGGCCGTCATATCGCGTCCCTGGATGAGTGCACCGAAGCCCCAGTTGACCACCTCGGGAGTGGTCGGCTTGCCGAGACGATTGGTCGTGCCGTCGAAATGACACCAGGCGAGGCGGTCCTTCAGTCCCTCGGCATGGTAGTCGGGTTTGAGTTCCTCCAAGGTGGGTTGCATGAACTGGGAAAGGTTGTTCGTTACGTTATTGGTCACCGCGACGGACACAGCGGAGCGGTAGGGATCAAGCGAAGCGGTCAGCACGCAGGGATTGCTTCCTTTGACCTCCGCATGAATGACCGGCGCATTCGCATCCACCCAGATCCGGAGTTCCCCTCCCCCTCCCTTGATGACGATCTGACCGTCGTAGAGATGAAGGGCCTGCTCAAAATGATTCGTACCAGTGAACAGGGCCGGCTCCATCGAGAGCCTCACCTTGCCCACTTTGGCAAGCCCCGTAGTTCCCCTGGGATTCTCACTCCACGCATCCGTCTTCCCGATGTAAAAGACCACGTCACCGTTCTGCTCGGTCCAGACATTAAGTCCTATGTCACCGTTGCCCAGTGGCATCGAATCGGCAGCGGATCGCCCCGGTTCGTTCCAGATAACATCGTTGGAAGATACGGCGGTGCGAAGCTCCTCCTGAGAAAGGGCGGCCAGTGTTGCGTGGCCGAGCAGGGGAAGGATCAATAGGGGCAGGAGGCGTTTCATGATGTCAGGGGGGTGTTGGACGGGTTGATGGTCGGGGGATAGCGATGATATCGCCCGAAACCGTCACGGGTCGATCATCCGAGACCAAAGCGAACCACTCGGAGGCTTCCGACGGTAATGAGGCCTCGTAGGTCTCCCCGTCTTTCTTCACGGCTGGGACTCCCTTCCACACGCGGTTTTTCACATCATCGGCTTTTGGGCAAGGTGGAAGCTCCGTTGCCCAATAGACTTCGGCTTTGGTAATCGGCAAAGGCGCTTTGACACGGAAACGTGCCAGCAAGGGATCCCCGGTTTTTTCCACGGTGACTTTGGGGAAAGGATGGCCGAGACCCTTGAGATAATAATTGAAGTAGGGGATCTCCATCCCGATCCAATTTCCCTTCTCACCAACGGGAGTGGGAAGAGGTTGGAAAGCCGTGGGGGAGAACGACGAGACAGCGGCGTTCGTGACGGGATTGATATCGTAAGTGCTGCCTCCCGGCACTGGCAGTCTGTGATTTGCATTCGGGGCGAAGAGATGGTTCTTTTCCCCAGTTATGGCATCGAGCGTGGCCTGCGCTGATCTGGGCCACCCGAAAAAATCATTGGAGGCCGCAGCCAGGAAATAGGCGGCTTTCATGCTCGGAGCACGCCGACCGGCATCCAGGCACTGCAACCAACGCGCGCGTTCGGCGGGAGAGAGTCGGGAGAGACTGGTCTTGGGGAGCCTGGGGTCGCAGGCGGCCGTTCCGCTCTGGCTTCCGAGATCGAAGAAACCGCATCCGTAGAGCGCCATTCCCGCCTTCACCTGATCTCCGGCCAGGCCGCAGACCATCGTTGTCATGTAACCTCCCCAGGAAACCCCGACCACTCCGATGCTCGCGGTGTCGACATCGGGTTGGGATCTCAAAAGATAGAGCGCCTTCATCGCACTCAGCACCGCGTCGAAGATCACGCTCTCGCTGGCATCAGGTTCGGCAACCCATCGACCCTCGCCGTATTTGAGCGATGAGAAACGCACTTTGGTCTCGGTGAGTTTTTTGGGTTCCGCAATGCCGGGAAGATCAGGTGCAATGGCTACGTAACCCCTCTGAGCCCAAGCCTGAGCTTTATCGACTTCGGCACTCCCCCCGCCTCCGTGAAGCAGAAGGATGCCCGGATATTTGCCCGGCGCCTTCGGGAAGGCCATGGCTGCGTAGATTTCGGAGTTATCACGCGAGCGAAACACCACCTGCCTCAGAGAGATTCCGTGTGGCGGGGTGATCCCATTCGTCACCTCGCGGAGGATCTTCGGTGCCTTTCCGTCGAGATAGGGGTCAAAAGGATCCGAAGCAAGGGCCAGGGCAAGCAGCGTCGGGAAGCCGAATTTCATTCCGAAAAGGATCAAAAAGCCGGATAGAGCTCAAAGTCGGAAATCTGCGGTGGATTGGTCTCTTCGCAGAAGGAGAAACGGACGGCATCGCCCGTTACGGCAGGTAAGGTCACGATGTTCTCGTCACGCTTGAGCGCCATCTCCTTGAGGATGGTTTTCCAGTTTCCTTCGCTCCGGACTTCCAGCAGGCCGCTTTTTATATCCCCGTAGGCTGGGCATATTCTCAGCGTCGTGAAAGTTTCCGGCTTTCCGAGGTCTATCGTGAAGGAAGCCGTGCCGTTGGTGTTGCGCCAGCGGGTCAAGGCATCGTCATCGGTGATCCCCTTAGCCGAATCCTGGCAGCATGTGGCCGTCACATGTTTGTTCAGGGAGAGGGAGATGAAGTTATTGACGGGTTCTCCCTCCACCCGAAGAGCCACCACGCTGGCGACCGGATCGGGTGCTTTCTCGGGAAGATGGATCACGATCCGCTCACCGTTCATTTCAAACGGAAGCTCTTTCTTCACGGGATCGGCGAGGAGCCATGCTTTCACAGGCTTGTTGGCCAGAGGCACCCGCAGGACGCCATCCGATGGCCATTGAAATACCTGCAGATAGACTGTGTCCACATTACGTGTGGCCGTACCCCAGGGAAGCCAGGTGAAGGGACCTGCCGTCGAGCCGTAGATCGATTCGCCGTTAGTCTTGAGCCACCCACCGATCTGGCGAAGCCGTTCGGCCGAATCCTCAGGAATGATTCCCTCCTTGGTCGGACCGACATTCATCAGGACATTCCCACCCATGCCCCACGCCGTGATCATGTAAGGGAGAAGTTTCTCGAGCGGTTTGGCTGCAGCTCCGGTATAGCCCCATGCACCATTCACCGTGCCACAAAGCTCCCAGTAGTCGGATTTCGGACGCAGCAGTGGCATGTGCTGCTCCTGGGTGTCGAAGTCCCCTTTGACTCCGGGGACACGGGGGTCAACGATCAGTTGCGGCTGCATCTTTAGCACCTCGGTGACCGTCGCAACCTCCCCTTGGGTGATGTCGCGGGATCCATCCGTGTCGAACCAGAGCACGCCGATTTTCCCGTAGTTGGAGAGGAGTTCCCTGACCTGGGCAATGGCGACATTGGTCACATAGGCCCTCTTGTCCCCGTCCTGAAACCCGGGGTCCCAATGAGGACATCCGGCCTGTCCACCGGGATGCCCCCAATCGGCGAGGAAGGAGTAGTAGGCGCAGAACGTCACCCCGTGGCGAGGTGCGGCCTCCGAGAGTTCCTTGACCACATCGCGCCTGAAGGGGGTGGCGTCCACGATGTTGTAGGAGCTCGCCTTGGACTGAAACATCGCGAAGCCCTCGTGATGCTTCGTGGTGATGACCACGTAATTCATCCCCGCGTCGCGGGCGAGAGTCATCCACGCGTCGGCATCAAAACGGGCCGGGTTGAACTCCTGCGCGAGCTTGGAGTACTCGGCATAGGAAACTTTCTTGTTCCGCATGTGCCACTCCCCGTCCGCGGGAACGCAATAGAGCCCCCAATGGATGAACATCCCGTACTTCGCCTTCGTCCACCAGGCCATCCGGGCATCCTTCGCCTCCTTGGTCTCCCCCGGAAGCCAACTGACGGGGGATGATGCCGGGGCAGACAGGGAGGATTGCGGAGTCGAAGCGACCTCCGCCGATGACCTCGTGGCAAAGCTCATGGCGGGGATCAGGAGAGCGATCAGAGCGGAGGGGGGAACTCGCATCGCCTGATTGACTCCCAAATCATTCCTGATTGCAACCACCCGCGTCCGAGAGCCTATCATGAGCCCATGAAAGCCCCCCCCATCCGTCTCCTTCTTGCCCTCTGCCTCACTTCCGGCGCTTCGCTCCTTGCCGCTGCCAAGCCGATGAGTCTCTTCACGGACGGCATGGTGCTCCAGCGGGATGCCGTTCTTCCGGTCTGGGGGACGGCCAATCCGGGTGAGGAGGTGACCGTTGAGTTTTCGGGACAGAAGAAGAGTTCGAAGGCCGATGGCAAAGGTTTCTGGATGGTGAAACTCGATCCCGTCCAAGCCTCCTCCTCCCTGTCCGAGATGACGATCAGCGCCAGCGGTTCCCAAACCAAGGTATCGAACGTCCTGGTCGGAGACGTCTTTCTGGCAGGAGGACAGTCCAACATGGGCTCCCCACTGTTCGCCGCCCACAATGCCGCCGAAGTCCTTCCCCAAGCCACGGACGACAAACTCCGTTTTTTCAATGTGACCAAGAAGACCGCGGCCGAACCGCAGGCCGATGTCACCGGACAGTGGAAGGCGAGCGACCCCGTCAGCGCCAAGGATTTCTCGGCTGTCGCCTACTTTTTTGCCCGAGAGATCAGGAAGTCCGCCGATGTGCCGGTCGGTGTCGTCTCAGCGCCCTGGGGAGGAACCCCCATCGAGACCTGGATGAGCCTTGAGTCCATCAAGGCATCCCCCGCACTGACCAATGTTCTCGCCAAATGGGACAAGGCGCTGGAGGACTACGCCAAGGTGAAGGCGGATCCCAAATTGGTCTCCGACTACGAGGCCAAGCTGGAACAGTGGAAGAAGGAGGTCTATCCCGGTTTCACTGAGGCGTTGAAAGCTTATAACGCCGACAAGGCGGCAGGGAAACCTGTGGGAGAAAAGCCGAAGCCTGCATGGAAGGAGCCTACAAATCCCGATCCGATGGGTCATCCCTCCCCCTCGCGTCGCCCCTCCACCCCGAGCATTGCCTACAATGCCATGATTGCCCCGCTGAGCCCCGTTGCCCTCAAGGGGGTGCTCTGGTACCAGGGTGAGGCCAATGCCGGCAGGGGAATCGAGTACCGGGAACTCTTCCCCCGGTTGATCCAGGGGTGGAGGAAGCAGTGGGGTGTTGATTTCCCCTTTCTCTTTGTCCAACTCCCGATGAACGGGAAGGATCCCGTGCCCGTTGCCAAGGATGGTGAACCGTTCCTCCGCGAAGCCCAGTTCATGACGCTCAAGGAACCAAGGACCGCGATGGCGATCACCATCGATATCGGCGACCCTAACAACGTTCATCCAGGTGACAAACTCGATGTCGGAAAGCGCCTCTCCCTGCTGGCACGCCGCGACATCTACGGCGAGAAGATCGATGCCTCCGGCCCGCTTTACCTAGGGTACAAGATAGAGGGTGACAAGATCCGCGTCTCCTTCAAGGAGACGGCCAAGGGCCTGAAACCGGGTCAGGCACCTTGGTGTGCCAAGGGTGTGGAACCGCTCTCCACCGACAAACTGATCGGCTTCGTGATTGCCGGATCCGACCAGAACTGGGTGGAGGCGAATGCCGTGATCGAAGGAAACGACGTCATTGTCTCCTCTCAATCGGTACCAAACCCTGTTGCAGTCCGTTACGGGTGGGCACACTCGCCCCGCTGCAATCTCTATAACAGCGAGGGACTTCCCGCATCCACCTTCCGCACGGACGACTCCGCGTCGGGAACAAGTGTAGCCAACCGTTCCGCTCCGGCAATCCGCGCCACCGAGTGACATTAAGCCTTGGACAACGGGAAATATTTTTGGGAAAACACAAAACCTATGAAAAACCTCATTGCAATCCTATCCCTCGTTATCGTCGCCACCTCGCTTTCGGCCTGCAACACCGTCAAGGGAGTTGGTCAAGACGTCAGTGCTACTGGCCGTGACCTCAGCAAGGCTGCCTCCACCGTCGAGCGCAAGATCCAGAACTGATCTGGTCAGGATTTTTTTTCAGGCCGCATCGGGCAACCGGTGCGGCCTTTCTTTTTCGGGTACTGATTGCATTTGCCGGCATTCGACTTTTAACTTTTGACCCTCCACTTTTTCCCATGTCCACAACAGGCCCCATCTCCCAGTTCATCGAACACCACTACCGCCACTTCAACGCCGCCGCGCTGAAGGACGCCGCTCACAGCTACACCGCCCACCTTCAAAAGGGTGGCTCCATGTTCCTGACCATCGCCGGCGCGATGAGTACTGCGGAAATAGGCCTCTCCCTTGCCGAGATGATCCGTCAGGACAAGGTGCATGCCATCTGCTGCACCGGAGCAAACCTCGAGGAGGATGTCTTTAATCTTGTGGCCCACGACTACTACGAGCGGGTTCCCAACTACCGAGACCTGACCGGAGCGGACGAGGTGGCCCTGCTGGAGCGTCACTTGAACCGCGTGACCGACACCTGCATCCCCGAGATGGAGGCAATGCGCCGTATTGAGTCTGCCGTCCTTGCCGAGTGGGAAGCCGCCGACAAGAAGGGAGAGCGCCTCTTTCCCCACGAGTTCATGTACCGGATCCTGCTCGGCGGGAAGCTCGAGTATCAGATCGATCCCAAGAACAGCTGGCTCATGGAGGCCGCAAAGAAGAATCTCCCGATGTTCGTCCCCGGTTGGGAGGACTCCACCCTCGGCAACATGTTCGCCGGACACGTAATCAGCGGCGACGTGAAGAATGTCCACACGGTCCGCACCGGCATCGAGTACATGATCGCGCTCGCCGACTGGTACACCAAGAACTCGAAGCCCCTCACCACGAGCGCCGGCACAGGACGCCATGCCGACTCACCGGACGGCTCGATCGGATTCTTCCAGATCGGCGGCGGCATCGCGGGTGACTTCCCGATCTGCGTGGTCCCAATGCTCCACCAAGATCTCCAGCGTCCCGAGGTCCCTCTCTGGGGCTACTTCTGCCAGATCAGCGATTCCACGACCAGCTACGGCAGCTACTCCGGTGCCGTTCCCAACGAGAAGATCACCTGGGGCAAGCTCGGCATCAACACCCCCAAGCACATCATCGAGTCGGATGCCTCGATCGTCGCACCACTCGTCTTCGCCCTGATCCTTGGTTGGTAAACAATCCTCCGATTGCTCTAAGCCTTCACGTAGGCAAAGTAGACAATCAGTTGATCAGCAGGGATGCGGAACGTATCCGGGAGAACCACGTTCCTGACGAGGAATGAGAAGAGCCGTTTCTGCCAAACGGGCATCTTCCCTCTTTCCGGAGCCGGCAACTCCTTGGGGAAGATGTAGAAGGTGTCATTCGGGTCGTAGGTAAAGAGCCCGTTGCTGGCACGCGATGCGGACTGGAGACTGGCCGGGGCATCGGCGTCCACCATGTATCCGTGCGGAACAGAAATTTCCCAGAGTCCCCCCTCGTGCCGCTTCACCAAGGGATCACCGATGACTTGGTTGGGGTCCGCCCAAGTGGAGGGAAGCATCAGGATCACGATATTCTCTGCGACCGATTTGGTCCTGCGCTGGAATTCAAGAACCGAGGCAACAGAGTGTTCCGGCGTCCTCTCACGGGTCAGGTAGACCCTTGTTCCCGGAACTCGCGGGTAGTCTGAACGGGTCAGCAATTTTCCGAGTTCCTCGGGTGAGATTGCCTTCTTCATTGCCTCACAGATCAGCTTGCGGCCTCGGTTCCACGTGAACATCAGGACCATGACGGCAAGGGCAAACAGGAACGGGATGTATCCTCCGGCGAAGAATTTGGTCATGCAGGAGGCGAACAGGATCAGATCAAGAGAAAGCAACCCGCAAAGCGTCAGGATGGTCTTCCATCGGGATTCTCCCGCACGGGAAAACATCACTGCGGCCCAGAGGATGGAGGTGACCGCCATTGCCCCGGTCACGGAAACCCCATAGGCGTTGGCCAGAGAAGCACCCGTCTGGAAGAAGGCCACCAGCAGGACGCAGGCAAGCCCGAGCAGGAAGTTGATCGTGGGGATGTAGATCTGCTCGCGCACCTTGGAATTGGTGTGCCGTGTAAGAAATGGGGGAAAGAGATCGAGGGAGCGGGCCTGACGGCAGAGGGTGAAGACTGCGGTGATGAGGGCCTGAGATGCGATCACGGTGGCCACGGTGGCCAAAACGACGAGCGGCACTCGCAAAACCATTGGGCAGAGCAGGAAAAAGAGTCCCGTGTTCGAGGCGGCGGAGGGATTGCTGTCGAGATAAGCCGCCTGCCCCAGGTAGTTGAGAAGAAGCGCCGGACAAGCTATCCCGTACCACGCCGTGAGAATCGGACGTTTTCCAAAATTGGCCAGATCCGCATAGAGGGCCTCCGCACCCGTCACGGCAAGTGCCACTGCCCCCATGATGACAAACCCGTGCCAACCAGATCGGGCAAGCAGTGAGATCCCGAGGTGCGGGTCTAGGGCCCGAAGCACCGAAGGATGGTGTGCGATTTGAAGCGTGCCCAGAAGGGCGATGCTCAGGAACCAGAGGAGCATCACCGGCCCGAAAACATTGCCGAGCTTTCCCGTCCCGAAACGCTGGATCACAAAAAGCAGGATCAGGATGGCAATAGCGACCGACGGGGTATAAATGGCAAGACCCGGATGGATCGTCACGATTCCCTCGACGGCACTGAGCACCGAGATCGCCGGCGTTAATGTTCCATCCCCCAACAGGAGGGAGGCACCGAAAGCCACAACGGCGATGATCCCGAATCCAATGGGTTTCCCGGCGCGGGATTTCTTGAACAAGGCGAACAGGGCAAAGACACCTCCCTGACCCTTGTAGTCCTGCTTCATCAGGATGTAAGCGTACTTCACGCTCACCACCAGAATCACGGTCCAGATAATCAAGGAGGCAACCGCCACGGCATGCGACGCGCCGGTCAGACTGACAGCCGTCTGGAGGGCGTACAGCGGACTGGTCCCGATATCACCGAAGACAACCCCGAGGGCGGCCAACCAGAGCAGGGAGGGGGATTTTTTGAAAGGTGTGCTCAAGGAGGAATGAAGATGACGACCAGATCAGACCCGGTTCTTCAGGAAATAGACCCCGAGATCAAGAGGACCGATGAGTCAATTCCGTGTCTTGAGTTCCACCACGTCGTGGGGAGCCGCCTCGCGCTGGCCTGCGGGACTGACGCGGATGTAGCGGGCCTTGGCTCGGAGTTCAGGGAGATCTGCGGCGCCAAGATATCCCATGCCGCTCTGGATTCCTCCGATGAGGCTGGCAAGAACGCGGTCCAGAGGACCGGACTCCTCTTTGAGGGCCTCGATCCCCTCCGCCGCCACCTTGCGGGTGGTGTCTGATTTCTCGTGGCCGTAGCGGGCTGCACTGCCGGCCTTCATGGCAGCCAGACTGCCCATGCCGCGGTACTGTTTGTAAAGTTTGCCTCCGATCTCGATCACCTCGCCGGGAGACTCGGTGCAACCCGCGAGAATGCCACCGCAGATCACGCCGTGAGATAGGGTCAGCGCCTTCACGATATCGCCCGATTTGGTGATGCCACCGTCGGCGAGGATGGAAACCTTTTTTGCAGCAGCTGCCTTGGAGCAGATATGAAGGGCCGTCATCTGCGGGATGCCGACGCCTGCCACAATGCGGGTCGTGCAGATCGACCCGGGCCCCTGACCGATCTTGATTACGCTGGCACCGCTGTCGGCCAGGAATTCGACCCCGGCGGCACTTGTCACGTTACCGGCGATGATCGGGAGCTTCGGAAAGGCGTCACGGAGCATCCGGACAGTATCACCGACTCCCATCGTATGCCCGTGGGCTGTGGAAACGGCGACGACATCAAGGCCTCGGTCGACGAGAGCGCTGACATGGCCGAGGATCCGCTCACGGTCTAGTTCGCCGAAGGCGTTGCGGGTGGCGGAGACAGCGGCGCCGCAGAGAAGGCGGAACTGGGAGTCACGGGCGGGCTTGAACTGGGCCTTCCGCTCCTGGGTGATCTTCTCCACGTCACTCATGGTGATGAGACCATGCAGTCGATCCTCGTCATCAACGACAAGCAGCTTGTGAATGCCGACGTGTTCGGTGAAAAACTTATCGGCCACGGCGATGGGATCGTTCCCGAGTTCCCTCCTTGTGACGGTGTGAACCTGGGCGCGGGGAGTGAGTGCCTCGGCAACCGTCTTCGCCGCATAGCGGGGCTTCACCACATGGCCCGAAAGCAGACCGACGAGTTTTCCCTGTGCGTCCACGACCGGGAAGGTACTGAATCCGAATTTCTTCTCCTCGATGAGTTCGAGTACGTCGGCGATGTGCAGATCGGGGGAGACCTTGATCGGATCCTGAATCAATCCCTGGACGTGGTATTTCACACGGCTGACCTGCTTGAGTTGCTCGCTCTCAGGCATGTTATAGTGAATCAACCCCAGGCCGCCGTTGAGCGCCATGGCGATTGCCATCCGGGACTCGGTCACCGTGTCCATGTCGGAGGAGATGATCGGGATATTCAACTGGAGACCATCGGCCAGTCGCGAATCAAGCTTCGTCAGAGCGGGGAGCACCTCTGAGTAGAGGGTGGCCAGGGTGACGTCGTCGTAGGTCAGCCCGATATCGGAATTAGTGGAGAAAAACTCGTCCGCATTGCGGTAAAACACTCCGTCGAGGTTGGATATCTCAGCCATGTGCGAAGGTGCCTTCCCCGACCTGTTTTTGGCAAGGATTTTTCCCCCGTGCAGAGGCTCGCCCGACGACGACAGCGAATCAGACTGCTGCGGCGATGGCGTCACCCATGGCGGCGGTGCCGACCTTGGTCGTCCCTGCGGACCAGATGTCGCCGGTGCGCAGTCCCGAGGCGATCACCTTGCGGACGGCCGAGTCAATCGCATCGGCGGCGGCCGCTTCGTTAAGGGAATGACGCAGGAGCATGCCGGCACTCAGAATCTGGGCGATGGGGTTGGCGATGCCCTTGCCAGCGATATCGGGGGCGGTGCCACCGCTCGGCTCGTACATGCCGAAGCGACGGGACTCCCCTTTGGGCTGACCGAGACTCGCGCTCGGGAGCATGCCAAGGGATCCCGCGATCATCGCCATTTCGTCACTGAGGATATCGCCGAAGAGATTCTCAGCCAGGACGACGTCGAACTGCTTCGGGTTCTTGATGAGCTGCATCGCGGCGTTGTCGACGTAGAGGTGGGAAAGTTGGACGTCTGGAAACTCCTTGGCGATCTCGTTGACGGTGCGACGCCATAGGATGCCGTTCTGGAGGACGTTGGCCTTGTCGATCGAGGTGAGCTTTTTGGAGCGACCACGCGCAGCCTCGAAGGCGACGTGAGCGATTCGCTCGATCTCGCTCTTCTTATAGACCATGGTGTCGACGGCAATCGGATCAGCATCCTCCTTCAGATATTTCGGCTCACCGAAATAGAGGCCGCCGGTCAATTCACGCACGCAGAGGACATCAACGCCGCCGGCCACCGACTCGGGACGGAGGGGGGAGGCATGGGCGAGCTCCGGTAGACAGATGCAGGGCCGGAGATTGGCAAAGAGCCCGAAGTGCTTACGCAACGGAAGCAAAGCGGCGCGCTCGGGTTGCTCGTTCGGAGGGAGGTTCTCCCACTTGGGGCCGCCTACCGAACCAAAGAGGATCGCATCGCTCTCCTCGCAGACATTGAGGGTCTCGGCAGGAAGGGCTTTCCCTTTCTCGTCAATACCGGCACCCCCCACCGGCATCGCAGTCTCTTGGAGGGTGAATCCGAACTTCTTCTCGACGATGCGGAGAACCTTTGAGGCCTCGGCCATGACTTCGGGTCCGATGCCGTCTCCGGCCAATACTGCAATGCGGTAGGTTTTGCTCATCGTAAAAGGATGCACGTATCTGGATTTTTTTGAATCTGGAACTCAGAAAACTTCATCTGGGAAGATGAAGTTTGGACTGCGAAGCAGCCCTTAACGGGTGAATCGAGCGGGAGCGAGTGAATCAAAATCAGAAAAAACTCCTTCATCCTCCGCTGATCCCGCAAATCTGGGCAGGTCTTCGTGGTCAAGCAAGGGCCGACTGGATGAAGGCAGCGACCTTGGCGGGATCCTTGCAGCCAGGTTCAGACTCCACCCCGCTGGCGACATCGACCGCATGGGGGCAGACGCGCTGCACAGCCCCGGAAACATTCATAGGAGTGAGTCCCCCGGCGAGGATCACCCTCTTCTCGGGATGCTTCGCCACAAAATCTGCCGCGAGCCCCCAGTCGGTTGTCTCACCGCTTCCCCCGTAGGTTCCCGGAACTGCGGCATCGAGCAGGAGATAGGGAGTATCGAAGGCCAATGCGGGGGCCAGATCCGCCTCCGTGCGAACACGCAGAGCCTTGATCCATTGTGCAAATCGTTTTCCCTCCGCCTTGCAGAACTCGGGCGTCTCATCACCGTGGAACTGGATCGCGTCAAAGCAACCGGCGGTGCGTAACCGGGCAAGAAGTGCCGCATCGGGATTCACCACTACCGCTACAAAGGCGACGTCGCGGTAATCGGACTTCAACTTGTTGATCCAGCCGAGATCGCTGTCGCTCCGAATCGAGCGAGGCGAGAGGGGGTAAAAGTTAAATCCCAGAGCCGCCGCACCTACCTCGATACAACCAAGCGCATCCTCCGGTGTCGTGATCCCACAGATCTTGGGGCCTGCCGGGCTATGATCGAAAAAGGGAATCATGGGGAAAATATGGAAATCAGGAACTGAGGAAGAAAGAGCTTAAGCGAGTTTTTCAATACACTCCGCGCCTCTGCGTCTCCGCGCGACATTTCCGTCTTTGGCTAATCCTCGGAAACCACCCGACCCTGTGCCTGCTTGATGCTGGGGTGATAGGTCACCGGATGAATCGTTCCGTCACTGCCACGGAAAAAACTACTCAGGATCCAGCTGATGATCCCGATCACGATACCCGCAAAAAGTGCTGTCCAGAATCCCGCGACATGGAAACCGGGTATCACCTTCGACACGAAGAGAATCAGCAGGGCGTTCACGACCAGGATAAAAAACCCCATCGTCACAATGATGAAAGGGAGGCTCAGGAGCAGGAGGACGGGACGCACCAACGCGTTAATGATCCCCAAGAGCAGGGCCGCCCCCAGCAGGGCCCCCGCAGTGTCGCAATGGAGGCCCGGAATCAACCAGGTAGCCCCTAGGACGGAGAGGGTCGTGACGAACCAACGGAGGAGAAATTCCTTCATGGGTACCAGATTGGCCCTTTTGGGGGCGAAATGGCATAAAAAACCATTTTACGCCATCCCGGTACGGCATACCCTTTGCTTTCAAGGAGTAGACGATATGGCAACCACTAAGAAAACCACCACCGCCAAGACGCCGAGGGTGAAGAAAGCAATCTCCGAAAAACCGCAAGCCGCATTAAAAACCGGTACGCGCAAAAAACGCACCCCCGGCAAGGCCTCCACCAAGCTTCCCGTAAGTTTCTCACTGGAACCGAAATCCCCCGTTGCCGAACCAGTGATTCACCACGATGACATCGCGCTGCGCGCCTACTTCATCGGGGAGCGCCGGCAAAAGATGGGTTGGCCAGGTGACTCAGCGACCGACTGGGCGGATGCGGAAAGACAACTCCGCGCAGAGGCCCTCGAGAAGCCCCTTAAGAAAAGGTAGATAGACCGAAGACCGAAGGCTGCTAGGGAAGAGACACAGGATCTCTGATAGGGATATATCCGACCGCTAAAGCTGACTCTACCCAAGAAAGGCCTTACTCGATTCCGACTTTGCGGAGGCGTGTCTCCACGTGCGCGAAATGGCGCTCGGGCGAGCAGATTTTTTCCAACTCCGCGGCATCGATGTGCTCCATGACTTCGGTTTCCTCACGGAGGGTCTGAAGCAGCGGGAGCTTTTCGGCCCAGGTTCGCATGGCGGCGCGCTGGACAGCCTCGTAGGCATTCTTGCGGGCCATGCCTCGGTCGGTGAGTTCCAGTAGGACGGCCTGACTCCCCCAGAGCCCCAGGGTGAGGTCCATATTGCGCTTCATGTGCTCGGGATAGACGGTCAGGTCGCGTACGAGTCGGGTCAGCAGCACCAGCATGTAGTCGAGCAGGGTGCAGGAATCAGGAAGGATGATCCTCTCCGCGCTGGAATGACTGATGTCGCGCTCATGCCAAAGGGCGACATTTTCCATGGCAGTCTGGGCATTGCCGCGCAGAACGCGCGCAAGGCCGCAAAGCCGCTCCCCGGTGATCGGGTTACGCTTGTGCGGCATGGCGGAGCTACCCTTCTGCCCCTTGGCGAAAGCCTCCTCGACCTCCAGGACTTCCGTGCGCTGGAGGTGGCGGAATTCGGTGGCCCAGCAGTCGATGCTGCAGCCGATGAGCGCGATCGTCGTCATGAACTCGGCATGACGGTCGCGCTGGATGATCTGAGTGGAAATATTCGCGGGCTTGAGGCCGAGCTTTTCGCAGACATAGGTCTCGACCTTGGGATCGAGGTGGGCATTCGTTCCCACAGCCCCACTAATCGCGCCATAAGCGATGCGTTCACGGGTCTGCTTAAGGCGCTCGATAGCGCGGCGGAACTCGTCGTACATGACAGCGAGCTTGAGACCGAAGGTGACCGGCTCGGCATGAATGCCGTGGCTGCGGCCGATCATCGGGGTGAACTTGTGCTCCTTGGCCCGCACGGCAATTGCTTGAAGCAACTCCTCAAGGTCCTTGAGCAGGATGTCGGCCGATTGCACCATCTGCACCGCCAGCGTGGTATCGAGCAGGTCCGAAGAGGTGAGTCCGCGGTGGATCCATCGGGCCGGCTCGCCGACATGGACGGCGACTTCCTCGAGGAAGGCGATCACGTCGTGATTTGTCCGCTTCTCGATCTCCCTGACCTCGTCGATGCGGAAGGTTCCCTTCTTTCGGATCGCCTCGGCATCCTCCTTGGGGACAATTCCGATTTGGGCCATTCCCTCGCAGGCAAGAGTCTCGATTTCGAGCCAGATTTCCAGTTTCCTCTGCTCCGTCCAAATGGAGCGCATCTCAGGGCGGCTATAGCGATCAATCATTCCGGGAGTTTAGCGAGGCCGCGATCCCAAGGAAGCCCGTTTTGCCACCTCACAAAAAGAAGGCGGGTGATACCCGCCTCCTTGGCTCAAATCCTAACGCCTAACAGCCCCTGGGCCCCACCCCGCTTAGGCTAACTTGAGGCGCTTGGTGCCCTGGCGGGTTTTTGCCACGACATCCCCCCTGCGGAAGAGATCGTAGACGGCGCTCACCATTTCACGTTCGTTGCGTGAATAGCTCGAGACTGCGGCGACCAAGTCGCCGAGTGAGATATAGTTCTTAGAGGTGGTGTGTTTTTTCATGGTATTTACTTTCTGATAGTTGAGACAGAAGCGCTGATCCACGTGTTCAAAATGTTTTTGTTCCCAAGTTAAAATCGCCCTCAATCCATTCCGCCTGAGTAAGGGCCGTCCTTGCACGCAAACATACCCCCGCTATCCTACCGGGAAGCCCTCAACGGAACTGCAACCATGACATTCCCATCTTCCGGTCCCGACTCCCTCGCCAAGCTTCTCTCGGCTGGCGGTGTTGTGATGATCCCCCTGGCCCTGCTGTCGGTGATCACGCTGGCCTTGATCCTTGTCTATCTGTTCACCCTGCGACGGGGCACGGTCGCGTCCGGTCGTTACATGACAACCGCCGAAACACTCCTGACCAAGGGCGACCTGATGGGCCTGATGGCGGTCTCCGCACGCCATCGCGACATCGTCGCTGCCATCATGAACAGGGTGCTGGCGTTCGTGGCCGAAAACTCCGCCGCATCCGATGAGCAGATCCGTGAGATCGCCCAGACCGAGGGGGCCCGCGAGGCCTCGATCCTGAACCAGCGGATTGCCTGGCTCGCCGACATCGCCACCATTGCTCCGATGCTCGGTCTGCTCGGAACGGTTTTTGGAATGATCCGTTCCTTCAGCGTGATGGCCAACGACGTGGCCGCCTCCCGGCCAATGCTTCTCGCCGAAGGTGTGGCGGAGGCCCTCGTGGCGACAGCCGCAGGACTCGTGATCGGCATCCCGGCAATGGCCGCCTATGCCTGGTTCCGTGGGAAGGTGCAGGGGATGATCTCGGAGATGGAAGGTGCCACTTCCCTTCTGTTGGTAAAGCTACTGATCGGCAGGATCAAACCCCGTTCCTGATTCCCCCAACCAACGACGACCCGTGAATTTCCGCACGCGCACCCAACCGGAGCCGCGGGGATTCCTGATCGCCCCCATGGTCGACATCCTGCTCGTGCTGCTCGGGTTCTTCATGCTGACCTGGAGTTTTGCACGTCAGGAGCGCGAACTGGACGTGCAGATGCCGACAGCCGGCGAGAGCAAGGAGCAGCGGCGCTCCGTCGGCGAGGTCATCATCAACGTCAAGTCCGATGGAACGCTCGTGATGAACAGGCGTCCGATGACGCCTGATGCCCTTCTCTCGGCTCTCAGCCAAGTGGCCAAGCTTTATCCCGATCAGGCTGTCGTCCTCCGCGGCGACCAGCGGGTCGACTACGGGACCATCGTTCGGACGCTCGATCTCTGCCGCAAGGCCAATATCTGGAACGTCGCCTTCGCGACGGCGATCCCCGGGACGACTGTTCAGGGTTCCGCCCCCGCGACACCATGAGGAAGAGGAAAGTCCTTCCCTCCCTGCTTTTCCTCGCGGCGGGCTTTCCAAGCGTTGCACAGGATGCTCCGCTGCCGGAGATCCGCAGAGCGATACCGGTCACTCCGTCGCAGTCAGCCGTCCCGTTGCCCGCTGACGTCCCCGTAATGAGGGCGATCCCGGTGAATCCTGCAAGCGCCCCCTCACCTGTTGCACCACATACCCCCGCCCCTCCCTCAGTCACTCCATCGCCCCAACGGGTATCGGCTCCGATCATCAACCGCACAGAGACCGATGATGCCGGCAGTATCCGCCTCGGCCCCTCGGCAATCTCGGATCCTGGGTCGGCGGCAAAGGCTCAACTGGCCCTGGCCGACGGATTCTACTCAAGGAAAGATCCGGCTTCCGCAGTCCCGGAATATGAGAAATTCCTCATCATGGTGCCCAAGGATCATCCGGATCGTGAAAAGGCCCTTTACCGTTTGGGTGAGTCCCAAAGACAGATGGGAAGCACGGTGGCAGCCGAGGCGACCTACGCCTCCATTCTCTCGGGCACATCCCCCACGAGCCCTTACCGGGCGGGTGCGGCTTTCCGCCTGGGCGAACTCCGGCAAGCCGCCGGAGATCCTTCCGCGGCTGCCACGAACTTCGCCGCAGCCGCGTCAGGAACCGCTGATCCCGCAGTCCGCCAGGCCGCTCTCTATCGACAGGCGGAGTGTTTTGAAAAAACCGGCCGACAGAAAGAAGCCGATGAACTCTTCACCTCGCTGATCGCCCCGGAGGCTGCTGACACCGGGAATACCAACTCCTCACCGAAGTCCCAGACGACGAATCCCTATCTCATCCCCACTCTTCTGCATCTCGCCTCCAACGCCAATGCCGTCGGAAACAAGAATGAAGCCATCGGCTATTACGCCAAGATCCTCGCATCTCCAGCCCCTTCAGATGCCAGGGCCGAGGCTGCGCTCCGGTCGGCAGCACTCTTGGCGGAACTCGGAAAGCAGGAGGAAGCCCGCAAATTGTTCTCCATGGTGGCAGCCTCGAAGGAAACAGGTTCCTGGCACGGGATTGCCACGCTTGCCCTGCTGAGGATCGCCGCCTCCAAAGGCGAGGATGACACCGTCCTGAAACTCTCCCAAGAAGCAGCCACCGCCGATCAGGAGAACCGCCCTGAGATCCTGCTCCTCCGTGCCGACGCCCTCCGGCGCAAGGGTCGCAACCCTGAGGCACTGGAGCTTTACGACACCATCATGAGGGAGACTCCGCGCAGCACGGCTGCCGCCAAGGCGCCGTTCCAACGTCTGCTCTCGCTCCACGCCATGCACTCCCCGTCGCTTGGCACCGAAATCGACCAATATCTGCTGACCGCCTCCGATCCGGGTGACCGGTCCCGGGCCAAGTTGCTCAAAGCGGAGGCGACGCTTGCTGCAAGGGACTACGCTGGTGCCGCCGTCCTCTACGGTGAGATCGATACCTCCGCACTCCCAGCATCGTCAAAACCGGACATTCTCTACAAACAGGCATGGGCCCTGCTGCAGGCGGGAAACCACGAGGGTGGCTCGAAGGCCCTGTCCCTCTTTCTGAAATCCTATCCGGCCGAAGAGCGCGCCCCCGCAGCGCTGGCACAACGGGCGATGCTCCGGCAGGAATCGAAGGATTTTGAGGGTGCTCTGGCCGACTTCGACCTGCTGGCTCAGAGTTATCCCAAGGCTCCCGAACGGGAGCTCGCCCTCCAGCAGAAATCACTTCTCCTCGGCCAACTCCAGCGTAACGCCGAGATGGCGGAGGTGTTCGGGGAGTTGTTGCGGGATTACCCGAAGAGCAAGGCCGCCGCGCAGGCGCATTACTGGAGGGGATGGGTCTCCTTCGAAGCCAAAGACTACCCGAAAGCACTGCCCGAATTGACCGCCTCGCGCGACGGAGATGCAAAGCAGTTCGGCGAGCGCGCGGGCCTTCGGATTCTGCTCTGCCAATACTATCTCGGGGACAGCGCCGCGACAGCGCGTGAAGCTGCTGCGATCAAAACCTCCCTCATCCCGCCGGAGGTGGGGCGCTGGCTCGGACAGAAATCGCTCGAGAAGGGTGACAAAGCCGCTGCGGAGCGCTTCCTGGCACCGCTCGCCAAGGAGGGGATGCCCGGCGCAACCGATTCCGAAATCCAGGGCATGCTCTCCTCCGCTCTTACCGGGCAGGGGAAATTCAAGGAGGCACTGGCACCCGCCGCCGCCTGCCTGAAACTCGCCAGAGATCCCTCCTCACGGGCCAAGGCCCTCCTGGTTTCAGCCGACATCCAGCGATCCCTCAAAAATTTCACCTCAGCCTCCTCCCAGATCGAAGAGGCGATGCTTCTGCAACCCGAAGGCCCGATCAATGCCGAGGCACGCCTGCTTTCCGGAGACATCCTCGCCGCAAAACAGGATTTTGCGGGAGCTGCCAAGGCCTACCTGACCGTGGCCTACCTCAACGATGACCAAACACTCACTCTACGGGCCTTTGAAAAAGCCGCAGAGGCCTACCGCCGCGCAGGGAACCCCGCCGAGGAACAAAAGATCCGGGAAGAGTTGCGAAAGCGGCAAACCCATGATGCAGTTTTCCCAACATCGAAACCATGAATGGCCGACCGCATCACCTGAAGATTGCCGTACTACTCTCAGTAGTCTCGGTTCTTTCCGACCTTGGCGCTGCAAATCCTTCCCCTTCCCCTTCGCCGTCTCCCGCGCCGGCAACCCCCTCAGCAAAGGCGACTGCTTCCCCCGCCAACTCCCCGGCACCTATTTCTTCCTCCACAAAGGCCAACCCGGCAAAGGAAGCCCTTGTCGCTCGTGACATTCCAGGCATCCGAGGAAAAATCTCGATTCCTTCCGACTGGACCTTTCTTCCCGGAAAGTTGCTGGAGGGGGATGTGCTGCTAGCCGTCCGAGAAAAGATCACGAGCGAGAATGATTCCTGGACCACTGGCCTGAGCATGACCATCGACCGAAACGGGGCCAAGGATTCCGGAATAAAGGCAGGGGACTACGCCCTGGGCATCGCCAGGGAAGCCCGCGAAAAGGCGGGCGAGGAGGCGTCCCCTATCTCCGATTCGACCACCGGAGCCTACCGGGAAATCCGCTTTGAATTCCCCGTCCAGACCGACACTCCCCTCCAGGTCACCGAGGTGCTTCGCTCCAATGATCAGACCGGCACCGTCGCCGTCATCCTCTGGCAATCGGCCAAAGATGAGGCGCCCGCACTGCGCGATCTCCGTGAGGCGGTTCTGTCGGGACTCGTCCTCGATCCGGCCCAGTGAAACGCAAACTCTCCCGGCTCGCGATCAAGCCACGGGGCAATCTCCCCGCATTCCTGCTTTTCGTGCTGGCCCTCGCCCTACTGGTGGGAGTCGTCGCTTTCTGGCGACTGACCAGACCTCCAGGCATTTCCTACCCGCAGATTTCCCGTGGAAGTGCCGCCCCGTGGTCTGCCGGAGACAGGGAACCGCTCGCCTCGGGACGTTCCCTGGAGCTCATGGACCGTGAGTTCACTGATCTCGTGGACCATGTGATCCCCTCGGTGGTTAGTATTAATACGGTGACCGCCCCGGACCGTGAGGCGATGGTCAGGCAGTTTTTCGGCCTCACCCGCGGTCCGGTCCGCCCTCTCACTCAGGTCGGTTCGGGAATGATCGTCTCACCCGAGGGTCACATCGTGACCAACTGGCATGTCGTCAAGGGAGCCTCTCAGGTCACGGTCCAACTCAGTGATGGGCGGACACTCCCTGCGAGACTTGCGGGAGCGGATCCCCGTTCCGACATCGCCGTGCTCAAGATCGAGGGTGAGGGCCTGATCCCCATTGCCTTCGGTGATTCCGAGAAAGTACGCGTGGGTCAGATGGTCTTCGCCGTGGGCAACCCATTCGGGCTTCAGGAAACGGTGACGCAGGGAATCATCAGCGCCAAGGGGCGGCGCACGACCAGCGAGGCGGCCAACGAATTTTTTCAGACCAGCACCACGATCAATCCCGGCAACTCAGGCGGACCGCTGATCGACATTCATGGCCGGGTAATCGGGATCAACAACTTCATCCTTAGCCACAGCGGAGGATCGGAGGGCATCGGATTTGCCATCCCCTCCAACGTCGCGCGACGGACCTACGAGGAGATCGTCCACAACGGGCGTGTCATTCATCCGTGGCTAGGCGTGGTGATGAGGCCGCTGAATCAGCGACTTGCCGACCAACTCGGGCTCCCAGACAGCCACGGTGCCCTCGTGGCGGCTACCATGGCGGGTTCACCGGCGAATCGTGCCGGCCTTGCCAGCGGGGATGTGATCGTCTCCTTCAACGGCCAGCACATCCGCGATGGCAATGACCTCAGGATCCGGGTAGCAGGGACGGGAATCGGATCCCCGGTCACCTTGGGCTTTCTTCGCGGGGGAAAACCCATGGAAGCAAGCGTGACCATGGAGGAAGAGCCCGAAAGCTGATCGGGCACGCTTGCGAAAGGTCACTCCAAGCCCCTAGAGTCTCCTTCTGACATGCCCACGGAACTGCTGACAGGAACCACCGGCACCCGGAGCGACCGATCACTCGTCGTCGCCTATTGGGTGCTTGGAATCGTGGCCGTAGTGGAACTGCTTGTGGGGGCGGTGGGTCTTGCTCCCAAAGTAGCCTCGACGATGAGGAAATCGGAACCCTTGTCCCAACCTTCCTCCCTGCAACAGGCAACTTTGCCTCCCGACTCGCAACCACCAAACGCTCATTCCAACCCAGTCAAAACCGTAGCCGAGTCGCCCGCTGCTACTACTGCTCCGGAACCTGCGGATCAGCAAAACTCGGCACCAACCGTACCAGGCTCCGAGTCCACCGACCGGCCGTTCCGACAGCCCCCCTCCGATGCGGCTTCCCCCGACGGTGCAGTGATTGAGATCCTTAATGCCGACCTCAAGGGAACCGAAGGCGGTTCCAAAACCCTGCAGTTGGCGATCAAGTCACGTTCACGCGAAGCGATCGATGTTCCCCAGGTCAAGGTGCAGGTCTATTTCTATGACGAGCAGAACGGGGAAATTGTCCCGAGCAAGGCCCAAGTGACCTCCCGCTGGCTGAGTGCCCCCGTGGACTGGAAGAACGGGAAACCAGAACTCCTCGAGGTTCGCTATCTTTCCGACACGGCTGATCCCGACGTCCGTTTTGCAGGCTATGTCGTGGCGATTTACTACAAGGGCGACCTGCAGGATTGCCGGGCGGATCCCCCAAAACTGAAAAAACTTTTCGAACCCAAATACTTCATTGGTTTGGACGAACCCTAAGGACCTTTAAAGCCTCGTGCGCTCACGCCTTCCTCGCCCGACCGCCCTGCTAGCGGCGCTCCTCATGATGCTGTTCTCATCGGCTCTCCTGAGGGCGCAGGTCACGGTGGATCTCTCCATCAAGAGGACCATCTTCGTGGCTTACGAGCCGCTGCTGGCGACCGTCAGGATCACCAACCTGACGGGAGCCCGGCTTCTACTAGCCGACGTGCAGGCAAAAAAGTGGTTTGGTTTCCAGATCGAGACCTTGGATGGCCGACCGATCCCCCCAAGTGATCCAGAGTACGAGATCGCCCCCATCCAAATCGAACCGGGGGACTCCATCACCCGCACGGTGAACCTCACCCAGCTTTATCCCCTGGGTGATCTTGGCAGCTACCGGATCAGGGCCAGTGTCTACGCCGCCGAACTTTCCTCCTACTTCACCAGCCCGCCTCTCACGGTTGAGATTACCGAGGGACGCTTGATTTGGCAGCAGACCGTGGGGGTGCCGGGCGGGGTGGGCATTGCGGGTGCCACCAGGACCATCAACCTGCTGACCCACCGACTGGCCGACAGGACGGATCTTTACCTGCGTATCGAGGACAAACAGGCCGGCGTCATCTACTGCACTCACAGGCTGGGAGACTGCATTTCATTTGGGAAACCGGAGATCCAGCTCGATGCTGAAAACGGGATTCATATCCTCCAGAACAACATTCCCCGTGAATTCATCTACTCAAAGGTCGGTCTGGACGGGAAAATCCTCCAGCGGTTGACCTACAGCGCCCCCAAGGATAGACCACGCCTTGTGCGGGCGAATGATGGCACGGTGGCTGTCCAAGGTGGCATCCCGTATGATCCCAAGGCCCCACCCACACCCGCAGTGATCCCAAAGCTCTCCGATCGGCCCGTGGCCCTCGATGCCCCCATCCCCTCGCTGACACCGGAAAAATCGCCGTCACCCCCATCCAAGAATTCCGCCAAACAACCGACCAATAAGCCCGGGATATCTCCCACGCCGAAGCCCCAGACAGCAGGACCGAGCAATCCGCCTGTGCTTCCCTCATCCAGGATCGATTAAGAAAATGATTGGCGGAAATTCCACAAGGAGTCGCTTGACGCCCGCCATTTCCGGTCGATAACTAATTCTTCTGAACTTCCATGCACGACTCGAATACGATCGAAAAACACGGGGTTTTCCGGGGAGCCATGATGCTCTCTATTGTAACGGCACTGCTGTCAGCCTGCGCATCCTACGACGGTCGCCTTAATTCGTCCGTCACGCAGTATCTTGGAACGGACGGATCCATCGTGAGCAGGACATCGACCGCCTCCTTGGCCGACCGCGAATCCTACTGGGCGGGCGAATCCGCCTCGGGTTCGGCCCACATCGTGATCAATATCGGTCAACAGAAACTCTATTATTACCGCGGAGGGAAGCTTGTCGGCATCTCTGCGATTTCCTCCGGAAGGGAGGGACATGATTCCCCTGTCGGGAATTTCAAAGTGCGCAAAAAGGAGAAGCAGCACGCATCCAACCTCTACGGCGACTTTGTGGACGTGAGCGGCACGGTCGTGGTCAAAAACGTCGACGCTACCAAGGATAAGCCGCCTGCGGGTTGTCATTTCCAGGGATCATCGATGCCTTGGTTCATGGAATTCGCTCCCGGGGTAGGCATGCATACGGGCTTCCTTCCCGGTATTCCTGATTCGCACGGCTGCATCCGCCTGCCCGACCGAATGGCCAAGATTTTCTTCGAGGTGACTCCGATGGGGACTCCGGTGACGGTTGAAAAATAAATGATTTTTCCGGACGGGGGCTTTTGTTTTTTGCCTTCAGCCTTAACCCCCAAGCCTTCAGTCTGTTTGAAATGTCCTCAGAACATCTCACCGTTCCCGTAGCCCTTCGGGACAATCCCTACGACGTCCTTGTAGGCAGGGGGTTGCTTGAGCAGGCGGGGGCACTCTCGACCAAGGTCATCACCCCATCACGTTGTGCGGTCATCTCCGATGATCAGGTCGCTCCGCTTCATGCAGAAAATCTGCTGGCTAGCCTCAATAACGCTGGATTCGATGCGCACCTCATTACTGTGCCTGCGGGCGAGGCCTCTAAATCGATGGAAATGGCTGCTTCCCTCTGCGACCGGCTCATTTCCATCGGATTGGATCGTAAGAGTGTTCTCTTTGCCCTTGGTGGCGGAGTGATCGGGGATCTCGCGGGATTCGTCGCCTCAATCCATTACAGGGGCATTCCGATCATCCAGGTTCCAAGCACCGTGGTCGCCCAGGTCGACAGCTCGATTGGAGGTAAGACTGGGGTCAACAGCCCCTTGGGCAAGAACCTGATCGGCACCTTCCACCAACCGCGGCTTGTGATTTCCGATACGACCCTGCTGGACACACTGCCAGAAAGGATCTTCCGCGAGGGACTGGCCGAGGTGATCAAACATGCCGTCATCGCGGACGCTACAATGCTCGCGACACTCCCACCAGCGAGGACAGGTGATCTTTCCCAACTGATTGCGGACAACGCCATGATCAAGTCGCGGATCGTGGCCGAGGATCAGTTTGAGACCAAGGGAACGCGCGCGCTCCTTAACTTCGGCCATACCCTCGGTCATGCCATCGAAGCCGTGGCAGGATACGGCACACTCTCGCACGGTGAATGCGTGGCGATCGGCATGATCGCCGCCCTCAATCTGTCGGTCAGCATCGCAGGTCTGCCTCAAGCTCAGGCCGATCGGGTGAAGGCAATCATCACAGCCTGCGGCCTGCCAACATCGGTACCCGGCGACCTCGGCGAGGATAAAATCCTGGCTGCCCTATCCCGCGACAAAAAATTCGATCGTGGAGCCATCCGCTTCGTCCTCACAAAGGAACTCGGTACAGCCTTTCTAAGCAATAAGGTGACCCTCGAAGACGTAACCGAGGCACTGAGAAGGCTTAAATAGAGTGGCGGAAGGGGTGGGATTCGAACCCACGGTGGGAATTACCCCACGTTCGATTTCGAGTCGAGTGCCTTAAACCAAGCTCAGCCACCCTTCCTTAAAACTGGTAATTCACCTTAATTCAGATCACGAGGAGGTCAAGATCACCATTCTAGAAGTGGGTTCTCCTCCTTGCCCCCTGCGGGGTAGGATTTCCTTGGCTGCGCCAAGGTGCTACGGAATGGCTTCGCCCATTCAAATTGCCGCTCATCGCGGCATGGTGATCGAACCCACGGTGGGAATTACCCCACGTTCGATTTCGAGTCGTGTGCCTTAAACCAAGCTCAGCCACCCTTCCTAAAACTGAGACTGCTGAATAATCCTTCGTCCCCGAAGGTCAAGAAGGCCCGTGTGACACTCATCCCTGAGCTGTATCCGAGCCTACATTCTCTCGGGAACGCGAATTCCCAAGAGGCCGAGCCCATCCCTCAGAATATCAGCCGTCAATCCAGCCAGGGTAAGGCGAGACGCGCGCACATCCCCCCCGGACTTGATGACCGGACAAGCCTCGTAGAACTTATGGAAGCGATCCGCCAGTTCGTAAAGGTAGAGACAGAGGAGATTGGGGCGCTGGTCTTCCAAAACGGTGTAGAGAACCTCGCTAAACTGGATAATCTGAAGGGCAAGAGCCCGCTCGGCCAGATCGGCGATGACAATCGGGGAGACCGCGGTTGAAATTCCTTCGGCCTCCGCCTTGCGGAAGATCGAGCGGATCCGGACGTACGCGTTCTGCAGATAGGGAGCGGTGTTCCCCTGAAAGGAGAGCATCTTATCCCAGGAAAAGACGTAGTCGGTAAGGCGGTGCTGCATCAGATCAGCGTACTTCACCGCACCGAGGCCGATGATCCGCGCTACTTCCTCCTGCTGATCCTTTGAAAGATCGGGATTTTTCTCAGCGACCACGGTCAACGCACGCTCAATAGCCTCGGACAGAAGTCCCCCGAGTTCGACGTTTTCCCCCGAACGGGTCTTCATCATCTTCCGGTCCTCGCCGAGGATGCTGCCGAAGGCGATATGACGCAGATCCGTCGTCACTCCCATGCGGCGGGCCGTGGCGAAAACTTGCTCGAAGTGCAGTTGCTGGGGTGCACCGGTCACATACCAGACGGCATCCGGTTTCCAGCGTTGCTCACGGTATTCAAGAGTCGCGAGGTCGGTGGTCGCGTAAAGGAAACCGCCGTCGCTCTTGCGGATGAGGCATGGCTTCTCCTCCAGTTCCGGGCTTCCACGGAAAAAGACACAAACGGCTCCTTCACTCTTTTCGGCGATCTCTTCGTTCAAGAGACGCTCCACCAGCGGTGCCAGAGCATCGTTGTAAAAACTCTCCCCAAGGCGTTCGTCAAAGGTGATGTCGAGCAGGCCGTAGAGTCGCTCGAATTCCTTCCAAGACAGGGCTACTGCCTGTTTCCAAATTTCAAGGTTTTCAGGATCACCCTGCTGTAGCTTCACGAGTTCGTGGCGGACGGTCTCTTTGAGGCCTGGATTATTTTCCTCGGCGGAATTGACCTCACGGTAGAGGCGGACAAGTTCCGCTATCGGGGCCTTCTCAAGCGCTTCCGCATTGAGGAGATGCTTCCATCCATGGATCACCTTGCCGAACTGGGTTCCCCAGTCGCCGATGTGGTTGTCGGTGACGACCCGGTGACCGAGACGGCGGGCGATTCTGGCCAGCGAATCCCCGAGGATGGTGCTGCGGATGTGGCCGACATGCATCGGTTTGGCAACATTAGGCGAACTAAAATCGATGATGATCGTCTTTGGCGAACCGACTGGGATCACCCCGAGACGCCCGTCGCCGCGGACTCCGTTGAGGGCCTCAGAGAGTGTCGCGTCGAGGACCTTAAAGTTGATAAAGCCGGCACCCGCCACCGTCGGGACCTCGCAGAGATCTTCAACATGGAGATGGGAGAGAATCGAGGCCGCCAACTCGCGTGGATTCTTTTTGAGGGCCTTGGCTGCGACCATCGCCGCGTTGGTCTGGTAGTCGCCGAAGCGTGTGTCGACCGAAGGCATGACCACGGCAAGCGAGTCCTCGATACCCGCCGCCTGAAGAGCAGAGGCAACGCGTACGGAAAGGGTGGCTTGTAAAGACATAGGAATAGGCTGAAGACTAAAGACTGAAGGCTATAGGTTTCGATACAGAAGCTTGTTTCAAGCGCAACAATCGGCCCGATTCAGCCACTCAGTTTTTCTCCGAGGATTTCCTAACAGTCTTCAGTCGAAATCGCTAACAGCCTCCCGAAAGCCGCACGGCTTACGGTCTCTTCCTTCCAAAGACCGCAAGGATCGACTTCGCGTCGATGGCCTCACCGAGTTCTTTGCGGACATTGGGGTCATTCAGAAACTTGGCAATCGCGGCGAGTGTCCTGAGATGGGTCTGGAACTGGTCTTTGGGAACAAGGAAGAGCACGATGAAGTGAACCGGCTTCCCGTCAAGCGACTCGAAGTCAATTCCAGCCGAGGAACGGCCGAAACAGGCGGTCACCTCGGATACCGCGTCACAGCTTGCATGCGGGATGGCGATGCCAAAACCGACACCAGTGCTCATAGTCTCCTCGCGATGTCGCAACGCGGCGACCGCCTCTTCGCGATGGGATGCCTCGAGTCTGCCGCAGGCCACGAGGCGGTCGACGATCTCCCCGATGGCCTGCCACCTGTCGGTGGCCGCCATCGAGGGAATGATCTGATCCTCGGAGAGCAGGCTGGCGAGAGTCATGGGTGTCCTCCCCGAAAGGGGGGATGACCAAGGGTCAATCCTGCTGGCCGTCTCCCTCGATGTCCGCAGCGCCGGGGGCATCCTCGCCCACCATGTAGCGTGCAAAGCGTCGAACCTCAAGGGTCGCACCGAGTTCCTTGCCCTTGGAGGCAAGCAGTTCGGTGACGGTGATGTCGGGATTCTTGATGCAGGCCTGCTCAAGGAGACAGGCGGTGCTGTAGAACTTGTCCATCTTGCCGTCGACGATCTTCTCGACGATGTTCTCGGGCTTGCCCTGAACCTGCGCCTTGTAGATCTCGCGCTCGGAGGCGACGAGGGCTTGGTCAACCTGATCACGCGACACAACAGTGGGGCTGGCAGCGGCGATCTGGAGCGTGATGTCCTTGACCATGTCGCGGAAGGAGTCGTTCTTGGCAGCCTCCGCGCTAGTGCTGGCTACCTCGACGAGAACGCCAACCTTACCCTGAAGATGGATGTAGGAGGCCACGATGCCCTCGGAACCCGCGGGAATCTCATAGCGGTCGTAGCGGCGGAGCAGCATGCGCTCGCCGAGTTCGGCGGTCTTCGCGGCAAAGGCATCCTTCAAAGCAAGTCCGGAGGAAGTGAGCTTGATCTCGGAAGCCTGCTCCAGGCTGGAGGAGCCGCTGGCGGCGTCCGAGGAGAGTTCCTCGGCGACCTCTTTCACGAACTTAGTGAAGATGTCGTTCTTGGCAACGAAGTCTGTCTCGCAGTTGATCTCGGCGATCACACCGACACGGCCCGAGGCCTGGATCGAGGCGACGATGACGCCCTCCTTGGCGGCGCGTCCGGCCTTCTTGCCGGCGCTGGCAATACCCTTCTGACGAAGGAGAGCCTCGGCTTTCTCAAGATCCCCACTTGCTTCGGTAAGGGCCTTCTTGCAGTCCATCATCCCCGCGTTGGTTTTTTCGCGGAGCGTCTTGACGAGTGAGGGATTGATCTCAGCCATGGTCGTGCAGCCTGAGTAACTATTCTGCAACGGCGGCGAGTTCGCCGACGGCGGGAGCGCGGTTGCCACGGTTCTTTGTCAGCACATCCACCAACTTCTGGAGGATGATGCGAATGGAACGGATGGCGTCGTCATTACCAGCGATTGGGTAGTTGATCTCCTCGGGGTTACTGTTGGAGTCAACGACGGCAACGATCGGAATGTTGAGCCTGCGGGCCTCGGCCACCGCGATCGACTCCTTGACTGTATCGATGATGACAATCGCATCGGGAAGCTTCTCCATATCGAGCACTCCCTCGAGGTTCTTGCGGACGCGGGTGGCCTCGCGACGGAGCGCGGAGGCCTCGGCCTTGTTGATCTTGTTGAATCCGGCACTCTTCTCAAGGGCCTCGAAATCACGCAGCTTGGAAACGCTCTTGCGGATGGTCACGAGGTTCGTGAGGGTGCCGCCGAGCCAACGCTGGTTCACGTAGAACTGCCCGCTGGCCTGCGCGGCCTCCTTGACCGCCTCCTGCGCCTGCTTCTTGCAGCCGACGAAAAGGATTTTTCCGCCTCCGGCAATCACACCCGAGAGGAATTCCCCCGCCTTGGCAAGCTGATCGACCGTCTTGGAAAGGTCGATGATGTGGATGGAGTTCTTTTCCTCGAGGATGTAGTCCCGCATGCGGGGGTTCCATCGCTTGGTTTGGTGACCGTAGTGGACTCCTGCCTCCAGGAGCTCTGTCATGATTTCAACGGACATGGGATCGTTATGTTGGATGCTTGTGTTGGTGTGTGAATGACGGGGTATCAGACGGCTTCTTCCCCTTCGGCGACATCGGCCTCAAAGAGGGCGGGTTCGCCGAGATGGACGAGGTCGATGTCATGGTTCGTCTTGAAACCTGTTCCTGCTGGGATGAGATGACCCATGATGACGTTCTCCTTGAAACCGCGGAGTCGGTCGGACTTGCCGAGGGTTGCCGCCTCGGTAAGAACACGGGTCGTGTCCTGGAAGGATGCGGCCGAGATGAAGCTGTCTGTCTCGAGCGAAGCCTTGGTGATGCCGAGCAGCACGGGGGCAGCCTCGGCGGGCTTTCCTCCCTTGGCTGTGACACGCTCGTTCTCTGCCTCGAACTCGAGGCGGTCGATCTGGTCGCCCCAGAGGAGCGTCGTGTCGCCCGGGTCGGTGATCTTTACCTTGCGCAACATCTGGCGGACGATGATCTCGATGTGCTTGTCGTTGATCTCCACGCCCTGGAGACGGTAGACCTCCTGGACCTCGTTGAGCAGGTGCTCCTGGAGCTCCTGGGGTCCGCAGACATCGAGGATCTCGTGGGGAACCACGGGGCCTTCGGTGAGCTGCTGGCCCTTTTTGACGAAGTCGCCCTTGAACACGATGACGTGCTTGGAGAGCGGGATGAGGTGTTCCTCTTCGGATCCGGTCTGGGGATCGCGGACGATGAGCTTGCGCTTGCCGCGGACGGTGCCGCCGATGTCGACGACGCCGTCGATGCGGGCGATTTCGCAGGCGTCCTTCGGACGGCGGGCCTCGAAGAGTTCCGCGACGCGGGGAAGACCGCCGGTGATGTCCTTGGTCTTCGCGATCTTGCGCGGTGTCTTGGCTAGGCGCTGTCCGGCCTGGACCTTCTCACCCTCCTTGCACTCGAGGTGAGCGCCGGCAGGGATCGAGTAGCTGGCCACGACCTCCTTCTTGTCGTCGACGATAACGATCTGGGGATGGAGATCCTCCTTGTGCTCGATGACGACGGTGCCCATGACACCCGTCTCGTCGTCAACTTCCTTGCGGATGGTGACGCCGCTAATCATGTCGCGGAATTCGATCTTGCCGGTCTTCTCGGTGATGATCGGCACGTTGTAGGGATCCCACTGGACGAAGGTGTCGCCCTTCTTGACGGAAGCACCGTCGGCGACGGAAACGACCGAACCGATGACCACGGGGTAGCTCTCGAGTTCGCGTCCATCCTTGCCCTGGATGCTGATAGTGCCGTTCTTCGAAAGCACGATGAAGGTGCCGTCAAGAGCCTGCACCGCGCGGAGGTCGTTGTAGCGGACCGATCCGTCGTTCTTGGCCTTGATGATGGGCTGCTTGAAGGTCTGGCTGGCCGTTCCTCCGACGTGGAAGGTACGCATGGTGAGCTGCGTGCCGGGCTCGCCGATCGACTGGGCCGCAATGATGCCGACCGCCTCGCCGAGACCGATCATGAGACCGGTGGAGAGGTTGCGGCCGTAGCACTTGGCGCAGACGCCGCGCTTGTTCTCACAGGTGAGCACGGAGCGGATCTTGAGCTGCTCGTGGCCGACCTTGTCGAGGGCGGCGGCGATCTCCTCGTCGATGAGCTGGCTGGCCTTGATGATCGCCGTGTTGGTGACAGGATCCTTGACGGTCTCGCAACTGACGCGTCCGACGATGCGGGTGGCCAGGGAAACAACCTCCTCGTCACCCTCGTAGATCGGGCGGACGACGATGCCGTTGACCGTGCCGCAATCCTCGGTGGTGATGATCACATCCTGGGAAGCGTCGACGAGCTTGCGCGTGAGGTAGCCGGAGTCGGCGGTCTTGAGAGCCGTGTCGGCGAGACCCTTGCGGGCGCCGTGGGTCGAGATGAAATACTCGAGCACGGAGAGACCCTCGCGGAAGTTCGAGAGGATCGGGCGCTCGATGATCTCGCCCGAGGGCTTGGCCATGAGTCCGCGCATGCCGGCGAGCTGCTTGACCTGGGTGCGGTTACCACGGGCACCGGAGTCGACCATCATGAAGACGGGGTTGGCCTCGCGGCGGCCGTCGTTGTGCTCGAGCGTGCGGAAGAGGGCGTTGGCGATCTCTTCGCCCGTGTGGGTCCAGATATCGGTCACCTTGTTCTTGCGCTCGCCGTCGGTGATGATACCGCGGCGGTACTGCTTCTCGACTTCGGAGATCTGCTTCTGGGCGCTCTCGACGAGCACGGCCTTCTCCTTAGGGATGATCATGTCGTTGATTCCAATGGAGGCACCAGCACGGGTGGCCTCGCGGAATCCGAGTTCCTTGAGCTTATCGAGGGTCTCGACCGTGCGCTGCTGGCCGACGGCCTTGTAGCAGCGCCAGATGATGTCGGAGAGCTGCTTCTTGCCGGCGACCTTGTTGTAGAAGCCGAGCTCGACGGGCCAGATCTGATTGAAGAGAACACGACCGACGGTCGTCTCAATCACGGCGTTTTCGTCATTACCGTAGACCGTCTTGGTGCCACGGTCGGGGTTGGCATAGCGGATCCGGGTGTGGATCTTCACGCTTGCCTCGCTCAGAGCGAGCTCCACTTCGGAGGAATCGGCGAACAGGGGCATGCGCTCCTCGACGGGCTTTCCATCCTTGCCGTTGACCTTGCGCGGGTTCTGCGTGAGGTAGTAGCAGCCGAGCGGAATATCCTGCGATGGATTGGTGATCGGCTTGCCGCTGGAAGGCGAGAAGATGTTGTTCGGGGCCAGCATCAGCGTGCGGGCCTCGAGCTGCGCCTCGACGGAGAGGGGAACGTGAACCGCCATCTGGTCACCGTCGAAGTCGGCGTTGTAAGCCGTGCAGACGAGCGGGTGGACGCGGATCGCCTCGCCCTCGATGAGAACCGGCTCAAAGGCCTGGATCGAGAGACGGTGGAGGGTCGGGGCGCGGTTCAGGAGAACGGCGTGGCCCTTGGTGACCTCTTCCAGGATGTCCCAGACCTCGGGGGTCTGGCGCTCGATCAGCTTCTTGGCACTGCGCACGGTGTGCACATAGCCGAGTTCCTTGAGGCGGCGGATGATGAAGGGCTCAAAGAGAACGAGCGCCATTTTCTTGGGAAGACCGCACTGATTGAGCTTGAGCTCGGGTCCGATGACGATGACCGAACGACCGGAATAATCGACGCGCTTGCCGAGCAGATTCTGACGGAAGCGGCCTCCCTTGCCCTTGAGCATGTCGCTGAGGGACTTGAGGGGACGGTTCGCGGCACCTGTGACGGCGCGGCCGTGGCGGCCGTTGTCATAGAGGGCGTCGACGGCCTCCTGAAGCATGCGCTTCTCGTTGCGGATGATGACCTCGGGGGTCTTGAGCTGGAGAAGCGTGCGGAGACGATTGTTGCGGTTGATGACGCGGCGGTAGAGATCGTTGAGATCGGAGGTCGCGAAACGTCCTCCCTCGAGAGGAACGAGAGGGCGGAGATCCGGCGGGATGACGGGAAGAACCGTCATGATCATCCACTCGGGACGGGTCTTGGAGCTCAGGAAGCCCTGGACGAGCTTCAGACGCTTCGCAAGCTTCTTGCGGATCTGCTTGCTCTTGGTCTGAGTCATCTGCTTCTCGATCACCTGCTGCTCCTCAAGGAGGTCAAGCCCCTCGAGCAGCTTCTGGATCGCCTCGGCTCCCATGCCGGCGGTGAAATCATCGCCGTACTGATCCTCGGCCTCGCGGAACTCGGTCTCGGTCAGGAGCTGGCCCTTCTCGAATGGGGTCTTGCCCGGATCGATCACGATGTAATCCTCGTAATAGATCACGCGCTCGAGCTGGCGACCGGTGAGGTCGAGCATGAGGCCGATGCGCGAGGGCATGCACTTGTAGAACCAGATGTGGGAGACAGGAACGGCCAGGTCGATGTGACCCATGCGCTCGCGACGGACGCGGCTCAGCGTCACCTCGACGCCACAACGGTCGCAGACAACGTTCTTGTGCTTGATGCGCTTGTACTTTCCGCAGGAGCACTCCCAGTCCCGTGTGGGACCGAAGATACGCTCGCAGAAGAGACCTCCCTTCTCGGGCTTGAAGGTCCGGTAGTTGATGGTCTCCGGGTTCTTGACCTCCCCCTTGCTCCAGCTGCGGATGGTCTCGGGGTTGGCGACGGTGATCCCGACCTCGTCGAAGGAAACCTTCGTGGGATCGGCAAGGATGTCGGGTGCTGCGGCAAGTGCGGTGTCGCTCATGGCTCTTGGAATGCTGGGAAGTTAAGGTGCTTGTAGATGATCAGTGATCAGACGGCTGCGGAGTCGATAAAGGAACGGGGTTCGTCCTTGGCACCGACGCGGACGTCGAGGCCGAGGCCCTGCATTTCCTTGATGAGCACGTTGAAGGACTCGGGGATGCCGGCTTCCAGGGAGTTGTCCCCCTTGACGATGCTCTCGTAGATGCGCGTACGGCCCTGCACATCGTCTGATTTGACGGTGAGCAGTTCCTGCAGCGTGTAGGCGGCGCCGTAAGCTTCCAACGCCCATACCTCCATCTCGCCGAAGCGCTGTCCTCCGTACTGGGCCTTTCCACCGAGCGGCTGCTGGGTGACCAGGGAGTAGGGACCGACGGCGCGGGCGTGGATCTTGTCCGCGACGAGGTGGCCGAGTTTGAGCATGTAGATGATGCCGACCACGACCTCTTGGTCGAACGCCTCGCCGGTGCGGCCGTCGAAGAGTTGCGACTTGCCGTTCTCCTGGATCCAGGAGAAGCCCTCCTTCTGGCCGGCTTCCTTGAGGTACTCGCGGATGCGGCTCTCGGGAATGCCGTCGAAGACGGGGGTCGCGACCTTGAATCCGAGGGCCTTGGCGGCGACGCCGAGGTGGGTCTCGAGAACCTGGCCGACGTTCATTCGGCTCGGCACGCCGAGCGGATTGAGCACGATGTCGACGGGGGTTCCGTCGGAGAGGTAGGGCATGTCTTCCTCGGGGACAATCTTAGCAACGACGCCCTTGTTACCGTGGCGTCCGGCCATCTTGTCACCGACGGAAAGCTTGCGCTTGCTGGCGATGAAGACCTTGACCTGCTTGATGATGCCGGGATCGACGTCATCGCCGCTCTCGACGCGGCCGAGGTTCTCCTCCTTCTCGTTCTCGAGGTCGGCGAAGCGGTGCTCGAACTGGCCAATGATCTCGCGGATCTTGTTGCGGATCGGGCTCGGGTCGATCTCGACCACATTGTAGACGCCGGCAAGCTTGCGCAGGAGCATCTTGGTGATCTTACGGTTGGCGGGGATGATGATCTCACCGCTCTCGCCGTTGACGACGTCGAGCGGGATCTTCTCGCCGAGCAGGACGTTGGCGAGGCCCTCGGTGAGCTGCTCGTAGAGCTCCTCCTTGCGCTTCTTGTGATCGTCCTGGATCATCTTCTGCTGACGCTTGCTCTCGGAGGGCGTCATCTTGATCTTGGCAGCCTTCTCCTTGGAGGAGACGCGCACGTCCATGACGATGCCGTAGGTGCCGGAGGGGACGGTGAGGGAGGTGTCCTTCACGTCGGCGGCCTTCTCGCCGAAGATGGCGCGCAGGAGGCGCTCTTCGGGGGCGAGTTCGGTCTCGCTCTTCGGGGTGATCTTTCCGACGAGGATGTCGCCGGGCTTCACCTCCGCGCCGATGCGGATGACACCGTCCGGACCGAGGTTCTGAAGTGCCTCCTCGCTGACATTGGGGATGTCACGGGTGATTTCCTCGGGACCAAGCTTGGTGTCGCGGGCTCCGATTTCGAACTCGTCGATGTGGATGGAGGTGTAGATATCCTCCTTGACCACGCGCTCGGAGATAAGGATGGCGTCCTCGAAGTTGTAGCCGTTCCACGGCATGAACGCGACGAGCATGTTGCGGCCAAGCGCGAGCTCGCCGTTCTCGGTGTTCGGTCCGTCCGCGAGCACATCGCCCTTCTTCACAGGCTGACCCTTCTTGACGATTGGGCGCTGGTTGATGCAGGTGCTGCTGTTGGAGCGCATGAACTTGCGCAGCTCGTAGACGTAAACGCCCTCCTCGGGATCGTTCTTGATCTTTTTCTTACCTTCGGGGAGCTCGCCGTCCTTGGTGACAATGATGCGCTGGGAATCGACGGAAGCGATCTTGCCGTTCGATTCGGAGACGATCACCGCACGGGAATCGCGGGCAACGCGGCCCTCGAGCCCGGTGCCGATGATCGGCGACTCGGAGACGAGAAGCGGAACGCCCTGGCGCTGCATGTTCGAGCCCATGAGCGCGCGGTTGGCGTCATCATGCTCGAGGAAGGGGATGAGGCCTGCGGCCACGGAGACGAGCTGCTTCGGTGAAACGTCCATGTACTGGACCTTCTCGGGCTCGATCTCGACGAAGTCGCCGCGGAAACGCGAGGAGACGGTCTCACCGAGGAACTTACCCTTGCTGTCGACAGGCGAGTTGGCCTGAGCTACGTAGAAATTCTCGTCACGGTCGCCGGTGAGATACTCGATCTCGTCGGTGACACGGCCGTTGATGACCTTGCGGTACGGGGTCTCGATGAACCCGAAGTCATTGACACGGGCGTAGGTCGAGAGGGAACTGATGAGACCGATGTTGGGACCTTCAGGTGTCTCGATCGGGCAGATACGGCCGTAGTGCGAGGGATGCACGTCTCGGACCTCGAAGCCGGCGCGCTCGCGGGAGAGTCCCCCGGGCCCAAGGGCCGAAAGACGACGCTTGTGGGTGAGCTCGGAGAGCGGGTTTGTCTGATCCATGAACTGGCTCAGCTGCGAACGACCGAAGAAATCACGGACCACGGCGCTCAGCGACTTGGGATTGATGAGCTTCTGCGGGGTGATGTGATCAACGGAAGGGTCGTAGAGGGCCATGCGCTCGCGGACGAGACGCTCCGTGCGGGAAAGACCGACTCGGCACTGATTGGCGAGAAGCTCACCGACGGTACGGACACGGCGGCTGCCGAGGTGATCAATGTCGTCGAGCATTCCCTCGCCTTTGCGGAGTTTGAGGAGATAGCGCATCGACTCGACGATGTCCTCCTTGCGTAGAATGCGGTCGTCGATCTTCTGGTCGAGGCCAAGCTTTTGCTGGATCTTGTGACGTCCAACGCGACCCAGGTCGTAACGCTTGGCGTCGAAGAAGAGGCGCTTGAGCATCCCGCGGGCGTTCTGGACGGTCGGGGGATCGCCAGGGCGGAGCTTGCGGTAGATATCCTTGAGGGCCTCTTCCTCGTTACGGGCGGGATCGCGCTTGAGGGACTTAACGACGGTGTCGTCCTCCTTGGTGTCAATCACCTTGACGGAAGCATGGCCGGCACGGACGAGATCGCGAACGACGGCAGGAGTAAGGGGTTCGTAGGCACGGGCGATGATGGCATCGCCTTCGCGAACGTCGGCCAGCAGCACCTTGGTGCCGATTTCCTCCTCGTCGAGCTTGTCGCTCAGCTTGAGCGTCTCGATCTTGTAGAAGAGGGCGGCAATCTCCTCGTCGGTGGGGTAGCCCAGCGCACGGAGGAAGGTGGTGGCAAGGAACTTGCGACGGCGCTTGCGGCGATCGAGGTAGACGTAGAGCAGGTCGTTCGTGTCGAACTGAACCTCGGTCCAGGATCCCCGGTCGGGAATGATGCGGAAGCCGTGGAGGAGCTTGCCGTTGAGGTGAACGTCGGATTCGAAGCAGATGCCGGGCGAGCGGTGAAGCTGGCTGACGACAACGCGCTCGGCACCGTTCACGATGAAGGTGCCTGCATTTGTCATGAGCGGGATTTCGCCCATGTAAACCTTCTCTTCCTTGGTGGACTTCTCGTCCTTGTAGCGGAAGGTGACGTAAAGGGGTGCGCTATAGGTCTGGCCGTCGATCTGGCACTCGACCGGGGAGATCTTGGGCTCCTCCAGCGTGTAGCTCACAAAGTCGAGATTCGACTTCTCCTCGAAGCCGTAGATGGGGAAAAATTCGCGGAAGACGGCCTGAAGACCGACATTCTTGCGCTTCGAGGGCTCGACACCCGTCTGGAAGAATTCCTCGTAAGACCTGATCTGCAGTTCAATGAGGTTCGGGGGCTGGATGGCCTCGTGCAGTTTTCCGAAGGAGATACGTTCAGACATGGTGCGTGTTTCGGTTTGGCGCGGTTGGGTTTGCCCCGTTGCCGGGGCGGGGACTCCTCAGATCAGGCTGTGGCCCGATCGGAGAAATCCGATTTGTGAATTCCGGGGGGAAACGGAAATTCGGGAGGGGGAGATTCGGAAGGCAAAAGAGCCGCCTGTCGCGTTCATTGCGCGGGCGGCCTCTGTTACCAAATAGCAGGATGTCGGGGATCCGTGGTGCAGGGTGCAGGACGTGTGGAACAGAAACAAGTAAGCGAAACCGGCCACCGTGTCAACACGGGATATTTCCCGCTGGCCACAGTGACCGGCTGTGATTCGCTTAAGGAGATTACTTGATCTCGACCTTGGCTCCGGCGGCCTCGATCTTCTTCTTGATCTCCTCGGCCTCTTCCTTGGTAGCGCCTTCCTTGATGGGCTTGGGAGCGCTCTCGACGAGGGCCTTGGCCTCGGCCAGGCCGAGTCCGGGAACGGCGGCGCGGACTTCCTTGATGACGCCGATCTTGTTGGATCCGGCTTCCTTGAGGATGACGTCGAAGGAGGTCTTCTCCTCCGCGGCGGCGGCAGGGGCTCCGGCGGCTGCACCACCGGCGGCGGCGACTGCGACGGGAGCGGCGGCGCTCACGCCCCACTTCTCTTCGAGGGCTTTGACGAGGTCGGCGATCTGGAGAACGGTGAGGTTGCCCAGCTGGTCAACGAGGGTGTTGATGTCTGACATGTTGGTGTTTGGAGTTTGGCAATGTCGCGTCCCGAAGCCTCAGGACATTTGAGACCGGCAGCCGCCGGCCCGACTTGTTGCCGTGTTGTTGTTCCTTCACCCGTCGTGGCTTCGTACGCCGGGAGAAATTTGTTCGGTTAAGGTGGTGGTTGGGTTCGAGGAAAAGGATCCCTCGGATTACTCGCCTGCGGCTTTAACCTTCGCCTGCAGGACGCGGGCGAGGCTGGCGGCGGGCTCATTGAGGGTACGGACCAGCTTGGTGGCTGGCTGGAGCAGCATACCAAGCAACTGGGCCTGGAGGACTTCCTTGGAGGGAAGGTCGGCCAGCGCAATGACCTGAGGAGTATCAAGGACGGCGTTGTCCAGGACGCCTGCGCGGATCTTGGGCTTCTCAAACTCGGAAGAGAAGGTCTTAAGAATCTTCGCGGCGGAGCAGATGTCCTTGTCTCCCGTCACGTAAGCGGTCTGCCCGTTGAGGTGGGCATCGAGCTCGGGGAGTCCGGCCTCTTTGATGGAGCGGCGGAGGAAGGTGTTCTTGACGACCGTCATCGCTGCACCGGCACCGGCGAGACGGGTGCGGAGCTCGGCGAAGTGATCGACGTTCATTCCGCCGTAATCAACGACGATGAGGAACGGGGAGTTATTGAGGCGCAGTTTGACATCCTCGACGATCGTGGGTTTCTCGGGGCGCATGGTGATCGGTTGGTTGGTTGCTGCTTACTTAAGGAAGGGGGCGGCATCCACGACGATGCCGGGTAGCATGGTCGCGGCGAGGGTCACAGACTCGACGAAGGCGCCCTTGGCCGTAGCCGGGCGGGACTTCACGACCGCCTCGATGACGGCCTTGCCGTTATCGAGCAGCTGAGACTCGGTGAAGGAAAACTTGCCTACCGGAACGGCGATGTTGGCGTTCTTGTCGAGCTTGAACTCAACGCGCCCGGCCTTGACCTCCTTGACTGCGGTGGCCGTGTCATCGCTGACGGTGCCGGTCTTGGGATTGGGCATCAGTCCGCGGGGTCCGAGAACCTTACCGAGCTTGCGAACCTCGGTCATGGCGGCAGGGGTCGCGATGGCGACGTCGAAGTCGGAGAATCCACCCTGAACCTTCTTGAGGAGATCTTCAAAACCGACATGCTCTGCTCCAGCCTCCTGGGCGGCCGTTGCGGCGGCACCGGTGGCGAACACCAGGACCCGGACATTCTTGCCGCTTCCATGAGGGAGGGGGCAGGTGCCGCGGACCATTTGATCGCTCTGCTTGGGATCGACACCCATTCGGAGCGAGACGGTGACCGTCTGGTCGAACTTGGTTGCGGGCATCTTCTTGAGGACGGCAAGTGCGTCGCTCAGGGAGTACTTGCGGCCCTGCTCAACAAGAGCGTGGGCGGCGCGGTAGCGTTTGCTGCGGTTGTGTTGCATGTTGGGTTGCAGTTCAAGCGGCCCTGTCCGGGCCTCCTGCGGTTGGGGTTTCTGTTGAAAAATTACGCCTCGATCTCAATACCCATCTGGCGGGCGGTACCGCAAAGGGTACGGAAAGCGGCTTCCTCGGTTCGAGCGTTCATGTCCTTCATCTTGATCTTGACGAGATCCATGACCTGCTTCTTGGTCAGCTTGGCCACCTTGACCTTGTTGGGTTCCTTGGATCCTGAGGCAATGCCGGCGGCCTTCTTGAGGAGAACTCCGGCCGGCGGGGACTTGGTGATGAAGGTGAAGCTCTTGTCCTTGTAGACGGTGATGACGACAGGAAGGATGTCACCGGCCTGCTTCTGCGTGGCGGCATTGAACTCCTTACAGAAGGCCATGATGTTGACACCCTGCTGACCGAGGGCTGGACCGACCGGAGGTGCTGGATTCGCCTGCCCGGCGGGGATCTGGAGCTTGATCTGTCCTGTGATTTCTTTGGCCATGGTGTGTTTCGGAAAGAGGTTTCGGTGCGCCGGATCCGGCGAAAAGGGTGGAAATAAAAGCCGAACTCTTCGTTCTGCACAAGCGATTTCTGGATTTTTTTGTGTTTCTGCTCTTTTCTCGTCTTTCCAGAACCCTCTTTTGGCTAAGCCACCCAATCATACCAACGATGAGAATTACCGGAAGCGAGCCCGCCAATCTCACCGGCTCATTGCTGGTGGCGCTACCGTCTTTGTTGGATCCGAACTTCCGCAGGACCATTCTCTTCATGGTCAATCACGACCCCTCGGAGGGGGCCATGGGAGTGATTCTCAACCGTCCCAAAGGCACCCGCGTGGCCGATCTCGGGGACAATGCAGCTGACTCGCTCCCGGAAGGACTGGATAAAGTTGCCGTCTTCGAGGGCGGCCCCGTTGAAAAGCAGCAACTGATCCTGGCTCGGATGATCGTGGCCGATGCCACCACGAGCTTTGAGCCCTTGGGGAGGGAGGAAAGCAATCAACTCCCCACCAATCTCCCCGAGGGAGAACTTAGGGCCTTCACCGGGTACGCTGGCTGGAGCGCGGGGCAACTGGAGCGCGAAATTGCCGAGAAATCGTGGATCACCCTCCCTCCGACAACCGCACTGCTCGCCTCCCCCGAATCAACCGAAGAAGGAGAGTCGATCTGGCGCGGGATCATGAAATCGCTCGGCCCTTGGTACCACCTGATGGCGATGGCGCCGGATGATCTGTCGCTGAATTGAGGCCGTCAGGCTGAAAAACCGTTAGTTTTTGGAGACTTGTTTTAGATTTTTCCCTGCTCCTCCAACCATGCGGCGGTTTTGGCAAGGGTCTCCTTCAGGCTCTCCCCCTGAGTCCAGCCGAATGCCTCACGAAAGATGGTCGAATCGCAGACCCATCGTTCTGGGAGGATCTCCCTCACCCGGTCGATCCCAAGGCTTGGGGCGGCTGCACGCCACGCCGGAACGGCATCCACAGCCAGCGAAGCGATCCGGATGAGCACTTGGGGGACCGCGAGAGTGACTCCCCTGGATCCGATCACCTCGGCGGCAGTGGTAATCAACTCGTCGTCGGTGATCGTTCCCTCGCATCCAAGATAGAGCGGCCCGTGTCGCTCGCACTCCTGCGGATCCGATGCCGCTGACAGGATCGCGTCACACAGCGCCCCGACCTCGATCCAGCTGTAGTGCTTGGGAGTGAATCCCGGCTTGATCCTCACGGGTCCGCGAGCCATCCGGAAGAGAGGCACGGTCGCCGCATCCCGGAGTCCCAGTACCATCGGAGGACGAAGGATCAGAAGACGTCGTCCCAGCCGGTTCCGGAGTTCTCTCTCGATTGTCAGCTTGGAGGCGCCATACCAAGAGACCGGACGGTCCTCATGATCGATGGTGCGCAGCTTGGCCCCTTTGGGAGTCGGCCCGCCTGCAGCCAACGAGGAAAGCAGAATCATCCTGCAGGTCCTGGGCAACTGGGCGGCGAGACGCAGACTCCCCTCGACGTTGGTTTCAAAGTAATCCTCTTTCCTTCGCCCAAAAAGGAGCCCCGCGGCATGGATGGCCAGATCGGGGGCTGTGCCGGGAGGAAGTTGCCAGAGATCATCGCTCACCTGGCAGGGAACCATCCGCTCGTCTAAAATTCTCTCCCCCACCAACTGAGAGCGCAGTTTTTCCGGGTCGCGGACAGGCAGGATGATCCGGGACCATCGGTTGTCGCCCGCCAGACGAAGCAGGAGATTTCGCCCAACAAAGCCCGTGGAACCGGTCAGAAGAAGCTCCATGGGCAGATGCTCAGCCTATCGGCTTTTCGAAGAGTTCGTAGGTGCGGGAGCGGTGGCCTCCCATGATTTCCGCGGCCTCAAGGATCTCGGTATTATTGGCCTCGACCCAAGAGACCTCGGAGAGTTGGTACTTCGCCTTGGCAATCCGGAAACTCTCGAAGAACAGGAGCGCACTCAGGCCCTTGTCACGATAGGCTGGCTCGACACCAAGAACGGTGAGGCGGTCCGTCTTAATTTTCTGAAACTGCAGACGGAGTGCCATTTCCAGGAATCTGAGAATGCCTTTTCTGCCGCGTGCGGCATGAAACACCTCGTTCACATTGGGAAGGGCGAGCGTAAAGCCAACCTCGCGGCCATCAATACAGACAAAGACAATGATGCTCGGGTCGGCGATCGCCTTGAGATCATCGGCGGCGTGGAGCAGATCCTCCAAGGCAATGGGATAGAATCCCCAGTTGCGGTCGAGACACTGATTGTAAAGGCGATGGATCGTTTCCAGTTCCTTGGTCAGGTTCTTCATATCGATCGTTCGGATCGAGACCTTGTTCCTTTTCTGCAGCCAGTTAACGATCTTGGTGACACGCGCTGGCGACTCTCGGTGCAGGGGAATGTCGTATGCGTAAAGCGTCCTGATGTTCTCGAGGCCAGCCGCCTTGTAAACGCTCTCGTAATAGGGGGGATTCCAGGGCATCGAGATGAATGTCGGCCTGTCATTGCCCTCTGTCAGGACGCCGCAGTCGTCATTGATGGAGGGGTTGTAGGGCCCCCTCATCGAGGTAAGCCCCTTTTTCTCAAGGATGGCGGCGGCGGCATCGACCAATGCCTTGGCCACGGCGGGTTCATCGATAAAATCAAAGAAGCCGAAGAAGCCCACGGAATCCTTGTTATGGTCGTTATGGGAGCGGTTGACGATCGCGGCAATGCGACCCACGGGCTTCCCGTCACGATAAGCAATGAACGGGTGGATCTCGCCGTGCTTGTGGGCGAAGGCCGACTTCGGCCCGATCAGCTTGACGACACTACCTGGAAACGGTGGCGTGAAGGCCGGATCCGTTCCGTGCAGCAACTCCGGTATCTCCTCGAAACGCTTCCACTCCGCTGGAGTCCGGCAAATTGAAATCGAACACGTTCTTGCGGCGTCCTGGTTCTGTGTAGGCGGGGTCATCGAAAGTTCCTAGTTCCTTGGCGATTTTGGCAAAGATCTGAAGCACCTTGTCGAGATCTTCCTCTGTATGGCTCGACATGAAGCTGGTGCGGACGATGGCCTCACCGTAACGGACGGCGGGGTAGATGGCTGGAGTGGCGAAGACCCCTTCGTCGAACAGACGCTGGGAGAAGGCGAAGGCCTTGGCCTCGCTACCGATCAGGATCGGGACGATCGGAGTCTGAGTGGAGCCAATCTTGAAGCCGATCTGTTTGAAGCCCTCATGCATCTTGCGGGTGTTTTTCCAGAGTTGGTCGATTCGCTCCGGTTCGGCCCTCATGATTTCGAGGGCCTTGAGAACCCCTCCGACGACGGCCGGCGCCAAGGAAGCGGTGAAAATCATGCAGCGGGCCTTGTGCTTGATGAATTCAACCATCTCCGCGGATCCCGCAATGAAACCACCCATCGACCCGAGCGACTTGGAAAATGTTCCCATCACGATGTCGACCTCGTCGTTGGCCCCGAAGTGGTGGACAATGCCGCGGCCTTCCGGGCCGACGACCCCAAGCGAATGGGCTTCGTCGACATAGAGGGCCGCTCCGAATTCCTTGGCCGCCTTGATCATCGGAGGTAGGTCGGCGATATCTCCAGACATGCTGAAAACGCCGTCCATAATGACGAGTTTTCCGGCCTCGGCAGGCAGGCGCTTGAGGCGATTGCGAAGAACTTCAGCCGAATTATGACGGTAAGGGATGAGCTTCGCTGGGGCTACCTGACATCCCTCGATGATCGAGGCATGGTTCTCCTTGTCGCAAAGGATGAAGTCGTCGGCCTCGGTAAGTGCTGCGAGGGCCCCTTGGTTGGCAAAGAAACCGGTGGAGAAAAGGATCACCGCTTCGCGCTGAAGGAAATCGGCCAAGGCCTCCTCCAGTTGATTGTGCAGGGAAATTGTGCCGTTCAGCAGACGGGAGCCGGTGCATCCAGCACCAAACTTGCGGGTTGCCTCGCACGCGGCCTCCACGACACGCGGATCTTGAGCGAGGCCGAGGTAGTTGTTCGACCCGATCATGATCTTCTCCTTGCCCTCGCAGACGACATGGTTGCCGTAGCTTTGCTCGATGCAACGGAAGTAGGGATAGAACCCCTGTGCCCGAGCCACGGTGGAATCGCTATACTCCCGGCACTTCTGGAAGAGATCTCTGGCCATTTCTGCTAGGGTTAGAAATTCGCAGGAATCACTGGGCGTGTAAATGCTTTCATGCCGTCCGCAATACCCCAAAAGGGGATGAAACGGATAAAATCGGGGTGACAGGATGATCCCGGCAAGCCGGGCTCTGCAAAAATGGCTTCGCTCAGGGAAGCACTATCTCGCGGGCAGTCAATACATGAGCCCGCAATGGGGTCTGGATAGACTGCGCAAAGCGCAGCCCGTTAGTGGCGAGCCGCGCGGGAGCGAGCGAGTCAAACTGAAGTTCTCATCCTGTCGCAAAAAAATCGGGGCGACAGGATTCGAACCTGCGACTTCTTGGTCCCAAACCAAGCGCTCTACCAAGCTGAGCTACGCCCCGGAAAAAAGAATACCCTACGGAAGGATCGGTTTGGGGGGAAGGGTTAAAGTGTCTCCACCGTCACCGCCGTCCCGTAGCAGAGCACCTCGGTGGCTGACAGATTTGCCCCAAGATCGGAAGCGTCGTAACGGACGCCCACAATGGCATTGGCCCCGAGTTCGGTCGCATGGGCAATCATGGAGTCATAGGCATGCTGTCGTCCCTGCTCGCACATCTCGGTGTAGGCGCCTATCCGGCCGCCGATGATACTCTTGAGCCCCCCCAGAATCCCTTGGGCAATAGTAGGGGAGCGGACAATGATCCCACGGACCAGCCCCTTGTGAGCGGTGATCCGGTAACCCGGGATATCAAAGGTCGTGGAGACAAGCATGGGGGTGAGGAGAAGTTAAAATTGTTAAAAGGTTGAAGGGTTACAAAGAGAAGGGAAAACAAGCGTGTCGGTCAGCCACGTTTCACGTTGTAACTCTTTTAACTCTTTTAACACTGCCTACGCAGCCCTCCCCTCGGCATCGGCCTTGAGCCACAGCCAGAGGTTGTCGAGACCCGTAGCGACGCGGTGTTTGGTGGCGGCTAACTCCTCCTTGGTGAATGTTCCCGAGTCCGGCTTCTCACTGGCATAGAGGTAGTATTTGATCTTGGGCTCGGTTCCGGAGGGGCGGACCGTGACTTTCCATCCCCCCTCGGTCTCGAAAGTGATCATCGCCTCCTTTGGAATGAGTTCTCCCTCGGAGTCATGGAGATCCTGGGTAGCGTAGTTCAGAACCGACAGAACCTTCACTCCCGCAATTTCTGCGGGTGGATTCCCCGCGTAGGAATCGACGAGTTTCGTGATCTTGGCGGCCCCTTCGGCCCCGTCGAAGGTGAGTGACTCGCCCCGCTCCAGGTAGAAGCCGTACTCGGAATAGATCCGGTCGAGCAGGGTGACGACGGTGATTCCCTGAGAGGCTGCATAGGCCGCCACCTCCGCAAAGCAGATCACAGCGGCGTTGCCGTCCTTGTCTCGGACAAAGTCCCCCGTGTTGTAGCCGTAGCTCTCCTCGCCCCCGAACACGAAGAAGAGCGAATCCTTCAACCGCGCCTCGCGGGTCTGCTCCTCGGAAAGATCCCGGTATCGGGTACGGATTGCCTCGGGGAGATTCTCCTCATAGAGCCGCTGCTTAGCTCCGATATATTTGAAACCGGTCAGCGTCTCCACGCACTTCACGCCAAAGCCGAGCGCAATCACCTTCTGGAGATCGGTCGTGACGAGGCTCTTGATGACGACCGCCCGGTCGCGGTTGCCCTCGGTGAGGATGCCCTTTTCAAAGAAGCGCTTGAGGCGGTACCAGACCATGAGGGAGCCGATCTGGTTGCCGGTGAGAAGGACCAACTTCCCGGACTCGTCGCGCGCAGCGACACCCATGCGGTCGTCATCGGGATCGGTCGCCTGAACAAGATCGGCTTTTTCACGATCGGCCAACTCGAGACCCAAGCTCAGAGCCTCGGGGTACTCGGGGTTCGGCGACTTAACGGTCGGAAAAAGGCCGTCGGGCACCATCTGGGACTGGACGGGAAAGCACTCAACTCCGAGGCGGTGGAGCATCGGGACAATGATGACGCCCCCCACCCCGTGAAGCGGTGTGTAGACCGTCTTGAGAGCGGGCTTCCGGCGGAAAAGCTCCGGATCGACGATTAGCTTCTCCAGTCGCTCCATGTAGGCCTCGTCGACCTCGCGCCCGATCGGGAGAATCTTTCCCCTCTCCGATTCGGGAAGTGCCTCGTAGCTGTCATCCCCGGCGTTCACCCGGTCAATGATCCCTTGGTCATGCGGAGCCACAACCTGACCACCGTCGTCGAAGTAGACCTTGTAGCCATTGTAGCCGGGAGGGTTGTGGCTGGCGGTGATGTTGATGCCGGCAGCGGCATTCTTGAGACGCACGGCAAAGGAGAGCTCGGGCGTGGAACGGGGCCCCTCGAAGAGCAGGGCGTCGCAGCCGAGATCGGTCATTACCTTGGCCGCGAGTTCCGCAAACTCACGGGAGAAGAAGCGCGTGTCGTGGCTGATCGCGATCGCGGGACGGCCGGGCTTTCCCTCGAGACGGTGCCAGTCGCGGACATACTGCGCGAGCCCTCGGGTGGCACGTGCGATGTTGTACTCATTCATCGCATTGGTGCCGATGCAGGCGTGCTGTGGACGTCCGTCGGGACGGCCGGGGCCGGCCTCGGCCTTGGTCACGACGGCACCGATGGTCTTACCGCGGAGTCCGCCGGTTCCGAAGGCCATCGTGCGGAAAAAGCGGTTGTTGAGCTCCTCCCAACGACCCTCGGCGGCGAGTTCGGAGATCACGGTCTCAGCGAGCTTCGAGGTTCCCTTGGACAGCATCTCTCGGATGTTCTCCGCGGAGGATTTCAATAGGGCGCCCGAGGACTCGGCGGACGCAATGGAATCTAGCAGGGTGGACATGGCTTCTTTTTAGCCAACCAGTCTGTGAAAACGAATTTAAAAAAGCCCGGAAGCCTCTAGTGACTTTTGTCCCCAACTTGCTTGCTTCGTGTCATGCCTTGGAAAGAATCGCACCACCCCCATGAACCACTCCCCATCCCGACTTTTCCGCGCCAGTTGCGTCGCTCTGATCGTCACCGCCATGAGCTTTGCCCTCAGGGGAAGCGCCGCCGCCTCATGGGGTTCGGAGTTCCATCTTTCCAATGAACAGCTGGGTTGGATCAACGGGACGGCCTTCTGGGGATTCACCTTGGCAATGGTGATCGGGGGACCTCTCTGCGACGCGCTGGGACTGGCATCCATCGTCAGGATTGCTTTTGCAGGTCACCTTGCAGGCATCCTGCTGACACTCTTTGCCTGGGATTACCATAGCCTGTATGCCGGCACCCTCCTCTTTGGAATCGCCAACGGGTCCGTGGAGGCGGCCTGCAATCCCCTCGTCGCGACGCTCTATCCCGACGACAAGACAACCAGACTCAACGGCTTTCATGTCTGGTTCCCCGGTGGGATCGTCATCGGAGGTCTGCTATCCTTTGCCTTGGGACACCTTGGCCTTGGTTGGAGGATCCAGTTCGGCTGCATGCTCATCCCGCTCGTGATTTATGCCGCAATGTTTCTTGGTCAGGAATTTCCAAGAACCGAGCGCGTCCAGCAGGGCGTCTCGACAAAGGAGATGTTCACCGCGTGCCTGAACCCGGTTTTCCTTCTGATGGCCGGGTGCATGCTTCTCACGGCAGCCACGGAACTTGGTCCCAACCAATGGATTCCCAATATCCTCACCAATGCCGGGGTATCCGGCATCCTGGTTCTTGTCTGGATCACAGGTATCCAGGCGATCGGCAGGATGTTCGCCGGTGTCTTTGTCCACAGGATCGCGCCGGAAGGCATGCTACTGGCTAGCGCCGCTATCAGTGCCGCTGGACTCTACGCCTTGAGCATCGGATCCGGGGCCATGACCTTCGCAGCGGCAACGCTCTTCGCGGCCGGTGTCTGCTTCTTCTGGCCAACCATGCTTGGGTATGTCAGTGAGCGTTTCCCAAAAACGGGGGCCATGGGACTGGCTTTCATGGGAGGAGCCGGAATGCTAAGCGTGAGCATCGTACTGCCGGTCATGGGACGGATCTACGACCAGGGAATCGCCTCAAGGCTCTCCCTGGGCCAGCACCCTACCCCGTCGATCGAGGCCGCGGCCGGTCTGCAGGTTCTTGGGAAAATAGCTGTTCTGCCCTGCGTACTGATTGTCCTGTTCCTGATTGTTTTTTCGCTTCAGAAACATTTCCGTTCCGGCTTGGCCAAAAACTGAAACATCCCTGTTCCTTCATCAGCGAAAGGCCTGACGAAAGACACCAAACGGAATCATTCCTCAAAATTCGGACAGGGTTCCCGCCGAACGTGTTTCCCCTCCGTGGTCAATGATGACGGCGCCGATATCAGGTCGACGTGCACAGCATTCGGCAATCTGATCCCAGTCCATGTTCATCCAGGCGGTCGACAACGCGTCGGCCTCTGCAGCGGATCCGCTCATGGCCCAAGAGCGACAATGGCGGCAGGATGCATCTCCCGTGGCGGAATCGATGATATGGCTCCCCCTCATTGCGGTTCCGGATGTTCCGATAGCACGCCCAGCAAGAAGCACTTCCCTCGCCACTTCCCCCTCTCCAAGCCGAACCCTCCAACCCTCCTCCCCGGAGGGGGGATCACCGGCGAGGATGCTGCTTCCAGAACTCATCAGCAGGCACGATGAGATTTCCCATTCGGCAAGTTCCTCCGCCATCCGATCCAGCGTGAATCCTTTGGCGATCGCACCGAGATCCAAACGGCACGACCCTGAATCGACTAGGATCTCCCGTTCCGCGGCTTCAAGTCTCCACCGGGGCAGGGCGTCCCGGGAAATACCTGCGGCGGTGCGGATATCGAAGGCACCCCCGGTCAATGCCTCCATTTCCCTGGCCAGGAAAAGGCAATCGAAAAGCTCTTTCGGAATTCTCCTGCGTCCACCGTCGGGCAGTCCGGCAATCGCGGAGATCTCGCTGTCGTCGCGAAACCTGCTCATGAGCCGCTCCATCCGGTCCGCCACCGCGAACGCGGCCTGAGCCGCCTGGGCCGCGTACATTGCCTCCCCGCCGGAGATCCGCACCTGCCACCAGGTGCTCATCGCCTGGTGGTTGAAAGCGTGTATTGATTCCATCACGGTAGGTCTCCGATTCCCGCCTCTCAGGAAGGAAGGAGGGCGTGGGGATCCCGATCACCCCGAGTGGAATGACCGAACCTATTTCGCCGGCTTTCCGTAAACCTCCACCTCGATGTAGTGGTTGCTCGGATTGGAGGAGTTGCCGTTGGAATACAGGCGAACGTAGCGTCCCTGAACGGGTTCCTTGACGGGCATCAGGCGTCCCTGATTGGTTTCGATGTAGGCGGGATCCTTCCCCGCGCCGAGTCCGTTGCTGTTATCGGCGTCGTTGTTGAAGATGGTCTTAACCCCGTCGATGAAATCGGGATCATCGGACACCTGCACGACGACCCCCTTGTAGGCACGTTTCTGGGAATGGTAATGCCAGACCCAGAGGGCGTAGATGTCGGCTTTGGAACCGAGGTCGATCTGGATCCACTGCTTGCCGGGGGCAAGCTCGACATAATTACCCTCGTCGGCGCTCTTGACGCCGTCGGTCACCAGGTCAAGGGTCCCGAGAAGGGGGTCCGAGTCGCTGGATTTGACAGGCTTTTTCAGCGCCAGATTGGTCGTGTCGGCGGGCACCATCAGTTCCTGCTTCTTGTTGGGATCAAGAGCCTCAAGGTTGGGGAGCTTGATGGGAACCGGGGTGCCGATGGTCAGCGGGGGAGGAAAAGCGGTGGTCAGGGGCACCTTGCCGTCCTGGGCACGGAGAGACGAGACACCAGCTGTCAGGAGGAGGGCGAGGAGGGCAAGTGACGGAGTCTTCATGGGATGGAGTTGGTGTTGGTTTGCTGCGAATCAGGCAATAAAGTCCTTTGGATCAAGGTCAAGCATGCGACGGGCGGTCACCGCCTCGTTGGCCATCATGATCGCATACTCGCTTGCGAAGGCCTCGTCGGCCGGGCAATTGAGTTTTGCCTTGCCTCGGATGGAGTCAAAGAAGTTTTCGAGGTGAGGTTGGTGGATCTTTTTGTTGAAGCTGATCGGCATGTCAAAGACCGCCGCCGCCGGGGTTTCCCTGGCATCCACCTTGGCATCGTCCGCCTTCGGAGCCGCATAGGTGGGTTCCTGGGGCCGGATGTAGTTTTTGGAGATGAGATTATCCCAGGAGGGTGCGTTGGGTTCGCGCCAGATCGCGCTCAACCGCGGATCCTCGGACATCTTGAGCGATCCCTGATCACCCATGAAATACTCCCAGTAGCCCCCGCCGGCACTCGTCGTCGTCTGCACCTGGTAGAAGGCACGGACAATCCCGGTGGGAAGGGGGTACTCGTAAATCACCATCGCGTTGTCGAACCATTCGTGGTTCGGGTAGTAATCGACGCCTCCGGCCGCCATCACGGCCCGGGGATGGACGCCGAACCACCAGTTGAAGATATCGATCTGGTGGGCGCCGAGATCGCTCAGGGGACCACCCCCCAGCGCCTTGAACCACCTCCAGTTGCGGAACTGGTTCATGTCGGAGTAACCGTATTTCTTTAGGACGTCGGGCGGGATTTCCTTTCCTTTGGGCCAACCGAGATCCGGTGAGGCGGCTCGGTTCCACTGCGCCTGGGCAGCGGTCACACGGCCGCAAATCTTGGCCTCGTTCATCAGGCGGTTCAACGCGAAGAGATAGCGGGGATTACTGCGGCGCTGATGGCCGATCTGGAGGAGTTTTCCGGTCTCCTTCATCGTCCGAACCATGGATCGCGCTCCCTCCACGGTGTTGCTCATCATCTTTTCGCAATAGACGTTGATCCCGGCCTTGAGGCAGGCGTTGGTGATCGGGGCATGCCAGAAATCGGGAGTCGCCACGATGACGGCGTCGAGGTTCTTTTCGGCTGCCAGCAATTCCTCGTAATTCTCGTAGGCCTTGACGTCCAGGTTGCTTTCGTTTTTGAGCTTTCGCTGGACGTATTTGAGAGGGTAATTCCAGATATCGCAGATGGCGACGAGTTGGATCCCCTGGATGACCTGGAGCGACTCAAGAAGGACTCGTCCCTCCATGCCAAGTCCGACAAGGGCCACCTGAAGGCGGTCGTTCGGGGATTTGCCCGATTGGGCACGGAGTGATGGCAGGGAGGAAATCAGGGCACCTGCACCTGCCGCAGTCGAAAGTTGCATGAAACGGCGACGCGTCATGTCGCCGCCGGAAGCGGCCTCGTTGAGCGTTACCATTTCTTGAGAAGGGTGAGCCGGTTGTTGTCGACCAGCACGAGGGCCATGGCCACAAGCACGATGTGGATGCCAAGGAAGGTGGCACCGTCATTCTGATTGATGAGCATGAGGCCGATCGTGAGGGCGATGTAGAGGACACCCTGCAGAGCGAGGGAGATGCGGGTGCAGAGTCCGAGCAACAGCGTGATACCCAAAATAATAAGTGAGGGGCCGAGAAGCGCGTAAAACGGTTTGAGGAGAAAAGAGGGAAGCAGAGGTTCCAGGGCAAACTTGTCCTGAAGGACCTGGGGAACTGCATGATACCTGTGCAGTCCGTAGACTTTCTGGATCACGTCGACCATCGCGCCGCTTGGATCCTGCATGCCGGTGACCGGATCCATCAGCGGTTTCTGCACCTTCACGGATTCGGAGTATTTGTCGATTCCCGCGATCAGGGCTCGGATGCCAAGCCAGCCGCGAAGAATAAGAAAGGCCAGTGTCTGGCCGTTCAGCAGTGAGGTGGAGTTTGTGGTGCTCATGGGTGAAAGTTTTCGGGATGTTTGGTTCTTAGATTTTTGCCGGCGTGGATTGCGCTCCGGCGGGTGTCGGTGAAGGTGTGTTGATTTCCTTAAGGAAGTCCACGGCTTCCTTGCCCTTGGGAATTTTTTTCTGCGGGATTTTATTCACCGCGGACCGGACGGCAGCCTTTTCCTCGTCACGGACAGCGAGTTTCCATGCCTTTTGGTAAGCCTCGAACCGCTTGTTGTCCTTCAAGTCCGAGATTGCCCCGATCGTGTCGATGTACCCCTTCAGGGCGAGGATTTTTTCCGAATTCGTCTGACCATTTTCCGCGACCGCTGGGAGCAATTCAAGTGAAGCGCTGCTTCGCGCCGAGGCAAGGGCCCTGACAGCCTGCTTCCGCTGGTCGGCATCCGTCGAGGAGAGGATGGATTGCAGCTTGTCATTGGCCTCCTTGACCTCGAGACGAGCAAGCACATTGATCATGATTTCTTTCTGGGCGGCATTTCCTTGATCGAATGCAGCGCTGATCTGGGCGGCGGACGAGGAAGGCGAGGGATCCAGAAGGACGGCACGGACCAAACCCTTCTGGAAGTTCTCGGCATAAGCTTCCTTCACCGTCGGCACCAAGGCGAGGCACTTGGCAAGATCACCGGAAGCCGCAAGACGTGAAAAGGACCCGTAACCTGCGGCACGAAGAGCTGGGTCCTGGGAACTCATGGCAGCGATCGCTGCATCGAAAGCCTTGTGATCCTGGCGATCGGCAAGCACGGAGAGCAGAATGCCGGAAACAGCGGGGTTGGTGGAGCCCTCCAACGAGATCAGTCGGTCACCCACATCGCCCCCCTTCAGACCCGCAACGGCACTCTTGGCGGCCCGTGCCAGGATAGCATTGGTGTCCGAAAGCAGCGGGGTCAGCATCTCGAGATTCTTCCCATCTCCGCTACGAGAGATGCCGTCGATCGCAGCCAAACGAACATTATCGTCAGAGCTGGCAAGCGCCTCAAGAAACAGAGGAAGGGATGCAGGATTGGCTTTCTGCGCAAGCCCCTTCAAAAGCACAACCCTGGCATCGGCGGCTTCATCCCAGGAAATTGCAGACAATTGATCGGGTGTTCCCAACTCAGCCAACGACTCGGCGGCACCCTCTCGGAGGTGGTAGTCCTCACTCTTGAGGAACGAAATTGCTTGCGGCACCCCTGCTGGGAATTTTGCGGAAAGAAGAACGCGCAGGGCAGAGAGGCGCTGGGCATAGGAGGCTTTGGATCCCGCTATTGAACTGAGTTTTTCGGAGGCAGCGACGGGCAAGGCTTTTCCTTTTGCGACCAGTGAAGAGGAGGCACTGATCACGGCCTCATTCTGGAACGTCCCGTTACCCGCCGTGGCCTTGACCTTGAGGATCGCATTCAGGGATTCAACGCAACGCAATGCGGCAAGCGCCTGGAATGCCGCTTCGGAAACAAGAGGGGATTTCGCAGTCGCGATTTTCGAGAGCTTGGGAATCGCGGTGGTGGTGCCGCGGACCCCCACGGAGCTCATGACTGCCAACTGACGCGCTTCGTCTCCTGAGGCCAGCAGATCCACAAGGGCCATGTCGGCCGACTTTGCAGGAATGGTGGCCAAAGCCCGGATGGCATACCCACCCAATGATCCGGAGGCCGAGGTCGCGATCTTGGATAGGACGGGAACAGCGTCCTCCCCTCCCATCCATCCCAACCAACGGCAAACCGTCTCCTTGGAAGCAGGCGTCGCGGAGGCATCCTGGAGCAAGGCAACGAGTGCGGGTTCGAAGCGTTTCCGGTTTTCGTCATTTCCTAATCGGATCGCCTCGAGAACGTTGAACAGGGCCTCCGTGGAATCACCATAAGCGTATTTGGGGAGATCCTTGATGGAGGCCTCACCCGATTCCTTGATCTGCTCTGGAGTCTGAGTCACGGCCGATGTTGGTGACGGTGCTGGAGATGGTGACTGGGGAGCGGCCTGTTTCTTGGGCGGTTCGGGGACGGCGCTCACTTTCTGGAGCGTTTCCGTGGATCCCTCCGGTGCCAAGGCCGGCTTAGGGAGAGTGCCGAGTGATGATGTCGGCATGTCGTCCGCGGCGAGATCCCCAAGGGCGTACTGAATCCCGTCGAGGTAGTGCTGCAGGATCTGGGGAACGAAATAGATGTCCTTATTGTGACCGAGCGAGGTGTAGAAGACGCGCCCATTACCCTCTTTCTTGATCCATGAAATGGGGAAATCATTATCCGTGCACACGATCAGGGGCTTGCCACCCTTGTCGAGCAGTGGTTTCCCATCCTTGTCGACCATCTTCTGCAGGTTCTCGGGCTTACTCATGTCGAGACTCACGAGTTCCCGCTGCTTGTCCCGGCCGTAAGGTCCGGTGATCTGGTAGATCTCCTCCTTGAGACGGAAACCCTGATTATTGAAACCGCCGTTGATGGGATGCGACGGATCGTCCAGTTTGATGGCGACGAGATCACCCGCATGCCATGGGTGACCATGGAAGACGCCCCCCATCAACTCCTGTCCCTCTGGCCAAGTCGGGAAATTATCGGAGGCCGCATGGAGGCCGACCACCCCCTTGCCTGAAGCAACGAAATCCAGCAGGGCCTTCCTGTAATTCGGATTCTCAAATTTCAACTGCGTCGTGCTGACGAAGACAATCGCGTCGAACTGCTTAATCGTCGCGGGATCGAACATCGCCATGTCATCACTGGAAACCGTGGTGAATGCGCCGGTCTTCTGGCCAAGTTCACTGATCGCTTCTACACCGTACGGGATGGAGGGATGAACGAACCCCTCCGCCCTGTAGAAGAGCAGCAGCTTGCGGGGCTGTTTTGGGGTCGTGGCGGCGCGTGCAGGGAGGGCTGCCTTGATCGAGTCCAGATCAGCAGCCGGAATCGGCGCCACGGCCAGTGCGGGCGTGGTGTAGACTTTCGGAGAGGGGGAAGGAGTCGCGATCGGTTCGGCGAAAACCGCTACTGTCAGGAAAGCGTAAAAGGGAAACAGGCAGTGAAGTTTCATGAGATCAAAAAAACGGGTGGGATAAGAGGAAAGGTGCATCATGCCGGCAACACCCAGGGGGCCCGGTAGGCTCGGTGCAGCAGGGCGTTGGCGGAAGGTTCCCCGACGATCTGCTCAGCACCGCGATCGTACTTGACCCGAGCGAGACCAGACCGAAACGCTGCGTTGGCAAGATGAGCCATGGAGGCGGCGTAATGCGCGTCCCAAACAGGATGGATCGGGGTTTCGCGCGTCCGAATACAGGATAGGAAATTTTCCATGTGGGATTGTCCCGTGATCCCGCAATGGAATCCATCCGAGGGGATGATGGCATTCCTGATATTCGAGCCGCTGTATAAAACGCCGCTGCGAGAACAATCCACCCATCCGTTTTCACCATCAAAACGGACCGAACCGCCAGGCAGCACATCAATGATTTGGCCACCGGAGTAACGGGCTTGGAATTGGTATTTGGTGGCTGTGTTGAAAAGCGGGCTCGGCGGACCGAACTCGGCCGTGGCATTGAGAATCTCGACCGGAGCCTCTCCATTGAGACCCATGGCCCAGATGGCTATGTCGTAGTGATGGCTTACCCAATCGGTCACTTGACCGCCGCCATAGTCGTAGGACCAGCGCCAGTTCCAATCGCAGCGCTCCTTGTAATAGGGAACAAAAGGGGCGGGCCCCAGCCAGAAGTCATAGTCGAAATAGGGAGGCGGTGTCTGCGGTGCAAGAGGCGTGATGAAGGGACCTCCCTTTTCGCTCCTCCCCTGAGGCAGACCGACTGTCACTTTGGTAATCTTCCCGAGAAAACCATTCCGTACCAATTCCACACCTCTCTGAAAATAGGCGGAGGAACGTTGCTGCCCCCCCACCTGCACGACCGCACCCGTTCTTCGGACCGCGTCCACCATCGCGCGCGACTCAGCGATGCTTGGAGCCAAGGGCTTCTCGACATAGACATGTTTCCCGGCATTCACAGCAGCGATCAGAATGATCGGATGCCAATGATCCGGGGTGCCGATGATGACCGCATCCAGATCGGTTCGGGAAAGCAACTCTCGGAAATCCCGGTAAGTGTCGCACCCCTTGAAGGCTCCCGAGGCCTTCTCTGAAGCGTAACGATGCTCTACATCCTGCTTGGCAGCAGCGGCATGCGAATCATTCACGTCGCAGACACCGATTGCCTGCGCATTGGAGGAGGCCAGCGCCTGACTCATGTCTGCACGCCCCTGGCCACCGCAACCGATGAGGCCGACGTTGATCCTATCGTTAGGGGATCGCCTCATAACGGGAGTTCCAGCTGCGCGCAGCATGGTGGGAAACATGGTCGAACCCGAGGTAAGGGCCATCAATCGTAGGAAGGAACGTCTGTCCATGGGAGCGGTGCGTATGGTTGTGGTGGAAAGGTCCGGGTAGAATTACAGATTCTCACCCAAGTGCATGGGGCGGATCCAGATATTGCGGAAACGGACGGGGTTGTTGTGATCCTGTAACTGGATGAACATCTTGGAATCGTGGGGTGCAGAGTATTTGGAAGCCGAGCGATAGGGAACGACAGAGGGATTGATCCCGTCGGTGCATCCAACCAGTTCATAGTGGTTCTGCGTCACCAAGCCGTTGTGAAGGACGGTCACGATAGCCTTCTTGACCAACTCCCCTTTGTTGTTCCAGCGAGGAGACTCAAAAAGGATGTCATAGCTCTGCCACTCACCGGGTGGCTTGCAGGCATTCACAAGCGGGGGCGACTGCCCATAGACAGCACTTGCCTGACCGTCGGGATATGTTTCCGATTGGTAGGAGTCAAGAACCTGAATCTCGTACATGTTATTGATCAGAATCCCGCTGTTACCTCTGCTCTGAGACGTGCCGGAAGGTGGATTGGGAGCAGCCCATTCGACATGAAGTTGGAAATCCTCCCACTTGCCTTTGGTCCGGATGCCGCCCGCTCGGGTTGAAGAGACGTAGTCGTCCTGAGTCGGCCAACTGGGCTCGGGAGTCTTGACTCCCTCCCACTTGGCAAGTCCGTGTCCGTCGAATAGCACCTCGGCATCGGAAGGGGCCGGAGCGCCCTGACTGAATGCGGCCCCAGGCGTGACGACCTTTGGTTGGGGGCGCTTTTCGTCATGGACATACCACGTGCCCGCAGGCTCCATAGCAGGCGAAGGCTTGGGGGATGGACCGACTGAGCCGCTATTGACGCCTTCGTCCGCTTGTCCGCCGACAATCATCAGCAAAACAAGAAAAGTTGATGGGAAAATCACCGGCCAAGGAGCGCTGCACCGGTTGGATATTGAATCATCTCTTCTCATGGAGCTTATGAAGTAAAATCAAAGTACGACTTTCGGGCAACCGAATCGGGCATGACCATCAAAGTTTGTAAAACTGTTCCCAGTCCTTTCGCGGAGGAACTCCAGCCAGCAACGCATCGGCCTTGTCATTGTCAGTGATGCGACCGGTGGCGGCATCGAAACGGAACTTGGTGTTCAAACGTTGCGCGATCACCCCGAGGCTCATCGTCTGGCAAAGGGGTCCGGCAACCGCAAACGAGGAACGGCACTTCTCCTCGCCGCGGGTTGCACGGACGAAATTCACATAATGGTTTGAAGGGCTTTTCGGCACAGGAGGTAGACTGGATGCCAACTCATTGGCCTTGGAATCAGGAATGATTTTCAGGGTACTCCCGTGGCTACCGCCCTTGAAGGTGAGACCTTCGCCGTAGATGACCTTGCCGGTAGGGCTTTTGAGGGCATCTTTACCACCGGCAGTTGGAGGCGGAATGTTGGGATCGACCACCTCCTCGCCAAAATCGTTTGGAAGCGGCGGGAGGTTTTTGAGGCCATCGTACCAAGTGAGCGTCAGAGGAGGCATCATGCCGCGTTCCGGGAAACGGAAAGCCAGCGTGGAGGCCTGCGGGAAGATGTAGGGGCTCCAGCCATCGAGTTTCACGGCCTCCACATCGGAGGGCAGCCCCAGGTAAAGGAACTCATGCGAGGTGTCGAAGATGTGGGCTCCCCAGTCACCGAGCGCGCCGTTGCCGAAGTCATACCAAGAGCGCCATTCCCCGTTCATGTAGCCCTTGTTGTAGGCGTGCTCCTGCGCTGTTGATAACCAGTCGGGCCAATCCAACGACGGGGGTATGGATTCGGCGGGGAGATAGCCGTCAACATGCATCCCATGCCAGCGACGGTGCTTGTTCATGAAGGCATCGATCCTGGTGACGTTTTTGATCAAGCCTGCCTCGGTCCAAGCCTTGAACTGGAAATAGTTTGCCTCGGAATGGCCCTGATTGCCCATTTGAGCGGCCACTTTGTACTTCCGCTCGGCCTCCATCATGAGCGCGATCTGACGAAAACTCTGTCCCATCGGCTTCTCACAATACACATGTTTTCCCAAGGACATCGACAGCATCGCGATGGGAAAGTGCGAAAAGTCCGGAGTCCCTATGCATACCGCTTCGATCTGTTTGCCCATCTTGTCGAACATCTGCCGGAAGTCCTGAAAACGGGGGACGTCCGGGAACATTTTCAGCACTTTTTCGGTATGCGGAGCCCCCATGTCCGTGTCACAGAAGGCGACAAAATTCACCAGGCCGGTTTTGGCGAAAGACATCACATCCTCGGCCCCGCGGTTCCCTATCCCGCAACAGGCGAGGTTGATTTTTCCTCCCGAGGGATCAGCAGCCAAAAAGCGGGGCAAGAAAAATGCGGACGCACCGGTGCAAAGGGCCCCCTTCAGAAAGGACCTGCGGCGTATTGGGAGGAAACTTGGATTCACGGGCTTGAAGGGTTGGTAAGGGCGGGTTTCAGGAGGCGGATCTTAATGTTCCTAAAGGAAACCTCCCCGCCGTGCTCCTGCAGGAGGATGTGACCGTCTTCCCACTCGCCGAAGCCCGGGATTTTCTTGAATTTGCTACGAGCGACATGCTGTCGGAATTGCTCCGATCCCCTGTCGAATTCGACCGTACGCACGCCGTTGAGCCAGAACTCCACATGCCCGCCCTGGGAAATGATCCTTGCATGGTTCCACTCTCCCATCGGCATGACTTTTTTGTCCTTAGCGGGAGGAATAAGATCGTATAGGGCGCCTATGGAGCGGTTTCCTTCCACACCCTTCTTTGCGTCAGGATGACGCTCGTCGTCGAGAATTTGGAACTCCAAACCGATCGAGGATCCCAGATGAGTCGGATCGCCGGTCTTTTTGTCAACTGGCGAAAGCTCGGGTTGAACAAAGATCTTTATGCCGCTGTTGCAGCCGGCCGTGATCCTGAAATCGGCGGTAAGCTCAAAGTCCGAATAACGGTTGCACGTGATGATGTCTCCGCCTTTGGCAGACTCCTCTCCACCGTTCTCGTGAACGGTCAGAACCCCATCCTTTATCCCCCATCCCTCCACGGGAAAATCTTGTGAACGGGCACCCCTCCATCCATCGGTGGTTTTTCCATCCCAAAGCAGTTGCCACCCTGCAGCCTTCTCGGTTTCCGAAAGGGTGTTGGGAAACTGGTCACCAGCCAGAACTTCTACGCCCGGAGAGGGGCTAGGTGTTGGCTTGGGTTTGTCGGGGACGTATGGGGGATTGGTGTAGGCACCGGGAGCCGCCTCCTTAATGTTCGGAGGCACCTCAGCAACCGCATCCCCCAGCGCCCATCTGATGCCACCTGACAGGATCTGTTGGAAGACGGGGTTGGTCCAGACGTCCTCCCGATGCCCCATCGCCGTGTACCAGACACGCCCCTTCCCTTCCATCCGGGCCCAGGTGTTAGGAAACGGAGGACGATTGTAGGAATTGCCCTTCATTCGGGGCGCATCGATCACCGTGAGGACATGGTCGTCGGGGGCAAAGTCCTTGAGGGAATACCATTCCTCCAGAAAGGCGAAATTCGTCCCAAGATCAGCGAATCCGGGGAATTTTGCATCGATCACCGTGTTCGTGGCCACCTGCTGGGTGTCATGCTTGATGAATTCACCACCCAACATGAGCACATAGGGGTCGGCCTTGGATCCGTGGTTTTGATAACGATCGGGGCCCTTTTTGGACTCATTGCCCGTGTGAAAGGTGTCGCTGGCCGAATGCGTGCCGATGAACCCTTTGCCGGAACGCACAGAGTCGATCAATGCCTGCTTTCCCTCGGGGGTCATCGGTGGTTGCTTGTCGGTCCCGGGCGCACAGAGGTCGCCAGTGGTGTAGAAAAAGAGGGCGTCGAACTGAGAAAGATACTCCTTGCTGAATTTGGAGCCGTCCTTGGAGAAGGTAAATTCCCAGCCGTTTTTCTTGCCAAGGTCGCTCAACACCTTCTCGGCGAAACTCGGCTGGCCGTTTTTCCAAGAAATGACGGGATGCTCGAATCCGCTCGATTTGGTGAAGAACAGGATCTTCTTGGGCTCGGAGGAAAACAGCGTGGCCGCGGTCAGAAGAAGTGTTGCAGGCAGAAGGAGGGCTTTGAGGCATGGTTTCGTGATCATCATGGTCGTGTCCGGGAAGTGGGTGATTCGTGTCGTGAAGGCTAAACAGGGAGGGACCAGGGCGCACGGAACGTCGAAACGAGCAGTGCATCGGCATCAGGGGCACCCAGGATCCGCTCGGTGTCTGCATCGAAGCGGACGGAGGAACGCCCGGAAAGGAAAGCCGCGTTGGCAAGATGGGCGACTGCTGCAATGCGGTGTCCGTCACCGACCGGGCATACCGGCTCCGTGCGGTTCCGGACGGCGTGCACAAAGTCCGAGAGATGGTTCACGGAGAGGCACCGGAACCCTTCCGCGGGAATGGTCGCCCGACGCAGGTCCTCCGACGAGGTGCGAAAAAAGGAACGGGAACTTTCCACCCAACCTGAGGATCCCTCGATACGGACGGCAACCCCAGCCTCCTCCGAGCCCGAGGAAAGGACATCGATCACCCGTCCGTCGGCATAACGACTCGAGAACGAAAAGTCGGTCGCCGTGTTGAATAGCGGATTCGATTTAGGAAAGGTGGCACGGGCATTGAAAATCTCGACGGGGAACTGCGTCTGAAGCCCTAGGGCCCAGGCAGCGATGTCGTAATGATGTCCGATCCAGTTGGAGACCTGGCCTCCGCTGTAATCATAGGACCAGCGCCAGTTATAATCGCAGCGGGCAGCGAAGTAGGGCACTTGGGGTGCTGGTCCCAGCCAGAGATCATAGTCAAAACCTACGGGAGGAAACTCGGGGGCAAGGGGTGGCACGGGATCCCCTCCCTTGAAGCGCATGGAACGAGGCAAATGAACGATCACTCGTTCGATTTTTCCGAGATGGCCGTTCCGCACCAATTCCACCACTCGCTGGAAGCTTCGCATGGAGCGCTGCTGGCTCCCCACCTGCACGACAGCCCCCGTTCTGGAGACTGCATCGACCACCGCCCTCCCCTCGGGAATGCTTTTGGCGAGGGGCTTTTCGACATAGACATCCTTCCCCTGATTGACAGCAGCGACCGTCATTAACGCATGCCAGTGATCCGGCGTGGCGATGATGACGGCGTCGAGATCCGATCGTGCCAGCAATTCCCTGAAATCCTTGTAAATGCTGCATCCCCGGGAAGTTCCGGAGGCTTTCCGGAAGCCGTAAAATGCGTCGACAAGCGCGGCAGCCGAGCGGGCGTTTTCCAGATTCACATCGCATGTCGCGATCACCCGGATCTCATTCGATCCAAGCGCGTTGGTGAGCAGTTCGCCCCCCCTCCATCCGCAACCGATCACTCCCAGGGTGATTTTTCGAGATGGCGCAGTTCCCAGCGGCGGGAAAGCATCGGAAAATGCCCTTGCTGGCAATGGTAGAAACGCCGCCAGAACTCCAGCCGAGGACAGCTTGAGGAATCTTCGTCGATCGAGTTCCTGGGGGAGGGACATCTTGAATGCCTAAGAGATCGTAAAATGGGAAAACATGCAAAAAACTTTCCGAAGAGAAACGCCGGGCTTGGGGCGTCTCAAGAAAACAGCGGGTCACCGACCAACCTCAAATGCCCGCGAGAATCTTTCATCATTGTCATCAAATGCCGTCTCTTGCTTTCTTTGGCTTAACCAAAAACTAAGCACCCCCTAATCATCACGTCATGCCCCGCCCCGTCACCCTCTTCACCGGCCAGTGGGCCGACCTTCCCATCACAGAACTCGCCCCCTTGGTCAAAAAAATGGGTTACGACGGGGTCGAACTCGCCTGCTGGGGCGATCACTTCGACGTGGGGGCTGCGGCGGATGCCGCAACATCAGCCGGATATTGCGACAATCTCTGGAAGCTCCTCACGGATAACGGACTCACCTGTTACTCCGTTTCCAGTCATCTGGTCGGCCAGGCTGTCTGTGACCTGATCGATGAGCGCCACCAGGCGATCCTTCCGCCCGAGATCTGGGGTGATGGTTCCGCTGAGGGAGTGCGTCAGAGGGCCGCGGAACGGATGATCCTGACCGCCAAGGCCGCCCGGAATTTCTTTAACCGCAAGCCCAGCTTTGCATCCAACCCGCACCCCGTCACGGTCAACGGCTTCACCGGTTCCTCGGTCTGGCACTCTCTCTATGCCTTCCCACCGACCTCCCAAGAGTACTGGCAGAAGGGCTTCGATGATTTTGCCAGCCGTTGGACTCCGATTCTGGACGCCTTTGATCGGGAAAACGTCAATTTTGCCCTTGAGGTCCACCCGGGGGAAATAGCCTTCGACACCGCCTCTGCCGAAAGGGCGCTGGCTGCGGTGAAGAATCATCCCCGCTTTGGCTTCAACTATGACCCATCCCACCTCGGCTACCAGGGTGTCGACTACGTGAAGTTCCTCCGCAACTTTGCCGGACGCATTTTCCACTGCCACATGAAGGACGCCTGGTGGGGTCACGGCGACGGCACGGTCGGCGTGTTCGGCGGTCACACGAGCTTTGGGGATGCCCGGCGCCACTGGGACTTCCGCTCCTGCGGCCGTGGAGACATCCGGTTCGAGGAGGTGATCGTCGCCCTGAACGATATCGGGTACCAGGGTCCCCTTTCCGTTGAGTGGGAGGACGGTCGCATGGATCGCGTCCACGGCGCCACGGAATCAGCCTCCTTTGTCCGCAGGCTCGACTTCAAGCCGAACTCCGCCGCCTTTGACGCGGCTTTCGATAAGGCCGGCAAATGAGCACCTCCTTACCCGCGTCAAAGCGCAAAATCCGCATGGGGATGATCGGAGGAGGCCGCGGGGCCTTCATCGGAGCAGTGCACCGCATCGCCGCCGCCATCGACGGCCAGATCGAACTCGTCTGCGGCGCCTTCAGCAGCGATCCCCAGCGCTCCCGTGATTCGGGTGCCGATCTATTTCTGCCGCCTGACCGCTGCTACGGAACCTTTGAGGAGATGATGAAGGGGGAAGCGGCGCTTCCCTTGGGCGAACGGATGGATTTCGCCGCCATCGTCACTCCCAACCATGTCCATTTTCCCGCTGCCAAATGTGCCTTGGAGCATGGCTTTCATGTCATCTCGGACAAACCGGCAACGTTCGACCTCGCGGAGGCCAAGGAACTCGGAGGGCTCATCGCACGCACCGGCCTGCTCTACGGACTCACCCATAACTACACCGGCTATCCACTGGTCAAGCAGGCACGGGAACTCGTTCTTTCCGGTCGTCTCGGGAAAATCAGGAAAGTTGTCGTGGAGTACCCGCAGGGATGGCTCTCCACGCGCCTGGAGGAAAGCGGCCAGAAGCAGGCCGCCTGGCGCACCGATCCCGCCCGCTCGGGAGCCGCAGGCTGTATCGGCGACATCGGCACCCATGCCGAGAATCTTGCTGAATACGTCACGGGCCTGAAAATCAGAGAACTCGCCGCCGATCTCACCACCTTTGTCGAGGGCCGCGCCCTCGATGACGATGGGAACATCCTCCTCCGTTTTGAAAACGGGGCCAAAGGTGTTCTTCATGCCTCCCAAATCTCGGTGGGCGAAGAAAACAACCTCAATATCCGCGTCTACGGCGAACTCGGAGGCCTTGAGTGGCATCAGAAAGAGCCCAACACCCTGCTGCTGAAATGGTCGGACAAGCCGATGGAAGTCTGGCGCACCGGCATGGGCTACCTCGCTCCGGTCGCCGCGGCCAATACCCGCACGCCGCCCGCCCATCCCGAGGGATACCTTGAGGCCTTCGCCAACATCTACCGTAACTTTGCCAACCACCTCCGGGCCGTTCTGGACGGCACCTCACCCGATCCCATCACGCTTGATTACCCGACGATCGCCGACGGCATCCGGGGTATGGCTTTCATCGAGGCGGTGGTCGAGAGCTCGAGGAACAACGCCCGCTGGACGTCGCTCTCGTGACGGGAGTCTCCCCATCACGACATTCGTTCTGCGAGATCCTCGCAAAATACGGAGCAGTCTTCTCTCTTGGCCTCCAGAATACCTTTGTCTACCGCTGGAATTTTCTCCTGCGCTCCCTCTTTGCGCTGATTCCGCTCTTCGGCACGGTCTTTGTCTGGCGCTCCATCTACGGAGGCACCTCGGGAACGATCGCCGGGTACGACTTTGGCGAGATGATCCTCTATTTCCTGATCGTCCTGCTGGTGGAGAACCTGATCACCCCCACGGAGGACGAGTGGCAGATCGCCGCCGAGATCCGCGAGGGACAACTCAGCTCCCTGCTCCTCAAACCATTCGACTTCCTCGCCTACCGCTCCTGTCTCTTTGTCGGATCGCGCCTTCTCTACACGGCTGTGACGCTCCTCCCGGTCCTCGGCGTCTTCTGGTGGTATCGCGAATTCCTGCACGGACCGGTCCATCTCTCCACATGGCTGGTGTTCTTTCCCAGCCTCGTGATGGCGGCGGCCATCCAGTTCCTGATCGCCTTCTCCCTGGCGATGCTTGCCTTCTGGATCCTCGAAATCTCGACGGTCGTTTTCATCCTCTACTCCTTCGAATATTTCCTCAGCGAAAAACTCTTCCCCCTCGACACGATTCCCGGGACGGCCGGCACCCTGCTGCGTCTTCTCCCCTTCCCCTACGAGCTCTACTTCCCCGTGGCCGTCCTGATGGAAAAGATCACCGGGGCGGCACTGGTCCGCGGCCTCTGCATCCAGGCAACCTGGGTGCTACTCTGCTTCCTGCTGGCCCGGAGCCTGTGGCGCGCGGGTATTCGCCGCTACGAGGCGGTGGGGATTTAGGAAATTCCTCAGGGAGGGCTCATGGCCCGGCAGATGATCCCGGGTAATCGTGACAAGCGCCCCCGTCCCGATCCTGTCGCAAAGCATTGCCACATCGGTTGATCGCATCCGAATGCAGCCAAAGCTGGCCGGTTTTCCGAGCAGTTTTTCCTGGGGTGTCCCGTGGATGTAGATGCCACGGGCAAAGGCGTTGCGATTTCCCGATTCCATGCCATCCAGCCACAGAATGCGCGTCACGATCGGATCGCGCCCGGGGGCGTTGGGCTTGAGAATTTCGCCGGTGGGGACGCGTGACCGAAAGACACTGCCAAGGGGCCGTCCCATCCCGATCTTCACCTTCACCAAAAATTTTCCGAGCGGCGTCGCATAGCTGCCAAAACGATCACCGATTCCGAACCGGGATGTGGAAACCGGATAGACGGCCTCCGGATTCCCATCGGTTTTCAGAAGAAGTTGCTGGTCCTTCACACTCACCACGATCTCATGGTGGGGATCGGACTCGGCACGAAGCATGCCGTTTGTCAGAAACAAAATGGAAAGAAGCGAGAGCGGAAGGGATCGAAGGGTTCCTCGAAAAATCATCAGCCTATAAGTTCACCTTATAGGAACGATTCGTCAACCCGCAGTCTCATGAAGAGTTCAGGGAGCCACGGGACCGACCTTCAAGGAACTTTCGGTGATCGTGACATGGGCACCATGACCCACCAGGTCGTAGAGCTTCGCGACGTCCGCGGATTTCATCCGGATGCATCCATAACTGGCCGGCGTGCCGATCATCTCCTCCTGGGGGGTTCCATGGATGTAGATACAGCGACTGAAGGCGTTCCGGTTATGATCTTCCAAGCCGTCCAGCCAGAGGATCCGCGTCACGATGGGGTCTCGGCCCGGCGCATTGGGTGGCAACACCTCTCCGGTCGGTTTGCGTGAATGGAAGACCGTGCCCAGGGGGGATCCCCCGCCGATCTTCCTGCGCACGCAGAGATGACCAAGCGGCGTGGCGTAGCTTCCCTCACGGTCCCCCGACCCGAATTTCGACGTGGAGACCGAATACAGTGCCGAAGGCTTCCCGTCGGTCAGCACGAGCATCTTCTGATCGGGAATGCTGACGATCAGTCGATGATGCGTGTCGGCACAACCCGACAAGAACAGACCGATTCCGCAAGCAAAAGTAGCGTATAAGCGCGCCCGGTTCACCGCAGCGATTCCGCGACCTCCGCCGCGAAGTAGGTGAGGATCATGTCGGCCCCTGCCCTCTTGATGGCCAGCAGCGCCTCGTCACGTGTCGAAACATAGTCGAGCCAACCGAGTTTTGCGGCGGCATGGATCTGGGCGTATTCCCCCGAGACCTGATAGGCCGCCAGTGGAAGATCTGTTGCCTCACGAATCGCACGGACCACATCCAGATACGGACCTGCCGGCTTCACCATCACCATGTCAGCCCCCTCCTGCTCGTCGAGTTGGACCTCGAGAACGGCCTCACGCACGTTGGCGGGATCCATCTGGTAAGTCCGCTTGTCGAGAGGAGCGGAAACTTCACCGCTGCCGACCGCATCGCGGAATGGACCATAAAACGCCGAGGCGTACTTCGCCGAGTAAGCAAGAATGCTCACACCCTGATGACCTGCGGCGTCGAGGGCCGTGCGGATCGCCCTGACCCGGCCGTCCATCATGTCCGAGGGGGCCACGATATCGGCTCCGGCTTCCGCCTGTGCCACCGCCAAGCGGCTAAGCGCCTCCACGGTGGAGTCGTTCTCGATGGATCCCTTGCCATCCAGGATCCCGTCGTGGCCATGATCGGTGTAGGGATCCAAGGCCACATCGACGATCAGTGTGAGTCCGGGGACTGCTTTCTTCACCGCTCGGATGGCGGCGAAAAGCACATTGGCGGGATCCGTGGCATGAGTGCCCGTGGAATCCTTCAATGAGGGTTCGATGCGGGGAAAGAGGGCCACGGCCGGAATCCCCAGACCTGCGACTTTTCGGCACTCCTCGGCAAGCGTGGTAACGGTGTGCCTCACCACGCCGGGCATAGAGGCCACCGGATCGGGATCCCCCTCCCCGGAACGGACAAAAAGCGGTTGGATCAGATCTTCTGTGCGAAGGACTGTTTCACGGACAAGGGATCGAATGGATGGCGTACCCCGGTTGCGGCGCATCCTGCGGACCAGGTTGATTCCTGCATTGGTTGCCATGCCAGATATCTTCATCCAGACACGCTCCTAGTCAAGGAAGGGCGAACTTTGCTTGAATTCAGCGGCGCTTCAGGCATCTTCTTCCCTCCCACTCACGACCCTATCGTCCAGTGGCCTAGGACACTCCCCTTTCACGGGAGTAACACGGGTTCGAATCCCGTTAGGGTCGCCAGTATTTATGCGGGTCTGCAGGCAAATCCGACAGAATCCGACAAATTTCGTCAACCAAGCGGTTGCATTAGGACTGAAAAAACCTCCTAAACAGTCCTTCAGTCACTTCGTACTCAAGGATCATTGT
>CANIVT010000001.1 GCA_947471565.1 Spartobacteria bacterium | reverse complement strand
AGACTCCACAGAACCTTCCAGCTTTTGAGCATTCATCCCTTTGAGAAGGTGCCTATCCATGAACTACTTACAGAAACCGACTTCAAATCTTATATGCCTCCAGAAAATAACCAGTTGATGCTGTGGGACTTATAACCGGACGCTTGTGTCATGAACTGAGTCTTCGATCAACATTTCTGCAAGATGAACAGAGAGTGCAACCTTCAAACGGGACGCTGGATAACAAGCTCTAAGGGATCGTTGAAATTGATAGAATAACTCAACTAGAGAAACTTGATCGACAGAGAAGGTTAAACGAACTGACCGCAACTCAGGAGGTAGTTGATGATCTTGATTTATATTCGTAGAAGAGGAGCTTTTTACTTCAGAACATACCCCATTCACTACCAACCCAACTCCCAACAACCCGACCATCGCAAGAGTTTTAAAGAAGTTCATTGGGGAGTGGGGGCAGGAGATGGTGCTCTAGCATCCTTCACTATACCTTCGATAGCTTTGACTGCTTGCTCTATCGGCATGAGTTCCCAAGATGGTGCAGGGAGACTCTTTGTTTTGGATTTTTTATACCAATTAACCTTTCCGTTCTTAATTGGGAAGATATTAGCAAGTTGATAGTGCCAGTCCTTCTGTCGAAGGAAGAGTAAATACTCTTTATCTTTTTGAAGGATGATTGTCTCTGAATCGCATAACTGAATGACAATAGGTGCATCCGGCAGTTTTCCTTTAAGAACCATTTCTGGAAGCAGTCTTGATATAACAAGTTCAACACCCATTTGATCAGACTGCGAGAAGGCAGATCCCGTCAAACCTGCAGTTTCATCCACCTTTGCCATGGTAATAATATCATATCTATTTACAAGCTCTTCAGCAAAAGGCGGGTAAAAGTTTTGGGCTAAACAATGGCTCACCATCCCAACACCCACCAACCCGACCATGGCAAGAGTTTTGAAGAGGTTCATTCGAATCGAGGGGGATTGGATAAAGCATCGGAGCGTCATCAGATAGTGCAAGACAATTCTCCTTCCTTTCTTCCTTTCGGGTGTCTCAACAGAAAAAAAACCGGTAGCGATTCCTTCGCTCTTTCGCCAACCCAGCTACCCCACCATCCCTCTGGAACCTCTTCAGCGAGAACAATCTCTCCGGAATATCGAGAAATCGGGCTGGCGGGATTCGAACCCACGACCTCTTGAACCCCATTCAAGCGCACTACCAAGCTGTGCTACAGCCCGTTCTCAGGCCAAAGAGCATCGTGATTCTTGGCTCATCGTGCAAGTCCCTTTTAAAATTGAAAGACTGAAAGTTCTCGCGCGGAGTCGCGGAGTCGCGGAGATCAGATAAGAAAAATGAAAGGTAGGCATAGCCACAAGATGCACAAAAAGCACAGGGGGGCGTGGAGAATGGGCAGATGAGTGAGAGAATCGCCACAAGATGCACAAGAAGCACAGGGGGGAGAGTCAGCAACTCCCTTTCCTGAGTTCTTGAGTTCCAGATGCATTCTTCACCTCCGCGCCTCTGCGCCTCTGCGCGAGAGTCCCTTCATTTTTTGGCCACTTCGTTTCTCCTTCTTTGGTTGTTTCGACCGTTGCGCTCGCCGTCAGGTTTACTAGTCTGTTCGCATCATGAATTCCACCACCTCCCAACCTGATCTCGCCCTGAGGAAGGTCGCGATCGTCGGGGCCAGCGGTTACTCCGGCGAGGAGCTTTGCGCCCTGCTTGATCGGCATCTGACAGCAGAGGTGACGGCGGTCTTCTCACGCCAGCATGCAGGCAAGTCTCTCGGGGAAGTGATGCCGCGGTTCACGGGTCTGAAGATCGCGTCGCTTGTCTTCACCGAGGCAGATCCAGCCAAGGTTGCCGCCTGCGATGCAGGTATTGTCTTTCTGGCCCTGCCCCATGGTGTCGCCGCGGAGTACGCGACGGCTGCGCTGAAAGCAGGCAAGGTGGTCATTGACCTGAGCGCTGATTTCCGGCTCCGGGATGCGGAGGTCTATGCGGACTACTACGGCGGGGAGCACCCAAGTCCCGAGCTTCTCCGGCAGGCGATCTATGCCATCCCAGAGCTCAGCCGGGAGGCAATCCGGTCCTCGCCGCTCATTGCCTGTGCCGGATGCTATCCGACGAGCATCCAATTGCCGCTCATTCCCCTGATGAAGTCCGGGCTTCTCGATCCTGCCGGTATCGTTGTCTCGAGCGCCAGTGGCGTGAGTGGTGCGGGGCGTAAGGCAGCCGTCGATTACCTCTACGCCGAGTGCAATGAGTCGATGAGGGCCTATGGGCTGCCAAGACACCGTCATCTCTCCGAGGTGGAACAGCAGCTCTCCATCGCGGCCGGATCCAAGGTCGTCCTGACCTTCATCCCGCATCTGGCACCGATGAATCGGGGGATTCACTCCACGATCGTGGCAACTCCGGCCAAGGGAAAGACCGCGGCTGATCTCCGGAAGGTCCTGGAGGAGGCTTATGCCGACGAGCCGTTCGTGCGGATCCGGGAAACGCCTCCCGATACCAAGCATGTCACCGGAACGAACTTCTGCGACATCGCCCTCTACGACGAGCCAAGAACGGGCCGGATCGTGATCCTCTCGGTTCTCGATAACCTTGTGAAAGGTGCCGCGGGCCAGGCCGTCCAGTGCTACAACGTCAGGGCAGGGCTTCCCGAGACAGCAGGGCTGATCTGAGAAAAACTGAAAAACTAAAAACCTAAAAAGCTGAAACCTCAGATGTCTCTGTGAGTTCTTTCCGAGCCCGTTCCCGCGGGCTTGGTTCACTTTTCTACCTTTTAACCTTCTAACTTTTTTAACAATGTCCTCATCGTTCAAGCGCATCACCGGTGGCGTTAATGCCGCCAAGGGTTTCTCTGCTGCCGCCGTCTCCTGCGGTATCAAGCGCACGCCTCCCAAGAACGGCAAGAAGCGTGACGATCTCTGCCTTGTCGTCTCCGCAACCGCTGCCACGGCCGCCGGGGTCTTCACCACGAATTTGGTGAAGGCTGCACCCGTCCTGCTCTCCCGCCGTCATCTTGAAAGCGGCAAGGCCCGCTCCGTTCTGCTGAACAGTGGCAACGCCAATGCCTGCACCGGCGAGCCCGGCCTGCGTGCCGCGGAGCAGTGTGCCAACGCCGCCGCCGTGGCACTTGGCATCCATGCCGATGAGGTGCTTGTCTGCTCGACGGGCCGCATCGGCGTCCAGTTGCCCCTGCCCAAGATGATTCCCGGCATCCGCGAGGCTGCTGGCTTGCTGAAGGCCTCGCCTGCCGCCGCTCTGGCCGCCGCGAAGTCGATCATGACCAGCGACAGCGTGCCGAAGCAGTCTGCCTACGAGGTGAAGGTGGGTTCCAAGTCGTTCCGCATCGGAGGAATGTCCAAGGGGGCGGGGATGATCTCACCGAACATGGCCACGATGCTCTGCGCCATCACGACCGACGCGGGCGTGCCTGCTGCCTTCCTGCGCAAGGCCCTCCGTGAATCGGTGGGCAAGACCTTCAACTGCATCACCGTCGACGGGGACTGCTCGACGAATGATACCGTGATCACGCTGGCCAATGGTCTCTCCGGAGTGAAGATCCGCACGGCTTCCGAACAACGCGCCTTTGCCGCTGCGCTACAGGCTGTTTGCGCCGATCTGGCCCGAGCGATCGTGGCGGATGGAGAGGGGACCTCCAAGGTGATCGAGCTCACGGTCAAGGGAGCCCGCTCCGAGGCCGACGCGCATCTCGCCGCGCGTGCCATCGCCAATTCCCAGCTGGTCAAGTCGGCCTGGGCTGGAGGGGATCCCAACTGGGGGCGCATCCTCGATGCTGCGGGATATTCCGGTGCCAAGTTCGATCCCGACAAGGTCGAGATCGCCTACGACGGGATGAAGGCGGCCAAGAACGGCATGGGGTGCCAGGACATGAAGGGTGAGCTAAAGCTCCGCAAGATTGCTGCCAAGAAAGAGTTCTCCGTGCTGGTCGATCTCCACGGAGGCAAGGCCGAGGCCCGCCTGCTCACGACCGACCTGACCGAGGAGTATGTCAGGCTGAACCTTACCGAGTTCTCCCTCTGATGGCCGCCAACGTTTCCCCCCGTGAGCGCGCCGAGATTCTGCTCGAGGCTCTTCCTTATTTGCGGACCTTCCGAGGGGCTCTCTTCCTGATCAAGTTCGGTGGAAGCACCATGGAGGAACCGGAGCAGGTCGCTCGATTCCTGACCGATGTGGCCTTCCTCCATGCCGTTGGGGTCCGCGTGATCCTCGTCCACGGCGGTGGCAAGGCGATCAACGCCCGGATGAAGGAGAGGGGACTTGTTCCCCGATTCGTGGGCGGTCTGCGCGTCACCGATGAGGAAACGATCAGCATCGTCCACGATGCCCTCGATGGTGAGGTGAACGCCGGGATTGTCGCTCAACTCAGGGACCTCGGGGTTCCTGCCGAGGGACTCTCCGGAACGAAGGTCTTCCGCGCCCGCAAGCTTGATCCCGTCAAGGATGCCGACGGCTCCGAAGTCGATCTAGGGTTTGTCGGCGAGGCGGAGGAGACGGATCCATCGCTGGTGAAGGGTATTCTCGATTCCGGTGCTGTGCCTGTGATCTCGCCACTCGGTGCTCTTACCCCTTCCGATGGCCATCCGGGGCCTCCGATGAACATCAACGCCGACGTCTCTGCCGCCGCGCTGGCCGCCGCACTTCCTGCCTCGAAACTGATCTTTCTCAGCGATGTGCCCGGCCTCATGCGCGATCCCAAGGATCCCGAGACTCTCATTCACAGCCTGACTGCATCCCAGACCGAGGATCTCATCACCCGTGGCATCGTCGCGGGAGGCATGATTCCCAAGGTCCGCTCCGCCACCAAGGCTCTCGCGCATGGCCTGACCAAGGTTCACTTCCTCGGTGCCGGCACGCCGCATGCGGTATTAGTCGAAACTTTCTCCGAAGAGGGGGTGGGGACGGAAATTACCCAGTAATTTCCGGTGGCTTGGGATATTGACGGCACTTTGCTCCTGCAAAGCGGTGCCGCCCCTTACGGGGCTGCCTTGCGGCAGTCTTCCGCGCCTCTTCTCAGAGGCTTGGTTGGCGCATAGCGTCGTTGCCGCTCACTCGCCGTAGGTATTGCTTCGGCTTCATTCGCGCGCCTAGCTCTGCATCCAAAACCCCTGCGCCCACCCTTTTGTGGTACAGGCTTAGCAGGGCATCAGAACTTCCATGCTTGGTCGCCTAGCCATCTCCACAAAATCCCCGCGCCATAGCCGGTACTGTTAAAAGATATGGATGTTGTGTGGAGAGCTACTACTTGCGGTGAATAAAAACTTCCACCCCATGGGTGCGGCATCTTTGAAAAAAATCCCTGTGCCCGACTTAGAATGATGCGTTGCTCTTGAGCGATCTTTTCTGACCTAACAGTCTAACAGTCTTCAGCCTAACAGCCTCGGGCTCTTCGAGCCCTAGCCCGGCGGCCACTGCATGGGGCGGGCGCCCAACACATGAATGTGCAGGTGGGGGACGGTTTCCCCGCCATCTGGGCCGTTATTGATCACGATGCGGTAGCCGTTCTCGCCGAGACCTTCCTGCCGGGCCGTTGCGGCTGCTGCTGAGAGTAGGGTTCCCAGAAGTGGCGCGTCGGCAGGCTGCGCCTCGTTGATGCGGGGGATACAGCGTTTCGGAACCACCAGAAAGTGCACAGGTGCCTGCGGGGCAATGTCGCGGAAGGCAATCCACTCCTCACCCTCGGCGATGATGGTGGCTGGAATCTCCCGGGTAGCGATTTTCTCAAAAAGAGTCATGGGGGGTGAGGGGGCGAGTGAAAAGTTAGAAGGTGAAAGGTTAAAAGGTGGGGAAGGAGTCTGTCAGATGGAGGGAAACGAGAATCTGATTCCTTTGATTTTTAACGCTGTAACAGTTTTAACGTTTTAACATGCGGCAGGCCCCCGCCGCGCCTTCAGCTCAGCTGGATCTCAAGAGGTTCGCCCTGACGGGATTGTCCCGAGGTGACGCCGTACTGGCGGATGAATCCGACGATTTCCTCACGCAGGGTCTGAACGGACTTTCTGCGTTTGCCCATGAGACGGACGCACCCTGAGAGGTCGTGGATCTCGAGGCGTGCCGCATGGGAACCGGTCACTCGCTGGAGTCGGTCGCCGAGCAATCCAAAGAAGGCGAGTTCGTACCCTTCTCCGGCTTCACGGGCGAGATCGGTTAGCGAGAGATGGATGGGAGGTTCGGGAAGGTGGAAGGCCTCCGCGATCTCGGGGAAACCAAGCGTGCCTAGTACCTCGTGGACGGCCGCCTCGAGGTTGGGGATGCCGACGGAATTCGACTCGAAGTCGCGCTTCAGGTAGAGCGTCACACTCTCGGCAATGTGCTCGGCCAGCCACCAGTTGTGCTGGCCCACGCGCTCCGCGGAGACACGCAGTGCGGCGATGATCCATTTCTTGTCGTAGAGGACACTCCTCCCATCGGGGAGTTGCACCATCGGCATGCCGTCGAGAAGGGCGATCATTGTTTCTCGATAAAGAGTTCCTTCTGATCGTCGGAGAGGGGCGTCTTCCGCTCGAGAGACTGGATTTCCTCGATGAATTCGCCGATATCCTCGAAGCGACGGTAGACCGAGGCAAAGCGCACATAGGCGACGGGATCGATCGCGTGCAGGCGCTCCATGACCCGGGCGCCGATGAATTTCGTGGAGATTTCCCGATCCTGTCCCGCCTCCAGATCGGAAATGACCGTTTGGACTCCCTCCTCGATCGTGTCGAGGGCGATGGGGCGCTTCTCGCACGCCTTGATGAAGCTCGAGAGGAGCTTCTGACGGTCGAAAGCCTCGCGGCGCCCGTCGCGCTTCACCGCCAGAAGCTCTACCCGCTCGATCTGCTCGTAGGTGGTGAAGCGGGACTCGCAGCCCAGGCACTCGCGCCGGCGGCGGATGCTGGTGCCATCCTTCGAGAGACGAGAGTCGATGACTTTATCGTCGAGTGAGGAACACTTGGGGCAAAGCATTGTGGGTGGCGAGGGGCTTCAAAAGAATTCACCACAAGATCTTGTGGTGGCAAAGAAAAATCACCGTCTTTTTCCAATGTTCCACAAGAATGGGAATGAGCTTTTTACGGATGAATCTCTTTGTTGTAGCAAAGCGTCTGATGGCTGAAATTGCCGGAGATTGAGACAGGATTATCCTGAATCCGCATCATGCGATTGCGAGCAAACCGCGCTTAAACAAAAAAGCCCGCGGAGTAATGAACTCCACGGGCAAAATTGGTGGCGGGGGTAGGATTTGAAGCTTCGATCCCGCAGTTGCGGGATTATGAGCCTGAATGAAGGATCGTGGTGAATCCTGATCCTCCTTTCTGCCGCTTTAGTTTATTTTCGAGTTTTCTGGCATCAGAAAGGGTCATTGCGGAACTCTGCCAGTACAGTTCCCACGGACCTTTATTCTTAGTCCAACGAGAAAGCCCGCTGTTATGCTGCTCGAGTCGCAGTCCAACATTCTCGGATAAGCCCGTGTAAAAAATACCCGATGGGTTTCTCAGTACATAGACCTGATACTGAGTCATAAAATTGGTGGCGGGGGTAGGATTTGAACCTACGACCTTCAGGTTATGAGCCTGACGAGCTACCGGGCTGCTCCACCCCGCGTCAAAGGATGTTTAAATTACTACGAAAGGCCCCCTTGGTCAAGGGGTGATTGGGCTTTCAACGGAGGCCGATGGCCTTGCGGAGGCGCTCCATCACGGGAGTCGCAATGCCGGTGGCCTTCTCGGCACCTTTGGCCAGGATGCGCTCCACCTCCCCGGGATCGGATGCGATGCGTTGGCGCTCGGCTCGCATCGGTGCAAAATAATCGCGAACGGCCTCGAGGAGACGCTTCTTGAAATCCCCGTAGCCCGTTCCTCCTGTGCGGAAGGCCTCTTCCATTGCTGAATAATCGGAGGAGGAGGCGACATGTCGGTAAATCCCGAGGATGGCCGATCCCTCGAGAGGCTTCGGGGACTCTACCGGGGTGGAGTCGGTCTGAATCGCCATGACCTTCTTCTTGAGTGGTGAGTCCTCCATGAAGAGTTCGATGGTGTTGCCGTAGCTTTTGCTCATCTTGCCCCCGTCCGTGCCGGGAATGGCTGCGGACTCGTCACGGATCATCGGCTCGGGGAGTTTGAAGATGTCGCCGTAGAGTTCGTTGATCTTTACCGCGATATCGCGTGTGACCTCAAGATGCTGCTTCTGGTCCTTGCCGACAGGAACGAGATCGCTGTCGTAGGCGAGGATGTCAGCGGCCATCAGCACGGGGTAGGAGAAGAGTCCGAGCGAGGCGTGCAGGCCCTTGGCCAGCTTGTCCTTGTAGGAGTGGCAGCGCTCAAGAAGGCCCATGGGCGTGACGGTGGAGAGTATCCAGGAAAGCTCGGGAATGCAGGTGATGTCGCTCTGGCGGAAAAGGCAGGCACGCTCCGGATCAAGACCGCAGGCGAGGAAGTCGATCGCGATCTCACGAGAGTTGTGTCGCAGGGCCTCGGGATCTCGCACCGTGGTGAGCGCGTGGAGGTCGGCGATGAAGTAGAGTGCCTCACCCTTTTCCTGAAGCTCGATCGCCGGCTTCATCATGCCGAAATAATTGCCGAGGTGGGGAAGACCTGTCGGTTGAATGCCGGAGAGAATGCGCATGGGTAAAAGTGAAAGGTGAAAAGTTAAAAAGTTAAAAAGTTAAAACGTGAAACAGTACATGCGGTAGCGGCTCAAATGGTGACACTTTTTAACATTTCAACGCTTCAACTTTTTTAACTGCCTCCGGCTTTCAATACACCAGCTTCCGGTGGATCCAGATGCTCTGGAGGAGTCCCAGGCAGGCCATGGTGATCAGCAGAAAGGAGCCCCCGTAGCTGACGAGCGGAAGGGGAAGTCCGGTAATCGGGGTGATGGCCACGGTCATGCCGACGTTCATGAAGATGTGGGTGAAGAGCAGCATCACGATGCCGACACCAAGCAGGCGCCCCAGCTGATCCTGGGCTCGGGAGGCGATGTAGAGACCTGTGAGCAGAAGGATCGCCAGCGTCGGGATGAGGATCATCGCACCGAGGAAACCGTGCTGTTCGCCAAAGACCGCGTAGACAAAGTCGGTGTGAACGATAGTGCTAGGGAGGTAGCCGAGTTCATTGAGGGTGTTGGGAGCCTTGAATCCCTTGCCCCAGAAACCGGCGCTGCCGATCGCATTGAGCGACTGGTTGATGGTCCAGCCTGCACCCTGCGGATCAAGGGATGGATCAAGGAAGACGGTGAGACGGTCCTTTTGGTACTGCTTCATCCCGAAGAAGAACATCAGCGGCAGGGCGATGAGTGCCATCAGCACGAGGACGAGCAGGTAGCGTTTCTTGATGCCCGCGACGAAGAACATGGCAAAGAGAACCGGCAGCCAGACGAGGGTTCCTCCGAGGTAGGGCTGGATGAGGATGAGCACGCAGGGGACGGCCGTGATGCCGAGACAGATCAGGATCCGTAGGGCAGGATTCATTGCTTCGGAATCGCTCAGGAAGAGCGCGAAGAGCATCACGCCCCCGAAGATCGCCAACTGGGAGGGCTGGAAGTTTCCGAAGCCGAGGTTGAGCCAGCTGCGGGCTCCGAAGACCTTAACGCCTATGAAGAAGACTAGGATCAGGAGGACGACGCTCAGCAGATACACAGGCAGTGCGCCGAGGCGCACCCATTGGTAGTCATTGAAGGCAACGAGAAAGAAAACGGGAATGCAGATCAGCATCCACTTAATCTGGCTGGCCCAGAAAGGGGTGTCGCGCATCCAGGTAGCGCTGTAGATCGCGTAAACGCCGAAGAGGCAGAGCCCCAGCATGACGATCAGAAGGGGCTTGTTCAGGGCTCGGAATTTGCGGGCGAGCAGGAGGATGTTCATCGGAAGAGAGGCATTAGGGATTCATTAGAGACTGGGCACCGCAGCAAGCAGTTCCCGCGTGTAGGGATGGGTCGGGTGGGCCAGCACCTCGCGGGAAGGGCCCGACTCGACGATCTTCCCCCGGTGAAGGACCAGCACCTCGTCGCTGAGGTGTTCCACGACCGCCAGATCGTGCGCAATGAAGAGCATGGCGAGGCCGAGTTCCTCGCGGAGGTCCGCCAAAAGATTCACGATCTGGGCTTGAACACTGACATCAAGGGCGCTGACCGGTTCGTCGCAAATGAGGAACTCTGGTTCCACGGCGAGGGCACGAGCAATGCCGATGCGCTGGCGCTGGCCGCCGCTGAACTCGTGGGGATGGCGGCCGGCCATTTCCGGTCGGAGGCCGACCTTGCTGAGTAGCGAGGCGACCCGGTCCGTACGCTCGGAGGAGGAGAGATTACGGAAATGGATCTCCAGAGCTTCACCGATGATCGCCCCGACAGTCATGCGTGGGTTCAGTGATCCGAAGGGATCCTGGAAGATATACTGGATCCGGCGGCGAAGCGGGCGGAATTCCTTTTCCGAGAGCGGCAGGATGTCCTCGCCCTTCCAAAGAGCCTCCCCAGAAGTGGACTTGATCAGTTTCACCAGCGTGCGGCCGATCGTTGTCTTGCCGCTTCCGCTCTCGCCGACAAGGCCGACGACCTGGCCCGCTCCGACTCGGAAACTGACGCCGTCGACCGCCTTGAAGGAATCAGTCTGCCTGCGAAGCAATCCTGAACGGATCGGGAAGTGGACCTTGAGGTCGCAGACCTCCAGGAGAGGGGTTGTTCTCCCTTCGCTCATCGCCGGCACCCCTCCTCGAGGACATTCAGGAATTCCGCAGGGCTAGCCGCCCCCATCAACCGCTCAAAGGAAGCAGGATTGCCGCAGATCCGGGAGACCGCCCCAATGATGCGGAGGTACTCGTTGTTGAGGGATTCCGGAACGGCAGCCACGAATACCATCCTCAGCAGTGCCGTGCATCCCTCGACGGTAATTCCGGCTGGGAAGCGCCCGGCTGCCAGCACCATGGAGGTAATTCCCGGCGTCCGCCTGTGATGGAGGATGATCATGCCGTTTTCGCCCGGACCGCAGTCGATCGGCGAGCCGTTGACCAGAGAGGAGCGGAGTGTCTCCCAGTCCTTGACCCTTCCGTCGGTGCGCAGTCCGGAGAGAACCTCCTCGAGCGCATCCGCAGAATTACCTGCACGGAGTGCCAGATGGATATCCTTGGAGTGAAGCGAATCGGCGAGGGTGCCCATGGGATCAGACGGTACTGCCGCTCCACTTGAGTTTCTGGCGGAGGATATCGGGAAAGGTGGTCCCGGGCATCATGGCCAGCGGCAGCCTGCTGGCGGAGAGTCTCAGGATCAGGCGCTGACCGGGCCTGAGTTCGTGGGGAGGCCTTCCGTCCACGGAGACGAAGACTCCTTGGTTTCCCGCGGGGGAGATGGTGATCGCATGCCTGTCGGCGATCACGAGTGACCTGTTGCTCAGGACGTGGGGACAGACCGGCGTGATCACGAGAGCCCCGCTGTCGGGCATCAGGATCGGGCCGCCTGCCGCAAGCGAGTAGGCCGTGGAACCGGTGGGGGTGGAGACGATCAGACCATCGGCATGGTACTCGGTGAGCGGGTCATCCCCGACCCAGGTCCTTAGCCTTACGAGCTGCGAGCGTTCTCCCCGGCTGACGGTGACGTCATTGAGGGCACGTTCCAAGAGCACGGTCTCCCCATCTCCGCTGATCGATGCCTCCAGCAGGCTGCGGTGGCTGAGTTCGTAGCTTCCTGAGAGAAGGCAGTCCACAGCACGGAGGTAGTCATCGGAGCCGAGGCAAGTGAGGAATCCCAAAGAGCCGATGTTGAGTCCGAAGATCGGCCTGATGTGCCCCCCAGAGCGATGGAGGGCGCGCAGGATGCTTCCATCCCCACCCATCACCAGCAGGATGTCGCAGCGCTCCGCCAGAGCCGTCTCATCAAGGCCGGAAGAGAGGCCAGCAGCAGCCGCCGTCGCGCGCTCGATCAGGAAAGGGGCGTTTCGGCGGCTGAATTCCGCCGTGACCGCACGGACCAGATCCCCCGCTCCCTCCTTGCCGGCATGCGCGATGATTCCGATGGTCTGCAACGGGTTCATGGGAGGCTTTAGGCGGGTAGGGGAGCCACGGAATCGCCCCGACGCAGCAGGGCAAGGAACTCGATGTTACCAGTGGTGCCGGGAAGGGGCGACTCCATCACCCTGTCGAATCGGTGGCCCGCCGAGACGACCCAGGTGCGGATCGACTCAACGGCGCGTTGGCGAGAGAGTGGGTCGCGCACGATGCCCCCCTTGCCCACCTCGGAGGAGGAGAGTTCGAACTGGGGTTTGATGAGCACGATCATGACGCCCTCTGGCAGAAGCAACTCAAACGCGGCGGGCAGGATCTTCGTCAATGAAATAAAGCTCAGGTCGCCGACGATCAGGTCGAACTGCCGGGTAAAGTCGGAGGCCTTGAGGTATCGGGCATTGATCCCCTCGCGGACCTCCACCCGCGGATCCTGGCGGAGCGACCAAGCAAGCTGACCACGCCCCACGTCCACAGCCGTCACATGGGCCGCCCAGTGTTGCAGGAGACAGTCGGTGAAGCCTCCGGTGGAGGAGCCGAGATCCAGGCAGCTCTTGCCCATGGGGTCGATCGCAAACTCCTTGATCGCCCCCTCAAGCTTGTGACCACCCCGGCCGACATAGCGGTCGCGCCCTGTAATGAGGATCTCGCTGTCTGTCCGCACCTTGGTGCCCGGTTTGTCCGCCACTCTTCCGTCGACGGTTACCTGGCCGGCCAGGATGGCCCGCTGGGCCTTTTCCCGCGAGTCGAAGTGACCGGCCTCGTGCAGGTGCTGGTCGAGGCGCAGCTTCAAAGGGGTTCCTGTCTTCATGCGCTCTGCGATCCGATCCGGAGAAGTTCCCCCGGGTGGGTCAGGAGATACTCGGGGCCGAGTGAGGCGAGGGCCGAGGAGGCGTTATATCCCCAGTCGACCGCCGCCATGCGAAGGCCGGCCTCCTTGGCCGCCTCGATGTCCCTCGTTTCATCACCGACGTAGAGAACACGTTCCGGGGGGAGTCCCTCTGCCTTGAGAATCCGGCTCATCTCACGGCTTTTCCCAAAGAGCTTCGAGGAGGTGCGGACGAAGTGGAAGTAGGGGAGGCGATGGCGCGCGATGAAGGCCAGCACGTTCGTCTCGGAATTGGAGGTCAGGATGCCGATGCGGTGTCCTCGGCCGTGAAGCTCCTCGAGAACCTCGGGCATGCCGGCGATCGGTTGGACATCCGCGATGCGCTCCTGAAACAGGCGAAGACCGCGCTTTGAAATCCTCGGAACCCTCCATCCGCTAATGCCCAGGTGGCGTATGAAGTCTCGCGTGCCAAGGGTTCGGACGTGGTCAAGTTCCTCGAGAGGCAGGGAGCGAAAGCGGAATTCCACGGCCAGCTCATTGAGGATGCCATGGGCGATCCGGAGCGAGTCCGCCACCGTTCCGTCAAAATCAAAGAGGAAAAGATCCGGGGCGGTCCCACCCTTGCTGTCCGGAATGGAAGATGGGGAGGAATTCATGGGTGCGGATCGGGGTGAAGAGGGATTTCTTTTGAGATCCAACCTAAGTATAGCAGTGCACCCCCTTGAATCCAAGCTCTGCGACTTGGAACGGGTTTTGCTTTAAACCGCATATGATTCACCAACAATTCCGTCACCAACAACCGCTCGACGGCCCGTTGGTCTGACTGCATTCTTCCAATCAATCATGACCACAGAAGGTACTTTCCATTCCACCCTCGACTCCTCGGTCGAGGGAATCAAAGCCCTCATCATGCAGCAACTCCGCTTCGGATTGGCGAGGGATCCCCGAACAGCCTCCAAGCGCGATTGGTGGCTGGCCACCTCCAAGGCAGTCCACTGTTTCCTGGTGGAGCGTCTCATGGCCACCCAGACCAAGCACCGCGAGGAAAACGTCAAGAGACTCTACTATTTCTCCCTCGAGTTCCTGATGGGGCGTCTCTACGTGAACAGTTTTCACAGCGCCGGCGTCGTGGAAAACATGAGGACGGCGATCAGTGAACTCGGTCTTGATATCGACGAGCTTCGTGAGGAGGAATATGACATGGGTCTTGGCAACGGCGGCCTTGGCCGCCTTGCTGCCTGCTTCCTCGATTCGCTCGCGACCCTTGACCTCCCGGCCATCGGATACGGGATCCATTACCAGTACGGTCTCTTCAAACAGGAATTTCGAAACGGTTATCAGGTCGAGTTGCCTGACGACTGGATGAAGTTCGGCACTCCCTGGGAGATTGTGCGCCCGGAGCATACCACCGAGATCGATCTTTACGGCCAGGTTGAGAACATCTTCGACGATGTCGGCAACTATGTCTCCACGTGGACCGGCACGAAAAAGCTCATCGGTATCCCCTACGACATTCCCATTCCGGGTTATGGGACCAATACCGTCAATTTCCTGCGTCTCTGGTCCTCCAAAGCGGCCGAGGATTTCAATTTCGAGGCCTTCAACCGAGGTGGTTACGACGAGGCCGTCCGTGACAAGAACATCAGCGAGACCGTCTCCAAGGTCCTTTATCCGAACGACAAGACCGAGAGCGGCAAGGAACTCCGCCTGATCCAGCAGTACTTCTTCGTCGCCTGCTCGCTCAAGGATATCATCCGTCGCTTCCGCAAGAACAACAGTGACTGGGAGACTTTTCCCGAGAAAGTCGCCATCCAACTCAACGACACCCATCCAGCCATCACCGTGGTCGAGTTGCAGCGCCTTCTTCATGACGTGTACGGCCTCTCCTGGGAGAAGGCCTGGTCGATCGTCACCCGGACGCTGGCCTACACGAACCACACCCTCCTGCCCGAAGCGCTCGAAAAATGGAGCGTGGGGCTCTTCCGCAAGGTTCTGCCGCGTCATCTCCAGATCATCTTCGAGGCTAACAAGCGCTTTCTCGTCGAGGTGGAGAAGGTTTGGCCAGGCGATCTGGATAAGGTCCAAAAGCTCTCCCTGATCGAGGAGGGGGACAACCAGATGGTCCGTATGGCGAATCTGGCCGTGATCGGCAGTCACTCGGTCAACGGTGTCGCGGCGCTCCATACCCAGCTCCTCAAGAGCGATCTCTTCCCCGAGTTCGACGAACTCTACCCCGGCAAGTTCAACAACAAGACCAACGGGATCACGCCACGCCGCTGGCTTCTTTCCTGCAATCCCCGTCTGGCAGGGCTCATCTCCTCCAGAATCGGACGCGGTTGGGAGCGTAATCTCGACGAACTGCATGCCCTGGAGCCCCTGGCCAAGGATCCTGAGTTTCAGCGCCAGTTCATGGAGGTCAAACATGCCAACAAGGTCGACCTCGCCAGCATCATCAAGGAGGAGTGTGGCGTAATTGTGGATCCCTCCGCCCTCTTCGATGTGCAGATCAAGCGCCTGCACGAATACAAGCGCCAGCATCTCAATCTCCTTCACATCCTGGCTCTCTATCGGAGGATCCTTCAGGATCCCGACTACGACATCACCCCGCGCGTCTTCATCTTTGCCGCCAAGGCCGCTCCCGGCTACGACCTTGCCAAGAACATCATCAAGGCGATCAATGCCGTCGGCGCCAAGATCAACTCCGATCCGCGCGTGAAGGATCGACTCAAGGTTGTCTTCCTGCCGAATTACCGCGTCTCGCTTGCCCAGAAGATCGTTCCTGCAGCCGATCTCTCCGAGCAGATCTCCACCGCCGGCAAGGAGGCCTCCGGCACCGGCAACATGAAACTCTCGCTCAACGGCGCGCTGACGATCGGCACCCTCGACGGTGCCAATGTCGAGATCCGCGAGGAGGTCGGCCCCGAGAACATCTTCATCTTCGGCATGACGGTCGAGGAGGTGAACGAACTCTGGAAGAAGGGTTACAACCCGCACGACTTCCTCCAGCAGCACGACGAACTCCGCGCCGTGGTCGACTGGGTCGGATCGAATTACTTCACCGCCGACGAGCCGCCGGGCGTGTTCAACATGCTCCGCGACAATCTGGTCTACCACGATCCCTTCCTCTGCCTGCCCGATTTCCGCTCCTACAGCGACGCGCAGGAGAGGGTCGGCGAGGCGTTCAAGGACAAGGCACGTTGGGCCGAGATGGCGATCCTTAATACCGCCCGCATGGGCAAGTTCTCGAGCGATCGAACCATCACCGAGTATGCCCGTGAAATCTGGCAACTCGACCCGGTGAAGGTCTGATCGGATCCTGTTCAGGATAGTCTCGATGGAGTAGTCTCCGCTGATGATCGTCATTGTCGGCGCCGGAATGGCCGGCCTTGCCTGTGCGACCCGGCTCGAACAGGCAGGGGCCGACTGGCTTTTGCTGGAGTCCTCGGGGAAACCTGGTGGTCGTGTCGCCACCGAGAGCACCCCGGACGGGTACCTCCTCGACCGGGGATTTCAGGTCCTACTCGATTCTTATCCAACCGCCCGCGAACTCCTCGATCTGCAGGCCCTAAAACCCGGTTATTTCCGTAGCGGGGCCCTGCTTGCCGGCGAGCACGGGCTTGAGGTTCTGCTCAATCCGCTGATGCACCCGTCTGGGATTCTGGGTGATCTCGTAGCGCGGTCTTTTTCCCTGCCTCAAAAACTGGCCCTCGGCCTCTACGGAGTCGCTCGACTCCTTGCGGGCGGGCAGGGGGATGGGGAAGTCGGACACACCGCTCTGGAGGAGCTGAGACGCCATGGTCTGGGGGGTGATGTCCTGGAAGGATTTCTCCGCCCGTTTTTTGCCGGGGTTTTCCTCGATAATGATCTCGGGACCGATGCCTCCGTCCTGAGGAATGATTTCCGGAAATTCGCCTTTGGCCGGGCCCTCCTTCCCGCTGAGGGAATGGGGGCGATTCCACGGCAGTTGGCCACTCGTCTTCCCCTTTCGAGGCAGCGCTACGGATCTCCCGTTGAGGAGTTGGTCCGTTCCGGGGAGCGCGTGACGGGTGTCCGCCTTGCCTCCGGGGAAACGGTTTCCTGCGATGCCCTGATTCTGGCCTCGGAAGAACCGGTCAGCAGAAGGTTGCTCGGCCTCCATGCCGGGCGTTCCTGGAGTCGGGTGACGACCCTCTATTTCACGGGCGTCGACCCCTTGTATGAGGGAGGGTATCTCGTCTTGCCTGCCGGCAGGGACAGATTGGTCCGGCATTTCGCGGATCTGACCAATGTGGTCCCTTCCTACGCACCGCGGGGGCGCAGGTTGCTTACCGCGACCGTACTCGATGGAGGGAACGGCATCGACGCGGCGTTGATCCGCAGGGCAGAACAACAGATCGCTGCCATCTTTCCAGGGTTCGCATCATGGGAATTCCTCCAACGGGTGGATGTTCCGGAGGCGCTTCCGTCGCAACGACCGGGTTTCCTTGCGGATCAACCCGCGCGCCGTCAGGGAGCCAATCTCTGGCTTGCCGGGGATCAGGTGGCGCTGGCCTCGATTGATTCCGCGCTTGTCAGCGGACTCCGTGCGGCCGATGAACTGCTGGCCACACTTTCCTGATGCTTGCCTTCTCGACTAACTGGAACGCCTCCCGACATTACGACGGGGAGGCGATCGTTTCCGAGATTCTCGGGATGGGATTCGATACGATCGAACTGGGGCACGGACTGAGCGTTTCCCAGCTTCACGGGATCCGGGGAGCCTTTGCCAAGGGGGGATTCAACGTGGTCAGCGTCCATAATTTCTGCCCGATGCCGGTGGAGATTCCGGTCGACAACCCCGACTGCTACGAATTCTCCTCGCATCGCCCCCGCGAAAGGGAGAGGGCTTTCAAGTTGACCCGCCAGACCATGGAAACCGCTTCCGAGTTCGGCGCACGGTTCGTGGTGCTTCATCTCGGAAGGATCCAGAGCCTGCGGGGCATGACCGACGGGCTTCTCTCCCTACTTCGAGAGAAGGGGGCAGCTGACAGATCCTACTGCCGTGCGAAACTTGATGCCGTCCTGAAGCGGGAGGGATCTTCCGGGGGATATTTGAAACGGTTGATGACCGCGCTTGAGCCTCTCGTCGAGGAGGCTTCCAGGAGGAACCTGACCCTGGTGATCGAGAATAGGAGCGATTTCGAGGCCTTGCCGACCGAGAGGGAACTGTTGGCCTTGATGAAGAGTTTTGACTCGCCCCATCTGCGCTATTGGCACGATTTCGGTCATGCCCAGATGAGGGAATCCCTCGGCCTGCTTGATCACGCCCAATGGCTTGGGGAAATCGCCCCTTATGCGGTGGGGGCGCATCTTCAGGATGCCGCATGGCCGGATGAGGATCATCTTGTTCCTTTTCAGGGGGAGATTCCCTTCGACCGCCTTGTGCCGCTTCTGCCATCATCCCTTCCCTACGTGCTCGAACTCTCCCGCAACGCCATTCCTGAGGCGATCCGTTCCTCGGTTGCCCGCTGGAACACCCTCTTCTCCGAATGAACCTGAAAAAAATCCTTATCACCGTGGTTCAGGCCGCCGTGACGCTGCTTCTGCTCTGGTGGATTTTTCACGACCCCTCCAAGCGTGCGCAGATGGTTCAGGCTCTCGGGAAGGCAAATCCCATGTGGCTTGTCCCAGCCTTCCTGAGCTTCGGCCTGGTGCTTGTCTGCGGTGCGTTCCGCTGGCAGTTGCTGATGCGTGTGCAGGGCATTTCCCTGCCGTGGTTCCGAGTCTGGCAGCTCGTGATGATCGGGATGTTCTACAACCTCTTCCTTCCCGGCGGAACTGGAGGCGATTTGGTGAAGATCTTCTACGCAGTGAGAGAGGCTCCCAAGTCGAAGAGCGCCGTCTTCCTGAGCGTGGTGGTCGACCGTCTCGCCGGCATGTTTGCGCTCATCCTCGTTTCCTCAGGAGTCTTTCTTTTCTTTTTCAAGGAACTGACCTCGCTCCCAATGGTCAGGGCCTTCACGTTGGCCGTCTGCGTGATTTTTGCCGCGACGCTGGTACTGGTAGCGGTGGGACTGATCGTCGACCGCTTTCATCTCGCCTCACGCATTCCCTCTACCATGCCTGGACATGCGGCGATTCTTGACACAGCCCGTGCCTTCTCCGTCTATGCCCGTGATTGGAAGGCTGTTGTGGCGGCTATTCTGATCTCTCTCCCGTTGAATCTTTTCATTTTCTGCGGTGCGATCTTCGCCGCAACCGCCTTTCCTGGAAATCCCGGGCCTGCGGCCATGACCTCCGTCATCCCCATCGTCAACACGATCAGCGCAATGCCGATCAGCCTGGCCGGGATCGGTGTCCGCGAGAAGCTGTTCTCCTCGATGTTGCACTCACTCTACGGCACCCCGGAGGATCTTGGGGTGCTCATCTCCATCACCGGATTCGCAATCATGGTCTGTTGGAGTCTGATCGGAGGCGTGGTCAGTCTCCTTTATCGTGCAGGTCAGGAATCCGCTTCGCTCCATGAGATCGAAGGGGAGGTCTGCGCGATCGAGCAACGCGTCGAGGACGAGGAGCGCGCCTCCTGACTCATCCCATGGAGGTTATCCTTCGTGCCTCGGTCAGTCTTGACGGAAAGCTTCTGACCAAGGCAGGCAAGCCGAGCAAACGCGGGATTCCCGTTGCACGTCTCCGCAACGTCGCTCAACTGTTCCTCACCATCCATCCGCTGATCGCTGGAGGGAATTCCACAGCGACGCTTTTGGGTCTTCCAGGACAGTTTCTGCCGCATGATTTGGAGTGGGAACTCCTTTCCACTTCAAAGGGTTCGGGCGGCACGATCACGGCCCGCTACCGCAGGAAGGAACTCAGAGCGAGGCCGGCTTCACGCCGGTCCCCTGCGGTGGCTTGATGCTACCCATGGCCAAGGAGAGCGCGGCCAGACTGGTCAGGTAATCGGCCCTTGCTCCTGCTTGTTCAAAGCGTGCGGCGGCCAAGGCACTCTGGTTGGAGACAAGATCCGTGATGTTGAGGAGTTGGTTGTTGAAAGCGGCCTGTGCCGACTTGAAGTTTTCATCCGCCGAGGTAACGAGCGAGTCGGCGTAGGCGACCCGCTTACGGGCCTTAAGAGAATCGTTGTAGGCCGTCCAGACATCCTGCGTCGTCTGTAGTCGCGTGGACTCGGCATCTGCACGGGCCTGGGATTCCTGAGCCTGGCGCTCCTTGACTTTCTCCACGCGCTGGAACCCGTCGAAGAGATCCCAACTCAGCACGGCAAATCCGGAATAGCCCACACGGTTCCCGTAATAGGTGCCGCTCTGGGGGGGCACCGCCGCAGTGTAGACATAGGTGTCGTTGGAGACATCCCCCTGCAGGGAAAGTTTGGGAAGAAAGTCGGCCTTGGCGCGCTGGACAGCAGCCCTGCTGGCCTTGATCTCTGATTCCCGCGCGGCGAGGTCCGGACGTTTTTGCACCGCTTGGTCAATGAGCAGATCGACGCCGGAGCCAAGGGCGTCAAGGCTGGGCGATTGGGGGCCGGTGTGCCCGGGTTGCACCTTGAGCAGGGCGTTGGCCGGGAGTCCTGCGGATACGCGGAGATTGCCAAGCGTGATCTCGACATTGCGTTCGGCCGCCGCTATGTCGAATTCCGCCTGCGCGAGCGTCTTGCGCGCGGTGTCGAGTTCGGGCTTGGTACCCAATCCGGCGGCAACCTGTGACTCCGCCATTCCCAAGATGGTCTTGGAGAGTTCGAGGTTGGCTTTTGCAGCGTCATGCTGGGAAAGGGAAGCCGTGTGCGCGAAATACGACTGCTGGATGGCAAAAACCGTCTTTTGCACGTTACGGCTGAAGGAGAGGTTCGCCGCGTCGAGAAGGAAAAGTGTGCGGCGCACGTCCGCATCACGGCGCCCGAAATCAAGCAGGAGATACTCCAGTTCGAGGTCGGGTATCACGTCGGTCGTGACGGCGCTCATGTTTCCCGACTGGGTTGGGTAGAATGTCTTGATGTATCCCCCCTGTGCCGTGAACGAAAGTTTCGGGTAGTAAAGAGACTTTGCTTCCCCGATTTTTGCCTTGCGGACCAAGGCGTTGAACCATGCCGAGCGGGTTTGGGGATTGTTGGCCAGCCCCAGCTCAATCAGTGAGGAGAGTTCGTAGGATTTCTGCGGGTCGAGCGATGCGGTCGCTCCCGGCGGATAAGTGGATTCCTCGAAGAGGCCCCTTGTGACGACCGATCCGGGTGAATCGCTCCGCTGCTTGGCCGCGAGAATCCCCGGGCAAAGGAGGGCTGAAGCGGCAATTAGCGTTGCCGCTCTTCTCGGAGCTCTTCTAGTGTGAGGGGATGTCACGATGGGTAACTGCCTTGGCTGTTCTGGCCATGCTGACGATGACGGGTTGTGATCCGCAACTCAACATCGCGGGTGCCTATTTTCCGGCCTGGCTTCTTTGCATGATCGGAGGGCTTCTTTCCTTCTGGGTCATTCACCTGATTTTCCTGAGAATAGGGATCATTCCGTTCCTGGTTCCGATCACCCTGGTCTATGCCGCCCTGCTGAGTTCGCTCATCTGCGGTATCTGGCTGATTTTCTTTTCGGCCCGATGAGCGATCCCGCAGAGGCCCAGACCGCGACCCCGGCATCCGCCCATCATGACACAGGTAGGCGGATCAAGCGTGTCGTCGGCATTCTCATTTCGCTGGCTGCCTATGCAGCAGCCATTTTGACGGCAATCGAAGTTTATCGGAACATCCGCCTCAACCCCAGAACGGAGGATGCGCAGGTCCGAGCCAACCTGATCGGGGTCAGCCCGCAGGTCGGCGGTGCAATCACCGCCATCCATGTGAAGGATAACCAACAGGTGAAAAAGGGGGATCTCCTGTTCGATTTGGATTCCCGTCCCTACGAGGCCGAGGCGGAAAAGGCCAAGGCCCAGCTGGCGCTTACCGATCTCGAGATCCAGGCTTACAAGGATCAGATCGCGGCCGCCGATGCGGGGCTCAAGCAAAGCCAGGCCAAGGCCGACTATGCCGTTGATTACGCCAAGCGCGTTCAGGCACTCGTGGGTAACCTCTACGTGACGGTCGACAAGAACCAACTCGCCCAGACCGAGGCCCTCACGGCCACCCAGAAGGTCGCGCAGGATAAGGCATCGCTGGAGAGGGCACGCAACCTCCTTGGAGAGAAGGGCGACGTGAATGTTCGCAAACTGGCGGCCGAGGCCTCACTTCGTGACGCCGAATTGAAGCTCTCCTACTGCAAGGTCTACGCGCCATGCGATGGGTTTGTGGTGAATCTCCAGATCACTCCCGGTGCCTACGCCGCCACGGGGGAACAGGTATTTTCGATCGTCGACGACCGGATCTGGTACGTGCTGGCCAATTTCCGTGAGACCGATCTCCTTAGGCTCAGACCAGGCATGGCCGTCGATGTCTATCTCCTTGCCGAGTCCAACAGGAAACTGCGTGGCATCGTGCAGGGCGTGCCCAAGGCGATCACCCCCCAGTACGGCCGGTCGCTGAATTCACCCGGAGGGCAGGGGATCCTCCAGAATGTCTCCCCGACACTGGACTTCATTCTGCTGGCCCAGCGCTTTCCTGTCCGCATCGTTCTTGACGAAACCGAGGTACTGAATTTCCGTAACGGCGGAACGGCTGCCGTGATCGTCCGCACCGGAAGCGATGTGAGGGAGGGCCTGATGCGATTGAATGAGCTTCAGAAGAATTCCGCCCCGGCCTTCCGCGCCCCGCTTGGAGCCGCGGGTGATCTTCCCCTTGTTCCCTCCGGCGAGCAACTGCCTCCGACCGCTCCGGCCCCGTGAACATTCCTGTCAGGTACGCCGGCAGGATTACTCTGGCCTGCGGTCTTGCCATGGTGACCGCGGAGATCCTCCGCTATCCCCACGCTGTGCGGGCGATCCTCAGCGCCTCGCTCGTGGCCTCACTGCCCACCTTCCGGAGAGCCCTCATGCGCCAGCGATTCCTGCTGGTCTGGCTCGGTGGAATCGTCGGAATGGGAGCTGAGACCATGTTCCGCGAGGCTGCGTGGCTTTTTATCCCGACCTATTTCACGCTGGTGGTGCTTCTCTACCGCATGGCTTCGAAGAGTCGGGACTTCGCCACCATGACCATTGTTGGATACGGCCTGAGCGGATCACTCGACAATATGTTCGGTGGTGCCGCGAACGAACCCATCTTTGGGGGATTCTACCGTGCGTTTTACTGTTCGGTGGGCCTTACCGCCGCCTCGCTCGCCTTCCTTTTCGTCCCGGTGAAAAAACCGCCCGCAGCCGCGCGCACGCGCCCAACCGCGTATCCTCTTCGCGATCTTCTCTTCCTGGGATTCTGCGCCAGCACCGCGGAGTGGTTCGGGGTGCTGACCTCCCAGTATTTTACTTCCTCCTTTGTGGTCCTGATGTCGCTGACTTGGGGTGTCCAACTCTGCACGATCCGCGACAAGACCGACATGGTGTGGAATCTCGCCATCTCCTGCCTCGGCATGGTTGTGGCTGTGGCCTTTGACGTCGTCGTGAGCTTTTCCACGAACAATTTCGCCATTTACCTCATCCTCTATCTGACGGTCATTTTCTCCATGCACTTTGCGAAGGCTTCGTTTCCGAAGATGGCACCGCGCCTTGCCCTTTTCACCATTGTCACCTCGGCGGGCCTTCTGATGGTGCCCGCTCCGATTCAGTCCTTTCAGGGAATCCTCAGGATTCAGTTCAGCATGTTGGCCGGAATTCTTCTGGCCACCGCACTCTGGTTCATCGATCAGGCCATGAGATCGATCGAACTTTCCGTGGCGAGGGCGGCTGAACGATCACGGCACGCGGGGGTTGCCTGATCAGGAGGTTTTCTAATCCTCCCACTCGGGAAGCTGGGACTCCTCTGCGGGGTCGAACTCCCGGTGAAGGTGCGACGGTTTCTGCTGTTCCCGCTGTCCCTGGGGAGTGAAGCGGGAGACGGCGCGGGCGACCTCCCAACGCTCGGTCAGATGATCGGGGAGTTCCTCAAGAAACCGCGATGGGCGCTGGAAGGCCTCACCGTACGCGGCATTGAGGCGGAGTTCCGGATAGGTGAGGTAGAGTTCCTCTTTGCAGCGTGTGACCCCGACGTAGAAAAGCCTCCGCTCCTCTTCCAGGGCGTTGTCGTCCTCGAGAGAGCGTGCGCCGGGGAACATCCCCTCGGTGAGCCATGCCAAAAAGACGGCCTGCCACTCCAGTCCCTTGGCCTGATGGATACTCGAGAGGCAGACTTTGTCCTCCTCATCGTCTCCCCCCCGGACCTCGCTGGTCTCGGTCCCTCCGAGGAGGGTGAGTTGGGCGAGGAATTCCTCGGTCTGCTCGAATTGCCGGGCGTAGTTGGCCAGGGTATTGAGATCATCCCTGCGCGCCTCGTAGTTGGCGAACTTGGCCTGCATGTAGTCGTCGTAGAGTCCCGTAGTGACCACGGAGATCATCTCTGATGGCGGTGCCGGGGTTCCTGAAGGGGCGAGTTGGACGAGGGTTGCGACAAGCTGTGACCATCCCCCCGCGGCCTTGGCGGGAGGCTTGCATCCTTTTTCCAGGATTCCGAAGGAACGTCCTCCGCCAAGAAGTTCCGCCGACTTGCTCCAGAGCGTCTCGGCCGTTTTGGTGCCGATGCCCGGAAGTAGCCGGACCATGCGTTTGAAGGCGACCTCGTCGTTCGGATTCACGGCGAACTTCAAGAAAGCCGCCGTGTCCTTCACATGTGCCTGCTCAAAGAAGCGCAGTCCGCTCGTGATCCCGAAGGGGATGCCACGACGGGTGAACTCGAGCTGGATCTCCATCGAGTGGTAGTGGGCGCGGTAGAGCACCGCCATCTCACGGAAATCGATCCCCTCGTCGTAAAGCTCAAGGACGCGCTGGGCGATGAAGGAGGCCTGCTCATTGTTGGTTGCCAGCGGGACGAGGGCGGGTTTGGTGACCGACGGCTTGCACACGGCCCTGAGTTCCTTTGGGAACTGTCGTGGATTGTTGGCAATGGAGGCGTTGGCCAGTTCGAGAACCTGGGGAACGCTCCGGTAGTTCGTCTCGATGCGGTGCATCACGGCATCGGGGTAGCGCTTCGGGAATTCCAGGATATTGGCGAAATCCGCCCCCCGCCACGAGTAGATCGACTGGGCGTCGTCGCCGACGACCATGATATGGCGGTGAGCCGCGGCGAGGGTGTCGATGAGTCCGGCTTGGAGTCGGTTGGTGTCCTGATACTCGTCGACGAGGATGGCCCGGAAGCGGCGCTGGTAGGAGGCTGCGATCTCCGGATTGGTCAGCAGCAGTTCGTGCGTCTTGGAGAGAAGGTCGTCGAAGTCGAGGGAGTTCACCTCCTTTTTGCGTCCCTCGTAGGCCGCGCCGACCTGCGCGATCTGCTCCTCCAGATCAATGAAGTAGCGATAACGGCGGGCCAGGAGAGTCCTGAGCGAGTCACCGGTATTGCAGGAAAGACTGAGAAGCTCCGCAAGGACCTCTCCTTTGGGGAAGCGCTTGTCATTGGCGCGGAAGCCGAGTCGGGCCACCACGGATTCGAGCAATTCCTCCTGATCCTCCCTGTCCATGATCGTGAAGCCTTGGCCGAAGCCCGCAGCCTCGGGATTCCTGCGGAGAATCCGGTGTCCGATCGAGTGGAAGGTGCCGCTCCAGAGCCCCTCGGAGGCTCCCGGCAGAAGATCATTCACCCTCTCGAGCATCTCCCTTGCCGCCTTGTTGGTGAAGGTCAGGAGGAGAATCTCGCCGGGCCTATATCCCTGGCCGAGCAGCCACGCGACGCGGTAGGTGAGGGTGCGTGTCTTGCCGCTGCCCGCGCCCGCGATGACGAGATGCGGTCCGGCCTCGGAGGTGACGGCCGCGAGTTGCTGCTCGTTGAGCGCCTTGGCGAAATCGATAGCGGATCCGTCGCCGGCGGCAGGATGGAGCTGATAGCTCCGTGTCATCGGGTTGAAGACTTGCGTGGCTTGCCGTGCCGGAGATGGTGCTTCTTGGCGACATTCTGGGCGTCACTGCCCGATCGGGATGGGGAGATGCTCTCCTGGGGAAGGCCCAGCCCCCAGCGCAACAGCCTGGCGGAATCGTTGAAGACCCGCTCCTTGGAGCCGCCGAGGATAACGCAGATCACCTCGCGGCCGTTCCATTCTCCGCTTGAGACAAGGCAATGTTTGGCGGCGTCCGTATAGCCTGTCTTCATGCCGGTGCAGAACCAGTTTTCGCGCATCGTCCGGTTGGTGTTCTGGAGAAGATGGACGTGGCCGTCGGCATAGCGGAACGGAAGGTATTTGATCGTCATGATCGGGCGCAGAATCGGATTCGCATGCGCGGCGCGCGCGATCCTAGCCATGTCGGCAGCCGTCGAATACTGATCCGGAATGGGGAGCCCGTTTGGGTTGACGAAATGAGAGGAGGTGGCCCCCAGGGATGCGGCACGACGATTCATCATCTCGGCGAATCCCTCGATCGAGCCTGCCACATCGCGGCCGAGTGCCCTGGCGACGTCATTGGCGCTTTTGACCAGAAGGGCCTGCAGGAGATAGCCGCGCGAGTAGGACGTGCCCGGTTTGAGTTGCAGGGTTGTCGGTTCGGTCAACTCGTCCACAGGCTGGATGATGACCTCTTTCCCGAGGTTTCCCTGTTCGGCAACGATCAGCGAGGTGAGGAGTTTCTGGGTGCTGGCGACGGGGCGCCGCTCGTTGGGATTGTGCTCGTAGAGCACATCACCCGTCAGGGCATCGATCAGGACGACCGAGGCAGCCTTCACGTCGGGGGGAGGGGGCGCGGATGCGAGGAGGGAAAAGGGACTGAACAACAGAAAGATGGCAGCAAGTCGTGTCACGGAATTCATGGAGGCGGCTGGGCGAAATAATCAGGGAAGCGCCGCGGAGGATGAAGGAGAAGAGGCCGGGCTGGCAACCGCTTTGGAGAGCCGAGCCTCCAGTGCGGCATCATGCGGCGCGCCGAGATCAAGGGCCCTCTGGTAGTGGCGGCGGACCATCTCGATCAGCGGGGGTGTTCTGCCGAGATAGAAGACGGCCAGATTGAAATTGGCGTCGGCATAATCCGGATCCAGTTCGATTGCCCTGCGGAGTTCCTTTTCCGATACCTCGTTCCATCCTTTCCTGCCTGCTGCGATGCCCAGGTAGTTATGAGCGCGGGGATTGGTGTTGTCGCGCAGGGTAGCCTGCATCAGGTCGGCAAGAGCCTCGTCATCCTTGCCTGTTTCAAGCGCGTTCATGCCGAGCAGCAGCCACGCCTGAGGGTTTTGCCAATCGCTGGAGAGGGCCTTCCGGGCCAGTTCGACCGACTCCATCGTTTTTCCCCTGCGTGTCTTGACGGCGGCCAGATTCACCAGAAGCCGGGGCGAGGAGGGAGAGAGCGAGAGGGCCTGTCCGTAGAGTTGTTCCGCCAGCGCAAGATTACCCGAGGTGAAGGCCTTTCCTGCCTGGGCGTCGAGGGATTGGACCCGGGCATCCTCGATGGGTGCGGCAAGAGCAGAGGTGATCAGGGAAAGCGCACCAATTACCGCTAAGACAGTGCCCGAGAGCATGCATGTGCGACCGGAGTCCATCATCCTTTCTGAAATTGATAGGAAAGTTCGGCTGAGCGCGACCGTGCTGCGCGCACCGCGCCACGGACGGCCGATGTGAAATCGGAATCCTCGAGCACCTGCAGCCCCGCCGCAGTCGTTCCTCCCGGGCTGGTGATCTCGGCACGCAGGGCGAGGGGTGAGTTCTCGGATCCTGCCGTCAGTGCCGCTGCCGCCTCGAGCGCCCCTGAGGCAAAGATCCGCGACTGTTCCTCGGAGAGTCCGCCCTCGATGCCTCCCTGCATCAAGGCTTCGAGCATGAGGAGGGCAAAGGCGGGGCCACTGCCGCTGACTGCGGTGACCGTATCCAAGTATTCCTCCCGGACAACGACCGCACGACCCACTGAGGAAAAGAGACGTTGTGCCGTCATTAGGTCGTCCTCGGTGACCGATGCGTCGGGAGCGATGGCTGTGATTCCCCGGCGTAATCGCACGGCCGTGTTTGGCATGGATCGAATGAGGCGTACTCCGCCGCCCGACGCCTTCAGAAGATCCGAAGATTTAACACCTGCCACGACGGAGATCAGGAGTTTTCCGGCAAGGTGGGGGGCGTTTTCCTCCAGCACCGCGAGTGCCTTGGCCGGTTTTACGCAAAGGAAAACAATTGAGGCCTTTTTCAGCGCCTCCGCGTTCGTGGCGGCGGGGGTGACCCCGAGATCAGCAGCCGCCTGGGACGCCTTCTCCCCCGAGGAGGAGGAAAGGGTGATTTTGTCGCCCGTGGTGATGCCAGCGGCAAGCAAGCCCCGAATGAGGGCACCACCCATGCGGCCTCCGCCTAGAATCGCGATGTTCATGTGGGGTATTCTATTGCTGCCAAGCGCTCAGGCAAGGCCTGCAAAGAGCACTTTTGCGTACTTGTGAGGATCGGAAGAGGAGTGCAAAATTCAGGCCATGCTCTCCCTAGAAGGCATTTCCCTCCGTATCGGAGATTCAGGGCACCCCCTGCTTTCCGATGTTTCCGCTTCCTTCTCCCAAGGTGAGTTTATCGCCGTGATCGGTCCTTCCGGATGCGGCAAGAGCACGCTTTTGAAGGTCATTGCTGGAATCGCCTCAGGGGAAGAGGAGGGAACGATCCGGTGGGATGGTCGCGACCTCTCGGAGGAGGACTTCAAACCCTCGGAGATCGGTTATGTTCCCCAGTTCAGTATCGCTCACGAGGAACTGACCGTGGAGGAATGCGTCGAGTATTCGGCGCGGCTACGGGTGGCAGGGCTTTCCAGTGAGAAGAGGGAATCGCTGGTGACGCGACTTCTCGCCGAGGTGGGAATGGCCGAGTTTTCGGAGCGCCGGGTCAAGGTTCTTTCCGGCGGCCAGAAGCGCCGACTCGCCCTGGCTATGGAACTGGTGAGTAGTCCCCCGATCCTCCTCTGCGACGAGGTGACCAGCGGACTCGACCCCCAGTCGGAAGAGGAGATCGTGACCCTGCTCAGAAGGGTGGCGCGAGACGGCAATCGTCTCGTGATCTCCGTGACCCATAGCCTCAAGAATCTGTCTGATTACGATGCCGTGGCCGTCCTCTACCGCGGCGTGCTGGCCTATGCGGGGTCGCCTTCCCACCTTTCCCATTATTTCCGGGTCGACGGACCCGAATTGGTCTATCCGCGCCTGCCGGACCGGGAGCCCTCGGAGTGGCAGGCTTCCTGGAACAAGCATGCCGATGCTTTCCAGCAGGGGCGTGAGGCACGGGTGGTGAGTGCGCCGACATCTGGAGTCCGGAGCTGCCCCGAGTGCAGGGCTGAATGTCCTGAGGAAGTGAAGTTCTGCAAGGTCTGTGGATGCAAACTTTCCTATGACGAGGTCGGGGATTCGGTTTCCGAGGGGGGAACGCCCGGTATTCTTGCTCAGTTCATCACGCTGACGGAACGGCGGTTAAAGATCTTTTTCAGGAGCCATTCTCAGCTCTGGCTGCAGGCGGGCCTGGTTTTCGGATTTCCGGCGATTGTTTCCATCTTTGGGTGGAAGGGTCTGCCTCAGATCCGAAACCTCAGCATGGGGCTCGACGTCAATGTCCTCCAGCAGCAGAGCGAGGCACTTGAGTTTTTGAAACAGGCCAGCTCGGTTGGAAGCCTTGTTTCGGGAATCATCATGTTCGAGGTGGTGCTCCTGACCTTGATGGGTGCCAACAATTCGGGCCGCGAGATCGCCGGGGAACGGCAAATCTTTGAGAAGGAGAAGCTGGCAGGCCTCGGCACGGGTGCTTATCTGCTTAGTAAGATTCTTTTTCTCGGACTGCTCTGCGCGGTCCAGTCGCTCTGGATGGGGTTCTTCATCCATCATACCTGTTCCTTCCCAGGAGAACTGGCTCCCCAGCTCCTGTTCCTCTTCCTGGTGAATGCCGCCATGACATCCGTCTGTCTGGCGATCTCAAGCTATATGGGAACTGCGGAGCAGGCATCGCTCGCGTCGATCTATCTGGTCGGTTTCCAGTTGCCTCTTTCGGGTGCGGTGCTGGCCCTTCCTCAATGGCTTGGAACACTCACCCGTCCCTTTATTGCCGCTTACTGGAGTTGGTCCGGAATGCTCCAGACTTTGCGCGGTGAGCGGTACTACGACATTGCCGCCATGGTCATTCAGACAACTCTTTCGGCAGGGGATGTCTGCCTGATGGTCCTGCTGGTTCACATTGTGGCGGGGTTGCTGTTGGCCTTTCAGGGATGCCAGCGCACGAGAATGGAATAGAGGTAGCCGTTGGTCCGCATGATTGACTTCAATCATTCTCGCTGTTAGAGATTACTTAATGACTCGAGCCCATGCATCGACTGATGCGGCCGATCTCCTGAAGAACTCGACCCTGTATCGGGAGTTCTTGGCGGAGAGGGAAGAGATTTTGCGTCACAAGTGGATCGAGAGCGAGAAACAGGGTCGTGACATCGGATTTGAAAAAGCACTTCTAGACTGGATGCTGAAGCATCGAACGACTTGGCGACAATTCAGGGCAGCCTCCAAGGCCACCTAACCCGCCTCAAAAACAACCCTTTAAGGAGGTCCTGAGAGACCACCAAGGAGATGAAAAAAGACCAGCAACAGACAAAAGCGGAGCAAACCGGGATCGGGGTCATGGACGCCGATACCATTCGCAAGGCGATCCGTCGCATCGCTCACGAAATCGTCGAGCAGAACCACGACCTCTCCCGTCTTGTGGTGGCGGGCATCCCCACGAGGGGAAAAATCCTCGCACGCCGCATTGTTTCCCACATCGCCGAGATCGAGGGGATCTCCCCTGCCTTCGGAATAGTCGATGTCTCGATGCATCGGGATGACCTCGCCACCAGAGCCAGGGTCAGTGTTCTTGAGTTGACCGAACTTCCCATTGATCTGGACGGCCGCCCCCTGATCCTGGTCGACGACGTGCTCTTCACGGGACGCAGTGTCCGAGCCGCGATGGATGCCGTCGCGTCCTTCGGAAGGCCCTCCAGGATCCAGCTCGCCGTGCTTGTGGATCGTGGTCACCGGGAGCTTCCCATCCGTGCCGATTTCGTGGGCAAAAACATCCCGACCGCACCGGGAGACCGAATCAGGGTGCGTCTCGAGGAGAACGATCGTGTTCCTGATTCCGTGACACTAATCCCTTCCACCCCAGTCTCCGTATCATGACACCTGCATGGAATCACAAGGACCTCTGCGCTCTCGGCGAGCACACGCCTGGCGAACTGCTGACCATCCTCGACACCGCCACCGCCTTCAAGGGGGTGGGGGAGCGCAACCTCAAGAAAGTCCCGGCACTCCGGGGCAAGACCCTTGTGAACTTCTTCGTGGAGCCGAGCACCCGCACGAGGATCTCCTTCGAACTTGCCGCGCTCCGTCTGAGCGCCGACGTGGTGAATATCGCGGCCAGCGCCTCCAGCCTGGAGAAGGGGGAGACCTTGCTCGATACCGCGCGCAACCTCGAGGCCCTGCGGGCGGATCTGATCGTGATCCGCCACAAGTCGGCCGGTAGCGCCCGCTTCCTCGCCGATCGTCTTCAGGCCTCGGTCATCAACGCCGGCGACGGTGCGCACGAGCACCCCACGCAGGGCCTTCTCGATGCTTTTACAATCCGCGAAAAACTGGGGCGGATCGAGGGCATCCGAGTGGCCATTGTCGGCGACATCCTCTTCAGCCGGGTTGCTCGCTCCAACATCCATCTCCTGACCAAACTCGGCGCCGAGGTCACCCTTGTGGGGCCTCCGACTCTTGTGCCGGAGTCCTTCTCTTCACTCGGTGTCTCTGTCGCTCACAGTATCGATGAGGTGATCGGCAGGGTCGACGTCGTCAATCTCCTGCGTATCCAGCACGAGCGCCAGCGTAAGGAGTACTTCCCCGGTACCGGCGAGTACACAGCCCGATTCGGTCTCACTAAGAAACGTGCCGACAGGCTTCCTGCGGAATGCTTGATCATGCATCCCGGTCCCATGAACCGGGGTGTCGAGATCGACAGCGACGTTGCTGACAGCGGCCGCAGCGTCATCCTGGATCAGGTCACCAACGGCCTCGCCGTCCGCATGGCCGTCCTATACCTCTGCTCCGGCGGCGCTCCCTTCGCCCGGATCGAAACCAACCAATAATCCTCATGAGCGAAGCGCTTCATATCAAGGGAGGGCGGGTCATCGATCCAGCCTCCGGATCCGATACTGTCCGAGATCTCTTTGTCGAGAACGGAGTGATCACCGATTCCAAGCCCGCCAAAGCGACGGTGATCGATGCGGCAGGCAAAGTGGTCTCGCCCGGACTCATCGACATCCACGTTCACTTCCGGGAACCGGGGCAGTCCCACAAAGAAACCATCGCCAGCGGATCCCGCTGTGCAGCGTTTGGCGGATTCACGACCGTGGTCTGCATGCCCAACACATCACCGGTTGCCGACAGTCCGGCGACGATCGCGTGGATTCAGGAACGGGCCGCTTCCAATTCCATCGTGAATGTCTACTGCACCGGGGCTATCACCCGAGGGATCGCGGGCGAGGAGATGGCCCCGATCGGCGCCCTGGCCGCCGCGGGTGTGGTGGCCCTCACCGATGACGGCCGTTGCGTCCAGAATCACGGGGTGATGCTCCGTGCGGTGGAGTATGCCAAGCAGTTCGGGCTTCCCATCATGGACCACTGTCAGGAGGCGACACTCAGCTCCGACGGGGTCATGAACGACGGAGAATGGAGCACCCGTCTGGGCCTGCCCGGATGGCCCGCTCTCGCCGAGGACCTGATTGTTGCGCGCAACATCCTTCTGGCCGAGCAGACGGGACACCCGATTCATTGCCAGCACATCAGCTCCGCACGCAGCGTCCGCCTCCTCCGCGAGGCGCGTCGCCGTGGGGTGTCGATCACTGCGGAGGCCTGCCCCCACCACATCTGCCTGACCGATGGTGATCTGAAGACCTTTGACACGAACTTCAAGATGAACCCGCCTCTGCGGACTCAGGCCGACATCGACGAGATCATCGCAGGCATTGCTGACGGAACGATCACGATCCTTGCAAGCGATCATGCTCCGCATGCTCCCTACGAGAAGGAAGTGGAATTCGACAAGGCTCCCTTCGGCATCCTGGGCTTGGAGACTGAGTTGCCGGTCTTCCTGGAAATCCTCTTCCATCGCCGCAAGGCACGCACACTTCCGGAGATCCTTGCGATGCTCACGGTGAATCCTGCGAAGCTTCTCGGCCTCGACCGTGGAACCCTCGCTGTCGGTGCGGTTGCCGATATCACGATCCTCGATCCCGATCATGCATGGACCTACGACAAGGAGGACTCGCCCTCCCTGTCACGGAACACCCCGTTCCACGGGATGGCCCTGCGCGGTCGCGCCCTAAACACGATCGTCGGCGGCAAGATTGTGTGGGATCTGGAAAACGGTTTTCGCAACTGAAGATTCACAGTGATGAAGGGGATAGAGGGGTAGTGAATCCCTGAAACCCTTCCGTCCTGATTTCTCTCCCATCAACTTCCTTCAGCCTTCAGTCTAACAGACCTGCCTTCATCCCTGTGAGTTCCACGCCCTATACCCTTCTCAAGACTGATTCCTCCAGCAAAGCTCGTGCGGGGATCCTGCACACGAGGCGTGGGGATGTGGAGACGCCGGTCTTCATGCCGGTGGGCACCCAGGCCACGGTCAAGGCGGTCTCCCCTGACGAGCTCAGGGCTCTCGGAGCCCGCATCATCCTGGGAAATACCTACCATCTGCACGTCCGTCCCGGAGAGGAGGTCATCCGTGATCTGGGTGGGCTTCATTCCTTCATGGGCTGGGATCGCTCGATCCTGACCGATAGTGGGGGATTTCAGGTCTTCTCCCTTTCCAAGCTTCGCCGCATCACCGAGGAGGGAGTCCACTTCCAGAATCATCTCGATGGCACTCCCACCTTCATCGGCCCGGAGACCTCGATGCAGATCCAGCGGGATCTCGGCAGCGACGTGGTGATGGCCTTCGACGAGTGCCCGCCGTTTCCCTGCACCTATGAGGAGGCGGCAAAGAGTCTCGAACTCACGACCCGTTGGGAGCGCCGTTCGCGTGATTGGTGGCGGGAGCAACCCCAGGAGGGACGGCCGCTCCTTTTCGGAATCGTCCAGGGAAGCTCTTATGCTGATCTGAGGGAACGCTCTGCACGATCCCTTGTGGAGATCGGGTTCGACGGATATGCGGTCGGCGGTGTGAGTGTCGGGGAGCCTGAGCCCGAGATGATGAAGGCGGTAGAATCCAGCGTCCCCTTCCTGCCGGAGGAGTCACCACGGTATGCCATGGGACTCGGCACCCCACCTCAGCTTGTGGAGATGGTGGCCCGCGGGATTGACATGTTCGACTGCGTCCTTCCCACACGGATCGCCCGCAACGGGACGGCGTTCACCGCCGATGGAACACTGAATCTCAAAAACGCGCCCTTTACCCGTGATCCCGGACCGATCGAGGAGGGATGTGTCTGCCCTGCGTGCACGACCTTTTCACGCGCCTATCTGCGCCATCTGATCAAGGCCGAGGAGATCCTGGGGCTGCGTCTTGTCACCCTGCATAACCTCCATTTTTACATGACTCTGATGAGGAAGATCCGCTCGTCGATTCTGGACGGTACCTTTGCGGAATTCCGCAGGGAGTTTGTCGCGGGCTACCGAGTCTGGAATCCGACCGAAATCAGCTGAAGTTCACGCGGAGGCGCGGGGACGCGGAGGAGAGAGGGGGTTAGAGAATTTTTCCCCGATTAACTCTCAGGTGGGATGATGCCGAGGCAGGCAGCTGATTGACAACGCGGCGAAGCCCTTCCTTGAGTGTTGCTGAACCAAAGTTGATTAGAAGACCCACTTGAAGATCCATCAAGCGTAGATAGGTAAGAAGCTGTTTTCCGTGCACGGGAGAGAGTTTCTCAACGGATTTCAGTTCAATGATCAGACGGCTTTCAACTAGGAGGTCAATTCTCATTCCCTCGTCAAAAGTCATACCGTCGTACACAAACCGGACGGTCTTTTGTCGTTCGGTTTTGAGTCCACGTCGTTCCAAGGAACTGGCAAGAACTGATTCGTAAACTGATTCCATCAACCCGGGCCCAAGATCTCTGTGGATCCTAATGGAATCTTCAATGACAGCGTGGGTGATATCGTCGATTTCCATGAATCAATTCCTCCGCGCTCCCTGCGCCTCCGCGTGATCTTCCTCTCCAAATCGCCAAGCGACTTGGATCACCAACTCTGACTCGAGTACTGGCGGGAGTAGTCGTACTTGGTCTCGAATCCGACTTCCGGAGGGAACTCTGAGTAGCCAGAATTCAGCCACTGGATGTTATTCTGATAAGGGGGCTTGTAAGTGCCGTGATTGGTCGGGAAGGGGAAGGTCACCGTTTCGAATAGTCCGTACCCCAGACGCGCCAGTGTGCGGCCGACACCACGAACGAGTCCGTAGCTAAAAGCGGCGGAATTGCCTTCCGAGTAATTCACATTGGACATGGAGTCAAAGATCTCCGTGGAACCGTACAGCATGTTTCCCAGTCCTCGACCGAGTTTCTTTGTCGGTCCCTGGTCTGATTGGGGCGGGGCCTGAATGTCGGCCATCGCAGCAACGGTACCGCAGAGGAGAACGATAATCGTGAGTAGGGGGGAAGTTTTCACAGGGGAGTTTTTTCTATTTCCACATGGCTTTCTCTGCAAGTTCAAAGAGAGAAGGTATCGAAAAATCACAACGGAAGCTCGTCCTGGGGAGATGCCAGATTCCTGAAGGAATCCAAAGAGGGAACAGGGCTGACGCCGAGGGCCCTGACCCATTCCAAGGGACCCTCCCTCCCGGGGGTGCTGGACTGATAAGCCGAGAAGAACATCTCCATCCGGGCATCGATATTGTCGACAAAGTGAAGAAGGGCGGCCTCAGGGGTCTTGGGAAGCACCGGGGAACCAAATTCCAGCTGTCCATGGTGGGAGGCTATCAGGTGGAGCAGGTGCAGACGGAGATCTTCGGAGGAGGGGGTGAATCCCTCCCAGCCCTCCTTGGGGAGATCGCGCCAGAGGGTGTTGACCAGTTCGATGCCGATGGAGAGATGGCCGAGCAGTTCGCCACGCAGTTCGGGGACAATCCCGAACCCCCGTTCCGGCGGGCAGGTCTCCCAGAGTTTGCCCGTGTCGTGAAACAGGACGCCTGAAATGATCAGATCGCGGTTGAGTTCCGGATAGACACCGCAGAGAGCGAGCGCCGATTCCATCATCCGCGAGGTGTGCTCGAGCAGACCTCCCCGGCGGGCATGGTGATTTCCCCGGGCGGCAGCGGAACGACGGAACCGCGCTCCGTATTGATCCAGAAATCGGCCACAAAGGGCTTTCAGTCTCGGATCAGTGATCGAGGCGACCGCTTGGGTGATCACCTGGTCGCAGCGTTGGAGCAGTAACCTGCGTTCCTCGGAGCCTTCCAGTAGGGCCTCCATGGCATCGTCATCGAGCCGCGCAATTTCCCAGCGCTTGGAGTCAAGTCCGAAGGCGGCACTGTGACTGAAGATTCCCTCCACAGCCACGAAGGTGCCCGTTTCGAGTACAGAGCATGCCTCAAAGGCCTCGGTATCGCTCCAGGCACGCAGCGTCATCGAGTCTGCTCCGTCCCGAAGCTGGAGTTCTTGGAAGGGTTTCCCGTTGGAGGCCTCCTTGCGGGTGATCTTCTCGATCTGGGCATGCACCGAGGCCTCGACAGGAGAGGACTCTCGGGCGGCCTTTTTCAGTTCAGAAATCGTAAGCAGAGGCATCGGAAAAGGCTGAAGGCTAAAGGTGAAAGGCTGAAGAAAAAACTGAATTAAAAGCGGGGAATTTTACGCGGAGGCGCGGGGGCCGCGGAGGGGAAAAGGCCTTGGGAAAATCTGAAAACAGGAAAACAAAGAGGAGAAATTCAGGGTCTGCTTGCTCTCAAGAAGCAACGTCCTCCAAGCAGTTGTTTTCCCGCTTCCTGATTTTCAGATTCACAATCCCTCCGCGCTCTCCGCGGGTTCGCGTGAGCTTTCGGGATCTCACACGATCAGCATGCAGTCCCCGTAGCTGAAGAATCGGTATCGCTCCCTCACGGCTTCCTCATAGGCGGCTAGGATCCTTTCCCGGCCAGCCATTGCGCTCACGAGCATGAGCAGGGTCGAGCCCGGCAGGTGAAAGTTCGTCAACAGGGCGTCGACCCGTTGGAACTCATACGGCGGACGGATGAAGATATCCGTTGATCCGCTTCTCGCGGAGAGAGGGCCTGGGGGTTGTGACTCCAGCACACGTGTCGTGGTGGTGCCGACGGCGACGACGCGTCCTGCCGCAGCCTTGGTCTCATTGATCCGTCGGGCCGTTTCCTCCGGAAGGGTGTAGTGCTCGGAGTGCATCCGATGGAGCGAAAGGTCATCATGCTTCACGGGTTGGAATGTACCCGCACCGACATGGAGAGTGACAAACGCATGATTCAGTCCGGCCAGGATTTTCGTAGTGAAGTGGAGCCCCGCCGTGGGTGCCGCCACCGAGCCTGGATCCCGGGCATAGACCGTCTGGTAGCGCTCCTTGTCCTGGTCATCGGCAGGTCGATGGAAATAGGGTGGAATCGGCATCTCCCCGTAACGATTGAGATCCGGCTCCTTGGCGAACTCTAGCAGACGGGTGCCGTCTTCAAGTACCTCCTTAACCTTGGCCGTTGTGGCGGCCACCTCGGCATGGTCTCCAACCCGCATCTTCTTCCCGGGACGGACCATGGCCGTCCAGAGAGTGGGGGAGCGTTGCACCAGAAGCAGAATCTCGATTTTCCCGGAAGGATCGTGCAGGCGGGCGGGAATCACCCGGCTGTCATTGAGGACGAGCAGATCCGACGGGGTGAGGTATTCCGGGAGATCTCGAAACCCGCGGTGCAGGATTTTACCACTCCCTCGATCCAGCACCAGCATCCGCGACTCCTCACGCCTTGTGGCGGGACGATCGGCAATCAGATCCGGCGGGAGATCATAGTGGTAATTCTGGAGGAGATCGGACATCGGAAGGCGTAAAAAAGACTATCTGAAACCGGAGTGCTGATGCCGTCACGATTCTTCTTTCAGAAGCGATGCTTTCGGATTGACTTTGACCTCCAAAATCCCCTTTTATAGAACTCCATTTTTTTTATGCGTACCCCCAATTTTTCCTCCCTTGGAGCCCTTGCCCTGATTGCGGCGGGCCTCGTGATCTTCGGTTCCTCACAGGTTCGTGCGGGTTCCTCCAACAAGAGCGGAAACCCCTTCTCCCAGAACGGAACATTTTTCAATAATTCTGGGACATACACCGCCATCATGCGCGGTCAGAATCTCATGGGAGTGACCCAGTTCAGTGTCTTTGCCGATGGTCTCTATCCGAGTTCAGGATGGAATATGCTCAATGGAGGCAGCTCCAATACCGTTCAACCGGGACAGACCAACCCGGGGACCGGAACTCCTGGATTCGTCTCCCTCTACTACAACGGATCCAGTTACAACGGCCCCGCCTTTTCGGTACTGGATCCGGGAGGAAACCAGATCGGTTCGGTGTTTTATACTTACAAAGCAGGTGGTGCCGTATGGAATCCGGGCCAGACTAACACCAATCCCGTTGTTTTCATGACTAATGTTCTTGTAACAAATTCGGTAACAGTCACCAATATTGTGTCTGCTGACGCGGGGGTTACATACACAACTAATATTGGGATTACAAATACTGTAATCTCAACAAATATCATAAGAACTAACAATTCCCTATCTTCTTATGGCCTCAATGGTGGCTACAACTACTATGACGGCTATTGGAATGCGAATCTGCAAAACAAATACCCCAATCAGGTATTCTACGGCAACGGGGCGGTCAGTCTCGGTCAATCCGGCGCCCCCACGGATCCTTCGCCGATTAATCAAGCCAACGGACAAGCTGGCGTGATTCAGATTCCTTTCTCGGTTCAAGGTACCAGGGTTAGCAGCTCCACCTCCCAGATTTACTGATGGAGTGGCTCGGGGATTCCTCCCGTTCGCGGCCTCGGGCCTTTACCCTGACCGAGGTGATTGTGGTCGTGGGGATCCTCGGCATTCTGATGGTTCTGTTGTTTCCGAATGCCACATCGCTCTTCAATCGTGCGCAGGGTGTGATTTGCACCGAGCGACTCAAAAATCTCTATGTCGTGTTTCACGACCATGTGGTGATCGATCACGAGGCATGGCCCCAGCTTCCCACCAATATCCGGATTGGGAGCGTCGAGGAGCAGCAGTGGTGGCTTTCCTATGGCTCCAATAGCCTTGGGCTGACTGCTAGGGACTGGAACTGCCCCACAATCTCCCGCATGATTCGCAACAGTTCCAATTCAGTGGCACAGGCGCACTTGATCAGTTATCTACCGATGCTTTTTGACGCCACTCCCTCGACGCCGACGCGCTGGCCCTGGATGCCGTGGTTCACAGAGATCGCCAATGTCCACGGGAACGGAGCGCAGATGATCCTCGGAGACGGATCCGTAACGGCTGTTCCTCCGGTCTCCCCCAAAGGTGGGACAATGCCGGGAGGAGGCTTTCCGGATCATTCGCCCTGATTTCATGCCCTCGTTGACTGATCGGGTGCGTTCCACCTGCCCTTGTCTTGGGAGGCCCCTGATCACGTCCCGATCAGTAGGTCTTTTCCTTTTTTTTCTCTTCTCCTTTTCCCTCGGGGCGTCCCCCAAGAGGGTGGATCTTTCCAGCTATCGTCCTGTCACTGTCCGTGACACCTCCTCATCGGTTTCCCGACAGGGAAAGGTCTGGATCCGTCTTCCCGTCATTCCATCAGGTGATCCGATGTTTCGGTTTGAAATCGTGACTCCTCCCTCTGCCGGCACGCTCTCGTCACCCTGCTTGGGATCGGATGGGTCATGGGGGATTTATTACACAAACGGGGGAGGGAAGGGAATCAACGAGGATTTTTTTATCTTCCGTTGTCAGGCGCCCGGAAGATCCCGTTCCGATCGGGCCAAAGTCTCCATCTCGATCATCCCGTCCCCGCCCCAGCTATCCTTGAACCCGCAGCGAATTGATTTCGGAAACGCCATGGTGGGGGAATCGCTCCGAAGGAACGTGATCCTCAGGAACGATGGTGGGACATCAGCGGTCGGAATGCTTGTCCTGCCTGCCAGCGTGAAGGCTCCCGAGGGGGCATCGTTTCGGCTTGCTGAGGGAGAAGAGACAGCTGTGCCGATCGAGTTTGCCCCTTCGTCGGAAGGTACGATTTCCGGAGAACTCTCCACTGCTCCATTCCTTGGAGCACAACCTGTCCAAGTGGCCGGAACTGCCCGTCGTAGGTTCTCGCTCAGGCAGGTGTCGCCCGAGCGTTCTGAGATTCTCAATGCCTCCACCAAGAAGCTCCGGGTATGGCTCGGTAATGCCGCATCGTGGGGGCTTCCCGGGGAACTGATGCTCGCCCCCCGGGAAATCCGCACCGTTGCACTCCAGGCCACCGAAAAAGGGGATGTGCCGGGCTTCCCGTCGCAGGGGGTGACCGTGTCGGATGGGGCGACGACCCTGGAGATCCCGCCGCCGCCCAGGATACCCGTCCTACTAGTGGAAAAGACGACGGGCGATTCTCTACCTTCTGTCAGGAGCGGGGATGAAATTCTCCTCGGGTTTAGAATCATGAATCCTGGTAACACCCCGAGGGAGGTTCGCTGGAGGGTTGAAAGCAAGTCGGGAGGGGGGACTCAGGTGGATCGTGCGTTGCAACTGCCTCCCGGAGGAAGGGAAACCATTTCATACACCTTGATTCCCTCAGTTCCGGGATCTTGTCCTGTCAGTCTTCATGTTCATGATGGCGTGTCATCGCCACAAACCCTTACTTGGAATATCACAGTGAGGGCTTTGGAACCCAAGCCGACTCCCAATCCAGTTCCCGAAACTGTGATCCCGCGTCCTGTGGCCCAGGAGGATTCCTCCCGGGTATTACCCAGCGATCAGGCCGTCACCGTGCCATCCATCGAGGGGCTTTCATACTCCGTTCACTCAGGCCTTTCTGGAAAGAAGACGGTGGAGATTTTTTTCCCAACGGTCGCCGGCTCAAAAAAGATCACCCTTCACGAAATCCTTCCGGACATGTCCTCCATCGAGAAATTTCAACAGAGGATGGAAAAAAGAAACTCGGATCCCTCCATGGAAAGCGAGGGGTCCATCAAAGTTGAGCAGAATGAGATCACCGGGTTCCGGGTTCTTGAAAAGGCCAATCGGGTGAGCATCCTGCTGAAAGGAGCCTTTCCCGGAATCCACTCCGTTCAGGTGAGTGTCTGGGGAGATAGCAGGCCTATCGCCCAGGGGGTCATTCAGGTCGCAGTGCCTGATACCCGCCCGTTTTGGATGAAATGGCAGACTTGGATCATCGGTGTGGGACTCTTGTTTGCATTGAAGATCATCCGCGACCGCGGGATTTTCTAGAAAAGAGCGGTGGTTCCGTAGAGTGACCTCTGGGCATGCAGCCGGAGTCAGGTGAAGAGGTCGATCCGCTTTGCGACTGCGTTCAACTTCGTATCGGCCGTTCACCAGTGGGACATTCGCTCCCGCCAAATCAACACTAGGTCGCAGTAGGTGGACTTGGGAAAGGGTACTGTCCCTGCTATCCCCGTTTCAGCCAAGGATCCAGGGAACCTCTCAGGGCCTGTTCGTCACCAAACGTGAATGCCTCCCCTAGTTGGAGGGGGAAAGCCGTGCCAGAGGGGGTGACCACCTCGAGGATCAGGCGGCGCTTGCCGGGGATCTTGCGGATGGCTTCCACAATCAGCGGCAGATCAGCCTCGGTGAGCTTGGTGCGGTCGATCCGGAGGCGGAGGGGCTTTTTCGATGCTTTGGGCTGAAGGGCTTTGAAATCGCTGCCGATGGCGCGGACACCGCCTTCGTTGGGGGTGACGCGCATGGTACAGGAGATCACGGCCCCCGGTTTCAGGATCTCCTCGTGCTTGGAAAAGGATTCGTCCCAAGCGGTGAACTCGAGCGTCCCCGAGTCGTCCTCAAGGGTCATGACGCCGAAGGGGCGGCCGTCCTTCTTGGTATATTTCTTCTCCACCGAGATCAGGAGGCCGGCGAGGCGGAGGCTTTCCTTCTCGGTCACGGCTTGGGCCTCGGCGGTCGTGCCGTAGGAGCCCGCCTCCAGGCTGCCTCGGTAATCATCGAGGGGGTGGCCTGTGACGTAGAAGCCGAGCAGTTCCTTTTCGTGGGCAAGCACCTCGGCGCGTGTCCACGGAGGGACCCTGTGATCCTCCGCGTCCTTGGCCGGGGCTGGGGTGAGGTCGGCAAAGCTGTCAAAGAACGAGACCTGTCCGCTGGCCCGGTCTCGCTGGACGGAGGCGGCTGCCCCGATGGCTCCCTCGATCGCGGCGTCGAGCGATGCGCGGTGACGTCCGTCCCAGTCGAAGGCACCCGCCCGCACAAGGCTCTCAAGGATTTTCTTGTTCACCGTCTTGGAATCAAGCCGTGAGCAGAAGTCCTCCAGCGAGGTGAAGGGGCCGTTTTTCTCGCGCTCGGCAACGGCCGAGGCCATGGCGGCTTCACCGACGTTCTTGATGGCCGCAAGGCCGAACCGGATCGCCCGTCCGCCCGGGTATTCCTCGGGGAGGAAGGTGAGGGCGCTTCGGTTGATGTCGGGGGGGAGGATCGTGATCCCCATGCGGGCGCACTCGGCGACGAAGATGGAGATCTTGTCGGTGTTGTTGACCTCGTTGCCGAGCAGTCCCGCCATGAATTCAACGGGGTGGTTGGCCTTGAGGTAAGCCGTCTGGTAGGAAACGAGACCGTAGGCTGCGCTGTGACTTTTGTTAAAGCCGTACTGCGCGAATTTCTCGAGGAAGTCGAAGATGGCGTTGGCCTGTTTGGCCGGAATTTTGTTCACCCGGTCGCAACCCTCGACGAAGACCTCGCGCTCCTTCTTCATCTTCTCCATGTCCTTCTTTCCCATGGCGCGTCGGAGAAGGTCTGCCTGTCCCAGCGTGTAGCCGGCGAGGGCACTCGCGGCCTGCTGCACCTGCTCCTGATAGACGATGATGCCGTAGGTTTCGGAGCAGATTTTCTCAAGCAGCGGGTGGGCGTATTCGATCTTCTTGGTGCCGCGCTTGCGCTCGATGTAGTCGTCGATGAACTGCATCGGGCCCGGTCGGTAGAGCGCGATGAGGGCGATGATGTCCTCGAAGCGGCTGATCTGGAAACGCTTGGCGGTCGCGGTCATGCCGCCGGACTCCAATTGGAAGATACCGATGGTCTCGCCACGGTTCAGCAGGTCGAAAGTGGCTGTGTCGTCCATCGGGATGCGAGCTATGTCGAAGTCCGGTGTGTGCCTGCGAATGAGCTTCGACGCGTCGTCGATGACGGTCAGGTTCTTCAGACCCAGGAAGTCCATCTTGAGAAGCCCGAGGTCTGTCAGCGGCCCCATGGCGTACTGGGTCACGATGCTGCCGTCGTTGGCGCGGGCGAGGGGGATGTATTCCGAGAGGTCGCGGTCGCCGATGACAACCCCCGCCGCGTGCACGCCGCTGTTGCGGGAAAGTCCCTCGAGCAGGGAGGCGTAGCCCCAGAGTTGGCCCGTGGAGGGTTCCTCCTCGACGGCCTTTTTCAGCTCGGGGTTCTTTTCGATGGCCCCGGGCTCATGCTTGCCCTCCTTGTCGGTCTTGCCGTTGAGCGTGATGTTGAGCTCGTTGGGGATCATCTTGGCGATCCGGTCCGCGTCCCCGTAGCTCCAGCCAAGCACGCGGCCAACGTCCCGCACCACGCTCTTCGCGCCGAGCGTGCCGAAGGTGATGATCTGCGAGACGGCGCGCTCACCGTACTTGTCGCGGACATAGTCGATCACCTCGCCGCGGCGGTTAGGACAGAAGTCGACGTCGATATCGGGAGGGCTGATGCGGTCGGGATTGAGGAAGCGCTCGAAGAGCAGTCCGTAGCGCAAGGGATCGAGGTCGGTGATGCCGAGCACGTAGGCAACGAGCGAGCCTGCCGCCGATCCACGGCCGGGACCGACGGGGATGCCGCGCGACTTCGCGTAGTTAATGAAATCCCAGACGATCAGGAAGTAGCTCGTGAAGCCTGTTTTCAGTAGAACCGAGAGCTCGAAATCGAGGCGTTGCCGCAGATCAGGATCCGTGCCGGCGCGCTCGCCAAAGCGCTTGAGCAAACCCTCCTCGCAGAGTTCCTGGAGATAACCCTCGCGGGTTTTTCCCTCCGGCGGGGTGTAGTCGGGGTATTTTGACTTACCGAATTCCAGCTTCGCATGGCAGCGCTCGGCGATGGCGAGCGTGTTGCTGATCGCGTCGGGACGATCAGCAAAGAGGGTGGCCATTTCCTCGCCGCTCTTGAGATAAAGCTCGGGGACGTAGCGCATCCGCTTCTCGTCATGGATCATGGATCCCGTCCCGATACAGATCATCACGTCATGGGCCTCATGGTGGGCTCTTTCTAGGAAGTGAACGTCGTTGGTCGCGACGAGTCCAAGTCCGAGGTCGTCGGCGATGGTGATGAGGCCCGACCGGTTTCGCCGCTGCTGCTCGATGCCGTGGTCGGCCAGTTCGATGAAGAAGTTCTCTGCTCCAAAGATGTCGCGGTAGGCGGCGGCATGATCCCGCGCGAGATCGGTCTTACCGTCGGTCAGAGCCGTGTTGACCTCGCTTTTGAGGCATCCGCTCAGGGCGATGAGCCCCTTGGCATGGGAGGCGAGGAATTCCCGGTCCACGCGGGGCTTGTAATAGAAGCCCTCGAGGTGGGCGGCCGTGGTGATCTTGACGAGGTTGCGGTAGCCCTCGTCGTCCGCTGCGAGGAGGGTCAGGTGATGGGCCGCATCCTTGCCTCCATGTGCTGATTTCCGGTCAAGCATCGAGCCGGGGGCCACGTAGGCCTCGCAACCAATGATCGGCTTGATCCCCGCCTTCTCGGCCTCCTGGTAGAACTCAACCGCCCCGTAAAGCACCCCGTGGTCGGTGAGCGCAATGGAGGGCATCCCGAGTTCCTTGGCCCTCTTGACGAGATGCTTCATCCGGATGGCACCATCCAGCAACGAGTACTGGCTGTGCACATGCAAGTGGACGAAGGGCGTCAGGGACATTGTATCAATCTAGGGATGCGAATGTGGTGCGGCAAGAGTCATGGGGCGATGAAATCCGAAACCTGAAATTTGCAATCTGAACCCAATCGCTGAGCAGCGGAGCGGAAGACGCTGATTGAATGACAGCCCGTAGGCAGCCACGGGTTCCGAGAGGCGATGGCGTCAGACCTCTGTAAGGCTGACGGAGAATTCGTTCCTTGCATACGTATGTTTATGACGTATGTATGAATGTATGAAGAGAACAACGCTGGTGCTTGAAGATGCCATTCTTGAGGGAATCCGTGAGGAAGCACACGCCGAGGGACGGGACATGTCCGATTTGGCCAATGAGTTTCTACGCCTTGGTTTGCTGGGTTGTCGGAGGAAAATACGCAAATCCGAACCGCTGCCGAGTTTCTCCATGGGGCGACCTACCGTGAATCTCGCCGATCGTGATGCCTTGGAAGTCCTCATGGAGAAATGAAAAGCGGAGTCATCGACACCAATATCCTGCTGTATGCCGCGAACGGCGATTGCCCGGAGAACGACAGGGCCCGTAATTTTTTGGAAACGATCAGGGGATCTCGAGGTCAGTGGTTTCTGACGGAGGGTATTTTCTATGAGTTTCTGAGGGTCTCGACTCATGCGAGGGTCTTCCCAAGGCCGCTTCAGGCAAGCGAGGCCATCGCGTTCCTGCACGCTGTCTTGGATGTTCCGTCTTTGAGTATGATCAGTGCTGGACCCAATCATCTGCAGAATTTGTCACGTGTGATGAAGGGTTTGCACGCTCCCGTCGGCAATCTCTTTTTTGACATCCGGACCGCGGTGCTGATGAGGGAGCACGGGATTCGTGTGATCTACACGGCTGATACGGATTTTCTTCAGTTTGAGGAGATTGAGGTGATCAATCCGCTGAAAGAGTAAGCGCTCAGGGATTCTTTTCCGCAATGGCGAGCAATCCCCGCAGGGTCAGCAGGGGGTCGACCTTATCGATGACGGGAGAGCCGTTACGGCGTGTTATTTTGTCGACGAGTTCCGCGTCCCCTCCCGTGGCCAGCACATGGGGTTTCGTTCCAGGGAAGGCCTCCCGGGTGATCCCGAAAACCGTCTCCCTAATGAGTCCGGCCGCCCCGAGCAGAAGGCCAATACGGATCGCCTCGGCAGTGCTTTTGCCGACGCTGTTTCGGATGGCGGTGATTTTCGTCAGAGGCAGCAGGGCGGTGCGTTCGTGCAAGGCTGCGGCCGCAGTCGGCAGTCCCGGAGCGATCACGCCACCGAGATAGCGGCCTTTCTCATCGATCACGTCAAAGGTCACCGCCGTTCCAAAATCAACGACGATAGCGGGCAATTTGCCCAGATTGACGGCGGCTGCCGCATTGGCCAGGCGATCAGATCCGATCGAGGAAGGGTTCGGGTAGTTAATCTCCACACCTCCCGGCACCCGGTGATCCACCCACAGGGCAGGGCAGGGGAGCGCTGAGGCGATGAGGGTATTGACCCGGGGTACCACCGAGGCGATGACCGCTAGGTCGGCCTTGGTGGCTGAGAAATCCGATTTCCGGAGTCCTGACGTGGGGATCCTGCGAACTGGTCCGATCCTGCGTCCCGATGCCACAGCAACCTTGGTGAAGGAGTTGCTGACGTCGATCAGCAGGACCTTCCGGGGGCGGGAGACTTTTGTCCGGGTCAAGCGGCTCCTCCCGAGGCGTTGGCGAGGTCGGCCTCTTCAGGGGGAAGGGCTCCCTTGAAGCGGTTCTTGTCGATCGCCTTCATGTAGGCCTCGTGCGGCGAGATGGTGCCGTCGAGCATCTTCTCCCAGATGGCATCGTCCATGAACTGCATGCCCTCGGATTTACCGGCGACGATGACGTCCTGAAGTTTCTGGGTCGCCCCCTCGCGGATGATCGCGGAAACGGCGTTGTTGACCTTCAAGATCTCGTTGATGGCCACGCGGCCCTTGCCGTCGGCTTTTTTGAAGAGGAGTTGTGCCACGACGCCGCGTAGGGAGGAGGCCAGCATGGTGCGGACCTGTGCCTGCTGGTCGGCCGGAAAGGCATCGATCATGCGGTCGACGGTCTTGCGGGCGTTGTTGGTATGAAGGGTTCCAAAGACGAGAAGTCCGGTCTCCGCCGCCGTCAGGGCAAGGGAGATGGTTTCGAGATCACGCATTTCGCCGACAAGCACGATGTCGGCGTCCTCGCGGAGGGCTGCCTTGAGGCCGGCCGCGAAGTTGGGGGCATGTTCAGGCACTTCGCGCTGGGTGATGATGCTCTTTTTGTTGCGGTGCACGAACTCGATCGGTTCCTCGATCGTGACGATGTGGCGGCCGTAGTTCGTGTTGATGTAATCGATGAGCGCCGCCAGCGTCGTGCTCTTGCCCGAGCCGGTGGGCCCGGTCACCAGAACGATACCGCCGCGCATGTCTCCAAATTCCTTGATGACCTCGGGGACATTGAGTTGCTCGAGCGTGAGGATCTTGGTCGGGATGATGCGGAAGACCGCGCCGTAGCCGTGGGCCTGCTTGAGGTAGTTGCAGCGAAAACGGCTGTTCTTGTCCATCTGGTAGGCGAAGTCGAGGTCGCCGCACTCCTCGTATTTCTGCCATTTCTGGGGTGTGCAGATTTCGCTGAGCATGTAGCTCATCTCATCCCTGGTCAGCGGTTCCTCCCTGATCGGGACGATCTCGCCATGGCGCCGGATTTTGGGAGGCTGTCCCTCGGAGAGGTGGAGGTCGGAGGCACCGTATTCCACGAGAGCCTGAAAGAATGCGTCGATGTAGGCCATGGATTGTGTGGGGTCAGATTCCGCAGACGTTTCTCATCTCGGCCTTGTTTTCGGCACGATACAGGGCCTCCTCGGCCGTGATGATGCCCTGGCGGTAGAGTTCGGCCACGGATTCATCCATGAGGATCATGCCTGCTTTCTTCCCGGTCTGGATGATGCCTGGAAGCATGAAGGTCTTGGCCTCGCGGATGACGTTCGCAATGGCAGGTGAGTTGAGCATGATCTCCATGGCCACGGCCCGGCCCGAACCGTCTGCGCGGGGGATGAGTTGCTGGCTGACGATGCCCCGGAGGGATTCGCTGACCATGATGCGGATCTGGTCGCGCTGGTCGCTCGGGAAGACATCGAGAAGTCGGTCGAGAGTGCGGGGCGCGTTGCTGGTATGCAGGGTGCCGAGCACGAGGTGACCCGTTTCGGAAGCCGAGATGGCGAGTTGGATGGTCTCGAGGTCACGCATCTCGCCGACCATGATGATGTCGGGATCCTCACGGAGGGCACCGCGCAGGGCGGCCGCAAACGATTTGGTGTGGGTGTGGACCTCGCGCTGGGTGACCTGGCATCCCGCGGACGGGATGATGTACTCGATAGGTTCCTCCAGCGTGATGATGTGGTCGCTGCGGTGGAGGTTGATCTCCTGCACCAGTGCGGCGAGCGTCGTGGTCTTCCCGCTACCCATGGGTCCGGTGACGAGCACAAGGCCGTTGTGGTACTGGGTCAGGAGTTTGAGCTGGGGAGGCATCCCAAGGTCGTCAAGGGTGCGGAGGTTGCTCGAGATGATGCGGAAGGCGAGGTCATAGCCGAGGCGCTGGCGCACCACACTCGTGCGGTAGCGGCCCGTCGCATTGGTGTAGGCGAAGTCGACGTCCCCTTGGCTCTCAAGGCGGGCCAGTTGCGCCTCGTCGAGGAATCCTCGAACAAGTTTTTCCGTATCCTCTGCGGTAAGCAGGGGGGCGCTCTCCCACATCGGCAGGAGAGTTCCGTAGCGCCGGCAGGTCGGGGGACTCGAGACGCTCAGATGGATATCGGAAGCTTCCGCCTGCTTGCCGAGATTCAGGTAGTCGTCGACGTGTGCGGGGAGGGGATGCTCGCTCATCGGAAATGCAGTTGGGGCCGAAATCCCTAGGGGAGTCGCCCTTTCTTGGCAAGGCCGGAGCGGGCGATGTTGCCGAGAAGCTCCGAGATCACAGGCATCAAAATCGGCTTCACCACGGGATAGAGGATCCGTCCCGTTTCCAATGCACCTGCGATCCATCCGGCACGACCGAGCGTAGAGGCGGCGACGGGTGCCGAGGCGGCGGTTGGGGAGGGAGTCTTTTTGCGGCTTCCTGTTCCGAACAGCGTGGCCAGAAGTCCTGCGGAAACAGCACCACCGATCCAGCCCAGAGGGTGGCGTTTCACCGATTCGGTGAAACGACGACGGAAATCGAGTTCGTGGACCAATCCCGAATATTCGCGTGAGAGGTCGGAGCGGCTTTCTCGGACGGCCTGCTGGAGACGGATCAGGTCGGACGGGGTGGTCATGGCCGGGAGCGGTTGCCGTTACTAAAGCGGCTGAGGCTTTCCAGATCCCTCTGAAGTTCCGCCGAAGTTCCCTCGAAGGGACGGGGTAGTGATTTCGTCCGAAGGATGGAGAAAAGAATCCCCAGCATGGCCAGATGGATCATTCCGGCGGCAGCTAGTGAGACGGGCCATCCCCAGGAGAGTTTGATGGCAAGCAGGGCGACGACGGCTCCGATCAAGGCCACATAAGCAATGATGCCTGCGACGGTCATGGCAACGGCCAGAAGCAGGGTGACGATGCTCTGACGTAGAAGAAGACGCCCCTCGGCCGCTGCCAGAGCCCCGAGCGTCAATCCATGACGCAGGAGGCCGGCGGCGAGGCCGGTGATCCGAGAGGGAATGCCTCCGGGAAGTTCCTGCGAGCTCATGATTGAAAGGTGGCCAGAGATTAGCGGCGGCGAAGCAGCAGTCCGAGGACGAGTCCAGCGGCAAAGGTGATGCCGACGGCGCGGAAAGGATTGTCCCGAACGTAATCCTCGGCCTGATCGGCGAGATCCTCGATCTGGTCGCGGTATTCGGCAACGGCTTCCCCGGCTCGATCGGCAAGGTCACCGTATTGCTCGCGGGCCTGCCCCGAGATCTCGCCGTACTTGGCCTTGGCGGATTTCGAGAGGTCGGCGTACGTGGAGCGGGCGGCGTCCTTCAAGTCGGTGGCGGCGGCACGGAGTTCCTCGCGTCCTGCTCCGTAGGCCTCGCGGGCGCTTTGCTTGGCGGTTTCGGCCACGTCACGCGCGGCGCTGGTGGCTGTCTCCAATGCTTTCTTGGCATGGGCCTGGCTGCTTTCGAGTTTTTCGGCGGCGGGGTGTTTGGAATCGGTCATGGGATATGGGTAATGGGGTGGAGTTCTCAATCCAAGGATCGCAGATGCCGACCTGTTGGCAAGAAGGGCTTCGATTCTTCCCGGCATCAGGGAGTCCAGCGGTGTGCCTTTCCCAAGGGGAGGAATCTGGCATCAATGCTTCCAGTCAGGCCGAGAGGGACGGTTTTGACGGATCCGGGAAGGCTGCGGGTCATGGTCTCCAGCAACTCGCCAGCCTCCGCATCAAGATCGTCGGTGTAGGTATTGAGGAGAATGAAGAGAGGGGTCTCTGAGAGTACGGAAATGGTCGCCTCGAGAAGCGAGGGAAGGTGCTCCGAGAGCTTCCAGAGTTCGCCTCGCTTGCCTCGTCCGTAGGGTGGTGGATCCATGATGACTGCGTCGTAGCGGTTGCCCCGCCGGATATCCCGCTGAAGGAAGGTCATGGAATCCTCGACAATGTATCGGATCGGGGCGTTTGCCAGGCACGAGAGGCGGGCATTATCCGAGCACCAGGAGACCATCGCCTTGGAGGCATCGACATGAGTGACGGCTGCGCCTGCTGCGGCGGCTGCCAAGGTGGCCCCGCCGGTGTAGCCGAAGAGATTCAGGATTTCCGGAGCTTGCTTCCCGGATGCAAACGAGAGCGTCTCGGTCACCCAATCCCAATTCGCCTGTTGTTCAGGAAAGAGTCCCAGGTGCTTGGAGGCGGTCGGTTTGACGAGAAAGGAAAGGTTCCCGTAGTGCACGGCACTGGCATCGGGGAGAGGGTTCCTCCATTCCCAAGATCCTCCGGACGCTGCGTTTCCATGGTAGAGGCCGTCCCACTCCGGGAGGTCTTTGCCTTGAGCCCATGGCCAGACCGCAGCCGTTTCCGGGCGCAGGACCACCCGTCCGCACCAGTGCTCCAGGCGCTGTCCAGACCCGCTGGCAAGCAGTTCGTGGCCGTTTACGCCCATGTTTAGAATCCCGTCCGGAATTGCAGGATGAGGAGCCAGAGATTGAGTCCGGCGATCACCGCCGCCATCATCCAACCTGAAAGACGGACCCACGCCGGATCGACAAATTCCCCCATGATCCGGCGATTTCCGGTAAAGTGTAACAACGGGATCACCGCAAAGCTCAATTGCATGCTCAGGATGACTTGGCTGAGCAGCAGGAGGTGCGTCGTCGCACCTTCGCCGGCAATGGAGATCACGATGACGGCCGGGATGATGGCGATGAGCCTGGTCAGCAGCCGACGTGCCCATGCCGGGATCCTGATGTGGACGAATCCCTCCATGACAATCTGCCCGGCAAGAGTGCCGGTAAAAGTACTGTTCTGACCCGCTGCCAGAAGCGCCACGGCAAAGAGCGTGCTGGCTCCGCCGACTCCGATCATCGGTGTGAGAAGATGGTACGCCTCCTGGATTTCGGCCACATCAGTGCGTCCTGCGCGGTGAAAGGTTGCGGCCGAGAGAATCAAGATGGCGGCATTGATGGCCATCGCGATGGTCAGAGCGATGTTGGAGTCGATGGTTGCGAAGCGGACGGCTTCCTTTTTTCCAAGGATGTCGAGCGGATAGCGTCTTGTCTGCACGATGGAGGAGTGCAGGTAGAGGTTGTGGGGCATCACGGTGGCGCCAAGAATGCCGATGGCGATGAAGAGTTTGGCCGGATCGGTCACTACCGAGGGTGATGGGATGAATCCGGCAAGCACTCCGGCAAGTTCGGGTTTGGAAAAGAAGATCTCCATGCCGAAACAGACTGCAATGGTCCCGATCAAGACAATCACCAGCGCCTCGATATAGCGGAAGCCCCGTTGCTGGAGCATCAGCAGGAACAGCACGTCGAGCGTGGTGATCAGGACACCCGCGAGGAGGGGAAGATGAAAGAGGAGGTTGAGCGCGACCGCCGATCCGATCACCTCCGCAAGATCGCATGCGGCAATGGCGATCTCCGCAGCGATCCAGAGAGGAATGGCCGCCGCCTTGCCATAGTGAAGCCTGCAACTCTGGGCGAGATCATGGCCGGTGACGATCCCGAGTTTGAGCGAAAGTCGCTGCAGGAACATAGCCATGAGGCTTGAAAGCAGGATCACGGAGAGGAGCGCGTAGTTAAAACGTGATCCGCCCGCCAGATCGGTCGCCCAGTTACCCGGATCCATGTAACCGACCGCCACAAGGTAACCGGGGCCGGCAAAGGCTATCAGTTTGCGCCAAAACGAAGGGTGGGCAGGAAGATCGATGGAGCGATGAACTTCCGGCAGGCTGGGATGATGAGGTGTCTCCATAAAAATTAGCCTTGGCTAATTTCTTTATACGAGACTATAGATTCTGAATCAATTCCTTTCTGGAAAAAGCCCCCCAAGATCTCTCGTTATGATCAAATCAGGAAAAAGGTCATCTTCGGCCGTGGAGGACTATCTCGAACGGATCCAGGAACTGATTGATTCCAAGGGTTATGCCCGTGTGGTCGACATTGCGCTGAGTCTCGGGATCTCTCAGGCGAGCGTGACCAACATGGTCAAGCGCCTTGATGCCGAGGGATTCGTCAAGCATGAGCGTTACCGTGGCCTGATCCTGACGGATGAGGGGCGAGCCATTGCCAGAGCTGTGATCGATCGACACCGGATCCTGACTGAGTTCCTGAGATTGCTTGGCATTTCCGAGTCCGAGGTGGAGCGTGATGTGGAGGGTATGGAACATCACTTGAGTTCCTCTTCCTTGGGGGCGATCGAGTCTCTCTGCCGGGAATTGACCTCAAATCGTGAGTTGCTGCAAAAAGTTCGCTCAGGGATGAAGTAAATTATCTAATCCGGACACCTGATGACCGGTTTGATGTCACTTTTTCTTGATTTGAGAAAAGAAATCACTTTTTTTAAGAGCATCTATGGCGATGTCCACTTTCAAAGAGCTGGCTTCCCGTTTGGGGATCTCGGACAGGCAACTCCGACGCTATGCAGAGGCCGGCAAGATCATCGGTGTCTACACCACCAAGGGTGGGCATTGGCGTTTGCGCGGCGCTCTCACCGAGGCTCGGGTCGAACGTGCACGCAAGGTGCTCCGCTTGACCCCTTCGATCGCGATGAATCGCAAGAAGGAGCGCTACAAAAGAGCGAATGTGGTCATCAAAGATGTCCAGAAACAATGGAAGCAAACCTTTGAGCCACCCAAGAAGAAGGTTCGCAAGCCCAAGCCTGCTCCTGAGCCCAAACCGGGAGACGTGATTCAGGGGGATCTCTTCGGATCTTGGTGATGTCGGTGTCGAAATCGTGATCTCGCTATCCTTGCGATGCGTTGAGACTTACTGAATTTTACTGATCATGGATTTCAAGAAATTGCTGCTGCTCTGTGCCGTGATTGGATGTTTGTCGGGGACTTTGGATGCATCCCCGGCTAGGGGGTCTGAAGCTGCTGCCACGATTTCCCACAGGGTTTCAAAACCCGGTCAGCGCCTCGAGTTGCTGATCACCGTCAGGAATGCCCGGCCTCCTGTTTCCGCTCTGCCCGAATGTCCCGTGGGGCTGGAGTTGAAGAGGTTCTGGAAACCGCAGCATCTTACCGTGGTAGGTGAGGATGTTTGGTTGTTGCGGTTCAGGCTCATCACAACCGCCGTGGGTGATTACGAAATTCCTCCCATTCGTGTCTGGACTGGGACGGGAGACCTCTTCACCAAACCTGTCATTCTTCATGTCTCCAATGATGCAAAGCCACCCCTTCCCGATGCCAGGGAACTTGCCCTGACTACCGATATCCCTCTCGGTCTCGCCCAAGAGGCCGTCAAGATGTGCCCTACTCCTGCTCCCAAACCATCGCCTAGTCCAACCCCAAAAGATGAAAGACCTCTTCCCTCAAGATTGATCTCCTCGATCGGTCACGGGTTCTCTTGGTTCTGGAATTATCCGGGCAAGTGATGTGTCCGATCCTTCACCGGAGTGAGGAGGCTCAATGGCCGGACTTGTCCTCGGAGCGTTTTCCGACCATGTTAAAAAAACACCCCCTACCATGGTTTTCCTGAGCCTTCTTCCCAAGCTTCTCATCGCCGGTGGTTCCTCCTTTCTGGGAACCCTTGAACTTCCACCTCCTCAGGTGATCAATAACCACACCTTGGCGGGTGAAAAGATTCCCTCGACCCGGGTTGTCTGCAGGGATCGTTGGGGGACTCCGATGCTCCCCAATGGCAAGGCTGGATACAGTCTGATCGCCCCGATCAATAAGGATCTGATCGCTCAAAGTCTGTGGGTGCCTCCCGTTCATGGAGAGCGTCCCGTGAAGAAGATCGCCTCCGCTGCACCGGTGGTTACCCCTGTTGTACCAGCGAAGTCCGGTGACTCCACGGTGGCGGCCCCTGCTTCTGCGGCCCTTCCTGCAAACTGAGTAGGGGGATCCGCTGTATGATTTCCGGGTTTCTCCGGAAGAAATAGCGCCGAGCCTCAGGTGTACTTGAGGACTTCCTCGATGGTCGTGATGCCGTCGAAGATGCACCTCAGTCCGTCAGCTCTCAAAGTACTCATGCCCAATTCCATGGCTTTCTGGCGGAGAACCACATTGGGGGCCTTTTCGTTGATCAGCGTCCGGATGGGGTCGGTGACCTTGAGGAGTTCGTAGAGGCCCTTTCGTCCCTTGTACCCGGTGTTGTTGCACTCGGCGCAGCCTTTGCCGTAGTAGAAGGTCTTGTCGCCGATGTCATGGGGGGTCAGGCCGAGCCTCCCAAGAACAGCCTCATCGGGTTCGTAGGGAGTCTTGCAGCGGCTACAGATGCGCCGCACGAGTCGCTGGGCGAGCACTCCTTCCAGGGAGGCCGAGATCATGAAGGGTTCCACTCCCATGTCGACAAGTCGGGAAACGGCACCCGTGGAGTCGTTGGTGTGGAGCGTGGTGAAGACCAAGTGACCGGTCAGTGAGGCCTGGATGGCGATGGTCGCTGTTTCGAGGTCACGGGTTTCCCCGATCATGATGCGGTCGGGATCCTGACGGAGGAAGGCCCTGAGTACCTTGGCGAATGTCAGGCCGATGCCCTCGTTGACGGGAACCTGCATGATGCCGTCGATTTCGTATTCCACGGGATCCTCGGCGGTGAGGAGCTTGGAGTCGATCGTGTTGATCTTGTTGAGGCAGGCGTAGAGGGTCGTGGTTTTTCCCGATCCTGTCGGTCCGGTGACGATGAAGATGCCGTTGGGCTTCTCGATGGTCTCGAGGATGTACTCGTGGATTTCCGGCGGCATCTGGAGGGCCTCCAGATCGAGTTTTACGGCACTGCGGTCGAGCACGCGGAGCACGACGCTCTCGCCAAACTGGGTGGGCAGCGTGGAGACGCGAAGGTCGACAACCTTGTCGCCAATCTGGCGCTGAATGCGGCCGTCCTGAGGGACGCGTCGCTCAGCGATGTTCAGGTTGGACATCACCTTGATACGGGAGGTCACCGGAAGCGCCAGATGCCGGGGAGGGGGCTCCATCTCGTAGAGTGCGCCGTCGACGCGGTATCGGATCTTGAATTCCTTCTCGAACGGTTCGAAGTGGATATCGCTTGCCTGGGCCTGAACGGCGCGGTCCAGGATCAGGTTGACGTAGCGGATGATCGGCGTGGCGTTGGCTTCCGCCGCAGCCGCAGCCGCGTTGAATTCCTCCTCAGCATTATCGATCGCGGCGACTTCCGCTTCCCCGAGCTGCTTGAGGACGTCCTCCATGGAGGTCTCCTCGGTTCCGTAGTGTTCGGAAATCAGTTTCTCGATCTGGTGACGGGGCGCTACCACCTGAACGATCTCGCGGTTCAGCGTGTAGCGGAGGTCGTCGAGGGCCTGGGTGTCGAGGGGATTGCCGAGCGCCACCGTGAGGACATTGCCGGAGGCCGTGACCGGAATGACCTCGTTGAGGCGGGCCATGCCCGAGGGGACGAGATGAAGCAGCGCGGGGAGGGGTTCGAAGGAGGAAAGGTCGACAGCCTCCACCCCCAGATCCATGGCCAGTGTCTGGGCGAATGCCTCCTCCGTCACGATCCCCTGCTCGACCATGATGTCGTCGATCGGGCGACCGGAGTTGACCGCCTCGGTGAGGAGCTCCTCGGCGGTGAGTTCGCTCACTGTTCCGGAGCGCCTGAAGACCTCGATGACCTGATGCGGATTCATGGTGTCAGTGACTGTCTCCCATGGTGGAGGAGATGACCTCGTCTGCGGTGGTCATCCCGGCGAGCACCTTGCGGATGCCGTCTTCACGGAGGGTTCTCATCCCGAGTTCGCGGCACCGGTGACGGAGTTGGATGGTCGTGGCGCTCCGATTGATCATCTGGCGCATCTCGTCGTCGGCGACGAAAATCTCAAAGATTCCCATGCGGCCGCGGTATCCCTTGCCCTTGCATTTGTCACAACCGACCGCCTTCATCGGGGTGGCGCGGGCAACCTGGGCTGCATCGAGTGAAAGTGCCTGCATCTCGTATTCCGAGAGTTCCCCGGGCTGCTTGCAGTTCCCGCAGAGCTTGCGGACGAGTCGCTGGGCCATTACGGCGCGCACGGCGCTGGAGACAAGAAATGGCTGCACCCCGATGTCGACAAGACGGGCGATCGCACCCGGTGCATCGTTGGTGTGGAGTGTCGAGAGCACAAGGTGACCTGTGAGGGACGCATTGATCGCGATGGAAGCGGTCTCCTCATCACGGATTTCTCCGAGCATGACGATGTTCGGAGCCTGACGGAGCATGGCGCGCAGGGCGGCGGGGAAGGTCATGCCGATCTCGGAGTTGACCTGGACCTGGTTGATGCCGGTCATCTGGTATTCGACAGGCTCCTCGACCGTGATGATTTTCCGGTCGGGCTTGTTCATGTAGTTCAGGCAGGCGTAAAGAGTGGTCGTCTTTCCGGATCCGGTGGGACCGGTGACCAGGATGATGCCGTCGGGCAGTTGGACAAGTCGCTCGAAAAGAGCCTGGTCGTCGCTGAGGAATCCAAGCTCCGGAAGGCCCAGCATGAGGGAGGATTTGTCGAGCACGCGCATAACGATGCTCTCCCCGTGGACAGTCGGGATGGAATTGACGCGGAGATCGACGACCTTGTCCCCCATCTTCATCTGAATGCGGCCGTCTTGGGGGACGCGCTTCTCCGCGATGCTCATCGTGCCGGTCATGATCTTGAGTCGGCTGATGATGGCGGCCTGGAGTTTTTTTGGCGGGCTCTGCACCTCCTGGAGGTTTCCGTCGATGCGGAAGCGGACGCGGAGGCGTTTCTCCATCGGTTCGATGTGGATGTCGCTCGCCCTGTTGTTCTGGGCCTCGATCAAAAGGTTGGAAACCATCCGGATGATCGGGGCGTCGTCATCCCCGCCAGCATCCTCCTCAACCTCGATCTCCGATCCCCCCTTGGTGAGTTCCTCAAGACCGAGAGGGTAGAGTCGATTGAGCTTTTCTTCGATCTGGGCGGGAATCGCACAGACGAATTCCACGGGGCGTTTGAGTAGGAAGCCGATGCTGTCAAAGGCCTCGAAATCCATCGGGTCGGCGATCGCCATGACGACCGAACCGTCGTGTTCGGAGACAGGAACCGTCCTGTAGCGTCTGGCCGTCTCGGGGGTGAGGAGATCCACCAGTTCCGGGATCGGAGTGACCAGCGAGAGATCAACGAAATCCATCCCGTTCTGCGAGGCGAGGGTCCGTGCAACGTCCTCGGCGCTGACGATGCCCTCCCTGACCATGGTGTCGACCATGTGGAGGCCCGCTGTCTGAGAGGCGACGTGATCGACCTGATCCTGATTAATCAGGCCGACATCCTTCAGGATCTCGATCACGTATTCGTCGTTGGCCGGCATGGGGGAAAGTGAGGGGTGGCACTATCCCCTATCAGGACCATCACTGTCAACGGACCCTTGTTCCTTGCCGTTGATTTTGCGTGGCGGCTTCCCTAGATTGAAAAGATGTCACGTTACCGAACCATTCTCATTTTCGGCGCTCCCGGCAGCGGCAAGGGCACCCAGGGCAAGATCCTCGGCAAGATTCCCGGTTTTTATCACTGCGCCTGCGGGGATGTTTTCCGGTCGCTTGACCCGACGAGCGAACTCGGGGCGGCTTTTCTCGAATACTCCAGCAAGGGGCTGCTTGTTCCTGACGAGATGACCGTGCGGCTCTGGCATGAATCAGTCCGCAAGACCGCGGAATCGGGAAAGTTCAAGCCAGAGCGTGATTATCTGATCCTCGACGGCATTCCCCGCAACGTGGCCCAGGCCGTTCTCATGGAGGAGCTTATCGATGTGCGGCGCGTATACCATCTTTCCTGCCCCGATCGAGACAAACTCGTCGCCCGTCTCAAGAAAAGGGCGCTGCGCGACAATCGTCTGGACGATGCCAACGAGGAGTTGATCCGCAGCCGTCTTGCCACCTACGATTCCGAGTCCAAGCCAGTGCTCGCACACTACTCCTCGGCACGCCGTCATGACATCGACGCCACCATGACACCAGTCCGGGTTCTTCACGAGATCATCAAGGGACTTCTCGAAGAGGTTCCGGCCTGAGCGCAAAAGGCCGTGTCGGGCCAGCCCACCCTGCAGCCATGAGCCAGTTCGAGAGCTTTCGCGCTTCCTCGCTGTACTGCTCCAAGTGCGCCAAAGCGATGCCGGTGAGGGAGTCCCTGCTTCTGGTTCTGCCCGACAAGGAGCTCTATGATTATCTTTGCACCGGCTGTTCCTCCTCGCTCGGTCATCGCGAGGTGACTGCCGGTGAGTTGATGTTGGACCGTTCTGCTGCTCGCCGGACTAGGGGATCCCTTGTTCCGCGATTTTCCCACTGATCCGGATGAGGGTTGTTTTTGCCGGTACTGGGGACATTGGGATTCCGTCGCTGCGTTATCTGCTTGAGAAACATGAACTGATTGGAGTGCTCAGCCAGCCGGATCGGCCTGCAGGACGCCGCCGCGAGCTTAAGGCTCCCGCGATCAAGGAGGAGCTGATCCGGTTGTCACCGAAAACACCGCTGTTGCAACCGGAGTCACCCAGGGATCCCGGGGTGCTGGACTGGTTCCGTGATCTTGCACCGGAGGTTATGGTGACGATGGCGTACGGGAGAATTCTTCCCAAGGCCTTGCTGGAGACCCCATCAATGGCCTGTCTGAACATCCATGCCTCGCTGCTACCACATCATCGTGGCGCCTCGCCCATTCAAGCCGCCATTGCCTCCGGAGATCGGGAGAGTGGTGTCTCGATCATGCATATGGCCGAGGGGCTCGACACGGGTGACGTGATCCTGGAAAAACGCCTTTCAGTCCGTCGTCGCGAGACGGCGGGAAGTCTGTCGGAGAAGCTGTCTTTGATCTCTCCTGTTGCCCTGGAGGAGGCCTTGCGACTGCTCGCCTCGGGGGGGGCGCCGCGTCATGTGCAGGATGAGTCCCAAGCCACCGTGACGGGGAAAATCCTGAGGGCCGACACGCAACTCGATTGGAGTCGGCAGGCCGTGGAGTTGGAGCGAAAGATTCGCTCTCTCCAGCCCCGTCCCGGAGCCGTGGCTAACCTGATTCTTGAGGACTCCTCTGTCATCATGATCAAGGTTCATTCCGCCATTGTCGCCCGACATGCCTCTGGAAAGCCCGGATCAATCCTGAGGATTGATCCGCGCGGGGTTCTTGTGGCGTGCGGCGAGGGCGGTCTTCTTCTTGGGAGCGTGCAACCCGAGGGAGGGGGGAGGATGCATTCCGGCGCTTTCGCCCGGGGGCATGCTCTCCTTGTTGAGGAGCATGGTGCATCGTGATTTGGCTTTGCCTTGGGCGGTTCCTCGGATTTCATCATACCTCATGTCTGAGACCCTTTCCCAAGCCCCGAAATACAGCCGTATCGTCCTGAAAATCAGCGGGGAGGCTCTGAAGGAAAAAGGGAGCAGTGATAGTGTTTCCCCTCAGATCGTGAGGGCTGTCGCCGCCTCCATTGCCGAAGTCCGCTCCATGGGGGTCGAGGTGGCCGTTGTGGTGGGTGGTGGCAATATCTGGCGTGGGCTTGCAGCCAGCCATCGCGGAATGAACCGCGCCACCGCCGATTACATGGGGATGCTGGCCACCGTGATCAACGGAATGGCCCTGATGAGTGCCCTGGAGGATCTCGGTCATGCCACGCGGGTCCAGACGGCCATCCAGATGAATAATGTCGCTGAGCCCTTCATCGTGAGGAAGGCGATCCGTCATCTTGAGAACGGTCGCATCGTGATCTTTGTGGCCGGCACGGGAAACCCCTTCTTCTCCACCGACACGACCGCCGCCCTCCGTGCTAACGAAATCGGTGCCGAGGTAATCCTGAAAGCGACCAAGGTGGACGGTATCTATGACAGCGATCCGAAGAAGAATCCTGAGGCGAAGCGGTTCGAGACGCTCACCTATTCGGATGCCCTGACCCGCCGTCTCGAGGTAATGGACTCGACCGCCTTCTCTCTCTGCATGGACAACGCCATGCCGATCATCGTCTTTGACATGTCCGACCCCGCCAATATTCTCCGAGCAGTCAGGGGTGAGAAGATTGGGACGCTCGTCCGCGACGACAAACCCGCTCTCTAAAACCACTCAACCGCAAACCCTTTACCTACCACCACCATGAGCGCAGAAGAAGTCCTGTTTGATGCCGAATCCGGCATGGAGAAAGCGGTCGAATTCATGATGCATGAATTCAACGCCATCCGCACCGGGAAGGCCTCTCCGGCCCTTGTCGAGAACATCGATGTCACCGCCTACGGAAGCAGCATGAAGCTGAAGCAGCTTGCCATGATCACTGCGCCTGAGCCGCGTCTGCTGGTGATCCAACCTTTCGATGCCTCCACAACCCAGGACATTGAGAAGGCGATCCAGGAGAGCAAGATCGGCATCAATCCCGCCGTAGACGGCAAACTGATCCGCCTGCGCATTCCGGAGCTCTCCGAGGAGCGCCGCAAGGATCTCGTTCGCACCGTGAATAAGCTCGCGGAGGAATCCAGGGTACGTGTCCGCGCCTGCCGCCGTGAGGCCATGGACGGGGCCAAGAAGCTTCAGAAGGATGGAAAGATCACCGAGGACGAACTGGAGCGCTCCGAGAAGGAGATCCAGAAACTGACCGACAAGCAGGTCGAATCTATCGATAAGCATGTCTCCGTGAAAGAAGCGGAGCTCATGACGGTCTGACGGATCCCTGTTCCCAATCATCACTGATGACGACCTCGATCCCCAATTTCGCGACCGCAGGAATGGTGCTCGTGCTGGCGGCTTCTTCCGTCCTCGCTGCGACGGCGGAGAAGAAGGGTTTGGCACTCATCAGCGCGGCGCCAGCCTTTTCCGGTGGAGCGTCCGAGGGACGTACGATCACGCTCTCCTCTCTCAAAGGAAAGCCGGTGCTCCTTCTGATCGCCCCATCGCCCAAGGACAGGGCGTTTCGAAAGCAGGTTTCCGAACTGAGAGGGCGATATGAGCGTTTGGCGGCTGATGGGATGATCTGTTTCGCGGCTTTCACCAGCGAAGGGGGTGTCATCCCCTCTAATGTTCCATTTCTTACCGTGAACAATCCCACCGCGGTTGCCTCTTCCTATGACGTCGCGGGTCAATTTTCCGTGGCCGTGATCGGTCGTGACGGTAATCTCGACTGTCTTTCCACAAAGCCCCTTTCTGGTCAGCGGATTCTTGATTTGATCAATAACAACGCCTCCGTGCAGGAGCATTTGCGCCGCTGACGGACACATTCCTAACTCATCAAACAACCCAGAAAACACATGAAAAACACCCTGATTGCATTTCTGATGACGGCCTTTGCACTCGCTTCCGCCGGCAAGGTATCCGCCCACTCAGCCGAGAAGCTCGAGCGTCTTTCCATCAAGGCACTGCATCATCTCTACAATCAAAACCCGAAGGCTCAAACTCTCGGGGAAAAGGCGGTTGCGGTCCTTGTGTTTCCAGAAGTCCTGAAGGCAGGATTCATGGTAGCAGCGCAGCGAGGGGATGGGGTGCTCTTCAAGAACGGTCAGGTGGCCGGATACTACAACATGACCTCCGCTGGTTACGGCATCCAGGCCGGTATTCAGAAGCTCTCCTATGCCCTGCTCTTTATGGATGAGGACTCCCTGAAGTATCTTAAGAAAAGCGATGGGTTCGATCTCGGTACGGCTCCCGGTCTGGTGATGGGCGATCAGGGCTTGTCGGGAAGCATGTCGGTGGCCTCGGTCCAGCATGGAATCGCTGCCTTTATTTGGGGGCAGAAGGGATTGATGGGGGGGCTTGGCCTCCAGGGCACCAAGATCACCCGCTATTACCCCAGCGAGTAGGTTCTCCTCTAAACTCTATACAAAGGGGGGAGCGTGGGAACCCTGTTACAGGGGATCTGATGCCACGGACCATCCCCAGCTTGAATAGGGACCCCAAGCCGACCAATCGGCATTGTCCATGTTGACTTGGGCATCAAGCAACTGCTCGTCGATCTTTTGCTGATGCAGCTTGATTGCACGGTACTTCTGATACTGTGCAGGGCTTCCCACCATCAGGGCCTTGTTCTGTTGGTCTGCGAAGACATAGATCGTTCCCTGCTTTCCTGTGACGGGAACCACCTTGGATGATTTCAGTGTAATAAGTTTCGCCATTTGCGCCGATGTGGTCGCAGGGATGGTCCGGAAACCAGCCGCCGAGAGCTCGGTTCGTTTCTCGCCGATATTGGAGCAACCAGAGATGAGAAGGCAGGCGAGGGGAATCAGCGGCAGGGGCTTCATAAGGAGATCGCTTTGAAGCTCTTGGGCTTAGTAGAAACAGGGGCCCCAGAACGGTCCATCAAGCCCGCCCCAAGCGCTCCACTCGGCGTTGGCGTCCGCGTTCAGGGCGGCCGTTGCTTCCTTGTCCTGCTGAATCTTGTACTGAAGGTTGTATTGTTGGAACTGGGTGTACTGTTTCTGATTGCCGATCAGAAGCACATTGGAAGCAGCGTCGGCGTAAAGAAAAGCGGTTTTACCCTTCTTCACGACCGGGATGACCTTGTATTGGGGCATCGATTTGAGCTGGGCGATCTGGGCCGGACTGCTCGGGACTACGGTCCGGAATCCTGCGGCGGTCAGCAGGGTTACCTTTGACTGAGAGGCACAGCCGGTTGCGAGTAGAATGGCTGAAAGTAAGAAGAGGCGTAGAAAGTTGTTCATGCGTTGAGTGGAATAGACGTCAGAACCCCCGTGAGGCGAGAAAGAAAACGAATCCGGCAAAACCGACGCAATACCAGCCGAACCAAGCCCAGTGACCTTTCTCCAGCCAGCGTGAAAGAAGCTTCAAGGCGAGCAGGCCGGCGACAAAGGCCCCGAGCATACCGATCAGTCCTGGGGCAAGCATGTGCCCGAGGTGGGCTGGGGAGGCGCCGGGAGTATGGGATTTGAGCAATCGGAACAGTTCCTTGGCAATCGCGGGAGGCGTGATCACGACGGCTAGGGCAAAGCTGAATTCCTCCACACGTTGACGGGAGAGTCCTAGCAGCATGCCAGTCGAGATGGTCGTCCCCGAGCGAGAGAGACCTCGAAAGGGAAGGCAGACCCCCTGGGATGCGCCAATCCAGAGACTGGAGGTAAGCGAAATATCCTTCTGTCCGTTTTTGCCCCGCAGATATCCAGCTGCAAGAATCAGCAGTCCTGCCGCCAGAAGGGCGCTTCCCACCAGGGGAAGATGCCCGAAGAGGTCTTCCATTTCATCATGACTGCTGCCGCTGAGAATGACTTTCTCGATCAGAAGCTTAAGTGAAAAACCAACCAGCAGCGTCATGACCGTGGCCGATCCTACGTGGAGGATCATCTTGCGGAAGTTCTCCGCATTGGAAAAAAAGGTGCGTTTCCAGGCCTTCCAGAAATAAAGGATCACGGCGACCATCGTCCCGGTGTGGAGCATCACCAGCAGGAAGGTCATCGATGGGGAAGAAGGATCGAGTCCGAGAAGTTTTTCGGCAACGATGACATGGGCGGAGCTGGAAACGGGGAGGAGTTCTGCGGCTCCCTGGACGATGCCTAGGAAGAGGATCTGGAGAAAGGTGGGTTCCATATTCTTGAATGTGCGAGTTAACGGTTTCGCAGTGCTGAATGCAATCCTCTCACGCTTCTTGGATCGCTTGTACCTTATTTGAAAGCGTGGTGAAGACCATGACCCAAAAGGCTTGGGCAATGATAAAGAGAGGGATGCCGAGCGCCGAGGGGAGGGAGTAAATGACGCTGACCACCGGAATCCAGACCATCCAGTTGGTCATCAGGACTGGGAAGATTTTCAGGGCGTAGAACCGAAGGGGGCTCCAGCCACGGAACCCGTGGTGGGTGAAGCGATGGTCGCGCCAGAGGAAGATGCACACAGCTTCCGGGATCGCCAGTAGCGGGCAGTAGAGGAAGGCGTCCACGAGAACCTTTGCCAGAATGATCGAGATTCTGTCGGAGGGGCCGAAGATCAGGAGCTGGAAGCGGTAGAAGAGATCCACCTGCATTCCGATGATTCCCCAAAAGGGGATCGCAAAGAGTAAACGGGAAACACGGGAAGGCCCCTGTGCCGGGCGAGTCGATTTTGGAAGGAGAGGACGAAGCAGCTCCGGCAGAAAGGAGGATGCTGCGGAAGTCCCGATGAATGAGAAGAGAAGCCCCCACTGCTCCTTGAGGGAACCGAGATGCAGGAGATAGTGATGAACGGAGGGGCTCCGGAAATAGGCCGCCGCGATGGCAATCATCACTCCCTGCAGCAGGAGTCCGGGAATCAGGTTGAAGCGCAGCGATCGCACGGCTTCCGCCCATGCGACCTTGATCAGTTGTGAGATTCGGTGAAGTCGCTTCATTAGAAAAATCCGGTAATCCGGACGTAAAAGAAGAAGAGCTTCCCGAGGGGGAAGCTCTTCGAAGAGAGATCTCTGTCCACGGAGTAAATCCGTGGGGCGAATCGATCAGCGCTTGGAGAACTGGAAGCGCTTGCGGGCGCCGGGACGTCCGGGCTTCTTGCGCTCACGCATGCGGGGATCGCGGGTGAGGAGACCGCCCAACTTGAGGGTGGGGCGATCCGCCTCGTTGAATTCATTGAGAGCACGTGCGATGGCTAGGCTGAGAGCCCCGGCCTGTCCCTGAAGTCCGCCGCCGGAGGTCTTGGCCTCGACGTCGTAGTTCTTGGAAACGTTCAGGGCCTCAAGCGGCTTGAGGACCGTGTTCTGCATCGACGTGGTGGTGAAGTACTCGTCGAAGTTCTTGCCGTTGACGCGAATTTTTCCGGAGCCCTGGGTGATCTGGATGCGGGCGACGGCCGTCTTGCGGCGTCCGGTTGTGGCGGTTTTGGGTGTGGCCATGATGATAAAGCGTAAAATTACTTGGCAGGCTGGGGATTCTGGCCGGCGTGAGGATGTTCGGCGCCTGCGTAAACCTTGAGCTTGCCGTAGATGGAACGGCCGAGACGGTTGTGAGGAATCATGCCGCGGACAGCCCTCTCGATGAGGAGCTCGGGGCGGCGCTCACGGCGCTGGCGGAAGGTCTCGGACTTGTGACCACCAACGAACCCGGAGAAGCTCATGTATGTCTTTTGAGTCTCCTTTTTGCCGCCGATCTGTACTTCGGAGGCGTTAACGACCACAACGAAGTCACCGGTGTCGACATGCGGCGTGAAGATCGCCTTGTGCTTACCACGAAGGAGATTGGCGGCTTGGACGGCGACGTGGCCGAGGTGCTGGTTCTTGGCGTCGATCACCCACCACTGGCGTTTGATCTCGGGAGCTTTTGCGGAGAAAGTCTTCATGAAATTTCGGGAAAGGTTGGTGAGATTAGGAGCGTCGCCTCCTTCTGTCAAAGGAGAAAAAGGTTTTTTTCAAGAGATGTCCGTTCAGGAAGGCGTCTCACGGGAATTTGCTCGCTTGCGCGGAGTCCGTCACCAAATGCTGGTTCCATGCCTTCTATCAGCTTTTTGGGAACCGGATCCGGCATTCCCTCTGCAGACAGTTTCTTTTCCAGTTCCCTGCTCCGCCTAGATGGAAAGCACCTGCTCGTTGATGCAGGGGAACCGTGTGTGCATCTTCTCCGCGACCGGGGCACGATCCTTTCTGACTTTGATGCCCTGCTTCTGACCCATGGGCATGTCGACCATATCGGAGGTGTCCCGGCCCTCCTTCAGGGATGCCGTCTTCTAGGCAGGACCAAGCCGCTGCCGATCCATCTTCCGGGTGAAATGATCGCTCCGCTGAGGGCATGGATCTCTGCGCTCTACCTGACCGAGGAGGCGATGGGGTTTCCCGTGTCCTGGAACGCCTGGGAGGCGGGGACGGTGGTTGATTTTGGCAATGGTGTCACCGTCACATCCCATCCCAACGGACATCTCCAAGCCTGCTATGCGGGCAAGCCTGGCGCCGACGCCTCCCGTCCCTGCGAATCGTTTTCGCTGGAGGCTATCTGCGGATCCTTCCGGGCCATCTTCAGCGGTGATCTTGCCTCGCCGAGTGAGTTGGCTCCCTTGCTGAAGAACCCCGTTTCAGTCCTGATTTGCGAGCTTTCCCATTTCAGGGCGGAGGAATTGGCAGCCGTTCTTCAATCCGCCGCTCTCGGAACCTTGTGTCTGGTTCACCTTGATGAGGACTATGCGATGGATCGGGGGCAGGCGAGGGCTCTCCTTCAGGAGCTTCTGCCGCAGGTGTCGGATATCTTCCTTCCCGAGGACGGAGAGGTTTTGGACTTTTAGCGGTTTCCTTGAAATCCGCCAAATTCCCCGGGGTTTTCGACCTTGATCACCGGCAGTGGGATTCGCAGGCGCAGTTCCTCATCGACCAGGATCTCGACGTGGTAGTTGCCATATTTTTGGAACTGCACACCGCCGAAAAAATGGACGTTGGTGGCGTGGGCATTGAGATCTGAAAGAGAGAAGGGGACCTCGGCCTGGGCGATGGCCTGATCCTCTTCTGGGTCATAGATCAGGCATTTCTGCACAAAGTCGCCACTGCCACCGCACCAACGCGTCCAGAGGCAGAGTTTGAAGAAGCCGATCGGAAGGGTGGGGGTGGGAATCGCCCCAAGCACCCCCACCAGAGTCTGCTGCCCGCTGATCTCTGCGCGGACATCCTCGCAGAGGACGGCGGCCTGCAGATCGGGAAGGATGGTCGATGGAGTCATGATGATTCTGATGCTGGGACAGCTTCCATCCGATGGCAAGGGAATCACCGGGAAATCCCGGGTCTGCAAAAATTCCCGTTACCATGGGTTGCTCTGAGGGTGGCTCCCGGAGAATCATGGACAAATGATCTACCTTGATCACAACGCGACCACATCGCTCTGCCCCGAGGCGCGAGAGGCGATGAGACCCCTGCTCGAGGGAACCTGGGGGAATCCCTCGGGCATCCATGCGTCCGCCCGAAGAACCCGTGCCGTGATCGACGAGGCGCGTGACAGGTTGGCCGGTCTGCTCGGGGAGAAACCACACGGGGTTGTTTTTACCGGTGGCGGGACAGAAAGCTGCAATCTTGCCCTACTCGGACTTGCCCGGCGTCACCGTGCGCCCAGCAGGGAGCATCTGGTCACCGTCTCCACGGAACATCACGCGGTGCTCCATGCGATGCGATCACTCGCCCGACGGGAGGGATTTCGTCTGACCGAGCTTCCCGTGGACTCGCACGGCCTGGTTGATCCCGCAGAATTCGCGGCCTCTTTGGAATTCGGCACGATCCTTGCCTCCGTGATGCTTGCCAACAATGAGACGGGAGTGATCCAACCGATCGCCGAACTCGCCGCGATCTGCCGTGAGCGGGGCATTCTTTTCCACACTGACGCGGTACAGGCTTTTGGGAAGATTCCCTGCCGCCCGTCGGAACTCGGAGTCGATGCCCTCACCGCAACCTCGCATAAGTTTTACGGCCCGCATGGAGCAGGGTTCCTGTGGCTGCGCTCCGGTCTCTCCATCGAGTCGATCCAGCACGGGGGGTATCATGAGAATGAACGCCGTCCTGGCACCGAAAACGCCGTGGCGATCGCCGGAATGACCATGGCTGCGGAGCGTGCTCTCAAGGAAGTCATTGAGGGGAGTGAGGCGCTCCGCCAAGCAGACTTGCGCGAGAAGCTCTGGGAGGGCATCAGGCAACGCTTTCCAGCAGCGATTCGCAATGCTACCGGGGCTCCGATTATTGCCAACACCCTCAACGTCAGCTTTCCCGGTTGCGATGGCGAGACTCTCCTGATGGGCCTCGATCTGGAAGGTGTGGCCGTATCCAGCGGCTCGGCCTGTATGGTTGGCTCTGTCATGCCCTCTCATGTCCTGCTCGCCATGGGGTTGCCGGAGGAAACGGCGCGGGCCACCGTGCGTTTCTCGCTCGGCAGGGCAACCACGGAAGAGGAGATCGCGTTGACGATTGCTGCGCTGGCAAGGGTTCTGGCGCGCCAGACCGTGTCATGAACTGATGATGAGGGAGCTTTTTTCCCGGATCGAGAGGTTGCTGAGCCAAAACCGTCCCTCAAGTGATCGTTCCGGAGGTTGCCGCACAAGGGATCCCCTTCTTGAGGAAAAAGTACGCAAGGCACTGCGTGGCCTCGATCCGGTCTTGGGAGACTTGGTGACGGCCGGTTGGAACTCCCGCATGAGGACAACGGCCGGAGTCGCCGTCCTGGGTCGAAACCAGATTTGGCTTAATCCCGCCCTGCGTGAGATCTCGGAGGAGGAGGTGGATAGGACACTGCTTCACGAGTTGGCTCATTTGCTGGCACGCCATCGTCATCCTCATCGCCGAATGGATCCCCATGGTAAGGAATGGCGCGAGGCCTGTCATGACCTCGGGATTCCGGGGGAGTCACGCACCCACCGGCTGCCTTTCCATGCGCGCCGCCTGAAACGCCGGTTCATCCTTCGCTGTCCGGGTTGCGGCAGGCACCATGAACGAGTCAGACGTCCACGGCGTTCCTTGGCCTGCCTTCATTGCTGCCGTGTCCACAATGGCGGCCTCTATGACGAGAGATTTCGGTTTGTGATCAGCGGACTTCAGGAAGCCCCAACAGGTCACTGAATGTTTCCGAAGTAATTTTTCCTGAGCGTTTCGAGGAATCCTGATTCGTTCTGCTTCAGGATTGATTGGTTGATCTCGTGACGCAGGGGACTGGCAATGGGAAGAGCGAAGGCATAGGACTTCTTTTCAAAGATCGGGCCTACTTCGGTAATGGGGAGTTCGGGATGGGAATTGTCGTACCACTGGAGGGTCATCGCATCGAGGACGATGGCATCGACCTGCCGCCAGACCAGTGCGTTCACCGCGTCGGGCAGTGACGTGAAAGAAGTCGTGTCGAGGTGATGGTTGGAGCAGTACTGGGCACCCACGGTTCCGGGAATGATTCCGACCTTGTGTCCCGGGAGATTCTCTGGCCCCTTGATGATGTTCTCGAGGCTGTTGATGGTCATGATGCTGGTCACCGACGAGGTGATGTAGGCCACCACGCCGACGCCGAAGGCGATCCAAATGGCCGCCAGGATCCTTCCCCATGGGCCGGGAAGCCCCTTGTGAGTACTCTTTCCTGTCATGACGATCGACATGACATGGTAGAACGACTCTGCAATGCCGTTGGCCCAGTCCGGGTGGAACTCTTGATTCCAATGTCTTTCGGCAAGGGTCAGCAGAATCGTTGCCACCAAGATCATGCAGATTCCCAATCCAAAGATCTTCAGGTGCCCGCTTTCGCGCAGGCCGTTCCAGATTTTTATGAATGAGGAACCCCTTTTTTCGTGAACCATCACCTGGAGACCGCCGTGTAGGAATGGTTGGGAGAAATCGACGAGTTTGAGCCGTTCCTCCGTGACAAAGATGCCACTGGCCCCGACATCCACCTTGCCGGAGGAGACGGCCTGCAAAAGATCGGGGATGCTGGGATAAGAGATGAAATCAGACCTCCTTCCGAGATCCCCGGCGATTTCCTTCCAAAGATCCACACTGAATCCCTGGTAACCTTGATTCGTCTGAAGGACGAATGGTTCGTGAACATAGATGCCCACCTTCAGGGGGGATTGTGCCGAGGAGGGTTGGCCCACTGCGGAGCAAGGGACAATGGCCGGCTGAAATAAGACTGCCAGCATCACGGCGATGACTTGGATCTTCATTAAGGCCCTACGATTTCCGCGACTGGCCCGCAAACCAAGAAAAATTCAGCTGGGTGATTCCCGTATTGGAATCGGCCGGCTTCCTTGGATATACGTCTCCCATCCCCATGAGCAAAACCACCCCAAAAAAGACCAAGACCATCGAGTCGCATCTGATCGAAAACCGCGTCTTCAAGCCTGCCGCATCCTTTGCCAAGAAAGCCCGTATCGGCAGTCTTGCCGAATACAGAAAACTCCACGCCGAGTCTGTCAGTCGCCCCGACAAGTTCTGGGCCCGCGAGGCCTCAGAGCTCCACTGGACCAAGAAATGGACCAAGGTCCTGGATTGGAAGCTGCCCAATGCCAAATGGTTTGTCGGCGGCAAACTCAATGCCTCCCAGAACTGTCTCGATCAGCATCTCGATACCCCTCGCGCCAACAAGGCCGCCATCATTTGGGAAGGTGAACCGGGCGAGAAAAGGGTTATCACCTATCGCCAACTGCACCGTGAGGTCTGCCTCTTTGCGAATGTTCTCAAGCGCAATGGGGTCAAGAAGGGCGACCGCGTCCTCATTTACATGCCGCTTATCCCCGAGGCCGCGATCGCGATGCTGGCCTGCGCCCGCATCGGCGCGGTTCATTCGGTGGTCTTCGGAGGGTTCAGCGCGGAGAGCATCAAGGATCGTCTCGCCGACAGCGGTGCCAAGGTCGTTGTCACCGCCGACGGTGGCTACCGCCGCGGGCAGATCGTGAGCCTCAAGCAGAACGTCGACCACGCGCTCAAGGGCAACAATCAGGTTAGGAAAGTCATCGTTTTCCGCCGCACCAACCTTGACATCCACATCGAGCAGGGCCGCGACGTCTGGTGGCACCGAGAACTGGAGTACGTCTCCGCCGACTGCCCCCCTGAGCACCTCGACAGTGAGCATCCGCTCTTCATTCTCTACACCAGTGGCTCCACCGGAAAACCCAAGGGCATCCTCCATACCACGGGCGGCTATCTCGTCGGGACCTACGCCACGACAAAGTACGTCTTTGACCTCAAGGAAGAGGATGTCTACTGGTGCACGGCCGATATCGGCTGGATTACCGGCCACAGTTATCTCATTTACGGCCCGCTCTCCAACGGAGCCACCTGCCTCATGTACGAGGGTGCTCCGAATTGGCCCGAGCCTGACCGCTTCTGGAAGCTGATTGCTGACTATGGCGTCACCATCTTCTACACCGCTCCGACGGCCATTCGTGCCTTCATGAAATGGGGTGATCACTACCTCCAGAAACATGATCTCTCCTCCCTCCGCCTCCTTGGTACTGTGGGTGAGCCGATCAACCCCGAGGCCTGGATGTGGTTCCACAAGAACGTCGGTCACGAGAAATGCCCCATCGTCGACACCTGGTGGCAGACCGAGACCGGGGCCCACATGATTACTCCGCTACCCGGTGCCACCGCGTGCAAGCCCGGCACTGCGACCCTTCCGTTTTTCGGCATCGATGCGGCAATCGTGGATGATCAAGGCAAGGAAGTCCCCCATGGGGAAGGCGGCAAGCTCGTTATCCGCAAACCGTGGCCCTCGATGCTCCGCGGCATCTGGGGAGACAAGAGTCGCTACCGCAGGCAGTACTGGAGCGAGGTCAAGGGAGCCTACTTCACGGGCGACGGTGCTCGCCGCGACAAGGATGGGAACTTTTGGATCGTCGGCCGCATTGACGACGTGCTCAATGTCGCGGGACACCGTCTCGGCACCGCCGAGGTCGAGAGTTCGCTTGTCAGTCACCCCTCAGTCGCAGAGGCCGCCGTCGTTGGCAGGCCTGATGAGATCAAGGGGCAGGGAGTCGTAGCCTTTGTCGTCCTCCGCTCCGGCCACAAGCCCGGAGAGAAACTCAAGGAACAGCTTCGCAAGCACGTCGGTGAGGCCATCGGCCCCATCGCCAAGCCCGACGAGATTCGCTTTGCCGAAATGCTCCCCAAGACCCGCTCCGGAAAGATCATGCGTCGACTCCTTAAGCAGATCGCCGGTGGTCAGTCGCTGACCGGGGATACCAGCACGCTGGAGGATCTTTCAGTGCTAACCAAGCTCTCCAAAGGCGAAGAGTAAAAGGGGAGGCTTGGGATTTCAGCGCCGCGCGGTGTTGCTGCTCGCTCGCAGTAGCTCTACTACAGCTTCGCTCAAGCGCCTTGCGCGGCATCTGAACTACCAAGCATCTGCTCCATGATGGATAGATTTTAGGCCAAAGAAAAACCCATCCCCCGATGAAGGAGATCGGTCTTCGGTGGCAGTCTGAAAAATCTTTCAATCTTCCTCATCATTGCCGTCAGTATACTGTTGCCTCTAATACCAAGGAGGGCGTAGGTACAGATTTCAGGTGTCGCTTAACTGAAATAAGTGGTATTGATTTTTGTGAAATTGAAAATTCACGCACACCAACTGATTACGAAGGTTCCTGAGGTCACTCTTGGTTTCTGGGTTCTCAAGATTATTGCAACTACTCTTGGTGAAACGGGCGGTGATGCTGTTTCAATGTCTCTGGGCACAGGCTATCTTGTGGGCACTCTAATTTTTGCCGGCATTTTCTTGATTGCTGTATCTGTTCAAATCGTCTCTAGAACATTCCATCCCCTAATTTATTGGGTAACAATCATTGCAACAACGACTGTTGGAACGACTTTGGCTGATTATTGCACTCGATCCATCGGTGTAGGTTATGCTGGTGGATCAACGATACTTTTAGGACTTCTATTTCTATCGCTGTTTACATGGAAGAGAACACTTGGAACTGTAGCCGTTGAGACGATCAGCACACCCAAAGCAGAAGTTTTCTATTGGTTTACTATCATGTGTTCCCAAACCTTGGGTACTGCTCTAGGTGATTGGACGGCAGATTCTGCCGGGCTCGGATATTTGGGGAGTGTCTTCATATTTGGTTCCTTACTTGCGGTAGTTGCAGTTGCGTATTGGAAGACGAATATCTCACGACCTCTGCTTTTCTGGACTGCTTTCATTCTTACTCGTCCCTTAGGAGCTGTAGTCGGTGATTTTCTGGATAAGCCTCATGATCATGGAGGTTTGGCATTGAGCCGTTTCACAGCATCAGCAGTCCTGATTCTCGCAATGGGTGTGATGATGGTTGCAGTCCCTCAGAGAGCAGCTGTAAAAAGTCACTAATCCCACCTTCCAAGGCGATTCCGTAGCGAACTCCCCAACCCAGCCAGCCCATCATCCCTCTGGAACGGCTTGAGAGCGAAAAAGCTCTCCTGAATATCGAGAAATCGGGCTGGAGGGATTAGAATCCACCATTTCTGCAGACGAGCGCCCTCCTTTGGGGGGAGCGGGGTCATCACCGCGGACTAGAAAAGGAATCTGCTGATGTAGAGGAGGACGAAGAGGGCGAGGAGAATGAAGACCACCCCGGTGAGGAGGACGCTTTTAAAGCTGTAGATTTCCTGACTCTCACTGCGGATCCGATGAGTCGTCACCGTGAAACGAATGCTGGAAAGCACCATGATGACGAGTCCTAGTACGACCAGAATGATGCCGGCCTCCCTGCCAAGAGGGGAGATTGAGGGGATCTTTTCCTGAACCATGCTCTTGGCGAAATAGCGGACAAGAAGGTCAAAACGTTCCAGCAGAAAACCGAAGGCGATCAGGGCAAGGGACGTTCGTATCCACGCCAGATAAGTCCGTTCGTTGGCGGCAAGGTCGCTATAGCGAGTGATCATCCGGTGATGGATTCAATGGTGGGTAGACGCTTGCGGTGATCACCGAGTCGGGGGATGCAGGCAATGAGCGCCTTGGTGTAGGGATGACGCGGTTCTCTAAGGACTTGATCTGTTTCCCCATATTCGACGACCTCGCCCCGGTACATGACAGCCACATGACGGGCCAGGCCGCGGATGATGGCGAAATTATGGGTGATGAGCATCACGGCCATACCGAGGTCGCGCTGAAGTTCCCGGAGTTTGTCGAGGATCTGCTTCTGGACCGTCACGTCCAGTGCTGTCGTCGGTTCGTCGGCGATCAGGAGGTCTGGTCGTGCAGAGAGAGCCATGGCGATCATGACGCGCTGCTGCATCCCGCCGCTGAGTTGGTGAGGATAATCGTGGAGGCGTTTTGCCGGATCGACGATTCCGACGGCATCGAGCCAGCGGATGATCTCGGCATCGATGTCGGCGACATCCTGGCGGTGGAGAATGATCATTTCGGCGAGCTGGCTGCGGATGGAATAGACTGGATTCAGCGAGGTTGAGGGTTCCTGAAAGATGTAAGCGATCTTTCCCCCGCGCACTTTTCTGAGTTCCGCATCGGAGACCTTCAGGAGATCCTGCCCTTGAAACATTATTTCGCCGCCCTGGTAAACCGCGGGAGGGGAGGCGAGCAATCGGGTAATCGCCAGTGCTGTCACACTCTTACCGCTGCCGCTTTCTCCGACGACGGCCAGCGTTTCGCCCTTTCCGAGTTCCAGAGAAACGCCCTTGAGGGCCGGGTTCAGTGAATCGCCGGAGCGGAAGGCGATTTGGAGGTTTCTGATAGAAAGCATCGGAAAATGAAAAATGATGAATGGAAAATGAAAAAAGCGATCAGTCTATCTTTGTAGATTTGGCACTTTTGATGATGCTGATGAAAATCGCCATGAGCTGCCGGGATTCATCCGCAAGATCATGAAGTTTTGCCGGGGTAACGGTTCCAGATTCAGAGAGTAATTCCAGCCAGTAACATGTTTCATCGAGCTCCTTCAAGGAGTCGCCCATTTTGGCAATAAACTCGGCTTTGGAACGGGCTCTGTTTGCCTCCCGGTAATTGGCTCCTATTGATGTTCCCGAACGCAGAATCTGCTTTCCCAAGACTTGGGCCACGGAGGATTTTGGAAGGGAGGAATACATCCTGATAATGCGGAGTGCAAAATCCTTGGTTCGCTGCGTCAATGCAGGGGGATTAGGTGTTTTTGCATTCTTCATTTTACATTTTTCCTTAGCTTTAATTGCGGCTTTCCGCCGCTTCTCTCAGTGCATCACCTGCCAGATAAAATGACAGGGAGGCGATCAGAATGGCGAGTCCAGGGAAGAGGATCAGCCACCAGGCGTCCAGTAGGTAGGTCTTTCCGTCGGCAATGATGTTACCCCAAGTCGCCTGAGGGGGTTGGACGCCAAAACCGAGAAAGCTCAATCCTGCCTCCGAGAGGATGGCATCGGGAATTCCAAGAACGGCTGTCACAAGGATCGGTGCGGCGGCATTGGGTAGGATATGACGGGTGATGATCGTCCAAGCGCGTTGACCGAGCACTCGTGCGCTTTTGACGTATTCCGTCTCGCGGAGGGTCAAGAATTCACCACGGACAAGGCGAGCGGTTCCTGTCCAACTGACCAGACCGATGACGATCACGATGTTGATCAGGCTCGGTCCAAGGAGAGCAACCGCGGTCAGGATAAGGAAAAAGGTCGGGAAGCAAAGCAGGGCATCGACCGAGCGCATAAGGATCTGATCAATCTTGCCGCCGAAGTAGCCTGCAATAGCACCCACCACGACGCCGATCCCGAGCGACACAGCGACAGCGATCAGTCCGACCGTCAGGGAGATGGAGGCGCCATGCAGCATCCGCGAGAGAACGTCACGTCCGAGATTGTCAGTACCGAGCCAATGAGATGGCGAGGGGGGGAGGAGTTTCTGCTCCAGACTTGTGAGGTTGGGATTATATGGCCAGTTCACCCCCATGGAGGAAAGAAGGGCGGTGCCTCCCGCCAGCAAGGCGAAGAGGATAATGACGAGCACAGCGATGCGGGCCATCGGGTCCGCACGGAAACGTCGCAGGATCCGTCCGGTGGGTGTCTCGGGAGTGATGGAGGCTGATGAGATCATATCACTCAAGACGGACGCGCGGATCGACCGCGGCGTAGAGAAGATCGGAGAGCAGGTTGCCAAGCAGGACGAGCGCGGCGACGACAAAGTTCAGGGCAACCAAGGTCGGGTAATCACGCTCCAGCACCGCCTCGTAGCCGAGGCGGCCCATGCCTGGATAGGCAAAGATATTCTCCACGATCACCGCGCCGCTGATGAGGGCCGGCAGGAGCATTCCGATCCCGGTGACCAGAGGTCGGATCGAATTTCGCAGTGCGTGCTTGTAGAGCACAGTCTCCTCGGCGAGACCCTTGGAGCGGGCAGTGCGGATGTAATCTTCACGCAGGGTCCCGATCATGGTGGCTCGGAGATAACGGGACTGGGCGGCGATACCGCCGATCGCGAGTACTGTGGCTGGAAGCAGCAGATGCCAGAGGGTGTCGAGTCCGGCAGCAAACACATTCGGAAACTCGATCCCGTAACTGTGCGTTCCCAGGATCGGGACATGGAACCCCTTCACCAGTACGATCGCGAGCAGGTAAGAAATCCAGAAGGAGGGGAGGGCGATGAAGAGAAAAGCCACGAACGATCCGGCCATGTCCTGCCATCGTCCTGCATTCCGGGCGGCGTAGACTCCCAGGAGGGTGCCGAATGAGAGGGAGATCAGGATCGCGGCTAAGTTGAGGGCAAGCGTCGCAGGAAGTCGCTCCATGATCCGTGTCATCACGGGACGGTCGTCCTTGATGCTGCGCAGGTCGCCTGTGAAGAGGTCCCGCATGATGAACGCGTATTGTTCGGGGAGTGGGCGGTCGAGATGGAACTTCTTGCGGAAGTTCGCTTTTACTTCAGCGGAGATCTTGGGGTTGAGTTCCCCCCACGGATAGGGACTGCCCGGTGTCAGTGTCACGATGAAGAAACTGATGATGCTGATAATGAAAAGCAGCACCACGGTGAGTCCGAGACGACGGAGGAGGAAGGAGGTCACGGACGCAAAGGATGAATGAAAAATGAAAAATGAAGAAGATGGGAAGGGGCATCCGGGCTGGAGCCTGGCATCCAGGGTAAAGGCATCATGGTTTTTGCATTCTTCATTTTGCCTTTTGCCTTTGTTCCTTTGGCGGATATTCCGGACGATAGAACCACTCCATGTCGTAGCTCCAGCCCGCCTTGGTCATGTGAACGGGTTCGTCGATCCAAGTGCCCTCAGGTCCCGGATGGCGGAGTCGGTAAGCTCCTTTCCACATCACTTCTGTTCCTTCCGGAACAAAGAGGAAAAGATAGGGTTGCTGACCGTAGATCGTCTGCTGAAGTTTCCCCGCGAATCGGATGATTTCGGGACGGGTATATTCTTGACGAAGATCGGTGAGAAGGTGATCAACCTTCGGATCGGAGAAACCGACGAAGTTTAGTTCCTCGGGATGGGTCTGGCTCGAGTGCCAGATGGAATACTGGTCGAAATCGTAGCCGAGCCCCCAGCCGAGGACGATGGCGTCGAATTCACCTTTGTTCACAAAGCGCTTGAGCAGGACTGCCCACTCGTAGATCTCGACCTTCACCTCGATGCCGACCTGCTTGAGATCATCCTGCACAAGCGTGGCGATGTCGCGGCGGACCTCATTGCCGTTATTGGCCAGCAGGGTAAAGGAGAATCGCTTTCCATCTTTAAGCCGGATCCCATCCGGCCCTGGTTTCCACCCCGCCTCATCGAGGAGTTTCTTGGCGGCTTCAGGATCGTAATGGATCGGTTTTACCGAGGGATCAAAGAACCACATCTGCGGCGTAAAGATGCCGGTCGACCGTACGCCGTGCCCGTAGAGGATGTACTTGATCATCTGGGGGACATTCACCGCCTGGGCGAGTGCCTGGCGAACCTTCAGGTCCTGAAACATGGGGCGGCGTAGATTCCAGCCGATGTAGTTGTAGGCATTGCCGGGAGCGGAGAAGAGGTCGAACCGATGATCGCCCTGCAGACCCTTCACAGCCCAAGGATCGACATTCCAGAAATCGACCTGCCGTGTCTGGAAGGCGAGCTGCAGAGTGAGCGGATCGGGCAGGACCCGGAAGACGACCGAATCGAGCCACGGGGAGCCGAGGAAGTAGTCAGGGTTCTTTTTCAGGCGGATGAATTCATTGGTCTTCCACTCGCCGAATTTGAAGGGGCCGGTGCCGACAGGCGCGCGGTTGTAGACCTCGGGCCATTTGGCGGGATCGAGCTTGCCAAGGAGGTGCTCCGGTAAAATGGCCGTCATCCAGCTCAGGAGGGCGGGAGAGAAGGGCTTTTTGTACCGGACAATGACGGTGAGGGAATCGGGAGTCTCGACCGAGTCGACGAGATCAAAGTCAGAGCGGCGCGGGGAGGCGACCTTCTCGTTCATGATCGCCCGGTAGGTGAAGGCCACATCCGTTGAGGTAAAGGGAGCTCCGTCGTGCCAGCGCACCCCATCACGCAGGGTGAATCGGATGATGGGTTCGGCCTTGAAAGGGCGCTCCTTGCCACCTGTTTCGAGCGTGGGGAATGGCAGTGGGTGGAATCCCTTTTCAAGAAAGAGTTTGTTAAGATCCTCCGATGATTTCAGTCCCGGTTGATCAAAGCGGATGGTCAAAGCTCTTCCAGAAAGAGTTCTCTTTAAGGGAACATACCAGCAAACATCATCGAGTGCCGTGTCGGCGCTTTTGGCTCCCTCCTCGGTCGCAAACTGAAATGTCGTCTCCTGCGAGAGCTCCCACTTGGTCGCCAGATCCCCGACGATCTCGAGGTTCTGGTTGTATTTGATGAGCCCATTAAAGATCAGGCCCCCGACCTGAGAAGAGGCCGAGTCGGCCTGCTGGATCGGATTCAGCGTCGAGGGCTCCCCCAGGGTGCCGATGGACATTTCATTCTTCTTGGAGACAGAGAGAATAGAGGCGTTGAGGAACGCCGCAACCAACAGGACGAGTAGCGCCGCAGGAATGCCGTAGAGAAAGAGGCGGAGCGTACGCATGGATGGTGAAAAAGGCTATTAGGCTGAAGACTGTGAGACTGTTAGGCCAGAGAGAAGAGAAACAGGGGCATGTTTTTACGCTAGGGAGGCTTTGGGTATTGTCCAGAAAGGCTCTCCCTGCTTTGCTTTTCGGTTCATCATGAAAGTCACTACTGAACAGAAAGAGACCTGTATCGTCGACCTGCACATCGAGCTTCCTCCCGAGCGTTTCCAGTCGGAGTGGGCTGAGGTCGGCAGCGAATACCGCCGTCTGGCAACCCTGCCCGGCTTCCGCAAGGGCAAGGCTCCCCTCAGCGCCATTGAGCGCAAGTACGGGCAGGAGATCGAGCAGGAGGTTACCCGCAAGCTGATCGACGGTGCCGTTCGCGAGGCCTTCACGGAGCAGAAGCTCGTCCCGATCCAGAGCCCGAATGTGCGCGACGTGAAACTGGAGGGTGACCGTTCCCTACGCTTTACCGCCACCATTGTGACTCGTCCTCCGCTCAATCTGCCCGAGTACAAGGGACTCGAGATTTCCGTGGAGAAGAAGGAGGTCTCCGAGGCCGATGTGGAGCAGTTCCTCGAGGGGTTGCGTGGTGATCTCGCCGACTTCACGACCGTGGAGGGGAAGGCAGTGGCCATGGGGGATTTCGCGATCCTTGACTACGAGGGATCCATCGAGGGGAAGGGACTCGCAGAGACCTATCCCGACCTGCAGCCCACCTATGCGGGGCGCAAGAATTTCTGGCTGAAGCTCGAGGAGGATCGTCCGATCCCCGGACTCGCGGCCGGTCTCGTGGGCATGAAGGCCGGTGAGACGCGCGATGTCTCGGTCACCTTCCCGACCGAGTTCGGTGAGGAGAAACTCCGTGGCTACAAGGTGGCTTACAAGGTCACCCTTCACGAGGTGAAGGAGCGCGTGCTTCCGGCTCTCGACGATGCGTTCGCGGACAAGCTCAGCCCCGGTTCCACACTGGAGAAGATCCGCACCCAAGTCCGCGAGCGTCTTCAGACCAATGCTGAACAGAACTTTGCCAGCGCTGTCCGCGGCGAGGTGGTCAAGCAGCTCCTGGCGAAGGTCACCGTCGACACCCCTTCCAGCATGGTTCAGCAGGAGAGCGCCACGATCCTCAAGGAGATCATCCGTGAGAACCAGCAGCGAGGCGTCAGCGAGGAGGAGATCCGCGGGCACCAGGAGGAACTCCTTGGCGCCGCCCATCAGAGCGCGGGCGACAAGGTGAAGCTCAACTTCATCCTGGGTGAAATCGTTTCCAAGGAAGAGATCGGGGTCAGCCGCGAGGAGCTTGCCTGGCGCATCACCTCGATGGCAGAGCATTACCGGATGGCTCCCCAGAAACTGATCAAGGAGCTCCAGAAACACGGCGCCATCCACGGCATCGAGGAGGAGATCGCCCTGGGCAAGGCCCTTGATACCGTGGTCTCCCATGCTAAAGTGAACGGAGAGGAGCCGAAAAACCCCATTGTTCACTCCAAGGAGAACCATTCCCATGAAGAACCCCATGTCCACGGCCCCGGTTGCGGCCATGACCACCACTGAGATGAGCAGGATCCACGCACCCCAGTCGATGCTGGTACCGATGGTGGTCGAGCAGACCGGCCGCGGCGAGCGCAGTTACGATATCTATTCCCGACTCCTTAAGGATCGGATCATCTTCATTGGCACGGGGATCGATGATCATGTCTCCAATCTCGTCATTGCTCAGCTCCTCTTTCTCCAGATGGAGGACGCCAAGAAAGACATCCACATCTACATCAATTCCCCTGGTGGATCGGTCACGGCTGGCCTTGCCATCTACGACACGATGCAGTTCGTCACTTGCGACGTGAACACTTACTGCATGGGGATGGCCGCCAGCATGGGGGCCTTTCTTCTCTGTGCGGGAACCAAGGGCAAGCGCTTCGCCCTCCCCAATTCGGACATCATGATCCACCAGGTTTCCGGCGGTGCCCATGGCACGGCCAGCGATGTGGAGCGTAGCGTCGAGTTCATGTACAAGCTCAACCGCCGCCTCACCCGTATTATTGCCGAGAACACCGGCAAGACCGAGGAGCAGGTCAAGAAGGATGCTGACCGCGACTATTACATGACCGCCGAGGAGGCCCGTGAATACGGTCTGGTCGACGAGGTGGTGAAATACCGCAAAGAACTGAAGAATCCTCCCGAGAAGGCCAAGGATTCCCCCGAGTAATAGCCACGCCCATCTCCCCAAGATCCCAGCGCCCTACCGATGGCCCGATCCAGCAACCTCACGATGTGCTCTTTCTGCGGGAAGAGCCATGCGGAGGTCCGCAAGCTGATTGCGGGGCCAGGTGTTTACATCTGCGACAGCTGTATCACTGTCTGCAAGGGTATCCTCGATAAGGAGGGAGGGGAGAATGCCAGGGAAGACTCCGATGGATCGCTGCGCGTTCCCAAGCCTTCCGAGATCCGGGCCGAACTCGATGCCCATGTCATCGGTCAGGATCTGGCCAAGCGCACGCTTTCGGTAGCCGTTCACAACCACTACAAGCGCATTGCCCTCGAGCGGCAGGGATTTCCTGCTGGATTGCTAGCGGAGGGACTTGCCGACGTGGAGGTGGAAAAGAGCAATATCCTGCTCATGGGACCCACGGGATCGGGCAAGACCCTGCTTGCCCGTACCTTGGCCCGCATTCTCGACGTGCCTTTTTGTATCGCCGACGCCACCACCCTGACGGAGGCCGGATATGTCGGAGAGGATGTGGAGAACATCGTCCTTCGTCTGCTTCAAAACGCCGACTACGACGTCAAGAAGGCCGAGATCGGCATTGTCTACATCGACGAGATCGACAAGATAGGGCGCAAGACCGACAACGTGTCCATCACCCGCGATGTCTCGGGCGAGGGGGTCCAGCAGGCCCTTCTGAAAATCCTCGAGGGAACAACCTGCAATGTGCCACCCCAAGGCGGACGGAAGCATCCTCATCAGGAATACATCCAGCTCAATACGCAGAATATCCTCTTCATCTGCGGCGGTGCCTTTGTCGGCCTCGACAAGATCATCCAGCGACGGACCGGTGGAAAGACGCTTGGGTTCCACGCCAGGGAAGCAAATGGTCCGCACAGCTCCGATGAACTGAAGACACTCGCCGCCGTCGAGCCCGAGGATCTACTTTCCTTCGGCATGATCCCGGAATTCATCGGACGTCTGCCCGTTCTGGCCACGCTCGAGCAGTTGGACGAGGAGCAGCTTGTCAGGATCCTGACCGAGCCTCGCAACGCGCTGGTGAAGCAGTTCACCAAGCTCCTGGCGATGGATGACATCGCGCTGACGGTCACCAAGGATGGTCTTGTTGCTTTGGCTGAGACGGCCGTGAGAAAAGGAACGGGAGCACGTGCTCTCCGGTCCCTGCTCGAAAAGATCATGCTCGACGTGATGTACGAGGCCCCTGATCGCGACGATCTGGCCGGAGTCACCGTGAACCGGGCTGTCGTCGAGGGGAAGCGCTCCGCCTTGATCCGCAGGCGCCAAGAGAAGGACGCTGCCTGAAATACCTGTGACCAGTAGGGCCGAACTGGAGGCCCGGGGAGGGGAGATCCCGCTGCCGGGCCGCATGATGTCGAACCGTGAGCTGGAGACTGCCCGGGAAGAGTTGATGAGGACATCCGCGGCTTATGCCCGTGTCGAATGCGACTTCGGTGCTTCCAAGGGAAAATTTCTGACGGAGAGCGCGGTGGCCAATCCGGAGGTCTTCTTTGCGGGGATTGAGGGACTGTCGGATCGGGTGAGCCGGGCAAACAGGAAAATCGGGCGCCTCGGTCTCGGTAATGCGCTCCTCTGGCGTGGTTGGGGCAAGGAATCGCTCGATGCCCTCGTTCCCGATGGCTTTCTGGACACCCTGCACGTCTCTTTCCCTGATCCATGGCCAAAGAGGCGGCATTGGTTCCGCCGTCTGGTCAATGTGGAGTTTCTGAGCGTGTCCGCACGGAAGCTCAAACCGACGGGAACCCTGCGCCTGCAGACCGATCATCCCGGGTATTTCGCCTCCATGCAGGAGCAGTTGGCAGTCCACGGCGGTTGGATAGAGACCCCTTGGGAAGACGGTTTGGTGAGACCCGTCACGGAGTTCGAGACCATCTTCCGAGCCAAAGGAGAGCCGATCGGCCGGATAGCAGTCAGAAGGGTTTAAGATGGTGTTTTCAAAAAAGGGGTTGCAACCATTTTCTCCCGCAGGTGTTTGTTAGGTTGAAGGTTGCACCGGTTCCTTCATCACAAAATGCCCCCCCTACGAATGCAGTCCGAGTCTGAAGATCCCGATGCAGAAGTAATGATCAGGGTAGCCTCAGGCGACCATGCTGCCTTCCGTGAACTTGTCGAGCGACATCAGCAACTGGTGGTGGGGACGGTTGCTCGGATGATCGGCTCCGCCGATGCCGAAGATGTGGCGCAACAGGTATTCCTCAATGTCTGGAAGTCTGCTCCTAGGTGGCGACCCGAGGCAAAGGTGACGACCTGGGTGATGACCATCGCAAAGAGGCTTGTCTTTAACGAGTCGCGGAGAAGAGGCAGGACACGTGTTGTGCCGCAGTCCGGGGAGGATCAGGGGATGCACGAGTTTCCCGATGCCGCGCCAGGGCCCGATCGCCGGATGCTGGATCAGGAACTCCACCACGCCGTGGAGGCCGCCATGGGTTCTCTTGGAGAGAAGGAGCGACTCGCCGTCGTGTTGCGGCGTCACGAAGGGATGCCTTACGAGGAGATCGCCCAAGTTCTTGGAACCAGCGTCCCGGCGTTAAAAAGCCTTCTTTTCCGCGCCCGCAATACCCTCCGTGTAAAGCTCTCCGATTATCTGGACGGATGAGCTGCCTGAGATCGACATCCCTCTTATTTCCTAACAGTCTAAAGGTCTTCAGCCTAAAAGTCTTTTTTCCCTATGTCCGAACAAGCCCCAGAGAAAGTCCTTGTCGTCCGCCGCTCGCTTTTTGACGAGATCGGCTCTTTCCACGGCCTGAATGCCGACATCCAGCGGTACCTTCCGGTCTTTCTCGAACCCGGCAATCACTTCTTTGTTCCACGTGCTGAGGCCGAGGAGGATCCTTCGCTCAAGCAACTCATTCCCTACGTCGTGGTCACCGCAGGCGAAAAACTCCTTCATTACCGCCGTGGTAGCGGTTCAGGGGAGACTCGACTCCTCAAGAAGGGTTCGGTTGGCATCGGAGGCCACATTAATGACGGTGACGGATTGGGAGAGGCTTTTGATGCAGCAGCTTACCAGAGGGCCCTCATGCGCGAGCTTCAGGAGGAGTTGGTGATTGAGAGCTGCTTCATCGAGCGCCCGCTTGCCCTGCTCAACGACGATACCAATCCCGTCGGGGCCGTTCACCTCGGTATCGTTCATCAGTGTCATCTGGCAGAACCCAACGTGAACTCCAACGAAGAGGCGATCACCGAATTGGGATTCCTCACGCTAGAGGAACTGGGCTCCCGACACGATCAGCTGGAGAGCTGGTCCCAGCTGGTAATCGGCGGTTGGAACGATCTAAAGACGGTGGGAAAGTAAAAAGTCGGAAGGTGGGAAGGTTGAGCGCAGCCTTTGCATCGTCACCTTGTGACTTTCACACCTTTGACCTGCTTACTCCGTCCCGTTGCACGGGATGATTACCAGTTCTTGATCCAGGTGTTGGAGGCTCCGCCGCCGGCGCTCGACCACAGGTCGAAGTTATTGGTGCCGTTATTGGAGGATCCGTTGGTGTAGATGTAGTTGTAGTTATATCCGAATGGATCAACCCATCCACCTGAGTTCGTATACTTGGTTTTGAACTCAAAGTAGATCTTACCCCCATTGGTCGGCATCAGTGCCGAGACGAGGTTGGCTGAGCCCGTAATGCTGTTGCTCGGATAGTCCCCATTATCGGATTTATAGCTTTCCAAGGCGGCCTCGACCGCCTTGATTTCAGCTTCGGCCCTGGACCGAGCCCCCTTTTTCTGGACGGATCCCGCGGCAGCTAGCACCAGGGAGGCCAGCACCGCGATGATGGCGATGACAACAAGGAGTTCGATGAGGGTAAACCCCTGCTTGTTCAATGTCTTTGGAGAAAGGTTCATGATCGTGAATTACTGCTGCATACCGCTGATGATGCCGATCAGTGGCAGGAAGAGGGCGATGACGATCGACCCGACCACCACGGCGAGGAAGACGATCATGATCGGCTCCATGAGCGAGGTGAGTCCGGCAACGGCATTGTCCACCTCATCGTCGTAGAGGTCGGCGACTTTCAGAAGCATCTCAGGGAGTTGACCGGTTTCCTCGCCGACGTCGACCATGCTGATCACCATGGCGGGGAAGACGCCGCTGGCATCCATGGGGCGGACAATCGATTCGCCCTCCTTCACCGCATCGTGGATCTTGGAGATTGCGGTCGAGATAACGGCATTGCCTGCGGTTTCCTTGGTGATATTGAGGGCCTGCAGGATCGGGACGCCGCTGGTCACCAGGGTTCCCAGCGTGCGGGTGAATCGCGAGATGGCGTTCTTTCGCGTCAGGTCGCCGAAAAGCGGGGCCTTGAGCATGAACTGGTCGAGAAGCACGGATCCCTTGGGGGTGGAGGCGAACCATCTCAGTCCGAAGACAATGCCAATCACACCACCGATGATGAAGAGGATGTTCTGCTGGATGCCTCGGCTGGCTCCTACGACGATCTGGGTCAGGAGGGGGAGCGGTTTTCCGCCAAGCATATCGGCAAAGATCTGCTCGAACTTCGGCACGATGAAGACAAGGAGGAAGCCCATGATGATGATCGCAATCACCATAACGATGGCCGGATACATCATGGCCGACTGTACCTTGCCCTTGACCTTCTGGGCTTTTTCCTGGAATTCGGCAAGTCGGTTGAGGACGACCTCGAGCACGCCTCCCAGTTCGCCGGCCTTCACCATGTTGACGTAGAGTTTATTGAAGATTTTCGGGTGGGCGGTCAGACCGTCGCTGAAGGTGCCGCCTCCCTGCACTGCCTCGGCAAGCTGCGTGATCGTTTTCTTGAGCACGGGATCCGGTTCCTGTTTCCCTAGGACGGTCAGGCCCCTGAGAAGGGGAAGGCCCGCGTCGATGAGTGTCGCCAACTGCCTCGTGAAGATCATGAGCGTCTTGCTCTTGATCGTCTTTTTATCAAGGAAGGGAATGTTGATCTTGAGATCCTTGGACTTGGCGGCAGCGCCCTTGGCTGCACCCTTTGATTTTGCGGAACGGGCCTGCTCCTTGACGCTTGTGGGAAACAATCCCCTGCCTCTTAGCTGCGTGACCGCCTCCGATTGGGAGGCGGCATCGATGTAATCACTGACCTGCTGACCCTGAGCATCCAGGGCGACATAGGCAAAGGAGGGCATGGAGATTTTTTATCTGCCGGGGATTCCTTCTGTCGAGTTTTCCCGGAGTCGTCCGGAATTACTGAAGATAAGGATTGGAGATTTTTTCGCGGCCGATGGTCGTCGAGGGGCCGTGTCCGGGGAGAACCACCGTCTCGGGAGGAAGGGGCAGGAGTTTGGAGCGGATCCCTCCAATTAGCAGATCCCGGTCCCCGCCGGGTAGATCCCAGCGCCCGATGCCGCCGGCAAAGAGGACATCCCCACCATAAAGCAGGCCTTCCTGGCTGTCGTACAGGCAGATGCTCCCGGGACAATGGCCGGGGACTTCAAAAATGCTGAAGGTCTTTCCCAACAGCGTGACGGGGCCCTCCGCAAGAAAGGAAGTAGCTGCCACGGGGGTGACTTCCAGATCGAGGCCGATCCGGCGCAGGAGATCCCTATCGTTCACGATCTCCTGGGTGACCGGGTGCATGACCACCGGGCATTTCTGCCGTTCCGCCAGTTTTGCCGCATCCCAGACATGGTCAAAGTGTCCGTGTGTGAGCAGAAGCAGGGAGACCTTCTTCTGGTCAAAAGCTTCTGCCGCCCCCTCGGGGGCATCCACCAGGATGTTTCCCTCCGGACAGGGGATGAGGTAGGAATTCGTTTCCAAATTTCCTCCGGTGAACATTTCCGGCCTTGGGGTTGTCTGATTGTTTGGCATTTCTCATGATGTTTGCTTTTACCCATCGGCTCTGCAACGGTTCTGTTTCATGATTTTTTCGACTTTCAGGAAAATCCTCGTCTGCGCTTCGGTTCTTGGTCTTCTTGCCGTGCCCTGCCGCGCGCAGGGTGAGGCTTCCAATTCGCCCACACAGGCTGAGAAGGCGGATGCCTCCACCGACATGAGGCCCGTGGCGGCAACCGTCGCCAAAATGCTCGAACAGGGACACTACCTTCATCCGCTTTCCCTGTCGGAAAAGAACCCGCCCCGCCTCGAATCCGAGAATCCGCAGACTATGTCGGAACGTGTGCTCAAGAACTATCTCCAGATGCTCGACTACATGCATCTCTACTTCACCCAGGATGACGTGAACGAATTCATGAACCGCTTTGCGCCGACCCTGTCCTCGCAGATACCCAGCGGCGATCTTAGCGCCCCCCGTGAGATTTTCACGAGATTCAGACAGCGGGTTGATGAGCGTGTTGCCAAGAACAAGGCCCTTGCCGAGGCTCCTCATGATTTCAAGAGCAGCAAGACCGTCGAGATCGACAGGAAAAAGGCGCCGTGGCCGGCATCCACCGACGAGGCGGACAGGCTCTGGTCCGACAGGATCGAGGCTGAACTCCTCCAAGAGAGCCTCAACGAGCATCCTCTCAATCCCCCCGCCAAGGTCGTCACCAAGCGGTACAACCAATTCCTCAAGAACGTCAACGAGCAGACCGATGAGGAGGTGATCAAGACCTTCCTCGTTGCCCTCGCGCAGAGCTACGACCCGCACTCGGAATACATGAGTCCCTCAGACATGGAGAATTTTAACATCCAGATGCGACTCTCACTCGTGGGAATCGGGGCGGTGCTCCGGACCGACGACGGCTATGCCAAGATCGTGGAGGTGGTTCCCGGGGGGCCCGCGGATAAGGACGGCCGTCTCAAGCCCAATGACCGGATCGCCGCTGTGGCGCAGGGGAAAGGTCCGTTCGAGGACGTCGTCGACATGAAGCTCGACAAGGTCGTTGAGAAAATCCGCGGGGCAAAGGGTTCGCAGGTCCGTATCCAGGTGATACCCGCCAATTCCACCGATCCGTCCAAGCGCAACGTGATCGAAATCACGCGCGAGGAGGTGAAGCTCAAGGAGTCCGAAGCCAAGGGCGAGGTCATCGATTACAAGGAACCCAACGGCAAGATTGAGAAATTCGGATGGCTGACCGTCCCTTCTTTCTATGCCGAGATGGACCGCCACGGGCAGGTCGATGCGAAGAGCACCACCAAGGATGTCCGCAAGATCCTCGACCGCATGAAGAAGGAAGGGATCGAAGGTCTCGTTATCGATCTTCGCAGGGATGGCGGCGGATCGCTGGAGGAGGCGATCAACCTGACCGGGCTTTTTGTCGGGGCTGGCCCTGTTGTCCAGGCCAAGGATGCCACGGGAAGGGTCAGCGTCGCTCGCGACGACGAGAAAGAACCCTTTTACACCGGTCCGGTGATCGTCTTGGTCAACCGACTCAGCGCCTCCGCCAGCGAAATCTTCGCCGCCGCCCTTCAGGATTACGGGAGGGCGGTGATCGTCGGGGACGAGCGGAGTTTCGGCAAGGGAACGGTGCAGACCCTGCTCGATGTCGGCAAGTTCATGCCGCTCTTCCACGACCAGGGAGCCAAGGCCGGATCGCTCAAACTCACCATCCAGAAGTTTTACCGGGTTTCCGGGGGATCAACGCAGCACCGCGGGGTGCTTTCCGACATCGTGCTTCCCTCCACCACCGACACCGCGGAGATCGGCGAGAGTTCGTTGCCCAATCCGCTGGCCTACGATGAGGTGGATCCCCAGCCCGTTCGTCATTTCACCTTCACCAGCCCGCTGATCGAGGAGTTGAAAAACCGTTCCTCCGAGCGTGTCTCCCAAGATGCCGAGTTCGCCTACATCAACGAGGACATGAAACGCTTTCGCGAGAAGCTCTCCCTGAACCAGCTTTCCCTCAATGAGAAGCAACGTCGGGATGAAATGGCAAAGGACAAGCAGATGAAGAAGTCGCGACTGGCCGACCGCAAAAAAACGCCTCGCCCCGAACCCGTTGCCTATGAAGTGACTCTCGATACGGTCGAGAAGGAAAAGTTGCCCAGGGTCACGGTCAAAGGAAAGCTGAAGGCCGAAAAAGCGGCTAAAGCCGCGGACGGAGCTGATGGCGACGATGAGAAGGAAGACGAAGGTCCCGCACCCGACCCGATCAAGGCCGAGGCCCTCAATATCCTGAATGATCTGGCCAATCAGATCCAAGGGACAAGGACCGCCAGGATCATGGATCGGGAGTGATTCCCGTTTCGTGATATTTCCTCATGTGCATTGACAGAGAAACCCTGTTCCTTTTTTAATTCATCACTCTTTTTTTCAACGTGAGCGATACCCCCCCATCTTCCAATCCACCGCCTTCCCCGGGAGGCCCCGTGAAGCTTCCTCCGCTGAAGCTTCCTCCCAAGCCTATTCCCGCGCCCGCGCCCACGGGTGGTGCCCCTGTGCCTCCGGGGCCGATCAAGCCCCCGACTTCTGCTCCCGCTGGAGGAGCTCCCGTGCCTCCCGGACCTCTCAAGCCTCCCGCCGCGATTCCTTCAGCACCGCCTGCCCCTTCCGCTCCCAAGCCACCTGCTCCGGCCGGCTCTGTTGTTCCCGCTGTTGCCGCAGTGGGTGGGGGTACTCCCGTACCCAAGCCGCTTGGCGCGGTACCACCTGCCTCGGTGCCTCCTGTGGCCAAACCACCCACTCCTGCTTCCGCTCCTGCGGCTCCCGCTACGGCATTGAAGCCGGAACATGTTGCCCCGGCCGCTCCCGCCAAGCCGATGCCTCAGGCCACGATCAAGCTGCAACAGGCGCCTGCCCCCGCCACCGCGGTGCGCAAGCCTGCTGCTGCCGTCGGTTCCGATGCCCCGAAGGCTGACAACGATGGCAAGCCCGTCGATGCTAAACCTGCCGCTTCGGCCTCCAGGATCGCCGAAGCCACCCTGACGGAGGGTGTCGACGAGGTTGATGCCGGCGACGATTCCTCCGGGATTCCGTTGCCTTTCCTGATCGCCGCTGCAGTGCTCGCACTCGCTGCACTCGGGATCCAGATTTGGACATTTATTTCCTGAACCGAACATCCCAACACACCAGCACCTATCATGGCTTCCGAACACGTCCTTGAACTGAACGATTCCAATTTCGACTCCGCCGTGACTTCCTCGGCGGCGCTTCTCGTCGATTTTTGGGCTCCCTGGTGCGGTCCTTGCCGCATGATCGCACCCGTGATCGAGGAACTCGGCAAGGAGCTTGCAGGCAAGGTGACCGTCGCGAAGGTGAATGTGGACGAGGCCCCCGGCATCGCCGCCGCCCATAACGTGACCTCGATCCCCACACTGATCATTTTCAAGAACGGCCAGTTGGTTGACCGTTCCACCGGACTGGCATCCAAGGCCGCCTTGCTTGCCAAGCTCCAGGCACTCTGATTTCCGGTTAATCCCGAGAAGTTGTTTCCGGTTGTGACGGATCGCGCCGCCACGCCACGTTCGCTCGGCTATCGCATGCCGGCTGAGTGGGATCTCCACGAGGCGACCTGGATTTCCTGGCCTCATGCCGCGGGACAGAGTTTTCCCGAAAGCTATGATCGTGTTGTTCCCACGTTGGTGAAGATGGCGGCCGCGCTGGCCGAGTCGGAAATTCTCCGAATCAATATCTCTTCCGTTGAGCAGGAGCGCGAGGTGAGCGGGTATCTCTCCAAGGCTGCGCCGATGGAACGGATCGAGTTTCATCATCATCCGACCAATGAGCCGTGGTGCCGTGACCATGGCCCGATTTTTGTGAAGAGGTCGGGGAATCCCTCGCTGGCCATCAATGATTTTGGCTACAATGCCTGGGGTGGAAAGTATCCCCCCTATGACTCGGATGATATTGTTCCGACAAGGATCGCCCGGGATCTTGGACTCCCGCTCTTTAACCCCGGATTCATTCTTGAGGGAGGATCCGTGGATCCAAACGGGGAGGGCACCCTCCTGACCACCGAGTCCTGCCTCCTCAATCCCAACCGGAATCCCTCCATGTCCCGCGAGCAGATCGAGCAGGGACTTAGCGACTATCTCGGTGTGGAAAAGATCCTCTGGCTCGGTGACGGCATCGAGGGAGACGATACCGACGGACATGTGGATGACATCACACGTTTTGTGTCCCGCGATACTGTCGTCACTGTGGTCGAACCTCATCACGGCGACCCCAATCACCTTCCCCTCAGGGAGAATCTGGAGCGTCTTTTGGAGATGACTCTTGCCGATGGAACCCCGCTCAATGTTCTGGAAATGCCGATGCCACCGCGGATCGACCGTGAGGGGCTGAGGCTCCCGGCCAGCCATGCCAATTTCTACATCGCCAACGAGTCGGTCCTGATGCCCGCATTCGGAGGGGAGTCCGATGCCGTGGCCGCCGATTTACTGGCGGGACTCTTTCCCACAAGGATGATCCGCCCGATCGATTGCCGGGAACTGATCTGGGGATTAGGGGCTTTCCACTGCCTGACCCAGCAGCAGCCGGCGGCCTAAGAGCCTCCACAAGGCGAAAAAGAAGGCGAAAAAGTGCCTCTTGGAGGCTTGCCAAAGAGGGGCGCTCCGTTTGTTCTGGAGGGCCTATTTTATGAATACCCAGATCCTTGAACTCGCCGCCCGCGACGCGCGCGGCCTCGCCATTGACGCCGTTTCCGCCTGCAAATCCGGTCACCTCGGCCTCCCCCTCGGTTCGGCCGACATCGGTGCCGTCCTTTTCGGTCAGGCCCTGCAGATCGATCCGGCCAATCCGCGCTGGATCAACCGAGACCGCTTCATCCTCTCCGCCGGCCACGGCAGCATGTTCCTTTACTCCTGGCTCCACCTTTCGGGCTTTGATCTCAGCCTGGATCAGGTGAAGAAGTTCCGTCAGCTCCACAGCATCACCCCCGGCCATCCCGAGTTCCACGAGACCCCGGGTGTTGAGGCGACCACCGGCCCCCTCGGTCAGGGAGTTGCCAACGCCGTCGGCTACGCCATGTCTCAGAAAATGGCAGCAGCCCGGTTCAACACGCCCCAGCACACCATCTTGGACAACCATGTCGTCGCTCTTTGCGGTGATGGCTGTCTCCAGGAAGGCGTCTCCGCGGAGGCCTCCTCGCTGGCGGGTCACCTCGGCCTCGACAACCTGATTGTTTTCTTCGATTCCAACAACGTCACCCTCGACGCGATGCTGAATGTCAGCCAGAGCGAGGATGTGGGCGCACGCTATGCCGCCTATGGCTGGCACGTCCAGATGATCGACGGCCACAATCTCGAGGAGATCCTTACGGCCTTTAACAAGGCCAAGGCCACCAAGGGCAAGCCCCACATTATCATCTGCAAGACCATCATCGGAAAGGGTATCCCTCAGGTCGAAGGCACCAACAAGGCCCATGGTGAGGCCGGTGTGAAGTTCTCCGACGAGTCCCGCAAGGGGCTTGGTCTCCCTGACGAAAAATTCTTCATCTCTCCCGAGGTCACCGCTTACTTCGCTGATCTCAAGAAGAAGCGCTCCGAGGCCCACGCCGCATGGCAGAAGGAATTCGCCGCATGGCGCTCCGCCAACGCGGAACTCGCCGCCCTTCTCGACTCGGGTATCGAACAGAAGGTTCCCGATCTCTTCGCCGCGATCCCTGCCTTCAAGCCCGAGGAGACGATCGCTACCCGCAAGGCTGGCAGCATTGTCCTCCAGCCCATCGCTAAGGCCATGCCCCTGCTCGTCAGCGGCAGCGCTGACCTCTTTGGCTCCACCCTCAACTACATCGAGGGAGGTGGCGATTTCACCGACCAGAACCGCGAGGGACGCAACATCCACTTCGGTATCCGTGAGCACGCCATGTGCGCCATCATGAACGGCTACGCCTACGACGGCATCTTCCGTATCGCAGGCGCCACCTTCCTGGTCTTCAGCGATTACGGCCGTCCCTCGATCCGCGTCGCCGCGCTCTCAAAGCTCCCGACCACCTACATCTTCACCCACGATTCGGTCGCCGTCGGTGAGGACGGACCGACCCACGAACCGGTGGAAACGGTCGCTGCCCTTCGTGCGATCCCCGGTCTTGATGTGATTCGCCCGGCTGATCCCGAGGAGACCACCGGCGCCTTTGTCGCCGCGATGACCCACACCGATGGGCCGACCCTCCTATCGCTCTGCCGCCAGAACCTGCCGAACCTCAACGAGATTCCCGTAGAGACTCGCCGTCAGGGTGTCCTGCGTGGTGGTTATGTCGCCCGCAAGGAGACCGCCACCCTCGAACTCATCATCCTTTCCTGCGGCAGCGAGCTCTCCGTGGCCCTCGAGGCTGCCAAGCAACTCGGTGCCGGCACCCGCGTCGTCTCCATGCCCTGCATGGAGCAGTTCGAGCGCCAGGACGCGGCCTACCGCGAGGACGTACTTCCTGCCAAGTGCCGCAAGCGCGTCTCCATCGAGGCCGGTATTTCCGATCCCTGGTTCCGCTATGTCGGCCTTGATGGCAAGACCGTGGCGATCGACCGCTTCGGCCTGAGCGCTCCCGGTTCGACTGTCCTTAAGGAACTCGGCATGACCGTTGAGAACGTGGTGGCCGCTGCCAAGTCTCTCTAAGGTTTCACCCCTTCATCAAAAAGCCCTCACGGAGTAAATCCGTGAGGGCTTTTTTATATTTGCTGCAATTGGTGTTCTCTTCGGGGCAATTGATGAAATTCTTAGGGCTTGGAGGTTTGGATGCAGCAGTAGGCCGCCAAGCGAAGCTGTAGTAGAGCTACTGCGAGCGCAAGAGAACACCCTGCGGCGCCAAAATTCCAAGACTACGCTTTGACGCGCTCGATATGAGCGCCTAGGGCATTCAACTTCTCGTCGATCGCTTCATAGCCTCGATCGATGTGGTAGACGCGGTTGATCTCGGTGATCCCGTCGGCAGGTAGGGCGGCCAACACGAGGGCTGCGGAAGCACGCAGGTCGCTCGCCATGACGGGAGCTCCGCTGAGCCGTTCCACGCCATGGATGGTAGCACGGTGGTCATCCAGTTCGATGGTGGCTCCCATGCGCTTGAGTTCGGCCACGTGCATGAAGCGCTGGGGAAAAACGGTTTCGGTCACCACGCTGGTTCCCTCCATGGTGGCAAGCATGGCACAGAACTGGGCCTGCATGTCGGTGGGGAAACCGGGGTAGGGGAGGGTCTCCAGATGAAGGGGGCGGCGAGCACCGTTCGGTGAGATTGTCACGCTGTCCGAGGTGAGCGAGAGGTCGAATCCGGCGGTTTTGAGCGCCTTGAGGACCGCCTCCAGGTGGCGTGGTTCGGTCCGAGTGATGGTGACGCGCTTTCCGGCGATGGCTCCGGCCACGAGGAAGGTGCCCGCCTCGATGCGGTCTGGAATCACAGAGTGCTTGGCACCATGGAGTTCCTTGACACCCTCGATTTCGATGCGCTGGGTGCCCGCTCCGGAGATCCGAGCCCCCATGGCTGTGAGAAAGGCTGCCAGATCGATCACCTCGGGTTCCTCGGCGGCGCCTTCGATGATGGTCGTTCCTTCGGCGAGGACGGCGGCCATCATGACGTTTCCTGTGCCCAGAACGGTTGGGCCGTGACGGCCGCGCAGGTTGATGCGGGCGCCGGTCAGCTTATCGGCGGATAGGATGATATCTCCTCCCTTGACCGTGACCTTGGCTCCGAGTGCTTCGAATCCCTTCAGATGAAGGTCGATCGGGCGGTCTCCGATCACGCAGCCGCCCGGCAGGGAGACCTTGGCGGATTTCTCACGGCCGAGCAGCGGGCCGAGGACGCAGACCGAGGCGCGCATCTTGCGGACGATCTCATAGGGTGCCTCGGTGATGATCTTCTCGGCACGGATCTGCACGACGCCGCTGGCGCGTTCCACTTCGGCCCCGAGACGGCCAAGGATGGTGAGCATGTAATGGATGTCGCTCAGGTCGGGAACGCGGTCGATGACGCACTTCTCCTTGGTCAGGAGTGTGGCGGCTAGGATCGGGAGGGCGGAGTTTTTGGAACCGCCGATGCGGACTTCGCCCTCGAGGGAGCGGCCGCCGTGTACGAGAATCTTATCCATGGACTGCTTCGATGAATCTGAGGGTTCCTTGGTAATCGGGGAGGGCTGCGATGTCGCGATAATTATGGCTCGCGAGGCACTCGGTGACGGCCTCCGCCTGGCCCATGCCGATCTCGAGAAGAAGATGCCCCCCCGGATTCAACCGTGCGGCGGCCAGGGGGGCGAGGCGGCGGACAAGGTCGAGACCGTCGGTTCCTCCGTCCAGTGCCAGCAGGGGATCATGTTGCACCTCCCTGCTGAGCGTCGGGATCTCGGCGCTCGGGATGTAGGGGAGATTGGCGGTGATCAGATCAAAACGTTCCTCGCCGGGGGGCATGAGATCCACCTCGTGAAAAATGACCCTCTCCGCTCCGAGCGACAAGGCGTTGCCTCGGGCCAGTGCTAAAGCATCCGGTGAAATATCGGTGGCCGTGACGGAGGCCTCGGGACGCTCCAGGGACAGGGAGAGTGAGATCACGCCGCTGCCGGTTGCCACATCGAGGATCGAGGTGAGGGGCGCATAGGTCAGGGCTCGCTCCACGAGTTGTTCGGTTTCGGGACGCGGGATCAGGGCCCTGGCATCGCTTTGGAACGTCCGCCCGCAAAACTCGACCGTCCCCAGCAGATGCTGGAGAGGGATTCCCGTGCCGCGTTTGCGGATCAGGTCCCGAAGAGGGGCGCGCTCCATCTCGCCGAGCGGGCGGTCAAACTGAAGATAAAGCTCAAGACGTTTCATCCCCAGGACATAGGCCAGCAGATGCTCGGCATTGAGTCGCGGGGATTCCACACCCTGCTTGGCAAGGAACTCCGAGGCTCCCTTGAGCACATCCAGCAGGGGCATCATGGCCGTTGCCATGGATCAGTTGCCCCCCGAGACGGAATGTTCCAGGCGTTCCTGGGTGTCGGCTGCCTCGATGGCAGCGATGAGGTCGACGATCTCCCCCTCCATGACGCGGTCCAGATTATAGAGGGTCAGGCCGATGCGGTGATCGGTGAGGCGGTTCTGGGGAAAGTTATAGGTGCGGATCTTCTCCTCCCGTCCGCCGGATCCGATCTGGCTCTTTCGATGGGCTGCGTATTTGGCAGCCTCCTCCTCGCGCTTCTCCTCAAGGAGTCGGGAACGAAGAATCGTGAGGGCCTTCTCCTTGTTCTTTTGCTGACTGCGGCCGTCCTGACAGCGGACGATCTTTCCCGTCGGGATGTGCATCACCTGGACGGCGGAGTCGGTGGTGTTGACGCCCTGGCCTCCGGGACCGCCCGCGCGGCAGACCTCGATACGGAGATCCTGGGGGCGGAGTTCGATATCGACCTCCTCGGCCTCGGGGAGCACGGCTACCGTTGCCGTGGAGGTGTGGATGCGTCCCTGTGCCTCGGTGGCGGGAACCCGCTGGACGCGGTGCACGCCGCTCTCGTAGCGGAGTCTGCGGAAGACATCCTCGCCGAAGACCTGAAAGATCACTTCCTTGTAGCCGCCGGCATCGCTGGGGCTGGCCTCAATCAATTCGGTTCGCAGACCCTCGGCCTCGGCGTAGCGGGTGTACATCCGGTAGAGGTCTCCGGCAAAAATCGCGGCCTCGGAGCCACCGGTGCCAGCACGGATTTCCACAATGGCATCGCGGTCGTCATCGGGTTGGGGAGGGAGGAGCGTGACCAGGACTGCCTGCTCGAGTTTCGGGATTTTGGCCTCCAGTTCCGGGACCTCGGCCGACGCGAGTTCGGCCATCTCGGGATCGTTGCCTGAGGCGAGTTCCCGGTTCTCCTCCAACTGGGTCCGGGTACGGGCCAGATCATCCCAGGTCGTGAGCAGCTCTTTCAGGCGGGCGTGCTCACGCAGAACTTCCCGGGCCTTCTTGGCATCGTCGAAAAGCGACGGATCGGCGACTGCCTTCTCCATCTCGGCAAACCTCTCACGGCGCTTGGCGATGAGCGGGGCGAAATCGAGGTTCATGACGTCTTGTCTTCCCGATCAAGGGGATCGGGAAGAGCCAGGGTGCGGAAAACTCCGCAGCCTTGGGGGTCTCCCGACCTTTTTGGTCGGGAGGTGGAAGCTAGGCCTGCGAGGCGAGCTTCGGCTTGGTCGCGCGGGTTGCGCGGACATTGCCGTAACGGCGGGTGAACTTCTCGATTCGGCCTGCGGTGTCGATGAACTTCTGCTCCCCGGTGAAGTAGGGGTGGCAGGCGGCACAGATACCGATCTTGATGTTGTCCTTGGTGGAGCGCGTCTTGTAGGCGGCTCCGCAGGCGCAGATGATGGTCGTGTCGTTATAATCGGGATGGACGCCGGCTTTCATAAAAAATTGGTAAGAGAGCCAAGAAGATTGCCCGAAGGGACACTGTTTGGCAAAGGGAAAATTGAGATTACGATTTGGTTGCCTCTGAAAGGACGTCCAAGACCCGCTCGATCTCCTCGACAGTATTGTAGAAATGAGGGCTGAAGCGGAGCCAGGCCCCGTGATTGCGGGTCTTGCGGCAGGAGGCTGAAATGCCCCCCTGCTCCAGTGATTGAAAGAGAAGGGCCGGATCCTTTCCGGGATGGCGGGCGGTCACGATGCCGGAACGGAGAGGCTGGGAGAGATCGGGTCCGAGAAACTGGAAACCAAGCGAGGAAAGTCCCCGTTCGAGTTGATCTCTTCGCTCCAGAATCAGCGAGGAAACCGTTTCAAGGCCTGTCTCACGGATCAGGTTGATCGCTGCTCTCATCCCGTAAATCCCCGCAATATTGAGTACCCCGGGTTCGTAGCGACGCCCCCCTTCCTCAAACTCGATCTCCGTCTGAGCCTGAAAATCGGGCGACTTTACGTTCCAGGAGCCAAGCAGGGTCGGTCGGCAGAGTTCTGCCCGATCCTTGGCGACATAGACGATCCCCATGGCCAGAGGGCCTAGGAGCCACTTGTGAGCATCGGCCGAGAGGAAGTCGACTTCGGAGGACGGTGTAGGGAAGGCACCGAGGGTCTGAATGGCGTCCAAGGAGAAGAGGATGTCCTTTTTCCGCAAGAGTGCGCCGATTTTAGGAATATCGATGCGCCATCCTGTCTGGAAATGGGCGGATGCCAGCGCCACCAGACGGGTGGAGGGCGTGAGGGCGGCCTCGACACACTCCAGGGTGATCCGGCCAAGACTCTCGGTCTGGAGGTAGCGGATCACAACCCCCTGACAGCGAAGGTTCAGCCAGGGGTAGACATTGGCCGGATAATCCTCTCCGTAGATCACCACCTCATCTCCTGGCTTCCAGTCGATTCCGTTGGCAAAGAGACTCAGGCCCAGCGAGGTGGGGCCGAGCAGGGAAATCTCCGAGGCATCCGCTCCGATGAGAGTGGCCGCATCACGGCGTGACTCGGCAACTTCCTTGAGCACACCGCCGAACTCCTGCTGATCCAGACTGCTCTCGGTGACATAGGCTGCCATCGCCTCCGCGGCGCAGGCCGGCAGGGAGGTGACTCCGGCATGGGCCAGAAAGATCCGCTTTCGGGCGACAGGGAAAGCCCTCAGGCGCTCCTCCTCTGAGGAAAAAGGAAGACGCGGTTGGAAGGGCATCAGGCCTGCCCCTGCGATGGAGTGTCGTGAATCATCTTCCAGAACTGATCCGTCCCCTCAGCCTGGTCATGATCATCGGTCATCGGCAGTTTGGAGCGGAACAGAAAGTCACGGATCGTGTTCTTGTGAAGGACGCGGTGGATGAGGATCCCGTCCGGATGCTTCTCAAAGTAGATGCGATGATCGCGGCAGCGGTAGCGGTGCAGGGTCCTTCCGTCGCGCCGGATTGTCCCGAAGTCGGCTCCGTCGAGAGAGTCCAGGTCGGAGGGAAGGATCTGGAACTCTGCTAGGAGGTCGAGTTGGAGATCCTTAGGGAGAGCGCTCATCTCGGCGGCGCTGACGGGATTGAAGATGACTTGGAACACGATGGAGAGGGTAGGGGGAGAGGAGGGAATTATGAAGGATGAAGTATGAGGGATGAACCAAGCCCGGGGGACGGGCGCGGAAGACTACGACGGAGTCGTAGCCCGAAGGGCGCCACCGCTTTCCGGGAGGAAAGTGGCGTCAAAAATAAAGAATCCGGAGGGTTCCTAAACGATAACCAGGTACTTAAACAGCTCTGCGCCTCTGCGGGAGGAAATCACCTCCGGGGATCGTTGCGGAAGGTCTCGGCATTGAGCGAGATCAGGACCGGGGACTCGTGCTCATAGCTCAGGATATTGAGCGTTCCCGTCTGGAGGACGAAGTGTCGGCCCGACTTTGCGGGGAGATTCAGCCAGCGGGCGATGAGCACACGCAGGACATGGCTGTGGGCAAAGAGCACGGCATCCTCGTGCAGGGCGCGCAGGCGTGCGATCACGCTGTCACAGCGGGCCGCCACCTGGTCGGGGGTCTCGCCGCCGGGGGTGGGAGAGTCAAAGACCGTCCATCCCGGTTCCGCTTGGCGGATCTCCTTGGTAGTGATCCCCTCGTACTCACCGTAGTTCCACTCGGTGAGGTCGTCGGTGATCTCGGCATGGTCAAGGTAACCCGCCAGCTCGCAGGTGCGCCTCGCCCGTTGACGGGGACTACAGAGCACGAGTTTGAAATCCCATCCGGAGAGTTCGCCCTTCAGTGCCGCAGCCTGACGCTCTCCCTCCAGAGTCAGAGGAATGTCGGAAAAGGAAGTGTGCTTGCCGTTCTTGCTCCATTCGGTTTCACCGTGACGGACAAGGACGATCTGGGGGCCGGAGGAGCGCATGGTGGGAGAAATGATGAAGAATGAATGATGAGGGATGAAACCTGAAACTTGAGACCTGAAAAGAACGAAGACGAGTTGAATTCGTTTAATCGATTACAGTTCCAACCACTCACGCAGTTTTTCGTTCAGTGTTTTGATATCCTCCGGGGATAAGCGTCCCACGATTTTGCGCACGAGTTGAGATTCCACGGTTGCCAGTTGCCCCTTCACCGCACTGGGTACATTCAGGCCGCAGGACTGCCACCCTCGGAGGGTGAAGTCCCCATTATTGAGTCGTGAGGTGATGGGAACCAAAAACAAATCATCACCTGACGTTCCATGGCCGATGACGATGGCCGGGCGTACTTTAGTGCTGCTCAGATCCGAGAACGGGATCGGCAGGAGAACCACATCATTGCGTGAGCAGTTCATTGTAGACGTTGTCCTCAGAGTGATCCCAAACCTGCAATAGGCCCTTCTTTGAGGACTCCACCCACTCACCATTCTCCTTGGCAGAGGAAGGGATGATCCCGGCAACTTGTTCGAGACAAAACAGCAGTTCCTGATTCAGAGAGCGCCTGTTGCGCGTCGCGCGTTGCTTGAGGGCCGTGCGCAACTCCTCAGGGACATCCTTCAGGGTGATCGTTGACATAGTGAAACCATAAAAGATCCAATATGGATGTCAAATGGATACTCAACGTAAATCTTAAGAGGGATCAGGTCGATTGGCGGATGCCAAGGGACAAACCGAATCCGTCTCTGGGTAAAGTGATCCAAAAAATTCTTCTCCCAAAAGAAACTCTGCAGGAGCAACCCCAGAACCCTCCAGCTACCTCTCCAGCGAAGGAGTCGTAGTCTGATAATCTGATTTCAGGTTCTCCTGAAAAGGAAGGTGGGTTTTTTGCTGTCCGGGAAAGGGAGTAAAGAACCACGAAAGACACGAAAAGCACGAACTGGGAGAGCTGGGAGAGCTGGGAGTTGATTGCTGATGCATCCTTTCGTGTTGTTCGTGGCGTTCGTGGTAAGGGTTTTCCTGTTTCGAAGTCACGCTTCGCGGGATCTTCCTTCATCACTGTCATTCCATCCATTCCCCAAAGGGAAGGTGGGGTTTTTTGAGCAGGTGAGGGAGCAACGAACCTGAACTCACAGGGATGCAAGGGATGGTTGAGGCAAGGAATTGCTCTAGACAAATGAAGCTCCAAAGCGATCATTAAATTATGAATCAGAGAATTGAACTCGCTCCAGAAGTTTGCGGTGGTCGTCCCGTGATCCGTGGGACTCGCATCACTGTGGATACGGTACTCGGGTATCTCAGTGCTGGGGACGGTATGGAGGATGTTCTTGAGGGGCACCCCAACCTGACACGTGACGATGTGCTGGCCTGTCTGGAATTTGCCCGTCGTCTCAGTGCCACGCACTCCGTAGCACTCGCAGCGGCTTGAAGCTTCTCATTGACGAAAATCTACCGATCGCGCTGGGCCGGAAATTGGGGCTCAGGACAGTCCATGCAACGGAGCTTGGTAAACGACTGACAGATCTTGAGCTTTGGGATGAAGCCATTGCGCAAGAATCTGTCTTGGTGACCAAGGATGCTGATTTTTTTGATCGCATGTCGTTGATTGGTCCACCACCAAAAGTCATTTGGATCCGATTAGGAAATATGCGTCGGAGGGAACTCGAACTAGTCTTCTCTGAACGATGGCCCAAGATCGCTCAACTCCTTGAGACAAGCGACTTGGTGGAACTCTTCATCGATAGTATCGAGGGCATCTCGTTCACGTAATATCTGCTCATAGCCTATATCCTATCACTCAACAAAACCCGTCTTCCTGAAAAAGGGGAAGCGGGCTTTTTACTTATTGGATAGGAGAGAGCGCAAAGAACCACGAAAGACACGCCGTAACGTATGCGTAGCAACGGCCGGGCAAGCTAAAGCACGAACGGGGAGTTCTGAAGATTGATTGCTAATGCATCCTTTCGTGTTGTTCGTGCCGTTCGTGGTTCACGGATTTCCCATCCGCTCCGCTGCATTTTCCTAACAGCCTCTCAGTCTTCAGGCTAACAGTCTGATTTCAGGCGACTCCCAACTCCAGCGTGGTCTGTCCTGAGCCGATCTCAAAGAGGATCGGGACATCGGTGAGGGTGGGCAGAAGGCGGCGGTTGCCGTCACGAGCCCCGTCGCCATCATCGGCAGGGTGGTTGTTGAGGACGATGCCGCCGCAGGTCAGGCCATGGTTCCGGATCGATTCGAGAGTCAGTAGGGTGTGATTGAGCACTCCAAGGCGGTTACGGACAACGAGCAGGACCGGCAGGTCCATCGCCTTGGCCAGGTCAGCGGTCGAGTATCCGGGGGCCAGGGGAACCAACCATCCTCCGACTCCCTCCACGAGCAATGAGCGGTGGGAGTTTTTTAACCGGTGGAAAACGGTGAGGACCTCCTCGGGATCGAAGGTGCGGCCTTCAAGGCGTGCGGCTTCGATCGGGGCGAGGGGAGCCTTGTAGGAAACTGGTGTCACTTCCCCGGGGGAAAGTTCGTTCTCTGCTGCGGCACGGATTTCATCCGTGTCCCCCGGTTCCCCGCAGGAGACCGGTTTCATAGCGACCGTATCAAAACCTGCTTTTCTGAGGGATCGGGTCAGAAGTGCCGTGACAAAAGTCTTTCCCGCGTCGGTGTCGGTGCCGGTGATGAAGAAGTTCATGGGGGAAATAGGTGATTAGGCTGAAGGCTGTGAGACTGTTAGGTAGAGGCAGAGGAACTGAGGGATGAGAGCGGGATAGATTGTTAGGTAGACGCTGAAGAACAGAAGAATGAAGAGCCGGATGAAGAGAATGAGACTCTGATCCTAATAGTCTAACTGTCTTCAGTCTAAACCCCTGGCGGTTTTGCCGCCGCAGCTTCCGTGGCCTTGAGAAACACGGTTTCGAGATCGAGTTTGGCCGGGCGTTCTTCCACGAGTCGGGCTCCGTGCGAAGCGGCGAGGCGTTCGATCTCAGCACGGAGTTCCGGTCCGGCGTTTTCGAGGATGTATTCCGTCTGACCTGAGACGCCTGTGAGCAGATCGAGCGATCCCTCCCGGACCAACTCCCCCTTGGAGAGGATGCCGACGCGGTCGCAGACATCCTGTACCTGCTCGAGGAGATGCGAGGTGAGGAGCACCGTCTTGCCACGTTCTTTCAGTCTCAGGATCAGGTCGCGGATCTGACGAGATCCGGCCGGGTCCACACCCGCCGTCGGTTCGTCGAGGATCAGGAGGCGTGGATCGTGGACCATGGCCTGAGCCAGGCCGATGCGCTGGAGCATGCCCTTGGAGTAGGTGCCGACACGACGATCACCTGCCTCACCGAGGCCCGTGAGATCGAGAAGCTCCGCGATCCTGTGTTGCAAGGCCTTCCCCTTCAGTCCGCAGAGGCGGCCATGGAAAGCGATCGTCTCCGATCCTGTGAGAAACTTGTAGAAGTAGGGGTTCTCCGGAAGGAATCCGACATCGGCACGGCTGCGGACCTCATGGCTCGGGATGCCGAAGATTTCCGAGGTTCCCGAGGTGGGGCTGACCAGTCCGAGCAGGATCTTGAGCGTGGTGCTTTTGCCGGAGCCGTTGGGACCCAAGAGTCCGTAGACATGGCCTGCCGGGATATCGAGGGAGATCCCCTTGAGTGCCGTGACCTGTCGGCGACGCAGGGGAACGGGAAAAACTTTCCGGAGATCACGGATGCGGACGGCGATCTGCTCCATGTCAGTCGATGATGCGGAATCCGCGTGTTGACGGTTCCGGGTCCACGGGTGTCACGTTGACATGATCGATATGTCCCGCCAGATGGCTCTCGCGGATCCCTAGGAGGAAATCCTCGATCTCGCCGGGATCTCCCGAGGCATAGACCTCGACGCGCCCGTCGGGCAAATTCTTCACCCAGCCGGTCACCTCGTAGCCCTTGGCAAGCGAGATCACGGAGGCGCGGAAGCCGACGCCCTGCACCTTCCCCTCGTAGATCGCGCTGATCGAGATCATGGACGCACCTGTCCGGAACCCTGGATCCGGTACTTGTAGCTGGTGAGTTCCTCAAGGGCCATGGGTCCCCGTGCATGCAGCTTGTCGGTGCTGATGCCGATCTCGCATCCGAAGCCGAACTCGCCGCCGTCGGTGAATCGCGTGGAGGCGTTCCAGTAGACGGTCGCACTGTCGACTCCGTTCAGGAAGGTTTCCGCGGTAGCGGCATCCTCGGTAATGATCGCGTCGCTGTGATGGGATCCGTGCCCCTCGATGTGGGTAATCGCCTCGGCAACCGATCCGACAATCTTCACAGCGAGAATCAGCGCCAGGAATTCCGTCCGGAAATCCTCCTCCGAGGCCTCCTTGATCAGGCCGTGTGATCGGAGTTCCGCAGGGAACAGCGAGAGGGTTTCCGTATCGCATCGCAGTTCCACCCCGTGATCCAGCAAGGCCTTTCCTCCCTCGGCGAGGAAGGCCGCCGCAATGTCTTGGTGGAGGAGCAGGGTCTCGGCGGCGTTGCAGACACCGGGGCGCTGGCACTTGGCATTGAGAATGATCTCCCGGGCCATGGCGAGGTCAGCAGCCCGATCAACATAGACGGAGCAGATGCCGTCATAGTGTTTGATGACGGGCATGCGGGCATGGCGGGTGACGGTCTCGATCAGACCCTTTCCTCCGCGCGGGACGATGCAGTCCAGGAAGGAGTCCATCTCGCAGAGGATGCGGACAGCCTCTCGGTCGGTCACAGGAATGAGCTGGATAGCCGCCTCGGGGAGCCCGGCGGATGCCGCACCCGCCTGTAGGGAGGCGGCGATGGCCTTGTTGGAGTGAAGGGCCTCGCTCCCACCCCGGAGGATGACGGCGTTGCCCGCCTTCAGGCAGAGAACGGCGGCATCGCTCGTCACATTCGGACGCGACTCGTAGATGATCCCGATCACGCCGATCGGCACGCTGACTTTGCGGAAGGAGAGGCCGTTTTCATTGGTCCACTCCCGCAGGGTCCTGCCCACGGGATCGGGGAGGGAAGCAGCTGTCCTGATGCCCTCCGCCATGGCAGCGAGGCGTTTGCCATCGAGTCGGAGGCGGTCGAGCATGGCATCGGAAAGACCATTTTTGCGACCGGCCTCCAGATCGAGGGTGTTGGCCGCGAGAATCGACGCCTCATCAGCCTGAAGACGATCGGCCATTGCCAGCAGGGCTGCGTCCTTCGTCGCCGACGGGATGACGGCAAGGAGGCGCGCGGCCTCTCTGGCCTTGGTGCCGATGGCATGGATCAGACTAGTCAGTTCGTCGGACATGAGATGTATCCTTACTTCTAGACAAGAGAGCCTCTCCGGGCAACCACGCCGAGCATCGACAGGAGATCCTTCCGGGGATAAAAGGGAGTTGTGACACGTTTCTCCCTGCTCATCGTGATTGCGGGACTGTTATCGCCTCTTTTGCTCAGGGCGGAAATCCGGGAGGCGACCAACCAGGAGTCCGAAACAGTCGGACAGAGTGCGGAGCAGCATTTCCGGGAGGAACTCGGGGTCAACGAACTGACCACCCCTCTGGTCGGCAAGGTGTTCACCGATCTAGAACTCTTCCAGCCGCCTCCTCTCGGAATGGTCCGTTCCTTTGATTTGAAGAAGAGCTATCCGGACCGTTTCCAGACGGCCATCCAGTTCGGGGCTTTGGTTGCCAACGGCTTCGTCGCCACCATTGCCCGTCAGAAACAGCTCGTCCTCGACACCGGGAGGGCCCTGATCCGGGAGGCCAATACCCTCTCCGCTGGCCAGCGCCTCACCGCCCGCAGTAGGAGTCTTTTCCAACTCAGTGAGAGGAACGACTGGCAGGGGCTGCGCGAAGAGCTCAATGCCACACAGGAAGATATCGAGGAATCGATGCTCGCCCTGAAGGATGGCGAACTGGCGGATCTGATCAGTCTCGGGGGATGGCTTCGCGGTTTTCAACTGGCCTCCCACGTGACCGCTGATCATTACACCGAGGCCAAGGCAGCGGCCCTCGTCCGTCCGGCACTCTTGGACTACTTCATCGCCCGGATGGACTGCCTCAGCCCCTCCATGAAGAAACGCCCCGCCGTCATCTCGATCTCCGCCAATCTCAAGGCGATCCGCGCGTTGGCCTCAACCGGTCATCCCCCCACGCAGGGTGAGGTGGAACGGATGCGTGATCTGGCCGACGAGGCGATGTCCACCGCACTTGCCCGGCAGTTGGAGATTCGATCGGTCCCCGCGCGATGACCACGGCTGATCGTCTCCGTTCCCTCGGCGAGCGCTATATCCGCCGCACCTGTTCCGATTTTCCCCAGTGGGGGAGTGCGGTTGGTTTTCACCGAGACGAACCGGGACTCTCCGGAAGCGACGAGTCGACGCGCCTGGATCGGAATCGCTTTCTTGAGGAGCTCCTCGGTGATGTCGAGAAACTTCCTGCCTCTGATCTCAAGGGTGATGACTGGCTCGATCGCCGCTGCTTCCTCTCCCTGCTGCGCACGGAGTTGTTCCAGTCCCGCGATCTGGAGCGCTGGCGGACCAATCCGCAGGAGTGCTGTGACGGGGCCGTCGGCGCGGTGTTTGAACTGGTCATCCGCCATTCCAAAAACCTTCGCAAGGCTTTGCCTGCGATCGAGTCACGCCTTGCCGCGATCACGGGCTTTCTGGCTGCTGGTGGAGCCGCTGTCAGGCATCCCGTCCCGCTCTGGACCCGTCTTGCCGTTCATTCCTGCAAGGGCGCTGGTGAGTTTGTCGTCAGTTTGGGTGAGACGCTGGGCACTCTTTCCCCGCACCCGGAGAAAACACGCCGCCTTGTTTCCGCTGCCTCGGCCGCCTTTGATCGCTATGCCAAGGTCATTTCGGCCAAACGCCCCGGCAAGTCCAACGGCTTTTCGCTTGGGCGCGAACATTTTGAGTGGTTGGTCCGTGAAAGGACCGGACTCGATTGGAGTCTACCCGAGATCGAGGCCGAGGGATGGCGTCTGATCGCCTCGCTCCGCAAGGAGATAGCGCGCGAGGCGGCCAAGCATGGACGGGGTAGCGCCGACGTGATCCTGACCCGGATGCGGGACTCATGGGTTCCCGAGGCGCCGCTTCTGGAACTCTACCGCCGCTCCTCCCTTACCTGGCGCGATAGGGTGATCCGCAGCGGACTTTTCCCTCTTCCCGAGGGGGAATCTCTCGAGGTGACACCGGTACCAGACTTCATGAGGGAACACTTCCCGACCGCCGCCTACAGTGCCTCGGGACCCTTTGAGAAGCGGCAGAAAGGGATCTTCTGGGTGAATGACCTCGGGGCCACCAAAAAGGATCCTGTGGATGCCCTGCGCGAGGCGCGCCAGCATTTCGGACTCGAGTTGACCAGTGCTCATGAGGGATACCCCGGCCATCATTTGCAGTTCGCCGTTCAGAATCGTCTGCCCAGCCGGATCCGCCGGCTCTGCTCCCATGCCATCTTTTACGAGGGATGGACGATGTGGTGTGAGAAGCTCGCCGTGGAGAAAGGTTGGGTCAAAGGCTCCCATGCACGCCTCCAGCAGCTCCACGATGCACTTTGGCGTGCCCACCGCATTGTCATCGACTGTGGCCTCCATTCCGGAAAGCTTACTCATGCCTCGGCCGCACGGATGCTGGTCGAGGGGGTCGGCTTCACACCTGCCCGTGCCCGTGCGGATGTGAACTGGTACACCTCCCAACCGACGGTCCCGATGAGTTATCTTTTGGGACGCCTCGAGTTGGAGCGGGTCAAGGAACGTCTGGTCGACCGTGACGGATGGTCTCTCCGCAGATTCCATGACTGGATCCTTTCCCACGGGGCCGTTCCCTGGGCCTGGATCGAGCAGGCAGCCGACCGCTGAGGTTCCAATTCCTTAGAGGATGATCGAGCGCTGCTTGATCAGGACGCCGGTAACTGAAACGACCAGCGCCACACACCAAGGGATGACGGGTGGAAGAATTCCCTGCCGCAGGCACCACCAGCACACCACGCAACCACCGATCAGGAGCGCTGCTGTCAGGAGTAATGATTCACGTCGCCGCAGGGAAAAGACGGCAAGAACGATGATGGCCAAGAGCATCATGATGCCTGTCTGAGTAGCCAGAGTTAGGGATCCGAGTGGCGTCATCTCGCGCAGCGAGGCCAGCGCTGAGGTCATCGGTAGCAGAGAGGGTGGGCCGACCACCACGATCGTACGATCCCAGAGGGAATCGAAATCGGGACTCAGACTCCCCCGTTCCCGTTCCTCCATCTTGAGGAGAAAATCATCACTCGTGACGGATCGTGGAATGGCAAGGTCGTGCGGAACAAGGACACCGCCCCGGACAAATGGCAGGGCCGCATGGTTAGGGAGTAGCAGCAGATGATCTCCCAGCAGCCAGACCGGGGCATTCGGCTGCCCTTTCAATAGTCCTTCCCACCAGAGCGATCCGGCGATTTCCCCCGAGGCGGTGGCTGAGAGCAGGGGAAGGATTTCGGGATCCTGGGAGGTGGAAGCAAGAACACGGGATATTCCCTCCGCAGGCGCGGATCCGACAACGGATGGGAGCGATTCTTTCCGGTCGGCGGAGCCTGGAAGGAGATAGCGGCAGACCGGAACCGGATGCCAGAGTCTTTCCGATGAAGGTGAAAAGGCCTCGCTGAGAGGGATTCCTTTTTCACGGAGTTGGTCCTTCACTCCTTGGAGCAGCTGGGCCGTCTCACCAGATGCCGGATGCTCCGTGGCGAGCAGAATCAGGGCGGGATGCAGCATGGAAAGTCCGCGGAGGACCAGAGCCACATCCATGGAATCGGATCCTTCCTCTGTGCCGTTACCTAGGGAGAGAAACACAGTCTGGTCCTGAACTGGGGAGGGGATCCCAATCAGATTGGGAAGGTGGCTTTCCCAAGGTCGCAAGAACCCCGTGGCCTCGATCGTGGTAGCCAGCACGATGGCGAGCATTCCCGCGATCAGGACGCAAGCCCGCGCGACTTGCCATGGTTTCTCTTCCGAGACGGCGACGGATTTTTTTTCAGGGAGATGCTGATCTCCCAGCTGCTGATCTCCCTTAAGGAAATAGATCGCCATCTGTGGTCAGGACTGCGGGCGCTTGGGCGTCTTGGCCGGTGTACCTCCCAAGAGGAGGGTCTTGGCATGCGCAAGGGCCGAGTCGGTTGCCCCGCCGAGCATCCGGGCGATCTCGGCAACACGGGCCTCACCCTCGACAGGGAGGAGCGTGGTCTCAGTGCGCGAATTCCTGATCTCCTTGCTGACAAGGAACTGGGCCGATGCAGAGGCGGCCACCTGCGGCAGATGGGTGATGCACAGGACCTGATGACCCCTGCCGAGTTCGGCCATCTTCACCGCCACTCGAGTCGCGATCTCACCGCCGACATTCGCGTCGATCTCGTCGAAAACCAGCAGCGGGATCTTGTCCTGGCCCGCCAGTGCCGTCTTGAGCGCCAGCATGACGCGGGAAATTTCTCCGCTTGAGGCGATGGAGCGCAGGGGGCGAGAAGGTTCGCCGGGGTTGGGGGAGAAAAGAAACTCGGCGATCTCTGCCCCATCGGGTCCCGGTTCAGGCAGTTCTTCCAGCGAGATTTCAAACCCTGCCTGACGGAATCCGAGATCAGAAAGTTCCCCTGCTACCTGCGAGGAGAGTTTTTTGACTCCTTTTCTCCTTTTTGCTCCGAGAGCGGCAGCCGCTGTCCCGAGGAGTTCCTTGGCCTTCTCGACCTTTGCCCGGGCCTTCTCCGTCTCCTCCGAGAGACTGGAAAGCCGCTGGAGTTCAAGCGCGGAGCGTTCGCCTCTGGAGATGACCTCGGAGAGGGAGGGGCCGTATTTTCTCCTCAGGGTGGCCAGGAGGTTGACGCGTTCCTCGAGATTCCGGAGTTCGGAGGCGTCGAGTTCGATCGCTTCGGCGTGATCGCGAAGGTCCGAGATCAGGGCATCGAGATCGGCGGAGATCTTCTCCAGACGATCGAGATAGGGTTGGGCCCGCTCATCGAGTCGGCCGAGGTCCTTGAGCAATCTTGCCGTCTCGGCGATGCCCGTCTGAACCCCATGCTCCTCATCCTCGAGTCGTGCCACCCCGGCGGCTGCGAGTTCGATCAAGCGACAACCATCGCTTGCGGCCCGGTATCGGGATTGCAGGGTCTCTTCCTCACCTTCGCTCAGATTGGCGGATTGGATTTCCGCGACTTCCTCGCGGAGTCTGTTCTCCCGCTCCTCACCGCCACTCGTGGAGAGCAGTTCCTCCAACTCCCGGTGTGCCTTGGCGACCTCAGTGCGGCGCGAGAGGTACTCCTCTCGCTCGGATAGGGCCTCTGAGAAGCGGTCAAGAAGGAGGGTCTGCTCCGGTCTGGAGAAAAGCGATTGGTGATCGTGCGGGCCGTGAAGATCGACAAGGTGCGTGCCGAGATCCTTCAGGACGGAGAGATTGCAGGCACTGCCATTCACGAATTGCCGTCCGTTCCCCTCGGCCGCAATCGTTCTTTTAAGGATCAGTTCCCCGTCCTGGCAGGGATCCACTCCCGATTCCTCCAGCAGGGCGTCGATCGAAGCGGTGTCATCCAGTGTGAAGACCGCCTCGATCCCGGCAGTTGCGGCACCGGCACGGACGACGCCGCGGTCAGCTCGTTCCCCGAGCAGGAACTTCAGCGCTCCCAAGATCACCGATTTCCCGGCGCCGGTCTCGCCCGTCACGGCGGTGAATCCGGGCGAAAGTTCCCATTCCAGCACCTCGACGAGGGCTAGATTGCGAATGCGCAGGGATCGGAGCATTGCCGGCATGGTGCGGAGTATGACAGCCTTGGTCCTCTCGGAAAAGCCATGCCGTCGCTCGATCTCACCTTTCTCGGAACCGGGACCTCCCACGGCATCCCGGTCATCGGGTGCGATTGCCCGGTCTGCAGGTCGACCGACCCACGCGATCACCGGACCCGGACCTCCCTTCTGGTGAAGGCCCCCGATCTCCACTTCGTCATCGATACCTCCCCCGATTTCCGTGTCCAGTGCCTTAGGGAAGGGGTCTCCCGTCTGGATGCGGCCCTGTTCACCCATCCCCATACGGATCACATCATGGGGTTCGATGACGTGAGGCGCTTCTGTGAGATCCAGGATCTGAAGATGCCCGTCTTTGCCTCGGTTGCCACGATGGAGGGCCTCCGGAATACCTTCCGCTACGCCTTTGACGAGCCGCAGCCCTGGAAGAATTACCTGCGCCTCGCCCCCGAGGTGATCAACGGCCCGTTCCGCCTTGGAGAGACCGAGATCATCCCGGTCGACCTTCCCCATGGGAAATTCACCACGACCGGCTATGTCTTCCTCCGCGGGGGCCGCAAACTGCTGGCCTATTTCACCGACTGCGCCGAGGTGCCTCCGGAGGCCGTCGAGGCGGCCCGTGGAGTCGAGGTCCTCGTTCTGGACGCACTGAGGGAACGGCCGCATCCCACCCACATGACGATCGATCAGGCCCTGGAGGCGGCTGAGGTGATCGCTCCGGGTGTTTCCTACTTCACCCATCTCTGTCACGATGTTTCCCATGCGGCCTTGGAGGCGGCACTGCCCACCTCCCGCCATGTGGCCCATGACGGCCTCCATGTGACTGCAGGAGCTTCCCGATGAAACGACTTCCCTTCCTGCTGATCGGCGCCCTTGCCTCTGTGGCGCTTCATGCGGCTACTCCCGAGGAATGCGCCTCCACCGTGGTGGTCTACAACGTGAACAGCCCCGACGGGAAGGGGCTCGCGGACTTTTATTGCAAGGCGAGGGGAATCGACCCATCCCACCAGATTCCCCTGCTGACTTCCACCAACGAGGAGATCACCCGTTCTGATTACGACTTAACGCTGGCGGGGCCGCTCAGGGATCTTTTTGTTTCCAAGGGATACTGGAGCGTTACCCGGGACATGATGAATCGTCCCATCATCGTGGCCTCCTCGGTCCGCTATGTGGCCCTGATCCGGGGGATTCCGCTCAAGATCAAGGAATGCGGCGACTATCCCGGCGATGCGAAGATCCAGCCGGCGCCGGTGGGAAGTTGCAACGCCGCCTCGGTCGATTCCGAACTCTCCGTGCTGGGCCTCTTCACCCCGCAGATCTCTGGTGTCCTGAACAACCCCGTCTGCAACAATGCGGCCCGCTCCGTTTTCAATCCCCAGCCGCCCCCCTCGCTGCTTTTTGTGGGAAGACTCGACGCTCCTACGGTCGATGCCGTGAAAACCATGGTCCTCAACGGCATCCAGGCCGAGAAGGAGGGCCTTTGGGGCTGGGGTTACATCGACCTGCGCTCGATCTCCGACGCCGGATATGTGCAAGGGGATCGATGGATCAAGTCAGCCGGAGCGGCGATGCGGCGTTATGGAATTCCGGTCATCACCGATGACTTGCCGGACACTTACCAGACGGGCTTCCCTATCACCGATGCCGCCGCCTACTACGGCTGGTATGCCGAAAGCATCGACGGACCGTTTGCCGATCCTTTCTTCCGGTTTGTCCCGGGTGCCGTGGCCGCTCATCTCCACTCCTTCAGTGCCACGACACTGCATGAACCGAACAAGGGATGGGCGGGTCCCCTGATTCTGCACGGAGCCTCGGCCTCCGTCGGGAATGTCTACGAGCCCTTTCTGGCCTTCACAACCGACTTCGGCACCATGGCGTCGACGCTTCTCTCCGGCGCCAACCTTGCCGAGAGCTACTACGCAGCCCAGCCGGTTCTTTCCTGGATGAGCATCCTTGTCGGGGATCCCCTCTACCGGCCCTACGCCTGCTTTGTCTCGGAGGATAGCACCTCGCCCAGCAAGAGTGTTTGGACCGACTACCGGCGCATCGTGCTGGCCCACGGTGGGAATGTCCTCGATGCGGCGGACGACCTGAAGGCGAGGGCGGAGCAGGGTGGACAAAGCCTCTATCTGGAAGCTCTTGGTAATGCCCAGATGGACGAGGGAAAGCTGACGGATGCCGAAGCCTCGTTCCGCAGGGCCTCGGAACTTTCAAAACAACAAGTTGTCCAGTTCCGCCTGCTCCTGGAAACGTCCCGATGCTTGGAAAAGGAAGGAAGTGCGGACAAAGGTGCCGCCCTGTTGCGCCAGGGTCTGATCCGATTCAACAGCTCCGCCCAGAGGGGGCTTCTTCTCGCCTGGATCTCACGACTCGATCCGATCAAACCGGCAGTGGAAAAGTCGAAGAGTTAAAGTGTTAAAAGGGTTCCGAGGTGGCTCTCCCTAGCTTTCTTACCCACCAGTCAAAAGTGTCATGACTGCAAGCATGTTCTCGCGTCTTCAAACCTCAGCGACTGCCATTCAGTGTTCATGTTTGGATTTCATCAGCGGGTCCTTGGAGCGAGGGATCAAAAAGGCCTGCCCTAGAATGAATTCGGCTGTATGCTAATGACAGCATGAAGCCTTCCCCCGCTTCGCCCTGCACCCCGTGGTATGGGAGGCTGTATGTGCAAGTCGTTGCAGGAATGGTTTTGGGGATCTCAACCGGCCTGCTCTTCCCCCGCTTTGGGGGCTCCCTGAAGCCTCTGGGTGACACCTTCATTGCGATGGTGCGGATGATGATCGCCCCGATCATTTTCTGTACCCTGGTGCACGGCATGGCTTCCATGGGTGATCTGCGGAAGTTGGGACGACTTGGGCTCAAGACTGCCTTCTATTTCGAGAGCGTTTCCAACATCGCACTCCTCCTCGGCCTCGTGATGGTCAACCTTGTCAAGCCAGGTGCGGGGTTTCACGGCCATGCGGAGCCCATTGCCCAGAGTGTATCGCCTCCCTTCCATCCGGCTAACTTGCTCGGGATGCTTCGCGAGTCTATTCCCGACTCGCTTGTCGGGGCCTTTATCTCCCCGAACCTTCTCCAGATCCTTGTTGTTTCACTGATTGCGGCACTCGCCATACCTCGCTTGCCCCACGGCGGACGGCAGATCCTGCACGTGATCAGGGGGATCTCCGCTCTTCTCTTCGCGATGCTTGGTTTGATTGTCCGTTTTGCACCCTTTGGAGTCTTTGGCGCGATGGCCTTCATGGCGGCTAGCCACGGGACGGGAGCCCTGTTCGGACTTTTGAAGCTGATCCTTTGCTTCTATGGAACGGCTATCCTGTTTGTGATGCTGGTGTTGGGCGGTATCCTAAGGTTCTGCGGAGCGGGAATCTGGGCTTTACTCTACTACCTCCGGGAGGAACTCCTTCTGGTGCTTGGTACGAGCTCCTCGGAAACCGCTATGCCCGGAGTGATGGAGAAACTGGAGCGGCTCGGCTGCCGTGAATCCACAGTGGGGCTGGTTATCCCGACGGGGTACAGCTTCAACCTTGATGGAACCAACATCTATATGACGATGGCCGTCGTGTTCCTTGCCCAGGCCACAGGAACGCCCATGGATCTCTCCCAGCAACTTGGCCTTCTGATCGTGGCAATCATCACCTCGCAGGGAGCAACCGGTGTGGCGGGATCGGGTTTCATTGTGCTGGCGGCCACCCTCGAAGCAATCCCGTCGATTCCTATCGCCTCCCTCGGACTCATCGTCGGCATCGACCACTTCATGAGCGTCGGCCGTGCCGTCACCAATTTCATTGGCAACGCCGTCGCAACCGTTGCTATCAGCCGCTGGGAAGGTGAACTCAGTGCGGAAAAGTTGAGGGAGAGGATCTAAGGATAAACCACCGACTTCACTAAACTCTTTCTGGGGTAGTGGGGAAAAATCGAACCATCCGGATCAGATTCCGCTGGGGTAGGTCTCGGCGACCTCTCCGGCCTCCCATTCGATTGTCCGCTCCAACGGTTCCACGGCACGGGTCCTGTCGTAGTGAAGGATCCCGTCAAACTGGTCAGGCAGTGAGGCCATGAAGTAGTGGCTCTGTCGTTCCGAGTCCGGCCGGTAAATCACGCCGATTGCCCGCTCGAGGCGCGGATGGCGTAGCATGGCGCACACTTCCTGTTCACGGTGGCAGTCGAGCCAGAAGGAGGGGATGCCCGTTTCGTGAAAGAGTTCCTCATAACTTCCCTCCATTCCGTGGCGGACCCGCTTCCGCTCCGCAGGGCCATCCCAGTCCGAGGCGGCCGTGACCGTTCCGTGGTAGGTCGTGAATCCCACGGAGAGGGCTTCCTTGCCGAAATGATCCCGCACGAGTTGCCCGATATTGAGTTCCCCTCGGGCTCCCATGGAGGTGGCTCTGGCATTTCCAAGATGGGAATTGTGAGCCCAGACAACAACGCGGGCGCTGACGCCGTTGCGCTTTTCAAGATGGGTGATGAGTTGCAGAAGCGACCTCATCATGTGGTGATCGCGGAGATTCCATGAGGAGACGTCGCTCCGGAACATTGTCCGGTAGTATTCCTCCGCATCCTTCACGACGCGCGCGTTCTGCTCTGCATCGAAGAAGGCATCCTCGGCCTGATTGCCGTCCCTCCCCAGAAAGGCCGGCCTGCCGCGGTGCAGTTCGGTCAGGACGGAGACCACCTCCTTCTCGCAATCCTCGGCAATGCCCGATCCGGCCAGCAGGCCGTAGCGCTGGGTGTCGCCGCCGTAGCGCTCGAAGCAGTCGTAGCGCTCCCCGATTTTTGCAGCCAAAGAGGGATCATGATCACGGACATAACGCAGGACGGCCTCGCGCGAGGAGTTAAGACTGTAGAGATCGAGTCCGTAGAACCCGGCGATCACCCCTCCATCCGGGGTGCCGTCAGGACCGCGTCTCAGGGAGTCGTTACGGTTCCGGAGCCATCCCAGGAAGTCGAGCACGTCGGTGTTACGCCACATCCACTGGGGGAATCGCCGGAATCCTCCGAGCGCCTCAACAGCCTCGGCGTCGCTTCCCCGTCCCTGGACAAACTCGTTCACGCGGTGGGCGTCGGGCCAGTCGGCTTCGACTGCCACGGCATGGAAGCCCTCCTCCCGGATCAGACGCTTGGTGATCTCGGCGCGCACCCTGTAGAACTCGTGCGTCCCGTGGGAGGCCTCCCCAAGAAGAACGATCCGTTTGTCGTGGCTGAGGGTGATGATCTCATCGAAGTCGGAGGGGGATCCTTTGAGTGGTTTCAGCGCGTGTTGAAGGAGGTCGGTTTCAGGATTCATAGCGTGAGTAGCGAGAGATGCTTGACACGGGGCGCAGGAAAAGAGGTTCCGGATCTCCCGAACCAATGCTCTTGCCGGTGGGGTTGGCTGCTTCCAGAAGGCGACGGACTTCCTCATCCTCCGTCTGCGAAAAATCGTCATACCACTGTCCAACTCCTCCGAAATCTTCCGGCGAGATCACACAGTGCACCTCGTCTGCATGGCGACGCAGCATCGATGCCACGGAGGGTGGGGCCACGGGGGAGGCGACAACGATCATGTCCGCACCCCGTCGACGCACAGCCTCGATCGCAGCCAGCACTGTGGATCCGGTGGCGATGCCGTCATCGACGAGGATCACGCTCTTTCCCGTGACCGAGAGCGGCGGGCGATCGCCCCTGTAAATTTTTTCACGGCGCCCCAGTTCTTCCAACTCCCGTTTCTCGACCGTTGCGATCACCTCCCGATCGATTCCAAATGCCGAGACAACGCTTCCGTTCAGGATCTTCACGCCTCCCGTGGCGATTGCTCCCATGGCCAGTTCCTCATGTCCGGGAACTCCCAGCTTCCGGACGATCAGGACATCGATCGGGACGTGTAGAATGCAGGAAAGTTCATACCCCACCGGCACACCTCCCCTTGGCAGGGCGAGGATCACGCAGTCAGGCTTTCCTGCCAAGTGGGCGAGTTCCAGGGCCAGAAGTTCACCGGCCTCCCGTCGGTTGTGAAAACGTCTCATGATCGCGATCCTTCCTTGGTGTGGTGGAGTCCTTCCATCCCGTGGGCCAGAAACCAGTCGGCCGCCTTGAGCGCCACTTGTTCGAGCTTGCCTGGTTCTTTAAAGAGGTGGGTCGCTCCCGGAATGATCTTCAACTGGTTGCGGCACCGCAGCGAATGCATCGCCCTGCGGTTCAGATCGATCACGACCTCATCCTCTCCCCCAACCAGCAGCAGGGTGGGGGCCGTGACATGGGGCAGGGCATCACCGGCCAGATCCGGACGTCCCCCTCGGGAAACAACGGAAGCGATTTCCCCCGGTAGTTCCGCCGCTGCAGCCAAGGCAGCTGCAGCGCCTGTGCTCGCCCCGAAGTAACCCAGAGGAAGATCGAAAGACTCCTGGCGCGATTGGATCCAGCGCGTGGCCTCCACGAGACGACACGTCAGTAGAGGGATGTCGAATCGATACTGAGCCGTCTCCATGTCGACGCGCTCCTCATCCGCAGTCAGCAGATCCAGAAGCAATGTTCCCATCCCACGGCTCTGCAGATAGAGGGCAACCGCCCGGTTTCTGGTGCTGTGGCGTCCACTCCCGCTGCCGTGGGCAAAGAGGACGACTCCCGTGGCATCCGGTGGCATCACCCAATCCGCGATCATGCAGTTGTTTCCGCTGCGGATCTGCACGGTCCGGGTGAAGCCCTCGGTTGTTGGCACACTGACTGCCGTCTTCATGTGTGAAGTATCGGCCCATCACACCCCGCGTTCCATTGGTGGGAACGCTTATCCCGCGACCACGTCCTGAGAATCGATTCCCTCGGCGACGATCCGGTCGCGTCCCGAGGACTTCGCCTCAAGCATCCTGAGGTCCGCGCGCTCGATCAGTTCCTGCACCGAGGCGGCCGGTTGATACTCCGAGGAGGCAACCCCGACACTGATCGTGACGGAGGGAAGTTTTCCGCCACCATTTTCAAGGTGCACGGAGTTGAGCGCCTTACGGATCCTCCGGGCCAGGGTAACACCACCCTGGATACCCGTCTCCGGCAGTAGGATCAGGAACTCCTCACCGCCCCATCGGCAGAAGAAGTCCAAGGGCCTGTCCGAGCACTTCCTGAGGAGTCCCGCAAGGAGCCTGATCACCCGGTCCCCAGTATGATGTCCCCAGGTGTCGTTGAAATCCTTGAACCGGTCGATGTCGAAAAAGACGGCCGTGATCGTTCTGCCATGTCGCGAGGCATCACTCCACAGGGTGCCTGACTGGATCTCCAGAGCCCTTCGGTTAGGAAGGCCTGTCGCCTGATCAGTGGTGGCTTGGTGGAGAGCCGATTCGAGGCGTCTGGCCTGCCTGTAAAGACGGATAAAGAGTGCGGTGATGCCTAGGGTGGCAAGGCCGAACAGGAGGATCATGTGCTGGCTCCGCTTCAGGAACAGGCTTCGGATTTCCGATTCCGGAACACAGGACCAACTCGTGAATCCGAAGAGAGAATCCCGGTGAAAGGATGCGTAGTAGCTGCTCGGGAATCCAGGTGTTCCCCCACGGATCTTCAAGGAACCTCGAGGGGAGGGAGACTTTCGGGAGAGAGTCTGCAAGATGGGATTCATCGGATCGACGTCACCCAGGGATTGGCCCGGATTCGGATAGAGCAAGAGTGTGTGACCATCGGTGGTGACGAGATGAATCTTCCTGGCAGGATTCACTTCCAGCATCTCGGTGAGTTTGGAGGCGAGTTCAGCCTCGTCGAGTTGGATGACCACGACCCCGGTGAAGGTTTGTCCCGGGCCGTGCACAGGCATGGAAAGATGGAAGACGATCTTCCCGGTTGTGGCCGCCTTGCGGAGCCTTCCCAATGCGAACTCTTTGGAGGGATCATCCCTCAGGTCCAGGAAGTAGTTGCGGTTGGAGAGGTCGATCCGCTGGGCAGGGTATTCCCCGCTTCTGGCCAGCAGTTGCCCTCGCTCATCCAGAAACAGGAGGAGACCGAAGACATCCTGGGTGTTGTAGATACTGAAGTTCTCGAGAGAATCACGAAGGATCTCATGGCTTCTTTTCGGATCGATCGATCCGTGTTCGAGCGACCTCTCAAGTTCGGTTTTCGCCACGTCGAGAATCTTGCTGGCATCGACAAGGGCCCCCTGGATCAGCATCGAGGCAGTGACCGCCTCGCGAGCATTCGCCCGCTGGGTGTTCTCCAGAAAATCCCGCCAGAAGAAGCGGAGCATGAACACGAAGGTCAGGAGGATCAGCGCAAGGGTCACTCCACTGAGGATCAGGATCCTGGACCGCAGATTCTTAGGCTGATGTCGCATCGTCTCAGGGAATGCCGCTGAAGGCTCTCAAGGGTGTCAGGATTCCCGCCGGTTCTCCGTTGGATTAAACTTCCCACCCCCGATTTGAGACCTTGTGATCATGGCCTGGAGTTCCTTGAGCGGCATCGGCTTCCCGTAGAAATATCCCTGCCCGTAGGTGCAACCAAGGGAGAGGAGATGCTCGGCTTGAGCGAGATGTTCGATCCCCTCCGCGATCATGGAGCATCCCAAGTTCCGGGCGATGTCGGTGATGGAGTGCAGGAGAGCATTAACCTGACTGTTTCCGGGAATGATTCCCGCTAGGAACGATCTGTCGATCTTGATGGTCTGGATCGGGTATCTCGCGACGATCTGCAGGTTACTGTACCCCGTGCCAAAGTCATCCAGTGCGACGCCGATTCCATGGGTTCGGAGCATCTCGATATTCTTGAGGATATACAGATTGTCTGGGATCAGGGCCCTTTCGGTAATCTCAATCTGTATGGAGTTGGGATTTACTCCGGAGTGAATGATCTGAGAGATGAAGTGCTCATGGAAATCCGGTCTGCCGATGACACCCGGGGTAACGTTGTGTGAGAAATAGAAGTCGGGGATTTTTTCCAGGATGCTCGGGTTGTTCTTGAGGATGAGGAGGATCTCGGAGATCACCCAGGCGTCGACCTGCTCCAGCAGATGCATTCTCTCCATGGCGGAGATGAATTGTTTGGCCTCCATGAGGGAGCCGTCCTCTTTGACTACGCGCAGGAGGGCCTCAGCGCCGACAATCCGTCCGTAAGGCATCTCGACGATCGGTTGGTAGAAGAGGGTGAGCTGGTTGTTCCTCACGGCGTCCTTTACCTTACGGTTCATTGACTTCCTCTCGAGGGATTCCCTGGTCACCGCCTCATCGGCGATGCAGACATCCCGGTAGGTTCCATCCTTGACGAGATGCATCGCTTCCTCGGCCCGGCGGATCAGTTCATCAGAGGACCCCTCCATGGCCCCCAGGACCACGCAACCGACGCTCAAGGTGATATCAATTTGGAGATCATCCTGACGATAGGGGCCGCTCAGGGACGTTCGGACTCTTTCGATGGTGGTATCCAGATCATTGAAAGGCTCCTTTTCATGAATGAGCAGAAGAAACTCCCCACCCACCAGACGACCGATCATGTCATCTTCCTTGCAGAGGTGTTGGGATCTCTTGGTGAGGTCGCGGAGAATCTGCACGCCGGTCTCGTAGCCATAGTCGTCATTGATCGACTGGAACCCGTTGATGTCGAAGCAGAAGAGAATGATCTTGCGGTTCGTCAGGGTGCTCCCTTCATGGAGGATCCGGTTGAGTCGTTGGACAAAAAGTTCGCGGTTCGGAGCACCCGAAATGGTGTCGTGCTCCGATTTGTACTTGAGGTCCAGATTGAGGAGTTCTCGCTCGGCCACGATCGAGAGGTTCGCCGCGATGAGGTTGAAAACATCACGGATCCTGGGATTGGAATTACGATGGTCGGGGTAGAGGAATTCCATCACGCCGATGAGGCGTTCGCGGACCCGTACCGGGACGACCAGATGGGAGTATTCGGGGCGGAGCGGGGCGGAATTGATAAAGTCGGTATGGGGAATGTCCGAGCGGGGACGACTCGGCTCCGTGTCGAGCCGTTTCCAGATCAGGGGAAGTTCCGTGTCCTCAGGCAGTGTGGGGTTGTAATAGATCCCTGTGGTTCCGCCGGTCTGCATGTTGCGGATGCGCGCCGAGAGCCAGCCCAACTTCGGATCGAGATTGGTGATCATGTTGTGGAGGGCCTCGTCGAAGGTCGGGGCGGAGGTAGCAAGGTTAGCCGTGGCAATGAGGAGCTTGTTGTAGACCTCCTTCTCGAGATGAAGCAACCGGGCGAGATCTTTCTTCGACTTTTCCCCTTCCAGGTAGTTCATGGCCTCCCGTGCCATCCCTGCAAGGAACGCAGCCTCTTCACCGCTGAGGGTTCGCGGCTTGGTGTCCATCAGAAAGAAGCATCCAAGTGCGTGACCAGTCGAGGTTATCAGCCGTGCGCCTGCATAGAAATGGATGGAGGCTTTTCCTGTCACCTCTTCGTTGGCGAGAAACCGGGGGTCTAGTGTTGTATCCGGAACGACAAAAAGCTCCTCGGGACCCACCAAGGCATGGGCGCAGAACGAAGTGCTCCGTCCGCTCTCCGGGGGGGTGACATTGCCGGTGATCGACTTGAAGACTAGCTGATCACGATCAACAAGGGAGATGCCTGCGATCGGAACGTTGCAGAAATCGGCAGCATACCTGCAAAGGATATCCAGAATCGGGATCGGTTCCTTGTTGAGGATTCCGAAGCTCTGGAGGATATACAACCTCTCCTCTTCAAAGTGGGGAAGAGGAGGAGGGACATGCGCTTTATCCGGAGTGGGATCCGTGACAGGGAGGCTTTTTCCTGTGGTCTCGGAAGTCGATGTGTTGCTCATAGAAGGGATGCTTCGGGGGTGGTGGATCGAGCGGAGGTGGATGCAAGAGGGAGTTCATGGGGAGTGTGCTTCCTCGCGTAGTCGATGAACTCGTCGATCGGCATCGGTTTACCGTAGAAGTGCCCCTGACCCATGGTGCAACCCAGGGAGAGGAGTTGCTCGACCTGGGCCATATTCTCGATCCCCTCGGCAATCAGCGTGTAGCCGAGGTTTTTCCCAAGATTGATCATCGCGGCCAGAAGCTCGTTGTTTCTGACATCTCCCAACGGGTGGCCGGCAAGGAACATCCGATCGATCTTGAGGGTGTCGCAGGGGATGGAGCTGAGGTGCTGGAGATTGCTGTATCCTGTACCAAAGTCATCGATGGCGATCATGACTCCCTCGGATCGGAAAAGATTGATGTTCTCAAGAAGTGACTTGTTGGCCGTATCGAGGTGATTCTCGATGATCTCAAGCCGGAGTATTGAGGGAGGAACACCGGCTGACTTGATCCTGCGTAGCGAAACCGCCGCATAATCGTGGGTGCAGAGGATTGCGGGACTGACATTGAGGGAGAGACGGAAGCGGGGAATCGCTGAAAAAACCGCGAGATACTGGTTCAGTATCCTGAGAGCCTCGGCAAAGACCCACTCGTCGACATCCGGCATCAGACGGATCCGCTCGAGAGAGGGGATGAAGTCTGCGGCGTTGAGGATGGTGCCATCTTTTTCATGCACGCGTAGGAGTGCTTCGGCGGAGCAGATCTCCCCGGTCGTCAAATCAATGATCGGTTGGAAATAGAGCAGGAGGCGCCGGTCAAAAACCGCCTCGTGGATTTTGTGATCGAGACTCAGGCGATTATTGAATCCCTTGATAACCTCTTCATCCGCGATGCAGTATCCTTTCCGTTCCCCCTCCTTCACGAGATACATCGCCTCCTCGGAGCGGCGGATGAGTTCCGTGGAGGCGAGGTTGCGGCAGTCGATAATCGCCGCGCCGATGCTGCAACCGATGCGGATTTCCAGGTCACCGAGCATGAAAGCCTGGATGAGGTTTCTCTGGATTCTCATGAGGAGTGGCTCCAGGTCGTCTGAGAGACGCATATTGCGGATCAGGAGAACGAATTCATCGCCGCTAAGGCGTCCCAAGACATCGTCCTCTCGGCAGATAGCCCGGAGACGCTCGGTGACCTCAATGAGCAGACGGTCGCCGATCTGGTGGCCGAAGTTGTCATTGACCTCCTTGAATCCGTCGAGATCTAGGAAGAGCAGGGCTGAATCGGGATGGAGTTGATCGACCTCGGCGATGGCCTTGCTTAACCTGTCTAGAAAGAAGTTCCGGTTAACCACTCCTGTGAGGGCGTCATGGTTAGCCCGGTACTGGAGATCAAGATTGATCAGTTCTCGCTCTGCAATGATGCCGAGATTCACCGCCATCAGGTCGAACACCTCCTTGATCCTCTCATCCATCCTGCGGTAATCCGGATAAATCATCTCAATCAGGGCTGCCTGCCTCCCGTTCACGCTGATCGGAACCACAAGGTAGGTGTAGTCGGGTCGAGTCATTCCGCAGGTGATGAACTCGGTCCTGGTGAGTGCCTGATTCCTCTCTCTGGAATGCAAATCAATTTCCTGCCAGAGACGATCGAGTTCCGGATCGGCGGGGAGAAGGGGATTGGTTCGGGTGATGGCGGATCCGCTGTTCAATACATTGGTGATCCGGCAGGAGAGCCATCCGAGATCGGGATCCAGATACTGGGTGATCTTTCCAAGTGCTGACTCAAAGGTTGGTTCCTCCGTGGTCATCTCTGCGGATATCTTTAGGAGACGGTTGTAGACTTCTTTTTCTCGTTTGAGGAGTCGGGTCAGATCCCGGTTCGATCGATGGACCTCGATATAATCCATGGCGATCTGTGCTAGATCTTCCAACGACCTCTTTTGCTCCAGAGTCAGTTCCCGGGGTTTTCGGTCGATAACGCAGAAGCTGCCGATCGGGAGTCCGTCGCCGTTGTGGAGGGGGACTCCGGCATAGAAACGGATGTGCGGTTCACCCGTCACGAAGGGATTACTCTGGAATCGGAGATCCTCAAGTGAGTCGGGGACAATCATCATCTCCTCGGAGTTGAGGATGGTGTGGCCGCAGAAAGAATCCTCGCGGGAAGATTCCCGTAGATCGGTTCCGTAGCGGGACTTCACCCACTGACGTTTCCGGTCGACCAGTGAGACGAGTGCGATTGGCGCCCCCGTGAGCGTGGCGGCCATCTTGGTCAGGCGGTCAAAGATGATGTCGGGGCCGGTATCAAGGATGTCGTACCCGAGGAGGCGGGCGATCCGCTCTTCTTCGTGCGGGTGGAGCGGCGGGGGAACCGAACGCGAGCCGGGTACCCGTTGCATCTTGTCCATGGACCCAAGATACCTCCGTTAACTTCCGAAGGGAAAGGAATGGGATTAAGCAGAATGCTTATCCTGTGACTGCTTAAGATTTTCCCGCAGAGGCGCAGAGGCGCTGAGAAAAGCAGCAGGAGGGGTTTATTCTTCTAGTCTATTCACGCATCGGGTGATGCCACTCTTAAGAACATCCTGCCCGAAATTGAGGAGGTATCCGAGCTTTAGGCGGGTAAGTTTAAAATACGTCTGCACCTGCTTCTTGTGTGCTGGAGAGATTCTTTCCACGGACTTAAGTTCAATGAGAACTTTTTGATTCACGATGATGTCGGCACGGAATCCTTCGTCAAAAGAGATTCCCTTGTAAACAATCGGTACCGGAATCTGCCTTTTTACCTCGAAACCAAGATTGGTTAACTCACGGGCCAGAATGACTTCATAAACAGTCTCGAGCAGCCCTGGGCCAAGCTCCCGATGAATGGTGATCGCTGTTTCAATCACTAGTGTTCCGATGTCATTTTCGTTCATTCCATAGGGAACCTCCGCGCCTCTGCGCCTCTGCGCGAATAATTTTTTCGAACAAAGTTTTCTTAGGCAGGGATGACACGGGCTTTGCCATCTTTTGGTACGATATTGCAGGCGTCGACGACCAGAGGAAGATACTCGGCAAGGAGGCTGTAATCCACCCCGTGATGAGGGGTGCAGATGATCGCCGCGTCATACTCCGCGAGCATTTCGGCATTCAGGGCGACGGATGTTTTCCCCGCCCATTCGCGTCCGCCGCCATGGGCCGTGATCTCCGGGATATTCGGGTCATGGTAGTCGATCACGGCTCCCTTATCACGCAGGAGATCCATCACCTCGTAGGAGGGGGACTCCCGGTCATCGGGGATGTCGGGCTTGTAGGCGACGCCGAGAATGAGGATACGGCTCCCTTGGGCGGACTTCCCCTGGGTGTTCAACGCATCAACGAGGCGACTTACCGCGAAGTAGGGCATGCCTCGGTTGATCTGTCCGGCCAGTTGGATAAAGCGGGTGTCGATGTTGTATTCCCGAGCCTTCCAGGTGAGGTAGTACGGATCAATAGGGATGCAGTGTCCGCCGACGCCGACGCCGGGATAGAAGGGCATGAAGCCAAAGGGCTTGGTCTTGGCGGCATCGATCACCTCCCAGATATCGATGCCCATGGCGGTGTAGATGCGCTTCAGCTCATTAACGAGGGCGATGTTAATGAAGCGGAAGATGTTCTCAGTCAGTTTCACAGCCTCGGCGGTGTCGCAGGTGCTGACCGGAACGACCTTTTTGACAGCCATGGAGTAGAGTGCCACGGCACGAGCGAGGCATTCCGGGGTGAGGCCGCCAACGACCTTGGGCATCTCGCTGAGCAGGCTCTTGGGATTACCGGGATCCTCCCGCTCCGGAGAGAAGGCGAGGCAGAAGTCGATCCCGGCTTTGAGTCCGGATCCCTCCTCGAGGACTTTGCACAGATCCTGCCGCGTGGTGCCGGGATAGGTGCTCGACTCCAGTGAGACGAGCATCCCGGGTCGAAGGTAGGGGGCTATTTCGCGCCCTGCATCGAGGATGAAGCCGATGTCCGGATCGAGATGCGTCCGGAGCGGAGTCGGGACGCAGATAATGATCGCAGCGCTCCGGGAGAGTTCATCCTTCTCTGTGGTGAAGGAAAGAAGGCCCTGGGCAGCCAGTGGGGTGATTCTCTCGGAGGGGACCGTGGTCAGGGGGGAGATTCCCGACCGGAGAGAGGCGACTCTCTCGGTATCCACATCAAAGCCGAGGGTGCGGCACCCTCCTTCGGCAAATCCGACGGCCAGGGGAATGCCGACATAGCCTAGGCCGAGGACAGCGACGTCGTAGTGGAATGCAGTGGTGGTTTGTGTGCTCATGCAGTGAGTGGGGTGTATTCTTTGCGAGTCATGGCCATTCCAAGGTCCCTTCTTCCGAAGAGATATTGGATGGTGCCAATGACCCGGCAGATGAGGTGAAACTGATGGATGCCGAGGTTGTCGATCAGGAGGGCGACAATCATGCGCCAGAAATCACCCCACGTGGCGCTCCTCAGCAGGCTTGTCTCCGTCATCAGGACAGCACATAGGGAGAGAAAGACACCCAGGATGTAGGCCAGGAAGATCATCCAGAGGATCTCCGCTCCCGAGGCAATCCCGAGAACCAGGGAGACGACCATCAGAATCCAGGCTGAGAGTTCGACGATCGCCGCCAATCCCTCGAAGATCAGGAAGAAGGGCATTCCGAAAAGGCCGGTCAGGCCATAGCGGGGATTGAGAATCATGCCTCGGTTCCTCCAGATTGCCTGGAGGGTGCCGCGCTGCCAGCGATTGCGCTGGGAGGCGTAAAGCCGCGCGGTTTCCGGCACTTCCGTGTAGCACACGGCATCTGGGGCGAAGACCAGGCGCTCGTTGCGGCGGTTGCGGTGGTCATGGATCTTGCGGTTGAGTCGCATCGTGAACTCGATGTCATCGGTGATGGCATCGGGCCAGGGGCCTCCAACTTCGAGGAAGAGGCTCTTGCGAATCAGGATCAGGGCTCCCGAGATGCAGAGCATGCTGCGAAGCCGAGAGAGTCCGATGCGGGCCCACTGGAAGGAGCGTGCATACTCAATCTCCTGATTGATCCCGAGGATCGTGCGGGGAATGCGTCGATCGGTAATCTCGCCCTTCTCAAGCACGAGCCCGTTGGAGGGTCGCACGACCCCCGCCACGGCGGCCGTCCGGCTATCTCTGAGGAAGGGGCGGGCAAGTCGGATCAGCGTCTCGGGCTCAAGCAGGCAGTCCGCGTCGATCACACAAAGAAGGGGGTAGCGGGCGAGGGCTACCCCGGCATTGATCGCGTCGGCCCTGCGTCCGTTGGTTTTTTCCACGACAACGAGGTTCGGGAATTTTTCCGACTCATGGACCGCGATAATCTCAGATGAGGGGAGAATTCTTCTGCCCGACCGCTCGACCCTGCGCAGACCAAAGCTCTCGGACAGGACTCCTATGGTTCCGTCGGTGGATCCATCGCTGACAACGATGATCTCGAACTGCGGATAGTGGAGTCGGAGAAGGTTACGAATGGTGGTGCCGATGATCGGCGCCTCGTTGTAGCAGGGGATGATCAGCGAGACCGGCATGGTCAGGTTCGATTCCCCAATGCGCTGGAACTCCGTGAAGCTGATTCCCTTGCGATAGCGTCTCGTCTGCAGGGCGCCCAGGGCCATGAGCACCAGATAGACGAAGTGCAGGAGCAGATAGTAGGCGAGGATCAGCCAAATCAGGATGCGGATTGTGTTCATGAGAGTGCCTCCGGGGTATTCAGGTTACCGTTCTGCTGAAGAATCTGACGGCTCATGTCGCGGCCATAAGCGTCGACATGAGCGGTGGAAGCCTTTCTCAGGGCGTCGATACCCTCACTGCCAAGCCTGTGAAGCGAGACGCCTGCTCGATAGCGCACCCACCATTCGGGATCTCCCAGTGACTCGGTCAGGAGCGGAATCGAGGAATGGTCATTCAGCCTCCCAAGGGCATCCATGACAGTGCTGCGGACACCCCATGAGGAATCCTCCCCTAGGGCGGTGAGTTTGGGAATACAGGAGGGTTCTCCCAGCGATCCGAGGGCTCGGACTGCATTGATCCGGACGTTCTCGTCTGTGTGATCGAGCAGGGTTTCTATCGTGGGAGCCGCCTTGCGCAGGTTCAGCAGTGCTGAGGCTCTGATCGCGATCGATAGTGCTCCGGGACCGAGACTGCGGTCCTTGAGGATCTTGAGAAGGGGTTCCTCAGCCTGATCTCCCAGAACGGCAAGGATCTCCGCGATGCGTCTCTGGGAGATTTCGCCTGGCAGGTCGAGTGAGCGAATGATCGGGATCACGGCGCCGCCGCATCCTAGGCGTGCCAGAGAGAGTGCAGCGGCTAGCCTTACATCAAGGATATCGTCATCCAGAGCCCTCATCAGCGGGGGGATGGTGGATTCCTCCCCGAGGTAGCCGAGCCTCTCGGCAGCCCTGAGGCGTTGCGGCCAGTGCCGACTCTCCAGATCACGGAGGATTCCCTGCGTGTAGGAGAGTCCTGTGTAGAGTGGGGCAAGTTTTTTCCGGGCCTCGGGATCCATCTGCTCGGATTGCTCCATCAGCAAGTCGAGTGCCGGGAAGCGCCTCCGGCCGAAAATGCCGAGCACGGCTTCGCGCCCTTCCTGTCCCCCAAGGTAGGCACAGAGGTGAGGAAGAGCGGATTTACGAAATTCCGTCTGCTCGGCAATCCGGCGCGAGTAGTCGGCGCGAATGATCACGACTCCCGCCAGGAGGAAGATGCTCAAGACGCTGAAGGTGATCGCGGTGATCTGAACGAGTTCGAGGAGGTGCATGGGATTAGAATTGGAGTGAACAGCCAAGTGTCGGGGTGATCTGTTCGTAGAGTTCGCCGCCACCGTATTGGGTGAGTCGGTAGCAGTACTGGATGCCCGCAAAGAGATTCAGGTCGCGGGTGAGGGGTTGTGTTAAAAACAGCGAATAGGTATAGGCAGGACTCAGGTTCGTATTGGTCGTGCCGTCAGCACCAATCTGGGCATCAGGATCCGTACCGTAGGCAAAGGCCATGGAGAGGCGTCTATTGCCCGGGAGGCCGAAGTTCAGAGCGGCGGAGTAGTAGTTGTACTCGAGGTTGTAAAAGGCCCAGCCGCGCACGTAGCGGACGGTCAGCCAGCTCTTGTCATTAAAGGACCAGACAAGCCCGGGATTGACCTGATCGATCGGCCCCCAGAGGAAGTTGTAGTGCTGGTAGTCCAGAAGGACGCCGAGTCGTGGAAGGGCCTGCCACGCAGCGCCCCCGGAGTAGATCTGGGTCGCGGCAAAGGTCGGGGCGGGACAGATGGAGATCTTACCGTGAAGTTCGAGGGTCTTGAGCAGGTACCAGGAGAAGAGGGCGCTGTAGTAGATATTGGTTCCCGAGGGTGGACGCTCCATCACGTCAACCTCGCCTCCCAGGATCAGGCGTTTGTTCACCCGGTAGAGAATCTGGGCATATTCCTCCTGCCACGCCTGACGGCCATGATTGAAGGCGCTGTAGGAGTAGTAGGGAGTGACGATCCAGCGCTTGAAACGCTCTTCAGCGATGGGTTCCGCGACGGTCTTGCCGTCGGAATGTTTCTTCACGCCCATCGCGGATGATGAGTGTTTTGCAATCGCCTTTTTCCGGGATGGAACAGGCTCGGGGTTGCGGAGTGGGCTTGCTGGCATGCGGAGTTCGGCACGGACCTCGACGATGGCATTGAAGACCCCCGCAGGATCAGCAGTTGAACCGTTTCGCAGACTCTCTTCCAACAGGGAGAGGCACTCCCGATCGTGGAATCCGTTGGAGTACAAAAACCACGCATAGCGCGCACGCAGGGGAGCGTCGCCGGGATTCTCGCGGAAGGCGGATCTCAGTTCTTCCCTTGCCGAAAGGATTTCCTGACGTTCCAGCGAGAGTTCCCCCTTGTCCCTTTGGGTGAGTGTTTTGGTCTGATCAGTCAGTGCATTGGTAGACGAGAGGTCGTTCTCAGTGCTTTCAGTTGTATCCGGCGGGATCAACTCGAGCGGGATTGGAAGACGGGAGAGGGGAGCGGGATCCACTTCTGCCGTGCCGATGGGTGCCGCAAAACCCGGATTTCCCTCTGCACGCAACGAGAGAAGAGATATTGCAGCGGTGAGAATGAGAAGAGGTGTCTTGTTCATGGTTATTGGAGTCGTTCACTGCCCGGTTTGCTCTTCCTGTTCCTGGCAATCAGGTCGTCGATGCTTTGCTCGAGGCTCCATGCGTGTTGGAAGCCCGTTAGGTTCTGGAGGCGCTCCAGGGAGGGCTTGCGCTGCGGTACCTGCCAGAACTTCCCTCCATATCCCTGCTCAAAGCTCTGGAACTTGATGACGGAGGAGCTGCCCGTACGTTCGATCACAAGCTTTGCCAGATCGAGGATCGAGATTTCCCGGGGGGTGCCGATATTCACCGGGATTCCCCATCCATCGGAATTGGAGGCAAGGAGGTCGATGGCACGAACCGTGTCGCGGACATCACAGAAGGACCGGGTCTGGCTGCCGTCGCCATAGACAACGAGGGGTTTTCCCGCGAGGGCTCTGGAGATGAAGCGCGGTAGGACGAACCCGTAGGTTCCGGATTGGCCTGGGCCGATCGCATTGAAGAAACGGGGGATGGTGACCGGGAGTCCGTACTCACTCCGGTAGGCCGAGGCCTGGATCTCGTTGGTGAGTTTGCTCAGGGCGTATCCGGTGAGCCCTCCTTTCTCAGGGGAGTACACCAACTCGGTTTCCTCGGTGAGTATCTCCGTATGGGCATGGCTGTAAACCGAGGAACTGGAGGCGATCACGATCTCGGGGAGATGTCCCGAGCGTGTGGCGGCCTCAAGGACACGCTCGGTCCCCATCACGTTCACCCGAGTCACAGCGATCGGTTCCCGAAGAACCCGGAACATGCCGACCACCGCCGCCAGATGATAGATCCTGTCGGCTTGACCCGCTTCCTTCTCCAGATCGGGCCATTCGAGGATGTCAGCCTCCGCAAAGCGGAATCGATTCGGATCGCCGTCATGGAGAAGCTCCCTGTCGCCGGTGCTCAGATCATCGACAACCGTGACATGATCACCACGCTCCAAGTGCATGGAGACCAGATGCGACCCGATGAATCCGGCTCCTCCGGTGATCAGGATTCGGGATGGCGTGGTGGTGTTCATGGGCGTGATATGGGATTTCTTGTTATTCGAGGCGACGACGGGCGGTAAGTAGGAGACGGGGATGGCGAAAACAGCTGATCGGCGTGCCGTTGCCGTTGATGGCATTCAACTCGCAGTGGTTGCGCTGGGAGAGGGCGGAAACGTAATCAAGGAGGACGCGCGTGTTCAGGGTCGGTTCCGGTTCCAGATCGCGGAAGACGACAAGCGGTTTGCGTCCGTTGCCGCTGTGAGCAAACAATTCCCTGAGGGAGTTTCTCAACCCTCCTCCGAGCGTGTGATTGCCGTCCCCCAGCATCAGGATGATGTCCGGTTCGTGGCTTCCGATGGCATGATCCCAGCGGATGGCATCAAGTCCGAGGACCGTGTAGTTGAAGAACTCGATCCTTGGTAAGATCTCTGCCGAGGCGTTGCCGAGAGCCGATTCGACCCATTGGCGGGCGAGTTTCCCTGCCTCGACCGTCGGGTAGAGACAGATGATCTTGATTTCTCTGCGGAACAGGGATCCGGACTCGGAGGACAGTCCGGTTGCTTGCTCCTGATGGTCGAGGATAACTCGACGGGAACGATAAGTGGGTCGTTGGCTGGTCTTCATCGTCAACCATCATCGGGTTGACGAATGTTTCGCGGTAGATGTCGGAACGCTTATTCCGCCCTAAGCAGAACGCTTACTACCCGCAATGACCGCAATCCTCATCCTGGCAGAACCTCATGGCGTAAGCGTGGAGCTGGAGTGCCGAATCGAGCCCGATCTTCAGACGGATGTTGTTGCGGTGTACTTGCACCGTACGCGGGCTGATGTGGAGCTTGTCGGCTGTATCCTGACAGGAGTGCCCCTTGGCGATGAGCTGGAGAATCTCGAGTTCGCGGTCGGTGAGACCGTGAACGTGGGAAGAATCGAAACCGTTCTTTGCGTTGCGTCCTGCCAACGTCTCGATCGCCTGTCGCGTGATCCGGGAATTGAGGAAGAGTTCACCGGCCAGAACCGTCTCGACGGCTTTCTCAAAGCGCCCCATCGGCTCCATCTTGTGGAAATACCCCGTGGCTCCTGCCCGAATGCATCGCTCGGCGTAGAATTCCTCATGGTGGGAGGAATGGACGAGGATGCGCAGCTCGGGATAAAGAGGGCGGAGGTGCTTGATGAACTCAAGGCCATCTTTTCCGTGCAGCTCGATTTCCAGAATCAGAAGGTCGGGTTGCTCCTTGGACATCTTGTCCATGGCCTCCTCGGCGGTGGAACTGGCCCAGGCAATCTCCCAGCGGCCGAGCTTTTTAATGTAATGGGAGAGGCCGATACGGCATGTGGGTTGAGAGTCCACAATCGCTATTCGCTGCCGTGGTTTTGCAACGGACTTGGTTGCAACGGTTTTTTTGATTTTGGAGTTTCGCACGGTGGGGGAACCGTTAACGGTTAGACTTTGATTGATCTAAACACTGTCATCTTGCAAGAAAAATATCGGATATAAGAAGTAGCGGTGGTGGGACTCGAACCCACACTGGAGCGATTTTAAGTCGCCTGTCTCTGCCATTGGACTACACCGCCTAGGAAATTGGTATGAGAGTTAAAAAGGTGAAAATGTGAAACGTTAAAAAGTATGAAAGTTCCTGTTCACGCGCAGAGCTTCATACCATCCGCACTCACTATTCTAACTTTTTAACGATTTAACCTTTCTAACGATCAGCCTCAATACCCGACGTGACCGAGCTTGGTCTTGCCCCTGAAGATCCAGTAGATGCTGGCGGTATAGGCAAGCACGATCGGGACGCCTATGGCGGCAATGATGAGCATGATGCCGTGGGTTTTGGCGGTGGAGGAGCAGTTGCTGACGGTCAGGCTGTTTCCCGGGTCGGGCATCGACATCACCAGATGAGGGAAGTAGGAGATTCCCAGAACGGCCATCAGCAGCACCATGGTCAGCGAGGAAATCAGGAATGCGGGGAACTCTCTTCCCCTAGCCGTGAGGTAACCGATCGAAAGTGCGGCCACGATGTCGAGTGCCAGGACAGCAAATCCGTAAGGACGGGTCACCATGACCGCGACGAGATTCGGACACTCAAAGAAGGTGGCGACATTGAATGAGAGGAAGAGAATCAAAAAGAGTCCGATCAGCCGGGGGACCCACCCTTTGATCGTGGCCTGGAGTTCCCCCTCGGTCTTCATCACCAGGAAGATGGCCCCGTGCATCGCAAAAAGGGCCACCACGGTCACACCGAGCAGGAGAGAGTAGGGATTCAGGAGTCCGAGGAAGGTGCCGACAAAGTCACCCTGCTTGTCTAGCGGGATGCCGCGCGTGATGTTCCCCATGGCCACACCGATGAGCAGGGCGGCGGTGAAGCTACCGGCCGCAAAGGCGATGTCCCAGCCTTGGCGCCAGACACGGGAGGGGCGCTTGCTGCGGAACTCGATGGAGACCGCCCGGAAGATAAGCGCCGCGAGCAGGAGCATGAAGGCGTTGTAGAATCCGGAAAAAACGGTGGCGTAGGCCCCGGGGAAGGCTGCGAACAGGGCGCCTCCACCCGTGACGAGCCAGACCTCGTTACCGTCCCAGACAGGCCCGATGGAGTTCAGCAGGATACGGCGGTCCTCATCCTTTTTGACAAAGAGGTGGAGAATGCCGACGCCAAAGTCGAATCCGTCGAGAATCGCGTAGCCGGTGAAGAGGATCCCGACGAGGAGGAACCAGATGGTGTTGAGTTCTTGGGCGGTCATGGGACGGGAGTTTGATCAGTTGGACGCGCGGCCTTTTTGGAGAAAGGGATCGCCGGAGACACCGGGCGCCTTGACGTGGTGGCCCTCGTCATCCTCGGGACCATGCTGAATCTTCTCGTTGAGCAGGTAGAGGAAGGTGATGAAGAGCAGAAGGTAAATGAGCAGGAACATGATGATCGAGAAGACGACCTGCTGGGCCTGCACAGAACGGGAGAGTCCCTCGGAGGTGCGGAGCAGGTTGTAAACGATCCAGGGCTGGCGCCCGAGTTCGGCGGTGAACCATCCCGCCTGATTGCAGATCTGCGGACCGACGACGGAAAAGACGAAGATCCAGAGGAGGCCCCTGATGGCCGGGATATCGGTCCGGAAAAGCCATCCCTTCCAAAGGAGGCTAAAGCCGAGAAAAGAGAGCCCGAACAGCGCCGATCCCACAATGATCATGATGTGGTAGGTCTGAAAAACGGCCCCGACTTTGGGCCAATACTTGGGACGGATCTTGGCCAACTCATCGGGTGAGAGTCCGGGATGACGGGCGGCGAGAAACTCATCGCTCGGCAGGGTGAGGAGTCCCGGGACAGCGGTCTTGAAGTCATGAAAGCAGAGGAAGCTCAGGAGGGCCGGGATTTTGAGTCCGTGCACGGTCTGGTTCTTAGTATCGACATACCCGAAGGCGGTCATCGGGGTGTAGTCCTGGGTCGAGTAGACTCCCTCCATCGAGGCGAGCTTGATCGGTTGATTCACGACCACGCCTCGCGCAGTGGCATCGGCGCTTACCGACTGGAGGATCGTGGTGACGGCGGCAAAGCACAGGGCGATGGTCATCGAGGCCTTGGCAAACTTCAGATGGACCCCCTTGAGCAGGTACCAGGCGCTGATGCTGATGACCAGGAAGGCGCCGGTCATCCACGCACCCAGCAGGACATGCGAGAGACGCTCTAGGGACGAGGGATTGAAGACCATCTGCCAGAAGTTCTCCACAACCGCACGGACATGGCCCATGTCCGCAGCCTGGACAATGTAATCGGCGGGAAGAGGTGTGCCGGGTGCACCGTTGACCCCGATCTTCTCGAGATGATATCCGGCAGGGGTCTGCATCCAGGAATTGGCAACGACGATCCAGAGGGCGCTGAAGTGGGCTCCGAGCGCCACCATGCAGGTGGCGAAGAAGTGAAGTTTCGGCCCGACCTTGTCCCAACCGAAAAGCAACAGGGCAAGGAAGCCGGACTCGAGAAAGAAGGCAAAGATCCCTTCGGCGGCAAGGGCACTGCCGAAAATGTCTCCCACAAAGCGGGAATAGGCAGCCCAGTTCGTCCCGAACTCGAACTCCATCACGATGCCGGTTGCGACACCGATCGCAAAGATCAGCCCGAAGATCTTGGTCCAGAAGTGGGCTAGGTGATGATAGAGGGGATTCTTGGTCTTGAGATAGAGCCCTTCCATCAGCACCAAAAGGCAACCCAATCCGATCGACATCGGCGGGTAGAGGAAATGAAATGATACCGTGAGGGCAAACTGGATACGGGAGAGGATTTCGACGGACATCAAGAGCAACCCAAACGGAAAGGCGTGGGTGCTACAACACGAAAATACCCTCTGGAATTGGAGTGATTCTAAATAAAAACCTCGGCCACGGTGTCTGCCAACAATCGACCGCGGGCAGTCAAGACCCAGCGCCCGTCAGAAAGGGTGACCAAGCCCTTGTTTTCCATCCCAACGAGATCGCGTTCCCAAGGTGCCGCCTCTTCCTCTGGGACGCCCAGGAGTGTCCTCATGCCGAAAGCGGCGCGTTCCTTGGACTTGAGTTCCTCGGTCACCACTTCCTCGAAATCAACTGCGGTTTTTCCAGCAAGGGTTGTCTCACTGTAGATCCCGGTCTCGCGGATGTTGCGCCAGCGGCGTGATCCCACGGTCGAGAAGGCGCTGGGTCCCAGGCCCAGATAATCCTTTCCGGACCAGTAGGCGGAGTTGTGCAGGGATTCCCGCCCCGGCAGGGCATAGTTGGAGACCTCGTACTGAAGATAGCCTGACTTCCCGAGTAGGGTGGCCGTGAGTTCAAATTGGTCGGCCTCGAGTCCCTCGTCAGGGGCCATCTCACCCCGGCCGAGTTTACGGAAGAACTCGGTGTCCTCCTCGTAGGTGAGGCCGTATGCGGAGAGATGTTCCGGGGCCAGGCGGAGGGAGCGCTCGAGAGACTCTCTCCATGACCCAAGCGACTGTCCCGGCACACCAAAGATCAGGTCGATGGAGAGATTGTCAAAACCGGCCTGACGCAGGGTGTGGAATGATTCCTCAGCTTTCTCAGCGTCGTGGGTGCGTCCGAGGGATTTCAGCACGTCGTCGTCCCAGGACTGGACGCCCATGCTAACACGGTTGATGCCGGCTTCCCGCAGAAGGGCTGCCTTGTCAGCGGCGACGGTCGCGGGATTCATCTCGATCGTCCATTCCTCGAGTCCCGAAAGATCGAGGCGGGAATGGAGGCCTCCCAGGAGTTTTTCAAACTGGGGAATCGAGAGTGCGCTGGGAGTGCCTCCTCCGAAGAAGATTGTCCTCGGCCTGACCAACTCCTTCCATGCCTCTGTCTCCCTGAGCAAGGCATCGAGGAACGTCTCCACACGCTCCCGCCCAGCAGACTCCTTGTAGAAGGCGCAGTAGGGGCAAATGTTCGGACAGAACGGGATGTGAATGTAGAGATGCTCGATCAAGACCGGATCATCGAAGAGGGCTCCATGAGCCTTGGAAAGCTGAAAGGTGTGAGGCTTTTGGAAAATACTGACCGCGGATGCTTGCAGAGGATGATAGCTTTGCCTCGGAGAAATTCTCCTCTCATGAAACGGCATCGGATTCCACTAGGTGGCAGCGCGGCATTCATTTTCTGCCTTGCGACAATGTTTGTTGCGGATCCGTGTGAATCAATGGCATTGGGATCAGGCGATCCGGGGATTAAGCAAACGGTGCCTCTGCCTCAGGGAAAAACGACCCTTATTCCGGTCAATGAACGCCAGGGGAATGCCGTGATTTACGAGAAAGTACTCGGCGGGTCCGTCGGAAAACCCCCGGAAATCACGATCTCACTCTCCAAGCAGAGGGTCTGCCTCCTGTTGGGGGGTGAATTGGCCATCGATTCACCGATTGCTTCCGGACGGAAGGAAGGATGGACACCGAAAGGTTCCTTCACGGTACTCGAAAAGGATCTCAACCATCAGTCGAACCGTTATGGTGACCTCGTCGATGCCGAGGGACGGGTTGTCCGCAAGAATGTCACCTACGGGGCCTCAGGAGGCTCCTTCCGCGGGGCGCCGATGAAATATTTCCTAAGGCTTACCTGGGAAGGTATCGGAATGCACGCCGGCAACCTGCCGGGTTACCCCGCCTCGCATGGCTGCATCCGCCTCCCCAAGGAAGTTGCAGAAAAGCTCTTCAAAATCGTCACCACTGGGACCCCCGTGCTGGTGACGGACTGAGTGGGGTGAGTGAAAATGTTAGAAGGTGAAAAAGTTACAAAAGGTTAGGAATCGTTCTGAACAGGAAATCTTGCTGCAAAAAACTCGATAGCTCATGGGCTCCTCGTTTCTTCTTTGTAACGCTTCAACCTTTCAACGCTTCTAGCCCAAAGCCTTTTGGTCATCCGCCTCAATCATTGCACCTAACGGTCTTCAGCCTTCAGTCTCAACCCCTCTTCCGCCCCCTAGACCTCGTACTCGTAACCAGACGAGGCTAGGAGTTCCATGTTCTGCTCGAAGCGGTCCTCGGAAATACGGGAGTGATTCCATGCGGCCACGGCAAGCAGGGCCGAGCAGGCCAGGGGAATCGGGATCAGCCAGCGGAGGAAAGATGATGAGGAGCGGCGGCCATCCTGGGGTGTTGCAAGAGCCTTTGCGGAAACGCGGGTCGGAAACCAAGGCGAAACGGTGACCTGATGCCCCCGAGCATCCCGGGCAAGTAGATCCCAGACGGGATCGCTTTCCTCGGGAGCGTTCTTCATGTCAGGCGTGGGCTCTCTCATCACTAGAATGAACACCGGTCATGCGATCCGGTTGCAAAGTTTTTTTTGCAATCCAGCGACTGGGCTCGAGAGGGAGGCTAGAGATCCTTGGGCTCGAGGAATCCCTCAAGCTGGCGGAGACGGGTCGGGTGGCGCATCTTGCGAAGCGCCTTGGCCTCGATCTGACGGATGCGCTCGCGGGTCACCTTGAACTGCTTGCCCACCTCCTCGAGGGTGCGGGAATAGCCGTCCACGAGGCCGAAACGCTGTTCAAGCACCTGACGCTCGCGCTCGGTGAGTGACTCCAGCACGTCCTTGATCTTGTCCTTGAGCAGGACGATCGCGGCCATGTCGGCGGGATTCTCCGCGCTCTTGTCCTCGATGAAATCGCCAAAGCTGGTGTCGTCGCTGTCGCCCACGGGGGCCTGGAGCGAGATCGGCTGTTGGGCCATCTTGAGCACCTGCTGGACTCGGTTCACCGGGAGCTGGATCTCGTCGGCGATCTCCTCGGCGCTGGGTTCGCGGCCATACTCCTGGACGAGCTGTTTCTGGACGCGGATGAGCTTGTTGATCGTCTCGATCATGTGCACCGGAATACGGATGGTGCGGGCCTGATCGGCGATCGAGCGGGTGATGGCCTGACGGATCCACCAGGTGGCGTAGGTCGAGAACTTGTAGCCACGGCGGTATTCGAACTTCTCAACCGCCTTCATGAGACCCATGTTGCCCTCCTGAATCAGATCGAGGAACGAAAGGCCGCGGTTGGTGTATTTCTTGGCGATCGAAATGACGAGGCGGAGGTTGGCCTCGACCATCTCGGTCTTGGCGCGCAGAGCGTCGCGGAAGTGTTTCTTGAGCTCGCGGTGCTTGTCGTGGAACTGGTCGATGGTCATCCAGTTCTTGCGGTGGGCTTCGTCGATCTGGGCGGCGAGGGCACCGACATGGCGCTTGTCCTTGGGGTCGGAGCTCTTCTTGGAGGAGTGCTTCTGGTGCTCCGACTTCAGCGAGGTGAGGGTCTTGAGATGGTCGTCGGCGTGGGTGACGAAGTCCTCCACGATCTTCGACTTGAAGAAGAACTTGGGATAGACCTTCACGACCTCCTCGATCTGCTTCACGTGAATGGTGATGATCTTGGCGTCGGGCTTCTTGGAAGGGGCGATCTTCTTGACGTAATGGTCGGAAGCCGTGTCAGCGAGACGCTGGAGCTGCTGGGTGAGGCGGGGAAGAAGCTTCAGGTACCGCTCGCGGCTCTCGATCTTCTTGTCCTGGATGACGCGATCGAAGCGCTCGCGTGAATCGAGCAGGCGCTGGGCCATGTCGATGTGTGCGTGAGCGATGAATCCGAAGCGGTAGAGCACGTCCTGCATGCGTGATTCGGCCTCCTCGATGCGCTTGGAGATCTCAACCTCCTGCTCGCGGGTGAGGAGGGGAACCTGTCCCATCTGCTTGAGGTACATCCGGACGGGATCGTCGAGGATGTCGAGGCGGCCATCGGCCTTTTCCTCGCGCTCGTCCTTCTCCTTGTCCTTCTCGTCTTCATCGTCCTTTTTGGGGACCCCACTCTTGACGTTGTCGACCTCCGAGGCGTCGATGATATCGATCTCGACGGAGCGCAGCTGCGCCATGATCGAGTCGATCGTATCGGGATCGTTCATCCCCTCGGGGAGATGCTCGTCGAGATCCTCAAAGGTGATGTAGCCCTGCTCCTTGGCGAGTTTCAGAAGCTCGCGGATCTTCTCCTGAAGGAGCTTCTGAGCTTCGGAGGCATTGGCGGGCGCAGCCCCGGAGAGCGAGAGGGAAGCACCGGACTTTCCGGAATCCTTGGACGAGGTTTTTGACGGAGCCGTTTTGGCCGGGGATTTGGCTGCAGGAGCCTTTGGAGCGGGCTTGGTGGCCACCGCTTTTGTAGCAACCGTCTTGGCAGGCGCCTTGCTAGGAGCGGGCTTTGAGGCAACGGGCTTTTTAGCAACCGGTTTTGCCGTTTTGGCCGGAGTCTTTTTTGCCACTGGCTTTGGAGCGGGCTTGGCAGGCGCTTTTTTGGCAACCGGGGCTGGCTTCTTGACGACCTTGACCTTGGAAACTGGGTTGGCCTTGGGAGCCACCTTTTTCACCGCCGGTTTCTTAACCGGAGCGGTTTTAACAGGTTTGGAAGGGGATTTTCCGGAAGATTTCCGGACCGGGGAAGATTTGGAGTTTTTTTTCAACGGAGAGCTGGTGAAGCCGAAGTCGCGGGCGCGGAAAGATCGTTGATCTTTGCCTGCAGGTCAAGGATCTCTTTCTGGACAGAGAGCATTTTATCACTGCTGAGGCCCGGGGTTCGCAGAAGAAGTCCGGCGTATTGCTGCTCTTTCTTGAGCAGTTGGAGGTGAAGATTCCGGAAAGCGTCCTGAACGGCTGCCAGAGGGGATCCGGGCATCTTCTCGAGTTCCCAGGAGCTGATTAAGGGCTGGAATCGCTCTGGAATCAGCGCCAGCACCGTCGAGAGGGAGGGGTTCTCAACTCCGCGCAGGGGATCCAGAAGATCTGGGAGCAGAGCCAGTTCGGGATCAAGCTTCTCAGGCGAGGGGGCGTTCTGTTGGGAGAGCCAGTCCCTGACCTCACTTGAGAGCAGGGCAAGGCGGCAGATTAACTCGGTCGATGCCGAAACCTTCAAGGGAGCAGACACGAGGGCTTCTTGTGCGCCTATTTCTTCACGCTCAGAAAACACTATAGGGTTCTTGGCCGCAGCTTCCTTTAGAGCCGCTTCGGAGAGTCCTAGTCGGGAGCCAACACGATAAGATGTAGTCTCTCTGAGAACTGCTTCTGGAAGTAATTGAAGATATCCAGCAAGGCGCGCCCCAATATTTGCCTTTTCCCTGGGGTCAAAGGATCCGGAACGTTCGATTGCCTCCCGTTCTGCACGGTCTATCGCATGGTCAAAGAAATCGACGGATCCCCGCAGCAACTCCCGGAAGGCCTCCACCCCCTGCCTGCGGATCAGTGAGTCGGGATCCTCGCCCTTGGGAAGGGAGGCCACCTTCACCCCAATCCCAGCTGACAGAAGGGACGAAAGGGATTTCTCAACCGCATTCTGGCCGGCCGTGTCGGAGTCAAAGCAGAGGATCACCCGCTCCACAAAGCGCTTGAGTAGTCGAGCCTGCTCGGGGGTGAACGCAGTTCCCTGCGGGGCGACAACGTTGGTCACTCCCTTCTCAAACGCGGAGATCAGGTCGATCTGCCCCTCCATGACGACCGCCTCGTCTGCTTCGATCATTGGACGCTTGGTTTTATCCAAGCCGAAGAGGATCCGGCCTTTGGAGAAAATCGGCGTCTCGGGTGAATTGACGTATTTGGCTTCTTTCTGCGAGTCGGTGAGAATCCTGCCGCTGAAGGCGATCACCTCGCCATAGTCGTTGCGGATCGGGAACATAAGCCGGTCGCGGAAGCGGTCGTAGCCTCCACGATCATCATCCTCCCGAATAGTGAGGAGTCCTCCCTGCAGAAGCTCCTCGCGGGTGAAGCCTTTCTCGAGAGCCCAGTTCCTCAAGGTCTCCCAACCAGCGGGCGCGTAGCCGATCTGCCAGGTGACGGCGGTCTCCTTGGGAATCCCGCGCTTTTTCAGATACTCGCGCGCATGGTCTGCGTCGCGGTTGCGGAGGAGATTGAGATGGAACCAGGCAGACGTTTCCCGGTGAAGTTCCATGAGGCGTCCGCGCAGGTCGCGACGATGCTGCTCGGCGGGGTCGTTATCCTCCTCAAGCACGATTCCAGCACGCTGGGCCAGTTTCCGTATGGCTGATGGATAATCAAGATGCTCATAGTCCATGACGAATTTAAAGACCCCGCCGCCCGCACCGCATCCGAAGCAGTGAAACGACTGACGCGACGGGTTCACATGGAAGGAGGGGCTCTTCTCCTTGTGGAAGGGACAAATGGCCCTCCAACTGGTTCCCGCTCGCTTCAGCGGAAAATACCCCTGAATGATCTCCACGATGTCACTGGCATCGGCGACCTTGCGGATACTCTCTTCGGCGATGCGGGGCATGGAGAAAAGACTGAAGGCTGAGGGCCGAAGGCTGAAGGAAAAAGGTGCTTAGGGAAGCGCTGATTAAATCCCATGGTGGCCGCTGAAGATCAGTTGCTGATTTTTGAAGGCGCGAGTGCTGGGCGATACCCGCAGCGGTCTCGCCTGAGCGAGCAACGCCACAAAAATCGACAACTTGCTTCAGCCCATAGGGTTACGGAGATAACAGGCCGGGGGCTGTGTTGGCTTGGTACTTACAGCCCACTTCGGGGATGCTCGTGCAAAGCCGCCTTGCCCGCGGCCCATTCTTCCCGCAACTGCCCCTATGCGATTGAATCAGCGCTTCCTTAGGAAAGCACCAGTTTCAGCGAGGCGGCCAGTGACATGATCAGGAGCATCAGGTCGAACGGGCCCTGCGGAATCCTTCCCAGCACCGCCTTGCCCAGCAGGAATCCCGTCGCGACGGCAGGGATCAAGCAGAGATCCAGTAGGAGCGAGGAGGGTGAGATCAGTCCCAGTGAGATGCTGAAGGGAACCTTGATCAGGTTCGTGATGAAGAAAAACCACCCGCAGGTTCCCACAAAGGCCATCTTGTCAAAGCGTCTTGCCAGCAGATGGAACGTCATCGCCGGGCCGCCTGCGTTGGCCATCATTGTGGAGAGCCCAGCCAGGAATCCGGAAAAGGAGGCCAAAGCAGGATGATTCATGATGGTGACAAGAACCCTGCGGTCGACTCGCTGCCAGACGATCAGCGCCATCATTGCGAGAATCATCCAGCCAAGGACATGGCCGAAAATCCGTCCGGGGATCATATCGAGAAGCCACCATCCGGCGATCAGCCCCGGAAGCGTCGCCGGAAGCAGAGCCCGTATTTCCTTCCAATCCACGTGATGACGGAAGCCCGAAACGGCCATGAGGTCGGCGACGATCAGTAGCGGCAGGACAGCACCCGTCGATTCCTTTGCGGGAAGGATCATTGCCATGAGGGAGACGATCAGGAGGCCGAAGCCCGCGAACCCTGATTTTGTGAGGCCAATGCAGAGGGCCGCACAGGCGGCAATGCTCCATTGAAACGGGGTTAGGAAGGGGAGCGCCGTGATCACGGCGTGGAGGAACGGCTGCCAGGTGCCGGGCCGAGCGTTTCCTCCATCAATCGGATCTGCTTTTCCAGAGAGTTTCCGGGGCGGATGAGCAACTCCCCGATACGGTCGACCAGGGACTGAACACTCTCGACCACCTGACGTGAGGCGCTTGCGCGGAGCAGTTTGGCAATGCGGCTGCCCGGTTCGACCAGGTTGGTATAGCGGATCAGGGTTCCCTGATCGTGGCTTTCAAGGCGCAGCGAGCCGGAGCATGACTTCGTGTAGCGTGAATTCAGGACTTTCCAATTCACCTCATAGTTCCCGTCAGCCCCGCGGCGGATCTCATTGCGCGACACATAGATCTCGTCCGGGATCAGAAAGGGCATCCTGAGGGTGTATTCCGCCTCCACGATGTTACGGGAGGGACGGGAGAGAATGCTTACCTTGGTGCAGTTCGGGATGTATTCGGGATCCTTTTCGCAGTCCCAGAAAACAGCCGCCACCTGGGCCGGCGATGCCTTGACGAGTTGGTAGATCGTGAACCGTGGCCAAGGGTTTCCCGGGATTTCTTCCTCGAGGATCACCGGTTTGCCCGAGTTCAATCGGGCATGGTGCCCCTCGCCGAGTGAGTTCCAGTAGGGGGTCTTGGGCGATTCTTGGGCCTCCAGAGGGAGGCTGACCAGCAAAAGCAATACTCCGGAAATCAGGAACCTCATCGGATGGTTGGGTGAAGAGTTAAAATGGAGGATGAGGCTTCCTTGGTGGAGGTAAGGGGAGTCGAACCCCTGACCTTCTCATTGCGAACGAGACGCTCTACCAACTGAGCTATACCCCCCAAGGTGTTTTCTGACATATTGTGGCCAAGAAAGGAGCCCCCGTTAAATGCGAGTTGCCACCGGAACGATCACCAGGAACCTAAGGGCTCAGAGCGATCACTATGGACTCAACCGCGATTGGAAGCGGGAACTTCAATCTTTGCGTTAGTTAAAAACTAAAACTCCGTTAAGAGCGGATCAATCTCAAATCAAGATCACGAAGGTTCCTTTATGTGATCCCGAACCTAAGAAAGTGCAGTACTTTCCTGGAGCGGGGTCAGGATGAAGCGCCTGACCCTGGGCGGTCGGGTATCGTTCATCTCGGAGCGGAATTCCAAAGCCTGGGATCCGGAGTGTAGGCGTATGATGCCGAGTTCCTGAAGGAAGAAGATTTTTTCATCTTCTCACGTGACGTGCCTCCCCCCACCACTCCATGTGGGCATCACGCTGTTCCTTGGTTTCCTTCCCGTCTGCCTGCAGTGCTTCGCTCTCCGGTGATTTCCTAAGAAGGTGAATCCAGCAGTCCTAGCTCTTAAGTAGCCAGCATAGCTGCCCCGAAGACCCCGGCGCTATCTCCAAGGGAGGGTTTCAGCAGAGGTGTGTCGAAACGGTCGTTGAAGAGGTGTGCGCAGACGGCGTCGCGGGTTTCCTGGGTGTAGAGGAGATCGAGATTTCCGACCCCGCCGCCGATGACGATGGCATCCGGATCGAGGATGTTCACCACGGCGCCGAGTGCCTCGGCGAATTTCGAACGGAGTCGTTCCAGCGTTGCGAGGGCATTGGGGTCGCCTGCCGATGCGAGTTTGACGATCTGCGGGAGTCTCAACGATGTGCCGCTCTTGGCAGCATAGTACCGCTCGAGGGAGGGGCCCGCGCAGACCATCTCCACGCATCCCTTCCGGCCGCAGTAGCAGGGTGCATCCTCGTCGCTGAGGGGGTTGTGACCCCACTCTCCGCAGATGCCGTGGGTTCCCGAGAGAACATGGCCGTCGACCACGATGCCTCCTCCCACTCCGGTTCCCAGAATGATCCCGAAGACGGTCTTGTGACCCTTGGCAGCACCAAGCGTGGCCTCGGCGAGGGCGCAGCAGTTGGCGTCATTGGCGAGGATCGCCTCGCAACCGAGTACGCGGGAGAGATCAGCGGCCAGGGGCTTTCCGTTCAGGCAGAGGGTGTTGGAATTCTTGAGCAGTCCGGTTCTGGGCGTGGTTACTCCGGGGGTGCCGATCCCGATACGCTCGGGGCGTTTGGTTCCGGAGGCTTCCTCGAGAAGAGAGATTAGCTTGGCGAACTGACTGAGAATATGGTCATAACCATTGGCTGATTCTGTGGGGACACGGAGTCGCTGGATCGCCTTCTCGGGATGGCCCGGATCAAGGATGGCTCCCTCGATCTTGGTTCCCCCGAGATCGATACCCCAAAGGTTCTTCTTCACATCAAGTTGCATCTGTCCATGCAAACTCCCTTGGAATTAACTCTCAAGAGTAATGGTAAAGACACCCGCCATGAGAATCGATTTCTGCGCGCTTGGTGAAGAAACGAGGGGTTTTAGCGCCTGAGTATGAATCTTAGCTCAGCGGCGGAAACCGCCGCCACCCCTGAATCCGCCTCCACCGAAGGAACGCCCTCCTCCGTAGGAGTGACTGCCGCCGAATCCCGAGTCCCGGAATCCGCCTGCATTGCGGGCGAAGCGCTGGTTGTCGAGATCACGGCCGATGTCTCCGTGGGAGAAGGAGTTGTCGGTATTATGCCAACCCGAGTTGTTGTGCTGCTGCCAAGCGCCGTCGGAGGCGCTGCGGTAGGCGTTGCCATCGCGCCCTGCGAAGACGTTGTTGCCACCGAGGTGCGAGGAGTCATGGGAGAGGGAATCCCTCGAGAAATCACCGTTGTCCGCGGCGCGCCGTGCATTCTGATGGAGATCCTGCGATGCCTGGGGATGCTCGGTCTTGAAGTTCTGCTCGGCGCGGTTCATGTCGCTCGCCGCCTGGGGATGATTCTGATCGAAGTTCTGTCGATCCTGCTGGAGTTGCTGACGGTTCACGTTGGAGAGGTTGTTGTTACCCCAGCGGTTGTAGACATTGTTCTGGATGCTGTAGCTCCTGTTGATCGTGTTGCCGTTGAAGCTGTTGTTGGGCGATCCGTTCCATCCACCGCCCCAGCCTGGAGCGCAGCCCCACCCATGATCGAATGCCAGGCCGACGGCGAATCCCGTGGCCAGACCGCAGGCGATCCCGGCTCCAAACCCGTAGGTGAGCGGTGGCGCGATCCAGGTCGAGCCAATGTAGGGGACATAATTATAGCCGGTGCCGAAGACAACCACACCCTCCGGGGAGAGGCAGGTGCCGTAATAACCCGGAGTGTAACCCACGGTCACATAGTCGGGGGTCGATCCGTAGACAGAGACGCTGGTTGCGTAGTAAATCGGGCAACTCGGTGGAATCGTGTAGACCGAGGTGGGCACCTTGTCGGCAACAGTCCAGGGGCCGGTCGGGGAAGGGGCCTTGAACCAGACGCCGTTGATCACGGCATAGTAGCGTGAGGAAGAAACTTTCACGACCGGTGTGGCGGTGTTGACCGCATAGGAGAGTTCCGTGCCGCTGATCTTTGAGAACTGTGGGGCACCGTCATAGGTCACCGAACCGGATGAACTGCGCGCAATGCGAGCGGTCTGAGGCACCGAGGAGGAGATCGAGGCCTCCTGGGCCTGTTTGGTTCCCGAGACGGAGGCCAGCACCGTTCCTGCAGGGGCGTTCTCCGGAATGTTCGCGAAATCAGCCGGGAGTTGGTTGGCCGGGACAAACTGCCAGGCACCCGAGAGATTTTGGGTCGAGAACCAGCGGCCGGAAATCACGAGGTAATAGGTCTGCTTGGCGACATCCATGAACAGGGAGGAGGAGGTATTGGCGGCATGAAGGAGTTGGGTGCCGCTGACGGGTTGGAAGTTGGGTGCTCCCTGCGTCACGATCAGTTCCGCGGGTACTGTGCTCACATAAACGGTCGGAGTGGCGGAGGAAGAGGCTCCCTGCTGGGGGTTGTAGAGCTGGACATTCCCGGCCGTGGTCGCCTGCTGGAGGAGAGGAGTCAAGGCATCGGGGGGATTAGCCGCCGGGGTCCAGGTTCCTGTGATTTGGGATGACTGGACCCAGCCACCGTTGACCCGGAGATAGAACGTTCCACTCGACTGATCGAGGGCGATCAGGGCCTGCGTGTTGATCACGCGCAGCACGGATGATCCAGGGACGGGGCGAAGCGCGGGTTGCCCGTCTACCAGGACGAGGATCGCCGGGCTCTGGCTCAGGATGATCTTGGGAACGGGATTTTGCACGGCGACGGCCTTCGGTTTCTTGGACTCGGCCTGCGTCACGGCAAGATTGGCCTGAATGGCTTGCTGGGAGAGGCTCTGCCCCCAGACCTGAGCCTGTGCGGCAACCGCCTGCGCATAGTTCATTGCCTGATCGGGGAAGGAGGGGAAGGAGGATTTGACGACGGCCACCTCGTTGAGGGCCACGGTCATGCCGTCAGGATTGGAAGTGATGATGCCCGTCAGCTTGACTGTGCCGAATCCCGGTGCGGCTGCGCCTTGAGGAGTCGCCGAAACGGCCATCCGGAAGGAGAGGACGCCGTTATCGAGAGAGGTTGCTTGGGGCTGGTAGACGGTGAAAGAGGTCCCGTTGTTGGTGAAGCTCCTCGGCCATCCCTGGGGCGCTGAGGTGGCGGAGTCCTGTCCGTGGGCCGGAACGAAGGCGATCGCCGCCAGAAGGACGAAAAGGGAGCGGATCCAAGTCTTCATGGGTGGAGTTTATCCGCCGGTAGGATCGTGTCAAACGACACGTCCTACGACAGACTCTTACCTCCCCGAGAGAGCTTTCTTCTTCTCCATCTTTTCCCGGTGATAGGCCTCCCGGGTCATGATCACGAGCTTGTGCCGCATCGTGTCGTAGATGGCGAAGCTTTTCCCGTCGGCGGAATCCCAGACACCATTGATGGTGAACCCCGGCAGGTGAGTCCATCCGGAATGACCTCCCTCGCTTTTAAGCAGTGACTTGATCCTCTCTTCGCCAAGATCTTTCGGAAGCCCCATGTCATTCTCCGTGCTGAAAAGACTGAGGACATCGCATTTTCCCTGCTGAAAATGGGCAATAGCGCAGAGATCCCCCTTACGAAAGAAGAGTAGGCCGCTCTGCTGCAGGGCATCACGCTCCGGTTTTCCGTAGCGAGTGATCGACTGGGCAGTCGTTTCCCCCAGCGCGGCGTTGAGTCGGGGGAGGGTTCCCACCAGGGCAAGGATCACGAGAAGGACTCTCATTGGCGGGCATCTTGAAAGGAGACAGGGGATCTTTCCACTTGCAAAGAAGGCGCCGGACAACGATCACCCTTCCATGGAATTCACCAACGCCACCGTCCACGCCAAGGCCAACGTCTACTTTGAGGGCCGCGTCATCTCCCACACTCTCATCACGTCTGCCGGCGAGCACAAGACTGTCGGCGTCATCCTGCCGGGGAGCTATCACTTCGGCACCGGAAAGGCGGAGCTCATGGAACTCGTCGAGGGAGCAGCCTCCGTGGTGCTCGACGGCACCAACACGACCTCCGAATACGCGTCGGGCCAGTCCTTCGAGGTTCCTGCCAATTCCGGATTCACGATCACCGTGGCAGGAGATCCCTGTCACTATGTCTGCTCGTTCCTCGGCTAAGGCGTCGGGAATGGGCAATAGGGGATGGGGAATCGGGTATTGGACACTCTTTCCGATCACCTGTTCCCTATCACCCAATGACCGATTTTTTTGATGACAAAAAAATCCGATACAGAGCGCTATGACCGGGCGTATTTCGACCGGTGGTATCGAGATCCCAAGACAAGGGTGAAATCCTCTGCCGCGATCCGGAGGAAGGCTGCCCTGGCCCTCTCGGTGGCGGAGTATTACCTTGAGCGTCCCGTCCGCACTGTCTTGGACGTCGGATGCGGGGAGGGGAATTGGTTTCCGGCCTTGCGCTCCCTGCGGAAGGGAATCCGCTACACCGGGATCGATTCCAGCCGTTATGCGGTCGAACGTTATGGCAAGTCGCGCAACATTCTCCTCGGCTCCTTTGCCTCGCTGGAGGAACTCCGACTCGCCGATTCCTACGATCTGATTGTCTGCAGTGACACGCTCTTCTACCTCGATCTGTCGGAACTGAAACTAGGCCTCGCCTCACTGGCACCTCGCTGCGCAGGAGTCGCCTTTCTCGAACTTTACACGGCGCAGGATTCTCTCACGGGAGACTTTCCCAAGAAGGGTCTCCAATCCTCTTCCTACTACCGTACTCTTCTTCGAAGTCATGGTTTCCTTGCGGTCGGCTCCCATTGCTACCTAGGTCCGGAACTCCACGGCATGGCGATGGAAATGGAAGGCTCTTAGAATTGTCATGGGAAATCTCACACTTCTCTTCCCAAGAAATGCCCCCCTCTCTTAGCAACCGTCTCTCCCGCCTGATTCCGGGGATCTTTCCCCTGGAGCGCGCACGGATCCTTCCGGAGATCTTCGCCGGGATTTCCCTGGCCGCGATGAACATTCCCCAGGCGATGGGCTATGCCCGCATCGCTGGAGTTCCCGTCATCACCGGACTCTACACGCTGCTCTTTCCAGTGATCGCCTTCGCCCTTTTCGGTGGGGCGCGCTACCTCTTCGTCGCGGCTGACTCGGCCACGGCAGTGATACTCTCTACCGGCATCTCTCCCATGGCTCAGCGGGGTACGGAGCTTTTCCTCGCTCATGCTTCTGTGGTTGCGCTCATGACCGGTGGGCTCCTCCTGCTCGCCCGGATCATGAAGCTCGGGTTCCTAGCGGACTTTCTGTCGCGGACCGTGCTGATCGGTTTTCTTTCCGGGGTGGGGGTGCAGGTAGCGATCGCGGTACTCGGCCAGATGCTGGGCATCCAGGTCAACGGCTCTTCGAGCCTCTTTCAGCTCTGGACCGTAGCGACGCAGCTCGGAAGCCTTCATGTCCCGACACTGTTCGTTTCAATAGGGGTGATGGCGATCATCCTGGGAGCCCGTCGCTGGTTTCCCCGTTTTCCTGGAGCCTTGCTTGCCGTCCTGGGGACGATCGCCCTGAGCGCCCTTCTGAGATTCGGTGATCACGGCATTCTCCTCATAGGTCCCGTCAAGGGGGGGCTGCCACCTCTCACCTTGCCCGAGATTTCCTGGGATCATGTACGCGAGCTCATGCCTATTGCCGCTGCCTGCTTCGTCATGATCATCACTCAGAGTTCGGCCACCTCGCGTGCCTTCGGGATCAAACACCGCATGGAGCCCGACGAAAATCGCGACCTGCTCGGCCTCGGCGTGGCCAATGTCATGGCGGGATTCAGCGGTACCTTTGTCGTCAATGGAAGCCCCACCCAGACCGCCATGCTTGAGTCGTGCGGCGGACGCTCCCAGCTTGCGAATCTGGCCACGGCTACGACCGTCGGCGTCATCTTGCTTCTGCTGACCGGTCCGCTGAAGTTCCTGCCTCTTTGTGTCCTGGGGGCAATTGTTTTCCTGGTGGCTCTTCGCATGGTCGATCTCTCCGGATTTCTTGAACTCTGGAACTGCGGGCGGAAGGAGTTTTATGTAGCTCTTTTCACGGCCTCCTGCGTCGTCTTCCTCGGGGTGGAATACGGCATCGTCCTCGCCCTCGTCGTTTCACTCCTGGACCATGTCCGTCGGGGATACCAACCACGGACCGCCGTCGTGGTGAGGGATCCCGAGATCCACTGGCGTATGGAGAAAACCGAGCCAGGAATCTTCGTCGAACCGGGCGTGATTCTGTATTGGTTTGGCACCGATCTCTATTACGCCAATGCCCCTCACTTTTGCTCCGAGATCCGCCGCCTCGTCGACGGTTCGCCTGACGTGAAGGCTGTGATTGTCGACTGCGGGCCGATTACCTCGATGGACTTCACGGCGGGTAAAGCCCTCGCGGAACTATGCTCCGATCTGGCAGGGAGGGGTGTCGCCCTAGCCCTGACTCGGGTGACTGCGGGTCTACGCAAGGATCTGGATCACCAGTGTCTCGCCGGTGAGATTGGGGAGAGTCATCTCTTCCGCTCCCGCAAGCAATCACTGGCTGCTTTCCGGCAGGTGTAGGAAATTCTCCCGCAGAGGCGCAAAGAACAAGGGCAGATGGATCTCAAACGAGATCGTCCCACCGCCAGAACTCAAAAGCCCCCGTTTAACCTTCTTCGGGTTCGAGGTGGACGGTCACATCTTCCAGAGGTAACTCAGAGGCCAGCAACCTGTCTTTTACCTCGTGGGAAATGCGGTGTCCTTCGCGGACAGTGAGTTCACCCTTCACTCGGATGTGGAGATCCGCAAGGTAGGAGAGGCCGCTTTTGCGAACACGGCATTTTTCGGCGCTGATGACCCCGGGGACGGAGCAGGTGGTCCGCATGATGGTCTCCTCGGCCTCGTCCGAGACCTTCGCATCCATGACGTCACCGAGGGAGAGGCGCAGCATGGAGTAGGAGCTATAGAAGATGACCACGCAGGCAAAGAGGGCAGCCCAGTCGTCGGCGACCTCGAAACCTTTCCCCCCGACAAGGCTGATGGTGATGCCGATAAAGGCGGCGATCGAGGTGACGGCGTCCGAACGGTGATGCCAGGCGTCGGCCAGCAGGGCGTTGCTCCCGATGCGGCGGGCCTTGCTGGCCATAATCCGGAAGAGCAGCTCCTTCAGACCGATGACGACTACAAGCAGAAGGAGGGTCCAGGGGGAGGGGAGGTCGATGACGGCGCCGTGTGCGGCGGCGATAAGCTGGCTGATGCTGTTATGGGCAATGAGAGCGCCGGCCACCGCGAGGACGAGGGCACCCACGATGGAGGCAAGGGACTCGGCCTTTCCGTGACCGTACGGGTGCTCCGCATCAGCGGGCTTGGCCGCATACTTGAGGGCACCCCAGATCAGGAGCGAGCTGAAGAGGTCGAGCAGGGACTCGATCCCGTCTGCGATCAGGGCATTGGATCTACCGATCAAGCCTCCGGCGATCTTCCCGGTGGAGAGGACGAGATTCAGAAGAACCCCTGTCAGGACAGCACTCCGCCCCTGAGCGGCCTTCAACTGGAGATCACCGTTGGACATGGGGAAAAGTTAAAAGGTGAAAGGGTTAAAGGGGGGTGCAAACGTGGAATAGTTAAAAAAGGCAGTTTTTAAAAATCTATTAAATCAGCAATCTATTTTAACTTTCTAACATTTTTAACTTTTTCACTTCTCTGCACCCTTAGTTTCCTGAATGAATTCCTTTACTGCGGTCTTAAAGGGGGTGGCGAGGTCGGCTTTGGGGGTCACAAAGGAAGGACGGAACCACGGTTGGAGTCCCAGCAGGTCTGTCGTCACCAGAATCTGTCCATCACACCCCGTGCCACTACCGATTCCGATAGTTGGAATGGCCAGTTTATTACTAATTGTCTCTGTAAGAGTAGCCTCTACAAGTTCCAAAACAATGGCGCAGCATCCAGCCGCCTGCAGATCGAGGGCGGCCTGCAGGAGTCGGCTGGCCTCTTCCTCGGATTTCCCCTTCCGATGGTAGCCACCCTCCTCTCGGACGTGCTGGGGAAGCATGCCGAGATGTCCGATCACCTGAATGGATTCCTTGGTCAGGGTGGCAATAATCTCGGGAAGAGGGCCCTCCAACTTCACGGCATCGGCACCGGCTTCAACTAGTAGTCTTGCGCTCGCAAGGGCCTGGGCAGGAGTATCATAGGTGTGCGATGGAAGGTCGACTGCCACCGGGGCACGGGAAACACCCCGGCGGACCGCCTTGAGGTGGTGGATCATCTCTCCCAAGGTCACATCAACTGTATCCTTTTGTCCCAAAACGACCATTCCCAGGGAATCCCCGACGAGGATCAAGTCAATCCCAGACTCATCAAGGAGGCGAGCGGATGGGTAGTCGTAGGCAGTCAACCATCCCTGTCTCTCCCCGGATGCCTTCCTGGATATCCAAGAGTCTTTAAGAATATTAACCATTGATAATCAGATAATAAATACTAGTTCTTATGAATTCTTAAGAGGTATTCAGAGCAGGTCATCTCCCATCCGGGGAGCTTGAGATCGGGGCGGATCTCGGCCAGTGGGGCAAGCACAAAGGAGCGCTCAGTCATTCGGGGATGGGGAATCTCAAGCTCCGACTCATGCAGGGTCATTTCGTCGCAGTAAAGGAGATCGAGATCCAGGGTGCGGGAAGTGTTGCGGGCATGGTCCTTGGGGCGGCCTGATCGGGTCTCTTCCTCCTGGAGTCGTTGAAGCAGCTCCATGGGAGTCAGTGATGTCCCGATTTCGGCTACGGCATTGAGAAAGGAGGGGGTGCCTGGAGAGCAGTCCATTGGTGCCGTCTCATGAAAGCCAGAGAGAAGAAAATCCCCGGACTCATGGATCTTCCTAAGATGGCCGATTCCCTGATTCAAAAGAGCGGATTTATCACCCAGATTGGAACCTAGGGCAATGCCGGCGCGCATGGACTTTATCGCAGGCCGAGCACGTCCTGCATATCATAGAGTCCTGGAGTATTCCTCTTGGTGTCACGAGCCCAAAGGGCGGCTCTAAGCGCACCCCTGGCAAAAGTCTCCCGACTAGAAGCGCGATGGGTCAACTCAAGGCGATCTCCGGGGGCGGCCAACATGACGGTGTGGTCCCCGACGACATCTCCCCCGCGCACGGCATGGACACCCACTTCGTTGCGAGTACGTTCTCCAGGCATCCCGACACGTCCGTGACGGGTATCCTTTTCATAATCAAGGTCATAAGCCTCATCCAGCACTTCGACAAGTCGCCGGGCTGTCCCGCTGGGAGCATCCTTCTTGAGACGGTGATGGATTTCGATTACCTCCGCATCATACTCGGGTCCAAGAATTTCGGCTGCCTTCTTGGTCAGCCAGAAGAGCGTGTTGACCCCGACGCTGTAGTTGGGGGAAAAGATGACAGGGATCTTGGTGGAAGCCTCCGTGATGGCTTGACGAATATCATTGGAATGTCCCGTGGTTCCGATCACAAGAATCTTTCCTAATTCAGAACATTTCCGGAGGGCTGGAAGGGTGGCATCCGCATGAGTGAAGTCAATTACTGCGTCACAGGAGGCAATTCCTTCGAGGGAATCACCGGCATCAATCGTACCCGCCAAGTGCAGGGCGGAATTTTCCTCGATACAGCGCACCAAGGCCTGCCCCATCCTTCCTTTAGATCCGTAAATAACTACTTTAAGTGGATTCATGATAGAGAGATATGACTTAAAGGACTCCGGTGGATCGAAGGGTCTTTAATAAAACATCCCGATTGGAATCCGTCATCTCACAAAGAGGCAATCGGACATCACTTCCGCAGATCCCTTTGATGGCAAGGGCTGTCTTCACAGGAACTGGATTCGGCTCGATAAAAAGATCGCGGAAAAGGGGGTAATATCGCGCATGAAGCTCCTGTGCCTTGGCCAGATCTCCCTTGAGGAATGCCCGGACAAGTCCCTGCACCTCGGCGGGTATCATATTGGAAGCGACGCTGATGACTCCAACGGCTCCGGAGGCCATAAAAGGCAATGTTAGCGAGTCATCTCCGGAAAGAATCTGAAAGCTCTCCGGGAGAGCGGCACGGAGTTGGTTCACTCGCTCAACGCTCCCTCCAGCCTCCTTAATGGCAACCACATTAGCGCAATCGGCGGCAAGTCGGGCCACCACAGTGACGGGGATCTCGATCCCGCAGCGCCCCGGAATGCTGTAAAGCACGATGGGAATGGCAACGGACTCGGCCACCTTGCGGAAATGGCGGTAAAGCCCCTCGGCGGAAGGCTTGTTGTAGTAGGGGGCTACCTGCAGGGAGGCATCGGCTCCTAGCTTTTCGGCCTCCTTGGTCAGTTCCACCGCCTCGGTCGTGGCGTTGGATCCGGTTCCAGCGATGACCAGTATTCTCTTAGCCGCCGCCTTAACAGTGATCTCGATGACTCTGGCATGCTCCTCATGGCTCAGGGTAGGGGACTCTCCGGTGGTGCCGACAGGGATGACTCCGGAAATGCCGGCAGCAACCTGACTCTCGACCAGGCTGGTCAGGGCCGCCTCATCCAGGGAGCCGTCTTCATGGAACGGGGTGATCAGGGCGGTGTGAGCACCAGCAAAAGAGGGGAAGGGCATGGGAAAAAAGGTTTAAAGACTGAAGACTGAAGGCTGAAGGGAAATCATGGGAGGGTCACGGTGCCTTCAAAGACAAAGTCGGCTGGTCCTGCCAGGGTTACCTCCTTGGGATGTCCGTTTTCCAGTTCAAATGCCACTTCCAGTGTATCGCCCCCCTTAACCTGGACGGCAATCGGAGAGGGGGCCTGACTGCGGAGATGATAGATGAGTGCCGCAGCGACGACTCCTGTGCCGCAAGCCAGGGTTTCATCCTCGACGCCACGCTCGTAGGTACGGATCGCCAGAGAGGAGGGGGCTAGGACTTGGGCAAAGTTGGCATTGGTTCCCGCCGGAGCGAATCGCGGATGGTGACGCAGGGCGCGACCCCAAGGAACGACCGGCGTGGTCTGGAGATCGGTCACAAAGACCACGGCGTGGGGAACGCCGGTATTGAGGGAGTGAACTTCTAGGTCCTGGCCCTCAATCTTCAGGGCATGGGCCAACTGGAGGCTATGCGGTTCACTCATGCGAAGGCGAATACGCTCCCCCGGGAGGAGTTCTGCTGTGATGGGGCCCGCCATGGTCAGAAACGGCAGTGATCCCTCGGTCTGACCAGTCAGGCGGGCGGCATACCGGGCAAAACAACGGGCACCGTTCCCGCACATCTCAGCCTCGCCGCCGTCCGCATTGTAATAACGCATCCGCGGCATTTCAGGGGTTCCCTCGACGGCGATCAGACCATCACCGCCGATACCGCGATGGCGGTCGCAAAGTCCGGCAATCTGGTCGCGGGAAAGGCTGCGGGTTCCATCCCGGTTGTCGACCATGACGAAGTCGTTCCCGGCCCCGTTCATCTTGGTGAACTGAAGATGCATCAGGCTAGTATCATGCCAAAGGGGGCGTGATGAAAAGAACGAAGGGAGGCGCCTTTGCGGCAAGTAAAGGGTGCGAAAGTGGAAAGGTGGGAAGGTTAAAAAGTTAGAATCGTTACAAGGCAGTCGAACACAAAACCGTTTCAAAAAATCATCCACAGCAGAACAAGCATCATGGATACAGGAAAAGGTCTCCCATGAAGGCCCTTTTAACCCTTTTAACCTTGTAACTGTTTTAACGCTCCTCAGCGCTTCACGCCATGAACGGCTTCGGCAATCGGGCGGACAAAGTCGGCAATTTTCTCGGGAAGGTCGGGAGCATCCCCAATCTCGCCGATCTTGCGGACGATGGCGCTGCCGACCACCACGCCGTCAGCCAACGCCGCCACAGTGGCTGCCTGGTCTGGGTTGGAAATGCCGAAGCCGACAGCCACGGGAACCTGAGTCAACGCCCTGATTGCCGCGACACGATCGGCGATGTCGGTCGAGAGGCTCGACTGCTCGCCGGTGACGCCCTCGCGGGAGACGTAATAGATGAATCCTTCCGCCACATCGGTGATCTCCTTGAGGCGATCCGCCGGTGTCGTTGGGGCGATCAGGCGGATTGTTTGCAGGCCCGACAGGGAAGCCAACTCCTTGTTTTGGTTAGCTTCCGAAGGAGGTAAATCTAGCAAAAGAATGCCGTCTGCTCCTGCGGCTCTCGCATCAGCCTGAAACTTTGAGAACCCGTAAGTATAGACAGGATTCAGATAGGCGAAGAGAACGATCGGGATCTCACACGTTTTACGGATTTCGCGGATCAACTCCAGAATCCCGGACACTGATGCGCCGGAGGCGAGGGCGCGGCCAGCTGCGGCCTGAATGGTGGCACCGTCGGCCAAGGGATCGGAAAACGGGATCCCAAGTTCCAGGATATCGACTCCAGCATGTTCAAGGGCCACGGAAATCTTGGCGGAAGCGGCAAGTGTCGGATCGCCGCCGGTGATGTAGGCGACCATGGCGGCGCGCCCCTCGGTCTTGAGTCGGGCAAACAGGGAGTCGATTCTGGTCATGAAGTTCTTTCGTGAGATGCGGCTCGAGATCAAAGAGTCAAATTGGTGTGCGGGTAATCCCAATGGGGTCCTTGGAGACAATCTTCTTCTGTTATCTAAAACATCAGATAATATATGTCATGAATAATGGAATCCTGTGGATTACAGAGAAAGAGTGTCTCTGGACGAGCGAATGATCACTGCGAGGCATCCCCTAGTTCTCATCCATCTAGTTCTTACGGGCCTTGGAATCGTTGGAGAGCTTTCTCAGGATCTCGATCTCGGCAACAACCGAATCAGCCCCCGACACTCCGGTGGATGTCTGGCTGGGCCCCCTGTAGATGAAACCATCCTTTTCAGCCGCCGTCTGAAGACTGCCCGAGAGTTCAGGCCACTGATTGCTGGGGAGAATGACGACAATCCTGATTGAGTCAGCATTGAACGCCTCGACGTACTGATGGTTTTTATCACGAAGCACGTTGTGGACCGCTTCGGAGGCCTTGGAGATCGATGGTGCCGAAGCCTGGATCTGAACCTGCTGCATTTTCGACTGCAGCGTTGGTGTCTTGATGACGCTGGCCGCGACTTTCTCGATTTTCTCCCGGAGCGCAGCAAAGGCGTCGTTTTGGGGGCCGTTCGTATCGGAAATCGCAGATGTCTCGGAACCGGTCTTTTGAGTTGTTTTTGCAGCTGGCACTGGAGCCCATCCGGTCTTCTTCAGCGCCAAGCCGATCGAGAGAACCGGCACCATCAGAAGGACCACCAGGATCAGCACCAGAAACCAGATCCAGAACTTGGACCGGGCGGGTGTGCCTTCTTCGATCTCACTCATAGAGTGACTCTTTCGGGAAGTCCCCTGCGAATGCAAGGTGAATTACCGCCGACTTTGCGTTGCAGGAGTCAAGGGCAGTTCAAGAATTGACCCCCCACTCTCCCTCAAGGATAGTTTCCTGCTCTCCATGTCCGTCGCCAATACCCGTAATTTCTGCATCATCGCCCACATCGACCATGGGAAGACCACCCTGTCTGATCGTCTGCTGGAGGTGACCAACACGATCGCCAACCGCGACAAGCAGGAGCAGGTCCTCGACTCCATGGACCTCGAACGGGAGCGCGGGATCACCATCAAATCCCATCCGGTCTCCATGCAGTACCGGGCAAAGGACGGAAAGGACTATACCCTCAACCTCATGGACACCCCGGGCCATGTCGACTTCACCTACGAGGTCTCCCGGAGTCTTGCGGCCTGTGAGGGCGCGATCCTGATCGTCGACGCAGCTCAGGGAGTGGAGGCCCAGACGATGGCCAACATCCACCTGGCCCACAAGCAACAGCTCGCCATCATCCCGGTCATCAACAAGATCGACCTGCCCAACGCCGATCTTCCAGCCGTCAAGAAGCAGCTTGAAGACCTCCTTGCCATCCCGGCCGAGGAGGCCATCCCGGCCAGCGCCAAGGCCGGCATCGGGATCGAGGAGATCCTGGAGTCTGTCGTGGCACGCATCCCCTCTCCTCCCGAGGGCGACGGAACCCTCCGCGCACTCGTCTTTGATTCGCTCTTCGACACCTACCGCGGCGTGGTCAGTTACGTCCGTGTTTTCTCAGGCGAGATCAAGCCCGGCATGCAAGTCCGCCTCATGTCGACGAACCAGTCCTACGAGGTCAAGGAGGTCGGGATCTTCACCCCGAAGATGACCGCAACCCAGGCCATGGGCGCGGGTGATGTCGGCTACTTCATCGGCAACATCAAGACCACCGCCGAGATCAAGATCGGCGACACCCTCACCGACGCCAAAAAGCCCGCCTCCGAGCCCCTCCCCGGCTTCAAGGAAGTCCAGCCGATGGTCTTCAGTGGCATCTACCCGATTAATACGGCCGACTTCGAACAGCTCAAGACGGCCATGGGCAAGCTGCAGATCAACGACGCCGCCTTCAACTACATGCCCGAGAGCTCCGTCGCGCTTGGCTTCGGATTCCGCTGTGGATTCCTCGGACTCCTCCACATGGAGATCATCGTCGAGAGACTCCGCCGTGAGTACGACATGGACATCATCGCCACCTACCCGAGCGTCGTCTACGAGGTGGTGAAGACCAACGGCGAAATCCTCTCGGTCGACAATCCGGCCAATCTCCCCGACATGAGCGTCGTGGAGGAAATCCGCGAGCCGGTGGTGAAGTGCTTCGTGATGATTCCGAATGAGAACATCGGCGACATCATGCAGATCATGATGGAAAAGCGCGGCACCGTGGAATCGACCGACTCGATCGACACCAAGCGCGTCATGATCACCGCCGTCCTGCCGCTCAACGAGATCCTCGTCGACTTCCACGACAAGATCAAATCCGTCACCCGCGGCTACGGCTCCCTCGACTATGAGCCCGCCGGATACCGTGCCGACCGCCTTGTGAAACTGGAAATGCTCGTCAACAACGAGCCTGTCGATGCCTTCTCCAGCATCGTCCACCGTGACAAGGCCGAGGGCCGCGGCCGTTCCCTTGCTGCGAAGCTCAAGGACGTCATCCCCACCCAGCTTTACCAGGTCTCCATCCAGGCTGCCGTCGGCGGCAAGATCGTGGCCCGTGAGAATGTCAGCGCCATGCGCAAGAACGTGACGGCCAAGTGCTACGGCGGCGACATCACCCGCAAGCGTAAGCTGCTGGAGAAGCAGAAAGAGGGTAAGAAGCGGATGAAGGCGATTGGGCAGGTCAACATCCCCCAAGAGGCTTTTATCGAAGTTCTCAAGACAAACTGATGTTTGTCTTGAGAGGACTTGGGATATCGGCGGATAGCTTTGTTGGCCTTCGGTTGGCGTAGGTCTTGCTACGCCTGGCCTCGGCCGCCTCGCTCTCCATCCAATCTTCCAAGCCCCATTTTACTGAGAACATTTTTTCCCTTATCGCATCGTTTTGCTGCGCTCGCAGTGTGCGTCACACAGCTTCGCTTGACCGCCTTGCCATCATCTCAAACTTGCTTCGCTGGGAACCCTTGTGCAGCCACCCTGTATCTGCGCATCCAAAACTCCTGCGCTTTTTTTATCCGAGGCGGCGTTGTGGCAGTCTTGGATCTACGTTGTAACGGTTCCACGTTCTAACTCTTTTAACCCCTTCGGGCTCTTCCTGGAGTTTGGGATTTGATCCCCCTATTGGCACCCTCATACTTCTCGCCGTGATCCCCCGCTCAATCATGACATTCCGGACCATCCTCGCCTGCATCCTTGTTCCCCTATCGGGTGTACATCTCTTCGCCAAGGATCTGGTGATCGACGACGGCTTGCCAACCGTTCCTGGGAAGGAACCCGTGCTCTCCATGAACCTGATCGGGTTCGACGCCTCCACCGGGGAATTGCGCGCACGCCACAATCTCCGCCTGCCCACGGACGATGTCGATCTCCTCAATGACTCCCCAAAACAGAACTACTATCTGGTCGATCCCTTTGACATCAACACCCCCACGATCCTGGCGATCAAGTCCGATGTCCCCTACTCCATCTACGACAATTTCCTGACAAGCACTTATCAGGTCGATGATGCGGGATCCCAGTTTCTTTACCCCTTTGACACGCATCACACGAGGATCAGGCTGTTTGTGACAAGTCAGGATGGGACCGCTTCCGGCGGAAAGCCTTTTCGCAATCACCGGAGCTTCCTCTTCAGCCCCCACGTGCCCACCTTCGAGGGATATGATGTCCGCATCATCCCGACGGGACAAAACTCACCGACACTCCTTGATCTCACAGTCGAGTTGAAGCGGACACTGCCGATCCGCTGTTACTCCGTCTTTATTGCGGTGCTCATGCTACTCATTTCGATCTCCGTTTTCCGGATGGCCCTGAAACGCATGAAAAGCTCAGGGGCTCCTGAAATCTCAGAAATGGCCTTTTGTGCCGCCCTTTTATTTGCCTTCCCTGCCATCCGCAATGCCCAGCCCTTTGCTCCCCCCATGGGTGTGCTGAGCGACTACCTCGGCTTCTTCTGGGCCGAGTCCATCGTTGCCGTCACCCTGCTGATCAAGCTGAACATGTGGCTCCGCCGCAAGAAGCACGACTGAATCTCTGGCTTCCGACCTAACAGGCCGACAGCCCTTTAGACTGTTCGCCTATGCCCTACGTCTGCAGACTGCGATCACAAGGGCCAGTGCACCGAGGCCTATGAGAGCGTAGGTGGAGGGTTCTGGCACCACATCGACACTGGCAACACGAAAACCAAGGTTTACGATATCAGTGCTCGGACCGAAACTAGAGCGGGTCGACGAATCGAGCGGATCACCGGCGGTATACCAGTAACCACCTCGAACCATGCGTTGATCATTCACATTGTTATTCGTGCCATCCGAGGAACTTTCCTGCCATTCTTGGATATTACCTCCCTGAGCCATCGTCCCGTAGGAACTACGACCTCCAGCTTGATAGATAGAGGCTGGTCCGGGTGGTATCCAACCTTGGTTATAGACAGCCGTTCCTGAAGCGGTTCCACTTGTAACAGCCGTGGGGGCAGTGTTGCTAGCCGTCGGATACAGATAGTAGCCACTCCCGTCACTCTTGCCGAAAGCCGCCTTATAAAACTCGTTCTCGCTGGGAAGGAAATACTTGGCTAGGGAACTGCGGTATTCGTTATTCGCATCATAGCCGGCATTGCTAGCCGTCCAGAGGGCCATGCTCCAGGTACTGCCACTCCATGTGAGGTTGTAAGCAGGTGCGAATCCTTTGGAGGTGTTGAGCCAGTTCACGAACGCCGCTGACTCATACCAACTCATGTTGGCGGCAGGCTTGTCCCCGGTCCATGCTCCCGCCGTGACATGTGCCAAACCCGAAGCAACGGCGGAATTCAACTGGTTTTGGGAGATCTCATAGGTCCCGATTCTGTAATCGTATCCGACAGATCCGTAGCCAGTTGTGTCCGCAGCATTACCTGGATTCCCGATTGTGGTGAAGTCGAGAGTGAACTGATTGGCTCCCGTTCCAAAGGTGTCGGCATGGGCGCTAAGGCTGGAGCTAGCAATGACTGCCGTGGCGAGTAGGAGCTTCTTCATGAGGTTGAAAATTGGTCTGTTTCCTGTGAAGGAGATGGGTCTTCTATGTCAGTCTGAAAAATCTTTAAGCAACTTTCCGACGATACGCAATGACGAGTGCCAGTGCAGCCACTAACGGGAGAAGCAACGAATGATGGAGGGAGTTGTTCTTCATTGAGACTAGGGGGATGGTGGAAGCTCCCAAAGTGTCATTCAAAACCCACCGATCGACAACAGATTTTTTGTGACAAAAACACTTTTTTTGTCCTTCTAGAATCAAGGTGTCGAGTTGATACAGGTCACTTGTTTTCAGTGCTTTTCATGGAATTATCCCCTCTCCAGATCCGGTAGCGGACTTCCACTCCGTCGGGCTCATACACCACCAGCGGCAGGCGGCTATTGTAGCGGTGGAGTTCCGGTTCCCCTCCGAGGGTGATGACAAAGGATTTTCCCATTTCTCTTGAAATCGCTCATATTTGAACGATTTTAAGATTGATGGGTATTCGTCTTCATTCTGAGCAACATCGGCGGATCGGTCTTGCCTTGGCAAAGAGGCGTAAGGCGCTCCGTCTCACGCAGGCAATCGCCGCCAAGAAAAGCGGGCTTTCTCTCTCGATGCTCCGCAGGGCGGAATCCCACGGCACCATTCCCCTCCCCCAGCTCCTGAGGCTCGCCCAAACGATCGGCTATGAGATCCATCTCAAGGAAAAATCCATACCCTCTCTTTCTGATCGCGGTGATGGGAATCTCCCTGCGCGTCATCCCGGCCTCGTCTGGTCAAACTCCAAGGCCCCCAAAGAGATCTATCTCCGCAAAGCGCTTCTCAATCCACGGTTCGGTCAATTACTCAAGCTGGCCGAGGAATTCGGCATCGAATCGCTCACACGGGAATGGAGTCTGCTTAGGGAGCAAGCTCCCGATGAGGCCGGACGCGTGGCTGCGGAGGTCGAAAGGATTCTCCGCAATATGGGGTCTGCAACACTCCTTTCCTGATGAACCCGCACATTGATCTGCTCCCCGATGCAACAAAAAGTCTCTGGCTGCGACTGTGCCAGGAACCTTTGCTCAAGGATGCAATCCTCATCGGCGGAACCGCCCTGACTCTCAGGATCGGGCATCGCCGCAGCGAGGATCTCGATTTCACTTTTCTCTCTGAAAAGCTCCCCACGGCGAACGTTGCCCTCCTGCTGAGGAAGTTCCCCGATTGGACACGCAACGACAATCTCGCAAGCTATGATGAGTTCCTGATCGCAGGTCAGTCGCTCCACGACTACCAGCAGGATTTCATCACCGGAGATGGGGTGAAGGTGACCTTCTTCGCCGAAGAGAAGTCCGTATGGCCGCTTCTCGGTATGGCTGATGATCAAGGAGTCTCTCCCAGGATCGCCACGACCAAGGAGGTCTTTGCCCTCAAGTGCCTGGTCTGCGCTCGGCGCTCCAAATCACGAGACTGGTTCGATCTCTACACTCTCTTTCATGATCATGGATTCCAACTCAGCGACATGATCGGAGTCTTTGATCAGGCAAACCGGAGCCCGGATATCGATCTGGCGTTCCGACGTCTTTGCTCGGGAATTATTTCCCCGGATGACGAAGGGTATGAGGCCCTAACACCCACCCCACCTTCTTTGGATACGCTCAGGGTGTTTTTTGCGAATCTCCGCAACCAATACGAGATCGGGCAAAGCCGCAGTCTGAAGAAATGAAAGGGGCAACAAGGAGCACCTCGCTCACTCATCCTTTGGGTGCCGGGATCACCTTGTCATCCCCCCTCCAGATCCGGTAGCGGACTTCCACCCCATCAGGGACATACACCATCAGCGGCAGGCGGCTATTGTAGCGGTGGAATTGCGGCTCTCCACCGAGGGTGATGAAGCGATCAACTTTAGGATCATTCGGGTCGACAGCCATCAGGGTTCCCGCCATCGGTCCGAGCGATTTCAGGACGTAGCGCTCATAGCCCCATCCAGGGATGGTTTCCTTCTCCAGTTTCCCACCGAAAAAGTAGCGGTTGTGAGCATCCAGTTTCAGGGTCTTGCCGACGAGAAGTTGCACCTTGAGGAGATCCTCATCGGACTGCTCCGGCAGGGTGATCACAAAGCGGTTCATCCCCTCGCCCGCAGGAGGGAAGGCCTTGAGCTCGCGGGCGATGTCCTCACCCTGTCCCGTTGCCAGCAGGGAAAGTGCTATCAGCAGGAGTGCGGACAGGAGCTTCACGTTAATTAAACCGGGCCAGCAGGGAGCGGATCGTGACCATGAGGATGGAGTCCTTGGTGGCGTCAAAGCTCCTGTGGGGCGACTCCACGGGATAAAAAAGCGGGTAGGCCAAGCGGTAGCCGCCTGAGGACTGATTCATGGCAAGACGGGTGAGCAAGGCGGCACGCTCGCTTCCGTCCATGTCCCTGATGTAGCGGCTGCAATCGGGGTGCTCCTTGTTACCAAAGGTGGTGGGTAACTCGACGATCAGCGGGACACGCCTGGAGGCAAGGCGCTCGAGTTGTTCGCGATTGACCTCAAAGTTCCAAGCCCGGACGACAATATAATCGACCCCCTCGGGAATGATCGAGAGCGGCCCGTCGTAGCCCACCATGTCGCCTTGCGAGTGAGCATAAGCGATGGCCTCGGCCAGTGCCTCGGGATTGATCGATGTATCGTCGGGAGGCACATAGAGAGTCCAGGCATCAGGATGGATCCGGTTATCGATTTCCTTGATCCGGCGAATGAACAGCGACCCCGAGGTTTCATTTCCGGCATCGATCACAACATCGAAGAGGCACCCCTTGAGCGAGGTGCGGACGGCCGTTCGTACCGTCGTGTAAGCCTCCGACTCGGCATTGCCGGGAATACCGTGCTCGGTCACCCGCACCAGTCCGGTCACGAACGTGGGGCGGAGCGAGGCGAGCGTCCGTCCCACCGTCACGGGTGTGTGGGAAGCATCCTCCAGGGTCCACGAACCAAGATGATAAACACGCGACTGAATCACCCTCTGAAAGATCGTTCTGGAGGAGGTCTTGAGCTCCGCGGCTGTGAGAGGCCTGTTGACTCGGTCCGCGGGAGGAGACGGGGATGCCATCCCGGGATTACCCCTCCCTCCTCCGGCCGCAAGGAGAGGACCCAAGGGCAGCAATGAGAGCAGGAGCAAAAGACGTAGGGACATTGCTCGTTCTTTATCGGCGAATCATCCGATCGGTGTCGAGGGCTGAGCACAGGGAGTACTGGCGTGCGATGCTCCCAGTTTTTTTTTCATTCATCCTTTTGCCTTTCGTGTTCACGGTTGATCTGAGTCAGTCCGGAAGGGTCTGGCCGGGAGGCCTGATCGATCGTAGAGGTTGCCGTCGGCGTGGCTTTTCCAGTTGTAACGGGCGGCGACAGGTTTCGGAACGGCATCGCTCGAGAGGAGCACGGTCTTTCCGTCGATCCGTGCCTCGGCAGTGAACCAGCGGCCTCCCGCACCCCGCACTGCAAATCTCTTGAGCGAAGAGTTAAGGGAAAAAAGTCCCCCCTCGCCGCTTCCCGGGGCGGATCCCATCGTCAGGCCTCCTTTGGCCCCTTCAAAGAAAAGCCGGATCCGGCTCTGCTCAATCCGCGCATGGTGGAATACAGGCCCCGTATCACCGATCTCCTCGCCGTAGACCACATGGCGCGCCGTGAGAGCTAATCGCCTCCCCGCGACCAAGGGATCAAACCCGGCATCATCACTTTCTCTGAGATCTGTTGCAGAGGCGATGCCGGTATTGGGCAAGCGGAGTGTGGAGATGATTCCCTCCCTGATCCAGGGCCATGCACGCCGGGGCGCTCCTTGAGCACCGAGATAGGGCTCAACGGCCGAGGTGTCGCCCCGCCCCTTGCCCGGCGGCAGGAGCATCACGAACGGGAAGGGCCCCTGCTCCCAGAGGCGTCTCCAATCCCTGATCAGATGCGCAAGAAAGAGTCGATGCCGCAGGGCATGATCCCCCTCGTCGGAGACTCCCTGATCCCAGATCACGCCGGTAATGGCAAAAGGCGCGAGAGGCTGGATCAGACTCCGGAAAAGTCGGGACGGTGATGTTCCCGCGTCGGCTCCCGAGCGATTCAGGGGTGCCAGACCAGTCAGCCCCGAGCTACTGATCCATGCATCAATGGGTGCGGGCAACGTGGTCGTGCAGTCGATGACTCCGATCGGGATCTTTCTGGATGCCCGGAGATCCCGTGCGAAGAAAAAGGGAACGCCGGGAAGCGTGGGGGAGGTCTTTGACGAGACCAGCACCCAGTGGGACTGTCCCGAGGTTTCGCGGACATAGAATCTCGTCCCCGGATCCGAGATGGAGGCCGCACGGGTGCCGATCACGGAGTTGGAGAGAGGAGAGGCCATCTCCCCTTCACCGGCAGCGATCCAGATATCCCCCGGCAGCACATCCTGGATCTCGATCCGGTTGGAACCGTTGACGATCAACTCACATGTCTTCCCAGTAAAAACGATGGGCCTCAGGATCACTCGCCACGATCCCGATCCGTCGGCGATCGTCCGTGCCTCGCGTCCTGCGCAAGTCACGATGACCGTTTCCCCCGGGGCGGCCTTTCCCCAAACGGGAAGAGTCACCCCTTGCTGGATCACCATATGATCGGAGAACACAGGCGCGAGTGAAACCTCGGCCCGCAGGGAAATAACCGAGCAGGCGAGGCAGAGGATGGTCGTGATCCGGCGCACGGAGTGATTAAAGACAGATGTTCCAGCGACGCCGAGAAGTTCTCGCACTCTCATTTCCCTCGGCTGTCGACTGTCACCTTGGGGTATGTCATGACTAGGAGGTGAGCGGAGAAATAACGGAACACCAGGACCTGATTGTGATCGGCGGAGGAGGTGCGGGGCTTTTCTGCGCCTTCACGGCGGCAAACCGGGGTAAGCGTGTCCTGCTGCTCGAGCACAACGACCGCGTGGGCCGCAAGATCGAGATCTCCGGCGGCGGGCGATGCAACTTCACCAACATTCACGCGACCGCCTCGAACTATCTCTCGCGCAATCCCGACTTCTGCAAGTCGGCGCTGGCCCGTTACTCCCCGTGGGATTTCATCGCCCTCGTGGAGAAGCACGGCATCCCCTATCACGAAAAGAAACTCGGCCAGCAGTTCTGTGACGGCAGTTCCCGTGAGATCATTTCCATGCTGGAGACGGAATGCCGTGATGCCGGTGTGCGGATCCTCTGCGGATGTCGCGTGCAGGAGGTCGTAAAAAGGGACCACTTCGAGATTGTCACTTCCAGGGGAACGCTTACGGCGGATGCCGTCGTCGTGGCCACGGGAGGACTCTCTTTTGCGAAGTTGGGCGCCTCCGATCTGGGGCATCGGATCGCGAGGTCCTTTGGCATCGGCGTGACCGAACTACGGCCCGGGCTTGTCCCTCTGACATTCCAACAGCAGGAGAAGGGATTCTACGAGTCATTGGCCGGGGTCTCCCTGCCGGTGAGGATCTCTCATTCCGGAGCGAGTTTTGAGGAGGCGCTTCTTTTCACTCACCGAGGAGTCAGTGGGCCCGCGATCCTCCAGATCTCCTCCTACTGGAATGAGGGAGAGCCTCTCCGCTTTGACCTCCTGCCCACCAAGGAGGAGTCGGAATCCTTTGCGTCCTCTCTGCGTGGTGGTGCCACGCCGCTTCAAGTCCTCTCAAAGGTCTGGCCCCGGCGCTTTGCCGAGTCATGGTGCGAGCGTCACGCACTCGACAAACCGCTCGCCCGATGCAGCAAGGCCGAGACCGAGGAGCTGACACGGAATCTGCACGGATGGGAGACGCGCTTCTCCGGAACGGAGGGATATCCCAAGGCCGAGGTGACCCTCGGGGGTGTCGAGACCGGTGAACTCTCCTCCAAGACGATGGAATCGCGGAAAGTGCCGGGGCTTTACTTCATCGGCGAGGTCGTCGACGTGACGGGATGGCTCGGCGGGTATAACTTCCAATGGGCCTGGGCCAGTGCGCATGCCGCCGGAACGGCGGTGTGAAAGAAAGGCAAAATGCAGAATTAAAAATAAAAAAACGGACTAAGGAAGCGCTGATTAAATACCATGTTGGCCGCTGAAGATCAGTTGATGATTTTTGAAGGCGCGAGTGCTGGGCGATAACCGCATCGGTCTCGCCCGAACGAGCAACATCACAACATCGAGTGCCGGGAGGCACGATGTGGCCTGCGGAGCAGTCCGAAGGACGAGGCCGTCGGGAGACGGCGAGGCAAAAATCATCAACTGGCTTCAGCCCTGCGGGTTGCGGAGATAACAGGCCGGGGGCTGTGTTGGCTTGGCACTTACAGCCCGCTGCGGGGATGCTCGTGCCAAGACGCCTTTCCCGCGGCCCATTCTTAACGCAACGGCCACTATGCGATTTAATCAGCTCTTCCCTAACAGTTTGAATCAGACGATCCAGCACTAAGGCTTTTAAGAACCCTCTCTTCCCTCCTGACATTAATCGGATAGCCTCCTTCTCCATTTCATTTCCATTTTTCATTCCTCCTTTTTCATTTTCTCTTCATGCGCCGCCGTAATCCCATCAAATCCTCCGATCCCCGGCGTGTCACTGAGGAGGCCGTCGCTCAGGTCCGGGCCATTTATACCGAATTGGAGGCCAATCCTCCTGAGCGGAACTGCACCCTGCAGACCGAATGCTGCCGCTTCCATCTCACGGGACGCACTCCAGTGCTGACCAAAGGGGAGGCGTTCACTGCGGCCAAGGCTGTCCGGGCCGCAGGCCGGAGAGAGCTTCCCAAGCGCGACGACGGTGCCTGTCCACTGCTCCATCCCCTCACCTCACGCTGCATGATTTACGAAGGACGTCCTTTCGGATGCCGCACCCATTTCTGCGACGCGGCGGGAGGACCTTACACACGCAAGGAGGTTTCGGAACACATCCGCAGGTTGGAAGAGATCGACGAACGCCTCGGCGGGGATGGTGGCCGTGATATCACGGTGGCTATCCGCGATGCTCTGGAAGAGATCAGGTGAGGATTGGAAGCTAGGAGATGGGAGAGACATCGACTTTCGACTTTCGACTTTCGACCCAAATCGAGATGCTCTTCTGATGACCAAGCGTCCCGGCACCGCTCTCGTGATCGTGGGCCATGGTTCGACGACGAATCCCGACTCGAGCGAACCGACTCATCTTCTCGCCGATTCAATCCGTGAGCGGGGAATCTTTGACGAGGTTCATTGCTGTTTCTGGAAAGAGGAGCCCTCGATGCGGGAGATTCTTCATGCCGTCTCCGCACCCGAGATCTACATCGTTCCCAATTTTATCAGCGAGGGATACTTCACCCGCACGATCATCCCCCGCGAACTCCAACTGGAGGGTCCCATCACCACCCGCGATGGCAAGAGTCTCAAGTATTGCGATCCGGTCGGCAGCCACTCCTCCATGACTCAAGTGCTGCTCAGGCAGGCGCGGGAAACAGCCCCTGAGATTCAGGAGCGAGAGATCAGTTTGCTGGTCGTCGGTCACGGCACGAAACTTGACGAAAACTCCGCCAAGGCCGCCGTTCATCAGGCATCCCTGCTCTCCGGCCTCGGCATCTACGCAGAGGTGCTGCCCTCCTACATGGAAGAGGCTCCCTTTGTCTCGGACTGGGCTTCGATCACCAAGTCAGCCCATGTCGTGGTGATACCTTTCTTCATCAGTGATGGCCTGCACAGTTATCAGGATATTCCTGTTCTGCTCGGCATCCGTGAGCAGGTTGGCCCCGCAGCCAGTCAGTCGAGCGTTTTCAGCGAGAATCCTCATGCGTTGCACGGCAAGAAACTCTACTACGGCCGCGCCCTCGGGACCGATCCCGGGATGGAACAGGTGATCCTCGATCAGGTGGAGTCATTTGACGCGAATCATTCCTCATGAAATCCCTACTCCTCATCCTGAGCACCCTTGCCACCGCACTCACTGCGGTCGGCTCGGCATCACCCTACCCGGAGGGGGAAAAGGCCGCCGCCATCGAGAAGCGCGTGGAGTCCCTGCTCGGAAAACTCACCCAGGATGAAAAGATCAGTCTGCTGGCGGGTGACGGATTCGACGGGATGTCGACCATGGCGATTCCACGGCTCGGAATCCCAAAACTCGTCATGGCCGACGGGCCGCAGGGGGTCCGTGCACATGGCCCCGCCTGCTCTTTCCCAAGCGGTGTCGCTCTTGCAGCGACATGGAATCTCGATCTCGCCTTCAAGTATGGGGCGGCTCTCGGACGCGAGGCTCGTGCCCGCGGTGTCCACATCCAACTCGCCCCGGGCGTGAACATCGCAAGAACGCCGCTGAACGGAAGAAACTTCGAGTACTACGGCGAGGATCCCTTCCTGACCGGGGAAATGGCCTCGGAATACATTAAGGGTCTCCAATCTCAGGGAGTTGCGGCCACCGTGAAGCACTTTGTCGGCAACGACACGGAGTGGCGTCGCATGGAGATCGAGTCGCTGGTGGATGAGCAATCGCTCCGCGAAATTTATCTCCGTCCCTTTGAGAAGGCAGTGAAAAAGGGAGGCGTCTGGTCGGTGATGTCCGCTTATAACAAGGTCAACGGATCTCCGAGTACTTCCAGCGACCTGCTGCAGACGGAGATCCTCAAGGAAGAATGGAAGTTTCCCGGTCCGGTCATGTCGGACTGGTGGGCCACCGAATCGGCCGACTCCATTGCCAAGGGACTCGATCTCGAAATGCCCATGGGTTACAGGGTCAATCTGGGGACCGTCAAAGCGGCATTGGCTTCGGGCAAACTGAAGCAGGAACGAATCGACGATGCGGTGCGTCGCCAACTCCGGATGGCGTTATCCATGGGATTTGCCGACCGGGAACAACAAAGAAAAGATCTGCCCCTTGATTCCACGGAGAATTCCGCCGTGGCTTCACAGGTCGCCACCGAATCGATCGTCCTTCTCAAGAACGAGGGTTCCCTGCTGCCGCTCGACAGATCCAAGCTCAAACGTCTGGTTGTCTATGGACCGAATGCCCAGGACACTCCTGCAGTGGGCGGAGGAAGCGGCGGGGTAACGCCCTTTCGCAAGATGAGTTTTCTGGAGGGGATACGCGACGCCCTGCCGCCGGGAACCGATGTTTTCTATGCTCCTCTTCCCGAGAAGAAGAAGTTCTCGGTCTCGGATTTCCTTGATTTCGGAAGTGCCTCCGCACGTCCGGCCAGGATCTCCGACATCAAGAGGATGATCTCAATCGATCAACCGGGTTTCACCAAAAACACTACCTCCGAGGAAAGGCGGATCGGGATTTCCTGGGGAAAATATCTCCCGCCCGACGACGTGCCCAAGGGACGAGAAGCCCGTGTCTGCTGGGATGCCGTCATCGAGTGTCCGGATGGGGGAATCTACGAACTTGTCTCGGAGGGACATCCCGAAATCCGTCTTAATGATCGGGAACTCGGCAATCCTGCGAGCTATGTGATGACGCTCCAACCCGGATCGAAAACCCCGATCCGTGTCACCGCCCACGAGGTGGGAAGAGGCTCCGGTAGGGTTTCCCTGACCATTCGTCCTGTTTCGCGGGAAGCCACCGGGGTTTTCCCGGCTCGTGATGCCGATGCGGCGATCGTCTGCGTGGGGCTGAATCCGGAACTTGAGGGCGAGGGTTACGACAGGGGGTTCACTCTCTCAGTGCCAGAACAACGCCTTATCGAGCAGGTCTCCTCCGCCAATCCCAGGACGATTGTGGTCCTCAGCGGAGGGGGCGCGGTGGACATGAAGTCCTGGATCACCCAAGTCCCGGCCATCCTGCAGACTTGGTATCTCGGACAGTCGGCCGGAACGGCCCTTGCATCGGTGCTTTTCGGTGAGATCAATCCCTCGGGACACCTCCCTTGTACCTTTGACCGAACCATTGAGGAAAATCCCTCCTCGGGCGATTATCCCGGCATCTTCACGGCCGGTAAATCCTGGCCGGTTGTCCGTTACTCCGAAGGGATCTTTTACGGTTACAGGGGATACGATCGGATGGGAAGGGCCCCCCTCTTCCCCTTTGGTCATGGGCTTTCCTACACCACCTTCAAGATGGAAGGAATGGAGGTTGTTCAGGAAGCCGAAGGGGTAAGGGTCACGATGAAGGTTACCAATACAGGAAGTCGGGAGGGTGCAGCCGTCGTCCAGGTCTATCTCTCTCTCCCAAATGAAAATACTCCCCGGCCCCTGAGGGAACTGAAGGGTTTTGAAAGAGTTTCCCTCAAACCTGATGAGTTACGGCAGGTAAGGATCAGCATCCCGACCGAGGATCTCCGATACTGGCATCCCGATCTTCATCGCTGGGTCGATCCGAGCGGGGCTCTCAAACTCGAGGCGGGCTTTTCAGAGCGAGATCTCCCCCAGAGCGTTACTATCCCCTCGGTTCCTGTCACGAAATCGTAACATACTTCGAGGCAGATCCCTCTGCACAGAAGCGAGGAAACACGATACGGTCCAATAGATGCATCAGTTCGCCGAAATCCTTTCCATCCCTCCCGGAACGCTGACCCTGCTCCTGCTGGCCCTGGTCCTCGCGCTCAGCTTTGAGTTCGTCAACGGCTTCCACGACACGGCCAATGCTGTGGCCACCGTCATCTACACACACACCCTCCCCGCTGTTCCGGCGGTGATCTGGTCGGGATTCTTTAACTTTCTAGGGGTGCTTACCTCAACAGGTGCCGTGGCCTTCAGTATCGTGAATCTCTTGCCTGCGGAACTCGTGATTCATGTCGGATCAGCTGCGGGATTTGCCATGGTCTTTTCGCTTCTCGTCTCGGCGATCCTCTGGAATGTCGGCACGTGGTATTTCGGACTCCCCGCCTCCAGCTCCCACACCCTGATCGGGTCCATCATCGGCGTAGGAGTCGCCAATGCCCTCATGAGCGGTTCTCACTATTGGGGTGACGGCGTGAACTGGGGCAAAGCCAAGGATGTCGGCATGGCCCTGCTGATTTCGCCGGTCATCGGATTCTGCGTGGCGGCCCTCCTACTGATCGTGATGCGAATCCTCATCAAGAATCCCCGCCTCTACACCACGCCAGACGCTAGTCACCCTCCTCCGGGTTGGATCAGGGCCCTATTGATGTTCACTTGCACCGGAGTGAGCTTTGCCCACGGATCCAATGACGGTCAGAAGGGCATGGGTCTCATCATGCTTATCCTGGTGGGCATCCTTCCCTCCACCTACGCCCTCAAGCAGAACAGCAGCATTCGTGAGCTGGAGGCGCTACGCCAGGAAATGAAGGATACCGTGGCCTACTGCGCCACCCATGACACCGGAGCCAATCAGGCCCTGATCGCCGGGGATCCCGCGAAAATCGTCAGCGGGTTCCTGCAAGGCTCCCACCAGACCACACCCGAGCTTTTTGCCTCGATCGGCACGATTGCCGGGGATTCCTCCTCGATAATCGAGAACGTTTCCACGATCGGGGAGATCCCCGAGAAGCAGCGTGGCGTCCTGCGCTCGAATCTGTATCTCCTCTCCACGGTCATGACCAATCTGGCCAAGAATCACCAACTCGACTCCCCAAACGCGGAAAAGGGTGCCAAGGCAACAGCCGAAACGATCAACGGGGTCACCAACTTCATCCCGGTCTGGGTCAAGGCGGCGGTCGCCCTCGCCCTCGGACTTGGCACCATGGTCGGTTGGAAGCGCATTGTCGTCACGGTCGGCGAGAAGATCGGCAAGACCCACATGACCTATGGACAGGGAGCTGCGGCCGAACTGGTCGCCATGACAACCATCAGCCTTGCCGATAGGTTCGGCCTACCCGTCAGCACAACCCATGTCCTCTCCTCGGGTGTCGCCGGAACGATGGCGGCAAGCGGTTCGGGTCTCCAGATGTCAACCGTCAGGAGCATCCTGATGGCTTGGGTACTTACCCTCCCGATCTGCGTCTTCCTGGGAGCAGGTCTTTTTGCATTAGGTCTCAACCTGATCGCGAGACTCGGTATCCGCTGACCGTTTCAGGAAACCGCCCGTAGTTCCCCCGGTTGCCGTTTGCCCATTCCGGGGGTAAGTTCGGATTGGGGAGTACACTCCTCCCCAATCCATGAATGACTTTCACGTCCATTCGGGCGCCATCATCGCGCAGCGTCTCTTCGACATCGCCTATTCGATCGACCTGAAACGGATCGAGGAGCTCAACATGGAGAGACGCAAGGGAGCGACCGTGCGATCCTCCCTTCTCTCGGCACCGGTCAAGTCACTGGCCTTCGATGTGCCCCCGGTCCTACTGACCCTCCCTTCCTTAGGGATTTCGATTGGAGGTAAGACTGCGGAGTGTCCCCTGACGGTCCGTTTCTACGAATTCGGCGTTGTCTCGATCTCCATCCGCTTCCCTGCGAACAACATCCCTTGGTCGAGATTAAGCGAATTCGCCAACGAGGTGGACCGGACCGTGGGACCAAAGGGTTCCCACTTGCCCTGGCAAGGAATCCTTGATGACCTGCGCGAAACTTTTTTGCCGGCTCTCCTTCGACCCAACGAGACCCTCTGCGAGGAGGATCACCTAGTCACCGTTGTCCAGGAGTGGGAGAAGCCGGTGACCGCGGCCGAGCTTCAGGAATCGCTCGACCTTGTCCCCCTGCTCTCGGGTGAATCGCGCCCCCTGGCAGCCAAGGCACGTGAGGAACTGCTCCGTCATCGCTTCTCCTACTACGAGGACGATCTTGTCGTGATGACTTGGGACCGCGCTTTCATCTACGAACCGCGCAATGATTCCGACGTGGCTGACATTCTCGAGGTCGCCAACGCACAGTTGCTGGAGTTCCGCTACTACGACGAACTTCTCGATGACGAACTCCCCCGCATGTACGAGATGGTCCGCAAGGCAAGACGCCCCCTGAATCTGCTCGCCTCAAGACGGTTTGCCGATCTTGCCCGTCGTCTCTACACGCTGGTCGCCGAGGTGACCGAGCTGACGGAGAAGGCGGAAAACGTGCTCCGGGTCACCGAGGATGTCTACTTGGCCAGGGTCTATCTGGCCGCTCTGGGGATCTTCCGGGTTCCGACGATCAGTGCCTCGGTCCAGGGCAAGCTCGCCATCATTCGCGACACCTATGCCGCGCTCTACGAGGAGGCCTCCAGTTCACGCGGAGAGATGCTCGAGTTTGCCATCATCCTGCTCATTGTGATCGAGATCGGGATCGCCCTGATCCGTCACGCCACTTGAGGGATGCGCGGCATGCCCGGAGCGCTTGGAAGGTTCCTGTAATTCCAGGAAATCCGGTCATCGGAGGGCGACTGCATGCCACCGGAAGGAATGATTTCGATCATTCCAAGACCGGGCCATGTACCCATATTCGGGCCGTTCCACCACTTCCCGCAGACGGCGCCGCCGGTGATGAATGGGACTCCGTTATCCTGGAGGCGTTCGTTGATGTGAACATGCCCCTGCAGCACCAGCGCAAGTGGGCGGTCCTTTAATCGCGAGAGGACCGAATCGGCATTGAGGACGCGTACCCTGCCGGGAGATGGGATGACAAAGGGCCCGAAAGAGTCACGGAGTGACGTCCTGAAAGGAATGTGGGTGCAGAGAATGATCGGCTGGTTCGGAGGAATCCTACGGAGTTCGCGATCAAGCCAGGAGAGCTGTGCGGCATCGATCCATCCCCGGTAGGGATTGGCACCCCCGACGACTTTGACAGTATCAAGCATCAGGAATCGGTATCCCCTGAAGGAAAAGGAACGGTAGGTCTCGTGAAGACCGAAATACTTCTTCCAACGCCAACGCGGGTCGTGGGGTGAAGGGCTTCCGTCTTGAAGGACGGGTTCGTAGAAATCGTGGTTTCCGATGATCGGCTCCATCCGGGCATGGAGTTTTTTCAGGAAGGTGTCGGCGACCTTCCAGCGTCGATCCATGACGCGGCCGGAATCATAGAATCCTCCGTGGACGAAATCCCCTCCCCCGATGATCAGGTCGGGTTGGAGGGAATTCATCAGTTGCGCAGCCTGCTCTAAAGCCTGCGGGGCACCCTTCTCCTCCCTGGAATGGCAGTCCGTGAGAAAACCGAGACGCAGTGGTCGAAGATCGGGTGAAAGTTCGCTACCCCGAACCGACCTTGGCAGCAGGACTTGGGTGGTGACGAAAGCACCGAGTCCCGCAAGAAAGGCCCGCCTCCCCAGCGGGAGCGAACCAGGGACGATGGAATCAGGCGCCGAGTCCAAGCCAGAAGGAAGGTTTCTGCTCGGGGGTGCGGCGGTCTGTCGAGAGTCGTTTTTCAAGCCATCCTGTCAATCGCACGAAAGGAAGACCAATCAAGAGGTAAATCGCGGCGATCAGGAGGCCCGTGCCGAAGTAGTCGAAGGTCTGGGTGGCGATCCGGGTATAGGCTCCGGTCAAATCGATGAGGGTCACCGCCGAGACCAAGGAGGAATCCTTCAGGAGCGAGATGAAATCATTGGTGACAGGCGGGAGTACCATGCGGAAAGCCTGTGGCACCACGACATGGACAAGCCCCTGACGATGGGTCATGCCGAGTGCACGGGCCGCCTCCATCTGTCCCTTGGGGATGGCCAGCAGCCCCGCACGATAATTCTCCGCCTCGTAGGCGGCATAATTGAGCCCAAGCCCGAGCATTCCGGCGAGGAAGGGCGTCAGCTTGATCCCAATGTAGGGCAAACCGTAGAAGAGAATCAGGAGCTGGACGAGGAGCGGGGTGCCCCGCACGATCTCGATGTAGAGGATGGCAATCGGCTTGAGGGGAAAAGGGCCGTAGACCCTCATGAGGGCTAGCAGGAAGCCGACCACGATCGCGAGCACCATGCTCAGCATTGAGATCTCCAGAGTCAGGACGCACCCCTGCAGGATGACCGGCCAGTAGACGAAATACTTTTTCAGGCGGGCGATAATACCCCCCTCCTGCTCGAACTGGGCGGCAAAGGCCTTGTACTCGGTGTCTGGAAGCGAGGGATCGGTCTGTTGCTTCAGGGCGGCGGCCATGGTGGGTGTCCAGAGGCCCCAGCGGGAGAGGATGTCGCGGAGTTCACCGCTCTTGACCATCTCATGGAGGGCGGCATTGATCTGCTTGGCCAACTCGGGACGGCTGCGGGAAACGGCGATGCCATAGGTGATCTTGCCGAAGGGAGGGCCGGTGAATTCCAAAGCGGGATTGGGGCCCGCGTAGTACTTGGCGATCGGGAAATCAAGGAGGACACCGTAGAGGCGGCCATTGCAGACATCGTTGTAGGCGTTGATCTCCTCGGCGTAGCTCTTCACCACGACGTTCGGAGTCTCCTCCAGCATCCGAAGGGCGGCTGTCTGCTCCAAGGTGCCGATCTTACGGCCGGAGAGTTCCGCCAGCGAACCCACGGGCGGGGTACCCTTTGCCACGACTAACTGTTCGAAAGTGATGTAATAAGGATCCGTGAAGAGAACCTCCTGCCCCTTTTCGGCGGTGATCTCGATCCCGCAGATCACGCAATCATAGAGTCCCCTCCCCAATCCGGGGATCAGGCCGTCCCAACTGTTCTGGATAAACTTGGGCTCGCGGCCCATGTGGCGGGCGATCCCGGTGATGATCTCGAATTCGAACCCCGTGAGATGATTATGCGCGTCGTAGAAGGCAAAGGGAGCGTTGCTGTCGACGGCGGCGGCCCACTTGAGATCAGGGGAATCCTTATCACCGGTCTGATCAGCTGCTTGCAGGCAGGAATAAACAGACAGATTCCAAACGATGACCAGCGTCAGACAGCGGAGCAGAAACCTTTTCATGACTCAGAGAAATCGGTGCAGGAAGCGGCGGGTGCGCTCGTCCTTGGGCGAGGAGAAGATTTCGTCCTCGTCGGAGATCTCCACGATCTCCCCCTGCTCCATGTAGATGATGTAGTCGGAGGCGTCCCGGGCGAAGCGGATCTCGTGGGTCACGACAATCTGAGTCATCCCCTCGGCATCAAGAGCCTTCATCACCGAGAGCACCTCGTCGACGAGCATCGGGTCAAGGGCGGAGGTCGGCTCGTCGTAGAGCATCACCTTGGGATTCATCGCGAGGGCACGGGCAATCGCCGCGCGTTGCTGCTGACCGCCCGAAAGCTGAGCGGGGTACCGTTTGGCAAAACCGGCCAACCCGACCTTTTCAAGCTGGCGGAGGGCATTCTCCTCGGCGACCTCACGGGGTTCCTTGTTCACGACGAGCGGGGCGAGCGTCACGTTCTCGAGAATGGTCTTGTTGGGGAAGAGATTGAATTGTTGAAAGACCATGCCGACACGCTGGCGCAGTTCGTGGGCGAGATCATGGAAACGCGGATCGAGCCTGCGCTCACCCTCGGAGCGCTCCAAGGTCACACCGGCCATGCGGATCTCTCCGGAGTCCAGCGTCTCAAGCGCATTGAGACAGCGGAGCAGGGTCGATTTGCCACATCCGCTGGGACCGATGATCGACACGAGGTCCCCTTGCTCCACGGAAAATCCGACACCCTTGAGCACGGTCACATCACCGTAACTTTTGCGCAGATTGCTGACTTTGACGATCGGCTCGGACATGGCCTCTTAGTAGTAGTGGATGCGAATCCAAGGTCAACCCGCGAGGAGGTCCTCCACAGTGACGATTCCGTAACAGTAACGACGGGTCATCGTTCTCCCAGGATGATCACGGCGACACCGGCAATGACGAGCAGTCCGCCGCAAATGGTGATGGTGTTGAGCTGCATTTCGCGGAAAAAGATCCATGCAAAGAGGACCACGAAAAGCGGGTAGGAAATCTCTATAAGGGAAGCGAGCGTCGGATTCTTGGCCGACATGGCGGCATAGGTCAGAAAGGCTCCAAGTGCCGATCCACCGATCGAGAAGAGAAACCATCCGAGATCCCCCTTCTCCAGTCCCTCCATGCGGAAGGCCTGGCCGATCTTTCCGGTTGCGGAAAGAAGGAGAAGTGATCCGAGAAAACCGAGGGCCGAATAGCCGAAAAAGAAGAGGACGGGACTGAGGCCCTTGCGAAGGATCGGTCCGCTGGCGGCATAGCTCATCCCCCAGCAGAGAGAGGCGGCGATGGCATAGAGAAGCCACATAATCTTTCAATCCTAGCTTTCTTGGCGCGAAAACTCCATGCCGCTCTTCATCGAATCCAGGAGACACTCTTGCCCGCAAGGGCTTCTGATGGTTTTCTAGAGACATGGCAGTCGAGACAGAACGGAAGTTTCTGGTGTCCGGAGACTCATGGCGCTCCCTCGGGAATCCTATTCCCTACGCTCAGGGCTATCTCGCAAGGGGAGACGGGGTCACCGTGAGGATACGAATCGCCGGGGAAAAAGCCTTCTTCACCGTCAAGGGACCCGTCGTCGGCATCAGTCGTCCGGAATTCGAGTATCCCGTTCCCCTCGAGGATGCCCATGAGATGCTGAAACTTTGCAAGGATCCGGCAATTGAGAAAACCCGCACGCGGGTCCCCCATGCCTCGCATGTCTGGGAAGTGGATGAATTCGGTGGTGACAATCAGGGGCTGATCATCGCCGAGGTGGAACTCTCCTCTCCTGATGAGGAAGTTGCCCTTCCCCCATGGGTGGGCATCGAAGTCACTGGAGACCCGCGTTATTACAATTCGAATCTAGCGGTCCATCCCTACCGGGATTGGCAATCCTGACGCACGACCATGGCCCGGGGAAAACCAAGTACTTCCAAGTCGGGCAAGGAGAAGAAAAAAGCCAAAGCCCGCCTTCACCTGCGGCACGGGAAACCCTGCGGCTGCGAACTCCGCAAGGTCGCCCTTCTTCAAATCGAGGCGGCCCTTGAGTCACTCCGAGGCAACAATGTCTCCCCGGAACCCGTCCACGACGCCCGCACCTACATCAAGAAGCTCCGCGCGATCCTCCAACTCGCCTCTCCTGTGATGTCCAAGAAGGAGAGGGATCAACCTACCCTCCTCCTGAGGGAAGCCGCCGTCAGGCTCGCTCCGCTCCGGGATTCGGAGGTACGCATCCGCACTCTCGATTCCCTTCTTGAGAAAACTGGCCTCCCCGTTGATGACTATGCCTCCCTGCGCGCCGGACTCGCGGATGTCGCCAAACAACGCCGCCACAATGATGCGCGCCGGATCCCTGGAGTGCTGGCTTCCTTGAGGGAACTTCGTGATATCTCGGAAGCTTGGCCCCTGGATGATCTCCAGGGAAAGGATCTCAAGCGAAGGATCCGACGCAGCTACCGCAGGGGAAGAACCACCCTTGATCTCTGCTCTACGACCCCTGACCCCGATCCTTTTCACCTCTGGCGCAAGCAGGTCAAACAACTCTGGTACCAACTGCGCATCACCGCCCCGTATTGGAAAGACGAAGCCGCGGACCTCATCGCCGCAACGGACAAGATAGGCCAACTCGCGGGTGATGAGAGGGATCTGACCTTGCTGCGGGAGACCCTGAGGCTCGGCCCACAAGGGAAGGCCACGTCCTTGCTGATCGAAAAAATCGACGGACTGCTCCCCCCTCTGCGGCGTGATGCCGTGGAGGCAGGCCGCTCCTTTTACGAGAACCGTCCCAAACTTTTCGTCGCGGCACTCGAATTCTGAACCTGATTTTCGCATCTTTTGTCTATGATCAGGAACTCATGAATCCTCCCTTTCCGCTTCCTTCCAAAACCTTGGTGGAACAAACAATCGAGCAGGCGATCTCGGTGATCCGTCCCGAATTTCACATGGGACTCGACATCTCACTGGCCCTTATTCCCTTCCTTCTGGCGCTCCTGCTCTTCCGTTTTGCCAAACTGCCCGGATTGCTCTGGTGGCCTTTCTTTGCGGTCTTTGTCCTTTTTCTTCCCAATGCCCCATATGTCCTCACCGACGTGATCCACTTTGTAGCAAAGGTTCGGGTGACCCCTCCCCTCCCCATCTGGGCAATGAGCGTCCTGCTCTTCGAATACATTCTCTATTTTCTCTTCGGGATGCAGTGTTTCACCCTCTCGATCATGCTTTGGGACAACGTGCTGAAGCGCCGAGGCTTTAAGTGGATGATCCTTCCGATGGAGCTTCTCCTGATTGCCGCGAGTTCCTTTGCAATCTATCTCGGGCGCATCGACAGGCTCAACAGTTGGGATGTGGTGACCGATCCTCACGGCCTTCTCGATCACGCGCTTCGCGATGCCACGATGCCGAAACCACTCGAATTGACCGTGATCTTCTTCGTAGCAGTCACGGTGATTCATTTCCTACTGAAGGGCATGAACTCCCTCGTGATCACCCTCCTCGTCAGAAGAAAAGAGGCTTCGGATTATTGAGAGATTACCGGAGTTTCCAAAACATCACGGCGGTGATGATCAGGCCTATTACTGTAATCAGGGTGCGGACAGCTGGCTGCGGCAGTTTCTGGGAATAGGTTGCCCCAAGGTAATATCCCGCTAGGGCTCCGGCGGCCATGACCGCCATGCGCGGCCAATCGATGAGACCGCTGATCGTGAACCAAACCGCGGCCACCACATTGATCAGCCCTCCGACCAGGTTCTTGAGCGCGTTCATCCTGTGGATGTTGGAGAACCCCATCATGCCGAAAGTCGCGAGCATCAAGATACCGATGCCCGCGCCGAAATAACCGCCGTAGATGGAGACAAGGAACTGGAAGAACACAGCCGGAAGAACGGCCATTCCCCATGTCGGGGGATCGTTGTGTCCGGCAACTAGTTCATCGGCGGCCTTTTGTGCCACAATCTTCCGGACGATGCCCTGAAGCATGAACAGGATGGTGGCGAACAGGATCAGGTAGGGAACAAGCCTTGAAAAGGTCTCCGAATTTCCATGGGTCAGTAGGAAACTTCCTATCCACCCACCTACGAGACTGATGGGCAGGAAGGCAGGAAGCCAGGGGCGGATTTCTGCGATCAGCTTCCGGAATCCGAAAAATCCACCGAAAACCCCGACAACCAGCGAAAGAGTGCTCGTGGCATTGGCAATCACCGGAGGGACACCGAAAAGAATGAGCACCGGAAAAGTGATCAGTGTTCCCCCTCCGGCAATCGCATTGACGGCACCCGCTGCGGCCGCGGCCGCCAGCAGGCTGATGATTTCGATCCAACTCACCATGGCAAGCTATCAGGACAAATCAGTGACTGCGACATCGTTCCCGCAGGAACGAATCTCCTTTTGCTCGGCATCTCCGGAAGGCATCGTGTCGGGCCTCCATGCTTACTGCTTCAGGACTTTCCAAATCGTACGGCGGCCGCACCCTCTTTGAGGATGCCTCCCTGCAGATCAATCGCGGTGATAGATTGGGGCTTATAGGAGCCAATGGCGCGGGTAAATCGACCCTCTTCTCCCTGATCCTGCGCGAGGCATCTCCCGACGATGGTACGGTGGCCATCGAGCGCAATATCACGGTGGGATTCCTCCCTCAGGAGAGTGCCCCCTCGGGTGATGAAACGGTCCTCGAACTCGCCACCGCCGTCTCAGCTGAGATGGCGCAGGTCCAACGATTGATCCGTGAACGCTCCGACGAGGATCCTGAACGTCATGAAGCCGCCGCCCGGTTCGCCGAACTCGACGGGCACTCCCTTGAGGTGAAGGCCCGTCGGATTCTGGCCGGTCTTGCCTTCCGCCCCGGGGATGTGGACAAACCTGCACGCACGCTGAGCGGCGGCTGGATCATGCGCGCTCACCTCGCTCGTCTGCTGGTGATGGAGCCCGACCTCCTGATGCTCGACGAGCCGACAAACCATCTCGATCTCGAATCCCTTGGATGGTTCCAGAATCACTTGGTCAAATACAGGGGCGCGATCATCGCGATCTCGCACGACCGGGCGTTTCTGAACGCCATTTGCGAGAGCATCCTCGAGATCCGCAATAGGAAGCTCAACCGCTACCGCGGTAACTACGACGACTACCTTGGGCAGAAAGCTGCGCGCAACGAACAGCAGTGGGCGGCCTACCGGAACCAGCAACGTGAAATCGCGGAGCTCCAGCGCTTTATCGACCGTTTTCGTGCGAAGGCCAGCAAAGCCTCACAGGCCCAGGACCGCATCAAGCAACTCGACCGGATGGTCAAGATCGAGGCGCCGGAACCCGAGGAAGCGACGGTCTCCTTCAGCTTCCCCCAGCCCGAACGCTCCGGGCAGCGCGTCATCACGCTCGAAGGCATCCGTCAGGCCTACGGCTCCCATGTCGTCTACGAACGCCTCGATCTCGAGGTGGAGCGTGGGCAGCGCACCGTGCTGGTCGGCCCCAACGGCGCGGGCAAATCGACCCTGCTCAAGATCCTTGCCGGAATGCTTCCGCTGGATGCCGGGAAAGTAACCCCGGGGCACCGCCTTTCGGTCGGATACTTCGCCCAGCACCGCACCGAGATGCTGGAGCTCAAGCGCTCTGTCCTCGAGGAGGCATGTGACGGTGTGTCGGGCATTTCGGAACAGTCAGTAAGGACCCTGCTGGGGTCGTTTCTCTTCCGAGGCGACGATGTCTTCAAATCGGTCGGGGTTCTCAGTGGAGGCGAGAAAAGCCGCCTTGCCCTGGTGAAACTTCTCCTGCGTCCGCCGAATCTTCTCCTGCTCGACGAGCCGACGACCCACCTCGACATGGCCAGTATCGATGCGCTGATCTCGGCGCTCAAGCAGTACGAGGGAACGCTGATTTTCGTCAGTCACGACGTCCACTTCATCCGGGCCCTGGCCTCGACGGTGGTTCACATCAGCGCGGGGATCCTCACCCGCTATGCCGGGGACTACCAGTACTACCTCGACAAATCAGGCTCCTCGTCGGAACGGGATGCTTTGATTGCCCCTGGTGATTTCAGACCCGAGGAACGTGTTGTGGAAACTGCACCGAGGGAAAAAATGGGTCTCAAGGAGATCAAGGAACTCCGACGCGCCGAGGCGGAGGCCCGCAAGGCGGCAAACAAGGCAGCCCGTGATGCAAAGAACCGTCTCAGCGCCGTGGAAACAGAGGTCCACACCCTGGAGGAGCGTCAAAAGGAACTCGTGACCGAACTCGAGGATCCCGCGACATTCAATAACGGAAAGGCATTTTCCCTGAACAGGGAACTTGCCGACCTACAGGAACGTTTGGGTAATCTTCTGGAGGAATGGGATCGCCTCTCCGAAAGCATCCCCGGTGACACTCCGAAATCATGATCGACTATCTCTCAGCACGCATCCGAAGTTTCGGATATGCCATCAAGGGCATCATGACCCTTGTTGGGACACAGCCTCATGCCCGCCTGCATCTGCTTGCCACCGTGGTCGTGACCGGAGTCGGAGTATACGTTCACCTACGACGTTGGGAATGGGTGGCCATCCTCCTCTGCATCGGAATGGTCTGGATGGCAGAGGCCCTCAATACCGCCGTCGAATTTCTTGCCGATGAGGTTACCCTTGAAAGACGCGATCGCATCGGCAAAGCCAAGGATGTCGCTGCCGGCGGAGTGCTGATTGTGGCGATCATCTCGGTGGCCGTGGCGGCTTTGGTCTTCCTGAACCACCTGGCGCCCTTCGTGCACTAGGGGCCATTTCCCTTCATTTCTCAACCAAGGGCAATCTCTACACTCACAGTCTTCAGCCCTTGGGTCTTAGCACTTGTCTCTCCCTCAGATTCCCTTCCGTCGGAAATAGGCGACCTTCACGAGATCGAGCGCGGAAAAAGTCCCGACCAGATCCTTCTCATGCATCAGGATCCAAGGCTGGGCGTAGTTGATGCCGTTCTTGGTGAAGACCACGTCGGCTGCGATGAAAACGGATGAATGGATCACCTTGTTGTGATCATCGAGCAGGAGGACCAGATCTCCAGCCACACCCGGTTTGGCCACCTGGTAGTAGTTCTCGGAGATGAATTTTCCGGCGTAATCATTGTCACTCATCCGCGGATCGGGAGTTGACCTGAAGAAATTGAGTGCCGTCCAATGGCAATCGGGCAGACGTTCCTGTCCTGAGGAAGGGGGGAGTGGCGACGTGAACAGCTTCTCTCGAGCAAGTGGAGGAAGGAGGTAGAGGACACTGATGGAACCTCCACCTTGAAGCCCCTGCTGAGCCTCAAAGAGCGGCCTGAGATCTTTCAGGAGAACACCGGGCATCGAGAGGGCCCAATAATTCAGAGGTTTGTCGATGTCAGAACCGGGGCGCACGAGCAGACGTAGAAAGACGGCCTGCTGACTCGTCAGGTTCTGCAGAAATTCCCGTCGTTCCTGATCCGAGGAGAGCACGGAGAGCACGGCCTCAGGATCACTAAAATAGGTGAATCCGTTGCGGCGGTAGCAAAGCTTCCCCATGACGGGCAGCACCCGTTCGGATAGCTTGGAACCATTACCGAAAAGCGATCCCGCGTCATTTCCCGGAATATAGTAGGGTATCGACTGGAAACGGTTTCCCGGAATCGAGGAGAGGAATTTGTAGAGCGAGGCCCTCACCTCGGGCTTGAGCCCGAGAAGAAAAGCGGCGTCGGGCTTGATCAAGAAGCCGTTAGCCGATTGGACCCGGCACTCATTGATCAAATGATCGGCCTCACCTTCGCTCAACCCAGCCGAAAGCATTGCAGTGCGTACTGCCGGATCGGACATCATGCCGAAATGCCAATAGGGGCCGTCGGAGGTCACACTTTCAAAACCCGAGTATTCGGCAGGCTGCTCCAACCGGACGTCCCACGTCTGAAGGTCGCCCCATGGCCCGGAAACAAGTTTCGGAGGAGTTCCCCTCATCCACTCCGTCCACCAATCATCGGCAACATGAACGACCAAGCCGGTGAGAAGTGACAGGATCAGGGCCGGAAGAAAGACTCTCTTTTGAAGGGTGAAGGGAAATGGCATGGAGTGCGGCGCAGGATCAAAAAAACGATGATGATCAGGACCGTCGATGGGGGCGCCGCAGAGCCTGAAAGATTGTTCCTTTATACCAACACGCCAGCAGTTTTTCAGCAGGTTTTCTCAAAAGTTCTCCAAAGAAAATGCTCTATCAACTGTTTCGGATTGACCCGAAACCATGCCTTCAGCATGGTAAAAACTGAAACTGGTGAGGTGGCTGAGTGGTCGAAAGCAGCGCTTTGCTAAAGCGCCGTACTCCAAAAGGGTACCGAGGGTTCGAATCCCTCCCTCACCGCCAGTCTTTTGAAGGATGAAGTCAGAAGGATGAATGATGAAAAGGGTGATTCCTCATCCACGGAAAATCACAGAGACTCTTCTTTGTAAATGAAGGCATCCTCTAAACCTCTCTCTTCGGTTACGGTTTCCGTTCCCGGAACCACAGCCAATGTGGGCCCGGGATTCGATTCCTTTGGGATTGCTCTGGGAGTTACCAACAAGGTGACGGTTTCCCTCAAGCCAACCTCTGTCCCCCATCCCTCGATCGTCAAGGATGCGGCGGAGAGTTTCTTTCTCGGGAGTGGACTGACGGCTTTTGACTTCTCTTGGAAAATATCCGGAAAGGTTCCCCAGGCACGCGGACTAGGGAGCAGCGTCACGGTGCGCCTTGGTATCCTATTGGGCTTGAATGCCCTCGCCGGAAAGCCCATTTCACGGGATGGTCTTTTCCGCCTCTGCAGCGAATTGGAAGGACACCCTGACAACGCCGCACCGGCGGTCTTCGGCGGATTCACCATTGCGCGATCCCATCTTGATCCGGTGCGTTTTGCCGTCGCCTCCTCACTCCGCTTCGTCCTGTTGATTCCAAACTTTGAGGTCGAGACCCCGGCAGCACGAAAAGTGATGCCCAAGTCGATCGGTATTTCCGAGGCTGCTGCCAATGCGGCCGACGCTGCCGTGATCGCAACCGCCTTCGCCACCAAGAATTATCAACTCCTCCGCGGGTCCTTCGGTGACCGCCTTCACCAGCCGTTCAGGGCTCCCCTCGTTCCCTTCCTCCACGACGTCATTGCCGCCGGAGAGAAAGCAGGTGCGATCGGAGGGTGGTTAAGCGGATCAGGCTCCACCATCTGCTGCCTGGCGCCCGACGCGAAGTCCTCGGTAAAGATCGCGTCCGCAATGCGCTCCAGCGCCTCCAAGGGCTCAAACGTCATGATCTGCAGCCCCGACAACAAGGGGGCCTTTGTCACGAAGTCCTGACTGGAGATGCGGCGTCTTCTCGACAGCCTGGAGCAGTTCGCCGTCGACGTCATCCTAGGACGACGGGCCGGTAAACGGGCGGGATTGCTGAGAGCGCTTCTTCTCCTGCTCTCATTCCTATACCGGGGCATTGTGTTGCTCCGTGTCTCGTTCTTTCGCTCCAATGTTTTCCGCTCCCATCGCATCGGTTGCCCGGTCATCAGCGTGGGCAACCTGACAGTCGGAGGGACGGGCAAGACACCCGTGGTCGAGAAACTTGCGAGGGATCTGTCTGCTCGGGGTCGGAAGGTCGCCATCCTCAGTCGCGGTTACAAGAGCGTCAAGCGACGCGGACAGGCGGCGGCCGGAACATCGGCGCGAGTCGTCACCGAAGGCGGCGCTCTGCTTCTTGACTCCAAGGCTGCCGGCGACGAGCCGTTCATGCTCGCAAAGAATCTCCGTGGGGTCGCCGTCTTGGTGGACAAGGACCGCGTGGAGTGCGGACGCCATGCCGTGAGCACGCTCGGCAGCGATCTGCTGATCCTTGATGACGGCCTGCAGTACCTGAAACTCCACAGGCGTCATGACATCGTGCTGATTGACCGCGAGGCACCTTTCGGAAACGAGTACCTCCTGCCGCGCGGCACCCTGCGCGAACCGCCCCCTCACCTGCGGCGCGCCACCCATATCCTCATCACCAAATGCGACGGAAGCGATCTCTCGGCGCTTCATGAGCGCATCAGGAAATACAATCGGACAGCGCCGATCATTGAATGCCGCCATCGTCCCGTGGAACTTCAGGACCTCTCGACAGGCGAGATCATCCCCCTCGAATCGCTCCAAGGACTCCGGGCAGGAGCACTCTCCGCGATCGCCTCCCCAGAAAGCTTCGAGCAGGGGCTTCGGCGGTTGGGTGTGCAACTCGAGCTGACCCAGAGCTTCGCAGACCACCACCGCTATTCACGCCGCGAGATCGACCGCTTTCTGAAGCGCTGTTCCCGTCGAGGCGTCTCTTGCGTGCTCACCACGGAGAAGGACGCCGTCCGGATGCCACGACTTCTGAACCAGGAACTGCCGATCCGTTATCTCCGGATCGAGATCGAGATTCTCCAAGGAAAGGAACACTGGGAGAGAATGATCACCGGCCTCATCGCTCCACCCCACCCCCTGATTGCCGATCTGGAAACTTCCCCGGATCGCACGGAGCTTCCGACCTGCTCCTCCTCAGTGGCGATGTGAGCTCTATGCCGGCATGGCAGCCGCCACGACAGGCGTCATCACTGCGACACTCATCCCGTGCAGAATCTTTTTGTCTGCGGGGCAAACCGTGGCCAGCACGCCGCCTAGCGTCGCCTTGTTTCCGGCGACAAAGAAATAGGGACTAAGCCGAGCTTTGCCCTTCATCGTCGTAAGAGACCCCTCCTCCCCGTAGTAGGACTGATCAGCGAGCACCGAGTGCCAGAACACCTGAAGAATGTGTGGATGATGAGGAAACTCCTTCAGGGCGCTTTCGATCGCCTCAGCCCACTCCTTGGCGGAAAGGTCGGAGCCGAGCCGGACTCCCCTTGCCCCCCAGGCCCTTCCGTCGAAGCCACTGATCTTAACGATGAGATCGCGTTCTTTCTGGCTGAAGCCAGCCAACTCCTTCCAGTCCTGGATCTCCAGGCGAGGATAGACGGCATTGGGGGGAAGCGGCGACGGATCCAGAATCCAGGTGTAGGGAAACCATTTCCGCAGGGCCTCCACACCGCGCTCACCGAGTTGGCGGAGCCAGAAATCCCTGAGGGTCGGCATCCAGAAAAGCCCCATCCAGAGTTTCTCCTCAAGTTGTGCTTTCGGCGGAGGGGTGATGGTAACCTTTGATGCAGCGGCATCCCGTAAGAGCCCCCCGGCGCAGGGGACGTTCTCCAGATCAAACATTTCGAAGAAGCGGTAGACATTCCCGCTCCAGGATTCACGGGGAGATGCATCCGAGACAGACCAGAGATTCTCGCCACGCCTCTGGGAAAGGCGGCGAGATAACCACTCCATCTCGGGACGATAAGTGAGTGCTTCCTCCGAGACCACGATCTCCCCGTCTGGAAGAATCGAAGCGAATCCGTCGATCATTCCATCGGGACCGCCCAACACGTCGAATCCGAGCGAGGAATAGGTCTGATTCAGCCAAGCTGTGAGACCGATTCCTCCGGGAATCTGATCCAGTTCACAAATGGAAAAACCCTCCTCCGTCAGGATCAGGTCGGGTCGGATCACCGCCGCGGTCTGTCCCTTGAAGGCCTCGTCACGCCCCAGCGCCACCACATGATCGGGTTTCCCACGGTCAAGCAGTGAGGCGATCCATGCGGGTTGCTTCCCCTGCACGCTCTGCCGGTAGAGAAGATCACACGCTTGATTGAACTGCAGGAGGCGGTGCCCCATTGATTCCAGCTCACGGGCCAGCTTCGGATCAAGGCGGTATGGTTCCGGAGCCCAACGCCACGTTTTCCCCCCGAAGAGTTCGCTCTCTGGAAAACGGGAAAGTATTTCCGAGATCGGGACGGGCTCCTGTTGCGCGGAAGGACTCACGAGAGCAGGCGCTTCAGAGCCTCCCGGACGACATCCTCCGCAGAGGCATCCGCGGAAAGGGAGGTCAGGACAGCTTTCACTGCCTTGTGCGCCTCCACCTGCTTGTAGCCCAGAGAGATCAGGGCGAGCACGGCATCGTGGAGATGGCGTTCGATTCCTTCGGGGGCGTTCTGACGACTGGCGGCCTCCCACTCGGCTGCGACCCCCAGCTTGTCCTTGAGCTCCAGGACAACACGCTCCGCTGTTTTCTTCCCAACCCCGGAGATCTTGGAAATGGCCGTGATGTCGGAGGTGACCACCGCCGCCTTGAACTGATGCACCTCCATGCCGCTGAGAATGGCCAATGCAATCTTCGGGCCGACACCCGAAACGTGAGCGAGAAGCAACCGGAACAGATCGCGCTCTCCCGTCGAGGAAAAGCCGTAGAGCAACTGGGCATCCTCGCGAACATGGTGATGGGTCAGGACGCGGACCCGGGCGCCCGGCTGGGAGAGCTTGTTGTAGCTCGAGAGGGGGATGAGAATCTGATAGCCGATCCCGCCGGCATTGACGACGATCTGGTTAGGCAACACTTCCTCGAGAACCCCTTCGACAAACGTGATCATGACGTCACCCCTTCTAGACGGGAGAACCTCCAAAGGCCAGCGGATGTCATGGGTGATGACATTCTTTCTGGCGGTGCTGTTCCTCCCTCATTCCGCTCTCAAGGCTCTTACGGCAGGGGAAGCGCTGATCCTGCTTGGCCCCTCCTCGGAAAGAGCTCCCGTGGAACGCTTTCTTCCGGATTCCCGGCGGACGATTCTCTACCCAGCATCGGTGGATTCCTATGGATCAACCCGATCCCTCCGCACTCCGGGAAAAGGAAGATGGGATCGCATGATCACGGAATCCCTGGACCGATCGGCTCTTCTCCTGAGCACCACCGACTCCCTGCTTGTGCGCGATTCCAAGGGTGTCCTCCAGATGGCGGTACTCAGCGCGGACTCGCCACTACTCGCCACCGCCGTCCTGACCAAGGGGTTCCTCACCAGATTCAGCGCCCTGTTCGGACCTGAACTCCTGATCGCCATTCCCGCCCGTAACAAGATCTACGTTTTTCCGAAACTCGCCAACCGCATCCCCGAGATGAGTGGGACAATCCGTGACGATTACCTGATCTCCCCCATGCCGGTTTCGACCGAACTCTTCGAACTTTCCAAGGGCGGACTCAAGACCGTCGGAACCATCGACCCCGATGAGCGTTGATCAATTCCACACCCTCATTGACCGGCACTCCATCGCACGGCGTATCAGGGAACTCGGAGCCGAGATCACCAACGATTTGAAAGGGGAATCACTTTGCCTTGTCCCGGTGATGGACGGCGGAATGATCTTTGCGGCGGACCTGATGAGGGAGATCTGCCTCCCAGTCCAGCTGCGTCCCGTGAAGGCATCGAGCTACGGCTCAGGAACCTCCAGTTCGGGGCGTGTTACCCTTCCATGGGGATTACCTGAAGATATCAGGGGGCAGCAGATTCTCCTGATCGATGATATCCTCGATACGGGCCTGACCCTCAAGTCGCTGCGTGAGAAGCTTCTGGAAGCAGGAGCCACCAGCGTGAAGACATCCGTCCTGCTTCGCAAGGAGTCGGCGGCTCATCTCGACGCGGACTACGTGGGATTCGACATCCCCGATCATTTTGTGATCGGCTACGGCCTCGATCTGGGTGGCTTGCACCGCAATCTCCCCGACATCATGCATTACCCCACCGAGTCATGAAATCCTACCGCCACGAACTTGCCTTCACCGTTCCTTCCCGACGTGGATTCCTCAATATCACCTCCGAGATCGAGCACTGCGTCACCGACAGCGGAATCCGGGAGGGACTTTGTCTGGTGAACGCCATGCATATCACGGCGAGTGTTTTCATCAACGACGACGAGCCGGGTCTCCACGCCGACTTGGAGAAATGGCTCGAGGGGCTGGCTCCCGAACACCCCTATGCCCAATACGAGCATAACGGGACCGAGGATAATGCTGATGCCCATCTCAAACGGACGATCATGGGCCGGGAAGTTGTGGTGGCAATCACCCGAGGGCGCCTCGACTTCGGTCCGTGGGAACAGATCTTCTACGGCGAATTCGACGGTCTACGCCGCAAACGGGTCTTGGTGAAGATCATCGGGGAGTAATCCCCGCATAAATCCCTGCTTAGATCTGAAACAGGGGTCTCCACCAAGGGATCCCTGCGAGTATCAACAGCAGCGAGAGCGCAAACCAGACAAGCGCTGTGCGGTAAGCCTTGCCATCCTCCGAGGCCCGCTTGCTCCGGGCAGCACCGATGTGGGCTAGGGCGAGTGCGGCGATCATGATGAAAAGGTGCTCCATCCCGAAGAACCGGGCTTCCTTCACTTTCATGGCGGCGGCAGGCGAGGACCAGAATTGGGCAACCCAGGGACTCAGGAAGCAGAGGATCAGACCAAGGAGAAACTGGAGATCCATGACTGAGATGAAAACAACTCCTGTCACCCGTCCAAGGGGGCGAAAGGACCGCCTACCCAGGAGACCCAAAAGTGCCGCGACCACGGCCACGAGAGCCGAGAGAAGGACCAGCCATCGCAGGTCATCGTGAATGGCAAGCAGGAGGGAATAAGGTGAAGTGGACATCCCATTCTTATGGTCCGGAGAACCTCCCTGAAGCGAGCAAATCCCTCAGTCACTCCAAGTCTCTGCAGTCACCGGGAGACTTTTTTTGGAACGCCAGTTGCTTTCCCATCAATTGCTAGCACATTGAATCAACCGGTTGAGCGACTAGCCGACTCAGCCTCACGAGTCACCCCATGAAACAACTCTCCAACAAGCGCCCTCGGAAATAAACCCCGCCTTGGCTTGCGGAACAAGAATTTGGGCCGTGATCGATCCGGGGCACCTTGGACCCCCGAGAGATCGCTACTCGATCTATTGACCGTTCACACCGAGGATCCGGCCACCGTATCCGGTGAGTTCGAGATATCCCTCGGCTGTGACGCTGTTCGTTCCCACTTTCCCCTCTCCCTTGACGGCTCCCTCCCAGTAGGCGAAGGGGGTCAGGAGAAGTTCCTGATCCTTGAGACGCGGACTCAGGGTCAGATGCAGATTCCGTGACGGGATCTCCACACGCACCGACGCCGGATAGAGCCCTCCGGTATGGGGACTCTTCCATCCCCCCTGAGGCGTGATTGTCAGATCCTTCAGATCAGAGACCGCGCCTTTTGCATCCCGCAACGTGCCGGCGGTAAAGACAGTCTTTCCCTGTTGATCCCGGATCCTGAAGAGCATCAGATCCTCTCCATTGGAAAGGTGAAGCCCTGACCAATCCCAGCCTGCCTCGTCGGGATCGAGGGAATTGGTGGCCCATTCATGGTCGAACCAGACGAGTCCCGAGACAGCATGCGTCCTGCCATCGATCATCACGCTTCCCGAAGCCCGGAGTCTTGTCAGCGAGTAGTAGTGGGAAGCATGGCCCGGCTTGGCACTTTTGGGGCTGATCCCGTCCTTGCCATGAACCAGAGACTCCCTCTCCTGGACTAGCGTTAGATCGATAGCCCTCCCTGCCTCGGAGGCTTTGAGACGGAAGTGCCCAGGTGACTCCTGACGCAGTTCCCATCCATCGATCCAGGCCATCCGAGTGCTCTGCGCCACAGGAATTGCAAAACCCGCCTCCCCAAAGGCCCCGCGTGATGACTTCTGAAAATGGCGAAAAGTCCCACCCGCCACGTCCGTCACGGCAAAGTGGGCAAAAGGAAGCTCGGTGACACGGAAACGCGAAGATCCCTGCGGCTTCGATCCGGGCTTCACACCCTGACGGAAGAAGGTGAGCTGAAAGCCGTAATCGTGCCCCGACCCGTCATCGAGGGTTCCGGTGGCATACCACCACTCGGTCTTGAATTCCCTATGGGGACCGTGATCTCTGGGAAACTCATACTTCCATCCAGGTTCCGCGGAACGCCACTCCTCCCCATGGAGCAGCGCGCTCGAGGAGAGGATCAGTAGACAAATGGCTCTGTAGGTGCGTCGCATGGTTCGACCTTGGAGGCCTCCAGGATAGCTGTCCGTTTCCCTCCCTCCATGGGGAAGGTCGGCTTGCCGGTGATTTTGATCCATCCCATCTCGGGAACCCTCGGGATCGCGGAGCCTCTCACCGTGACCCCGACGGGCTTGGCATCGGCGGCGCAGCAGGTGATGAACATCCGGACGGCTTGGAATCGGTCTCCCTTGGGATTGCCCGTCGTCATCGGAACATACTGGGCGATCATCTCGACCTCCCTCCCCTCAAATTCCTCCCTGTAGGAAGGCATCTGTAGGGCATAGAGCATGTCGATGACCTGAAGGGGCATCGATCCACCCTCTTGGAGTGAAGACGATTCTGGTACTGCCGTCTTTGCTGATGCCTTGGCAGCGGAGGCATTGGCCGAGGGAAGTTTTGCAAGATCCTGGACGACGCCACGGTTGGCAACGGTTGTCGTGGTGAAGCGATCTGCATTTCCGGAAAGAAGCACGAGAATCGGCGTTACCAAGACCAGCGCCTTGGTGAACGCCCCCGCCACCCCCTCTCCATGAGGATCATCCTCATGAACTTCATGATGGCCATGATCACAGGCGCAGGAGTGAGCTGCCACGCGACGCATCGTGGCCAGCCCCATGATGGCAAAACCAGAGAGAAGGATCAGAAGGAATCCAGCCGCGACAGTGAGGGGCTGAAGCGAGGGATGGAGGTAGTTTGAAAGGTGACCGCTTCCGGCAAGCCAGAGAATCCCCGTCCCCCAGAGAAGGAGGATCAGGGCGTTCCGGACTGCGGGAAGGATGCGGGTCAGGGAATGCATGTCACCAAGCCAGGTTGAGTGAACCGATCCTCCAGCAAATAAGGCCGATCCCTAAGAAAAGTCCCAGGGAAAGAAGCAGGATGAAACGCTTGGAAAAAGCGGCCCCGTAGAGGAAGAGCAGTTTGAAATCGAGCATCGGCCCGAAGACCAGAAAGGCGAGCTTCGACGCCATGGGAAAAGAGGTCAGGGTTGCGGCAATAAAGGCGTCCGTCGTGCTGCAAACCGAAAGAACGGAAGCCAGCCCCATCAGCGACGCGATCGAGAGGGGGAGATTCGTCGAGAGTGGGAGGATGATTTCCTGATTCACGGCCGTGCCGAAGAGGGCAGCCGCGGCCGCGCCCAGCACGAAGTAGACGGAGACATCGAGGAAATCACGCGTCGCGGTGGCGGCGACATTTGCAAGACGACCGGAGATGCCGGGCTCCGCATCGTGATGATGGTGATGGTCACCCTCTCCGGGAGCGAGAACACCCGGACGCAGAATGGAGAACGGGGCAAAGCGGGTGCAGACCAATCCAGCGACAACCGCCACCACGATCCCCAGAGTGAAGCGGAGGGAGGTCATCTCGAGGGCGCCCTGCCCCCGGAAGGCTGCCAGAGTGCTCAGGATCACGAGTGGATTCACGATCGGAGCGGCCAGCATGTAGGTGATGCCGCAGGAGACCGGCAGTCCTTTGCGAAGCAAGCGCCTCACGACCGGGACGATGCCGCACTCGCAAACCGGGATCACCAACCCGACAAAAGCGCTCGCCACGATCGCAAGGCGAGGGTTCGACGGAAGTAGCCGTGTCATCAACGACGGCGGCAGGTACTCCTCAAGGATGCCCGAGAGCAAGGCCCCGGCGAGTAGGAAGGGAGCCCCTTCCAGCAGGATGCTCAGGAACGCATACTGAAAATCCGGCAGACTGAACTGAAACCAGGGAGCGGAAAGCACGACAGGCGATTCCTCGTGTTACCGCTGAGAGGAACTTAGGCTCCGTAGGACTTGCTGAACTTTTTCTTTCCCTCGGCCTCATCGCCGGAAGGTGCCCCTTCCGGATGAGCTTGATTTCCCGAGTCAGCCACGGGAGCGGAATCCTCCGTGGCGGTCTCCGGTTGATCATGGTCATGGGAGCAATTTTCGTCGTGAACATGTGCGCCGGCGCCGGCACCGCTGGCGACCTGAACAAAGGCCATCTGGAGTTCCGAAAGCACCCCTGTGAGGAACTTATCCTCCTCGGAAGTGAGATTGCCTCGGGTCTTTTCGCGGATCATCTCAATCTGATCGATGAACATCTTTGCGGCCTGCAGATCAGGCTCACCCTTTGGGGCAGAGGGATGATCGATGAGTCCAAGGCAGAGCAACACGTTCTGCATCTGCATCTGAACGAAGTAGACGAAACGCTGGGTCAGGTCGGCGGAGTTGGTGGTTGGTTGGATTTCGGCCATGGGTATCGGGAGTTGGAAGTTGGGAGATTCGAGCTTGGGAACTAAGGGTTACTTACTTGGTTGGATCGTGAAGCGGTTCGGCAGCCTTGGAAGAGGCAGGACCAACCACGACCTCGACGCTTTTGCCGTCGCGGAAGTATTTCTGAGCCACGCGGCGGATGTCGTCGAGAGTGACTTTGGAGATCTCCTCCGTGCGTTGTTTTTCATGGTCGTAGCCAAGCCCCATGATTTCATTGGTAGCGCTGAGTCCCCCGAGGGCCGAGGCTGATTGATTGCGGATGGCCTCGGCGCCTAGGATCTTGGCCTTGGCACGGTCGAGCTCCACCTGGGTTAATCCTTCGGAAGCCAATTTGGCGATTTCCTCGTTGAACTCGCGGCTAGCGAGGTCAACCTTTTTGGGATCGGTTCCGAGGTAGAAGACAAAGGCACCCGGCGCAAGCCCCGTGGAGTTGGATGCACCGACGAAGTAAGCGAGACCGAGTTTTTCACGGATCCGGTTAAAGAACCGTGAACCAAGATCACTCGATGCTGTTTCAATTAACTCAAGCGCTGGTCGATCGTTTCCGGAAATCGAAGTTCCAAGGAATCCCCTCATCACGACTGCCTGTTGCCGCTGTCTCTCAGCAGAGGCTTTCACATTCTCTTTGAGGGCATCTGACACCGGAGGATTGGCAAGAAGGCGCTCCCCGGCGGGAAGCGATCCGAAATCCTTGGTGGCGAGATCCAGCGCAACCTTCGGATCAACGGCTCCAAAAATGGAGAGAACCCCATTCCTCCCGGTGACAATCCGATCCCGGAGAGATTTCAGATCGCCGGGAGCAAGCTTGGTCACGGTCTCTGGAGATCCGGTGGACCGTAGTCCGTAAGGATGAACTCCGTAGAGCCGTGGTTTGAGTACATTCCGGGCGACTGCCGTGATCTGGTCGTCCTCTGCCTTGATTGCCGCCAACTGCGAATCCCTTTCCCTAGTAACTTCCTGTTCAGGGAAGGTGGCATTGGCCACCACATCAGCCAGAATCTCCATACCGAGGACCAAATCGCCCTTCATGACATCGACGGAGACGGAGAAGGTGTTGTTGCCAGCCCCCGAACCGATCGATCCCCCCACGTGCTCGATACTCTCGGCGATCTGCTGGGCATTACGGGTTTTTGTTCCCTTGGTGATGGTACTGGACAGGAGCTGACTCACCCCGTTCTTCTCGGGTGATTCCAGAAGAAGGCCTCCTCGAAACACGGCATTGATCGACACAAGGGGTAGCCTGTCATCCGGGTGAACCAGAACGGTGAGTCCATTCGGGAGAACGGTTTTCGAGGTCTCTCCGGCATTGACGGAAGCAACCGCCGTGGTCTTCTCCTGATCTTGTCCGAGCGGATCAAGCGAGGTGACGGTGAGTCGCTCGTCGCGAAGATACTCGGCAGCGACGCGGCGTATCTCGGCGGGAGTGACTTTCTCGATCGCCTCAAGATAGCGGCGTCCGAACTCGGCATTCCCGGTCATCAGCCAACCGCTGCCATAATCGGAAGCACGCCCCCGGGCGGTGGCCAGCCCATGATAATGATCGGACAGCAGGCCTTTCTTGGCTTTGGCGAGCTGGGACTCGGTGACACCGTCCCGGGCGACCTTGGCAACCTGGGCAAGGATCTCCTTCTCGGCTTCCTCACGCTTTGAGGGGTCTGCTATGGCCCCGATGTAAACAAGCCCCTCGGTCGGGGAAAGGGTGTAGAGACCCCCGCCGATCTGGTGGACAAGGCCCTTCTTTTCACGGAGTTCGGCGTTAAGTATGGAACTGGTTCCATTGGCGAGTACGGCGGAGAGAACCTCGACGGCTGGCGCATCGGGGCTGGTAGCCCCGGGTGCCCGCCACGCGATGTTCATGCGGCTCAGATCGGTCGCAAACGTGTCTCGCCCCTCCTGTTTTCCAAGCTGGGGCGGTTCCTCCGCAATCAGCAGGGGCTCCAGTGCCGTACGCGGATATTTCTCGAAAAAGGAGGCGAGTTGATCACGGATCTCCCCGGCGTTCACGTCGCCGACGACCACGAAGCAGAGATTGTTCGGGACATAGCGGCGCTTGTAATAGTCCAGGACATCCTGGCGCGTGAGCTTGTTGTAAATATCGAGATGACCGATCACGGGCTCCTTGAACGGGCTGGTGTGATAGGCCGTGCGGAAGAGCAGGAGGGAGGCGGTGCGGTCAGGATTGTCATAGCCCATCGCGAATTCCCGCCTGATGACTTCCTGCTCCTTGTTGTATTCGGCCTCGGGAAGGGTCGCATTCATCATCGCGTCAGCCAGGATGTCCACGGCTTTCACGGCACCCTTCGCAGGGACGTCGATCCAGTAGACCGTGCGGTCGTTGGAGGTGTAGGCGTTGATGTAGCCGCCCGCATCCTGAACCTGGCTGGCGATCACGCCGGGAGCGCGGGAGGTCGTCCCCTTGAAGAGCATGTGCTCGAGGATATGGGAGAGTCCGGCACCCAGCCATTTCCCCTCGTGGATCGATCCCGTCTTGCACCACGCCTGGACGCTGGCGACCGGTGCGGAGTGATTCTCCTCCACGATCAGCGTGAGGCCATTGGGAAAGGTGAAGACCTGGGGCTTGGTCTCCACGGAAGTCCCTGCGGCGGATTTCTCCGGTGCGGTTCCCTTGGTCGGGGTGTGGGAATGCTGTTGGGCGGCCGTGGCACCGAGAAGCGGAAGCATGGAGGTCAGGATCATGGGAAGGGTGCGGAAATTCATGGGACGATGGTCTGGGGGGATGTTCCGGTCAACTTGGAGACCGGCAGAAACGGAGCGACGAATGCCTCGTGAAAATCATATCCCCCCTCGAAGTCCTCGACGGAATCATTCTCGGTCCTCCCGAAAGCACCGGCCTCCACCAGCAGAAAAACCATCTGACCAATGTCGGCGCAGGAACGGATGCCCCAATGCTCCAGGACAAGGGGAGCCATCGGACCGAAATCCTTGAGTGCCTGATTGCGGAATCCCTCGAGCAGTTCGCCCGCGCTGACATGACCACCATGGGAAGCCTTCTGTTTTGATTTAGAGCGACGCTTGAGCGTGGCCTCCAGCGACTCGCGCAGGAAATCATACCCCTCCGGTTTGTAAGCGGGATCGCGGGCAATAGCTAGGGCAACAGCCTCGTTGAATCCGGAAACCTTCATGGCTCGTACCTTCAGCGAACCTCGGCAGGAAGGGCACCGGACATTCTCCAGTGACGTATTCCGGCTCCCGTTGTCAGCGCCACCATGACCAGGATGATCACCAGCGATTCCCTGCGTGTCAGAAAGAACATCCCAACAGGATAATCCGGACCGAGGATCGCGCAAGTTTCCGAGATGTGGCGATGTGGTCTTTTTCTTGGGATTTCAGGCATCGGATTTCATTTTTGCCCCATTACCATCCCCTCGCTTCGACGGCATCGAGGTGACGGCCGACAGGACCTTTCGCCTGAGAGGATGCCGGTGCGGAAAGATACGCGTCAAACAATCCGCTCCTAGTCGTCACCTTGGTCGCCTCGCACCAGTCGAGATAGTCCTCGATGGCACGGGATTGTTTCCCGAGCAAAAGATACTCCTGACGAAGTTGGTCCTCTTCCTGCCGCACCTTCTTGGGTGACATCCGTTTGGCATTCACCACGAGTTTCATGGAACGTTCGACGAGCGGAATCGTGAGTGGATTGGCCTGTAACCGGAGTGCCGTGAGTCGCTCCGTCAGCGTCTGAAGACGGTACTCTCCTCCCCTTTCCCGTGCCACATCGGCCAGGGAGTCTTTACCGAAGCGCCCCTCCTCCATGATCGTATGAAACGCCTTCAGGGTCGATGGGGCGCTCTGAATCATCCCGGGCATCTGATCATCATGCCCCGGCGTTTGCAGGCCCAGATTCCAGCGTCTCTCCAGCGTCCGCATGTCCCATCCCTCCACCCAGGCAGGCTGATGATGCGAAGGAACGGATGGATCGTAGGATCCAATCCACTCACGAAAGGCCTTTTTACCCGCATTATCGGACAATCCGGACCGGACCAGAACCGATGCCATGGCATCATAACGACGAACGAGAGCTGCATTCTCGGGTTCCGGGACGCGTTCCGTAAGAAATGCCTCAAGTTCGGGGTTTGCCGAGGTGGCCGCTTCCGCCACGGAACAATGGAAGATCAGAGCCCCGAGCCCCCTTGTCATCCAGCGGGGATACTGCGGAACCCCTGAACCGGGAACCGGAGCTATCTTTCCGTAATATTGTCGGAGCAAAAGTGCCGTTGTCAGGAACTGTGGCACCTGCGGATCCTCGGGATCCTTCGGCAGAACAAGGCGGATTTGAGGTCCCCCACCCTCAATCGCATTCACTGACAGGGAGGCAGGTGATCCTTTCTCCCGGGATGCCAAATAAACCGGCGGAGCATCGCCCGGGATCAAGCCAGTGGTCTGAAAAAATGATTTCTCCGCCTCCTCAACGGTACGACGCAAGGCCACACTCCCTCGAAAGTCAGACACCGAATAGGTGACGGCGCCCTGCGGAGACGAACCATCGAAGCCGAAAAGTGTCCCGCCTCCCAGCATCCAAAGCAACAGGAGACGGAGAGCCATCCTATTATCGGATCAACGCGAGGTGAACTCGATCAGACCTGGGCGGATCGCAAGCGTACGAGCCGTGGAGAGGGCTTCAAGATCCTTGTAGTTGGAGAAGATCGCGGGGCGAATCAGCTGGGTGACGACAGGCATCAGATATCCGGGAATGTCGAGAAGGCCGATTGAAGCGGATTCGGCCTGAAGGCCCCAGGCCCCCGGTCCTCCTTGGAGTCGAAAGGTCTCCGAGAGATGGAATGGCCGCCCCAAAATACTCATTGTTGCATGGAGTGTCACCGAACCCTGTAAAAGTTCGACGCGGACGTGATCCCAAACCGGCATGGGGATGAGACGCACGGAGGACTCCGGGGAATAGGCCCCCTGCTCCTCCAGCAGCGAATTAATCACCGACTGAGGGAGTCCAGAGGACGTGAATCGAGAGGCGGCGAAAACTCGCTGAAGGATACCCTTGGTGTCTGAAACACGCTGTTCCCTCAATCCGTTCGTCTTCGGTGCCATGGAGGCCAGCACGATGACCACTCCCAAAGCCACCCAGAACAGATAAATCACCAGCGCCTTGATCCGCGACAAGAGACCCGGAGCAGGAGGGCGGTCCGCCTCGACCCTGATGCTCCTTCGTTTAGCTAGGGCAGCAGCAGTGGAACCGGTCGACGCAGCCGGAGACGATTTCTCCATCAGCGCCCCACAGGAGGAGCAATAGACAAGACCGTCCGCATTGGAAGCGCCGCAGGACGAGCAGGTCAGCGCACTCATGAATCCTTGGAGGGTGATTTCTTCTTTTTCACCGTTTCCTGGGAAGCCTTCTTTGGAGTGTCGGATGACGTGGAGGACTCTGATTTTGTGGAACTACCCTGAGAGGAATCACTCTTCGCGGCACTCTTGTACCCCTCGCTCCGGTAATCGGTGATGTAGAATCCGGAACCCTTAAAGATCAGGCCCGCTCCAGCTCCGAGCAGGCGCTTCACCTTCCCTTTGCCCCAGGTCTTCATCCGGCATTTGTCCTTGGGGCAGGTCTTGAAGGCATCATCCTTCATCGACTGGAAGGCATCGAAGTTTTTCTTGCACTTCGCGCATTCGTATTCGTAGGTGGGCATGGTTGTAAAAAATTACCGCGATCAGAGCAGTTCCGCAATCTGGACGGCATTCAGGGCGGCTCCCTTGAGGAGCTGATCCCCGGAGACCCAGAAGCTCAGAGCATTGGGCAGGGCACAATCGATGCGAAGTCGCCCGACCCTGCAGTCATCCTCCCCGCTGCACTCGATGGGAAGCGGGTAAACGGCATTGGATGGATCGTCATGAAGGCGGATGCCAGGTGCCGCAGAGATCGCCTCGCGGGCCTTCTCCAGGGAAACAGGACGCTCGAAGAGTGCGGTGACCGCCACCGAGTGCGCGCGATAGACCGGCACGCGGACGCAGGTGACCGAGGCGGTGAATCCGGGAAGGTCCATGATGCGGCGCCCCTCGAACTGCATCTTCATCTCCTCGCGGGTGTAGCCGTCCTCGAGGAAGGAATCGACATGGGGGATGACGTTGAACGCGATCTGGTGTGGATAGACCTCACGGGTCACGGGTTGTCCCGAAGCGATCTGCCCGACCTGGCGGCTGAGTTCCTGGATCGCTTGGGCGCCGGTGCCGCTGACGGCCTGATAGCTCGAGGCGATGACACCCTTGACGCCGAAGGCTTGGTGGAGAGGGTAAAGTGCCATGAGCGTGATGGCTGTGGTGCAATTCGGATTTGCGAGGATGCCGGAATGAGAGGCAGCCGCGGAGGCGTTGATCTCAGGAACAATCAGCGGGACCTTGGGATCCATACGGAAGGCGGAGGAGTTGTCGACGACGACCGCCCCTACCTTCACGGCATGAGGAGCGTATTCCTTGGAGATCCCACCGCCCGCGCTGAAGAGAGCGATGTCAATTCCGGCAAAGGAATCAGCCGTCAAGGGCTCGACTGTTATCTCCTGTCCCCGGAAGGAGAGCTTTTTGCCGGCGGAACGTGGCGAGGCCAGAAGACGGAGCGAGGCGACTGGAAAATTCCGGGATTCAAGAACGCGGATCATTTCCACACCGACGGCTCCTGTCGCGCCAACGACGGCGACATGCTTGGGTGACTGCGAACGGACGGGAACGGGATTCGATGAGGAGCTCATGACAATCCGGAAACATTGCCTTCAGACCCCCTTCCCTGCAAGCTTCCGACACGTTACGGCACCATGAGTTTTCCAAAAAACCAGCTCCTGCTCGTCGATGTACTCCGCCAGAAGGTCGACCTCCTTAAGGACGGGATGGTGATCCACTCCTGGGACGTTTCGACCTCACGCTTTGGCCTCGGAACTAAGGAGGGTAGCTTCCGGACACCGACAGGACGATTCAGAATCTGTGGAAAGTTCGGCGCCGCAGCTCCGTTGTGGAGTATTTTCAAAAGCCGCGTCGCGACGGGAGAGATCGCCTCCCCGGGCGGCGAGGATGATCTCATCCTCACCCGGATCCTTTGGTTGGAGGGACTCGATCCGGAGAATTCCAATACCAAAAGCCGTTACATCTACTTCCACGGAACCAACCGCGAGGATCTGATCGGAAGCCCCGCAAGCCACGGTTGCATCCGGTTGAGGAACGCAGAAATGGCGGACCTCTTCGAGCATGTCGAGGAAGGTGCACACGTCGAGATCCGCGCCTGATACGTGAACTTGCCCTCTCGCCGAAGAGGGTGAATCAAAAAAAACGGGGTTTTTTCTTTTACCCCACGACATCGGATTTATGCTTCTCAAGCACAGCAACCAGCAAAGAAAGGAGGCGAATTCGTCATGACCATCACCAAGATCGCTGCGGTCGTTGCCCTCGCGGCAGCTACCCTCACCCTCGGTGCCTGCGCCCACAAGCAGGCCCCCGCTCCCGCCACCAGCGTGAAGAGCAAGTAAGGTAAAGGGGGGATTTCTCCTCGGGGAACCCGCACTTTCCAAAGCCGGGCCGCGTCATGCGGTCCGGCTTTTTCTTTTGCAGATGGTCAAATCGGGCTATCGTATCTTCACAAGCAACCAGCAAAGAAAGGAGGCGAACCAGAACCATGACCACCATCACCAAGATCGCTGCCGTCATCGCCCTCGCGGCGACGACCCTTTCACTCGGCGCCTGCTGCCACAAGAAGTGCTGCCAGCAGCCCGCTCCCTGCAAGAGCAAGTAAGGTATCGGAATCAACCACCTCAATCGGTGGTTGACCCTTTTTCGAGAAAAGCCGGGCCATTTACGGTCCGGCTTTTCTTTTGCTCAAACAGAACCGCTACAGGGAAATTCCTTAAGGGCTCCTGTCGGTCAAAGACCCGTCGGGTGATCCAGGAAGCTCCAGGGAAGCCCGGTCTTATGGGAAAGATGGGCGGAGAGCGCCTTCACTCCGAAAGTCTCGGTGGCGTAGTGCCCCGCATAGAAAAGGTTCAGTCCCTGCTCCTCGGCAGCCGTATAGCTCCAGTGAGGTCCCTCTCCAGTTACGAACGCATCGACACCGAGCGCAGCGGCAGAAGCCACCTCACTCCCGGCACCGCCCGTCAACACCAGAACCTTCGAGATCTTAGCCGGTCCTCCGGGCGCATCATGAACGGGACCGCCAACCGCATCGCCAAGACGTTGAGAAAACGCCTCACGGCTTATCGGGGCGATTGTTCCAATGACTCCGACCGGCTGCCCCTTCATCGGAAGCGCGGGTTTGATTCCTCTCAGGCCCAAGGCTTTGGCAAGAAGGACGTTATTCCCGAGCTTGGGATGGAGATCGAGAGGGAGGTGAGAGCTGTAAAGAGCAAGGTCTCCATCCAGAGCCGCCTTCATTTTCCGACGGAAGGCACCGGTCACGGGCTGGGCTCCATTCCAGAAGAGCCCGTGGTGCACGAGCAAGAGGGTCCCCTTCACCCGCGCCGCCTCGGTGACCACGGCCTCGCAGGCATCGACCGCAGCCACGATCCGGCGAAGCGGTCCTTCGCTACCGATCTGAAGGCCGTTCATGGCGCCGGGATAATCGTTGATCTCGGCAATTTGGAGTAGGGAATCAAGATAGATGACGAGGGCGGGTAGTTTCATGGGGCGTGAACTTTTTTTGCTTTGGGATCCGAAAGATGTTTTTCACCCGCCCCGTCTCAGGTAGCAAGGTTGGATGTTACGCGCAGGCATCGTCGGTCTCCCCAACGTGGGAAAATCCACTCTCTTCAACGCCCTGACTCGGAGCCGCAAGGCCGAGGCGGCCAACTTCCCGTTCTGCACCATCGAGCCGAACGTCGGCGTAGTGAACGTTCCCGACTCCCGCATGGAGCGACTCCGTGTGCTGGCCTCCTCTGAGAAGGTCATCCCGGCCGCCATCGAGTTCGTCGACATCGCCGGTCTCGTCAAGGGAGCCAGCGAGGGAGAAGGACTCGGCAACAAGTTCCTCTCCCACATCCGTGAGGTCGACGCGATCGTCCAGGTCGTGCGTTGCTTCGAGAACGACGACATCCACCATGTCGCCGGATCGGTCGACCCCGTGCGCGACATCGAGATCATCACCACCGAGCTCGTGCTGGCGGACATGGCCTCCGTCCAGAAGCGCATCGAGCGCCAGGGCAAGGCCGCCAAGGGCGGAGACAAGGTCGCCAAGGCGGAGATCGAGCTGGGGCAGAAAATCCTTCCCCACCTTGATTCCGGAATGCCCGCCTCCACGGCCGATCTTACGGACGACGAGAAGAAGCTCCTGCAGACCTTTTTCCTGCTCAGCGCGAAGCCGGTCCTCTTTGCCGCCAATGTCCGCGAGGAGGATCTCGCCCTCCTCGAGCAGGGTGACTACTCCTCCAATCCTCATGTGAAGGCCGTCGAGGAATACGCCAAGAGCCACCACGGCACCGGTACGGTCGTCGTCAGCGCCCAGATCGAAAGCGAACTTTCCGAACTCCCACCCGAAGAGGCGAAGGAGTACCTCGAGGGTCTAGGCGTCTCCGACAGCGGCGTGGGCAAATTGATCCGCGGAGCCTACACCCTGCTGGGACTCCGCACCTACTTCACCTACGGCCCCAAGGAAACCCGCGCATGGACCATCCGCGCCGGAGACAAGGCCCCAGCAGCTGCCGGAGTGATCCACAGCGATTTTGAACGTGGCTTCATCGCCGCGGAGACGATGGCCTTCACCGATCTCGACACTCTCGGTTCAGCCGCCAAATGCCGCGAAGCGGGCAAGCTCCGAATCGAGGGCAAAGAATACGAAGTGAAAGACGGGGACGTCATGGAGTTCCGATTCAATGTATGAGGTGAAGACTGAAGTAGTTTAGGCTGAAGACTCTTAGGCCAGAAGAGTGACGAATCCTTCATTCTTTCACTTGTTGCTTTCAGGTATCAGGTCTCGGGTTTCATCCCTCATACTTCATCTTTCATAATTTCCCCCTTCCTCCCATGCCTCCCGATCCCCGCGAAGCGCTTCTGGCTTCCTATGCCCAGCGTGCCTCGGAGACGGCGGGACGCGCCAGACCCGAGCGGGAGCATCCCTTCCGCTCCTGCTATCAGCGAGACCGGGATCGCATCGTCCACGGCACCTCCTTCCGCCGTCTCGACGGCAAAACCCAGGTCTTCCTCAACGGAACCGGCGATCACTACCGGACCCGCTTGACCCATACCATCGAGGTGGCCTCGATCAGCAGGACCGTCGCCCGTGCCCTCGGATTGAACGAGGACCTTGCCGAGGCGATCGCCCTCGCCCACGACCTCGGCCATCCCCCCTTCGGCCATGCCGGGGAGGAAACGCTCGACCTCCTCATGAAGGATCATGGCGGCTTCGACCACAATGCCCAGAGCCTGCGCGTCGTCGAGTTGCTTGAGGAGAGCTATCCCCAGCAACGCGGACTCAACCTTTCCTTCGAGGTACTCGAGGGACTTCGTAAGCACGATAGGGAACTTCCCCACCCCGACGGTTCCAACTATCCGAGTCCTTCCCTCGAGGCCCAGGTCGCCGACGTTGCCGACGAGATCGCCTACTACGGGCACGATCTCGAGGACGGCCTTGCCTCCGGATTGCTGCAGGAAGAGGAACTCTCCCCTCTCGAACTCTGGCGTGAGTCCGAGGAACGCGCCCACCTGGAGTCCGGAGGTTTACTCAAGGACTCCGGAGCGCGTACTCGCAGGAAATTCATCATCCGCTGCCTTATCAATCGGGAAGTCGAGGATCTTGTCGCGACCAGCCGTGCTTCCATCGCCGCCGCAGGAATCTCCTCCGTCATGGAGGTCCGGTGCCATCCCCGACGACTCGTGGGCTACTCATCAGAGTTGAAGTCTAGGACCTCCGCCCTGCGCCGCCATCTCTACACCCGTTTTTACAAACACCCGGAGGTCGGGAATGCAAATGACGAGGCATGCCGTCAGATGGAGTCAGTCTTTACCGCTATTCTGGCCGATACCTCCAAGCTCGGTGATCGATCCTTCTCACGCCTCGAGAATGAGCCGACACCCCGCGTTGTGGCGGACTATGTCGCCGGGATGACCGACCGGTACCTTCGCGACTGCTTCGAGGAGCTATCCTGAGAGACGGCGGGTTACAAAAGTTCAAAAGGTGAAGGGTTACAAATGTTTCTGATTTGGCTAGGTTACCCGGGTTCCCTTTTCACTTTTCACCCTTTTCACGTTTTAACATTCTTCCTTCCATGTCCACAGACGCTCCCCACCACACGGTCGACGTTCCCTACCTGGCACGCCTTGCCCGCTTGGAACTCACCCAGGAAGAAATCGATCTCTTCGGCGGCCAAATCGGGCGCATCCTCGACCATGTCGAGCAGATGAACAAACTCGACATCACAGGGATCGAGCCGACTGCGCATGCCATCTCGGTCTTTGACGTGATTCGCGAAGATACGGTCACCGAGAGTCTTCCCAAGAAGACGATTCTCGAGAATGCCCCGCACAATGCGAACGGTCTTTTCCTCGTCCCCAAGGTCCTCGACTGATCCCCCACCCTCACGGTTTTCCGCTTTTTAGCTTTTCAGCATTTCCGCTTTTTCTTCTTCCATGTCCTCCTTCACCCCTTTCAGCAGCATTGCCGAGACACGACGACTCCTCCGATCCAAGGAACTCTCCCCGGTCGAATTGATCGAGAGCCTTGAGCAGCGCATCGCCGCCATCGATCCCAAGATCGGTGCCTACATCGAGCGCGACGTCGAGACGGCCAAGAAAGAGGCGGCTTCAGCCGATCTCACCAAGCCACTCGGCGGCATTCCGATTGGAATCAAAGACGCCATCAGTGTGGCCGGGCAACCGTTGCAGTCCGCCTCGCGGATCCTCGACGGGTACAACGCACCTTACGATGCCACCGCCGTGGCACGACTTCGCGCATCGGGAGCGGTTCCCTTCGGGCGCCTCAACATGGACGAATTTGCCATGGGCTCCTCCACGGAGAATTCCGCCTTCCAACTCACCCGCAATCCCTGGGACACCGGGCGCATTCCGGGCGGATCAAGCGGCGGTTCCGCAGCCGCGGTCGCATCGGGAACGGCTCTCGCCACCTTGGGCTCTGACACCGGTGGATCGATCCGCCAGCCGGCAGCCCTCTGCGGATGCGTCGGGCTGAAGCCCACCTACGGTCGCGTCTCCCGCTACGGACTGATCGCCTTCGCCTCCTCGCTGGACCAGATCGGCCCCCTCACCTCGACCGTGGAGGACAGCGCCCTGCTGATGAATGCCCTGGCTGGACGCGATCCCCATGATTCCACCTCGCTGGAGCTGCCCGACGAAGATTTCACGGCCGAGATCGGCAAGGACCTCAAGGGTCTCCGCATCGGCGTCCCAAAGGAATACTTTGTCGACGGCATGGAGCCCGGCGTCCGCTCGGCGGTCGACGCCGCGATCAAGCAGATCGAGTCACTCGGAGCCGAACCGGTCGAGATCTCCCTGCCCCACACCGAGTACGCCGTAGCCGTTTATTACATCATTGCCACGGCCGAGGCCTCGGCCAACCTGGCCCGCTTTGACGGTGTCCGCTATGGCCGTAGGTCCAACGAGGCCAAGGATCTCGCTTCGCTCTACGCCAAGACTCGTGCGGAGGGATTCGGCCGCGAGGTGAAGCGCCGCATCATCCTCGGCACCTATGTCCTGAGCAGTGGCTACTACGACGCCTACTACCTCCGTGCCCAGAAGGTCCGCACCCTCATCCGCCGTGATTTTGACCAGGCCTTCACCAAGGTCGATGCGATCATCTCTCCCACCTCGCCGGAGACGGCGTTCCGATTCGGAGAGAAGACCGATGATCCTCTCAAGATGTACCTTGCCGATATCTTTACGATCGCGACGAATCTTGCCGGCATCTGCGGCCTCAGCCTCCCCTGCGGATTCTCCAACCGCGACGGCGTCGATCTCCCCGTCGGTCTGCAACTTCTCGGTCGCCCCTTCGGCGAGAGCCGCCTCCTACGGATCGGCCACGCCTACGAGCAGGCCACCGAGTGGCACAAACGCCGGCCGTTGCTCTAAACAGGGTCAGGATCCCTTCCCAAAACCCCGCCTCCGAAAGGTCGCGGGGTTTTTTCTTTTGCATGAAGTAGCAGTGCCAGTCCCCCTGTGCCTTCTGTGCATCTTGTGGCTCTCACTCACGCCCCCACGCCCCCGCCCCCACGCCCCCACCTTCCAACCATCTAACTCTTTTAACTCTTTTAACTCTTTTAACTCTTTTAACTCTTTTAACTCTTTTAACTCTTTTAACATCCTCAATTGCCCAGTGACAATATTGTCACCTGATTGTTCAAAAAAAAGTTGCGAGAGAGGTCTTTCAGGTATCAATTGCACAAGTCCTTTTCTCCAAAAACTCCCCAACGAGCCCTTCTGCCATGATGAAAAAAACCACCCTTCTCCTCCCTGTCCTGGCGCTGATCGCCGCCGCCACCGCTCAGGCTCAGACGACAAACATCATCAACTCCGCCTACGGGCCTGCCACCATCGGCAGCGGCACCACCACCCTGATCACCAATGGCGCCTCGATCACCGGTGCCATCACGGATAACGGACAACTTCTCTTTAACCGCTCCTCCTCGGCCATCACGAATAACTACGCGATCTCCGGCGCAGGATCCGTGACCGTGGCCAGCGGTAGCACCGTCACCCTCACCGCATCCAACAGCTTTGCCGGCCCCCTCACCGCCAACAACATCAGCGGTGCCAACTATTCCGCCGCACCGACCCTCATCCTCTCCAATGCGCTCGGCAACGCCATCCAGGGGAATCTCGCCGTCGGCAATGCCTCTTCGGGCACAGTCACCGTCGGCGCTTATGCGTCCAATCAGTTTGGATCCAACTCCGTTCTCGTCTTCAACTCCCTCGCCTCTGGCGCAGGCAATGCAGCCTATTTCGTGATGCACGCCAGCCAGACCTTGGCAGGCCTCTCGGGCTCACTGGGTGGAGCAGGCGGAGCCATTGAGGTGAATCAATACGGGGACAGCGGCAACTACGGCAGCCAAACCCTGACGGTCAATGTCGCTGCTGGAACCAACTACACCCTCAACGGAGGCAGCGGCGGCAGCGGCAATATTCGCAATACCGATGGGTCCGGAGCCAGCGTTCTGGCGCTGGTAAAGAACGGTGCCGGAACCCAGACCCTGACCAATATCAATATTACCCAGACTGGCGGAACCATTGTTAACGCAGGCTCCCTCATTGTCCAAGGGAGCGCTGCAAATTCGGCGAACGTTACGGTTAATGGCGGAACCATGCAGCTCTCCGGGGCCGGCGCCATCGCAGCCTACTCCGGCACGAACGTGACCATTGGTAGCGGCGCCACTTTCCAACTCGATGGATTCGATGCCGATAACGGGACCGCCTCCGGAACCGCTCAGGGCAATGCCGAGTTCGGTGGCAACTCCTCCAGCGGCAGCCCGCTGGTCATCTCGGGTGCGGGTACTTGGCTCATCACCGGGGCCTCCAGCAACAGCGTGGTCGAGCTGGGAAACAACAGCGGCAACTCTCTCAAGATCAACATGGCCCAGGGTGGACTCATCAATGTCGCCAGCGGCACCCTCCGCAGTGGCGGCTACTCATCACCTGACTGGACAAGCAATAAGGCCTCTCTGAATGTCGCCACGGGAGCTGTTTTCGAACTTTGGGATGGCAACCGCCCCGTGAGCGTTGATTCGCTGACGGGCGGAGGTCTGATTGGCAATGCTCTAGGCAACAACGCAGTAACCCTGAATGTGGGCGTAGCCAATGGCAGCGGCACCTTCACCGGAACTATCGCCGACAATATCAAGGGAGCAACGGGTAATACCACTAGCTTGACGAAGCTTGGCTCCGGCACCCAGGTCCTCTCCGGGACAAATACGTACTCGGGCTACACGACCGTCAGCGCGGGCGTCCTAGAATTCGCCAAGACAAATTCCTTCTACAACGGACTGACCAGCTACTGGACCACCAACTACACCACCGTTGGCAGCGGGGGAACCCTTGCATTTGCGGTCGGGGGGGCTGGTCAGTTCTCTACCAGCAACATCACAACCATCCTGACCAACGGACTCCTCTCTACGAGCAGCAAGGGTTTCCTCTCTGGATCCTCCATCGGCTTGAACATTGGCAGCGGCAACTTCACCCTCACCAATAACCTTGTCAACAGCACCAACGGCACCCTCGGTCTGCTAGCCTATGGAGGAAACACCCTTACCCTCACAGGTTCCAACAACTATACCGGCACGACCCGTATCGATGCCGGTACCACTCTTCAAGTCGGTAACGGTGGCACCAATGGTCTGGTTGGCAGCGGCACTGTCACCGGCAGCGGCACATTCGCTATCAACCGTAGTGACTTACGGTCCCTTTCAAACACTATCACTGGAGCTACGGCTCTAAGCCAAATCGGCTCGGGCACAACGATTCTTACCGGCACTCGCAGCTATACCGGGCAAACCACCGTATCAGCAGGAACGCTGCAACTTGGATCATTGGGTGAACAAAATCTCAATATCGATAATGGCTCAGGTAACAGCACCAGCCTCTTGGTCAAAGGGGGAACCTTGATTAACAGAGAATCCCGGATTGGCGATTCCGCTGGCACGACAGGAAGCGCAACTGTCCAAAGCGGCGCTTGGAATAGCTTCAACAGGCTCCGCGTGGGATATGGTGGAACCGGATCACTGAACATCACGGGAGGCACTGTCAGCAGCCTGAGTTCTGATATCGCTCTCAATAATGACTCGGTGGGCAACGTCACCATGAGTGGAGGGGCATGGAACAGTGGTAGCCAATTCATTGTCGGAGGTTGGAGCAATGCTGTTGGAACTGTTTCTATTTCAGGAGGAACTCTTTCGAACACAAATGGCTATCTTGGCTACAATGCCGGGTCTTCAGGCAGGGTTGAAGTCAATGGTGTTGGCACCTGGAACAACACCGGCGGACTCACTGTTGGATTTAGTGGTAGCGGAACACTCGTTCTCGCTAACGGAGGTACCGTTACCGTGGGTGACGGAAGCGGAACTTTGCAATTGGGATCTCGCAACGGCTCCACCGGCACCCTGAATCTCGGAAACGGCGGATCCTCGGCAGGCACCTTGTTGGCCGGGTCCGTTTCGGGAGGAAATGGCACCTCCACAGTCAATGTGAACTCAACTGAAACCACCGTCCTTGGACAAAAATTCTATGTCTCCTCATTCAACCAACTCGGAAGCGGCACAACCATCCTCGCCGGCTCGAACTACTTCGGCAACACTCTCATTAGTGCAGGCACTCTTCAGGTAGGAAACGGCGGCACCAATGGAACGCTCGGAGGCGGCGCTGTCGTGAACAACGCTGCTCTCGTCTTCAACCGCGCAAACGGAATCAACGTCATCAACCAAATCTCCGGTTCTGGATCACTGGCCCAGAATGGCAGTGGCACTCTTACCCTCTCCGGGAGGGCCAAAACCTACACCGGGGGTACGGTGATCAATTCCGGCACCCTAGAAACCGCAGATAATGAGATGCTTGCAGATAGTGGATCTGTCACCGTGAACTCAGGCGGTACCTTCAAGGTCGGTCAAAACGAGACCATAGGCTCCCTCAATGGCGCGGGTACCGTGTCTATCGCTGGAGTCAGGTCCTTAAGACTCTCCTCTGGAGATTTCTCCGGGGCGCTTAACGGTGGGGGGGATCTCTACAAGACGGGTGCGGGAGTCTTTAACTTCTCGGGCACCTCGGCCCTAACTGGAGCAATCTACCTTCAGAATGGCACCTTGGTTGCAGGTAGCACCACTGCGCTGAATGCCAACAACTATGTCCTGATGAGTGCCGGATCGACCTTTACCGCCAATCAGAACTTGGTTATCGGTGGCATTGACCAGAACGGCGGCACTATCGACGGCAGCGGAGTCATCACGGCAGTCTCCACCATCACCCGATCGGGTGCGATCAATGGCGTCCTCGGTGATGTGGTCGGTTACAACAGTGGATTGCTCAAGCTTGACACTGGCACCACCACCCTCGGCGCCGCCAATACCTACACCGGCACCACCAAGGTTTACGAGGGCACCCTCAAGCTAGGTGCCAATGGCTCCTTTGCCACCAATAGCTCGGCCCATATTGGTTACGATGGCACGCTCGACCTCGGCTCTCACAACCAAACGTTCGCTGACGTGTGGGCCAATACAACGATCGCTGGATCCGGAACAATGACCGTGACAGGCACCCTCAATGGCAGCGGTACGATCACACCCGATACGGTTATCACGGGAACCCACAGTCCGGGCAACTCCCCCGGCATCCAGACCTTCAGCGGCAACCTGTCATATCAACCCGGAGCCACGATGCTCTGGCAACTTGCCGATAACACCACCTCCAACAGCCTCTTGGCTTATGATCAGGTGATCGTTGGCGGTAACCTGACCTTCAACGGCGGCACCACGCTGCAGCTTTCCTTCAACGATGTGGGAAGCCTCGTCAACTGGACCGACTCGCTCTGGAGCACCGATCAGTCCTGGACCATTTACCAAGTCTCCGGAGTAACCACGGGACTTGAGAACCTCACCCTCGCCGATTACTCCAGCCTGCTGGATGCCAACGGCAACGACTTTGGCTCCGCCCTCGCTGGAGGCTCATTCAGCATCTCCCAGAATGGACAGGATGTCGTGCTCACCTACTCCGTACCCGAGCCCTCCACCTACGCCCTCATGGGTCTCGGGGCCCTGGCCTTCGTGGTCGCCTACCGCCGCCGCAGGACGTAAGAGCATAATCAAAAAGACTGTTGGGCTGAAGACTTTTAGACTGTTAGGTCAGAGTCCGAATCCCTTTCTAAAACCCCGCTTCCGAAAGGTCGCGGGGTTTTTTCTTTTGTCGGAAGCGGTAGCAGGGCCAGTCCCCCTGTGCCTTCTGTGCATCTTGTGGCTCTCACTCACTCCCCACCTTCTCACGTTTTAACTTTCTCCATCGTAAACAACTTCACCCTTCAGTCTAACGGACTCCCCTTCCCCTCTCGCCCACTTGGCAAAGATTTTGCTTTGATTGGTTGAACTTTTTCGCCCCTAGGGGCGATGATGCGCTCAAGTTTCACGATGGAAGAAAAATACATCTCCGAAGGTTTTGCCAAGATCGACCAGGATCTCCTCGAACTCATGACCTGTCTCGACGAGCTCCTTGAGGAACTCGGTCAGAAAGAAGTCAAAAATCGCCTCCCCTGGATTCGGGAAGAGGAACAGATCAAGGGAACCAAGGGCCTCGAGCAGGCCTATTCCATCGCCTTTCAGCTTCTCAACATTGTCGAGGCCAACGCCGCCGAGCGCACCCGCCGCCTCAAGGAGATCAGTCACGGCCTCTCCTCCCAGCGCGGACTCTGGGGTAATCAGCTCGAGCGTCTTGGAGAGAAAGGCTGGACCCCCGAGGAAATCGCCTCTTACCTCCCCTCGGTCCGCGTCGAGCCGGTCTTCACGGCGCATCCGACCGAGGCCAAGCGTGGTGCGGTTCTCGAGCAGCACCGCCTCATTCAGCAACTCCTCTCCGAGGGGGACCGCCCCGACCTCACCCCGAGCGAACGGAGTGAGATCCGCCGCAAGATCAAGATCTGCCTCGAGCGCCTCTGGAGAAGCGGTGAAATCTTTCTCGACCAGCCCGAGGTAGCCGATGAGCGAAGGGCCCTGATGTTCTATCTGCGGGATATCCTTCCCGCGACCGTGACCCAGCTCGACAACAGGCTGCGCTGGGCCTGGAACGAGCAGAATTACCCCAAGGACCTTCTTGGCGATCCCTCGACACGCCCTGTGATACGCTTCGGCTCTTGGGTCGGAGGAGACCGGGACGGGCATCCGTTTGTGACGGCCGAGGTGACGCGAGAGACGCTGCGCGAACACCGCCTCAATGCCCTGCTGGTCCTCCACCGCGAGTTTGGAACGCTTGCCGCGGCCCTTCCACTTTCCAGCCATTTCCAAAAGGCCTCCGAGAGCCTGGTGAAACGCGTCGCAACGCTGAGGAAGGAACTCGGCCCCCTCGGCGACCAGATCGTCGCACGACATCCCGGAGAACCGTGGCGCCAGCTTGTCCTTCTGATGCAGGCTCGTCTGCCCCTCCAGATCGGGGCGGCCGACCGGGCATGGATCACCGAGTCCGGCAACCGCTACGCGCGCCCCGAGGAGGTCGCCGAGGATCTCGCCATCCTCTCCGAAAGCCTCGAGGAAGTCGGCGCTCACCGCCTGATCCGCGAGACCATCTGGCCCGTGCAGCGCATTCTCGCCATCTTCGGATTCCATCTCGTCGATCTCGATATCCGGCAGAACAGCGGAACCCATGACCTCGCGATGGCCCAACTCCTCAAGGCCGCCGGCATTCCTGACGGGGAGAACTTCCCTCACTGGGAGGAAACACGACGACTGGAGTTCCTCCGTGCGGAGCTTCGCTCCCCTCGCCCTTTCCTGGGAGCCGCCCAGCACACGGGACTCGGCAAGGAAGCCGATGCCGTCCTGAGCTGCTACGACGTTCTCCGCGAGCACATCCGCGAGCAGGGTCGTGATGGAATCGGATCCCTGATTGTCAGCATGACACGCCAACTTTCGGATCTACTCGTGGTGGCCGTCCTCGCTCGCGAGGCCGGACTGACGGAGTGGAAGGACGGGGTTCTCTCCTCGCCCCTTCCCATCGTTCCTCTTTTCGAAACCCTCGACGACCTCGACCGCAGCCCCGGACTCCTTAAGGAATTCCTCGCCGAACCCGTGGCTACCGCATCGCTCGACCGACGCCACGGAGCTCTGCCCGTCCAGCAGATCATGATCGGCTACAGCGACAGCAATAAGGACTGCGGGATCATGGCCAGCCAGTGGGGCCTCCACGAGGCCCAGCAGGAGATGACCCGCGTCGCCGCGGAGGCCGGTGTCGCCCTGAGATTCTTTCACGGACGCGGCGGCACGATCAGCCGCGGGGCAGGTCCGACACACCTCTTCCTGGACGCGCTTCCTCCCGGTACCTTGTTGGGTGACCATCGCATGACGGAGCAGGGCGAGACGATCGCCCAAAAGTACGCCGACGTGGACACGGCCAACTACCACCTTGAGCTCCTGCTCGCAGGCGTGACCGAGGCCTCGTTGGCTGGGCGACGCCCCGGCAAACACGATGGCAATGAGGCCAAGATCGCCTCATTCCTCGCCGAGTCGAGCCGCAAGGCCTACCGCAACCTCATCGAGGCCGAGGGATTCATCACCTTTTACGATCAGGCCACACCGATCGATGCCCTGGAGGCGAGCCGTATCGGTTCCCGCCCGAAGCGCCGATCCGGCCAGAGGAGTCTCGCTGACCTGAGGGCTATCCCTTGGGTCTTCAGCTGGAACCAGTGCCGCTACTACCTGCCGGGATGGTTCGGGGTGGGCACCGCCCTGGAGTCGCTCGAAAAGAAGCACCCGGATCTCTTCAAGGCCCTGAGCAAGAACCTGCGCAACTATCCTTTCCTTTATTACGTCCTCTCCAATGTGGAGACTAATATTGCCAGCGCCGATCTCGACATCATGGAAAGTTATTCGACATTAGTTTCGGATAAAAAGATCCGGGAAAAGATCTTCAAGATCATCTCCACGGACTTTAAAAAGACCCAAAAGCAGCTTCGCAAGGTCTTTGGTGGAACCCTTGAGGAACGCCGACCCCGCATGGGCAAGACCCTGCAACTTCGCGCCCGCGCTTTGGCCGTCCTCCACGAGGAACAAATCAAGACCATGGCCGCGTGGAGAAAGAATCGGACCGACAATCCGGCCAAGGCGGAGGAACTTCTACCCCGTGTTCTCCTTTCAATTAATGCCATCGCAAGCGGCTTAAGAACAACAGGATAGAAGTAGTTTTTACTACTTTTTAATCCAAAGAAAACTCGTGAATGTCGCCATTGTGGGCGGTGGCCCCGCTGGTCTGAGGGCCGCCGAGGTTCTTTCTGGTAGCGGTGTCCCTGTGATCCTGTACGAGGCAAAACCTTCAGTGGGCAGGAAATTCCTGGTCGCAGGACGGGGAGGCCTCAACCTGACCCACTCCGAAGAGAAAGAGCGCTTTGTCACCCGCTATAGGGGATCTCACTCTGATGGGTTCTGGACATCCCTCCTTGCGGACTTCGGAAATCAGGAACTGAGAGCATGGGCCCAAGGACTTGGTGTGGAAACCTTTGTGGGGACAAGTGGTCGCGTCTTCCCCAAGCAATTCCAATCAGCTCACCTCCTCCGCCGCTGGATCAAGAAACTGAAAGATCAGGGCGTTGCCTTCAGAACGCGGTGGCAATGTGTCGATCTGAAGCCTCATAATGACCACTTCACTCTTTCATTCAAGACACAGGAGGGACTTCAGACCGTCTCTCATGACGCCGTGATCATGGCACTAGGGGGAGCCTCCTGGCCTAAAACCGGTTCCGATGGCACGTGGGTTTCTCAATTTGATCACTTGGGTCTCTCCGTTGCCCCCCTGACCCCCGCCAACTGCGGATGGGAAGTAAACTGGAATTCAGACATTCTAGGGGTTGCAGAGGGTCTACCCCTGAAGAACCTGACCGTGACAGCAAGCGGAGTTTCGGTGCAGGGAGAACTTTTGATCACCCGTTCGGGATTGGAAGGAGGCGCCCTCTACCAACTTGGATATCAGCTCAGGACCATGAAGAATCCAGAGCTGATTCTTGATTTAAAACCGACATTTTCAGCACAGGAATTGACCGAAAAGGTCTTAGGATCCAACCAAGATAATATCCTCTTGATCGCCGCTAAGATGTGGAGGCTCAGCGCGGGTGGCTCGGCCCTTCTCAAGGCCTACGCCCCAAAAGAGTACCTCCACTCCCCTCCTTTGATTGCCGGGGCGGCCAAGGCTCTGCGGATTCCCCTCACCGGCCCACGACCGATCGCTGAGGCCATCTCCTCGGCCGGAGGCGTTTCCTTCAAGGAATTGGACGATCATCTGATGGTCCTCAGACTCCCCGGACTCTTCCTAGCCGGGGAAATGCTCGACTGGGAGGCCCCGACGGGCGGTTACCTCCTCCAGGGCTGTTTTGCCACCGGAACAAGGGCCGCAAGGAGCGTCGTGAACTATCTGCAAAAAACGGCCACGCACCGCCCCGCATAACTTGAACTCGGGCCAATGCCCGTGGCTTGGGTTATTTATGAAGAAGGTTGTCTTGGAGGACGGGATTTTCGTTGGCCAAGATTTCAGCCACAAGGGCCGTCCAGCCGGTCTGGTGACTGGCACCGCATCCGCGTCCCGTATCGGCATGAAAATATTCGTGGAACTGGAGAAGATCTTTCCAGGAAGCTGCCGTTGCATATCGGGGATCCCCACCATGGCATGGACGGTTCCCCTCGGCATCAGGGAGGAAGAGTGACGTGAGCCGCTGAGCCAAAAGATTCGACGCCTCGCCCAAGGTAATCCAGTTACCCGAACGCGTGGGGAACTCGACCTTGAAAGAATCCCCGTAGAACTGATCGTACATCTTCAGGGTCCTGATGATCATGAAGTTGATCGGCATCCAGATGGGTCCCCGCCAGTTGGAGTTGCCCCCGAACATCCGCGTCTTACCCTCACCCGGTTCATAATCCACGGAATAGACCTCCCCGTTGACCGTGTAGGTGTAGGGGTTCTTCTCGTGGTACTTGGAAACCGAGCGGATACCGTGGGGAGAGAGAAACTCCTCCTCGTCGAACATGTAACGCAGGATGCTTTCGAGCCGTTTTCTAGGCGTCACCGTGAGAAGGTGAAATGCATCGTCTCCCCCAGAAATCCCGTTATTGGTCTCTAGCAAACTACGGCAGAGTTCTGGGCGGTTTTTAAGGAACCACTCGAGCCGGTTCTTGTATCCCGGATTGAAATTCCGCATTTCGGGTGTGACGAGGCCACCCGCCAGAACCGGAATAAAACCGACGATCGAGCGTACCTTGATAGGCACGCTCCGATCCTCGAGCTTCAGATGGTCGTAGTAGAATCCATCCTCTTCATCCCAGAGGCCCGTGCCGCCGAAGTCGTTGATCGCCTCCACGATGCGGGTGAAGTGAGTCAGGAACTTTGTCCCCATGTCGGCATAGACCGGATTCTCCAATGCAAGTTCCAGCGACATGCGCAGCATCAGGAGGCAGTAGAACGCCATCCAAGAAGAACCATCGGCCTGCTTGAGTCGCCCACCGGTGGGAAGCGGCTTGGATCGGTCAAAGACGGAGATGTTGTCAAATCCCAGGAAGCCACCCTCGAAGAGGTTGTTTCCGTCGCTGTCTTTGCGATTCACCCACCAGGTGAAATTAATCAGGAGCTTCTGGAAGATTTTTTCCAAAAAGACCGTATCGCGACGACCTCGATTCTTCTCGGAATAGTAAAGCATCACGGCGGCCCAGCCATGCACGGGGGGATTCACATCGGAGAAGTTCCACTCGTAGGCAGGGATCTGACCATTCGGATGGGTGTACCATTCGCGCAGGAGCAGAATGAGCTGGTCCTTGCAGTAGAATGGGTCGATGCGGTTCAGCGCGACCGTGTGGAAAGCCAAGTCCCAGGAGCAGTAGTAGGGATACTCCCACGCATCGGGCATGGAGAGGAGATCGCGGTTGAAGATATTGTCCCAATCGGCGTTTCGAACCGCATGCCCGGCGGGAGGAGCCGGTTCCGTGGAGTCGCCCTTCTGCCATTCGTTTTGGACCAGATTGTAGAACTTCTTTGACCAGAGAAGGCCTGCGTAGGCCTGGCGGGACACATTCTTCTCTTCCGGGGTAAGGGTCGGAGCAAGGATCGCAGCGTAGAATTCATCAGCCTCCTTGATCCTGGTCGCAAAAATATCATCGAAACTGTCATCCAGGGCCTCGCCTTCCGACTCCCCGAGACTGGTGAGCCTCATCCGCAGGGTGACAGACTCTCCGGCGGGAATACTGAGGTTGTATCGTGCCGCGGCCTTGGTGCCGTATTGCTGAGGGTTCACCGCATCGGCCTTCCCGTGAATCACCGCATCATGAAACGCATCCTTGGTGTAGCGCCTCTTGGAAGGGACCCCATAAAGCCGCTCGGTATTGGTCTCGTTGTCCGTGAAAAGAAATTCGGGCAACTTCCCGTCCGGTCCTTTCTCAAAGGTTAACTCCCCCTCGCCCATAACCTTGTGATTGCTATGAATCACCCCGGGCCTCGCCAGAGAGAGGCGGGGCTCCACGAGACATTCCTCGGCGATAGGCCCCCAGGACCAGGTGTTGCGATACCAAATCGTGGGAAGAAAAACCAAGTCGGCCCGATCAGGCCCACGATTGCTGATGGTGACACGGACCAGAATGTCCCTGATCGAGCCTTTGGCGTACTCGACCTGGACGTCGAAATAGCGGTCTTCATCAAAAACGCCGGTGTCCACAAGCTCGTACTCGGGTTCAGTTTGACCGCGCTTGGCGTTGACCTCGATAAGCTTCTCGTAAGGAAATTCAGACTGCGGGTACTTGTAGAGACCTTTGCAGTAGGAATGGGTGGGTGTGGCGTCGAGGTAGTAGTAGAGCTCCTTGACGTCTTCGCCATGGTTCCCCTGAGGGCCGGAAAGACCGAAGAGCCGTTCCTTCAGGATCGAGTCTTTCCCATTCCATAGAGTGAGTCCGAAGCAGATCCGCCCAAAACGGTCACTTAATCCCAGGATGCCATCCTCACCCCAGCGGTAGGCTCGACTGCGCGCTTGGTCAAAGGGAAACGAAGTCCAGACATCACCATTGGCCGAGTAATCCTCGCGTACGGTTCCCCACTGACGCTCGGAGAGATAGGTTCCCCAGAGCTTCCAGAAGCGCTCGCGACGCGCATCCTCGCCCAGACGGATCTCCTCGGCGCTCGGTTCTCTCGATGAGGTGCTCATGGGTTGGAAGATGATTCCAGATGCCTGCGGAGGCGGTCGAGGGCAGACTGGGTGACGGCTTGCTTGAAGGCCCTACGATCGAGGGGCAGATGCTGCTTCCAGGAAACAGTCTCTCCACCCTTTGTCGCCATCGCCAGCCAGACCGTTCCGATCGGCTTCTCATCGGACGCTCCTCCCGGACCCGCAATACCTGTGGTGGCGAGCGAATGAGTTGCCCCGCTTCTGCGAAGCACGCCGGTAACCATGGCCCGCACGACTTCCTCACTCACCGCTCCATGGGTGGCGATGAGTTCTGCGGGGACACCGAGTAACTCTGTCTTGGAGTTATTGCTATAAGTCACCACCCCCTCGAGGAATACAGCCGAGGCTCCGGGCACATCGGTGATTCGGTTCGCCAGCAGACCGCCCGTGCAGGATTCGGCGGTGGCAAGCGTTGCCTTCCTTTCACCAAGCAACCGGACAACGCTCTCTTCCATCGAATCATCCTCCAAAGGAAGGAGGTGATCGCCGACAGCCTCAAGTACCAGCGGCTCGACGGCATCGAGCACCTCCTTGGGACCGATCAGGCGGAAATCAACCTCATTTGGCCGGGCGCAATAGCCGACCTCGAGATCCTGCCGTTTGGAGAGTTCCAATCCGACCTTCACTTCCAGCATCGACTCTCCCATCCCGACAATCCGATAGATCCTGCACTCGTGGCGATCCTGACCGGCGGTCTTTAATTGAAGAAACGGGATCAGGTGCTCCCTCGCCATCGGCTGCAGTTCCCTCGGGGGCCCGGGCAGGAGGAAAATATCAGGAAGGCCGTCCCGGGCGGGTAGATGAAGCCCCGGCGCTGTGCCGTTGTCATTCGGGAGGACATTGGCACCCTCCGGAACCATGGCCTGGCGCGCCATCCGTTCCTGAAAAGCGAATCCCCTGCGGTGGCAACGCTCCTGGATCCGATCGAGTGTTTCCTGATGAAGATGGAGCTTTCGCCCCGTCAACTCCGCAGCAATCTCCCGGGTGATGTCGTCGGTCGTCGGCCCCAACCCACCGGTCACAATCAGCAGATCAGAGCGGCCCGAGGCCTCCTGGAGAAGATCCCTGATCGGGGATCCGTCAGGAACGGTTCCCTGCCTGCCGATCCGCAGGCCCAAGGGGAACATCTCCTGGGCCAGCCACTGAAGATGGGCATCGCGAACCGCTCCCAGCAGGAGTTCGCTACCGGTATTGAGGAGCTCGATCCTCATTGCTCGGAGCCGGTCAGGAGGCCAAGCCATCGGTCGACCATCGATTTCTGCCAGCGAGACTCCTCAACCGAGTAGGCATGCCCCAGATTGGCAAGCATCCTGGCCACGACCTCACGGGATCCGGGTGCCTCGAGGTGCTCGTCGTCGAGTTCCAATCCCTGCCTGGCAAGGATGTCGGCGCAATCAGCCAGACTCAGGATGCGCCCTCCATGGAAGGGATCGAAATACACCTCCCCGCAACGGGCAATGAAATGCCCGGGCAGATTCACTCCCTCGATCTCGAGTCCGGCACGGGCAGCCACAAATCGGTAGAGCAGGGTCAGGGTCAGCGGTAGCCCTTTCCTATTCTCAATCACGGTGGGAAGAAGCGAGTTCTCGTGGTTGTAGTAATCGGCCGCATTCCCGTCAAAGCCGAGCGATCCGTGCAGGAAGGTCGTGATGACAGGAACCGGATTCTTGGGATCAAGGGAGAGCCGGGAGCGGAGTTCCTCACCCCAGGCATCGAGCTGGGATCGTGTATCGTCAGGATCGAGCCAAGGGAGAAGGGCCGAGGCCACCAGAAGGGAAATCTCCTCCCAGTCCAGGTCCCGCCCGCTGCGGATCATCTCCTCCATTCGTGAGGCAGCTTTGGTGCCCTCGATCTGATGGAGCACCTCCTGTGCATGGGCGGCCACGATCGCCGAATCGGCATTCAAAAGATCCCGCAGTTCGGGAACAACAGCCTCTCCCTGGAGGATCAACTGCTCTTTCACCAATCCCACCGTCTCGGGATCATCGTCCCGGAAGAGACGGACGAGCGCATCGGTTCGGGAAGACATGGTCGGCATGGTGCTTTGAAGCGGCGAAATGGTGAAGCGAGAAAACGACTAAGGACCCGTGGTGCCTCAGGAAGCTTCCACGGTGACACAAGTCACCTCACCCTCTTTGACTGTAATGGATACGGCGGCTGGTCTGCAGCAGACAGCACAGTCCTCGATCATCCCAACAGTCCCTTCCTCGGCTGTCTCGATCTGGATCGCAAAGGATTCCCCGCACTGGGGACACTCGATCAGGATCTCCTCAAGCCAGTCCATGGAGCGAAAAGGATGAATTCAGAATGATGAAGGATGAAACCAGACTCAACGCACGTATTGGGACGTTGGAGCATGACACGACATTCATCTCAACGCTCGGGTCAGACTGTCCACTTTGTAACGTTTTAACCGTTCAACGGTTTTAACTGTCAGCGCTTCCCTAATGAGTGACCTCGATCCGCTTTGCGTCGTTCCAGAGATCCTCGAGGCCGTACACGGGACGCTTCTCGGAATGGAAGATGTGAACGATGACCGATCCGTAGTCGACGATGACCCACTGGCTGACAGGAAAACCATCCTCTGCCGTCGGACGCTGACCCGTCGCCTCGCGCACACGCTCCCTGATGGAGCCCGCAATCGCCTTGAGCTGAGGCTCGGAAGTCCCCGAGACGATAACAAAGAAATCGGTGAAACTGGAAATCCCCCTCATGTCGAGGATCACGACATCCTCGGCCTTCTTGTCCAGGGCCGCATCAGCGCAAAGTCTCGCCAATGTCTCCTCCGGATCAACAGGGGCGGCTGGCTTTTTCTTTGCCCGAGAGGTGGCGCGAGAGCCGGTACTAGTGGTGGCTGGTTTACGCGTGGCCATGGGAAAGGTCTGGGTACGGATGCTCAGTCATGATCACCTCATATACAGCAGCCGGCACCATGAAGCGAACGGAAAGGCCTTGGCCCAGACGCTCGCGGATTTCGGTGGAGGAAAGATCAATCCTCCGCTCCACCACGGGAAAGCCGCACGAGGCCACGGCCGGATCGCCGTCCCGGTCGAGCACGGCGAAATCGACGAGATTCCTCAACTCGTCGATTCCGTGCCAGCGGTCGAGTTCCCCCAGATTGTCGGCTCCGATCAGCAGAAGAAAGCGGACTCCCGGATGATCCCAGAGCAGGGAGCGCACCGTGTCCAAGGTGAAGGAAGGTCCTTCCCTGTGAAGTTCCCTGTCATCCACCTCGAATCGAGGCTCGGCGGCCGTCGCCAGTCGCAGCATCCTCACGCGCTGTTCCGGCGAGGCACCGGGGGGGCGATCCTGCTTGAAGGGGGAAAGTGCCGCAGGAATGAAGAGGATCCTGTCGAGATCAAGTTGCTCGAGCGCCGCCTCGGCCAGCAACAGATGCCCGTGATGAATGGGGTCGAATGTTCCGCCGAAAATCCCCACCCGCTGGACATGCCCGGGAGGTCGGGGATTTCTTACAGGAATCGGTACGTCAGTTCCCTTTTCATTTTTCATTCTGACTTTTTCATTTTCCTGCTCAGTAGAGCAGGAAGGGCTGCCTCTCCGATCGGAAATGAGCGAGGAAGGGCTGCCAGGACGCAACGATCCGCTCCGGCCCTTTGGTCACCAGATCCCTGCGGATGGTGTCGCTCCCGTAGACCTTGTAGAAGAGGTTCATCATGCTCTTTCCCGCCTTGGTGAAGATCATACCTCGGGACTGCTTGTCGCATTCGGCCAGGGTGTAGAGAGCTGCTGCCGTAAGATCCCCTCCTCCGGCCGGATTAGCCTCGAACAACACGGCCGGACCTGAAGAAGTCGATGCGGGTGTAATCCCAATCCCAGGAACCCTCGATCGCACGTAGGAGATCATCTTTCCCGGCTTCATCCAAGCCGCCCCGAGCACCTGGAAAGCCCTTGGAGAAAAGAGTCCCAGATCGAGTCCCCCGGCTAGTCCGCCGACGATTCCCGTGATGACATAATAGTTCGGCGACATGGCCAGCGGAATATTCGGGGAGGTCGGCACCCAGCGCAGGCCGGTCATGGGCCAGGTCATCTCGCGCGACCAACCGCGCATCTTCACAACCTGCAGGTTGCATCGGGGGCCCATCCAACCCTTGGCATTGGCCATGAGAGCCAACTCTCCCATCGTCATGCCATGGACATAAGGGACAGGGAACTGACCCACGAAAGAAATCCACTTCGGATCGATTCCCATCCCCTCGACCCTATTGCCCCCGAGTGGATTCGGCCGGTCCAGAATGACCAACTCCTTTCCCTGCTCCGCACACGCCTGAAGGCACTTTCCCATGGTGCTGATATAGGTGTAGCTGCGGCATCCGATATCCTGCATATCGAGGACCAGCACATCGATCCCCGCCAGCATCTCGGGTGTCGGCTTGCGCGTATCGCCGTAGAGGGACCAGGCCTTGAGTCCGGTCAGGGGATCCTTGCGGGAGCGAATCTCAACCCCTGCCTTCTCCGTGCCGTCGAGTCCGTGCTCAGGCGTGTAGAGGGCAACCAGATTGACGTGCTTTCTGAGGATGAGACGGGTTTTCTCACCCGAGGAGTTCACGCCGGTCTGATTGGTGACAAGGCCCACGCGCTTGCCTCGCAGGAGATCGAAATTGTTCTTCTGCAGGACATCGATTCCGAGTTCCACGGCATGAAGTGGGAAAGCCGGCAGGAGAAGAGCGGATAGGAGAAGTGGAAGAAGGCGTCGCATGGTGGTGAGAAATCGTTTCGTCAGGAAAGCAAGGATCTGGTTGGCTGGACGCTATGAAATGCCCCTCTCCCGGTCAACTTCTCCTCCTCGGTGTCCCTGGCTACGAAATCGACGAGGCCTACGCAGACTTCGTCCGCAGGATCCAGCCGGGAGGCTTCATCCTCTTCGGTCGCAACATCCAGAGCCCCTCACAACTCAGGGCTCTCACCGACCGCCTCCGCGAGCTCAGCGAGATCGAGCCGATCATCACCATCGATCAGGAAGGGGGACGCGTCTCCCGTCTCAAGCTCCTCGGAAACGAGCCTCCAAACGCCCGCCAACTCCGCGATAAGGGGGACCTCACGCTCATCGCCCGTCATGGGGAACTCACCGGGGATCTACTGCGTCTTTTTGGTTTCAACCTCGACCTCTGCCCCGTGCTCGACATCGCCTTCGACGATGAGGCCGACAACTCCTTGCGCGGCCGCTGCTACGGAACAAACGCCGATCAGGTGATCGAGATGGCGGGTGTCTTCAACGAGGCACTGCGCAAAACCGGCGTCCTCTCCTGCGGCAAGCACTTCCCCGGCTATTCCTGCGCTGACAGCGACCCTCATCACGAACTCTCCGCTCTCCCCCGCCCGCGCACGGAACTCGAGGCCCATGAGCTGAAGGTGTTCCGGCGCTTCTGCACCGGAGAGAATCCCGTCGACAGCATGATGATTGGGCACATCGCTTTCTCCGAACTAGATCTCTCTGGCATCCCCGCCTCCCTGGCACCCGCCATCACCACCAAGCTCTTGAAGGAGGAGATGGGATTCCGCGGCCTCGTCATGACGGACGACCTCGACATGGGAGCGATCCTGAACCACTACGGATTCGACGAGATGATCCGACTCGGACTCGCCGCTGGCAATGATCTCCTGATGATCTGCCACCGGACGGAACTCGCCGAGCAGGCAGCCAAAGTGCTGGAAACCTGCCCTGCCGACCAACTGGAACGCGCCTATGCATCAATCGCCGCATTCAAAGCCAAGCTTGCCTCCCCCACTCCCTTCAGTGAAGAAGCCTTTCGGAAACTCGACCAAGGCGTCTGGGATTTGCGCGTGGCCACACTCGGCGCCGAGCAGGCAGCCCAGCGCAGTCCCGAGGACGGCAAGCGTTCCCCGGTCGAGACATACTAAGGCAAGGACAACCGCCGCATGTCCGAACGGAATTCAGTCCATCCCGTGCGGATGATTCTGCTCGTGGCCCTGATGGCCCTGCTTCCGGGATGTGCCACCGAATACCATGACTTTGCCCGGACTGCACTGATGACCGGCGCGGGTGGAGAAAAGACCTCCCTCCATGGCATCGATCTCTGGACAGCAGGGCTCCCTCACCGAAAATTCGAAGTCATCGGACTGATCACCGATAATCGTCCCTTCGGCATGCTCGCCATGTGCGCCAAGCACTACCAGATCGCCTCGCTCGCCAAACAGCATGGAGGAGATGCCTTGATCCTGAAATTCGACCGCCGTGGGATGCGATGGCGGGCACCAGGCAACGCCACTCAGCTCAGCTCAGGAACGGATCTGATGACCGCGCCCATCGAACAGGAAGTCAGTAAATATTTCGTCATCCGCTATCTCTGACACCAACCCTTTTCCCTGACTCGGCTTGATTTGCGCTTGATTTGTTTGATCAGGCCGCGATCCCGGCAGCGGTCAAAGGAAACAGACTCGGGGAAATGAATTCGCACTCCCGCCAAGAGGGCTCAACAGTCTCAGGATCCTCCTCAGGAACACCATAGATCAGGGAATCATTGTTCCGATAGGGGATGCCGTACGCCTCGAGCATCATGCACATCTCGTCGAGACATCGGTGTCGAAATCCTCCGGCGATTTCAGGAATGCAGCCGTCCAGTGACTTCAACCAGGGAACCATCCCACCTTCAAAGAGGTACGGCATGGCGACAGCACCCGTGAGCATCTCATTCCAAGCGTCGGGCGAGCAGTCCCAGAAGCCCTCGAAGTCCTCGTGAGAGGCGGCCACGATCCGCTCCAGAATGGGTCTCGAGATCTTGGAACTATCCGCGATCCCCTCACCCCCTTCCGCCCCTTCCACCATGAGGTGCCTCAGGATCATGGTCGCCACCGTCCGTTCATGTCCTGAGCGAAAGAGATGGGAAACCCAGCCGAAGTTCTTTCGGATCAACTTCAGATGCCCCACCGGAAGCCCCTGTTGCACGCACCAGGAGATCAGACGCTCCGGAGAATCCCCAAGTTCCTCACCTTCCAGAGAGAGGATATCATTGTAGATGAAATGAACCTCCTCACCATCCCGGACAGCCTTCATGATCCGCTCCCTCAACGGATCGAGCAGATGCGCAAACGCCTCCTCATAGGCGGGTTGGAAGTCGATACAGAGGAGCATGAGGAAAAAAACGGGCTACGCGGGCCGCAGACTCTAGCTGAAGAATGGAGCACGTCATGCAGGAAATGACGATTTGCGTAAGAAAATGACCCCGGGTGGAATCGAACCACCATCAAAGGTTTAGGAAACCTCTATTCTATCCGTTGAACTACGGGGTCTTGGAACGCGATCCTCAATAGCAGAGCCCTTGAGGAAGGGCAACGAAGGCTTCACTCCGGATCACTCAATCCGTTGTCGTGCCGACTTCCTCAGGAGGCGCTGATCGGGTGATGAGAAGTTTGTCGATGCGCTGGCGCTCCATGGAGACGATCTCAAAGCGAAAGGACTTCCAATCGACTTTTTCCCCCTCCTCGGGAATGTGACCGAGGTGGTGAAGGACGAAGCCGCCGATGGTCTGAAAACGATTCTCCGCTTCATCCTCGCCCGGAAGATCGAGACCGATCTCGCGGGCCGTTTCCTCGAAGTCGACCTGGGCATCGACCAGCCAGCTGTCGTCGTCGCGTCGGATGATCTCGGGGTAGTGCTGGCGCACACCTCGCTCGGGCAATCTCCCGACGATTGCTTCGACGACGTCCTTGAGCGTGACCATCCCCTCGACGACCCCAAACTCGTCCACGACAAGTGCGACATGGCGTCGGATTTTCCGGAACTCTTCGATAAGGCGGGTGGCCGTCATCGTGGCGGGAACGAAGAGCGGAGGATTGAGAACATCGACCAGGCGGACGGATCCGGTCATGGAGACATTTGCCCAAAGGGATTTCACCGAGACGATGCCGCGGATGTTGTCATGGGTTCCCTGAAAGACGGGATAGTCGGAATGCCCTGCTCCGGCGATCCGGCGCCAGTTCACCTCGTCGGGTTCGTCCAGATCGAGCCAGGTGACGCGGGATCGAGGTGTCATGAGCTCCGCGGCTGACTGCTCGTCAAGATCGAGCACCCCCTCCACCATCTCCTTTTCGACACGGTCGAAAGCCCCGGACTCGAGCCCCTCGTCGAGGATCTGGAGTACCTCCTCCTCGCTCTGCTCGGCGGTGCGCTTGGGGTCGATCCCCATCATGGCAAGAATCGCTGCCACAAAAGACCATCCCAACTCGGCCAGCGGATCGATCCAGATAGTTAGCCAACGTGCGGATTTGGCAAGCGCACGGACCGGTAGAGCGTCATGGAAGACCTCTCCGAGTGCACGGGGTAGCAGGATTCCAAACAGCAGGATCAGGAAGGAGAGAGCCGTGGCAGCTATGCCGATGGCGATGGCCGAAACCCCGGGAGAGGAAAGAGGTGGCAGGGAAAGAAGCCCCCTGGCTGTCAGGATCGAGGAGAGTGTGAAAAGGAATACGGAGGCAAGGCGTAGTCCGGGTCTGGGACGGGAACCCGTTCCAAGGAAGGAGGAAATCCCCTCGGAGTCGCCGCGTCGCTTGAGGAGGACCACATCGGAGAGGACGCAGATCCCACCAAGAAGAATCAAGATGACCAGAACCAGGAAGATACCGAGTATCTGTTCGGTAACGAAAAGGGGCTGAAAGACGTCGTTGCTCTGCATTACTGGGCTGAAAAGAGTCCTGCCAGACGGGAAGGCGAAACCTCGGAGAGCGTGGTCACGGCGAGATCACAATCGAGAAGGGATTCCAACGGATTGGTCGTGGCGACACCGACAACCTTCATCCCGCCGCGGCGTGCGGCTTCGATTCCAGCAAAGGCATCCTCCACGACAATGCATTGCCCGGGACTGAGGTTAAGGCAGGCCGCTCCTTTCAAAAAGACCTCGGGGTCGGGTTTGCCATGGGTCACGTCACTGCCACAGACCACCGCATCGAACAGGACGTCCAGACCAGTGACGGTAAAGAGTGTATCCAAATTACCACGCGGGGTGCTTGATCCCACGGCACGGGGAATCCCTTCCTCCTGAAGTGCCGAGAGAAGTTCCCTTGCCCCGGGAAGGACCAGCACACCCTCGGCCGCAACCAACTCCCTGTAGAGTTCCTCCTTGCGGTCGGCAAGGCGTGTCACCTCGACAGGGTCCTGCGTCCAACCGAGAGCCGGGATGATGACCTCGTTCTTTTTACCGAAGCCCGCCTTAAAATGCCCTTCGGGAAGGGTAAGCCCCTCCTCTGCGGCAAGAAGTTCCCAGGAACGCTCATGCTGGGAGGAGGAGTCGATGATGACGCCGTCCCAGTCGAAAAGAACTCCCCATGATGATTGCACGGCAGGATGAAAGGGGATGAGACGGGTAGTGCGCAATGGGATTCTTGGGGTTGCAGAACGGACGGGAGCGCATGAAACTCCGTAATCCATGCGTTTCTTCAGGGTCATCTGCCTGCTTTTCCTTCTGCTCGGGATCCCATGTGTCCAATCAAAGGCTCCTGCCGCAGAGGAAGGATCGAAAAAATCACCGTTCCCAGCCTTCGCTGCAAGCGTCGTGCGGATCGAGGTGGCCGACCAGACCCCAGACTACCGCTCGCCATGGAATGCCGGCCGTGTTGCCGGAGGGATCGGCTCGGGATTCATTCTCGAGATTCCCGGTCGGGGCAAGAGGATCGTCACCAACGCCCATGTGGTAAGCAATGCCCGCTTCATCACGGTGACACGCGAAGGCGTGAACCATCCCTTCCGTGCCCGGGCCGAATTCATCGGCCATGACTGCGACCTGGCAATGATCGCGGTAGAGGATCCGGCTTTCTTCGAGGGGACACGCCCCCTCGCCCTTGGAGGCGTTCCCCCGCTTGAGAGCGCGGTCAGTGTTTATGGCTATCCTCTTGGCGGAGAGCGCATCAGCGTGACCCGCGGGATCGTTTCGCGCATCGACAGCGAACTCTACACGCACTCTGGAGTCGACTCCCACCTCGCTATCCAGATCGATGCGGCGATCAATCCAGGCAACAGTGGCGGCCCGGTGCTGCAGGATGGCAAGGTCGTCGGTGTCGCCTTCCAGGGATACTCCGGAGATGTCGCCCAGAATGTCGGGTTCATGATCCCCACGCCGGTCATCAAACGCTTTCTTCAGGATCTCTCCAAAGGGAGCTACACAGGCTATACCGACCTCGCCGTGGGGATCGCCCCACTGCTGAGTCCCACGGCCAGGAAGGCCCTGGGCGTGCCCTTGGAAAATGCGGGCGTCCTCGTCACCGATGTTCACGAGAAGGGGTCGGCCAACGGATTTCTACGCAAGGATGACGTCTTGCTCTCCATCGACGGGCATCCGGTCGCCTGCGACGGTCGCGTCGATCTTGACGGCGAGTCGGTCGACATGACGGAGGTCGTGGAAAGGAAATTTGACGGTGATAAAGTCCGCTTCGACGTGCTCAGGGACGGGAAACGGATCGTGGTCGAGTTCCCCCTTAAGGGAACATGGCCCTTCCGGATGCAATCCAAGGCCTATGACACGGCTCCCCGATACCTGTTGCATGGAGGACTCCTTTTCCAACCTCTCGACCGCAATCTCGTCGAGATGATCGGAAACAGTGACCTCCGCATCAGCAGGACATTCGACGAGTTTGTGGAACGCCATCTCTACCTGAAGCGTCCGGAGTATGTCGTGCTCAGCAGAATCCTTCCCGATCCCGTGAATGCTGACTGCGACGGACTCAGGACAGGCATCGTGGATACGATTAATGGTGTCACGATCCGCTCGCTTGGGGACGTCGCCGCAGCCTTCGCCCAACCGGCAAAGCATGATGTCATCATGCTGGAGGGAATCGGACTCCCGATTGTCCTGAGGCGGACGGATGTCCTCTCAGCGAATCCCCGGATCATGAAAAACTATGGAATCGCCTCGGACCGCAACCTCTGATGCCATGGTTTCTTATTCCTCGAGACAGATCGCCGCCGCAACGGTTTTCACCGCATCCCTTCTTCTCTGCGGGTGCCACTGGTCACTAGACATCCCCTTCATCGGAGACACCCCCGGCAATTCTGTCCTCAGGGTGCACTCGACGGTCCAGTATCCCGACGTCAAGCGACCCTGGCTGAAGAAGCAGCCCTTCACCCGTGAGGGACTAGGAACCATCATTTCCGGGGGACGAATCCTGGTGACGGCCGACATGGCTGCCCACACCACCTGCATCGATCTTGAGACGCCGGACAAGAAGGTCCATTCCACCGCAACCGTCGAGGCGGTGGATGAGGAGTGCAATCTGGCAATTCTCCGCCCTTCCGGAGAAGAGATCCTGAAGGATCGCAGGGCACTTGCCCTCGATGGCCCTCTCCCCGCCGGAACAACCCTGAAGATCCTGCAGTTGGAAGGCAACGGTTCCGCAGCCCTCAGCACCGCCTCCATCACGACGGCGGCGCTCGGTTCCTATCCCTCCGGCAACTCCTACCTGATGTACCGCATCACGACGACCATTCCCCAGCGAGACGGAAGCTACGAAATTCCCGCGCTCCACGAGGGCAAACTGGCTGGACTCGTCATGCGCTACGACCCGAGGACTCAGGCCGCCGACATTATTCCCTCCCCGTTGATTGAACGTTTTCTCAGGGAGGCCTCGAAACCCGGCTTCCGGGGGCTCGCGCGTGCCGGCATCATCTGGGCTCCCTTACGTGGCGCGACACTTCGGGAATGGTTCGGATTAAGCAAGGACCAGGGAGGCGTCGCGATCGCCCCCGACCGGAAAGGACCGGCAGAGAAGGCCGGCCTCAAAAAAGGGGATGTCATCCTGACACTGGGGGGCAAGGCGATCGATGCAGAGGGGAACTACGAAGATCCGGTTTTCGGGAAAACCTGCTTTGGCAACCTTGTGAGCATGGGATCAGCCCCGGGGGATCGACTCGAGGTAGGCTATTTCCGTCCAGACGGCAAAGGGCACGGATCAACGGGCACTGCCACCCTGATCCTGGAGGGAAGGACCCCGGAAACGGAGATCTCACCCGCCCTGCTCGAGGGCAAAACCGTGCCGTACACCTTCTATGGGGGGCTCCTTCTTCAGGAACTTTCACGCCCCTATCTCCGCGAATGGGGTAACAACTGGCCATCCGAAGCGCCCCAGAACCTCGTGGCACTTGATGTCTTCCAGAACGAGGAGACAGGTAACCGGAATCGTTATGTGATCCTCTCCGGCGTTCTTCCCTCAGAACAAACGTTGGGGGCGGAGCACCTCAAAAACCATCATGTGGAGAAGATTAATGGCGTTCCGATCAACTCTCTCTCGGATGTTGCCGAGGCAAGGAAACATCCCCTTGGAAGGTTTCACCGAATCGATCTGGCCGGCGGCGTCGGTTCCATCTTCCTAGAGGCAGACAGCCTGGACTCTGAGGAGGCTCATCTGATGGCCCGTTATGGTATTCCCTCGGAAAAGTGTGCTCTTCCGAATGAAGCGACGCCAACCCCCTGATTTCCCCCTGTTTTTGACACTCGACGGAGGCCATCTCTGGATTAGTTTGATCGCCTACTCTTTTCTTCAGCCCCTTTTCCCCAGCCATGTCAGAGAGAATCATCGCCGTCATCCCCACCTATAACGAGAGGGACAATCTGCCTAAAATGGTGGAGAGGCTTCTTGCATTGCCCGACGGGATCGAGATTCTGGTCGTCGACGACGGATCACCGGACGGAACAGGCGAATGGGTTGCCGAGAAAGCCGCGGCGGAACCGCGACTCCACCTGCTGGCCCGAACCGCAAAAAACGGCTTGGGTCGCGCCTATGTGGCTGGATTCGACTGGGCTGTCTCCCGAGGTTACGACCTGGTCATCCAGATGGACGCGGATTTTTCCCACTCACCCGAGGATGTCCCCAAACTCATCGCCGGGATCCGCCGTACGGGAGCCGATCTCGCGATCGGATCACGGTACGTGGGTGGCATCCGCGTCATTAACTGGCCCCTGAATCGCCTCGTGCTGAGCGTTGGTGCCTCCTATTACGTGAAGTGGATCACGGGTATGGACATCTGGGATCCGACCGGCGGCTTCAAGTGCTGGCGACGGCAAACACTTGAAGCGATCAACCTGAGCAGCATCAGATCCAACGGCTACGGCTTTCAGGTCGAGATGAACCACCGGGTCTGGAAGAGCGGACTCCTTATCGCCGAAGTGCCGATCATTTTTGCCGACCGCGTCGAGGGAACCTCCAAGATGTCCAAAAAGATCGTGGTCGAGGCCCTCCTGATGGTCTGGGGGCTTCTTTTCGCCAACGGCCTTCGCAGGTCACCCCGTCTCCGCAGCAAACTTTCCTCACCGACATCATGAGTTCCACCACCACCGACCTCGCCAAGAACCCCGAGACCGCCCTCGAAAAGGAGGAACGGGTCCATCCCTTCCGGGTATTCGACGCCTATGAGCGCTGGAATGCCCTGATCGCATTCCTTGTCGCCTTGGTCACCTATTGGTCGACCGTGATGCCGAATATCGGCCTGAACGACGACGGGGAGATGGCGACGGCGGCCCTGCACTTCGGAGTGATGCATCCCTCGGGCTACCCGCTCTGGACGATTCTGGCCGGGCTCTGGAGTCACCTTCTTCCCTTCGGCAACGGCTCCTGGAAGATCAATCTCTTCTCAGGTCTCTGCACGGCCATCGCCGCAGGGTTTTTCTCACTCGTCTCGCTGAGCGCGACCCGTTGGGTCGGAGTCGCAAAAAAGCCCGCGACCATTCTCTCGGCAGCCATTACGCTCACTTTTATCTGGGCAACTCCCGTTTGGTCTCAGGCAGTAATCGGAAAAGGTCTCTACGCCCTCCATGTCTGCCTCATGATGGTGTTTATCTCGATTTGCTACATCTGGATAAGACGCCCCCATTGGAAAAATGCTTTTGTATGGGTTGTGTTCATTTTTTCAATCGGAATGAGCAATCACCATATGACATTGGCAATGGCTCTGCTGCCATTGCTTGTCATTCTTCTACTCCATGCTGATCTGTTTTGGGAATACACGGTCTATAGCCTGATTGTAGCCAGTATTCTTTACATGGGATTTGCGGTGCTCTCGCAGATCCCAGATGTTTGGAAGACATCTTTAAGATTATTTTACATTGCATGGACGGGTTTTCTATTGTTGGTCTTGATTCGCCGAAGACTTACAGAGTGGCGTCGAGGTTTACTAATACCCGTTGCCGTGATGGTCGGGTTATTACCCTATCTTTACATGCCACTGGCTTCATCAACGAACCCCCCGATGAATTGGAGTTACACCAGCACCAGAGAGGGGTTCTTTTACGCCATCAATAGATCCCAATACGGAGGCACTCTTGTTGACCAACTTCAGGCTTGCATTGGCAGGATTGTTGGAATGCCTCCGACCGAAAAACAAAAGGGCCCCAAATCTCCCGACGAGGAGACAACACTCCAGTCTTTCAAAGGTTTCTGCAAGGTGTTTTGGGGAGTGCTTGCCCAAAATATTTCTCCTTTGCCAATGTTGGCAGTGCTTGCTGGCTTTCTTCTGTTCTGGCGCCTTTCGCGTGAACAAAGAATTTGGTTTTACCTTCTGGTCATTGGATTTTTGCTCACAGCTTTCTTGCAACCAATTTCATTCCCGCTTGGTTATGATAATGCTGGATGGAGCTCACAGAAACCGTGGCAGGGTCTTTGCTACGGCTTTTTTTGCCTCACGGCTGGCCTAGGGGCATCTGTACTGATTTCTCAAATTCAGTCTTGGAAACGCTTTAGCCAATGGGGGGTGCCTGCTTTGGCAATAACAACCGCAATATATACATTCGTCATTTCATTGCCGAACAGTTCCCAGCGTGGCCATTGGTTCGGGTGGATGTACGGACACGACATGCTGGCCGATGTCGAAAAGGACAGCTTTGTTTTCGGAGGCACGGATCCTGGACGTTTCGTTCCCACCTACATGGTCTTTGGCGAAAGCTTCGAGAACTCGAAGCGAGATCCGAAGTTCGATCGTCGCGATCTCTACATCGTGACCCAGAACGCTCTCGCCGACACCTTCTACAACAGATACATCCGCTCCCATTACACTTCGGAGAGACCGACCACGTTCTCATGGTATGAAAAACTCCTCGGTCGCGACAAAACCTATCCCGAGGAGCGACTCACGCTCCCTCACCGGGAAGACATCATGTCCCTCTTCGAGGTCCTCATGCGTCAGTATCAGGCCAATCCCTCGGCCATGCCCAATCCGCAGAGCGACCCCGTCGCTCTGAACTCCGCCGTGGCGGAATGGATCTTCCTTCGAAACAGGGACAAGAAGGATGGAACACCGCGGCATTTCTATGTCGAGGAAAGCTTCCCGATGCAGTGGTCCTATCCCTACGCCATCCCTCACGGCCTCTGCTACGAGATCAACCACGACAAGCTCGACGCCCTGCCACCCGGAACGGCAGAGAAAGACATCGCCTGGTGGGATGACTACATTAAAAAACTCGAGGCGGTGCCCGGCTTGCGACACGACGATCTGGCCCAGCACTCCTTCGCGAAACTCCGCAATACGGGAGGCAACATCTATGCCTTCCGAAATATGAACGATGCGGCGGAGAAAGCCTACAAACAGGCGCTCTATCTCTGGCCGGGCAACACGGAGACCACGAGCAACCTCGTGAACCTCTACACCCGTCAGGGACGATTCAAGGATGCGCACGACCTGGTTGTCGGATACCTCCCTCTCGATCCCAACAGCAAGGTGCTCCAGCGCCTTGTTGCGGCGACCGAGGCACGCATGAAGGCGGCGGAACAACTCCCCTCCCAACAGGTTGCACTTCAGAGTTCGCCGACCAACAGGCAGGCACTGGCTGCGGTCCTGCAGAGTCTGATGATCCTCGGAAGGGTCCCGGATGCAGACACGCTCATCTCAAACGCGATCGCCGTGACCCCGAACGACGCTCCCTTCCTGCGTGACATGATCAACTTCTATGCCACCCAGGGACGCATTCCCCAGGCCTTGGAAGTAGCCAAGGCACTCGAGAAGGCCCAACCCGACCAATGGGACGTTCCCTTCACGATCGCCAAGTACGAGCTTCTTGCCGGTCATCGCCAAGAATGCTTCACCAATCTGGCCCGCGCGGTCCGATTGGGGGGCAATGGAGCGCTCCAGCAGATCGGTCGAGAGCAACTCTTTCAGCAGGTTGCCCAAGATCCGGGATTCCAGCAGGCGGTCAAAGGGGAGCAACCCTCTGAAAGTCCCTCGGCCAATCCGCTAGAACAGGGCCTGATGAAATCAATCCAGGATGCCGTTTCCAAGCAGCAGGCCCCTAAAAAATCCTCGCTAAAAAAGAGATAGTTAAGAGATTTTATTAAGTATTAATCTATTTATTGATTTAACCCATGCTAACTCAGGAGCTGAATATTAGAAACTCATTTGGAATAACAATCCGAACCAAGGCTTTGCGTTTTGCTGAATTTTTTTACAATCTTATTCTACGAAGTCCTCTAATTGAAAATATTACCTACGGTATCATAAGATTTTTATCACCTCACAGATTGTCCATTGAGAACGTTTATATTTATCTAAACCGGAACGATGCAGTGCTAAATACACTCCTTTTACTAGGACTTTTTGAAGTTCCAGAAACGATTATTTTCAAAAAACTGCTTAAGCCAGGAATGACATTTCTAGATGTTGGTGCGAATATAGGCTACTTTAGCGCAATAGCTTCTTCTTTGGTTGGTCAGCAAGGAACAATTATTGCCTTAGAACCTGAACCTAAAAATCAGGTTTTGCTTGTAAAGACAACCCAGGCAAATCCTGGTCCTCTATATCATCTTTTCCAATTAGCAGCCTCCGCTAGAAATGGCTATTCCACCTTTCATGTGTCCAGCAGCAATTGCGGAGACAATAGATTGGCGGATCATCATCAGGTTGATAACCCCAAGAACTGGGATTCAATAACGGTTCGTTGTGTCACGCTGGATAGCTTGTTTCATGAAATGAACCTCCCCCTTCCTGATCTCATTAAAATTGATGTGCAGGGATTCGAAGCAGACGTCGTTGAAGGGTGTATGGAAATCCTGAAGAAAAAACCGCTAATAACCCTGATGATTGAATTCTGGCCTGAGGGACTGCGTGCTGCAGGTACCGACCCTCTTGAATTCCTAAATAAACTGAATAAACTAGGATTCAATATATCCTACATTAGTTTACAGGGAAAGATTGTTGATTTATCTGATAATCAGTTTTTAATTAAGACATACCAAGGCAAGGCTTATACAAACATTTTCTGCTCTCGAAAATAAATTGAATTTAATATAATCTTTATATTTAGATTTCTGTCAGATTTTTCGGTAATTCTTCTTGCAAAGAGGATCTTTTCTTATTCAAATAAAAAAATTAGCTGGTTTTAGTACCGGCACAACCCATCCATCGGGCCGTGGCTCAGCTTGGTAGAGCGCCTCGTTCGGGACGAGGAGGCCGCGGGTTCGAATCCCGCCGGCCCGAGATGACGGGAACTGTTCAGTAAGTGAACCCGTCAACCGTCGTGGTTTCCCCGTTACCCGACTGCGTTGTCAGTGCTTTTTTGGCAGCAACTGTCTCGGCTTCCTGTTCCTCCACTTTTTCCTGCAGGAAGGCCTTTAACTCAGGGATCCCCTCACCCAATTCGGCACAAACCGGAACGATGGTGATCCCCTTGTGCTTGCGCTTGCAGCGCTTGAGATTCGCGGCGGCCTCGGGCATGTCCATTTTGTTGGCGACGATGCACCAGGGGCGTGCGGCAAGTTCGGGATTATAGAGTTCCAACTCCTTGCGGAGCGCCTTGAGATCATCGAGAGGATCACGCGCCTCCGTCCCTCCCATATCGAGGACCATAAGCAGGTAGGCGCAACGCATGACGTGCCGCAGGAACTGGTGTCCGAGTCCGCGGTTCTCGTGAGCACCCTCGATCAGTCCGGGGATATCGGCAACCGTGGTCTTTTTGTAATCCTCGAGATCAACCACCCCGACCTGGGGATGGCGGGTCGTGAAGGCGTAGGAACCGACCTTCGGATGGGCGCGCGAGATGGCCCTCAGGAGTGTTGACTTACCCGCATTGGGGTAACCGACCAGTCCCGCGAAGGCAATGGAGCGCATCTCCAGAAGGAACCATCCCTCCTCGCCGGGAGTCCCCTCGGTGAAACGTCGTGGAGCACGGTTGCGGGAACTCTTGAAGTGAATGTTTCCAAGCCCACCCTTCCCTCCGTGGCAGATGATGAACTCTTTTCCAAGTTCGTCCAGGTCGGCAACAAGATCCTCAGCCTTCGGATCGGGCAGTTTTCCCTTCTTGCGTGGTTGTTCGGAAGGCTCCTCCTCGGTCGGTTCGGCAAAAGGATCAAGCGGCTCGGGTTCGGGAAAACGATAGATAAGCGTCCCGATCGGGACGGGGATGACCAGATCAGGGGCTGACTTGCCGTGGCGCTGCCGGAAGGATCCGCGACCGCCCGGCTTGGCCTTCAGAATCGGCTCGAAGAAAAGATTGGCGAGTTGGTCGGTGTGCGTGTCTGCACGGAGGATGACATCACCGCCATCGCCTCCATCACCGCCATCAGGTCCGCCCTTGGGAATGAACTTCTCACGGCGGAAGCTGGCGGAGCCATCCCCTCCGTCACCTGCCTTGGCATGAATCCTGACGCGATCGACGAACATGCGGTCAGGATTTCAGAAGATTCCGGTAAAGTCGCTCCGTTTTCCTGGCAATCGCATCCCAGCCGAAGAGTTCCTCCGCGCGACGGCGTCCAGCAGCACCCATTCTGGCAGCAAGTTCAGGGTCGGCCATCAGCAGGTTGACCTTGGCCGCAAGATCAGCGGCGAAGACTTCGGGTTCCGTTGCCTCAAAGGGACTTTCGGTCATCTGCTGGAGCGGAACCAGATAGCCGGTCTCCCCATCCACCACGACTTCCTTGATGCCGCCGACGGCACTGGCCACCACAGGGGTGCCGCAGGCCATGGCCTCGAGATTGATGATGCCGAAGGGTTCATAGATCGAGGGGCAGACAAAGACACCAGCGCCTGAGTAGAGAGCGATCGCCTCCGGGCGGCTGACCATTTTCTCGATCCAGATGATCTCCCCGTGATACTCGCGGGCAGCAGCAATCGCCTGCTGCATCTCGGCGGCAATCTCGGGAGTGTCAGGGGCCCCAGCGCAGAGCACGACCTGAAAGCCGGGATTCAGATACCTGATCGACCTGACCAGATGGATGATCCCCTTCTGCCGCGTGATGCGGCCGACGAAGAGAATGTAGGGGCGTTTCGGATCGACCCCAAGAGCACGTAAAGACTCGTCATCACGGGTCGACTTGTATTCTCCGAGATCAATGCCGTTGTGGATCACGCTGATCCGTTCCTCACGGATGTTGAAAAGAGAAAGGATGTCGCGTTTGGTCTCTTCGGAGACGGCGATAACGGCATCGGCCAACTCAAGGGCCGTCTTCTCCACCCAGAGGCTGAAATCATAGCCTCCTCCGAGCTGCTCGCGTTTCCAGGGACGGAGGGGTTCGAGCGAATGAACCGTGATCACAAGCGGGATCCCGTAGTTCAGCTTGGCCATGATCCCGCCGAGGTGGGTGTACCAGGTGTGACAGTGCACCAGATCGGCGTTGATTCCAGCCCCGTTAAAATCGACGCATCGGCGTGAAGCTCCGAGAGGACTTTGCAGTGTCTTGGGGCATTCCATGGCAGGAGATCCTGTCCCAAAACCTCGGACGATAAGATTGGCCAAATCCTCCTTCTGCTCACCGAAGCAGCGCACCTCGACCTCCATGAGTTTGGCCAATTCACGGCTCAGGTAGTCGACATGGACGCCGGCACCGCCGTAGATATGGGGTGGGTACTCGTTCGTGAGAAGAAGGGTTTTCATCGGGTCTAAGGATTGTTTTCAGAGAAACTTCACGGGCAGGATAAACTCGAGAATTCCCGATCCAACCTGAAGGCGAGGAAGGTTGATGCCGATCAAGGAAGCCTTTCCCACTTGAATGGAGGGACTCCGCATCAGACCGATCAAGGAGGCGATCAGAGTGCTAAAATCAGGCTCATGACCGACAAGAAGGATACTCTTGAACTTGCTGTAGGAAGCAAGCTCATCAAGCGCCCTTTCGGGATGCATGCCGCAGGCGGCCCAAGGTACTTGGGTTACATCAATTTTCCCCAAAAGCTTGGCAACGATTCCAGCCGTATCACGTGCACGAATGACGGGACTGGAGAGGATGAGATCGGGCCTCAGGCACTGCTCCTTCATGATGCAGCCCACCTGGCGTGCCTGTTTGTATCCCTTCTCGGTCAAGCGGCGTGAGAAATCATCATCGCGATGAGGCTCCGCCTCGGCATGTCGAAGGAGGTAGAGGAGCATGGAAATCTAGGCTGAAGGCTGAAGACTATTAGGCTGTTCGTACTGAAAAGAGAAAGTGGAGCGGATTACGTTCCTGCATGTTCCTTCAGTCTTCAGTCTAAACTGCTTTAGTCTTGCGGCTGCACCGCTCTACATCGCCATGCCACCGTCGACCGCAAGCACCTGGCCTGTGATGTATCCGGCGGATGGGCCGCAGAGGAAGGAAACGGCGCCCGCGATTTCTTCGGGTTGACCGAATCGTGCCAGCGGGATCTGGGAGAGGGCTCCTTTGCGGATCTCCTCGTTGAGGACGGCCGTCATGTCGGTCTCGATAAAGCCAGGTGCAACGACGTTCACCGTGATGCCGCGACTGGCAACCTCCTTGGCGAGCGCCTTGGTGAGCCCGATCATGCCGGCCTTGCTGGCGGCGTAGTTGGTCTGACCGGCAAGCCCCATCAGGCCGCTGACCGAGCTGATATTGATGATGCGCCCCGAGCGCTGTTTGATCATCGTGCGAAGGATCGCACGGATGAAGTTGAAGGCGCCCTTCAGGTTGGTGTCGAGGACGGCATCCCACTCCTCGGAGGACATGCGCATGAGGAGATTGTCGCGCGTGATACCGGCATTGTTGACAAGGATGTCGGCGCGGCCAAAGTCGGCCACGATCTGCTCGCCCACTTTCTGGACGGCGTCAAAGTCGGCGACATCAACGGCATAACCCTTGGCAGATCCCGGACGGATCGCATCAAGGGCTGCGGCAACCTTGGAGGAATTGGCCTCGCTACGGCTCACGACAGCGACCTTGGCCCCGGCCTCCACGAGATGGCGGGCGATGGACTCGCCGATGCCGCGTCCGGCTCCGGTGACAATGGCTACTTGATCCTGGAAGGGGTTGGTGGAGATGCTCATGGTTTGTGGTGTGTTGAAAAGTAGAGGGAATCCTCTTGGGTATCCAAGCCCATCCCTCACGGCAACGCGATTCTCCCGACTTTTCGGCGTGACCGCAGCGGTCTGTCACGGCATTCCTTGGATTTCGACTCGCTCCCATGACTGATTTCTCCCTTTTCCAGAACAAGATGAGAGCCGCCGGAATGGGCGAGCCCGTCATCAAAGCATTCCATAGGAACTACGAGTCTCTCCTTAGGAACGAAACCGGCATGATCCCGGAAACAGCGATCACTCCGGCGGAGAAAATCCTTCCCCTGGAGAGTCTCCCGAAACCCGACGTGACGGATCACTCACTGCTCTCCCGAACCGTGGTGATCAAGCTCAACGGGGGACTGGGCACGGGCATGGGGCTCCAAGGTCCAAAAAGTCTTCTGACCGTGGCAGGCGGGTTGAATTTCTTGGATCTCATCGTTCGCCAAACGTTGGAACTCCGGCGCAGGAGCCAAAGTCCCGTGCGTCTCCTGTTGATGAACAGCTTCAGCACGAGTCAGGACACCATGGCATATCTCGCGAAATACCGTGCAGAGGGACTTGCCGATCCGACCGAGATCGAGCTCATGCAGAACCGCATCCCAAAAATCGATTCCGGGACACTGGCCCCAGCCGACTGCCCCACGGATCCGGAACTCGAGTGGTGCCCGCCCGGTCACGGCGATCTCTATCCCGCGATCGCGGGAAGCGGTTGGCTCGATCGCCTTCTTGCCGAAGGAATCCTCTACGCCTTCGTTTCCAATTCGGACAATCTCGGGGCAATCCTTGACCCAGTGATTCTTGCCCATTTCGCGGCATCAGACGCACCCTTCATGATGGAAGTCACACGGCGCACCTCCTCCGACAGCAAAGGCGGTCATCTCGCCGTCCGGAGATCCGACGGCAGGTTGCTCCTGCGCGAGGTGGCCCAATGCCCGGAGGAGGATCTTGGTTCCTTCCAAGACATCAACCTTCACCGCTACTTTAACACCAACAATCTCTGGATCCGCCTCGATCTACTCAAATCGGAGCTCGATAAGAATGGCGGGGCCCTGCCGCTGCCCATGATCCGCAATACCAAGACCGTCGACCCGCGTGACAAGAACTCCAGGCCCGTCTTGCAATTGGAAACAGCGATGGGAGCGGCCATCGAGTGCTTTGAGGGCGCGACCGCCATCGAGGTGCCGCGCAACCGCTTCGCCCCGGTCAAAACAACAGCCGACCTGCTGGCCCTGCGCTCAGATGCTTACGAGATCAGAGAAGATGGACAGGTCTCGCTCGCTGCATCCAGAAACGGGATCCCGCCCAAGATCTCCCTCTCTGGCGAATACAAACTTGTTGATCATCTCGATCAACTCGGTACCCCGAGCCTGATCGAGTGCCGCTCACTCACGATCCACGGACCCGTCCTGATCGAGAAAGGGGTCGTCGTGCGGGGCGATGTGACCTTTGAAAATCCGGGGGAATCTCCACTAGTGGTGAAGCCCGGAATCTATGCGGACCAGACCGTTTGCCTGGATCCCTCACATAACTGACAAGCCCTAATCGGATCAGGGCTTGGAGATTTCATGCCTTGCCAAGTATCTCGCCAAAAAGAACTGCCCCCCGGCGAGCAACCCGAGAACACCTCCGACAATACCGAAAGCAGCATACGCGCCAAAGCCAAGTGAGAATGCCGCGCCCACAATGGCTTTCATGACGACGGAGACCGCGTTCACCCCGAACTGGGATGCAGAGGTCACGCCGCCGGCATGTTCAAGGGGTGTGAGTTCCTGTCTCTTGCGGGTTAGGGTTAACCTGGCGCAGACATTGGCGACGCCGAACAGGAAAACCACCACGACCATGATCCAAAGATTGGCGGGCATCCAACCCACCGCCAGCAGGAAGGTCCCGGCCGCCCCGAGCGCCACCCAGAGGAATCCGGTGCCACGGTGCTTGGTCCGCGAGTAGATCAGGGCGCCGATCACGCCGCCCAATGCAAAGGCGGCACCGACATGACCCACCGAGGAAGAATTGCGAAGCAATGCTTTCGCGAAGAACGCACTGAGCAACTTGCGCAGCGGATAGATACTGAATGACATCAGCCCGGCACAGGCGATGAGCAGGGGACGATGGCTTAGGATGTGTCTGATACCTGCCCAGGAACCGCCGGAGGGTAGGTGCCCGTGCTTTGGGACATTTCCGTGCAATCCCGGAGTCATCGTTTGCCCCGCCTTCCTCTCTGGAATGAAGAGATAGAACGCGGACGAAAGGACGAATCCCGCCGGAATGATGATATGAGGCACGACTTTCCCTCCCCAGATCATGAGTCCCCCGAGCATCAGCGGACCGGCAACCCCGCCGAGATCGAAACTCAACTCGTAGCGCGAATTGATCCGGTCGAGTTCCTCAGCGCGGTGTCGCGCCAACTCCAGGGGAACGGTGTGCACGGAGGCATCAACAAAGCCACGGATGAGGGCCTCCAGCGTGTAGCATCCCATCGCCAGCCAGAGATTCATGAATCCCCCGATCATCATGATCGGAATCCACGCCAGCACGACCGCACGCAGGAAGGTGGAGACCACCAAAACGCGCCGGGCACCGAAGCGATCAGTGGGCCACCCGCCGAGATAGGTGCCGGCCATGTGCACCCCCGTGTCAAAGGCCGAGAAAAAAGCTGCACCTCCCATCGATCCCGAAATCTTGGCAAGAAGGAGGGGTTGGGCGAGATGCAGCGCGCTGTCGACGATCTGCGTCAGAAAAACGCCTCCCAGGAACCCCCTGAGCTGCGGCGGATTCTCGGAGGATGACAGCACGCTCATCGTTTCAGTCCTTCCGCTGGTAAACTTTTTCCGCGGCAACGCTGATCAGCCGTCTCTCCGGAAGAATCAGAGCCGTCAGATGCCCTCCGTAAACGCAACTCGTATCGAGACCAATCGTCTTGGGGCGGATCAGGGGTTCGTTCCTCGCCCAATGACCGAAAACCACAACCTGCTCCCCCGTGTAGGCTTCATACCACGGAACATGCATCCCATCGGGCACCCGGATGGTCATGAGGTCATGGGGCGACTGCAACCGTACCGTGGAAACACGGGGATCAAGGCCAGCATGGACCACCAGGAATTCTCCCATCTCAATGTAGAGGGGCCAGGAGCGGATGTATTCCATGGCATCGTTGTAGGAATCCCCCAATTGACGGTGCATCTCCCAGTCTGCCGAGCCGCGATCGGGCTTCTGCCCCTCAAGCCAACGGAAAAGTAGCCTCGCGTCATGATTTCCAAGAACACAACGCAGATTAGGCGTCTCCATGGCCCATCGAAGGACTGCCGCGCTGTCTGGTCCTTTGCGCACGAGATCACCGACACTGATGATCTCGTCGCTCGGCCGGATCTCCACTGCCTCGAGAAGCTTCTTCAATTCGTGGAAGCATCCGTGCACATCCCCGATGATGATGGTCCTCTTGGGAGCGGTGATCTGGGAATCAGAATCGGGATGGCTCATGGGATGACAAATTGCAAAAGGGGAAACAGGGAAAGTCAATGCGGCGGAAACCTAAAGTTAGGCAGCGGACATCCGTCGGCGCAGTTGGCCGCAGGCGGCATCAATGTCGTGTCCCTTCTCACGCCGTATCGTTGCGGCGATCCCGCGTCCCAACAAAATCGAGAGGAACTCCTCCTGCACCGCCTCAGAGGGACGCTTCCAGGGCAATCCTTCCACCGTGTTGTAAGGGATCAGGTTGATCTTCGCCCGCAGTCCCCTCGCCCTCTCGGCCAGAAGGCGCGCCTCCTCAACGGCATCGTTCACTCCCTCGATCAGGATGTACTCGAAGGTGATCATCTGCTTCTTGCGGTCGCAGTAGTAGGAACAGGCATCCATCAACTCGGAAACCGGATATTTTTTATTCACCGGCATGATCTGCCCGCGCACCTCATCACTGGCCCCGTGCAAGGAAATCGCGAGCCGGATCTGGAGGGGTTGATCGGCGAGATCACGGATACGGGGAACAAGCCCGCTCGTCGAAACAGTCATCTTGCGCGCACCAAGACCAACGCCCCAGGGGGCATTGAGAATGGAAACGGCTCGGAGCCAGTTGTCGTAATTGGCCATCGGTTCACCCATGCCCATAAAGACGAGATTATTGATCCGCTCCCCAGAAATCTTTTCAGCCAGCAGCACCTGAGAAACGATTTCATCGGCGGAGAGGTGCCTCTTCCATCCATCTAAACCGCTGGCGCAGAATTTACATCCATAGGCGCAACCCACCTGTGAAGAAACGCAGAGCGTACGGCGGTCCGATTCCTCGCCGTAGAGGGCGGGCGAGGCGGGGATGAGCACGGTCTCGATCATCTCACCGTCTTGAAGCCTCAAGAGAAACTTCCGAGTCGTGTCCTTGGAACCACTAACGGTCACCACCTCGGGCAGGGAGATGGGGTGCTTCTCAGCAAGAGCCGACCGGAGGGCGGCAGGGAGATTGGTCATTCCATCCCAGGACTCGACCCGCTTCTCCCGTCCGTAGGCCCATTCCAGAACCTGTCCGGCCCGATAGGAGGGTTGGTCAAGTGACACCAGACTCTCCTCGAGTTCCTCCTTGAGCAGAAAATGCAGGGGACGGATCTCGGAAGCGGGTTTCATGAAACCAACTAAAAAGGAGAAAAAGGCGTTGCCCTGCAAGCAGGGATTGATAGGATTTTCTGCTCTTCCGCCGTCGCTGAAAAGGAGCCACGTCCGGACAGGTCGGTCACGATCTCTCCGCGGAAGTCATCAAATACATCATGACAACTACAACCGCTGAACTTCAGCAACTCATCGCCTCCTCGGTTAAAAACTACCGTGAAGGAAGCATCGTCAAGGGGCACGTCCTCGAGAAGCGCCCCAAGGAATTCCTCATCGACATCGGCTACAAGTCCGAGGGTGTGGTTTCCGCATCCGAATTCGACGACCCGGACGAGATCCAGGTCGGTGACGAGGTCGAGGTCCTCCTCGAGCGCCTCGAAAACGACCAGGGCATGGTCATCCTCTCCAAGCAAAAGGCATCCCAGCGCCAGAACTGGTCCAAGATTGTCAAGCTGTTCGAGGCCGAGGGCATCATCAAGGGCCGCGTGAAGTCCGTCGTGAAGGGCGGCCTCATCGTCAATGTTGGCGTCGAGGCTTTCCTCCCCGCCTCCCAGGTCGACATCAATCCCCCGAAGGACCTCACCTCCTTCGTCGGCAACACCTACGATTTCAAGATCGTGAAGCTCAACGAGGACCGCAAGAACGTCGTCCTCAGCCGCCGCGAACTCATCGAGGCCGAGCGCAGCGAACGCCGCCAGCAGTTCCTCGGCACCATGAGCGCCGGTGACAAGGTCGAGGGTACGGTGAAGAACATCACCGACTTCGGCGCCTTCCTCGATCTGGACGGTATCGACGGACTCCTCCACATCACCGACATGTCCTGGGCCCGCCTCACCCACCCGAGCGAGGCAGTCAAGCCCGGCGACCGCCTCACCGTGGTCGTCCTCGAGATCAACAAGGACAAGGAGCGCATCAGCCTCGGCCTCAAGCAGCTCCAGTCCAATCCCTGGGAGCGCATCGACGAGCGCTTCCCCATCGGCCAGAAGGTCAAGGGCAAGATCACGAACCTCATGCCCTACGGCGCCTTTGTGCAGCTCGAGGACGGCATCGAGGGACTCATCCACGTCTCCGAACTCAGCTGGACCAAGCGCATCAGCCGCCCGTCCGACGTCCTTACCCTCGGGCAGGAAGTCGAGGCCGTGGTGCTCGGCGTCAACAAGGAGGATCAGAAGATCTCCCTCGGTGTCCGCCAGCTCGAGCCCAATCCTTGGGACGAGATCGAGCAGCGCTACATGATCGGCAAGCAGGTCCGCGGCCAGGTCCGCAACATGACCGCCTACGGCGCCTTCGTGGAGCTGGAGGAAGGCATCGACGGCATGGTGCACGTCTCCGACCTCAGCTGGACCAAGAAGGTCAACCACCCGAGCGAAGTCCTCAAGAAGGGCGACGAGGTGGACGCGGTCGTTATCGACATCGACAAGGCCAACCAGCGCATCAGCCTGGGCATGAAGCAGCTCGAGACCGATCCCTGGAAGGAGATCGAGTCCAAGTTCAAGGTCGGTGACGTCGTCAAGGGAACCGTCTCCAAGATCGCCAACTTCGGCGCCTTCGTGGAGCTGCCCGGCGACATCGACGGACTCGTCCACATCTCGCAGATCAGCGAGGACCGTGTCGAGAAGGTCAAGGACGTCCTCAAGCCCGGCCAAGAGGTCGAGGCCCGCGTCATCAAGATCGACAAGACCGAGCGCCGTCTCGGCCTCTCCATCAAGGCGACCAATTACAGCGAGGAAGCGCTCCGCAAGGAGAGCGAGTCGCTGGAGAGCGTCAAGAGCGGCGAGGACATGGTCAGCTTCGGTGCAGCTCTTCAAGCCGCCGAGGAGGAGTATCGTCCCGGCCAGGGCAAAAAATAAGCCCCATCACGCCTCACCAGCCATGTCACAGCACGAAGTCACCGCCTACCTCAAGACCACCTGCGGGTGGAGCAACGGGGTCCGAGCAGTTCTTGCCAAATACTCCCTCCCCTACACGGAGAAGGACATCATCAGGAACCCGGCCTTCCGCTTCGAAATGGAGCAGAAGAGCGGCCAACCCCTCTCCCCCTGCGTGGAGATCAACGGGGTTATGCTGCCCGACATCAGCGGAGAGGAAGTTGAGGCCTACATGCTTGAGAAGGGAATCGTCTCAGCCAACGACGTCAAGACCGACGTCCCGCTGAACGCCCCCTGCACCGACGCCCAGCACGAGGCGATGGCCCGTGAAGCTGCCCAAAATATCAAGGTCAACTTCTAAGGCATCCGATCAACTCAACAAGAAGGCCACGTTCGAAAGGGCGCGGCCTTTTTCGTGTGATTATGAATCTGGAAAGCAGGAAGACAGGAATGAATCCGATAGAAAAATTTCTTCGACAAAGAAAACCTATAGTGCTGGATTCCCTAAGCACATGACCTCTTGACAAAAAATCTCTCAGATACTGATCTTTTATGTTCTTTTTTGCTGCTGGCACTTTTGCAGGAATACCTATTTGGTCCTGTCAACAAGAAAACTGGTGGTTGCTATTTGGTATTTTATTTTCACTTGTTGGAATGATCTCCAGTGGAGGCATTACGGGATTACTTACCTGTATCTGCATCGGTGTATGGATTAAGCATGGCTTTAGCATTCACCAACACATCACTTTGTTCTATTTCTGCCTTCTTTGGGGGCAGATCATGTCCCACATCGGACTTGCATATCACCATCAATCGCAATCCGAGGCCTAATTTCAGGCTTGGCCGGATCGGGTGAAGAACAAGCCAGGCAAGAAAAGCTGTAGTTAGTCCCTACAAAGATGACGGAATTCGTCGCAGGAGCGCGGAAGTGCCTGAATAGGGAATTTCACCCCGCTGGCTTCACTCATCATCGTTAGTGAAGAATGCACCGCGACGGGCGACGGAACTGACGCCGCGCCTTTGAGCCGAGGCAATGAAATCGAGAAAGTACTGGGCTTCAGTCCCCCAGGACTGCTTTTTGGACTCCTCAATGGCTTGGGAAATATTGAAACCCTCCCGGTACACGAGTTTGAAGGCCCTCTTAATCTCCATGCGAGTCTCTGCGGAGAAACCCGCGCGCTTGAGGCCGATGGCGTTGATCCCGGAGACAAGGCTAGTGCCGTAAGCGGAGACGAAGGGAGGGATGTCCTTGTTGAAGCGCTCGCCTCCCCGGACCATGCAGAGTTTCCCGACGCGCAGGAACTGGTGGAAGACCGAGCCTCCGCCCAGCACGGCCCCGTCCTGCACCTCGACATGTCCCGCAAGCAGGCAGTTGTTGGCGATCACCACCCGGTTAGCGACTGTGGAGTCATGGCCCATGTGGACGCCGACCATCAGGAAGTTGTTGTTCCCGAGACGCGTCGCCCCACCCTCCTTGGTGGCGCGGTGGAGTGTGGCGTATTCGCGGATGACGTTATCGTCCCCGATTTCCACGAAACTGGGAGTCGATGACTTGAAGGAAAAATCCTGGGGATCCGATCCCACGATGGCCCCGTAGCCGATCGTGTTGCGCGCACCCATTCTCACATGCCCGGTGATGATAGCGCGCGCCTGAATCCGGCACCCCTCTCCGATCACCGCCCCGGCTTCAATAATCACTCCTGGACCCACCTCCACATCGGAGGCAAGTCGGGCAGCAGGATCGACAATCGCCGTGGGGTGGATCATGGGCATCAGAGAATTATGAAGGATGAAGGATGATTTATGAAGGATGAAACAAGCGGCTGGGAAGCCGCGCGTAAGACTACGACGAAGTCGTAGCCCGCAGGGCGGCACCGTCCGCCGGGAGGCGGATGCCGTCAAACAAAGTTACGGGAACGCGTCTTTGCTTGCCTCACCATGGTGATGTCATTTGAGGTGCAGGCCGAGAAGTCCGAGGATCAGCAGATTCTAGGATGCCTGATCCGAGAGGATCGGCAGACAAACAAGCGGCTGGGACCGACGAGTGACGGGAGTCACGGCGTAGCCTGTCCGATAGGACAGCCCACAAGGGCGAGGTGAGCGGGAGTGAGCGAGGCAAGCCGCGCGTAAGACTACGACGAAGTCGTAGCCCGCGCGGCGGCACCCTCCGCCGGGAGGCGGATGCCGTCAAAATCCCCCCCGATCTTTCCTAACAGTCTTTAGCCTTCAGTCTAACAGTCTCCCCCCCATTCCCCATTCCCCATCACCTATTGCCTACAAAAGTCCCGCCTCGCGGAAGCTGAAGTAGGGCGGCAACTCCCCTCGCCTAGCACCGATGATCACGTGATCGACGAGCGGAATCTGCAGGAGCGTTCCGGCTTCGGCGAGCCGTCGGGTCAGACGACGGTCCGCCTCGCTGGGTTGGGGATCCCCTGAGGGATGGTTGTGGGCAACTGCCACCGCATAGGCCCCGGCAGCAATGGCCGGACGGAAAATCTCCCGGGGATGGGCGATGCTCTCGTTGAGGCTCCCCTTGGAGACCTCCCGGACATCAAGCAGTCCGTGGCGTGTATCGAGCAGTAGGACCCGGAGCGACTCATGGGGAAGTTCCTGCATCTCCGGCGCAAGCAGGGAGTGGATCACCCCGGCGCGGTCGACACGCACCTTCTCCTCCTCGGGGCGAGCCATCCGGCGACCCATCTCAAAGGCGGCTTTGAGCTCCGCCGCCTTAGCCTTGCCGATCCCGGAGATACGGGAAAGCTCCTGCGGGGTGCATCCGGCTAGCCTGCGCAGGGTTCCCCATTCGGCAATCAGCGATTTGGCCACGGTCATGACATCGGCCCCGACCCTTCCGGTACGGAGGAAAATCGCCAGCAACTCGGCATCAGTCAGGATGGCAGCCCCATGCTTAAGGAGACGCTCCCGGGGCATCTCCTCCTCGGGAAGTTCACGAAAACACGGGGAGATCACCCGGCAACCTACTGCGGTCACCGCACTCTGCAAGGGGAAGGTGAATGCTGAAATGTTAAAAGGGTTAGAATCGTTAAAAGGTTGCAAGGTAGATCCGAAGCATACCGATCTCATTCTTTGGTGCAGAACATTCCGAGAACTTGCAGCGCCTGCATTTCTCGAGGAACCAGAGCAAGGGGCCTCATTCAGCCCTTTGTAACCCTTCTAACATTTTAACGGTTCTAACTCACCTTGGAGAAAAGGGCACCCGTTACCCACTACAGCCAGCAACTCCCCTCAGCCCGCCGTATCCAAAGAACCGAAGACCCCCCGCAGATATTCCGTCATGGAGCGCAAGGCCTCGGCATGGCGGTTCTCCTGAACCACGGACAGAGCGGCCTCCGCCTCATCGACCAGCAAGGTGCCAGCGGCGACAGCAGCTGTCAGGGCACCGCGCGATCGGACGAGTTCCAGAAGAACCGTGGCATCCATTCCACCGTCGGCCAGAAGCATCGAACTCAGTTCCTCACGCTGTGCAGGGGTGGAGCGCTGGAGCAACAGGAGGACCGGCAGGGTGAACTTGCCGCAGGACAGGTCCGTTCCGAGTGTCTTGCCGATCATCTCCTCGTCACCGACGAGATCGATGCAGTCATCGAGCACCTGATAGGCAATACCGACCTTATCACCGTAGGTGCGGAGCGCCCCGATCACCGTGGGAGAGGAGCCGCTCAGGTAGGCCCCGAGCTCTGTGGCAGCTGAGAAGAGGGCACCCGTCTTCATCTGGACCATCCGGTAATACTCGGAGAGCGGCAGATTCAGATCGAACCTCTTCTGCGTCTGGAGGATCTCCCCCGTGCAGACATCAGCCGCCGCATCCGCGATACGCCTCGAGACGGCGTTCGGAAACTTGGTGGAAAGTCGTAGCGCATGGGCGAACAGGACATCACCGACCAGCACGGTCAGGGAATTACCCCATTTGGCGTTGAGGGTGGGGCGATCGCGCCTCTTGTCGGCGCCATCCATGATGTCGTCATGGACGAGGCTCGCGATGTGGATGAGTTCAAGAATGACGGCCAGATCGACATGGTCGGAGACCACGCGCCCGGTGGCCCCCCCGGCCAGCAGTGCCAGCGCGGGACGCAGACGCTTGCCACTCCCTCCGATCGCATACTCAAAATAGTGCTCGATGCCGGCATCCACGGCCTTGGACTGCTCACGGATCCTCTCCTCGACAGAGTAGAGCTCGGGACCGATCAGCTCGATGGCAGAAAGGAAGGCAGTGTTTGCCCTGGGATCAATTTCACGCGCGGACCATCTGGAAACGCTTTTCACAGGTCGATTCTCTGCGAAGAGAGGTGCCCAGTCAATGCAGGGGGATTTTGAATCTGAAACTCAGTAAAGGTGATGTGTTACCGTTACACCACCTCAGCACAGAGGAGTTCGGCCTGTTGGAGGACGGTTTGGACGGCTGGGTCCTGGAGGTCTGGTGGGTAGCCGTATTTGTTAAGGATGCGCTTCACGATGACGCGGATCTTGGCTCGGGCACTTTCCCGGAGGGTCCAGTCGATCGTGGCACTCTTGCGTACCTGAGTGATGAGTTCGCTGGCGATCACCTTGAGTTGCTCATTGCCGAGCGCTCGGACGGCTGACTCATTGGCGGCGAGTGCATCGTAGAAAGCCACCTCGTCATCGGTGAGCCCGAGATCGACGCCCCGCTTGGTGGCGGAGTCGAGTTCCTTGGCCAGCTTGATCAGCTCCTCGATCACCTCCATCGTGGAGATGGCGCGGTTATGGTAGCCGTTGAGGGTCTGCTTCAGCTTATCGCTGAATTGCTTGGCCTGGACGAAATTCCGCTTGGATCGGACCTTGAGCTCATCTTTGAGGAGCTTCTCCAGCAGTTCGGCGGCGACGTTCTTGTGCTTCAACCCCCTCACCTCGGCGAGGAACTTGTCCGAGAGGATGCCTATGTCAGGACGGGGTAGTCCCGCCGCCGTAAAGACATCGATCACCTGTCCCTCTGTCGTAATCGCCTTGGAGACAAGCTGGCGAACGGCCGCGTCGAGTTGCTCGGGATTCTTACCGCTCTTACTCTCCTGCTTGTTGAGGGCCACCTGTACGGCCTGGAAGAAGGCGACGTCATCCCGGATGGCCGTGGCCTCATCGCTGGCCGCCGAAAGGGCAAAGGCCCGCGAGAGTTCCGTCACGACCTGGACGAAGCGTTTCTTCCCGTCCTCCTGTTCCAGAATATGCTCCTGCGCTCCGGGGATGAGTTTGATTTTTTCTGCCGAGGAACCCGTCGCCCACTTGGACCAGTCGTAGCCATGGAGCATGTCGGAGGCGATCTGGTGCTTCTCCAGAAGGATCGCGATGGCCTGCTTCTCGTCATAGGTGGGATGACCCTGGCCTCCGCTCTCCGTGTAGGTGGCCAGCGCCTGCTTAAGTTGATCGGCTAGCCCGAGGTAATCGACAATCAGTCCACCCGGTTTGTCGCGGAAGACCCGGTTCACCCGAGCGATCGCCTGCATAAGCCCGTGGCCGCGCATCGGCTTGTCGGCATACATGGTGTGAAGGCACGGAGCGTCGAATCCCGTCAGCCACATGTCTCGGACAATCACGATACGGAAGGGGTCCTTGCTGTCCTTGAAGCGGTTGGCGAGCTTTCGGCGCTTCTCCTTGTTGCGGATGTGCTGCTGCCACTCGGGGCCATCGCTGGCACTTCCGGTCATGACGACCTTCACCACGCACGCTTTCCCCTTCTCGCCTTCGGAATCGTCATCCTTGGCACTGGCCCACTCGGGGCGAAGCTTCAGGATCGCCTCGTGGAGATCGACGCAGATGCGGCGGCTCATGCAGACGACCATCGCCTTGCCATCCATCGCCTCGAGACGCTTTTCGAAGTGCTCCACGAGATCCTTGGCGATCAGGGCGATCCTCTTCGGATCTCCGACCAGAGCCTCCAGCGCGGCCCACTTCGTCTTGAGCTTTTCCCGACTCCCCTCCTCCTCGCCCTCGGTGATCTCCTCGAACTCCGCGTCGAGCTTCGGCAGCTCCGAGGCATTGAGCCCCAGCTTGGCAATCCGGCTCTCATAGTAGATTGGGACTGTTGCTTTATCAGCCACGGCCCGCTGGATGTCATAGACGGAGATGTAGTTGCCGAAGATCGCCCGCGTATTGGCATCCGCCTTCTCGATCGGCGTCCCGGTGAATCCGATGAACGAGGCATGGGGCACGGCATCCCTCATGTCGCGGGCGAATCCATCTATCAGGTCGTATTGGGAACGATGGGCCTCGTCGGCGATGACGACGATATTGCGGCGCTCGGAGAGGGCTTTCTTTGCCGAGTCTTTCTCAGCGGCGAATTTGTGAATCGTTGTGAAAATGACTCCGCCGCTGGCACGATTGAGGAGTTCTCGGAGATGCTCCCTGCTCTCTGCCTGAATGGGCATCTGACCCAGCGTCTCATGGCAGCGCTGAAACTGGCCGAAGAGCTGATCGTCGAGATCATTCCGGTCGGTCAGCACAATGAGGGTCGGATTCTGCATCGCAGGGTGACGGGCCATCCGTCCGGCATAAAAAAGCATCGAGAAACTCTTGCCGCTTCCCTGCGTGTGCCAGACCACCCCGGCGCGACGGTCACCCGGCGCTCCCTCCTCCATGCGACCCGACCAGTAGGCCCCATCTCCTTCCTTGGCTCGGTTCTCGTCGCCCATCCCGCTTGCACGGATCGTCTCCTCGACGGCGGCATTCACCGCGTGGAACTGATGATACCCAGCAATGATCTTATGGACCGACCCGTTGTCAGGGTCCTCCTCGTAGGTCACGAAATGCTCCAGCAGCCCGAGGAAGCGCTTCCGGTCAAAGACTCCCCGGATCAGCACCTCCAGCTCCAGGGCGCTCTTGGGAGCATCCCCGTCACCATCGATCGTGCGCCAGACCTTGAACCATTCCTGATTCGCCGTCAGCGATCCGATCCGGGCCTGCAGACCATCGGAGACCACGAGGATCTCGTTGTAGTTCATCAGGGAGGGAATCTCCGCCTTGTAGGTCTGGAGCTGGGAGAAGGCGCTCCAGATCGTCGCCTCCTCATCGGCAGCATTCTTGAGCTCGATCGCGGCGAGAGGCAGACCGTTCAGGTAGAGGATCACATCGGGACGGCGGTTATGCTGGCCCTCGATCACGGTGAACTGATTCACCGCCAGCCAGTCATTGGCGGCAGGATCAGCGAAGTCCACCAGCCGTACCCGATCCCCAGCGATAGATCCATCAGCCCGGCGATACTCCACCGGCACCCCGTCGCGCAGATGATGGTGGAAGGCCCGGTTATTCCCGATTAGGGAGGTCGTCTCGTGGCGCAGGACCTTCCTGAGAGCCTCCTCGCGTGCCTCGGCAGGGATCGCGGGATTGAGTCGATGGATCGCCTCACGTAGACGCCCCTTCAGTACCACCTCGGAGAAGGTCTCCCGCTCGGCAGCAACCTCTCCCGGAGCCATGTCGGGTCCATGGCCGAGGGCATAGCCGAGCTCGGCCAGCCACTCCAGCGCGGCTTCCTCGAGATGGGATTCGTTCAGGGACATGGGCGGTTACTGTTTCGGAAAATCGAGTAGGTGGACCTTCTGGATCTTGCTCATCGTCGACTCCGAGAGCTTCGCCTGTATGGCGAAGCGTGGCCAGTCTTTCACGGCGGCGATCACCTCGTCGAGGATTGTGCCTGCACGCCCACGTTTCATTCCAGCCGCCTTGGCACAGGCGTCGAAATCCCCCCTCGTGAACCCCTCCCTCTTTCCGTTCATCGTCATCTGGTGCGAGGCCGTCCAGGCACCTCCGGGATTGAAGCTGTAGGTCAGGTCGAAGCCAGGCGAAAGCGACCACCCCCCATCCTGATCCATCAGGAAGGCGATATTCTTCACATGGTCGTCCTGATTGCGGGCAACGATGTTGAAGGCCATCCGGCGGAACTGCTCCTCCACCGAGGCCATCGGCAGACCGAGTTGCTGGATCACCAGAAAGGCCTGCTCATATGAATGAGCCCCGGCACGGTTGAAATCGAGATGTGCCAGCGCCGCCAGCGACTGCATGTGCAGCTTCTCCCCACCCGGCAGCCTGTCGAACCGCCGCGTCATGAAATGCCTCCGCTCTCCCTCTTCCATCAGACGACACTCGCTCATCGCGATCCCCGCCGCGCATGCCATAAGGTGATAGGCATACTCGGTCACCCCGTATCCCCGGGGATCCTCATTCTCCTTGTCACGGTTGCCCGAGACCCCGTCAAACTTCAGCAGCCAGTAGCCAAAGCCATCCCCGGCCTCGATCTGTCCGGAGCGCACCTCGTGAGTCTCCTCATTCCAAGCGATAACAGCCTTCGCCCGGGCCCCGCCCGCCGACGTCCCCACGCGCAGGATATCGGCCAGCGCCTTCGCCTTACCCTCGTCATGAAAATGCCCCTGCAGATCCCCCCGATGGGAGAGCACCTCCGAGGCCAGATCGACCAGGGCATCGATGCGCACCTTCACCGCACGACGCGGCCTCGGCCCGAGCGCGGGAAGATACTCCAGCGCACCCATCCCGCGGGAACCCGTGTAGCAGAGACGCTCCAGCGCACCGAAGCTCCCCGGCGTCCGCCCTTGCGTTGCCAGCCACGCATTGATCAGCGCATTGCCGAACTTATCCGGCAGGGAATCCGCGAGCATTCCGGGCAAACCGTGAAACGACTCCCGGGACAACGCGGGGAACTCATGCACCCGCTCGCCCAGCGGCATCATCAGCGGAGCGATCTCAATCCCGCTCCCAGCGAACTCCGGATCATACTGGAAAGCCGCAACCTCCCGCCCTTCATCCATAGAGAGAGCACCGATCCGCCTGCCCCAGAGCCGGACCTCCGCGATCATGACGGATCCCCCCAGCTCCAGCGGGAGCCCTCCTTGACCCTGGCAGATTTCTGGACAGAGGCCTTGGAGGCACGTTGCCTCTTCCTACCCTGAAGCCTCAGCAACTCCATCGGGCCGGGCTTGGCTTCCGGGATTAGGGCGTCGAGGCGATCGAGCAGACCAAGCACCCGGCAGACACGGAGAAACGCGGAGAGCTGAGCCGCCACCTCACCCGACTCCAGTCGCTCGAGTGTCCTCTTGGCGACTCCGGCCTGCTCGGCCAGCGCCGCCTGCGTCAGATTCCTCTCCAAGCGGGCATGGGCAAGCCTCTCCCCGAGCTCCCGGAGGATCGTACCATCATTCATCTCCAGAGAGATCTTCATAATGCGTCAAATATGGCGAATTGATCGCTTTAATCAAGATATTTCGCCAGTTATGGCGATATATATTCCGTATAGTCCTGTAACTACTAGCCAACTACTAAAACGTTTATAATTAGTAGTTTCGTCTCATGAATCTCTCCATCAGGGATTTGTGATAATGACCCTCATCGGCCCTGATGCCTGAGCCAGAAGGGGTAGCGGGTTGGCGCTGGGGTTGAGGAGTAGCCATAGCCTCTCTGCTCGACGACAGGAGGCGGGATCTTCGGCATCGTCGGGGGCCGGGGAAAGTCACGTATCTCAGGATAGGGGCCTCCGAAAGGCACCTCTTCTGGGTTGAAGGCTCCATCCTTGGATGGCTCAGGGTACCCCAAGGCAAACGGGGATAGGTCATTTGAGATGTTACGCGCCCATGTGATCCACTCCACCTGCTCGGAGGTTAGCTCCCCACTCTGGCTCTCCTTCCATCGGTGCTCACACGCCACGATGAATGCATTTGCCGACTCGAACATCCTCCACCACTCGGAGGCCTTCAGGAAATCATCCTGCCGCTTCTTGGCAGTTTTCTTCAGCGCCTTGGCATGATTCTTCTTCGCCTCCTCTGCTTCCTTGATGGCCCTCTCCTCGAGATATTTCTTATGGCGAATTTCCGATTCGATCCGATCCTTCTCCCGCTGGATGGCCTCGGCCTTCCGCCGCTTCTGCGCGGCCACATAGTGACTGCGGATCTCGTTGACCACGCGGGCGAGCACCTTATCGAGAGGCAGCCTCTCGCTCTCGGTGAACTCCTTCTCATCACTCGAGCCGTAGCGATCCGTCTTGAGGGAAAAGATCAGCCGCCCCGAGGGAACCTTCTCCTCCCTCAGTCCATAGCCATATCCGGAATACCGACTCCGCCTCGCTGTAGGTGTCTTCTCGATCATCTCCTCCTCGATCTTGAGATACAGCCGGTCATGGCTTTTCTGGAAATAGGCGGGGCCATAGGAACTCTGGGCCTTCCGGAACGTAATCCCCAGCGGCTCCACCTTCTGAAGAATCACATGGAATGCCTGTGCCGCTCGCTCCGCCTGAGCCTTCGTCACCTTGACCTCCGGTAGCGTGCGATCACCGTAAAAGCTGGCTCGCTTGTCAGAATCGACATGTGCCTTCTTGATCTTAGCGATCAGCGCGGCGGCAAGCTCATGAAGGGATTCCATGGATTCAGGCAGGGAAAGCTCATTGCCGACAGATTGCTCCGCCGACTTGAGAAAGACCTCATCAGGTGTGGGAGGGAGCGGGAGCTTCGGGGATTTCCTCCCTGCCGCCAGCTTTGCCCAGTAGCCGCGGGAGGGACGGGGGACATTCAGCTTCTTGCAGCGCTTCGTGATCGCCACATCCGAGATCCCCAGTTCCTCTGCTAGTTTCGTCCCTGGAGTCGACCAGACCTTCTCGTAGAGTTCCTCGCGGGTGAGTTCTTTCTGAGGGGTCTCGTCGCTCATGGGATTCTCCTATTAATCAGTCAGGAATCAGGAATTTCCCCAGTGCCATGTCGGGCCCGTGGCCGAGGGCATAGCCCAGCTCAGCCAGCCACTCCAGCGCGGCCTCCTCGAGATGGGATTCGTTCAGACCGCTCATCAGCAGTCAATTTAGTCTGCTGCTAATTCGAGAATTCTTTCTGTATCTGCAGCGTCCACCAAAATTCCCCCTGCGTCTTTTAATGACGCCAACACATCTCCAGCCGCTTTTTTACCGGCAATATCTTTTGGATGCCTTACGGCAAAAATTAATCTTTCTGGAAGTCTTTCTACCATTCGTAACCTACGAAGTCGCTGAGCCCACAAATCGCCATGCTCAATGATATCAGTAGTCTCTTTCTTCTGTAGATCCAACGGCTTGACGGCTCGCATGGGAACACCTTCTGGATTCCGCCAATCAGAACATATTGGAATCCGAATTCGATACTCTTCTGTCCCTACGGCTTTATTGCGATGAAAAGTTTGGTTCGGGCGAAACTCCTTTAATGCCTTAAAGAAGCGATCAGCCATCACGTTTTCTTGATACTCTTTGACCTGTGCAAAATGACGAAGCACATATTGTGCAAAAAGGTGTCCAGCCAGAGTAGTTGGATCATCCGTTAGAATCGTGCGAATTTCTCCAAAGCGGAATACCGCTTCACGCGGACGAACCAACTCACCAAATAAGATGCGCCCAGCCTCAACATCTTTTTGATGAGCAATCATTGTTTTAATCCGATCCACCTCTTCCAAAATTGTCCTCCGTGCCGCCGCAAAGGTCTTACGATCTAACTCTGGAAAGAAATTTGTGACCCTTGCGACTTTATGGGTTTCAATCTGAGTATCGAAAAAACCCAGCATTGGGCAGTGCATCACAACCCCCAGATTCACGAACTCTGCCGTTTCCGGGTAGGGACGGAATCGAAGCACCGCATAATTGCAGGCATATTTGACAGGGCGGTTCATAGCAGGCTTTTCCAAAAACGGTCGGGTTCGGTGAACGGTATGGAGAGAATAACTGATACCAGATTTTTATCCAAATGCACCGCAAGATTTTTATCCCCCTGAAAATAGAGCCACTCCTCAGGAAGGGCTGCAAACAGCTCATCAAGACGCTCAACAGCAACCTTCATCTTTCCAGTCACGTTCTGGCGAAAACCCAATGGCCATTCAGACAGAAGGTCATAAAATAGATGATTTGATCTGAATTTCTCCTCTGAGAAATTGAGATCAAAAGCCAGATTAAAGTCGAAAACCCATAATTTAATATCCTTATTTTTATAAGGTGTTGTGAGGAGGTTAGGGTTTCCTCCATGTACTGAAAGAGAGCGATCCTCGTTTTGCACCCACCAATCGAAGATAAGAACCAATGCCTTTTCATCTATCTTACATCCCTGGGCTTCTGGCCATGTTATTTCCTGTGCTCCCTCAACTCGTAAAGATGCAAATACAAAGCCAGAACCGAGATCATTGATTTCGGAATGGGAGCTATCCCTCACCAAAGTCTCTGGCACTTCCGCAATCAAAAACTCGGGTATTGGTAAGCCTACGTCTCTAGCAAGATTCCCTGCAATCCACTCACAACAGAGAGAACGACAACCGGCTGCCCTCCCTTTAACGTAGTAAAGCCTGTCATCATCACCTCGGCAAAGAAACGGCTTGGTGATTCCCTGTTGGGCTCTTTCCAGCACTTCAACAATCGTTACGGAAGAAATCACTAGAGTCCTTTATATCTGAAGTGCTTTTGCGCTCAACTCCCCGCTCAGGAGTTTTGGGAGGAGGGTGTCGCGGAGGGTGGATAGGGTGCGGGATTGCTTTTCGTTTTCAGACATACTCATCAGGAGTGGAGCAACTGCTGATCCAAACGCCTTTTGAAGGTCAAACGAAGGAGTAATGAGTTTAAGTCCTCCTAGCCTTATGCGGCTAAGTTCAGTTTGACCGGTAGAACCTTCCCCTAACTCCTCGATCTCAGTTTCACGTCCAGTCAGGTTAATGCCTAGAAAGAATGGATCAGTATTTGAGGCCGCACGCACGATGGTGACGTGCGAGTCTACAATTGTCGCTTCAGGCAAATAAAAGAGTTGAGCTACTCGTCCAAGCGTTCCCATTCCAGTAGAGTTCACCAAGACATCGTGAAGCTGCAAACCGCGCTTATTGATGGGCTTTTTTACGGAATCGTGTCTTCGGGATTTGGTAAAATCTACTCGATGGTCACGAACGCATTTCTGATTCAGAACGCACACCCCTCCCTGTTCAAGGTATGAGGGGCCGATACCACGGCTAAGATATGTTGTTAAACTGGCTAGTGGTCGGACTTCCCACCCTTTGGGGATGTGGCCGAGGGGGGATTCTTCGAAGGAGTCGGGGAAGAGGGTTGCGGTGGCTGGATCGATGCCGGAGGGCTTTCGGCCGTCGAGCTTGGCGCGGACGGGATCGAAGTCGATGAACCAGCTCTGGAAGAGGGCTCGGGCGGTGGCCTCAAGCGTGGCATTCATCCTCAGGTTCAGTTCGATCTTGTCATCCAGAGCTCCCAACACTTCCGCAATTCGCTTCTGCTCGGAGAGGGGTGGGAGGGTCATCTTCATGGCCCGCTGGTCACGAAGACTGACATACTCTGCCATGTCGGTCTGTCCTGATACGCCTTTGAACTGAAGATAGAACTCCCGACCATTCATCCAGTAGAAGAGCCATCTAGGGTCGATGAGGGAGGCATCTAAGGAGCGCCAGAAACAGAGTTGAGGCGAATAGACAAACTCTGGGGTGTGCTCTCGAACAAAAGCAAACCGTCCTACTGTTCCCTTTGATGTAAAAACTACATCTCCAGCCTGGCTCTTTTTTTGACCCACTTTTGCAAGAGTCTCAGCAGGAACCCGATCGGAGTCCTCAAAATGAAAGCCCCCATCAATGTTTCCCGCTCGGGCAAAAGGAATGCCAGCATGTGACAGTTCGCTGTTTTTGGCGCGATAGCCGTCGTTGATCATCAGCGTTCCGTCGCTGATGAGTTTTGCGACTTCGTGCTGTTGAAACTCAGTCACCATACCCCAGTCCTCCTATGTTCAAGGTGTGGCTCATTTCCAGATCGGGTTTTGATCCCAATTCTCAGGGAACCCCATATCGGCAATGGGGATGTCGGGATAGTCGGCGAGAAATTGATGGAAGCGAAGTGCCCACTGGCTCTGAGGGGCAATTCTATTCATGGAGTATTTCAGGATGGTTAGAATCCCGAACAATTTCTCATTACGGATCTGAACCGGGAGATGCCAGTCGGGAAATTCCTCCAAGCGAGGGATCATCGGCCTATTGCCCAATTCTCGATTCCAAAGCCGGGAGTGATGAGCGCAAATGTTGCGAATGGTGTTGAGAGAAAGCAACCAGGACTCCATCACGGTATCAGGAATACCAAAGGTGCTGGCTACCCCCTGTTTCACTTTACTGGTTGTGTGCCGATAGAGGGTGACGATGTTCCCAAAGCTCATGACTTCCACAGCCTGCCAGATGGGCGGAACATCATGTTCATCACCATATTTCTTAAAATAATGTTTTATGCATTGTTCCTTACTCCTTCCCAACTCTTCCAGTAATCCGGCGTAAAATTTGGCAAAATCCTCTCGCTTCAATTTCGGCCTAGATTTTGGGTCATTCGCATAGCCAAAAGGGCCGTGGATGAAAGCGTGGTGGTAGGCAAGCTGAGTTCTGACTGCAACTTCGAATCGCTCAATTGCATCCAGAACAAGAAGTCGCAACTCCCGATCAAAGGTATATCTCCTCCAGACGTTTTCAAAAGTTGATCCGGGCCGGAATGTTTCTGGAGTAGCGCCGATGATTTCGGGGTAACTAGCCCCCATTTGCATTGGAAACCAGTAGCCGCTCAGTCGGTAGTAGTTCACCACGGCCAAACGAGATGCCATGAGGTCAGGATCTCCTTCAAGCCCTCGTGCCAGAAGTAGCTGAACCTGTTCTTGGATGGTGTGATGACGCTTCTCGTTTTTCATCGTTCACTTCCCCTGGGCAAAAAAAGACCCGCCGTGAGATAGCGTATCTTTCGACAGAGGCCCGGCGGGTTTACTGGCTTTACCATCCTGCGGAACCAATAAATTGTCAAGAATTGGCAAGCCAGTTTTTGCAAGAGAACCCTCAGATTTCATACCCAAGTCCTTTCAGGTTGGCCTTGATGGCCAGCTCGAGTTTCGCAGACTCGGCGAACTGGATATTCAGCTCGGCAACAAGTCGGGGCATTTTCTCCTCGAAGGGCTCTCCATCATCCTCGATCTCCTCGGCTCCGACGTAGCGGCCAGGTGTGAGGACATGACCATGGGCGGCGATCTCGGCGGTGGTGGCAGATTTGCAGAAGCCGGGGATGTCGGCGTAGGCCGACGAGGAAACCTGAGACTTGAGACCTGAAACCTGAGGAATCTCATCCCCTCTCCATGCGTGGTAAGTGGAGACGATCTTCACGAGGTCGGCCTCCGTAAGCTCGCGGTGGACACGGTCGATGAGGGTGCCCATCCTCCGGGCATCGATGAAGAGGGTTTCCTTGCGGCGGTCACGGCGCTTTCCATCGTTCTTGCTCCTCGTGAGGAACCAGAGGCAGACGGGGATCTGGGTGGAGTAGAAGAGCTGTCCAGGGAGTGCGACCATGCAGTCGACGAGGTCTGCCTCAATCAGGGCCTTCCTGATTTCCCCCTCTCCGGATTGGTTTGAGGACATTGAGCCATTCGCGAGAACGAAGCCGGCCATTCCCTTTGGGGCAAGGTGGTGAATGAAGTGCTGAACCCAGGCGAAGTTCGCATTCCCCTTAGGCGGGACGCCATACTGCCAGCGGACGTCATCGTCTTTGCGGTACCAGTCGGAGTCGTTGAAGGGAGGATTGGCCAGGACGAAGTCAGCCCGGAGGTCGGGGTGGAGTGGTCGGCGGAACGTGTCTGCATTCTCGGGTCCAAAGTCTGCCTCGATGCCCCGGAGGGCGAGGTTCATGATGGCGAGGCGGCGGGTGGTGGGGTTGCTCTCCTGGCCGTAGACGCTGATGTCGCCCAGCTTGCCGCCGTGGGATTCCACGAATTTCTCACTCTGGACGAACATGCCGCCCGAGCCGCAGGCCGGGTCGTAGATGCGTCCCTTGTACGGGGCGACCATCTCGACAAGGAGGCGGACGACGCAGGAGGGTGTGTAGAATTGGCCGCCGTTCTTACCCTCGGCACTGGCGAACTGAGTAAGGAAGTACTCAAAGACACGCCCAAGGAGGTCCTTGGACCGGCTGGCGGCATCTACGAGCTGGATGGAGCCGATGAGGTCGATGAGCTCGCCGAGGCGGTTCTTATCGAGGTCGGCGCGTCCGTAGTTCTTGTTCAGGGAGCCCTTGAGTCGGGGGTTGTCCCGTTCGAGGGCGACCATGGCGTCGTCGACGAGCTTGCCGATCGACGGGAGCTTGGCACTCCCCTGGAGGAAGGACCAGCGGGCCTCCTTCGGAACCCAGAAGACGTTGGCAGCGAGGTACTCGTCCTTGTCCTCGGGATTGGCCCCGGCGTACTCACCCTCTCCCTCAATGAGCTTGGCATGATGCTCCTCGAAGCTGTCGGAGATGTACTTCAGGAAGATGAGGCCAAGGACGACGTGCTTGTACTCGCCCGCATCCATGTTGTTCCGGAGCTTGTCAGCGGCGAGCCAGAGCTTCGCCTCAAAGCCGAGATTGGCCGAGGAGTCCTTGGAAGAGGAAGAGGAAGATTTCTTGGGACGGGCCATGGGTGGAAAACGGTGTCTGACAGATAACGGTCAGAGAGGAAGGTGGCGAGGAGGGAATGGATTCGAATTCATGGTTCGAATCCACCGGAGACTATCAGATCACCACGACAGGAGTTGTTCCTGGGGAAGCTTTTTAGACTGTAGGCTGTGAGACTGTTCGAACCGCAGTCCGAGGGAGATCCCAATCTCCGTGCAGATACAACTTTCGTGTCCGTTCGTGCCTTTCGTGGTTTAAAACAAATCCATCCCCCTCATCCCTGTAAAAATCCTTATTCTTCGACAGGCTTCTTGGGACCAGCTCCTAGGCGGATCGCCTCACGAATTAACGGGAAGGGAAGCAGTCGGACAGTTCGCACGACGGCGGCCAGGAGGGAGTTCGGGATGACTCCGGGTCGATTTCGCTCCAATCCGGCAAGAGCCTGACGCACCACCAATTCCGGCGGCGACGCAAACGCGGGGTGAGAGCGGTCCATCGCACGGATCGTTTTGCCCTCGCGGCTTGCCACCTCAAAAAACTCCGTCGGCACCGGGCCCGGGCAAAGGGCCGTCACTACCACGCCGTGGGGCTCCAACTCCATGCGAAGCGCCTCGCTGAAGCTCGTCACATAGGCCTTCGTCGCAGCATACACAGCCATCTCGGGCAGCGGAAAGAAGCCGGCGATGGAGCTGACGTTTAGGACAGCCGAGGGAGGGTGCGCCCGAAGCATCGGAAGCAGAAGATGAGTCAGGTGGGTGAGTGCTGTGACATTCACCGAGAGCATCGGCTCCAGCCGCGTCCATTCCGCCGTGTCAAAGGGGCCAAGATCCCCCAGGCCGGCATTGTTCACGAGCAGGTTGAGCGGGATCTCCGAGCGGATGATATGTGAGGCGAGACGCTCCCGTTCCTCGGGCATGGCCAGATCTGCGGGTATCGATTCGATGGAGAGGGCTGAGAAGTCTTTTCGGAGCGATTCCGCCAGGGAGGCCAACCGTTCCTTGCGGCGACCGACGAGAATGAGATGGCGGGCTCTCGGGGCTAGTTGGCGGGCAAACTCGGCGCCGAGTCCGGCGGTGGCTCCGGTCACCAGCGCGGTGCAGCCTTGGATAGCGAAACGTCGATTCATCGAGGCTTGGAGCATGTCATGAGGCGGTAGGCCACAAAAGGCACAAGAGTTACAAAAATGGCGGGAGGAAGATGGGGGATTAGTTAAAAAGGTTAAAATGTTTTACCGTTAAAACGGGGGGTCAAACAACTGGACTCCAACATGTGTTGAGATGTCCAGGCGCGGGACGTGAATGGAGCGAAGGATGGCGTCATCAAACCGTTTGTCTCTCGATACTTTTTCACTTTCTAACACTGTAACGTTTTAACACCCCTCCCCCCCTGTACTTTCTGTGCATCTTGTGGCTATCAGTCTTTTTCAGAAAGCCCGCCGATACATCTCCCGGATCGGATGCTCGTCGAGGACATTCGCCTCGATGCCTCCGAATTTCGTGCCGTCGTAGAGCTGGATCCCCACGTAGAAGAAAAGCGGGGCGATCGGTGCCTGATCCCTTACAAGATACTGCTCAGCCGAACGGAGGCGAGCGAATCGAGCAGCGGGATTCCCCTCACCCGCCGCAGACGCGATCATCCAATCGTAAGCCGGATCGGCCCAGCCCGTGCGGTTATTCCCGCCGCCGGAGAGAAAGAGATCGAGGAAGGTATTGGGATCAGGGTAATCCCCCACCCAGCTGGAGCGGGCGATCCCGAAGTCAAGGGAGCCGAGCGAGTTGAGATAAACTTTCCACTCCTGACGGGCTAGTTGGATATGGACGCCGAGCACCTCGCTCCACATCGACTGAAGTTCGACAGCCACTCCCTCGTTGAGTTCACCCTCACTGTAGAGATAAGTCGTCAGGGGGAATCCCTTGCCGCCCGGATATCCTGCGTCGGAAAGCAGACGCCTCGCTTCGCTCGCATTCTCAGGAAGTCCCTCAGGGGGTTGATACCCCGGCAGACCCGGAGGCACGAAGCTCAAGGCATCCTGCTCTCCTGCCCGCGTGATCTTGTCGGTGATCCTCTTCCTATCGAGCGCCATGGAGAAGGCCTTGCGGACGCGCTGATCGGAGAACGGGGGCTTGGAGCAGTTGAACCGTAGGAAGTAGGAACCGAGGAAGGGCGCGGCATGAAAATCGGGACCCTGCTTGAGGGCGTCCAGCAGGGAGGGCGGGGCCAGCCCCTTGTCCATGATCAGATCCGCCTGGCCGGCCGCGTAGAAGTTGTAGGCGACGTTCGCCTTGCTGATCGGCAGGACGTCGACCGTCCCTAGGCGGACATTCGCCTGGTCCCAGAAGAAGGGATTTTTCGTCAGGCGGATCGAGTCATTGATGCGCCAAGACTCCAACCTGTAAGCCCCGTTGCCCACAAACTTCCCCGGCTTCACCCAGTCATCCCCGTAAGCGGCGATGAGATCCGTCCTCACCGGATAGAGAGGAGGCAGGGCGCAGAGATCGAGGAAATAGGGGGTGGCATGCGCCAGATGGACGACGAGAGTGCGGTCATCGGGGGCTTTGACACCGACGGTGGAGAAATCCTCGGTTTTCCCGTTGGCAAACTCCTCGGCTCCGCTCACGGGGAAAAGCTGGTAGCTGTAGGCCGCCGCTGTCTGCGGTTCGAGGGTACGCCTCCATGACTCGAGGAAGTCACCCGCCGTCACCGGCTTTCCATCGCTCCAGCATGCGTCTGGCCGGAGATGAAAGGTGTAGGTCAGGCCGTCGGAAGAGGTCTCCCACGACGAGGCGACGCCGGGACCGCTGTGCCCAAAGCGGTCAAAACGAAGAAGCCCCTCGAAGAGAGCATTCACGATCCTTCCCTCAGGCTGTCCTGTGATCAGGGCGGGATCGAGCGTCTCAGGTTCGGCCCCGTTGATGAGCGTCAGATCTGCCCTGCTTCGGGTCCCGCTACACCCGTTCAGCAGGAGCAGCAGGCAGGCGGTAGCAGCGCTCAGCCAAACCCTCATTCCGTGGGCGGTGCCGGAACGGCATGCGTGAGAGGCTTTCCTTCGGCGAATTCCTTCAGGCTCTGAAAAGTCGTCTCCACGATATTGCGCAGGGCGTGATCCGTCAGAAAGGCCTGATGACCCGTGACGATCACATTGGGGAAGGTCAGGAGTCGCGCGAAGGTGTCGTCGGCGATGATGTCCGAGGAGCGATTCTCGAAGAAGAGCGAGGCCTCTTCTTCGTAGACGTCGATTGCCAGAAAGCCGATCTTGCGATTTTTGAGAGCCTCGACAGCCGCACGCGTGTCGATGAGACCGCCTCGGCTCGTGTTGATGAGGAAGACCCCGTCCTTCATGGTCGAGAGCGCTGGCGCATCGATCAGGTGATACGTCGAAGGCATCAGGGGAACGTGCAGGGTCAGGATGTCGGAATAGCGGAAGAGCTCCTCCTTGGAATCGACGCAGGAGGCGAGGAGGGTCACCTCCTCGCTGGGGGCGTCGTCGTAGGCGAGGATGCGGCATCCGAATCCCGAGAGGAGCTTCACCACTTCCGTGCCGATGCGCCCGGTGCCGCAGACACCGACGGTCTTGTCCCTGAGTTCGAATCCGCAAAGTCCCTCAAGGCTGAAATCAGCGCGGCGCACGCGGTTGTGCCCCTCGTGGATATGACGCCCCAGAGTCAGGATCAGACCGATCGTGAACTCCGCCACCGCGTTGGGGGAATACTCGGGGACATAGGCAAGGCTAATGCCGAGTTCTCGGGCGGCGGAGAAGTCGATCTGGTTAAACCCGGCGCTGCGTGTGGCCAAAAGACGCACGCCCCCGGCGGAGAGTTTTTCCAGCGAGGCCCGGTCGGCCACGTCATTGACGAAAATCAGGACGGCATCATGCCCAGCTGCCAAGGGAGCGGTGGTGGCATCGAGACGCGGCTCGAGATACGTCAGGGTAATCCCGGCATCACGCGCGGCAGCCTCGAGAAAGGGTTTCTCGAAACGCTTGGTGTTGAAGACCGCGACTTTCATTACCCGATCATGGACAGAATCGGGCACTCCTTCCAGCTTCCCGGTGCGGGAAAACCCTTACTTGGAAGGTTCCGGCACGACATGCCCCGCGGCCTGGGAGGCGCGGATCACATCGCGGTAATAGTTTGCCGACGGCTTGAGCACACGGACCTTGGTCACCGGATCCATGGTGCAGAGCCCGAACTTGGGGACATAGCCGTAGTGCCACTCGTAATTATCGGCGAGCGACCAGACGAAATACCCCCTGACATCGTAGCCCTCATCCATCGCCTTCCGGATCTGGGCAATGTGTTCACTAAGGTATCGGTGACGCTTTTCCTCATTCTTGGTGGCGACTCCGTTCTCGGTGATCATCATCGGCTTGTCGTAACGCTTGGCGACATAGCGGATCTGCTTGCCCAGCGCCTTCGGGTCGATGCACCACCCCATCATCGTGAAGTTGGGACCATGCCTCATTCCCTCGGACAGAAAACTCACGGGGCCGGCCTGCTGGCTGTAGTAATAGTTGAATCCGATGATGTCACAGACATCCCAGACACGGTCGAGATGGTCGAAATTCGAGTGCATCACGGTGTTGTAAAGCAGTCCACCCGGATCAAGCGGACCATGCTTCCACCACGGCAGAGCCTCCACGCTCAACACCTTGGCGGAGGGTTTCTCACCTTTGATGATGCCTGCCGCATCACGGAACATATCGGCACTGGCGATCGTGGCGGCCTTGTAGCCCTTGAAGTCGAACGTGTGGCAGGGAGGCCACAGGCCGATGATGTAGGCTGTGAGCACCTGACCGTTGGGCTCGTTCTCGGGGGCGTAGTAGTTCACGTACGGGGAAGTGGCCTTCACCATCTTCTTCACGTAGAGATTCCACCGTTCACGCGCCAGAGGGTGCAGCCAGTTGGTCTTGGAGGAATCCTTCTTATCCGTCAGCCATGCCGGAAAGGTGAAATGCCACAGGGTCACGACGGGCTCGATGCCAGCCTCACGGAGCTTGCGGCACATGCGGACGTACCCCTGAACGGCCTTTTCGTTGTAATGTCCGGGTTGCGGCTCAACGCGTGCCCATTCGATGCTGAAGCGGTAGTGGGTGACACCGATCTTCTTCAGCGCCGAGAGATCCTTGTCGAAGTCAATCCAAGTGTAGAGAGCATTGCCGACGACCGGCGCCTTCCCGTCCTTCACCAGCAGGTCCCAGTCGCGGACGAAGTATTCCTTGTTTCCCGGAGCAACTCCCTTGTCCTCGTATTGAAGGCTGCTCGTGGAGATTCCCCACGCAAATCCTCGGTAACCCGTCAGTTTCTTAACCTGGTGCTCAGGTGCCTTGTCAAGGGGACCGAGTGGATGGATCGCGCACCCCGAGAGAAGAAGGGGGATCAGTGCGCTCCAGAGGATAGGGATGAAAGGTCGTGGGAACATCATGGATGGGTGGAGGCGGGCTTCTTCGTAAAAAGGAGTTTCAGATCCCCTACCTTGTTGCGGTAGAATCCGCGGAGATCGGGGATCATGCCCTGCCATGCCGTCATGTTGGATTGCAGAAACTTGTCGAAAAAGTCCCCTTGTCCCTCGCGCAGCGAACCATTGCCGTGATTCACCTTCGAGAAGGGCAGGGTGTTATTCTTGTAAATCGCATCGGGAACCCGGAAGGCATCAAGCCGCTTGTGCTCGTAGATGGAGATCCACCATCCCCCGTACGCATCGGGTGCCTCAGGAGGCGTCACCTGGAAGGTGAGGTCACCCACCGTTTTTTCCCCACCTTTGTCTTTCAGGGAGTAGAGCGCCGCAATCTCGCGGCGATTGTCGAGGAGGCCTGCCAGAAATGTGCGGGTGATTTTCTTGAACTTCGTAATCTCCGAGGCTTTTCGCTCGTAGATGCCAAACTCGATGGCAACCGGGTCCTCGGGATTTCCGTAGACGTTCATCTCGACGCGCCGGTTGATCCGGAAGGAGAGATAGGGAATATTTCTCAGATATCCGTTGGTGATCGTCGTGGCGGGAATCTGACGAAAAGAGCGGATGCTGTCGTCGGAGCGGAGGTCCGCGACGATCATGCGCCAGGGTGGCAGTTTGCCCGGTTTTACCATATCCGCGAAGTAGACATCGTTCACCTCGTCGTCGATGCGGCGGATGTAGGACTTGGGGATGATCACCTCACCCATCCGCTGCTGGAGGACCACCTCGGTCCGATCGTTGCGGATGATCAGACCCTTTTTGGCCGTCCCGTCGTTCATGAAGATCGTGTCGGGATCCAGATTCACGTTGGAATCGGCCGCGCGCAATCCGAGGGTCGCCGCCACAAGGAGAACTGGAAGGAATCGTCGCTTCATGATTGATCGTTCACCCTGTAGCTACTAGGCATTGGCCCATGCAGCAAGCAACCATCCCGAGACTCCTGATCCTGCCGCTTCTTTTGATTCTGGCAGGATGCATTGCCGCACCACGTCCCTACTCCCCTCCCAAGTCCGCCCCGACGCTCAAACCGCTTCCTAAGGAACCCTTCTGGTGGGGAACTTCCACCGCCCCGTTCCAGAACGAGGACAAGGGGTTTGCGCAGGGATCCAAGTGGTATTTCAAGACCGACTGGGACCGATTTGCCGAGGATGGAGGTGCACCTGCGCGTGGCGACAAGGCTGTCTTCTCCTGGAGTGACTTCGACAAGGATATCGCCGCCATCAAATACCTGGGGGTCTCCCACTTCCGCTTCGGAGTGGAATGGGCGCGCATTGAACCGCACAAGGGAGAGATTAATCAGGCGGCTCTACGTCAATACGCCGAGATGGCCCGCCGGGTGAGGGCTGCTGGCATCGAGCCAATCCTCACACTCTGGCATTTCACCTTTCCCGACTGGCTCTACCCCAGGGACAAGTCCAAGGCGACTTTCCTCCACCCCGATGTCCAAGAGGCATGGCGCGCCCATGTGCGCCGTGTCGTCAGGGCTACTAAGGCCGATGTCCGCATCTACGTCCCCCAGAACGAACCCAACGGAGCCCTCCAGCTGGGATGGGTCGGTGCCCACTGGCCTCCGGGACTGCTCTTTCACCCGGGTTCCTACAAAAAAGCGATGCGGGTCTGCGCCGACATGTTCCGCGACGCCGCCACGATCGTGCGCGAAGAGCGGCCCGATGCACGGATCATGGGCATCTGGTCCCTGCCCTACTGGCAGAAGGCCCGTTATCTCGACCCCACCCGCTCCGTCTACCACCTGATGCAGCACCAGAACTTCGACCACCTCGACATGGTGGCCGACACCTGCGACATCATCGGCGTTAATTACTACTACACCCAGCAGGCCAGCGCCCTGCGCTTCATTTTCCGTCCCGTCGGTGAGCGCAACTCGAACTATACCCAGCTCGGATGGGAGATCGCACCGACCGGTATTTATCATGTCCTTAAGGAGATTGATGCCCGCTACCACAAGCCGGTCGTCGTCACCGAGAACGGCATTGGCACCCAAAGCGGCCAGAAATCAATCCGCTACTTCCGGGAGCACATCGCCCAACTGCGCAGAGCGCAGGCCGACGGCGTGGATGTGCGCGGCTACTTCCCCTGGACGCTCGTGGACAACTACGAGTGGACCGACGGCTGGGGGCCCAAGTTCGGACTCTTTGCCTTCGATGCCAAGACCCATGACCGCATTCCCAGCCCCGCGGCAATCTGGTTCTCCAAGTTCATCAGTAAATATCCGGAACCATAGTAGGTCTGAAGGCTGAAGACTAAAGGCTTTGAGGAGAGGTATGAGCAGAACTCCTTCCCAATCCGAGATCACGACAATTGTTGACGGGGTGATCCGGGAGCGCCGGTCGATCCGCGCATTCCTGCCGACGCCTGTACCTAGGGAAACCATCCTGGAGATCCTTGATGTAGCAGCCCGCGCCCCCTCGGGCACCAACACCCAGCCGTGGCAGGCCATCGTCATAACCGGACAAAAAAAGGAAGCCCTCTCCAAAGAACTGGTCGAGATCGCACTCGATCCCACCCGCGACGCAGAGCACACGCAGGAATACTCCTACTACCCGGAAAAGTGGATTCCTCCCTACATCGATCGTCGTCGTAAGGTCGGCTACGACCTCTACGGACTACTTCGCATCGCCAAGGGGGAACGGGAACTCATGAACCGGCAGTTCGCGCGGAATTACACCTTCTTCGGGGCACCGGTCGGACTCTTCTTCACGATCGACCGCGTGATGGGACAGGGCAGTTGGCTCGACTATGGGATGTTCCTCCAGAACGTGATGATCGCCGCCAAGGCGCGCGGCCTCGACACCTGCCCGCAGGCGGCCTTCTGCAAATACCACCGCCTCATTGCCCGGCATCTGGAGATTCCCGACGAGCGGATGATCGTCTGCGGCATGGCCCTTGGTTACGAGGATACCTCCAGGATCGAAAACACCCTGCGCACCGAGAGGGAAACAGCTGCGGAATTCACCCGCTTCATGGAGTAGGCTCCGTCCGGGGTATTAGCGGAGCGCAAGCCAGACTCTGCGTTCCTGATCTGGAAAGCGCTCGATGGCGTAGCGGAGCATCGTCCGGGGCATCCGTGGCGCGTGATTTTCCAGAAAGGAGATCAGGATATTTCTGTCCATCTTCCCCACCTCGCGGAGCATCCAGCCGCAGGCCTTATGCATCAGGTCTTCGGGATCACCAAACAGTCGCTCGGTGAGTTGGAGCGTCTCCCGGAACTCGCCCGCACGGATCAGTGTCTGCGTGGCAACGATCGCAATCCGTCTTTCCCAGAGATTTTCGGAGCGAACCAACTCATCTAGCACCGACCGCTTCCGAGGGAGCAACCATGCACCGAGGATGGTCGGGGCACTCGTATCAACGAGGTCCCAGTTGTTCACCCAACGGGTATTGGCGAGATAGGCCTTCACGATCTCCTCCCGTACTGATTCCTCCTCAGCATGCTCGAAGCGACGCTCCAGTAGCAGGAGAGCCGTGAAGCGTTCCTCATGCCACTCTGAGCGGAGCAGAGTCAGGGCCTCCTTCAAGGAAATGGCATCGGCTTTCTTGAGCAGTGACCGCAGATCGGGAATCCGGATCCCAAGGAACTTGTCTCCCTCGGAATACTCCCCGGGTCCTGTCTTGAAGAAACTCCGTGTCACCTTCTCCCTTTCGGGCGAGGCCATGGACCGGAGCACTGTTTTAAGTTCCGGCAATGTCATGCTCAGAACTGGCTCTGTCCCAAGAAGGCACCCGTGCGTGCGCTGTAGCGGCGGGCAAGATGAGGTGAGCGGACGATCATCACGCCGCCGGAGACCTGAACGTCGGTTAAGGGGCCTCCTCCGCTGGGCTGATTCTGTCCGATGAAGGCCCCCGTCTCGGCATTGTAGCGGTTCACGACGCCGTGCGAATTCAGCACCGCGATCGTCTCCCCGTCGCAACCGACGGAGATCGCACCTCCGGAAGGCTGGATCTGCCCGAGAAAGGCGCCGTTCGATCCCTTCAGGCGGTAGACCGTGGAGGGACTCTTGATCACCGCAATGACATCACCGGCATAGGCGCAGGAAGCCGTGAAGAGCAGGATGGCGAGGAAACGGATCATGCGCGGGAGATTCTTGCAGCGATGGAGGGGATCCATCAACTCCAGGCGATAAGACACGCGGCCACGGGTAATCAGTCCGTCATCCTAACAATCAAAGACCCTATTTCTGGGGAACTTTAACAATCCGATGGATATCGTATCCTTGGTTGGATGCCTTCTGAAGCAGTTCCTGATACGTGCTTTCAGGCAGTGTCGGTGTACGGGCCATAATCCAAATCAGATCCCTCGATGGGTAGCCAATCGTCGTCGTGCTGTAATCAGGTGCCAGATCGATGACGAGGTAAGGAGCTTTGAAAGGCCAGATAAACTGGACTCCCCACCGGGCATTGGTCTTTGTATCCAACACGGTGCCAACTGCGTGCATCTCTTGGTGCTTTGCCGAGAGATCATTCTTGTGAAAAGCGTAGGTGATGTCGATGCGACCATCTGGCCTCATCTTGTAAATATCCATTGTTCCCACGTTGTTCTTCTCCACGATCCACGGGATCGTTCCGATGACATACCAGTCCCCCATGAAGCGGGGCAGATCGACGTAAGCGACCGTTTTCAGGGGGACCTTTTTAGGTGAGGTCGACAGACAGCCGCATAAGAGTACCACGGGGCAAAGTAGGATCGTGAAGAGGGCTGATTTCATTGTTTTATAAGACTGCTCACAGTGTTCTGAAAGGCGAAGAGAAAAGCGGCTAATTCATCCCACTCCAAATAAAATGCAGGCAAGCGCAGTCAGGATGACGCCTGCTGCCAAGAGGAGGTTTTGTGGATTTTTTACCATGGAATGATGGCCAAGCAGCCATCTCAGCCGATCTTTCTTCCCTGGATGATCTGGATAAGAAGTACCACCAAGGCGAAGACAAGCAGGATGTGGATAAATCCTCCCATCGTGTAGGCGCTGACGAGTCCGAGCGCCCAGAGGACAAGAAGAACAATGGCGATTGTGTAGAGCATGATGTTTGTAGGTTGAGGGTTTGACTTTTAGTGAAGTGACGTTGGGATCTTTGATTAATAAGTGGTGGAGCGCGTTGTGGTCGTCGTGGTCGGTGACTGCGATGAACTCCTAGTCTGTTGAGAAATGGTGGTCGTTCTTTCCGGTACGGCTGTCCTAGTCGTGCTCAACGAAAAACACGATGTCAGCAGGAGAGTGAGTGGAAGACTGGCGATTCCGATCAGGGAGATTGTTTTCATAGTGTCACTCTACGCCCCCCGGACTTTCCTCGATAGATGGGGAAACGCTAAGATGACGCTAAGGAATCCGCTTAGCACGGACAGAGCGGTAACTAAGCGTTTCTACCAATGGAAATGGGGCCGTCGCTGTGGGAAGCTTCCATCATGCAAACAACCTCACTCACCATCCTAGCCCTTGTCCTTGCCGTTACCATTACCCTCACGGGCTGCAATACCATGAAGGGCGTCGGTCAAGATGTCAGCGCTACAGGTCGCAGTGTCACTCAGGGCGCCGGAGCAGTTCAGAAATCGATGTAGCCCTCTTGATGCTTCCGCTGGGAGGATTGCCCAGACAGAGCTGAAAACTCGATGGAAACCGCCGCTGAAGCTGATATCGACATTTCCGACTGCCTAGGAATCAACTCGCCGGCAAAGAAAGTCTGTTGCACCAGAGCGGCGGAGTGGTAGGAAAGAAGCATGACCGCTTCTCTTCTCCAGCTCGTGCCTCATTAAGCACCTGGATGATCGCCTCTTCCGTATGTCGTGTTTTCTTCATGGTCTGGGTTTGAGTTATTGCCCCCAAGGGTACCCTTGGGGGCAATAACTCAAACCAGCTTTGGCCTAATCATCGGGGGAAGCTAATAAGCTCAATGATTACCTCATCAAACATCTCGTTTCTAAATCACTTGTTGATTGTCGGTGGCAGGGATTTTCTGGGAGACTGAGATAAGATGTTATTAGCACATTCCCAGTATTCGAAAACCGAAAACATAATAACGCGCTACACTCGCTTTGGAGACGCGGCAGTGTTGTTTCGAAATATCGTTTTAAAGAGTTTTGCCGTCTGTATCTGCTGGATTTTTGCACTGGCCGAACATGCGTCCGGTGCGGAGGATCAGTTGCATCTCTGGTATGACAAGCCTGCCACAAAGTGGATGTCAGAGGCACTACCGATTGGCAATGGACGCTTGGGGGGCATGGTTTTTGGAGGAGTGGAATTGGATCGCCTCCAGTTTAACGAGAGTTCCTTGTGGTCTGGCTCTCGCGACACGACCCCCACGCAAGCTCAGCTTCAGACCTGTCTTCCCAAGGTTCGTGCATTGCTTGCGGCGGGTTCAATCAAGGAGGCAGAGGAACTGCTCAAGGCAGCAGGTAACGTCTCCCGACCATCCTTCGGCGCCCATCAGCCATTTGGGGATGTGTCGTTAACCTTCCCAGATCAGGGGCCTGTTACGGATTATCGCAGGGTACTCGATCTAAACACGGCCATTGCTAGTGTCAGCTACAGGCGACAAGGAGTGCTGTTCACCAGAGAATATTTTTCCAGCTTTCCAGACCAGGTTTTGGTAGTGCATCTCAAAGCGGACAAGCCCGGTCAAATCAATGTCACCATTGCCCAAACCTTGGCACAACCGGGTGGAAGCATCACTCCGGGGGAAAGTGGTGATCTGGTGGGTGTCGGGGCTATGCCCATAAGCAATCTCCGTTATGCCTCCAGGCTTCGGGTAATTACCTCTGGCGGGTCCAGCGAACGCTTGGAAGGACGGGTGATTGTCAAAGGAGCCGATACGGTCACCATCGTTTTGGCTGCGGCGACAGACCACGCCATGGTGTGGCCGGAATGCAGTTCAGGGCGCGATCCGTCCAAGGTTGTAGCCAATCAGATCCATGCAGCCGCTGAGCGCTCCATAGCGCAATTGCGCCAGTCGCATGTGGCCGATTATGGGGCTCTGTTTGAGAGGGTGAAATTCTGTATCCCTGGAACCTCCGATTCGCAGCTTGCGATGCCAACGGATCGCAGGTTGGCCGATTATCGAAAACAAAATGGAGGCGACCCCGCATTGGAAACGCTGCTATTCCAGTTCGGCCGTTATCTGCTGATCGCTTCTTCCCGCGCAGGTGGGTTGCCCGCAAACTTGCAGGGCATCTGGAACGACTCCCCGAAGCCGGCGTGGGATTGTGATTATCATACGGATATCAATATCGAGATGAACTACTGGCTTTCGGGGCCTGCGGCATTGCCGGAGACGTTTGGGCCCTTCGCCAGTTACGTCTCGTTTTTGCGTCCAGCCGGACGGCAAACGGCCAAGGACTATTTCAATGCGCGGGGATTCTATGTATCCGTTTACTCTAACCCCTGGGCATACGCCGGCCCTAGATGGTTGTGGATGGGCGCTGGAGGATGGCTCTGTCAGAATCTCTTTGACCATTATCTTTTCACCGGAGACACCACATATTTGAGGGAACAGGCGTACCCCGTGATGAAAGAGGCCTGTGAATTTACCATGGATATGCTGATGCCCTACCGGGACGGCAACCTTGTGATTTCACCTTCCCGTTCGCCGGAAGTCGGGTTCATCTCTTCAGATGGGCAGCGTTATTTCCACAGTGCGGGCACCGCAAGCGATCAACAAATTGCCCATGACTTGTTTAGAAACACAATCAAGGCAGCCCACATTCTTGGCGTCGATGCGGATTTTGTAGCCCAACTCCAGGATCGTCTTTGTAAGTTGTCGCCTCCGGTGAAGATCGCGCCCGACGGGAGCGTGCAGGAGTGGATCGAACCTTGGAAGCTTTCCGAAGAAAGGCATCGCCATCTTTCGCATCTTTGGGCGTTGTATCCCGGCAAGCAGATTACACCCTTAACAACCGTCTCTTGGTCGACTGCCGCCCGCAAATCGCTTGATTTGCGGGGAAATGGGGCCACTGGCTGGAGCAGAATTTGGAAGATATGTTGTTGGGCCCGGCTTGCCGATGGAGACCGTGCGTACGACCTCCTCAAGGGCTGGATCAAGACCAGCGTTCTTTCCAACCTTTTTGACTCTTGCCCACCGTTTCAGATCGATGGCAATTTCGGATACACGGCTGCTGTTTGCGAGATGCTGGTGCAAAGCCACACCGAGTGCACCATCCTGCCGACGGCGACATCCAATCAAGCCTACGAGGCGTTTATGATAGACCTGCTGCCAGCCCTACCCAAGGCCTGGCAAGATGGATCGCTTCAAGGCGTGCGCACACGAGGCGGCTTTGTCGTGGACTTGTCCTGGCAGTCCGGCAAGCTCAAGAGCGTCAAGGTCAAGAGTTTGAAAGGCACCCATTGCGGGCTTCGTTATGGAGGGCAAATGCAGGAGCTTCAATTTATTCTTGGTCAGACCAGACAATTCGACGGACAATTGAAGGAATTATAGAGTATCAGGGGTATCTATGAGCGATAGAAAGAAAACAGGTGTTTGGGCTATATGAGAGCAACATGCAGTGCAGCGCTCGAACAGGGCTGAATTGCTGAAAAGTTTCAGAGTTACAGCGGTCACGGGTACAAGGATGCACCGAGCTATACTGAATGGCTCAAGATCCAAGTGAAATACATTGTCATTCAAAAGGTATGTACTACCGCACACTGATCCACTGGCACGCATATGGGTCCCGGAGTCAGGGGGTTCACCTCCTCGCACAGGTGGCTACTTTACATGGATCATTGATCCTTCACGGTTTTGCCGGCAACTCGATGACAGTGAAGGAATATGGTGGGAAGACGTGTTTTGATGATGTCTCTTCACTGGTAACAGGCTTGATCTTTTCCGGTTCGTTTTCGGTATTGATGTCCTGGAGGTGGGCATGGGCGAGTGTCGTGACGCGTGCAGTCGCCGCTATGTGGGTGATGCCATGCCAATCCAGCGTAACCGGCTGCTCTCTGGGCGCGTCGTTCACCACACGAAGTACCACCTTCGATCCGTCGGACTTTTTGGCCGCGAATACGTCCAATGTCGCAGGGGCATCGACAGCCACCGCATCGGATGCCCACGAGTCGGCGATCATCCAGTCCACGTAGTATGCGGCTTGGAACCAGATTTTGGCGGGCGTATAATAGATGTTCCCCTGCGTCCAGAGCACGGCTTTCCAGTCGGTCTGGTAAATCCCCCACGGTTGCGAGACATTCGGCATCCCGACCGCACGGATGAGATCTCCGTGCCGGTAGGCTGCGTTCATTTCGATCGCATGATTCAGGCCGCGCTGGAAATCAAATGTGCCGGCATTGAGTTCCAGGAAGCCGACGCTCGCCTCCGGCGCCTTGCCTTTGAGCCAGCGGGTCTTGCCGATGCTTTCATTGATGGTTGCAGCGCCATGGAACGAATGGCAGTCGAACAGGATCCTCTTGCCGTGGTTCTTGGCAAAATCGGCCAATTCGAGGTGCAACTCGTTGAACCGGCCGGTACTGGTTGTGACCAGAGTGATATCGGGTGCGACTTTCCAGACCGCTTCGGCAACTTTCCTGAACTTCTCGACATAACGGCGGTCGAACCTGCTCTCGTTAGCGACCTGAAGAAACTGAGGCCGGCAGGTTACCGCGAAATCAGCATAGTCCTCCGGTGTCTCATCGATGTTCAAACCGGGCACGACCGGAATGCCGGCCGCCTTGCCAAACGCCACGGCCTCCGCCGGACCGAAGCCGCTACTGCAGTAGCGGTCGTAAAAACCGTTGTAGGGACGCCGTTCATCGCGGGGACTCCGCATGTTTTTCCACCGGTAACCCGGCACCTCGATCATGCCACCATTGAACCGCAGAAAGCGGATGCCCTGCGCCAGGAGCGCCTCGGCAAATTCCTTCCGGATCGGCAAACCCTTGAACCGGCCCCAATCACCCGGTTGCAGGAAGGCATAACCGAGGGTGACGCTTCCCTGTTTGCGCAGAGTGATCGCAAAACGGCCTTTCTCATCGCTCGCCGACGGCGTGAGTGTAAAGGCGAGCCTTTCGTAATTCCCTTTCGCCACGAGTTTTTGTTCCGCCAGCACGGTGCCGTCTGCCTTGCGGAGCGAGACCCAGAGTTCGGTAGGCCGTGCTGCCTTCACCCGCAGATATCCCTCGTACGGTTTACCGGCAACCAAGTTAATGCCCCATCGTTTCAATCCCGCATTATCGATACCCCACTCACCTTTGCCGCCAGTATAGGAGATCGTCTGACTAGGCAGGTTGGTGAGCCAGGATCCTTCGGTCGAGAGGATGAAGTTACCTGCGGCGCTGCCGGTCGCCAGCCTTTGCCAACGCAGGCTGACGGCGTCGCCGGGTGTCTTAAGCAGCGGATTCGGCTCGAAGGAACCGCGGAACCTGGCAGGGGCATCCGGTTCAGCCCCTTGCTTCTTTTCCTTGGAATCGCTGGCGATCAGGGCCCATCGCCCGGGCTGTAAAGGCCGTTCGTCGTGATATGCGATGACTTCCTTGCCGTCGACGCTAACCCGGACGATGTCGCCTTCAAGCCCCAGACGCAGCGCCATCCATCCGGCCGCTTGCAACGGGGCGGAGGCCACCTTTTGGGGCCTGCTCGCGCGATCGGATTTACTGAGGATGATCCTCCCCTCGGCGATCTGGGCCATGTAGCCGGTGTACCATTTCCAACTATTATCGGCGTTGTTAGGGGAGACGCAGATCGCCAGACCGGTCCCGTCTGCAGACTTCAGTTCGACGGAAGCATTTGTGGCGTCGGTCGTGGAGGTAATACGGGTCCCTTTGGCGAGGAGCAGTTCACCATTCTCAATCGTCACACTGCCCCCGCAGTTATCAAAGCCGGCAATGAGGCCGGTCTTGGACGCTAGTTGTGTCGGCGACGGTTCGTAGAAGCTTTCGCCGTGAAGGAGTTGGCTGTCGATGCCGCCGACCATCTGGTAGTGGAGATCCTCCATGTTCGCGCCGATCATGAGGTCCGAAAGCGTAAAAAGTTTCCTGTCCGCATGGACGGTAATCCGGGGTTCAGGAGACCGTGTCGTCCGGTTGGTTTCAGCGTGGGCGGGAAGAGATCCCGAAAGGATGACCGAGGAGAGGAGGATGGCGGTGCGTTTCATGAGAGGAATTCTGTTGCAGGAGATGATCGTCCCTCAATTAAGAACATTCACGCGGAGAATTTGATTAGTAGCCCCCAGTGCGATATTCCCATCGTCACGGCTGATTCAGGGGGCCGGCATATGGTTCCTTCCGCCTTTGGATTCATCTCCCCGGGCAAGAGTACAAATGACGGAGCACAGAAAGATCTCTTTCATCAGAAGTAGGGTTTTATTTTGCACAACTGCTCATGGTACGGCCCTCGACGCACACTCGTACGCAAAAGAAGGCGTAGTGGATCCCATGCCGAATGAGCATCAACATAGCCCTCCGAGACGCTGGGCCAGAACTTGTGGTTCCTGAGCCACGGAGCCTGCTGGGGGGCCTGAGTGCGTGAATAGGGCCTGATCCACGTTCCGCGGTGACCGTAGCGGCGGTGTGCTGGGCGCGTTTCAGGGGATTGTCGGCTTTGTCGAGCTCACCCTTGTCAATGGAAGTGAGTTCGCCATGGATCGTGATCATGGCGTCGCAGAAGCGCTCGAGTCGCTTCCTCCAACGGATTCTCTATCCGATCAGCAATCTCCCGTTCCACCCTCTTCACCTCTTCCTTCTGCTTGAGCTGATAGAGAAGTTCGATGTCGAGGAATCCCTTCTGGTGAAAATCCCTCAGTAGTATTTCGAGATTCTTCGGGTTTTTTGTTAGAATCAGAAAATTTTTCCGGTGCCAAAAAACCTATCACTTCAGCAATCCCCTCCTCCAGAGGTCGATACGTACTAGATTTTCCACATACTTGGAAATGTTCGTTCTGGCCTCGGCAGCCGCCTTTTTCGCTGCTTCCTTGATGCGGGGATCGATCCGAAAGGTGAAGACGAACTTGGGTCCCTTTTCGGTGTCGCCGGGGTTCATGCCTAGAGCATGTCCCGTGAAGCGTGGTTTCTCTATTGGTGAATCCGCTTAGATTGGGTCGTTAAAAGTCATTGAACAAAAAGATCTCGCACAGAGGCGCTGAGAACGCAGAGTTTTTGGGAAGATTGGATGAAGAAAACCACTCCAAAGATATTCCAGAGGATTTGATGCAATGTCTTCTTATCACCGCAATCATCATCTCCAGTAAGGGATGTGAATCAGGGCTGCGAAGTCGATCGCGGCATCATTCTTCTGTATTCTCTGCGTTCTCCGCGCCTCTGCGGGATACCCAATTCCCTCTTCTCTGTAATGGGTCAGATGAAACCAAAAGCTCTTAGCCGAGCAGATCAGGGCGGCGCTTTTTGGTCATTTCGAGAGCCTGTTCCGCACGCCATTTGGCGACGGCGGCATGGTTCCCGGAAAGAAGCACCGGGGGCACTTCCCAGTCCTGAAAGGAGACTGGTCGTGTGTAATGCGGATGGTCGAGCAGTCCGGTCTCAAAGGACTCGGTAACCGCCGACTGGTCGTCTCCGAGCACTCCGGGAATCAGGCGGACAATGGCGTCCGTCAGCACGAGGGCTCCCAGGACGCCATTCGTCAGGATGTAGTCGCCGATCGAGATCTCGTCGTCGACGAGGTGATCGGCCACGCGCTGGTCGACCCCCTCATAGTGGCCGCAGAGAAGGATGAGGTGCTCCGCCTTGGCATACTCACGGACGATCGGCTGCCTGAGCGGTCTGCCCTGGGGCGTGAGGAAGATGACCTTGGTCTCCGGTCGGCGGAGTTCCTGAAGTGCCTCGGCGATCGGTTCGATTTTCATCACCATGCCGGGGCCGCCGCCATAGGGGGCATCGTCCACAGTGCGGTGGCGGTCGTGGGTCCAGCGTCGGAGATCCACGGCCTCCAGTTTCACCAGGCCGGCCTCTTGAGCACGTCCCAGGATGCTTTCCCGGAGAACGCCCTCGGCGATGGCGGGGATAGGAGTGAGGATCTGGATCTCGAGCATGGGAAAAAGCGGCTTCTGAACGCCTGCTGGTCATCATCGGGAACTCAGCCTACTCTGCAAGCCTCGTGTCATCCCGCTCCCGGAACAGACGCCCTTACAAATCCCCCCCGCCGCGGCGACGGGGGAGTTTTTTGCTGACGCTGATCAAACTCGGCTTCGCGGCCATCCTTCTGTGGGCCCTAGGTGGTGTCTTTTATTACCTCTGGGCGCTGACCTTCGATCTTTCAACGATCGGACGGATGCCGCAGCGCTCGGAGATCTATGACCGCAACGGAACCTTCTACAGCCGCACGATGGGAGAGAACCGGGTCGTCGTCCCCTACGAGCAGGTCTCACCGAACTTCGTGCAGGCGCTGATCAGTCGCGAGGATTCCCGCTTCTACGAGCACAAGGGGATCGATCCGATCGGCATCGCCCGCGCCGCCTTCCGCAACCTTCTTTTTGGCGGAATGAAGGAGGGCGCCAGCACGATTACCCAGCAACTGGCACGCAATTCCTATGATCTGGGTGGCAGGAAGGATTTCAATCGGAAGTTCCTGGAGGCCGCCATGGCCTTCCGGATCGAGATGGAGATGAGCAAGGAGAAGATCCTCGAACTCTACATGAACCGTATCTACTTCGGCTCGGGTCTCTACGGGGTGGAGGCGGCGAGCCTGGCCTATTTCGGGAAGCCTGCTTCGAACATGACCGTCTCCGAGGGGGCCCTTCTCGCAGGACTGATCCGCAGCCCAAACCGCTTCTCGCCATTCAACAACCTCGAGGCCTCCATCAAACAGCGCGATGTCGTGCTGGGACGCATGGAGGATCTCGGACTCATCACCCATGCGCAGCATGAGAAGGCACTAGCGGAGAAAATCGAGCCTCGGCTCCGCCCCTTGGTGAATCCCCTCGACAGCTGGGCGGTCGACGCCATCCTGCATGAACTCGAACAGGTTGTCTCTCCTTCGCAGATCGACGGCGGAGGGCTCAAGATTGACACCACCATCGACGCGGGACTTCAGAAAGCCGCCGAGGAATCCCTCTCGCGGCGTCTCGCCGAGGTGGAGTCCCGTCCCGATTTTCAAGCCCAGCACCGGCCTCCCCTGCCCCCTTCACCTGCCAAAACCAAGGGAAAGTCCAAGGCCAAGCCTCTTCCCCAACCCGTCACGCCTCCCCCGCCTCAGGAACCTCTCCAAGGCGCCCTGCTGGCCATCGATAACGCGAGCGGCGGCATCACGGCCATCGTCGGCGGGAGGAATTTCCGGGAGAGCAAATACAACAGGGCCCTGGTCGCCATGCGCCAGATTGGATCCTCGGCCAAGCCCTTTGTCTACGAGGAGGCTTTCCGCAAGGGAGTGATCACGCCGGACACCCCCGTCAATGATGCGCGCCTGACACCGGCCGACCTTCCTCCTCGATCCCCAGCCTACGATCCGCAGAACAGCGACGGGACCTTCGGCGGCATGATTCCGGCCAGGGAGGGTCTCATCCATTCACGCAATACCATGAGCGTGCGTGTGGGCATGGCCACCGGGCTCGGCACCGTGGCGACGATCATGCAGAAGCTGGATCTAGCCGAGGAGGTGCCGCGCTACCCCTCGGTCTGCCTGGGCAGCTTCGAGTCGACCTTGAAAAACGTGACGGCAGCCTACACCGCCCTCGCCACGGGCGGGTCGCGTCTTCACCCCCACTTGATCGAGCAGGTGACCGACGCGGAGGGGAAGATCCTTTTCAGGGCGACCCATGCCAAAGTCCCCGTTCTGGACCCGACAGCCGCACGAACCACCACGGCCATCCTGACCGAGGTGATCACCCGGGGAACAGCGGCCCGGGCCGCCTTACTCGGACTGAACAAGCCTGCGGCGGGCAAAACGGGGACGACCGACCACTTTGTCGATGCCTGGTTTCTGGGGTACACAAAAGGGCTCACCTGCGGGGTCTGGGTCGGGTTCGATCATCCCAAGACCATCATGAGGGGAGGCTACGGGGCAGAACTGGCCCTCCCCATCTGGGTCGATGTGATGAGTTCCAAAGCCTCCGGCCGGTATGCTGCGGGGCCATTGCCCTGATTGGCACTTTTTTTCATCCATTCGACAGGGAGAGCTTTCCCTTGAAAAGGGAGGTGTGTAATTAGAAAGGCTTATCACTTTTTCTTCATGAATATCCACGAATTCCAAGCCCGAGAACTTTTCGCCGAATTCGGCGTCGCCACCCAACCCGGTAAGGTCGCCAATACCCCCACCGAGGCAGAGACCGTCGCCACGGGACTGAGCGGAGGAAAGCTTGTGGTAAAGGCCCAGATCCATGCGGGAGGTCGCGGCAAGGGAACCTTCAAGAACGGATTCAAGGGCGGTGTTCATCTTTGCGATTCACCCACCGAGGCCAAGGATCTTGCCTCCAAGATGCTCGGACAGGTGCTGGTCACCCACCAGACCGGCCCCGAGGGTAAGGAAGTTGGCAAGGTTTTCGTCGGCGAGGCCGTCGACATTGCCCGTGAACTCTACTTCGCGATCCTCATCGATCGAGCCACGTCGGCCCCCGTCGTCATCGCCAGCACCGAGGGTGGAGTCGATATCGAGACCGTCGCCGAGAAGACACCCGAGAAGATTCTCCGTCTCTCCATCAATCCCTTCCTCGGGATCATGCCTTACCAGACCCGTCTCATCGCCGCCTCGCTAGGACTCACCGGCCCGCTGATGAACCAGGCCTCCAAGCTTTTTACCAACCTCTACAACCTCTTCATCGCTCGCGATTGCTCCATGGTCGAGGTGAACCCCCTCGTCGTCACGCAGGATGGTCGCCTGATGGCCCTCGATGCGAAGTTCAACTTTGACGACAACGCCCTCTACCGCCAGCCCGGCATCGTCGCCATGCGCGACGTGACCGAGGAGGATCCACGCGAGGTCGAGGCTTCCAAGCACAGCCTTAACTACATCGGTCTGGACGGAAACATCGCCTGCCTCGTTAACGGGGCCGGACTTGCCATGGCAACCATGGACATCATCCAGCACGCCGGCGGCAGCCCAGCGAACTTCCTCGATGTCGGCGGCGGCGCCTCCAAGGAACAGGTCGCCTCGGCCTTCCGCATCATTCTGGCCGATCCCCTCGTGAAGGGAATCCTCGTGAACATCTTCGGCGGCATCATGGACTGCGATGTGATCGCCCACGGCATCGTCGAAGCCGCCAAGGAAACCGGTCTCTCCATTCCCCTCGTCGTCCGCCTCGAGGGTAACAACGTCGAGGCCGGCAAGAAGACCCTGGCATCCAGCGGTCTCAAGCTCGAAAGCGGCGAGAACATCCTCGACGCCGCCAAGAAAATCGTCGCTGCCGTGAAAGCCGCCGCCTAAGCCACTTCCCTCACTCTTTCGTTTCTCCGACCTAACAGCCTACAGCCTAAACCGCTAAAAGCCTTCCCACTTACCCCATGTCCATCCTCGTCACTCCCGACACCAAGGTCCTGATCCAGGGCATCACCGGCAGCTTCGGCGCGCGCCATGCCAAACTCAGCCTCGACTACGGCACCAAGGTCGTTGCAGGCGTCACCCCGGGCAAGGGGGGGCAGCTCTTTGAGGGGCAGGTTCCCATCTTCGATACCGTCGAGCAGGCCGTCCGCGAAACCGGCGCCACCGTTTCCGCTGTCTTTGTCCCCCCTCCGTTCGCCGCAGACGCGATCCTCGAGGGTGTCGATGCCGGTCTTGACCTCGTCGTCACCATCACCGAGGGCATCCCCGTCATCGACATGATGAGGGTCAAGCATGCCATGAAGGGTTCCAAAACCCGCCTCATCGGCCCCAACTGCCCCGGCCTGGTCACCCCTGGTACCGGTGAGAAATCCCATGGCGGCTGCCGCATAGGCATCGCCCCCGGCTACATTCACAAGAAGGGCAATGTCGGCGTCGTCTCGCGTTCCGGCACCCTCACCTATGAGGCGGTTTGGCAGCTCACCACGCGCGGCTATGGCCAGAGCACCTGTGTCGGTATCGGCGGAGATCCGATCAACGGCACTTCCCACCTTGATGTCCTCAAGATGTTCAATGAGGACCCCGAGACCGAGGCGATCATCATGATCGGCGAGATCGGCGGCACCGCCGAGGAGGAGGCCGCCGCATGGGCCGCCCAGCATTGCAAGAAGCCGATCGCCGGATTCATCGCCGGAGCGACGGCCCCCGAGGGTCGCCGCATGGGCCATGCCGGTGCGATCGTCAGCGGAGGCCAGGGAACTGCCGAGAGCAAGATCGAGGCATTCCGTGCAGCCGGCATCGAAGTTGCTGAAACCCCTTCGGATATGGCCGACGCCCTCATCCGACGGATGAAGCGCGCCTGATCCACCTCTTCTCAACCCCAAAAGCTCCAACCCACCATCCAGCCATGACCGTCATCGCCAAAGGACTCGAAGGAATCGTCGCCAACTCCACCGCCATCAGTGACGTGCTGGGGGAAGAGGGAGTTCTCATCTACGCCGGATACAACATCAACGAGTTGGCCGGCAAGGCCTCCTACGAGGAGGTCGTCTACCTACTTTGGCACGGAGAACTCCCCACCAAGGCTCAACTCGCCTCGCTGAAGGAAGAACTCGCCTCCCAGCGGGAACTGCCCCAGGGAGTCGTCGATTTCCTCAAGACCGCCCCAAAGGATTCCAATCCAATGGATGTCATCCGCACGGCGGTCTCCATGCTAGGGCTCACTGACCGCGTCCCCACGGGCGAGATCGACCCTTCGAAGAACCGCCATCGCGCCGTTTCCCTGACAGCCAAGGTGGGCGTCATCGCCGCTTATTTCCATCGCGCCCGCACCGGCAAGGATCTCCTCCCCATCCGCAAGGATCTTGGCGAGGCCGCGCACTTCCTCTACCTCCTCAACGGTGAGGTGCCCAGCGAGGAGGCCGCCAAGACCCTCGACGTGGCCTACGTCCTCCATGCCGACCACGGCATGAACGCCTCCACCTTCTCCGCCCGAGTGACAATCGCCACCCTGAGCGACATCTACTCCGCCGTTACCTCCGCAATCGGAACCCTCAAGGGACCCCTCCACGGCGGCGCCAATGAGGGAGTCATCCACATGCTCCAGGAGATCGGAGACGAGTCCAAGGTCGACGGTTGGATCGAGAACGCTCTCTCCACCAAGAAGAAGGTCATGGGCATCGGTCACCGCGTCTACAAGACGCTCGATCCCCGCGCGCCACATCTCCGTTCCATGGCTGTCCAACTTTGCGAGCAACTCGGAGAGGGCAAGTGGATCCGCATGTCGGAGCGCATCGCCGAACTCATGAAGGAGCGCAAGGGACTCAACGCCAACGTCGATTTCTACTCGGCCACGGTTTACTACTCGCTCGGCCTGCCCACCGACATGTTCACCCCGATCTTCGCGATTGCCCGGACCTCAGGCTGGACGGCACACATCCTCGAGCAGTTGGTTGATAACCGACTCTACCGCCCGCTCAGCGAGTATGTCGGTCCTGCCGTGGGCAAGACCTTCGCCCCGATCGATCAGAGGGGTTGATCCCCTCGCCCCCTCCTGCAGGGAACCAAGCATCCCCCTTGCGCGCCCTGCTCGGAAACAGGCTTTACCTGATCTATGCCTGCCTTGCGGTTGTCATCGCAGGCATCACGAGCTACACGAATTTCGGTCATCTCTGCGGCGACGAATATTCGCAGATCTTTGAGTTTGCTGCCTGGAAGCTGGGCTATGTAGGGCACGAGGACCTCCGGCTCTGGGAGTTTGACAGCCGGATGCGTCCCTCCGTCCAAATCTGGGCGGTCGTGGGAGTGTATCGACTGCTCGGCCTGATCTCCGGGGAGGTCAATCCATTCGCGGTCAATTACCTCATCTACTTCTTCAGCGCCCTCTTGGCGATTGTCTCCATTCTTGTTTTCACAGGGGCGTTCATTCAACGGGTGACCCCCAAGTACCGGGACCATTTCGTCATCCTCAGCCTCTTTAGCTGGCTCGTTCTCTACACGAACCCGCATTTTAATTCGGAAAACCTCTGCGGTCACTTCCTGCTTTTGGGAACAGGTATCCTCTTCGCCAGGATCGATCATCCCACATGGGGACGACTTCTCAGCGCCGGATTGTTGCTGGGGCTCTCATTCTGTTGCCGGTTTCAGGCGGGGTTCGCGATCCTCGGACTGATGTCGTGGTTTTTCATCACGGCTTGGAATCGTCGGCAACTGTCCTCGTGGGGACTGCTTTTGGCCAGCCTGCTTGTCTCGGTGGCCTTTTTCAACGTGATGCTGGACCGTTGGTTCTACGGTCACTGGGTCTTCAGTCCTTATAACTACTACGTTCAGAATATCGCCACGGGAACGATGAACCGTGCCTCGGGCACCTCCCCTTGGTTCGCCTACCTCTTTCTGGTCGCCATGTACGTGCCCTTCGGCCCCTCCTATGTCGTGGCGTTCTTCCATCAGGTGATCCGCCACAGGTTTGATATCCTGACCTGGATCATCACACCGTTTGTCCTCTTCCACGTACTCACCGGACACAAGGAGGTCAGATTCCTGCTCCCGATGCTGGGATTCATGCCGGTGCTGATCATGGTGGCCCTCGAGGATTACCGGACCCGATACCGTTTTCTGAACTCCCATCTGGAAACTATTATCAAGGTCACATGGATCGTGAACCTGGTGATGTGCATGAGCCTGCTCATCCCCACAGCAACGGAGATCGGAGGCTGGCGCTATCTCCACGGTCACTACAAAAAACCGACGATCCTCTATTTTCAGCCCAGCGTTCACCAGAAGCTGCTCTATTACAAAAGCCCCAACCTTCAGGTGGTGGACTGGAAGAGCGGTGAACCGACGCCACGCCCTCCCGGATACAACGTCGTGATTGCCATCAGCAACAAAAGCAAGGAACCGAAACCCGCTTCTCTGTTGGTCTATACCTTTTTCCCGTTTGGACTGAATACCATCCTACCCGCGACGATTCTTCACTCCATCGGATATTTCGATCTCTACGAATTGCAGAACGTGGAGCCGGATGGGCATCAGGGTGCATCCCTCACGCCACAAAGCGCTCCCTAGCCCGTCATCATAATCCCGCTGCAGCCGCCTTATCGGTGAGGAGTAGCGAGTTTTGCTGGGAAATCTTACCACCCGGGATCGAGGGATCGGCAGCCCGGAGCTTCACCAGCATCGGGATCTTCGCGGCCCCGGTCGCCAGCCAGAGGATCTGGCGGGAACGGTTAATCATCGGATAGGTCAAGGTCATCCGGCGACGGTTCTGATAGAGATTCACCGGATCGGTGAGCGCCACATCGCGGTCGACGACTTGCAGGACGGGATCGTTCGGAACAAGCGAGGCGGTGTGGCCATCGGGCCCCAGGCCGAGGTGGGCCATGTCGAGCGTGGGAGGATTGCCGCAGAGTTCGCGGAGCGTGGCCTCGTACGCCTTCGCCCCTTCGACGGGATTGGCAGCGTTCACCGGCATCGCGTGGATGTTCTCCTTGGGGATCGGCGCGTTGCCTAGCAGTGACTCATGGAGGTGGGTCAGGTTCCGGTCGGGATCGCCCTCGGGAGCGATGCGCTCGTCGATCTGGAAGACATGGACCTGCGACCAGGGCACCTCCTCGGAGGCAAGGTCACGGAGCATGGCCCAAGGAGTCTTGCCGCCGCTCACCGCCAGAGTGAAAACACCCCGGACAGCAACCGCCTCGCGGGCGGCGGCGGCGATTTTCCCTGCAGCGGCCTTGGCCACCGCATCATCGTTCTCGAGAACCTCGATCGTAAGCGCCATGACTGTTACTTCCTCGCGCTTTATTTCCTCGCCCTGTAACGGCGAATGAGGGCGTTCGTCGAGCTGTCGTGTTTAAGCTCAGGCTCGGCGGGAGACTCCAGCTCTGGGATGATGTGCTGGGCAAGCTGCTTGCCGAGCTCCACACCCCACTGGTCAAAGGAGTTGATCCCCCAGACGGCCCCCTGCGTGAAGACGCTGTGCTCGTAGAGGGCGACCAGCACCCCGAGGGTGAGAGGATCCAGCTTGTCGGCCATGATGACATTCGACGGGCGGTTTCCCTCGAAGACGCGGTGGGGATTGAGCCAATCGGGTGTGCCCTCTGCCTTCACCTGCTCGGGGGTCTTACCGAAGGCGAGCGCCTCGGCCTGCGCGAAGATATTCGAGATGAGGTAATTGTGGTGGTGCCCCAGTTCATTGATCGCCTTATTGAAGCCGATGAAGTCGCACGGGATGAGGCGTGTCCCCTGGTGAATGAGCTGGTAGAAGGAGTGCTGGCCATTGGTGCCGGGCTCGCCCCAGTAGATCGGACCCGTGTCGAAGGTGACGTGGGTACCGTCGAGGCGTACCGACTTGCCATTGCTCTCCATGGTGAGCTGCTGCAGGTAGGCGGGGAAGCGCTTGAGATACTGCTCATAGGGGAGGACCGCGATGCTCTGGGCTCCGAAGAAGTCGTTGTACCAGACGGCGAGCAGACCGAGCAGGACCGGGAGGTTCTTCTCGAGCGGGGCCGTGCGGAAGTGCTCGTCCATGGCGTGGAAACCGGCGAGCAGGTCGGAGAAGTTCCTCGGCCCGATGGCGATCATGGTGGAGAGACCGATCGCGGAATCCATCGAGTAGCGGCCTCCTACCCAATCCCAGAACCCAAACATGTTCGCGGTATCAATGCCAAACTCAGAGACCTTGGCAGCATTTGTGGAGACAGCCACGAAGTGCTTCGCAACGGCCTTCACGTCACCACCGAATCCAGCCAGCGACCACTCGCGCGCGCTGTTGGCGTTGGTCATGGTCTCGAGCGTCGTAAATGTCTTTGAGGAGACGATGAAGAGCGTCTCGGCGGGATCGAGGTTATGGACAGCCTCGGCGAAGTCGGTTCCGTCGACATTGGAGACAAAGCGGAAGGTCATCGAGCGGTCGCTGTAATGGCGAAGGGCCTCATAAGCCATCACGGGACCGAGATCGGAGCCGCCGATACCGATATTGATGACGTTCTTGATACGCTTGCCGGTGTGCCCCTTCCACTCGCCGGAGCGAACCCGGTCGGCAAAAGCGCCCATCGCCTCGAGGACCTTGTGCACCTCGGGAACAACGTCGACACCATCGACCTTGATCACCTCGCCTTTGGGGGCGCGGAGTGCGACGTGGAGGACGGCGCGGTTCTCGGTGATGTTGATCTTCTCCCCGGCGAACATCTTGTCACGGTGTTCCTCCAGGCCGACTTCCTTGGCCAACTGAACGAGGTTCTTGAGCGTCGCGTCATCAACGCGGTTCTTGGAATAGTCGAGATAGAGTCCAACCGCCTCGGCAGTGAGGCGTTCGCCGCGCGTCGGATCAGCGGAGAAGAGATCCTTGATCGTCGTCTTGGCAAGACGCTCGCGGTCGGCGGTAAGGGCTTTCCAGGCGGGGAGTTGGGTGGGATTGGACATGGAAAAAAGAATGAAGGGTGAAGGATGAATTATGAAGGATTAAACTAGCCAGCATTGCTAGCCGTCAGAACGTGACTAAAATACACAGGCAATGGCAACCGACAATGCTGTCACATCGGAGGGTTCCGCCGTGGTCCAATCCTTGGAAGAAACCAGGGAACTGGCCTCCCGCTTGCTACCCCTCATGAGGAAAGCTGGTTCCGTTAGCCTTGAGGGACCCCTCGGGGCCGGAAAGACACATCTCGTGAAAGCCGTGGCCTCCCTGCTGGGAGTGACCGAACCTGTTTCCAGCCCCACCTTCACCCTGCTTCACAGCTACTCCAGCGGGGCATATCCCCTGCATCATAGTGACTGGTATCGCTTGGAGTCTGAGGGCGAGGTCCTGGGTCTTGGATTGGAGGAATATCTTGGAGAGGGCGTTCTCCTGATCGAGTGGGGTGACAAGTTTCCATCCCTTCTGCCAAAAGATACCCTGCGGATCCGGATCACCCCGCAGCACGATGAGTCGCGTCAGATCCAATGGACTTTGAAGCCATGAGGATTCTAGCCCTTGATTCCTCATCGCAAGTCGCCTCGGTGGCTGTCGTTGAATTCTCTACGGGATCAGAGAACCTTCTCTTTGAGGAGAATACACCCCACGCCCGCTCCGATTCCTCGGCACTCTTCCAGTCTCTCCAAAAGGCCGTTTCGGCATGCGGTACACCGGACGCCCTTTGCGTGGGACTGGGGCCCGGTTCCTACAACGGACTTCGGGCCTCGATTGCCACAGCCCGTGCGATGGCCACAGCACTGGAGCGACCGCTTCATGCACTCCCCTCACCCTTGTCGCTCCCCGGTTCCGAGGAAGGATGCTGGGTTGTCGGCGATGCCCGTGGTGGGCATCTCTGGGTTGCCTGTGTGCAGCAGGGGGCTTTTCTCGAGGCACCCTCCCTGATCGCGCCGCGGGATATTTCGGATCATCTCGCAAAGCGTCCTGACATGACGGTGCTCGGGCCCGCATCTCTTGCGGAAATACCTTCGCTCCGGATCAGCACTCCCTCTGCGGCCCAATTGGCCAGACTGGCCCATCGGTGCGACCCGGTGTATCTCTCCGACCTGACTCCGGAACCCCTCTACTTGAAGCCCCCTCACATCACGGCCCCTAAAGCAGCAGCACCTGCAGCAGTCACCCGATGAACCTCCGCACCGCATTGATCCTGGCGCTGCTCGTCGCGCCGACTCCCCTCTTCGTCGGGATGGCCAGCGCTCAAATCCTCGGGACCAATGCGCCGGTGGATGAAAATCCAAAACCCACCTGGGAGACGCAAAAGCAGGCCAGGACATTCCAGTTGGGCATCCCTGCACCCCGGGGCCAGATCACCGATCGGAATGGCTACCCCTTTGCCCAGAACCGCCTGAGCTACAATCTTGTCCTGCAGTTCCCCTCCTCGACCGACTGGGACGATGCCAAGGCCCTTTCCTTTGCTCGTCAGCAGATCACCTTTGCCAAGGGTTTCCTTGGCCGCCCCATCACGCTGAGCGACCAGGCAATTCTCACCCATTACCGCAACAGGTCGCTTCTTCCCCTGCCGCTGATCGAGGACCTCCAACCGGAGGAACTCGCCGCTGCACGGCGAGGACTCACCCCCAATCTGCAACTCCAGCAGGTCTACGCACGCCTTTACCCGAATGGCGAATTGGCCTCCCACATCATCGGCTACACCGGCAAAGAGGCCCCACTCTCCACGCGCCCCATCGAGAACAAGGATCTGATCTTCACCGAGAGCGAGGGGCGCGAAGGGATCGAGCAGACCTTCGACTTCCAGCTCAAAGGAAAGCCCGGAAGCCTGCATGTCACGTACGATGCCGAGGGGCGGAAAACCTCCGAACGGATCGCCCAGCCACCCGTCCCGGGCGATAACGTCATCACGACCCTTGACCAGAATCTCCAGCGCATCTGCGAGAAGGTCCTCAAGGAAAACGCCAAGCGCGGCGCCATCGTTTTCATTGATCCCTGGACCGGTGAGATCCACGCCATGGCCTCCTGGCCGGAGTACAACCCGAATCACTTCGTCCCGACCATCAATTCCCAGATCTACAAGCAACTCAGCGACGACCCCGACGTCCCGCTCCTACCTCGTGCCTACCGCTCATCCTATCCGCCGGGGTCGACCTTCAAAACCTATGTTGGCCTCTCCGGTTTTCAGTCCGGAAAACTCAAAGCGGACGACACCTACACCGGACCCCAGGCGATCGACATCGGCAACTTCACTTTCCACAACTGGAAGAAATACAGCGTCGGCAAGCTGAACTTCGTCGAGGCTCTCACCCAGTCGTGCAACACCTGGTTCATCCAGGCCGGCATCAAGATAGGAGCCCCGAGTATGATCGAGTGGACACGCCGTCTGGGACTCGGAAGGAAAACCGGTATCCCGCTCAAGGCCGAGACCGAGGGAAATATCCCCGACGACGCCTACATGCTCCGCGTTCAGAAGAGGAAGATTCTCAAGGGCGACGTGGCGAACATGAGTATCGGTCAGGGCGACATCAAGATCTCCCCCCTCCAGATGGCGCAGGCCTACGGGGTGATCGGCACCGGGGGACAGTTCCACCAGACACGCCTCGTGAAGCAAATCCAAGGCATCGATAACAAGGTCGTCGCCGCCTACCCGGATCGCATCCGTGATGACCTGCAGATCAAACCCGAAGACATGGAGACTCTCCGCAAGGCTCTAGTCGCCGTCACCGAGGATGGCGAGGGAACGGCCCACCACGCGCAGGTCGAGGGATACCATGTGGCCGGCAAGACAGGCACTGCGCAGTGGGGCCCGACCACCAAGCAGCGCACCGCCGCCTGGTTCGCCGGATTCGTCCCGGCAGAGAATCCCCAGTATGCCTTTGCCGCAGTCTATGAGGGGGAACCGGGTGACAATTCCATCCATGGCGGTAGCCACGCTGCTCCTCTCATCGGCAAAGTCCTTGCGGAAGTTTACGGTTCGAAGAAATCCGAGAAATCGAAAGAAAAGGAGTCCTCTCAGGACCAATCAGCCGACAAGCCCAAGGAAGCAAAGGAACCCGATCAGTCGAATTGATCCAACCTGCTGAAAGCTCCGCGAGGCTTCAGGGTTCTCCATCATTCCGGGCATCTTCGCATAGCATCACTTCCATGCGGAAAATCATCCATCTCGACATGGATTGTTTCTACGCGGCCGTTGAGATGCGTGAACGTCCCGAATTAGCCGGTCAACCGATTGCCGTCGGCGGCGGCGGTCCGCGCAGCGTGGTAGCCACCTGCAACTATGAGGCTCGGAAGTTCGGGATCCGCTCGGCCATGCCCGGATTCATGGCGCGGGAGCGGTGTCCTCACCTCGTCTTTCTCCCCCCACGTTTCGACCTCTACCGCGCCGCCTCGCAACACATCCGCGAGATCTTTCACGACTACACCCCGCTGGTGGAACCCCTCTCCCTGGACGAGGCCTATCTCGATGTGAGCGCCTCGGATCGCTATGCTTGGGATCTCGCGAAGGAAATCCGGACACGGATCCATGAAGAAACGGGCCTGACCGCCTCGGCCGGAATCGCACCCAACAAAATGTTGGCCAAGATCGCCAGCGAGTGGCGCAAGCCGAACGGGCAGTTTGCGATCCTTCCCGAGCAGATCTCCGAATTCATGGCCACCCTCCCCGTCCGAAAAGTCTGGGGAGTCGGACCCAAGAGCGCGGAGCGGTTCGCGTCCTTTGGAATCCATACCTGCGCAGATCTCCAGAAGATCCCACTTCCTGAGATGGTCGTGCAGTTTGGAAAATGGGGAGAGGAGCTTTACCGCCTCTGTCGGGGCGAGGATGACCGGGAAGTTCACCCCCACCGCATTAGCAAATCCCTCAGTAATGAAACGACCTTTACCGACAATCTGGTTTCCTTGGAACAGTGCAGGAACGCCATCAGGGAACTTTCCCTCGAGCTGATCGGAGAACTCAGCCAGAAGGCTTCAGATCGGAAAATCCGGAAAGCTTTCGTGAAAGTGAAGTTCGCCGATTTCACCAAGACAACCAAGGAGTGCGTTTGCGACTCACCGGACATTGTCGTTTTTGAAACGCTTCTCGCTGAGGCATACCAGAGAAGAGACCTACCCGTCAGATTGCTTGGAACAGGAGTCCGGTTCGATATGTCAATCGACGGGGGTGATGGTGATGCCCAGTCCTATTTCTGGAATAACCATGAATAGATTCCGGTTTTTTTTACCCTAGATTGCGCTTTGTCGGGATGGGGAAGCGCGATATCAAAGGCTTTGATGGAAAAAGGGCCTATGGAACACGAAGTCCGCACACCCGGTGATATTTCTCCAACTCAATCATCGTCTCCCCTGCCGGCATCCTACGGCAGCGGCCCGTTTACCCGCCCCCTGCCAAGACCAACCGGCTGCTGGGCAGGCTGTGTCCGGGATCCCTGCTGCCTCACCAGCCGACCGGACCGAAGCAACCGATCACCCGAGAGGGAAACGGATCAATAAAGAACCGGGATCGCAAACCCTAGAACCCGGCTTGATCGATGGGGTTGAAATCCGAAGCGTGGTAGGAGCTTCGCACGAGCGGTCCGCTTGCGACATGGGTGAATCCCTTCTTTCGGGCAATCTCCCCGTAGAGCTCAAAGGTCTCTGGGGTGATATATTCCACAACAGGCAGATGCTGGGGGCTGGGACGGAGATACTGGCCTAGGGTCAGCACCCCGACACCGGCCTCGCGGAGATCATCCATGGCCTGGAAGAGTTCATTCTCCTGCTCGCCCAAGCCGAGCATGAGACCGCTTTTGGTAACCATCTTCTGGCCCAGTGAGTCGGCCAGTTCCTTGGCGCGCTTGAGGAAATCGAGCGAGAGGCGGTATTTCGCGCGGGAGCGAACCATGGGTGTCAGCCGCTCCACGGTCTCGAGGTTGTGATTGAAGATCTGCGGCGTTGCATCGACTACGGTTCGAAGCGAATCATCCTTGCCGTTAAAATCGGGTGTCAGAATCTCGATCACAATGGAGGGATCGACCTTGCGGATCTCGGCGATCGTCCGGGCAAAGTGCTCTGCGCCACCGTCGGGGATATCGTCTCGGGCGACGGCAGTGATGACGACATGCTTGAGTTTCATGCGGCGCACGGCCTCCGCGACACGCTGGGGCTCATCCTCTTCCAGAGGGAAAGGCTTGGCCGTATCGACCGCGCAGAATCCGCAGGCTCGGGTGCAGCGGTCCCCGGCGATCATCATCGTCGCAGTGCCTCCACTCCAGCACTCCCAGCGATTCGGGCATTGGGCACTCTCGCAAACCGTATGCAGGCGGAGATCCGAGATCATCGCCTTGGTGGAGAAAAAGACCGGATTGGAGGGAAGGCGTACCTTGATCCAGTCGGGTTTGCGCTCCTGATGGAGCGAGGGATCGATCTTCGGTGCGGCCATGGATAAAAGGTTAAAGGAGTTAAAAAGGTTAAAAAGTTAAAAAATGTGCCTTATCGGGATCCGGAGCCAGGACTACCCAATGGACCCACGGCGATCTTGGCCACATCTGACGGAATTCCACGTTCCATGAGCATTCTCCGAGCCTCTTCGCGGTCAGCCCAGTCAAGAGGTTCCCGATAAATCTTGGCCCACTGACGGAGCATCTCCCGGTTCACTTTGTCGAGTCGCGGCCTGAGGTCGTTGGCCAGATCAAGAGGTGCAATCTTGGGAACATCGATTCCGGAGCGCCATCCGGCGATCAACTCCTCCTGATAGCGCCGGGAGGCGGCGATCTGCGGCAGGAACAACCGTGTCACCTCGGCAGCGGAGAGCCCCTCCTGAACTCCTGCGGATCTAAGGTCGGTCAGCATCCGGGCCTCACGGGCCGGGTCGGCGACGGGAATTCCGGAGCGGCACTTGCTCCACGCCACTTCCCTGGAGAGCTGGAGTCTCTGGATCATCAGGGTAACGAGCGGATTAAGATGCTCATCAACGGCCGCCGTCACACTGGCGGGAAAAGCCGTGATTAAAACCCAGGAGAGACCAAACAGCAGAGAGCGGAGCGTGATCACTGAAAAAAACTCAATAAGCCCGACGATGAGCCAGCGCACGGTGGAGCGTGACCTGATCGGCCTGCTCGACCCCTCCCCCGGCAGGAAGCCCTTGGGCGATGCGAGTCACCGGAACACCCGTCGGGGCGATCATCTCGGCAAGATAGTGCGCGGTGGCCTCTCCCTCTACGTCGGCCCCCAGGGCAAGGATCACTTCCTTGGGACGTTCCTGACCGAGTCGCTCAAGAAGTTCTCCGATGCGCAGATGCTCAGGCCCAACCCCGTCGAGCGGAGAGAGCTTACCCCCGAGGGCATGGTAGCGGCCGCGGAAAACCCCGGTGCGCTCCAGCGGAAGGATGTCGGTTGCCGTCTCCACAACACAGAGTTCCCCTCCTTCTCGGGCCGTGTCACGGCAGAGGGAGCACTCCTCCTGCTCCGCAAAGAATCCGCACAGGCGGCAGGTATGGAGGGTTTCGCGGGCCCTTCCGATGGCACCGGCCAACTGGTCTGGCTTGGCATCGGGAGATCGCAGCATCCAGAGGGCGATCCGCTCCGCACTGCGCGGCCCGATCCCGGGAAGACGCCGCAACTGCTTCACCAACTCGCGGAAAGACTCGGGATAGTCGAGGGAGGCCATGGAAATGATGAAGGTTGAATTATGAAGTATGAAAGGCAGGTGGGGATACCCTCAGACTATTCATCCTTCATCCCTCATAATTCATAATTTCCTACTATAGCGCCTCCGCAAGGATTGCCTGTTCAGGAGTGGGTTCGTCCTCGCCGCGGCGGGCGCGCTCGACTCTCTCAAGGTAATGATCCAGCACCTTGTCGGGGATGCCGGGAATACGGGCGGAAGCAAAGGCCTTGATGGCCTCTTCCCACTTGCGTTCGCGGAAGAAAATTACACCCTTCCAGAACTGGTCACGACTCCGCTCCCGCTCAGGCGACAGGGTGTTCTTTGGGGCAAGGAACTCGTACAACTCCACGCGGCGTCGGCTTCCGGCACGCTGAAGGAGATCAATCGGTCTGGCCTCGACGGAGGAGGAGGCCATTTCAAAGCTAAGCGGGCCCGCCAGGATTCGGCACCCGTACTGGGCACAGGCTGCGGAGAGATGTCTTGCGAACTCGACCACAGGACCTGAGACGCTGTAACGGCCTGCCCTCGCACCACCAAAAGCCCCGGCGACCATCTCGCCTGAATTCAGGCCGATACGAAAATCAAGGCGCTTCTGCCATGTCCGGTCGCACTCACGGTTCAGTTCCTCTAACCTAGAAACCAGATCGATTGCGGCCCGCGCTGCCTTGGCCGCATGATTAGGTGCCCCCTCCACGGGAAAAGGAACGCCAAAAACGACCCGAATGCTCTCGCCGGAGCACTCGTCGAGATAGCCCCCCACATCGACCAGAAAGTCGGAGGCGGCGCGCAGATAAAGGTTCATCATCGCCACATAGTCGGAGGGACTCAGAACCTCCATCAGGTCGACGTGATTGTGGACGGTGCAGACCACCACAGAGGCCTCGTACAACTCACCAGGAAACGCCACCGGCAACTCACCCTCGACCAGACGGCGGAAGATGCCGGGACGAAGCCGCTGTCCGAAAAGCCTTCGGAGCGCCGGTTCACGGGCACCGGCGCGGGTCTGGCGGAACACTTGGATCGCCAGCAATGAAATCAAGAGTCCGAGGACGAGCGGCACGGGATCGAAAAAGAGTCCGTTGGGCAGAGCGGCCAGCGAGGCCCCCAGCGATAGCACAAGACCGATCAGCAGAATCGGCAACACGGAGGCGAGTGAAGAGCGGAGCGCGATCCAAAGCCATCCGGCAACTGCAAACAGCGAGGGGATCAGCACCAGAACACGCGACACCGGGGGCAGTGCTCCCGCACCGATCAGATCCCTCCAATGGGAGGATGGCCATGCACCCACGGGGGTCGGCACCAGCAGGGCAAGAAGCACCAGCGAGGAAATCGTCAGCAGAAGAAACGATTTGACGAGCCTCATCAGCAAATGAATAGGGTTCCGGTATTGGTTGGGGATGAAGACGAGTTACCCTTTTGAAAGGAAAACACCGTACGGGAACTAGGCTTTCATCTCGTCACCTCTGAATCAAGCCTCGCGGCGACGGGTATCGTCACCCAGGAGTTTTCCCAAGAAGGAGGAGGAACCAGTCCGTTTCTGACGGCGCTCTAGGTTTTCTATAATCGGGATCATCGCGGACTCCAGTTCTGCGGCAGATCGGAACCGCTTGGCGGGATCAGGAGCCAGCATCCGTTCCAGTAGAGTCTTGGTTCCGCGGGAAAGCCGTGCCGAAGGAACGCTCACCGCAGCGGCCTTGATGAGACGCAGACGATCCAAAGAAAGTCCCTCGGTTCTGTAGGGAGCCTCCCCTGTCACTGCGTGGAAAAGACATCCGCCGAGACTGTAAAGATCGCTCACAAAATCCCCACGAAACCCTCCCAGAATCTCCGGTGAAACGTAATCGGGTGTCGCCAGAAGCTGCCCGTGGGGGACCGGCTTGCTTGTGGTGCTCAGAGCCAATCCAAAATCGCCTAGTTTTGCCCCACCGGACGACCCGAGCAGAATATTCGCGGGCTTGAGATCCCGATGGACGATTCCTTTCTCGTGGGCGGCAGCTAGTCCCTTGAGCACCTGGAGGATGATTGAAAGCGCCTCCGCCTCGCCGAGTAATCGCTGGCTGACGATGAGGTCGTGAAGGGATCCTCCCCGCATCCATTCCATGCCCAGACGGGCCCCCTCACCGTCCTCCTCCAGAAAAAGCACTTTCACTACCCGCGGATGATCAATCAGGGAGGCAAGGGTCGCCTCGTTGCGGAGATGCACAAACTGCTCCTCGTATCCGGGATGTTCGCGCTCAAGCACCTTGAGGGCTATCTGTTCACCTGACTCCAGGACGGACCCGAAGACCTTCCCTGCCCCCCCCTCACCGAGCACTTCAAGAAGAGAGTAGCGGCCACAACGGACACGGACGGTGACCTCCTGACCGCAGGCTGGGCAGCGAACCCGATGAAAGAGCGGCATGCCGACGACCTGAAGAAGCACCCCGCAGGAGGGGCACGGTTCGGTCCTGTCACCGGGAGGTAATGACGACATCGGTTGACCCTAACTGCCCCGCCCCCCATCCTTCAAGAAACCGAACCTATTTTTCATGACTCATCCTTCCGTTCACGAACTCACCGCAAGTCCGGAGGATGCACGCCAGCGTCTCGACATGGTCCTGGTCCGACACCTGCCGGCGCTTTCCCGCTCGAAAATCCAATCCCTGGTCAAGGCGGGCCGGGTGCTGCTCAACGGGAAACCCGCCCGCAGCAGCGAGGAGATCCATGAGGGTGACCTTCTCCGGATCGAGGAGGAGGCACCCAAGCCGCTCGCAGGGGCCCATCCGGAGAATATCCCCCTGAGCATCCTGCATGAGGACGGGGACCTGATCGTGGTGAACAAACCCGCCGGAATGGTCGTCCACCTTGGGGCGGGCCATGAGGACGGGACACTCGTCAATGCCTTGCTCCATCATGCGGGATCGCTCTCGACCGGATCGGAGGAACACCGCCCCGGCATTGTCCACCGACTCGATAAGGAAACGAGTGGCTGCATCGTCGTGGCCAAGAACGACCGCGTGCATGCGGCGCTGGCCTCGGCCTTCGCCGAACGACGGGTCAAGAAGACCTACCTCGCCATCGTCCGAGGCCTGCCGCGTCATCGCAGGGGAACGATTGACCAACCCGTCGGCCGCCACCCCGTCCACCGCCAGCGGATGACCATCCGGAAGCCCCCCTCGGGCCGCGATGCCGTGACCGATTATGAGGTGCTGGCCTCACGGGAAGGATGGTCCCTGGTGGCCTGCATGCCACGCACGGGACGCACCCACCAGATCCGCGTCCATCTGACCCATCTCGGTCACCCGATCGCCGGTGATCCCTTCTACGGAAGGCGCGAACACTTTGCCCGCCACCTGCTCCATGCCTGGCGTCTGGAGTTCGAGCATCCCTCGACCGGGGAGCTTCTTCGCCTGGAGGCACCGATCCCAGCAGATTTTGATCTCGTTCCACCTCCCCCGCCAAAGGCAGGATGAGCGCCATGAATTCCGACCGCCCCGGTCTTCCCCAAGCACTTGATGAGGCCCTTGATGCCGTTCTCCCGATTCTCAACGACATGAAGAAATCCCTCCGAGTCACCCCTGTTGCGAGTCGCGCCGCGCTGGACCAGCTCTTTTCGCTTCCGGATTCCTTTATCAAGAAGGATCCGACATCTCCAGGCGCTCCCGTGGTTGCGGCGGCCCCCTCAGTAGCGGTACCGCCGCCGGCACCGGCTTCCAAAACACCCCCGGCAGGCGATGACGGCCGCCTGGTCAAACTGGCTGAGCTCAAAACGAAGATCCTCTCCTGCACCCGCTGCCCCCATCTGGTGACAAGCCGCACGCAGGTGGTCTATGGAGTCGGCAATCCCTTCTCGGAATTGCTCTTTGTCGGCGAGGCCCCGGGCGAGGAGGAGGATCTGCGCGGAGAGCCCTTCGTGGGCAAGGCCGGACAGCTCCTCACCAGGATCATCGGAGCGATGGAGTACACCCGGGAGGAGATCTTCATCGCCAATGTCCTGAAGTGCCGCCCTGACATGCCGGCGGGTGAAGCTGGCAATCGAAAGCCGAAGCCCGCTGAGATGGCGACCTGCCTGCCGTGGCTGCGGGATCAGATCGACCTCATCAAGCCCAAGGTCATTGTTGCTCTCGGACTCACCGCGGTCGAGGGCCTCCTCGGCGAACCGCGCACCATGCGCGATGTGCGCGGCCAGTGGCTCGACTACCACGGTGTCCCGCTCATGCCGACCTATCATCCTGCCTACCTGCTGCGCAACCAGACCATGGCCGAGAAGCGGAAGGTCTGGGAGGACATGCTGCTGGTGCTCGAAAAGCTAGGCCGCCCGATCAGCACCAAACAGCGCGGATATTTTCTGGAAAAGGGGCAGTAAGGAAAAAACCGAGACTTGATCGTCATGCCATCGGTTAGCTCGAATGCTTTTCCCCATACCGGTGAATCCACCGGTCGTTAAAAACGTTGAAGCGTTAAAAAGGTTAAAAAGACTGGCAGGCGCTTGCCCCCCAACCACGTTGTAACCTTGTAACGATTTTAACTCTTTAACCCATGCCGCCTCTCGCTCCCCACCCCCACTCCTGCGGCCCGATTCCGGAGCGGATTCTGCGTACGGTCTTTCACTGGCTGGTGATCAAAGGATGCAGGCTACTCTTCTTGATCGCTTGCCGAGTGCAGGTCGTGGAACTGGCTCCCGTTCCCCGGAGCGGCATGCTGATCATGGCCTCCAACCATATCAGTCACTTCGATCCGCCGATCATGAGCGGATTCTTCCCCAGGCGGCTCGACTGGATGGCCATGGGGGAGCTCTTCGGCACCCACTTCTGGCGTGGGGTCTTCACCCGACTGAACTGCATTGCTGTTGACCGCGGTGGTGGCGACCGGACCTCCCTCCGCACAGCGCTCCATCGTCTGCAGGATGGGCGGGTGATCGGGATCTTTCCCGAGGGGGGTATCCGTGCCGGCGAGTACTCGATCCTCAATGGTGCCACGATGAAGCCGGGCCTCGCCGCCCTCAGCATCATGAGCGGCGCCTCCGTGATTCCGTGTGCCCTGATAGGCAGCGATCGTCTCTATAAACCGGTCAACTGGCTGCGTCGCAGCCCACTCTATCTGGTGATCGGAGACGCTGTGGAGCCACCCAAGCAGGATGCCCGCCAACCGGGCGCCCGGGAACGCTTTGCCGAGGAACTCTCCCGAGCCTTCGTCTCCCTGCAAAAGGAGGCCGTCGAACGCTTCGGACTTTCCCCTGGGGATCTCCCTCAGACACCCCAAGCCAGAAAGGGAATCCATCCATGATCCGGACATTTGACCATGCTGTTCATGCCGGAATGGACGCCGCCATGTGCGCACTCATGAACTTCTCCCAATGGCGACTGAGACGCCATGCGGTGACCCGGGAGCGACTGGAACGCTACCTGGCGGAATGCCAAGCGATTGATGCAGTCCAGTACTACGCATTACCAGATGAGAACCGGACATTACAGGCGCCGGAGTGGCACTTGGAGGGCTCGAGACTGACTTGGAACTCCCCGATTCGGGATGAGTACCCGGAGAATCATAAAGCTCATGCTCTCTTCTTTAAATCGGACATTCCAAGCAGCTGCCCCACCCTAGTTCTCCTCCATGCCTTGATGTCTGCCAGCGACATCGGCTACCGCCGGATTGCCACCCGCTTCACGGCCAAGGGATGGAATGTCCTCTTCCCCCATCTTCCGTATCACTACAGCAGGACCCCGCGGGGCTATGCCAACGGAGCCCTGACCATCACCTCGGATCTCGTCAGGAATGCGGAAGCTTTGAGACAATCGGTCATCGAGCTGCGCCAACTTCTCCGTTGGTCACAGGCTAATGGCTCCTCCCGCACCGCCCTGATGGGAACCAGCTACGGCGGATGGGTTGCCTCGCTGACCCTCGGACTTGAGCCGGTTGATTTCGCGGTTCTTCTCCAGCCGGTGGCTGATGTGCCCCATGCCACCTTTGGCAGTCCAGCCAGCACAATGATGTCCAGATTACTGAAAAATAACGGCATTTTTCACCATGATCTCTCTCGCCATGCTCACCTCAGCACCCCGGCTAGGCGGCGTCCCCTCACCAACCCCGATCGGATCACCGTGATCGGGGGAACCCATGACCGGCTCTCCCCTCCCGAATCCCTGCGCGCGCTCTGTGAGAGTTGGGGCGGGGCCCGCTACCTGGAAGTCAATCAAGGACACTTTGGCTACAAGGCGATGAATCTCGCCCTGAAAGAAACGAAACGCTATCTGTAAGCCCTTCTCTCATGACTGTTCTTGTCACCATCGGCCCGACCCAGGAACCACTCGATGCCATGCGGTTGATCAGCAACCGCTCAACGGGGGAACTCGGCACCTTGCTTGCAGAGACCCTTGCCGCGCGGGGACATCAGGTCATTGCCCTGCGTGGGACTGGAGCGACGGCATCCCCTATCCCGCTGGCCCACGACAAGATCCGGTTGATCCCCTTCACCACGACAGAAGATCTCCGACAGGCCCTGGAAAAGCTCGCGGGCGAAACGCGGATCGATGCCGTCTATCACGCCGCTGCAGTGAGTGACTTTTATCTACCCGGCGCTGGCACAGGCAAGATCCCCACCAAGGAGGGAGCCCTGACGCTGACACTCGAGCCGACCCCGAAACTCCTGCCGAACATGCGCTCATGGTTTCCCGACGCACGGATCACGGGATGGAAATTTGAGGCCTCGTGTAACAAGGAAACAGCCTTGGCAGCCGGGCACGCCCAGATCTCAGCCTGCGCCGCCAACGCCTGTGTGGTGAACGGGCCCTCCTATGGCGAAGGGTTCGGCCTTCTCTCATCTGAGGGCACCCTCATCCATCTTGCCGATCGCACCGCTCTTTGTGCACATCTGGCTGAATCCTGACCGAATCCTCTTATCTTCTTCTCTTACAGCGCGCGGGCCCCTAGGATCCGCGCACTCATGAGCGAAGACCTGAATCCCTATATCGAAGCCGGCAAGATCACTGCCGCCCACGCCGAAGCCCTCCAGAAACTCACGCCCGGCGCCTTCGTCACCCACCGCAGCTGGGGATTCGGAAAAATCGCCGCCTGGGAACTCATCACCGGTCAGATCACGATCGATTTCGGATCGAAAAAAGGTCACCCGATGCAGCTTCAGTATGCGGCCGAAACACTGACCTTCATCCCTGGCGAGCATATCCTCGCCCGCACCGCAAACGACGCGGCCGCCGTGAAGGAGCAGGCCTCCTCCGATCCCGTGGGCCTCATCCGCTCGATCCTTGCCGACCACGGCGGCAAAGCGACCGCAGACGAGATCGCGGCAACACTCGTCCCAGCGGTCTTTGATGCGGCCGGCTTCAAGAAGTGGTTCGACAGCGCCAAGAAGAAGCTCAAGACCGACGGCCATTTCCTCATCCCCGCGAAAAAGGGGGATCCGATCGTTCTCCAGGAAACGGCCCAGAACCCCCATGAACGCCTCATCGGCCAGTTCCGTGAGGCCCGTCATCCCAAGGACCAGGTCTCCGCGCTCGACACCGCGATGAAGTCCCTGAACGACTTTGCCAAGGAAGTGGAGGAGCTCCGCGCCCTTGCCACCGAGGTTGAGGAGGCCGCCAAACGCGGCGGCAAGGTCCACTTGGCCAAGGCAATCGAGCTTCTCGTCATCCGCGATGAGATCTGCTCGCGCCATGATGCCCTCAAGCCGGGTCCCGAGGCGGCGACCATCGCCTCGTTTCTCACGGGTTCCCCATCAAAACTCGGGGAGATCTTCGGCGAGATTCCCGCCGCCAAGTATGCCAAGGTGCTGGAGGCTTTCCCCGAGGCTTTCCCCTCCGACTGGGAGGATCGTGCGCTCAAGCTCCTGCGCACCTCGGAGCCCCGTCTCAGCGGTGAAACCTTCAAGCTCTTCTCCTCCCATGGGAAGCGCGATGCCTTCGCCGACAACACCCGCAGGCTCATCCGTGAGCGCTCTGCCTCGAGCGATTTCCTTCTCTGGCTTTGCAAGGAGCGTGCGAAGACCCTGCCCGAGCTTATCGACGAGGAGCTCTTTGCAGCGATCCTCGCCGCCATGGAGGCCGACCTCCACGCCGACATCAAGAGCAAGCGCCTCGAGGAGTATCTTTTCGAGGACAAGGAACTCGTGGCCGACCTGCTCGGCAAGGCGGAGCGTGATTCCGCTCGCCAAGCCATCCGCAAGGTGATGCTCAGCCCCGTCTTCGCCGACCTGAACCGCCGCTCCCTGCTCGCCCGCATCCTGAAGGTGCATCCCGAGCTCGAATCCCTCGTTACCGGGGATCACGACGCACCCGTGGAAAAGAAGGGTGAAAGCCTCGTGGTCTCGTGGGCCAGCCTCCAGCGCCGCAAGGAAGAACTCGAGCACATCGAGAAGGTCCTCATCCCGCAAAACATCCGTGACATCGCGACGGCCCGTTCCTATGGCGATCTGCGCGAGAACTTCGAGTTCAAGTCCGCAAAGGAGCAGCAGGCCGTGCTCAACCGCCAGAAGGGCGAATTGGAACTCATGCTCGGCAATGCGCGCGGCACGAATTTCGAGAACGCCGACACGACCCAGGTCTCGATTGGAACGGTCGTCACCCTGGAGCCCCCCTCCGGTGGAGCCAGCGAGACCTACAGCATCCTGGGTGCCTGGGACAGTGTTCCCGAGAAGGGCTGGGTCTCCTATCTGGCGGGTATCGGCAAGGCCCTGCTCGGCAAAAAGTCAGGCGAGATCATCGAACTTCCCCACGATGGCAAGGGGATGCGCTCCATGAAGATCGCCTCGATTGCCCCGTTCACCGACATCGATGCCCTGGGCAAAGTCAGCGCCTAGCACGAAACTTGCTTCTTAACTGATTCAGAACCTAACTCCCAAATCCTAGATCCTAGATCCCAAAAACTATGAACGACACCACCATCACAGCCATCCACGCCCGCGAGATCCTTGATTCCCGCGGCAATCCCACCCTCGAGGCCGACGTCCATCTGGCGGGTGGCGCCGTGGGCCGTACCGCCGTTCCGAGCGGCGCATCCACCGGTGAGCACGAGGCGGTCGAACTGCGTGACGGGGTGAAGACCCGCTACCTCGGCAAGGGTGTGAGCAAGGCCGTCCGCAACGTCATTGATCACATCGCCCCCGAACTCGTCGGCTACAATGCCCTCGACCAGATCACCATCGACAAGCTCATGCTTGAGATCGACGGCACCCCGACCAAGAAGAAGCTCGGTGCCAACGCCATCCTCGGCGTTTCCATGGCCGTCGCCCGCGCCGCCGCCGCCCAAGTGGGCCTCCCTCTCTACAAATACCTCGGCGGCCCCAACGCCAAAGTGCTGCCGGTCCCGATGATGAATATTCTCAACGGTGGCGCCCACTCGGATGCCCCGATCGACTTCCAGGAGTTCATGATCGTCCCCAAGGGTCTTCCCACGTTTTCCGAGGCGCTGCGCGCCGGCACCGAGATCTTTCACGCCCTCAAGGGAGTCCTCAAGGACCGTGGCCTCTCTACCGCCATCGGTGACGAGGGCGGCTTTGCTCCCAAGCTGAAGGGTGCGGAGGATGCGCTCGACTCCATCGCTCTCGCGGTGAAGAAGGCCGGTTACAAGTTCGGCGACCAGATCGCCATCGCCCTCGACGTGGCCTCGAGCGAATTCTATGACGCCGCCAAGAAGAAGTATGTCTTCAAGAAGTCCGACGGCAGCGTCCGCACCGGCGCTGAACTCGTCGCCTTCTACAAAAAGCTCTGCGCCAAGTACCCGATCATCTCGATCGAGGACGGCTGCGCAGAGAACGACTGGGCGACCTGGAAGCTCCTCACCGAGGCCCTTGGAGACAAAGTGCAGCTCGTGGGTGACGATCTCTTCGTGACCAACGTCGACTTCCTGCGCAAGGGCATCGAGAAGGGCGTCGCCAACTCGATCCTCGTGAAGGTGAACCAGATCGGCTCCCTCACCGAAACCTTCGACGCCGTCGAACTTGCCAAGGAAAACCGCTACACCGCCGTCATCAGCCACCGCTCCGGCGAGACCGAGGACACGACGATCTCCGACATTGCCGTCGCCACTAACGCCGGCCAGATCAAAACGGGCTCCCTCTGCCGCACCGACCGCGTCGCCAAGTACAACCAGCTGCTTCGGATTGAGGAGCAACTCGGTGAAGATGCTGTTTACGGCGGCAAGCTGAGATGCTAAAAGCGTCCTAATGGCTTCGATTACCGCGATGCATCAGCCGAATATCCGCCGTCGTTCCGGCGGGGAGTTTCTCCCCGTCGCAATGCGCGTGATGTGGGCTCTGATCATCGCGGCGGGACTAGTGACCCTGGGTTTCACCTTCTATCCCGAGTGGGCGCGACTTGTCTCCATGAAGAAGGATCTGGCCTCCCAGCAGGAGCGCCTGGCCGATCTTAAAAAGAAAAGCACGGATCACGAACAGGAAGTGAAGCTTCTTCAGACGGATCCCCAGTACCTCGAGTTCATCGCTCGCGACAAACTGGATCTGATGAAGGATGGGGAAACGATTTTCCGATTGGGCAACCTCCAACCGCGTTCCTAAAGAGGATCCTCTGCGGATTCGGAAGCCTGATTTTATCAGGAAAAATTTATGCGGGTGATGTCCCACTCGTCGTGTCATCAGATTTTGCCATGACGCCCACTACACTTACCGTGCATGATTCTGCTCCTGATTTCCTGATTTCCTGATTATTTTAGCTTCTTTCAATGTCCGCTGAATCTCAAATCGACCTTTCTACTTTGGATGCCTCCGGGCTTGCCGACCGTCTCGGCTCGCTCAGGAGGTTTCTTTGACGCGCCCGCATTAGCCTCCGAACTCTCGGGCATCGAGGCCCGCATGGCCGAGCCGGGCTTCTGGGATAACCGCGAGTCAGCCCAAAAGGACATGGAGCGCGTCTCCTCGATCAAGGCCAAGCTCGGCCCCCTCGCCCAACTCGAGTTGCGCGTCGGCGATCTTGAGATCCTCAAGGAAATGGCCCTCGAGGAGCCCGATCCATCGTCCAAAGCCCAAGCCTCGTCTGAAGTCGCCAAGGAATTTCACTCCCTTTCCACGGAGATCGAGAAGTTCGAACTGCAGCAGCTTCTCTCCGGGGAGTTCGACAAGGCCAACGCCTACCTGACCATCAATTCGGGAGCCGGAGGAACCGAGTCATGCGATTGGGCCGACATGCTCATGCGCATGTACAAGCGCTGGATCGAGCGCAGCGGCTTCACCTCCTCCGTGGTCGACATCCAGGAGGGGGAAGAGGCCGGCATCAAGTCCGTCACCCTCGAGGTGAAGGGTGAGTTTGCCTACGGCTTCCTGCAGGCCGAACGCGGCGTTCACCGACTCGTCCGCATCTCCCCGTTCGACTCTGCCAAGCGGCGTCACACCTCCTTCGCCAGCCTCGATGTCACTCCGGAGATCAAGGACGCCCCGATCGAGATCAACCCTGCCGACATCGAGCGCTCCACCTACCGGTCTGGCGGCAAGGGCGGTCAGAACGTCAACAAGGTCGAGACCGCCGTCCGACTCCGTCACGTTCCCTCCGGCATCGTGGTGGCTTGCCAGGCCGAGCGCAGCCAGGGACGCAATGGCGAACTCGCTCTCCAGATGCTCAAGGCCAAGCTCTACCAGCTTGAGGCGGACAAGAAGCGAGCTGAGATCGATCGCCAGTACGGCGAGAAGGGCGAAATCGCCTGGGGTAGCCAGATCCGCTCCTACGTCTTCCAGCCCTACCAAATGGTCAAGGACCACCGGACCGGGGTCCAGACAGGCAATGTTCAGGAGGTCATGGATGGTGACATCGATGCCTTCATCGAGGCCAAGTTGCGCGGTGTGACAAAGGGATCAAGCTCTGACGACGACGATCTCTAAATAGCTGGAGCTTTTGGCGCGGAGCGGCGTCACCGCTCGCTTGCAGTAGCTCTACTACAGCTGCACTCGCGTTTCTGGCTCCGCATCCAAAACTCCCGATCCTTTGGGATTTGGATCAAAGGTCTGGACCCTTGAAACTCCTACTACTCAGGGGATTTGACTGCGCATCTTAGGACTACTGTGGCAAACAGCTCACTTTCCTCAAAAACTCCGCAGGGCTTAGGATCGGAATCCCCTCGTACTCCTTGAGAGCTAGAAGGTGTTTTTTATCACCACTAACGATAAAGTCGACTTCGGCGGCGAGCGCAGCTTCTAGGATTTTCTCATCATCAGGATCGGTAGTTGCGCCCGTGGCCCGATGGGTGGGGAAGACCAATTCGGCAGCTTCACCCAATGCCGTGGCCCAGTCCACAGGAGTGTTCCTTGGATAGTCGGCCCGCAACTCCTCCATGGTTTCATGGTATTCGGCCAAAATCTGGGGACTGATTACCGCCAAGCACTTCCCCTCGGCCCATGCGGCAAGACAAAGGAAAGGCACACCCTTCCAAAACGAGGCGCTTACAACAACGTTCGTGTCGAAAACAACTCTCGGACTAGGAAGCTTTGGCACGACGACGGACTCTTTCGATGGCTTTGGACACGTTCCTTTCTTCGTTGGCCGTGATTTGGGGGAGATTCCCCCCCGCCAGCAGGAGAGACCTCACTCGCGAAGGGGTGAGAGGCTGACGCTTCCGCATGACGATGAGCCCACCCGAGTAACCAACATCCAGTTGATCCCCGGTCTTGATCCGAGCCAACTCTCGGATGGGGCTAGGGATCACCGTCTGTCCTTTGACTGAAACCTTGGTAAGCATGAAGTAAGATTCGACTTACTACGCCACGCTGTCAAGCGCCCCAAGCATCACCTACCTCAATAACTACCCGGCATCCGAACTTTCAACCTCTCGGAAAGACATCACTAATCTTCCGACTTCTTCACTGCGTCAGCAATCACCGAGGCACCCGTTTGGGTAAGGGCTCGCTTCCACGGAAGAGTTCCCTCGATTTCGATCTCGAGCGAGAAGGAGAGGAAGGTACGGATCAGGACAATGAGTCCGAGGATCAGAACGTTGTTCAACGTCGGGTCGACCGCCACGGTTCGGATGAGATCCCCGGCAACCAGCACCTCGAGTCCCGCCAGAATGGCACCGCCCAGCGTGCGGCGGAGGACGGTGTAGGCCTTCGATCCATCGCCCGAATTTTTCCAGGTCCTGAGCGCCAGAATGGCGGCCAGAAAAAGACCCGCCACCAGCACGGCCACCCCGATTCCGTCGGCAATATGAACAATGAGTCCGAGAGTCCGTGAATAGGCGTCAGTAGCTTCCATGGATCACAAGGTATCGGCCACCTATTCCGTGAAAAGACCCATTTCCAGCGACTGCCTCTTGAGCAGTGATAAGCAAAGCACCAAGATGTTCCCGTGAGCCGCAAGCCCGCACAACACAAGGAGTCTGATCCTTTGCCAGACGATCCTCCTGACGATCCCCTCGTCGACGGGTTCCTGGATCATCTCGGTGACGGCAAGAACTACTCCCCCCAGACACTGCGCGCTTACCGCCAGTCACTCGAGGCGTTCCGCGCCTTCAATCCCGGAGTGGAGTGGCCCGCAGCAACCGCCGACCATTTCCGAGCTTATCTATTCGACCTGATGAAGAAGGGCCGTTCCCGCGCCACGATCCGCCTGCAATTCGCTGCCCTACGGAGCTTTTATAATCATCTGACCGAGCAGAACGCCGTTCCCTCCAACGTCCTGAAGCTTATTTCCCTGCCCAAGCTTGAGAAGAAGCTGCCGCAATTCCTGACGATTCCGCAGGTGAACACCCTGATGGAGAAACCAAAGGCCCGCGAGAAATCAAAGCAGGCCACCCCATGGATGGCGTCTCGGGATGCGGCGATCCTCGAGCTCTTTTACTCCTCGGGACTCCGTCTGGCGGAACTCGCCTCACTCGATGTGAAGGATCTCGATCCGATCGGGGAGACCGTGAGGGTCATGGGCAAGGGATCGCGTGAGCGGATCGTTCCCGTTGGCGCCCTCGCGCTGGAAGCGATCTCCCGCTACCGCAGCGAGGCCAATGTGCAGTCCGGCCCCCTGTTTTTGAACAAGAGTCGCAAGCGCCTCGGTCACCGCTCGATCTGGCTGCTGCTCAAGAACTACGTTCGCGAGGCCGGCCTTCCCTCCACGCTCAGCCCCCATAAGTTGAGGCATTCCTTTGCCACCCATTTGCTTGATAACGGGGCAGATCTCCGTAGCGTCCAGTCCCTACTAGGTCATGCCAGCCTGGCGACGACCCAGATCTACACGCACGTGAGCACAGAGCGTCTGAAGCGGGCCTATGATGCGGCTCATCCAAGAGCTTAGATAAACGACCTTTATAATCGTTTTATTTGGAGTTTTTCTCTAATTTTTCTCGTCTCTGAGAGCAATCAGGATAAAATAAACGTCTTTCTCTTTTGAAACTTGCTTTAGTATCTCTTCCTACACTTTAAAAACTCCTTCAGAAACCACATACAGACGATCTATTCAGTCGTTATTTATTATGAGCACCGACCCATCCGCCAAACCCCTCGTTGCCAACGAGACCTTCAAGATCAACTCGCGCCATCTGCGTGGCAACATCGCCGCCGACTTGGCAGACACCTCCACAGGAAACATCTCCGAGGAGAGCAATCAACTTTCCAAGTTTCACGGACTCTACATGCAGGATGACCGCGATCTACGGAACGCCCTGAAGAAAGAAGGGAAAGAAAAGGCATTCGCCTTCATGTGCCGCGTCCGACTCGCTGGTGGCAAGGCCACAGCCAAGCAGTGGATCGTCCTCGACAATCTCGCCAACGAGATCGCCTCCCCCTCGCTGCGACTGACGACGCGCCAGACCTTCCAGTTCCACGGGGTCCTGAAGGGCAATATCAAGAAACTCATCAAGGGGATGCACCAAGTCCTGCTCGACTCGATTGCGGCCTGCGGCGACGTGAACCGCAACGTGATGGCCCCGCCGAACCCCGAGCGCTCCGAGATTCTGGAGCAAGTCTACAAGCACGCGGCCGACTGGAGTAACTATGCCCTTCCCAAGACCCGAGCCTACCACGAGATCTACCTCGACGAGGAACTCGTGGCCGGCGGCGAGCCCGAGGTCGAGCCGATGTACGGCGACACCTACCTTCCCCGCAAGTTCAAGACCGGCTTTGCCATCCCCCCCTCCAACGACGTCGACGTCTTCTCCCAGGATCTCGGCTACATCGCAATCGTCGAGAACGGCAAGCTCGTAGGGTACAACGTGACCGTCGGCGGAGGCCTCGGCATGAGCCATGGCAATGCGGAGACCTTCCCCCGTCTGGCCGATCTCCTCGGCTTCATTCCCTCTGATAAGGTCAACGAGGTCGGTGCCGCCGTCCTCACGACTCAGCGCGACTTCGGCGACCGCACCAACCGAAAGCACGCCCGCCTCAAGTACACGATCCAGGACCGCGGTATCGAGTGGTTCCGCGGCGAGGTGCAGAAGCGCATCAGCTTCCAACTCGAGCCTGCACGTCCCTTCCACTTCACCACGATCGAGGATCCCTTCGGTTGGCATGAATGCACCGACGGCACCTGGTTTTACGGACTCCATATCCTGAGCGGACGCATCAAGGATGTCCCGGGATGGCCGATGAAGAGCGCTCTGCGCGAGATCGCCGAGATCCACGAGGGGGACTTCCGTCTCACCCCCTCGCAGAATGTCACCATCTCCGGCGTCACCGCCGCCAAGAAGGCCGAGATCAACGCCATCCTCGAGAAGCACGGGCTCTCGCATGAAAATGACCGCTCCGGCCTCCGCCTCAACGCCCTCTCCTGCGTGGCACTGCCCACCTGCGGACTCGCCCTCGCCGAGAGCGAGCGCGACCTCCCCTCGATTCTTGGAAAGTTCGAGACCGTCCTCGACGAGGCGGGACTGCGCGACGACGCGATCAGCCTCCGCATCACCGGTTGCCCCAATGGCTGCTGCCGCCCCTACCTCGCCGAGATCGGCTTTGTGGGCAAGGCCCCAGGCAAGTATGCGCTCTACCTTGGAGCTAAGTACAACGGCACCAGACTCAACCGCCTCTTCTCACCCAGCATCACGATCGACGACGCCGTGGCCAGACTCGCCCCAATCATCAAGCGCTACTCCAAGGAGCGCAATGAGGGCGAAGGCTTCGGTGATTTCTGCGACCGCGAGATCCTGCCGGCCGACGCCACCTTCCACAGCGTGGGAACTCAGGTCGCCTGATTTTAGGACCGTGGCGGCTTCTCAAGAACAACTCTCATCCTGGAACGCGGAGCTCAGTGGCAAATCACCACTGGAGATTACCCGCTGGGCGGTGGATCTCGCCGCGAAACTCGGCGGCCCAGTCATCGTCTCGACGAACTTCCGTCCCTTTGAAGCCGTCGTTCTCCATCTGGCGACGCAGGCCAAAGCCGATATCCCTGTGCTCTGGGTCGATCACGGTTACAACCGCCCCGCGACCTACCGCCATGCCGAGGAATTGAAAAAGCTCCTCGGTCTGAATCTCCAGGCCTACCTCCCGAAGGTCACCCCGGCTCACCGCGATGCCGTGGAGGGCCCCGTTCCGACGCCAGAGAACGAGGAAGCCCTCAAGAAATTCAGCGCCGTCATGAAGCTGGAACCCTTCCAACGCGGCATGAAGGAGCTTGCTCCAGCCGTCTGGATCACGGCCCTCCGCAAGGTTCAGAACCCGAATCGCGCCGGTCTTGACGTCGTTTCGGATGACTCGAATTTCGGTTCCATCAAGGTCAGCCCCGTCTTTCGCCTCTCCGATGCGGAGCTGGAATCATACCTCTCCGAGCACAAGCTCCCCAACGAGTGGGACTACTTTGACCCGGCCAAGGCCGACGAGAAGCGCGAATGCGGACTTCATGCAAGCTGGGGCGCAGAGAAGGTTGAAGCGTTAAAAGGTTAAAGCGTTAAAAAGGCATGACTGCGCCCAAAAAACAGCCTTCCGAAGAGATCGTTACCCCCGCTGTTTTCCGGACATTTGAAAATCTCGAAGTTTACCAGCAGTCGCGTGCTTTCCGTATTGAGATCTACAAAATTGCTCAAACGCTTCCGGATTTTGAGAAATTCGGTTTGGCCAACCAGATGCGGAGGGCGGCGGTCTCGCTTACTAGCAACATCGCGGAAGGGCACGGTCGCTATCACTTCCCGGATCAAATCAGGTTTCTACTCAATTCCCGAGGATCTTTAGAAGAACTGATCGATCAACTCAACGTTTGCGACGATGAGTCGTATCTGCAGAAGTCCGAAGCTGATGCTTTGAAAGATAAAGCATGGAATGTTCATAGCATCCTGAACGGATACATACGATACCTTCGGGGACGCATCGAACACTCCTCACGGGTTCAGGAGTTCCCATCGGATCTTGAGGGCTAATACTTTTTAACTCTTTTAACGCTTCACCCTTTTAACTCTCTGCTAATGAAATCGTATCATCTTGATCACTTGGATTACCTCGAAACCGAGGCCATCCACATCATGCGCGAGGTTGCTTCGGAGTTTGAGCTCCCTGCGATTCTCTTCTCCGGAGGCAAGGACTCGATCTGTCTCCTCCGCCTTGCGGAAAAGGCCTTCCGCCCTTCGGACATTCCGATGCCGTTCCTGAATGTGGCGACCGGCCACGAGTTTCCCGAGTTGCTGGAGTTCCGCGACCGCCGCGCAAAGGAACTCGGAGCCAAGCTGATCATCCGAACCGTGGATGAGGCTCTGGAGAAGGGCCTTGCCGTTCAAGCTCCCGGACAGATCAGCCGCAATCAACTCCAGATCCCCGTCCTACTGGCCGCCATCGAGGAGTTCCGATTCGACGCCTGCATCGGCGGCGCTCGCCGTGACGAGGAGAAGGCCCGCGCCAAAGAGCGCTTCTTCAGCTTCCGCGACAGTTTCGGCCAGTGGGATCCCAAGAACCAGCGGCCCGAGATCTGGAACCTCTATAACGGCCGCCTCAATCCCGGGGAGAATATGCGCGTCTTCCCCCTCTCCAACTGGACCGAGATGGATGTCTGGGAATACATCAAGCGCGAGAAGCTTGAGGTCCCCTCGATCTATTTCAGCCATCCCCGCAAGTGCGTCCGTCGCCACGGCCAGTGGCAGCCCTACACGGAGCTCCTGCCACCCAAGGCCACCGAGGAGGTCAAGGATCTCATCGTCCGCGTCCGCACCATCGGCGACATCATCTCCACGGGCTGCGTGGAATCCCCTGCAACGACCGTTGATGACATCATCGCAGAGATCGCGGCCGCCCGCGTCACCGAACGCGGTTCCCGAGCCGACGACAAGGTCTCCGAGGCCGCAATGGAGGACCGTAAAAAAGCCGGTTACTTTTAAGAAGTTAAAACAGTGAAGAGTTAAAACGTTACAAAGGAAGAACAGACATTTTCTTAATTTCACCACCTCTTCACGTTAGCTCTTCCCCACTTTTTAACGCTTCAACCCTTTTAACTCTTCAACCATGTCCACCCTCTCCCATCCGGTAGATCTTCTCCGCTTCAATACCTGCGGATCCGTCGACGACGGCAAGTCGACGCTGATCGGACGCCTTCTCTACGATTCCAAGTCGCTTATGGAGGATCAGATCGAGGCGCTGGAGCGCTCCGCCGACATCACCGGCGGCGGGCAGATCAATCTGGCCAACCTGACCGACGGACTCCGCGCCGAGCGCGAGCAGGGCATCACAATCGATGTCGCCTACCGCTACTTCGCCACACCCCGCCGCAAGTTCATCATCGCCGACACCCCGGGGCACGTGCAGTACACGCGCAACATGGTCACCGGCGCCTCGACAGCGAATCTTTCGATCATCCTCATCGATGCCCGCCAAGGAGTCATCGAGCAGAGTCGCCGTCATGCAATCATCGCTTCCCTGCTCCGTATTCCTCACCTCGTCGTGGCCATCAACAAGATGGATCTCGTGGACTGGAGTCACGAGCGATTCCTCGAGATTCAGGATCAGTTTGAGGAATTCCTCCCTCGTCTGGACATCAAGGACGTCAAGTTCATCCCGGTAAGCGCCTTGAATGGCGACAACATCGTCACCGCGTCGCCCCATACGCCATGGTATCCCGGCCCGACTCTGCTCGGGCATCTCGAGACGGTCCACATCGCCAGCGACTGGAACCTGACGAACTTCCGCTTCCCGGTGCAATGGGTGAACCGTCCCAACAACCCCACCGATCATTCGCTTCATGATTTCCGCGGTCTCAGCGGCCAGGTCTCCGGCGGCGTTGTAAAGGTAGGACAGAAGGTCATGGTGCTCCCAAGCGGCTTCACCTCCACCGTGAAGCAGATCTGGACCATTGACGGACCCCTTGAGGAGGCCTTCAGTCCGCAGTCGGTCACCCTTGTGCTGGAGCATGACCTTGATATCAGCCGCGGCGACGTGATTGTCGATGCGTCCGATCTTCCCGGTGCTTCCAACGAACTCCATGCCAAGATCTGCTGGATGGCACCGCGTCCCCTGACTGCGGGACGCCAGTTCCTGCTCAAGCACACCACGCAGACAGTCAAGGCGGCCGTCACCGCAATCGAGGACAGGATCAATATCTCGACTTTTGACAAGGAAACCGAGGTGGCGGAACTCTCAATGAATGACCTCGGCGAAGTCCGGATCAAGACTGCAAAACCGCTTGTCTACGACGGCTACGGCACCAACCGCCTCACCGGTTCCTTCATCCTGATCGAGCCGGGCACCAATGCTACGGTGGGTGCTGGGATGCTCCTCCCTCCCATTGAGGCGGCACGTCCCGAATACAAGGACTTCGCGATCTGATCTTCCTGCAGGCATGAGTCGCAGGCTCGCAATCCCAGTCTCGCTGCCCCTTTTACTCAAACAAGTCCGAGTCTTTCCATGCCAAGGCACCGGTCACAGGTATCGCCCCGATCTCATCAGGAAAGTCCCCCGGATACCGGACAGGGCAGGCTCACCGCCGTCGTTCTGACGGTCCTTTTCTTTGCGGGATTTTCCGCGCAATCGATCCGCGCCGTCGAATCGGGGCAAGGAAATCATGATGCGGACTCCTTTCTAGTCTCCTGGCTGACACAGAAAGATGGAGCAACCTGGAAATGGTTCGGCTTGGAGCCACCTCTCAAAACCTACGGATGGAAACTCAAAGGGGACATGAAGGAAGCCTACTTTGGCCAGACTTCGGGAGGACTTCCCAACCAACCCACCAGCAATTGGTGCTTTGACATGAAGATCCGCTTCACTTGGGAGCCCGAGGCGATCCTTCCTGGGCTGAAGGGATGGGGACTGGTTTCCTACTGGCGCTATCGGGCGGGTGGCAATCCGCGTTGGGCGGCCGGAACCCCCAATTTCATTGCTCCGAGCAACATGCCCAACGGAGCGGATCTCTGGAACCTCGTGCAGATGATCGAATACACCTCCAAAAACAAAGCCCTGTACTTCAACCTCGGCTGGGAGAATCCCTACGAGCAATTCCTCCAGCAGCCGCTCTCCAAGATTTTCGAGAATCAGGCGATCACAACGAGCAAGGGCATCGGGGCGAATGTCGGGCCGGGCATCCCGGTCATAAATGCATCGGGCACCTCCGTCTACTATTACAAGAACAGTCCGGTGCCCTGGGGCAACACCTTTGGCGCATGGGGAGGCACCCTGAGGGTCAAACCCCTTCGCAATGTCTACATCCAGTCTGGACTCTATGCCGCCAATTCCAACATGGGCGGCCCCACTCAGACCCAATTCTCGGCGACAAGCGTTTATCCCTACACCTCCGTACCAGCCAGTTACAAAGGACAGTTCCGCGGTTCAGGACAGGTCACGCCGGTCGTGGGTGGGAACGGACAACAGATCCCGGGCGCCAAGCAAAATCTCGGTTGGGTACCCAGCACCGTGGGAGCCAACAACCATGGCTTCGGAGGAATGGCAGGATCGCCTCAGTTCAATCCGAACACCCAGAACATTGGCAAAAGACCGGACCAACCCAAGTACGTGACCTCAAATAATAAGAGCACCTACACCAATTCCGCAGGGCAGGTCGTCTCGGCACCCCGATACTACACCTCAAGCCCCTACGATCAGGGTAGCGGCGGCCAATACTCGCAGAACGGACTCTTCAGCGTCACCGAGATGGGATGGGAGCCCAAGTGGGGAAGTGATCGACTCGAGGGCAAGTATGCGATCGGTAACTACATCTGGGGCAATGCCAGCTCTCAGTTCACCCCCTTTGCCTTCACGACCAGCGCATCGGGAACAACCTCGGCGAATTCTCCCACCCGCAAACCCATTCCGACAACCCAAACCTCCGTCGTCTATGGCTTCTATGCACAGCTTGACCAGCAACTCTATGCGGAGAAGGGTCATAACTATCAGGATGACCAGGTCTCCATGCATGCCTCGGTCTCAAAGCAGGGGCTTTATTCTTTCAGCATGATGAATTTCACACCTCCCAATAACTGCCAGGTGCCGCTTTATTTCCACACGGGTCTTGCCTACAAGGGGCTTATCCCTATGCGTGACAATGACATGATCGCGCTCTGCGTGGGAAGTGCCTTCTACAGCGGAGAGTACAACCAGTGGATTGATGGTCAGAATCAGGCCCTACAGAACGACTACGGTAGCACTTACAACGCGGTCGTTCCCAACGGACCCACGCAGTATAGCCCGGTCAATGCAAAAACAGGCGCGGTCAACAATGGGACATCCAACCAACCGCTCCAAAATGCGTACGCCTACCAGCCCCACTTCACGAGTACACAGATCATCGAGGCCTGCTACGACATCCAGTTGACAAAGTGGGCTAACCTCAAACCCTTCGTGGAATTCATCATTAATCCCGCAGGGAATGGCTCCGTACCCAATGTCACGGTCATAGGAGCCAGCAGCAAGTGGTTCTTTTAGGGACCCGCCGTTTGCTCAGCAAAGAATCCCTCGTGGGAATCCCCGAGTCGTGGTTCCCGTCCGAAAAGTTCTTTCTTCATTTTATTGACGATCATATTGGTCGTGATAGAAAGAGGTCATGCATGCATCCAACCGGAAACGACCAATCCACTTGGGAAGAACCCTTCTTTCAGCCCTCATGCTGAGCATTCTCGCAGCTTCGGTGGAAACCGTAACCACCCCGAAACGTGACGCTAACGTGACGAACGGGGACTTTCTTTGTCGTCTCCTCGATACGGTCGCTTCACCCGCTTGAGCAGGAATCTTCGACAGAAAAAAATTCCTCCGCGTTGTCCGGGAATCAATTTTCAAACTGAAATCCCATGATCCTTTTTTTGGAACTTTGGACGATGAATGTGGTCGTTTTATGGCTGTTACGAAATCCTCGATGATCCGTTTCATGGCATGATATCTTTTCATAGTGGATAGCAAAGAACGCTCCCTGCTGTCAGACAGAGGGCGCTACCCTGCCTCTGATTTCCACCCCGGCACACCAGATTCCCTATAACCCTCAATTCGTAAAAACCATACCCACATCATCATGAGCACCAAAAACATCCTGAGTCTCGGTCCCATTGCGGCCCGCCAACTCTCCACCGCCACCGTCACGATCCCCCAGTGGGACTATATCACCCCCCGTTGGCTCCTGAATCTGCTACCCTACGTGAATGTTGACGGCGGCGCCTACCGCATCAACCGCGTCATCGACAAGAAGGGCAAGGGAGGCGCCCTTCTCCCGGAACTCGCGACCGTCGGCGGCGGCGAAAACGAACTCCCGACGACCTATGTCGACTATGAGGAGGATCCCCAGGAAATCGAGCTGAGCGCGATCACCACGGTCCTCCACACCCACACGCGCATCACCGACCTCTACAGCAACAAGATCGACCAGCTCCGCGAGCAGGTCCGCCTCACCGTTGAGGCTGTGAAGGAGCGTGAGGAACACGAGATCATCAACAACACCGACTTCGGTCTTCTCAACAAGGTTTCAAACGATTACCGCATCAAGACCCGCAAAGGTGCGCCCACACCCGATGACCTTGACGAATTACTGGGCCTGATCTGGAAAAAGCCCGCTTTCTTCCTTGCTCATCCCAAGGCCATCACCGCCTTCGGACGGGAAGCCACCCGCCGCGGCGTTCCCCCCGTGGTTGTTCATCTCTTCGGATCGCCCTTCATCACTTGGCGCGGCGTTCCCCTCATCCCGTCCAACAAGCTCCCGATCGCCAAGGACGGCACCACCCGCTTCCTCCTGCTGCGCGTCGGTGAGGATAAGCGCGGCGTGGTCGGTCTCCAGAAGGTCGGTGTCGCCGGCGAAGTCGAACCCGGCCTCTCGGTGCGCTACAGCGGCACGAGCGACAACTCCATCGCCTCCCATCTGGTGACCCGCTATTTCTCACTCGCCGTGCTGGCAGAGGACGCGGTGGCAAGCCTCGATGGAGTTGTCCTCAATAAGTACCACGAGTATGTCTGAGTCGATTCCCGTCATCCCCGGGGGCTTCACGCCCCCCGGGATCGGGGAGACCGCCCACAGCGATCTCGTCGCGGGCCTCTTCCGGGAACAGCTCTCCCGGAAGCTTCCCACCAATCTACCCGATCACGGGTTTTCCATCCCGAACGCTGATGTGGCGGATCACCCGCTCCCTCAATTCGAGACATCCTTCCACCAGGATCAGGACTTCGGTAATCTCAGCACCGTGGGTTCACCCTTCGCCGGAAGGGAGTTGCCCGTTGCCCCGCCTGATTCCGCCTCGGAACTCTCGCTGGAAGACGGCGAGCCCCGGCCAAAAGGCGCCCTCAACCCGCCCCCGATTCACTCCCTGTCACCCGGCACTGTTTCCGAGGACACCGAGCCGAAGCGTGCCGAACTTCCCTATGGGGAACCCCTCGGCCCAGCTCTCAACTCCTCGCTCCGGGTGGATCGGACTTCAGCCTTTGCAGGTCGGTCCGTCCACCTGCCCGGCCATTCCCACACCCCGAGCTACTACTTCATCGACGAGCCGATTCCGGAGGCTTCCCGTGAACCCAAGTCCGGAACTTCCGGTGCGTCGGTCATTCCCACGGCCCCCTTCGACGTCGAGCGCATCCGCAGGGATTTCCCTATCCTCTCGGAGAAGAACAGCGGCAAACCCCTGATCTTCCTCGACAACGCCGCGACCACGCAGAAACCGAGTGCCGTCATCGATGTCACGTCTTACTTCTACGAGCACGACAACAGCAACATCCACCGCGCCGCCTACGAGCTCGCGGAGCGGGCCACCGAGGCCTTTGAGGGAGCCCGTGACAAGGTAGCCAGGTTCCTCGGCGCTCGCTCCTCTAAGGAGATCGTCTTCACACGGGGAACCACCGAGGCGATCAACCTCGTGGCCAACACCTTCGGCCGGCGGTTCATCGGCGAGGGAGACGAAATCATCCTCTCCCAACTGGAGCACCACGCCAACATCGTCCCCTGGCAAATGCTCGCCAAGGAGGTCGGCGCAGTGATCAAGGTCATCCCCATCAATGGCCGCGGCGAGTTGATCCTCGAGGAATTCGTCCGCCTCATCGGACCCCGCACCAAGCTGGTCTCGGTGGCCCACGTTTCCAACTCGCTCGGCACCGTTAATCCCGTCGAGGAGATCATCGCAATCGCCCATGCGCACGGCGTGCACGTCCTCGTGGACGGTGCCCAGTCGACCCCTCACCTGCCCATCAACGTGCAGGTGCTCGACGCGGACTTCCTGGTGTTTTCCGGCCACAAGGTCTTCGGACCGACAGGTATCGGGGCACTCTATGCGAAGTCACACCTCCTCGAGGCCCTTCCTCCCTGGCAGGGTGGAGGCCATATGATCCGCGACGTCACCTTTGAGAGAACCGTCTTCCAGGATGCTCCCGAGAAGTTCGAGGCAGGCACGCCCGACATCGCCGGAGCAGTGGGTCTGGGGGCCGCCCTGGATTACATGCACAAGATCGGCATCCAGAACATCGCCTCCTACGAGCATTCCCTGCTCGAATACGCGACGCCGAGACTCGCCACCGTTCCCGGACTACGTCCCATCGGAACCGCGGCCAACAAGGCAAGCGTGCTCTCCTTCGTCATCCCCGGGATTCCGAACGAGACGATCGCCTCCCATCTCGACAAGCAGGGCATCGCCGTCCGTGCGGGCCATCACTGCGCCCTTCCCGCAATCCGTCACTTCGGACTCGAGAGCTCCGTGCGGCCTTCGCTGGCGTTCTACAACACGACGGACGAGATCGACACCCTCGTCGCAGCGTTGCACGATCTGGTAGGAAAACACAGACCATGAGCAACGAGGCACCGACCATCACACCCCGTAAAGCCCGCGATCTCACCGCGGAGAATGCCGCGGTGATAGTCCTCGATGTCCGCACACCCTCCGAGTTCTCGGCAAGGAGGGCGGCAGGTGCGCGCAATATTCCCCTCGATGCGATTCCAGCCACCATCGCCGGTGAAAAACTCCCGAAGGATGCCACCATCTGCGTACTTTGCGAGAAAGGAGGCCGTGCCGCCATCGCCGCTGAACATCTGCTCAAGTCAGGTCACCGCAACGTTCATGTCGTCAGCGGCGGCACCGAGGCCTGGGCTTTGGAAGGTCTTCCCGTGGAGGGCACGGGGCGCAAGGCCATCAGCATCGAGCGACAGGTGCGTATCGGCGCAGGCGGTCTTGTTCTGCTCGGCGTGATCTTGGGCTTTCTGGTGAATCCGGGTTTCTTCGCACTCTCTGCGTTCATCGGGGCAGGACTTGTCTTTGCCGGAATCACCGACTGGTGCGGGATGGGACTTCTGCTGGCACGGGCGCCTTGGAATCGGTAGGATCTGCGGGATGAATTCCCGGAAGCATCTGCTGCAACCGATCCTCGATTCCTATCGGGAGAGCGGTGGGATCAACCATGTCGATCGGTCAAATCTCCCCTCCAAGAATGCTGTTGCCACGCTGAGCGAGGATCTTCTTCACCTGCTCTTTCCCGGTTTTTTTTCTGATGAGCCGGTCTCCTCGGAGGAATTGCCCGAGGCTGCCCAGGAAATCATCGACAAGATCGCCGATCAGCTCGAGGCGGCCATCAGCGTGAGTCTTCGCGAAGCAAACGCTTCCGAGAACGATCTCCGCGTCAAGGCCGCCTCCATCACCGAACGATTCTTTGCCGGCATTCCCGGAGTACGGGCCCTTCTCAAGACAGATGTGGAGGCCGCTTATGCGGGGGATCCTGCGGCCAGGAGCCTCGAGGAAATCGTTCTTGCCTATCCGGGCCTCGAGGCCGTCGCAATCCAGCGGGTTGCTCACCTGCTCTACAAGGAGGAGGTTCCCCTTCTGCCGCGTATGATGACCGAGTGGGCCCACAGCCGCACGGGTATCGACATCCATCCCGGTGCCGCCATCGGATCACATTTCTTCATCGATCATGGCACCGGCGTCGTGATCGGCGAGACCTGCGTCATCGGCAACCGGGTGAAACTCTATCACGGCGTCACCCTGGGTGCCCGCAGCTTCCAGAAGGACGAACAGGGCGCGATCATCAAGGGGCTACGCCGGCATCCCCGCGTGGAGGACGACGTGACGATCTACCCCAACGGCATTATCCTGGGAGGCGACACCACAATCGGTGCCCGCAGCACGATTGGTGCGAATGTCTTCCTCATGAAGAGCATTCCCCCCGACACCCTGCTTGTCCGCGGTGAACAGATCCAGAGTCGCCTCGACAAGAAGAGCGGGCAGAAGAGGGAAACCGTTACCGTCCAGATCAGCCAGGACGAGATCGATTTCATTATCTGAGTGGGATTGTAGCCGGAAGATGGAAGTTAGGAGTTAGGGGGCAGTGTGCGTTGCCTTCATACTCCTTCCTCGCATCTTTCGAATACTTGTATCTTCTTCCTGCTTTTCCGACCGGAGTGATCGTGGATAGTCTGCTGCCATGCAGCTATCGATGCGCACGGACTACGCCCTGAGGGCGCTTTTCACCCTCGTGGAGCATCGGGGGGGGCCGCCGATTCCCATTTTGGAACTGGCTCGACGCAATGATGTTCCCAAGCGCTTCCTGGAGCACATCATGCTCGATCTCAAGGAGAAGGGCTGGGTCGTGAGCACTGCGGGGAAACGCGGGGGATACCAACTGGCCAAGGATCCCTCCAAGATCACCATGGGAGAGGTGGTGCGCCACTTCGACGGCTACTTGGCCCCGATCGCCTGCGTTTCGGCCACCGATTACAAGCGCTGTTCACAGGAGCCTACCTGCCGGTTTCGCAGGGTGATGCTAACAGCCAGAAACCTTGTTGCCGGCCTAATGGACAGGACCACGCTGGCCGATGTCATGAAATCATCTCCGGTTGGAACGGAGGAACTCCAGCGCATCCAGGGACTCGACGGGGAAGGAATCTAGCCCTCGGCAGGATGACCTGCTGGATCCACCCCAAATCTGCATTAGTAATTGGAATCCGAGAGGGAGGGAGGAGTTAAAAGCGTTAGAATCGTTACAAGGTTACAACCAAGGCTCTGGGACCGCCGAGTGACGGGAGTCACGGCATAGCCTGTCCGATAGGACAGCCCGGCAGGGCGAGGTGTGCGGGAGCGACCGAGGCAAGATGTACTTAAGGTGCGTGGGAACGCATCTTAGTCATGCCGCAGGATGTCCCAGTTAGCTCGGATGGCTGATCCGGGAGGATCTCCAGACAAACGGCAAAGACGGGTGCCATTCCCGATTCACTCCGTTTGGATTCGATCCTTTGTAACCTTCTAATGTTTTTACGTTGTAACTCATTGTGTACTCACCACCCTGATGAAGCGTCTGAATCCGTGAAACCGCCCTATCCCCGAATCAGGGATTTAGATTCATTTCTCGCATCGCCCCGTGACAAGGGAAACGATCAGGAGCGCGGCATTGAGCGCGACGGCCTAGAATCCGGTCCAAGAAAGAATCGGAAGACGGTTAAGGATGCATCCCGGAAGCAAAATGAAGGGCAACCATGGTTCGATTGCCTGTTTTCGGGCTACCGCAGTGGAAGTTTTAGTAAAACGACTTGCTTAGTCGTGAATAATTGTGGCCTCATGATCACCCCTTTAACCGAAATGAAACCCAATCGACTCCTTTTCCCGCTGGTCGGCCTTCTTGCCACGGCCCATCTCCACGCAGCCGTGGAACTTCTGAACGTGAGCTATGACCCGACCAGGGAACTGTATGCGGAGTTCAACGAGGCTTTCGCCAAACAATGGAAAACGAAGACCGGGGAGGATGTCCATGTTTCCACCTCCCACGCAGGTTCCGGCAAACAGTCACGCGCCATCATCGACGGTGCCGACGCGGATGTGGCGACACTGGCTCTCGCCGCCGATATCGATGCGATTCATGACAGGGGGGGCTCGCCCGACAAGCCTCTCGTGGTGAAGGACTGGCAGTCCCGGCTTCCGCACAACAGCTCTCCCTACACCTCGACGGTCGTCCTGCTCGTGCGCAAGGGGAATCCCAAGAACATCAAGGATTGGGATGATCTCGTCAGGGAAGATGTCTCCATCATAACACCCAACCCCAAGACCGGGGGCGGAGCCCGCTGGAACTTCCTGGCAGCATGGGCCTACGCCAAGGAAAAGTTCGGCGGGGATGAGGCCAAAATCCGCGACTTCGTAGGCAAGATCTACGCGAATGCCCTCAAAAACGGTCTTCCAGCAGGTGCCCGTGAGGGGACGATCGCCTTCACCGAGCGCAAGCTCGGCGATGTCTCGATCAACTGGGAGAACGAGGCACTGCTCGTAAAGAACAAGAATCCCGATGATTACGAAATCGTGACCCCCTCCGTCAGCATTCTGGCAGAACCTCCGGTGAGCGTGGTCGACGGCAATGTCGAACGCCACCACACCCGCGATCAGGCCACAGCCTACCTCGAATATCTCTATACCCCCGAAGGACAGGAGATCGTCGCCAAAAACTTCTACCGTCCTTGGGATCCCGGCGTGAAAGCCAAATACACCGGTCAGTTCAAGGACCTCAAGCTGGCCTCAGTGGGCGACTTCGGTGGCTGGACCGAAGTGCAGAGGAATTTCTTCGCCGACCGGGGCGTCTTCGACCAGATCGTCAAGGGGATCAAGAGATAGACCTCAGGCACCCCTTGGCACGGAATGTCATGATTGGAAATGTGGCCCAGAAAACAGGGCTCTCCATGGCAAGCCCTCATCCGGGTCAGCGTACCCGCTCGATCCTGCGTTATGGTGATCAGCTGGCCGGGCGGAGCCGTCATCTGGAGGCCCTCCATGTCATGGAATCGCCGGATGGTCGCATCCTTCCACGCTATCGCTGGGCGGATCCCCACGGAAAACCGGTCTACCGGATCGGCGTCTTCGCCGGTATCCATGGGGACGAGCAGTCGGGTGTGGTGGCCGCCGTCCAACTCCTGCACCGCCTCGCCGCCGAGCCGGCACTCGGTCGGTTCCTGGAACTTTTTGTCTATCCGGTCTGTAATCCCTGGGGATTCGATGCCACTCGCCGGGAAGGCGAATCCGGTCAGGATCTGAACCGTCTCTTCTGGCAGGAGGAAAGGGAGATACTCCTGCTTGAGCAGGAACTACGCGCCAAGCGCTTCGACGGGATCATCGCTCTCCACACCGACGACACCAGCGAGGGGATCTACGGCTATGTGAACGGCAGCACCCTGACCCGCCATCTGCTGGAACCCTCCCTGCACGCGGCCTCCTCGATCCTGCCCCGCGACAACCGTCCCGAGATCGACTCTCATCCCGCCGAGGCATCGATCATCACGGGTGGTTTTTCAGGAATCCTCTCGGCACCACCTGACCAACATCCCAAACCGTTCGAAATCGTGTTCGAGACCCCTCACCTCGCGCCGTTCGGCCTGCAGGTCGAGGCCCATCTGGTTGCGATGACTGAGATCCTGCGACTTTTCCCGCAAATCAGCTCGCACGGAATGGACATCTGACCGAGGATCGTCGTCAAAAGACGATTCGTTTTCCCGTCATTCAGCATCCATTCCCATCATGGCCCACAAGAAACACGTCCTGCCCGGCTTTGGGATCAGCCTGGGATGGTCCGTCACGTGGGTCTCCCTGCTCGTCATTTTGCCCCTTGCCGCCCTTGCGGGTAAGACGGCCGCCGGAGGATGGCACCACTTTTGGGAAACAGTGACCGACCCCGAGGTCGTCGCCACCTACCGAGTCAGCTTCGGCATCTCCTTGATTGCGGCTCTGATTAACGGGATCTTCGGTTTTCTGGCGGCGTGGATCTTTGTGCGGTACGAGTTTCCGGGCCGACGCCTTCTGGAGGCGGCGACCGACCTTCCCTTCGCCCTCCCGACGGCGGTGGCCGGCATCGCGCTGACGGCCCTCTATTCACCAAACGAGTGGATCGGTAAATGGCTCGAACCGCACGGGATCAAGGTGGCATTCGCACCTCTGGGCGTCCTCATCGCCATGATCTTCATCGGCTTTCCCTTCGTCGTCCGTGCCGTCCAACCGGTGATCGCCGACCTCTCCGCCGATGTCGAGGAGGCGGCTGCCTGCCTCGGGGCATCCCGCTGGCAGACGATCCGCCGCGTTATTCTCCCTCCCCTGCTTCCGGCCATCCTGACGGGCGTCATTATGTCCTACGGGCGCGCAGTGGGAGAATACGGCTCGATCGTCTTCATCTCCGGAAACATCCCGTTCCAGACCGAGATCACCCCCTTGATGATCGTCCAGAAACTCGAGCAGTATGATTACACCGGCGCAGCGGCACTTGGGTTCACGATGCTCGCCGCCTCCTTGGTGATCGTCCTGATCGGCAACAGGCTTCAGGCTTGGGGCAACCGGTTCCGCAAACACGCCTGATCCTGTTCCAATGGCCAGCTTCATCGACTTCCGCAACCCCCCAGGCAGCGACCGGCGTGCAGATAACGCCGTGCGCGCGACTGCGGAACCGCGCTGGGTCCGCAGAACCCTCATCGGGATCGTGCTTGGATTCTTCGCCCTGTTTCTTTTTCTGCCGCTGGCCGTTGTGTTCCAAGGAGCGCTTGCCAAGGGCTCCGGCGTCCTGATCCAAGCATTCACCGATCATGATATCCTCCATTCGGTTCAAATGACCCTTGTGGTGGCGCTGATCGCCGTACCAGCCAACACGGCCTTCGGCATCGCGGCAGCATGGGCCGTTACCCGTTACCGCTTCACGGGGAGAGCTCTTCTGATGGCACTCATCGACCTCCCCCTCTGGGTTTCCCCCGTCATTGGAGGTCTCATCTACGTCCTGCTCTACGGGCGGCGCGGATACTTCGGCCCGTGGCTGTCAGCCCACGATATCAGGATCATCTTCGCACTGCCGGGCATGGTCATGGCCACGACCTTTGTGACCTTTCCCTTTGTCGCACGCAGCCTCATCCCGCTCATGCAGGCGCAGGGAGTGGAAGAGGAAGAGGCGGCCCTCACTCTCGGAGCCGGGGGATTTCAGATTCTGCGTCGCATCACGCTTCCCAAGATCCGCTGGGGACTCTTCTACGGCGTCATCCTCTGCAATGCCAGAGCCATGGGCGAATTCGGCGCGGTCAGCGTGGTCTCCGCCAAGATCAGCGGAAAGACAAACACCATGCCTCTGGAAATCGAGCGACTTTACAACGACTACCTGTTTCCCCAGGCCTTTGCAGTGGCCGCTGCCCTGGCTCTGCTCGCCCTCCTCACTCTCGTCCTAAAAACCCTCACCGAGTTTGAGAACGCCAGACAGCTCGAAGCGAGCCGACGCGTCACCTTGGAAACAACAATCGAGCCCCCATCCGCTGCCTGACGGGTTGAAGTTAAAATGTGAAACGTTGAACTGTTACAATCCCCACCTTTCACTCTTTTAACTTTTTAACTTTTTAACTTTTTTTTACCCTTCCACCTTTCCCCGATGAGCATCGAGATCCAATCCGTAAGCAAGAGTTTCGGCGCCTTTCCGGCTGTCAGTGACGTGAGTCTCCGCATCGAGACCGGTGAAATGGTCGCTTTTCTCGGACCAAGCGGATCGGGAAAAACCACTCTACTGCGTATCATTGCAGGGCTTGAGTTTGCGGATGCCGGGGAGATCCATTTCCACGGTGACAACGTCACGGGGAAGAGTGCCAACGAGCGCAAGGCAGGCTTTGTTTTTCAGAGCTATGCCCTCTTCAACCACATGACGATCTTTGAGAATATCGCTTTTGGGCTCCGCGTCGCCCCCCGGTCCAGAAGGCTCTCCGGGGAAAAGATCCAGGAACGTGTCACCTCGCTGCTGGAGACGATCCAGTTGCCTGATCTGGCCAACCGTTTTCCATCACAGCTCTCAGGAGGACAGCGCCAGCGTGTCGCCTTTGCGCGAGCCCTCGCGGTCGAACCACGCGTTCTGCTGCTCGACGAGCCGTTCGGTGCGCTTGATGCCAAGGTCCGTCGCGAACTACGCCGCTGGCTAGCCGAGTTCCATGAAAAGACGCACCTCACCAGCCTCTTCGTCACGCATGATCAGGAGGAGGCCTTCGAGGTGGCCGACCGTGTTGTGATCATCGACAAGGGGATGATCCAGCAGATCGGCACCCCCGAGGAGATCAAGTCAGGAGCGGGAAACACCTTCGTGCGCGACTTCCTGGCGCTCCATATCTGATCCGGGCGCCTCAGGAAAGGGCGGTGCGAAGCACCCGTCACCACTTTGCCTGGGACACGCGAGGCTTCAGTGCCCGCTTGTCTTGATGGCGACTTCCTCTCCTGAGTTTCCGCTCAGGCGGGCCCAGTTAAAGGCGTAGAGCGCGATCAGGAGGAAGCACACGAGGGGCATGGCGAATCCGGGCGTCATGAGTTGATCGTTGTGTCCGGACTCTTGAACGCGGCCGTACCAACCCGAGATCACGCCATAGGTATCGCTGAGCCATCCCATGAGCTTCGGCATGATCGCTCCGCCCATGATGGCCATGACGATATAGGCCGAGGCGATCTTTGCCCGTTTGCCGAGCCCCCAGATTCCGAGTGCGAAAATCGTGGGAAAACCAACAGAGAGGAAGAAGAAGGTCAGGAAAAGAGCCGCGACCGAGATCCAACCCAATTTCAGGAGGATGACTCCCATCAGGACAGCGCTAATGAGTGAGTACACACCGAGCAGGACATGCGGGCGCACGATGCTCAGAAGCCAGGCTCCCGTGAAGCGACCCGCCACGAAAAAGAGAAACGCAGCGCTCAGAAGGCTTGTGGCACCCTTGTCACTGAAGAAAGCCAATCCTCCTGCCTGTTCATGAATCCCCTTGGCACCGCCGATCAGGAAAGAGCCACGCAGACATTCCGGAACGGCGGGCGTGTCGGACACGATATAGTTGATGAAGAAGCTGAAGATCCCGGCCTGAGCCGCCACATAGAAGAACTGGGCCGCGACGGCTCCCGGAAAGTGAAGGTGCTTCCAGATAGACTTTGCAGGTTCCATACCAGCATCTGCATCAGCACCGTAGGCATCTTCCGTGTCGAGTTCCGGAAGCGGAACGATCATGAAAAGGGCCGCAATGATTAGCACGAAGATCGCAATGCCTAGATACGGGATGTAAAGGGTCTGGTTCGCGGCCTCGGCACTCCCACTCTCCGAATAGAAGAACATGCCCCCGACAATCGGACCGAGGGGCCACCCAAGGCCGTTGAACGACTGAGCGAGGTTGATGCGAGATGCGGCGTATCTCTTGTCACCCAACACGGTCGTGTAGGGATTGGCGATCGTCTCGAGGAAGGTCAGCCCCATGGCCACGATGCAGACACCCAGCAGGAAGGCCCAGAACTGCGCGATGTGGGTCGCAGGGATGAACCAGAATCCCCCAAGCGAGACTAGCAGAAGACCCGTGATGATTCCCTTGCGATAACCCAGCTTCTGGGCGATCCATCCGGCCGGCAAGGCGATCAGGAAATAACCGAGATAGTGCGCAAACTGCACCCAGGCAGACTGCGAACGCGTCAGATGCAGCAGGTCCTGGAAATGCTTGTCCATGGTGTCGATCATGGAATTGCAGAAGGCCCAGAGGAAAAAGAGGGTCGTCACCAGGGCGAAGGTGCCGAGGTAGTTCTTGCCGTCCTGAGAACGGAACATCGCGAGGAATTTGGTCATGGTTTTTTTGGGGGATGGGATCTGGTGGTTGGGAACTATAAGCTAGGAATCAAACGCATGAAAAGTGAAGGGAAAATTCATCTCGAACTCCTCGTCTAAACGCGGCAAATTGGCTCCTGCTTCCAAGCCGTCACGTCAACATCGAGCGGCTGTCCTCATGCTGGCGGTCCCAGCGGTTGGAGAGCCCTTTCCAAAATGGAGATGACTCGTCACGCGTTCGACGCTCGTAGCGCTCCCGGGCGGATCGCAGATCGCCGAGCAATTTCTCCGGATTGGCCTCTGCTTCTTGCAGAGCGGACTTGGTCCGTGGTCCAGCAATCCCATCGGCCGGTAATCCCAGAGCATCCTGCAGGATCCTTACCGCTCCGCTCAGTAAGGGATGCCGACTTGGCACTGTCTTCAAGACGAGAGTCCCGACGGGCGAGGTGCTTCCACCGAATGCTCCAGGACGCGACCCGATCGTAACGCGAATCCTCTGGCTCGATGGTCAGGAAGCGCAGAACCGCCATGCCTTCTCCCGATGCATCTACATCCACGGAACCCCGCAGGAAAACCAGCTGGGCAAACCCGTCAGCTACGGCTGTATCCGCATGCGATCCAAAGATGTTGCCACCCTTGCCGACTCATTGCCCGTAGGCACAACCGTGAAAATTACGCCTGATCATCTTCCGCATAAAAATCCATCCCGTCAGGAATTATTAGCCTCTAGGTTGTGAAGTTGGAGGAAATCCGAAAAGAAAAGATCAACTTTTGAGAAAAATCCCTCCAATATCTCGTTACACAGAGATGGCTCCAGAACTAAGACCTATTGGCACGACCTCGTAACTCTTCGATAAAAGGTCCTTGAGCCAAGAGGGTAACTCGGACAGGTTATTCAAGCCGCTCGAATGGCGAAATTGGCAGACGCGCCAGACTTAGGATCTGGTTCCGAAAGGAGTGTGGGTTCAAGTCCCTCTTCGAGCATTTCCCCCAATTAGAGAATCGACAAATCCCGACTCATCCAGTAGTCATTCTGCGAGATTCATTCACCAATTCACCCTTCGAGTCATGCCTATCCACAACTCCATCGTCGACACCATCGGGCGCACGCCGCTCGTCCGCCTCAACCGTGTGACCGCAGGTCTTCCCGCCACCATCGCGCTGAAGTGCGAGTTCTTTAATCCTCTCGGCAGCGTCAAGGACCGTATCGGTGCTGCCATGATCGAGGATGCCGAGGCCAAGGGCGTGCTGAAGCCCGGCACGACAATCATCGAGCCGACCAGTGGAAATACCGGCATCGCGCTTGCGTTCGTTGCCGCCGCCAAGGGCTATAAACTCATTCTAACCATGCCCGAGACGATGAGCGTGGAGCGACGCACCCTGCTCGCCCTCCTCGGTGCCCAGCTCGTCCTGACTCCCGGATCCGAGGGAATGAAAGGCGCGATCGCACGCGCGGAGCAGCTCCACAAGGAGACTCCCGACTCCTGGATTCCCCAGCAGTTCAACAACGGCGCCAATCCCGCGGTCCACTCCAAGACCACCGCCGAGGAGATCTGGGCGGACACCGACGGCAAGGTCGACATCCTCGTCTCGGCTGTCGGCACCGGCGGAACCATCACCGGCGTCAGCGAGGTGATCAAGAAGCGCAAGCCCGGATTCAAGGCCGTGGCCGTGGAGCCGAAGGACTCACCCGTCATTTCGCAGACCCGCGCTGGTGAGCCCGTGAAGCCAGGTCCCCACAAGATTCAGGGCACCGGAGCCGGATTCGTTCCTGGCAACCTCCACCTCGATATCGTCGACGAGGTCGTCACTGTCACGAATGACGATGCCTTCGCCATGGCACGCCGCATCGCCAAGGAGGAGGGTATTCTTGTTGGCATCAGCACAGGCGCAAACGTCCACGCCGCAATCGAACTCGCCAAGCGTCCCGAGAATGCCGGCAAGCTCATCGTCACCATCGGCTGCTCCACCGGCGAGCGCTACCTCAGCACGGCCCTCGCCGAGGAGGCCCGCGCTCAGGTGGGAGGCTGAGGTTGGCCAGAAAGGCCAACCGAGGCTGTTAGACTGAAGACTGTTAGATAGTTAGGTTCAGATAAAAATCATGCCTTTTGCGCCCTTGCGGATGATTTGAGGTTTTCTTTTCCCTGCTTTCATCATTCATAATTCATCCTTCATCCTTTTCCCCAACCATGTCCTCTCCCTTCACCCCACCCGAAGCCGATCTGGAAATCGCTCCTCCCTCCGCTATCGAACTGCTCTGGATCAACCACCGTGGCACGGTCTTGGCTGGGATTGCCGGGATCATCGTCATCGCATTGATTGCACTTGGCGTGACCGTGTCGCGTCAGGCGTCCCGAATCGCCTCGGAGCAGGCCCTTGCAGGAGCCACCGACGCCGCGGGATGGAACGACGTCATCTCCAAGTATCCCAACTCTGCCGCTGCTGCCGACGCCATGCTCCTACTGGCTTCATCCCTGCGCGATGCCGGCAAGATCGAAGAGTCCGACTCCCTCTATTCGCGTTTTTCGGAATCCTTCCCCCGCAGCCCGATCGCCGTTTCCGGCATGATCGGACGTGCCTCCAACGCACGGGTCGCCGGTAAGCCAGCCGAAGCACTCAATTACTACCAGCAGGCGGCGGCCGCTAATCCCCAGTCTTACGGCGCCCCCTTTGCCCTCTTCTCCCAATTCCGACTCCTTGCCCAAGATGGCAGGTCAGAGGAAGCAAAGCGCATCCTGCAGGCGATCGCCAACCAGTACCCCCTCTCACTCTCCGCTCAGGCAGCTGGCATCAGACTGCAGCCACCTAGGCAGGCGGCTAACTAAGCTGACCAATCAACCGCTCAGGCCATCTGCCTCTCGGCAGTTTAACGCCAACCGTCTCCCGGCGATCTGCATAGGCGGACGCCCTCCGGGCTTTGACTAGTCATAGTCTTCCGCGCGGCTTTCCAACCGCTTGGTTGATGGCACTTCTCTCCCGAGAAGCCGTGCCACCCCTGAAGGGATACCTCCGGCAGTCTTCCGCGCGGCTTCCCAGCCTCTTGGTTCTCCGAGATTGCCTCAAGCCTTCAGCTTTTCGGCGATCTCTTCCGCAGGATAGGTCCAGATCTCGCTGAGGGTCGGGTGGTAATGGGGGACGAGGGAGAGTTGCCCAGCCGTCGCGTGGAAGGCCATTGCCACGACAATCTCGTGGATGAGTTCCGAGGCCTCGGGGCCGACGACGGCACCGCCCAGAATGAGTCCTGTCTTTGCATCGGCGATCAACTTCACGAATCCATCCGTCTCTCCCTTGACGAGTGATTTGCCATGATCATTGAACGGATAAGAGGCCGTTACCACGTCGTGTCCGGCTTCCCTAGCCTCCTGCTCCCCCATGCCACAGGAAGCCATCTGGGGCTCAGCAAAGCAGGCAAAGAGCTTCAACCGGTAATCGAGCGAGACCACTGACCCTCCCTTCAAGAGTACAGCTGCGTTCTTAGCCGCGGTTTCCCCCTGCGAGACGGCGATATGGACCACCTCATAGGGACCGCAGCAATCCCCTGCTGCAAAGAGATGCCGCGCCGTGGTGCGCTGCTCGAGATCAGTGCAGATGGCGGGGCCCTCGAGGGCGACCCCGGCCTTGTCCAACGCAAGTCCGGTCAGGGCGGGTCGTCGACCGAGGGCATTCACCACGACCGAGGCCTTTACGGAAAGTTCCCCATTACCCTGCTCGAAACGGACGTTCATCCCGTCGGCATAGCGCTCAATTGCATGAAGCCTCGTGCCGCACAGCACCCCGATCCCGCGTCTGCGGAATCCCTCCGCCATGGCCTCGGCGACATCGTGGTCGCTTCCAGTGAGGAGCTGGGTGTTGCGCTGAAGAATCGTCACCTTGGAGCCGAGCGCCTCGAGATAGTGCGCCATCTCGAGCGCGACAGGACCACCTCCCAGCACCAAGGCGGAGGCCGGAATCACGGCTAGTTCCAACAAATCGTCACTGGTCAGGCAGAGCTCGATTCCGGGCACCGGAGGCCGGTTGATCACCGACCCCGTGGCAATACAACCGCTCTTGAGGCCGATGATTTTCTCACCGCCCCCCCGCAGAGCAATGCGGAGGCAATGGGGATCAAGGAACTCGGCATGACCCCGGATGAACTCGAAGCGCCCTCCCTCCAGTTGCTCTCGGCGGTAGTCTGCAAACTCGGCGATCAGCCGATCCTTACGGGCCAGGATCGCGGAGGCATCGAATCCGATCCCCTCGGCACGCAGGCCAAACTCGGAGGCATGGCGGAGGGTCCGGTAGCGGTTAGCGGACTCAATAAGCGTCTTGCTCGGCATGCACCCTCTCAGGATGCAGAGCCCACCGACCTTTTCGCCCCCCTCGATCACCACGGTCGAGAGGCCGAGCGAGGCGGCGGTCCGGGCGGCGGCATATCCCCCACTCCCCCCGCCGATCACCGCGAAGTCGAATTCCTTCATAGTCTTAATGTGGTCCTCCACCCTCTCTTTGGAAAGAGGGTAAAAACGGTGACGTCTCTCCATTTCGTGCCGTTCGTGTCTTTCGTGGTTCACCTTTCCGAATCCTTCCGCGCCTGAAGGTCGGTTTCTCGTTTCCTGTTTTCCAGATTCAACCATCCCCAAGATATGGTGTTCGCCACCGTTCCCCTTCTACCAGATCCTGTATTAGGAGGCCAAAAAAGCGTTGCCCACCCCATTCGGCTTCCCTACCCTATTCGGAACCACAAACCCGCCCTTTTCCGGGCACCCCAGCACTCTTCTCATGGCTAAAAAAGAACCCTCCGAACCGATCATTCCCCTCGACGACAGCGATATTCCCGAGAAGCAGGATACCAAGGGAGGTGAGGAATACGGCGCGGCCCAGATCGACAAACTCGAGGGACTCGAGGCGGTCCGCAAGCGACCCGGCATGTACATCGGCGATCCCGATGAGCGCGGTCTCCACCACTGCGTCTTTGAGGTGCTCGACAATTCGATCGACGAGCATCTGGCCGGATTCTGTACCCGTGTCGATGTGGCGATCCATTCCGATGGTTCCGTCTCGATCAAGGATAACGGCCGCGGCATCCCGGTCGAGGTCCACCCCAAGTTCAAGATCCCGACCCTTGAACTGGTTCTGACCAACCTCCACGCCGGTGGCAAATTCGGCCAAGGCGCGTACAAGTACTCCGGCGGTCTCCACGGCGTCGGCGCCAAGTGCGTCAACGCCCTCTCCACCTGGTTCAAGGTCGAGGTCATGCGCGAGGGGAAAGTTCACTTCATGTCCTTTGCCCAGGGCAAGACGACCCAGCCGCTCACCGTCCTGAGCGAGCTCAAAAACAAGAAGCAGACCGGCACGCTTGTCACCTTCCTGCCTGATCCCGAGATCTTCACGATCACGACGACCTTCAAGTTTGAGCGCCTAGCAGGCCGTCTCCGCGAACTCGCCTTCCTCAACCCCGGCATCGAGATCGTCCTTACCGACGAGCGTGATGACGAAGAGCACCGCCCCCGCTCCGAGACCTTTTTCTACAAGCACGGCATTCAAGAATTCGTCCGCCAGCTCAGCGAGGCCCGTCAGGTCCTCCACCCCAAGCCGATCATCATTACCCGCCAGCGCGAGGAAATCTTCGTGGATGTCGTCCTCCAGTATAACGACTCCTACACCGACCAGATCCTCTGTTTCGCGAACTCCATCCCCAATCCGGACGGCGGCACCCACCTCACCGGTCTGCGCACCGCACTCACCCGCGCGATCAACCAGTACGCCAAGGCCAACAACCTACTGAAGGAAAAGGACCCTGCCCTCTCCGGTGACGATGTGCGCGAGGGCCTCACTGCCGTCCTGAGCGTCAAGCTCCCCCACCCCCGCTTCGAGTCGCAGACCAAGGTCAAGCTGGTCAATACCGAGGTCGAGGGCGTCGTCAACTCGAGCGTCTACGAGGGGCTCATGGAGCACTTCGATGCGAATCCTCCGGTTGCCAAGAAGGTCATCGAGAAGGCCCTTACCGCAGCGCGCGCCCGCGAGGCCGCCCGCAAAGCCCGCGAGACTGTCCGCAAGAGCGCCCTCACCGGCGGTGGACTACCCGGTAAACTTGCCGACTGCTCCGAGCGCGATCCCGCTCTCACCGAGCTCTACATCGTCGAGGGTGACTCGGCAGGCGGCTCCGCCAAGCAGGGCCGCGATCGCCGATTCCAGGCGATACTCCCGATCCGCGGAAAGCTCATCAACGTCCAGAAGGCCCGCCTCGACAAGGTCCTCCAGAATACCGAGATCCAGACCATGATCACGGCGATCGGCACCGGTATCGGTGACGGCGACCAGGAAGGTGCCTTCAACATTGAGAAGCTTCGCTATGGCCGCATCATCATCATGACCGATGCCGATGTGGACGGATCGCACATCCGGACCCTGCTCCTCACCTTCTTCTACAACCAGATGCCGCAGCTCATCCGCCGCGGCCACGTCTTCATCGCGCAACCCCCGCTCTACCAGATCAAGAGAAAGAAGCGCGAGGAATACGTCGACGACGACGTCCAACTCAACAGAATCCTCATCTCCCTCGGCGCCGAGGAACTGAAGCTCGTCTCCCAGCCGGACAAGAAGGAGATCGCCGCTGCGCCATTCAAGGAGATCCTCGAACTTCTCGACCGGCTCGAGAAGTCAAGCGAGTCGATCCGTCGTCTCGGCGGTGAGTTCGAAGCCTACCTGCACGCCCGTTCCTCCGAGGGAGTTCTCCCCGCCTACCTCGTCGTCATCCGCGACGGCAACGACGAGAGCGTCGAATACTTCCACAACGAGACCGAACTGCGCGACTTCACCGCAAAGAATATCGACCTCAATCTCTTTGATTCCGAGCCCTCCGAGGGTGAGAACGGCGAAGGCGAAAAGGTCGTGGCCAAGTCTGACAAGAACGCCCGCCGCCGCCGCGCCCGCCTTGTGGAGATCCATCAGTCCAAGGGCATCGAGAAGCTCATCGCCGAACTGGCCAAGAAGGGCTTCAAGATCGAGCACTACGCCGACAGCACGACCCCCCTCTTCCACCTCGTCGACGGCGAGACCACCCACGAGATCTTTGCCATTCCACGCATCCTCGAGATCGTCAAGGAAGTCGGCCGACGCGGCGTGCAGATCAAGCGATTCAAGGGTCTCGGCGAAATGAACGCCAAGGAACTCTACGAGACCGCCATGAATCCGGAGCGCCGCCGCTTCCTCAAGGTGGAACTCAATGACGACAACGCCCTAGAAGCCGGACGCATGTTCGACATCCTCATGGGAGACGTGGTTGAGCCTCGCAGGATCTTCATCGAGGATAATGCCCTGAACGTCCGCAACCTCGACGTTTAGGCGTAGAGCTTGGGATTTTGGTGCGGGGAGGCGTTACTGCTCGCTGGGCGTAAGCTTACTACGCCTGCCCTCGCGTTCCTAGCCGTGCATCCAAATTTCCAAGCCTCGGGGAATTTGAAGCGGTGCTTGATCGCAGGCGTGGCGTAGAAAATCCGGAGTTGTGCCAAGTGATTCCTCTACCCCTTGCGGAATGGCTTCTTGAAGGACTTCTTAAACGGTTTCTCGAATGGCTTCTCGAAAGACTTCCCCTGCGGCTTTTGCGGCCCGGGCTTGAATCCTTTTTTCTTCGCGAAGGCAGGCTTTTCGTCACGCACAGGACGTCGGGGTGCATGGCGCCCGCCGAACTCACCGAGTTCCTCCTCCGTGGCCGGGCCATGGTTCTCACGCACAGGAGACTTTGGTGACTCGGGTGCGGCAGTTGCAACGGTGCTTCCAGTCTGACCAAGAAGCATCGCCAAGAGTGCGGAGCAAATCTCGGTGGACTGGAATCCCTCCTCGAGCAGGCATGCCACGAGGGATTCCTGGGAGGTAAAACTTCCCGTTTCCAGAATCCCGCGGACTTTCCCCAGGAGTTGTTCCGATTTGCGCCCCTCGATCTCCTCAGGGGAAGGAATGATGCCACGACGGATCTGACTCCGGGTGAACTTCTCCAGATACTGGATCTTGAAGAGATCGCGTCCACTCGTAAGAGTGGCGGCCATTCCCTTGCGTCCCGCACGGCCGGTCCGGCCGATCCGGTGAACATAATCCTCGGGGTCGGGTGGGAGATCGTAGTTGATGACCACCTCGAGGTGGTCGACGTCGATGCCGCGCGCGGCGACATCGGTGGCGACGAGAAACTCGAATTCCGAATTACGGAACTTGTTCATCACTCGCGTGCGCTGGGCCTGACTGATCCCGCCATGCAGGCGGTCGGCGGAGAATCCCTGCGCAAGGAGGGCATCGGCCAGCTCATCCACCATGCGCTGGGTATTGCAGAAGATGATCCCAAGATGGAATCCGTGAAAATCGACCAATCGGATCAGGGCCTGTGTCTTGAAGCGCGGCGGCACCTCGTAGAACCACTGATCGATAGCCGGTGCGGCCACATCTTTTCTCTCGATGGCCACCGTGCGGGGGTCGCGCGAATGGCGGTTAATCAGGTCACGGATCTCGCGGGAGAGGGTCGCCGAGAAGAAGACGGTTTGCCGATCCTCCGGAGCAGACTCGAGGATCTTGGCAATGTCGTCACGGAAGCCCATGTCGAGCATCCGGTCAGCCTCGTCAAGGATCACGACCTTGAGCTGGTCGAGCTTGAGAGTGCCACGCTCCAGGTGATCCATGAGTCGCCCAGGCGTTCCGATCACGATCTGGGTTCCTTTGCGCAGCTCGAAAAGCTGACGATCGTAGGATGCCCCGCCATAGATCGGCACGGCACTAATGCCCCGCTTGAAAGCAGTCAGCTGGTGAATCTCAGAACAGACCTGCTCGGCCAATTCACGGGTCGGACAGAGAACGAGTACCTGAACGGCCTTCAGATCGGGATCAACCTTTTCGATCGCCGGGATGGAAAAGGCGGCTGTCTTCCCGGAGCCGGTCTGGGACTGGCCGACCAGATCACATCCCTCCAGAAGCACCGGGATGGCGGCGGACTGGATTGGTGTCGCCTCCTCGTAGCCCAGTTTGGCCACGGCCTTGAGAATTTCCTGCGAGAGACCGAGTCCGTCAAAGCGTTGTTTTTCCATGTAACAAACATCCTAGGGCCGCTTCCCTCCCGCGTCACCAAGGATCGGCACACGATCTCTGGATCTGGCCCAGATCATGTCCCGCAGAAGGTCCGATAGGGGGCGCCTCCAGGCGGTGGGGCATCGCGATAGGGTTCGTTCGCAGGCGTTGCTTCGTAGGGACTGACGACGGCTTCGAGCAGTCGGTGAAGCACGGACATGTCGCCGGACTGCGCCGCGGCCAGTGCCTCCTCGACGCGATGATTGCGGGGAATGATCACGGGATTGGCCCTCTGCATGACGGCGGCAACTACTTCTCTCGTGTGATTCTGACGATTCAGGCGCTCTCTCCAACGGGTGAGCCATACCGACGAATCAGCACCAAGAACAGGTATCACCTCCGATTGCCCAGTCTCCACCGATTTGGTGAGGGCCACAAACGTAGAAGTGAAGTCGGCTCCGGCACTTTGCATGAGATCCAGCAATTCAGAGGCCAGCTCATCATCCCCCTCCTCCTCGGAAAGGAGGCCAATCTTCGAGCGTAACCCGGACTGGTGTTTTCGGCGGAACTCGTTTGGAAACTTGGCAAGCACCTCCTCTGCTAACGCAACCGCTTTTGTTTGCTCACCATCAATCAGAGGTAACAAGGCCACAGCCAGACGGGTCAGGTTCCACTGCGCAATGTCGGGTTGATTCCCGTAGGCATAGCGTCCTCCACGATCGATCGAACTGAACACGGTCTCCGGATCATAGGTATCGAGGAAAGCACAGGGACCATAGTCGATCGTCTCCCCGCTGAGGGCCATGTTGTCCGTGTTCATCACCCCATGGACGAACCCGACGCACATCCATCGGGCCACAAGGTCTGCTTGGCGCTCAACGACTGCTCCCAGCAATGTTAGTGCAATATTTTCGGCATCAACCAACTCGGGATAGTGGCGGGTCAGCGTGTGGCGGGTCAGCGCCTCCAGAACAACGCGATCACCCATGGCGGCGGCATACTCAAAGGTTCCCACACGGATGTGACTGGCGGCTACCCTAGTGAGAACAGCTCCCGGCAGGATCTCTTCGCGGAAAACTTCCTCACCCGTCGCAACCACCGCCAGACTCCGTGTCGTCGGGATCCCGAGAGCATGCATCGCCTCGCTAATAATATATTCCCTGAGCATCGGCCCGAGGGATGCCCGGCCATCGCCACGTCGTGAATACGGTGTCTGCCCCGATCCCTTGAGCTGAACGTCGAATCGAGCACCACTGGGAGTGAGTTGCTCCCCGAGAAGAATAGCGCGCCCGTCGCCAAGGTTGGTGAAGTGACCGAACTGATGCCCGGCGTAGGCCTGAGCAATCGGATCGGCCCCGGACGGGAGGCGATTACCCGAAAACAGATCCGCGCCAGATCCACGAAGATGGCCGACATCGAGCCCAAGCTCCGTGGCCAACTTCTCATTGAGCACGACCAGAGAGGGGCTAGCAACTGGTACAGGACGTGCCCGAGTGAAGAGTGACACCGGCAATCGAGCATACGAGTGATCAAAGCGCCATCCCGCCCAACCAGGGTCTTTAGACTTCATCGGGTAGTTCTGATTATTCCGAAAGAGCAGAGCCGATCAGGTTCAGGATTTCCATCCGACCGCGTTCATCCTTTGTCGAGGTGAGCACATAGGCTGGAGCTTCCTCGGAAAACTCACGCATGCGTGTCATGAACGCCTCGATGTTCTCTTGGACGGCCTTCTTGGAGAGTGTGTCCGTCTTGGTGAAGGCGAGGATGAAGGCCAGCCCGTTTCCAACCATCCAATTGAGAAACTCCAGATCCAAGCTCTGGGGAGAGTGACGGGCATCGATCAGCACGAATGTCCCGGCGAGATTGTTGCGATTCCGCAGGTAGTCCGACACGAAGGTGCTGAAGGCACCGCGCTCCTTCTTATCCAGCTTCGCGTACCCGTAACCGGGAAGATCGACGAGATTCCAAGCGCCGTTGATTGTGAAGAAATTGATCAACCGGGTCTTCCCCGGGATGTGAGAAACCTTCGCCAATCCCTCTGAACGGGTCAGCATGTTGATGAGCGATGACTTCCCGACATTCGAGCGCCCGATGAGCGCGAATTCGGGCAGGTCTGACTTCGGACATGAGGCCAGATCGGGAGAACTTCCCTGGAAGACCGCCGTGTTGATCTTCACTGGTCCCGCCGATGGTAGGGTGTCGGAGACGCTTTTCTCTCCCGAGATCCGGCGAATGCCAGGATCTCGACATAGACCTCATCGGATCCTGCTAGGGCAACAGCCTCGACAGCCTTCGAGAGATCAGGAAACGCAACTTCAGATGCCGACGTGCTCTCTGATCCCACCTTGCACTGGAAATCCCAGACGTTCATCTCAGGAGGCAGGGTCTTTTTCCTCTCACGCTTTACATACTTGGTGAGCTCGAGCTTGATCATCTCGAGAACCCTAGGGCCTTCCTTGCCGGGCACACGCAGGGGAAACGTCTTTTTCATGAGTTCAGGAGGTTAACACAAGCATGCATCCATTCGTCATCGAATTCGACCCGTGAGGCGAAGAATGGGAAACGAGCGGAGAAGGATCGGAATAGGGAGCCCCGTAAAGGAAGCTCTTTAGTTTGTCGCGATGAAATCAGCCTTTCAGATATTCAAAATGCTTCAGCCCGTAGAAGCGGAATCCTGCATCAAAGGAAGTCAGTCCGATCTCGGCCGATTCGGCGAGTGCGGCAAGCCATGCATCGGTCCAGAGATTCGGAGAAGCATCCCTGGCGTCAACAAAACGACGAAAACTCAACTCGTGAGCCCGACCCTGATCGGGAACCCAAAAGGTGCGGGGATCCTCCTCGAACCGATCCCAGGCCCCCAAGGCTTCCGCCGGGGAGACAGCGGTTCCCTCCATCGCCCGTGAATTGGTCAGGAGCCGGAGAACTCCCATCCTCACCGGCAGGGAAAGCCCCACCGTTTCTTCCGTCCGCTTCCTCCACCACTTCCAAGCAATTTCATGGTGGACATGCCACTCAACCAGAAGCGCGAAGACCACATTGACATCGACCAGAGAGGTCATCGGGCCTTGGAAAGCTCCTCGTCACCGAGAATCTCCGCGAGTTCCTTGTTGCTGCGTGACGGGACTTCCCCCCCAGCCCCGCCGGCAATCGGAGGACGATCCATCCTCTTGACTCCCCTCACGGGAGTCCTGAGAGCCCTATCCAGAGCCTCCGTAAAGAGCTCCTTCAACGTCACCCCCCTCTCCAGAGCCGCAGCACGGGCACTCCGAAAAAGGGGATCCGGCAATTCAATAGTCGTTCGCATACAGAAATATGCGCATATTGATCACCCCTTGTCAAACCGCCAACACGTCGAGAAACCACTTTACCTCCTTATCCGGCAGATGCAGAGGAAACGTCTTTTCCATGAAGTCCCCACCCTAGCACAGGCGACCCCTGTAAAAACATCAACCGAAGCACTGCCAATCAGTCCAATCGCAACTAGTAGTGATAGGATTGTAATTTTCATAGGGATATAGGAGTTGGCAGGAAGTTATCCACCCGTTCTGTATTAGGATGATTTACAAAGAAGGAGGGTTTCAGTGAAACTTCCACTATCCACACCTCTGAAGCGATTCCGTCGCTCTTTGGAGAACCCAGCTACCCCACCATTCCTCTGGAACCTCTTTAGACAGAATGAGTCCTCTAAGAAAACCGAGACTCGGGCTGGCGGAATTCGAACCCAACACTTCAATTCCCAAGGCTTGGAAGTTTGGATGTCGCGCTAGGCGCGCGAGCGAAGCTGTAGTGAACTACTGCGAGCGAGCAGCAACACCGCGCGGCGCCAAAATCCCAAGCCTTCTACTTTAATCTATCGCGCCGACCGCTTCGCTGAGCTCTCCACGGATGTATTCGCGGTTGAGCATCGAAATCACATCCGCCTTCACACCTGCCGGGCAGACAGCCTCGCAGGCATAGTAGTTGGAGCAGTTTCCGAACCCTTCCTCCTGCATGGTGCGGACCATGCTGCGGGCGCGCTTTTTGCGCTCGGCCTGTCCCTGCGGGAGAAGTCCGAGGTGAGTGACCTTAGCACCGACGAAGAGCATGGCAGAGCTGTTTGGGCAGGCAGCGGCACAGGCTCCGCAGCCGATGCAGGCGGCGGCATCCATGGCGGCGTCGGCCACAGGCTTGGGAATCAGGGTAGCGGAGGCATCGGGCGCCCCGCCGGTGTGCTCGCTGATGAAGCCGCCAGAGCGGATGATCCTGTCGTAGGCGCTGCGGTTGACCACGAGATCCTTCACGATGGGGAAGGCACCCACGCGGTAGGGCTCGACGGTGATGGTCTGACCGTTGGAAAACTTCCTCATGTAGACCTGGCAGGCCGCCCCGCGGCCAGGTCCCTGCGGAACGCCGTTAATGACCATGTGACAGGTTCCACAAATGCCCTCACGGCAATCGCTGGCGAATGATACCGGTTCCTTACCCTCCCTGGTGAGTCGATTGTTCACGATATCGAGCATTTCGAGAAAGGAGCACTCGGAGGGGATCTCCTTGGCATCGATCTCAATGAATTCACCCTGATCAGTAGCGGACTTCTGTTTCCAGAGTCTGAGATGAAAATGCATGGTGCTCATGATGGGATAAAGTGGGTGATTACTTGTAGCTGCGGGTGGCGAGATGGACGGCCTCGTACTTGAGTTCCTCGCGGACAAGCTCAGGATCGTTCCCTTCCCCCTTGAACATCCAGGCGTAGACTTCGGCAAACTTGTCGTCGTGGCGGAGGGCCTCGCCATCCGCTGTCTGATGCTCGACTCGAAAGTGTCCGCCGCAGGATTCCTCGCGGGTCAAAGCGTCGACACACATGAGTTCGCCGAATTCAAGGAAGTCGGCGACACGGCCGGCGCGCTCAAGCGATTGGTTCAGCTCGACCCCAGTGCCCGGTATGGCGACTTCCTTCCAGAATCGCTCACGGAGGGCGCGGACATCAGAAATCGCCTTTTTCAGACCCGCCTCACTGCGGGCCATACCGCACTCATTCCAGATGATGAGTCCTAAAAGACGGTGAAACTCATCGACAGGCACCGTTCCCTTGACAGCGAGAAGCTTCTCGACCCGGGCGCGGACCTCAGTCTCGGTCTTCTTGAATTCCGGCATGTCGGTGGAAACCTTCTTGCCGAACTGCGTGGAGAGATATTCCCCGAGGGTATTCGGGATGACGAAATAGCCGTCGGCCAGTCCCTGCATGAGCGCCGAGGCCCCGAGACGGTTCGCTCCGTGGTCGGAGAAATTCGCTTCGCCGAGGACATGGAGTCCCGGGATGGTGCTCATCAGGTTGTAGTCCACCCAGAGTCCACCCATGGTGTAGTGGACCGCGGGATAGATGCGCATCGGGCGCTCGTAGGCGCTCTCTCCCGTGATGTTCGCGTACATCTCAAAGAGATTACCGTAGCGCTCTCGGATGGTCTTCTCTCCAAGGCGGCCGATGGCCGCCGAGAAGTCGAGGTAGACCCCGAGTCCGCCCGGGCCGACACCACGTCCCTCGTCGCAGACTTCCTTGGCACTGCGGGAGGCGATGTCACGCGGGGCGAGGTTGCCGTAGCTGGGGTACTTCCGCTCCAGATAATAATCGCGCTCTTCTTCAGGAATCTCCTGGGGAAGGCGGGAGTCACCTTTCTTCTTGGGAACCCAGACGCGTCCGTCGTTGCGGAGCGATTCGGACATGAGGGTCAGCTTGCTCTGATAGTCCCCGGCGACCGGAATGCAGGTCGGGTGGATCTGGGTGTAGCAGGGATTGGCAAAGGCGGCGCCGCGCTTGAAGGCACGCCAGGTGGCGGTGACGTTGGAGCCGCGGGCGTTGGTCGAGAGGTAGTAGACATTGCTATAGCCGCCCGTGCAGAGCAGGACGGTATCGGCGGCGTGGGTCGAGATCTCGCCGGTGATCAGGTTGCGAACGACGATGCCCTTGGCATGCCCATCGACGAGCACGAGGTCGAGCATCTCGGAGTTCTCGTGCATTGTTACCCGACCGAGTCCGATCTGGGCGCTCAGCGCCGAGTAAGCGCCGAGGAGAAGCTGCTGGCCGGTCTGACCCTTGGCATAAAAGGTTCGCGAGACTTGGGCGCCGCCGAAGGAGCGGTTTGTCAGCTGGCCTCCGTATTCCCTGGCAAAAGGAACCCCTTGCGAAACGCACTGGTCAATGATGTTCCCGCTGACCTCGGCGAGGCGGTAGACATTGGCCTCACGGGCACGGAAGTCGCCTCCCTTGATCGTGTCATAGAAAAGACGCCAGATGCTGTCCCCGTCGTTCTGGTAGTTCTTGGCGGCATTGATGCCTCCCTGCGCGGCGATCGAATGGGCGCGGCGCGGGCTGTCATGGAAGCAGAAGGTCTCCACTTGGTAGCCGAGCTCCGCAAGCGTCGCGGAGGCGGAGGAACCAGCCAGCCCCGTGCCGACGACGATGACCTTGAACTTCCGTTTATTGGCCGGACTGATGAGCTTTGCGTTGTTCTTAAAGGAGGTCCACTTCTTCTCGAGCGGACCCTCGGGGATTTTGGCGTCAAGGATCATGGTCGGGTCGGTGGGAGGCTCAGTGGCAAACGGGGCAGGAGGGAAGTCCGGAAGTCACCTTGACCAGCCCCAGAAGCACGGAGGCCGGGATGGAGGCGAATCCGACGAAGAGGATCCAGGCAAGGATCAAACCTCCTCGCTCGAAGACGGGGCGCAGCTTCTGGTTGGAGAGGCCAAGTGTCTGGAAGAGGCTGGCGATGCCGTGGCTCAGATGCATGCCGAGCAGGCCCACCGCAATGAGGTAGAAGCCGCTCACCAGCGGGCAGGAAAAAGCCGTCACGACCATGCGGTAGACGTCGTGGCGTCCCTGGGCGTCGACCCAGGTCTTATACTCGGGGTTGAAGGCCTCCCAGGTAAACTGCGCCAAGTGATAGATCACAAAGGCCAGCACCGTCAGGCCGGAGATCCGCATCAGTCGGGCGTAGACGGTGGTGCCGAGTTCGTTTTTCACGGCATACTTTTGGGGACGGGCGCGCTTGTTCTCGTGCCAGAGGGTGATCGTGAACCAGATATGGAGAACAACGCAGGTGAGCAGGACGATGCGGACGATCCAGAGCAACTCGCCGGTGCTCTTGAGGAAGGCCGCGTAAGCATTCATCGCGTCGGGACCGAGGAAAATGGAGAGATTCCCCAACAAGTGTCCGATCACAAACAGGACAAGAACGATTCCCGTCAGGGCCACGATCCATTTCCTGCCGATCGAAGAGGAAAAAAGCGGGCTGCAACTGCAGCAGGATTTCTTGGAGGAGGAGGCAGGACCGCTCATGAGTTTTACTTATAGAAAATTCCCGGAAGCAATTCAAGTAAGCGATCGAGCAGGAAAGGATTTTGCGCTGATCGGGCGCCCTGCTATACCACTCCCCACCCTGATGACCCCAGAAACGGAAAATCAACCGAACAACGATATGGAACTCGTTGCCCGGACACAGGGGGGAGATCCGACGGCGTTTGACGAGCTTGTCGTAAAATACAGTCCCCGACTCTACGGACTGGTCTACCACATGACCTCCAACCACGAGGACACCAACGACCTTCTACAGGACATCTTCTCCAAGGCCTACCGCTCCATCACCAATTTTCGCGGTAATTCGAGCTTCTATACCTGGATGCACTCGATCGCCGTCAACATGACGATCAATTTCCTCAAGAAGAGGAACCGTCGCCAGCACCCCAGCCTCAACGACCCGGACAGCAGGATCGAGAACGACCCTGACTTCATCGCGGCCACCAGTAACGGGGACCCGACGAAAGAGGTCGGCATCCACGAACTGCAAAAAAAATTGAACACAGCGATGATGAAGCTGTCTCATGATCACAGAATGGCCGTCACCATGTTCGATATTCAGGGAATCCCCCACGCCGAGATCGCAAAAATCCTGAAGGTCTCGGAGGGGACCGTCCGATCCCGGCTTTTTTACGCCCACAGGCAGTTGCAAAACTCCCTGCACGAGTTTAAAAAGAACTAGGAAACCAACCTCGCTCCATGAGTCACGAACCGATGCACCGGATCATCCGCCTCAAGCGCTACGAGCAGCCACGCGAAGGATACTTTGACGACTTCCTGAGGGAATTCCACAGGCGCCAACGGGCGGAACTTCTGCGCCCCTCAATCGGAGAACTCTTGATGGATAGAATCCATGCGATTCTCTCCGAGATCCGCGTGCCAGCCATGGCCTATGCCGGGGCGGCCGCCGTGGCGGTCGTAGCCTCCGTCGTCATCCTGCATCAACCCGGGACAACAGGCCAACCCCGCGCTTACGCAGCCTCCTACAGCCAGCCTCCGGTGACCGTTCCATCCATGCAACCCGTCTCGCTCCGCGTGGAGCCTCCGACGAGTGACCGGTTCGATTCGCTTTTCCCGCCTTCCTATCTCCTCCGTCCGCGGGCGGCGAATCATGAGTCGCCGCTTAGCTTTTGAAACTCTCTTCCCGGTAGGCAGGATACCGGCGATTCTGGCACTCGGTGTTGTCTCCTTGGGGCCGCTGCAGTCCTCTCCATCCAGGGATGACTCCAAGCTTTCCTCGGAGGTCTCCTCTGTTCTCTCCAGGATCGGTAGGGAAAAATCCCAAACCCTCGTCCGGATCCGTTGCCGAGACGAGGCCGGCGAGATCAATGGAACCGGATTTCTGATTGATCCGGCAGGGACCGTCTGCACGCTTTCTGATTTCATTCGCGGCGGCAACGGAATCGAAATTGAAAGGGGGGGCAAGGCACTACCGGCATCGCTGATTTTTGCCGATGAGCGGACGGGCATCGCCTTCCTCAGAACTTCGGTCGCGGCCCCTTCCTTCATCTCACCCTTTCCCTCGGCAATCCTTCCGGTCAACTCTCCCGTGGCTGCACTTGCAACGACGGCTTCCGGAAGCGGAACCTTGACCCTGCCGCTGTTGGGTTTCACGGGGAGGAATATTGACCACGACGGGGAGAGATTCTTCCCGGTTTCCCTGCATACTGCACTGCTCCCCACGGTGGGAAGCCACCCGGGAACGCCGGTCTTCGACCTATCGGGGAAATTCGCCGGTATCGTGGTGCGCACGGGATTGGCGGACGATTCGTGTGCAATCCTCCCGGCGGCTGCCGTGGAGAAACTGCATGGTGATCTTCTCCGCTTCGGAAAAATCAACCCCGGCTGGATCGGTGCCGTGGTCGAGGAGGCTGCGGTGCCTGAGGGGAACTCCCGTACACGGATCGCCGCAGTCGAGCCGGGTAGCCCTGCGGAAAGGGCAGGAATTCGTCCCGGTGATTCACTCCTCGCCGTGGGGGACAGATCGATCCACATGCCTCAGGAGGTCCTGGAATCCTCGTTTTACCTGACGGCGGGACAGGATGTCCGAATCGTTCTCTCACGAAGCGGGGAACTGCGGCGCGTTACCCTCCGTTGCGTCCCTGTTCCGAGTGAGGCGGCGCTCTCTCAGCAGTGAGGGGAAACTGAGTTAAAAGGGTTAGAACCGTTACAAGGTTACAACGTTACAACGTGGAGATGGGAGTCCAGCGGACAGACGGATACAACTGGCCACAAGATGCACTGGAGGGGTGCCATTCCCGCTTCACTCTGATTGGATTCAGTCCCTTTTTAACTTTTTAACGCTTTCACGTTTTAACCCCGGACGGACACACCGTCCTAGTGAAGTGTCCGAATCCGTTATCGCCGCTCCATCACAAAATCCGGGTTAACCCTTCCGTCTCCAACAATGCTCATTTTCGGCATGACCTCGGCCTTTCTGTTGCCTAGGATCTCGCTTCTTTCACGGGGGTATAGCTCAGCGGTTAGAGCAGCCGGCTCATAACTGGTTGGTCCCTGGTTCAAATCCAGGTGCCCCTAATTCACGGAAAGGAACTCCCCACTAGACCTTGAGCCGATGAGCCGTCACGGACGAAAACGCCCCTTCCCGACCGCTTTCTGGATCAGCATGTTGGCGATCGCGGTTCTTTTGCTCGGTCTGGGAGGGCTCTTTAGCGGCTGGAAAAGCCGACGGCTGGCGGAGCTGGAGGCCGGTTCCGGAACCACTCTTCTCTCACAGGGAGTGATGGAATTCGCGGAACGAGGAGACGGGCCCGCCGTGCTGGTCATCCACGGTTCCCCCGGTGGCTATGATCAGGGCCTGATCTACGGGAAGGAACTGATCCGCCGTGGTTTCCGCGTTCTTTCCGTGTCTCGTCCGGGATACCTAAGGACCCCTCTGGCCACGGGAGCCACGTTTACAGAACAGGCCGACGCGATTTCGGAACTGCTCACACAAAGAGGCATCACGATCTGCAGCGTGCTTGGGGTATCGGAAGGAAGTGACTGCGCCTTGCAACTCGCCTCACAGCATCCGGAACAGGTCTCTTCGCTGGTTCTGCTCTCCCCTCCTGGCGAAAGCCTTGGATTCTCCCCGATCGCATCGATTGGATACCGGCTGTTTCACGATCTCACCGGGGATATCGGCTGTTGGTTGCTTTCCCTGCGTACCGTATGGAGTCCCCGCAAACTCTTCGCCGAGATGACGGGGATCGGGTCCTCCCTCCGCCCTAGCGGACGGGAGACAATCGCTTCCCTCGTGATGAGGGACCCTGATCAGCAGGCCTTCCTGAAGGGACTGGCCCTCAGCGTGACTCCCCTATCCCCCAGGGAACACGGAATCATCAATGATAACGCGGAGTTGAAGGACATTCCCCCTGCGTCATCCCTCCGGATCAGCTGTCCCCTGCTCGTGCTGACCGGGGAGCATGCAACGGCTACCCCGTATGAGTCGCTCCGAAAACGGTTCTCTGCAATCCCAAGAAGCCGACTGGAAGTCATTCACGAAATCGGCCACATCCTGCCGGTTGGCGCTCAGTTCTCCCGCTCCTGGGACGGGATCGCCTCGTTCCTGAAAGCCCCTCCCCTCGCCGGGAGGACTCACTGAAGTCGACGTGGGGACAAGAAGGCGTTGGACGCGGCGCCCCCTTCATGATTGAATCATCGCCCGTGAGCACGACCACCGTTTTCGAGGCCCCCGACGCCCTTGGCCGCACCCAGCAGATTCTGAAAGATCCGGCCAACGCGGCCCATGTTCCCACCAGTGAACTGCTCGGCGAGACGATGTCGCTGAACTTCGGCCCCTCGCACCCCTCGACCCACGGCGTGTTCCGCATCGTGCTCGACCTCGACGGAGAATTGATCGTGAAGGCCAAGCCCGAGGTCGGCTACCTGCATCGAGGCGACGAGAAGATCGCCGAAAACATGCAGTACAACCAGTTCGTGCCCTACACGGACCGCCTTGACTACCTCGCCCCTCTGGCCAATAACGTCGCCTACGCCTGCGCCGTTGAGAAACTCATGGGCTGGGAACTTCCCGCCCGAGGCAAGGCCATCCGCGTCATCTGCTGCGAGCTGGCACGCATTTCCGCACACCTGCTCGGCCTCGGAGCCAGCTCCATGGACATCGGCGCGATCTCCGTCTTCCTCTTCACCTTCACCGAGCGCGAGAAGATCTACAATCTGTGCGAATTGCTCACCGGGGCCCGCTTCACCACGAGCTACACTCGCGTCGGTGGCCAGATCCGAGATCTACCGGAGAAGTTCCCCGACCAACTCTACGCTTTCCTCGACAGCTTCCCTCGCGCGCTGGACGAGATCACGAGCTTGCTGACCCGCAACCCGATCTTCATCGACCGGACGAAGAATGTCGGCGTCATTTCAAAGGATGACGCCATCGCCTACGGTCTGACCGGCCCCATGCTCCGTGGCTCAGGAGTCGAGTACGACGTTCGTAAGGCCCGACCCTACCTCGACTACGAGAAGTATGAATTTGATATCCCCGTCGGTTCCGTGGGCGACTGCTTTGATCGCTACCTCGTCCGCATCGAGGAGATGCGCCAGAGCCTCAGGATCCTGCGGCAGGCGATCGACACCATTCCCGGTGGCCCGGTGAATGTCGTCGACGGGAAAAGCACCCTCCCCGTGAAGGAGGAGGTCCTCCAGAAAATGGAGCAACTCATCCACCATTTCATCATCACGACCGAAGGAATCGATGCCCCGGCAGGCGAAGTCTATTTCGGCGCGGAAAACCCCAAGGGCGAGCTCGGCTTTTACATTCACAGCCTTGGAGGCGGAGTTCCCAACCGCCTGCATATCCGCGCCCCTTCGTTCGTTAATCTGAGTATCATCCCGAAGCTACTCCCCGGACACATGGTCGGAGACGTCGTCACGATCCTGGGATCGGTCGACATGGTCTTCGGCGAATGCGACCGGTAGCGGCTTTTCGCGCGGAGCTTTGTTGACCTGCGGTCGCCGTAGGTCCGACTACGGCTTCCCTTGCTCGCCTTACTCCGCATCTAAAATCCACATACCGAAAACTGACGGACTCGGGCGGATTACTGCGTTGCAGTTCGCTCGCCGTAGGTCACAGCTACGGCATCATTCGCACGCCTAATTCTTCATCTCGATCTCGTTCAGCGTACATCAGCGTTGTGGCTTGTGGCCACGACTCACTTGGACATAAGCCTACCAGTCTTCAGTCTAACGGCCTCATCCCCACTCCGCGCCTCTGCGTCTCCGCGCGAGATTCTCTTGCCTTCCGCCCAACAAAAAAGGCGCTACTCCTCTCGGAGCAGCGCCTTTGATGTGAAAGACTTTTCTTACGCGAAGAAGCTCTGGATCCAGCGGACAATCGCCGTGGTCTCGTGCCCGTTCACCGCGATGAGCGGGGCGATCGTCAGACCGACGAGCGAGGAGAGCTTGATGAGGATGTTCATCGAGGGGCCGGAGGTGTCCTTGAACGGATCGCCCACGGTGTCGCCAACGACGGCGGCCTTATGCGGCTCGGACTTCTTGTAGAAGATCTCCTTCTTGCCGTTGACCTCGATTTCGGCACCGGCCTCGAAGGACTTCTTGGCGTTGTCCCAAGCACCACCGGCATTGTTCTGGAAGATTGCCCAGAGGACACCGCTGACGGTGACGCCGGCCATGTAGGCTCCGAGGGCCTCGGGGCCCATGAAGAGACCGATGAGGACCGGGGTGACCAGCGTGATGATGCCGGGGGCGAGCATCTCGCGGAGGGCGGCCTTGGTGGAGATCTCAACACACTTGCCGTACTCGGGCTTGCCGGTTCCCTCCAGGATACCGGGAATCTCGCGGAACTGGCGACGCACCTCGTTGACCATGTCCATGGCAGCCTTACCAACGCTGTTCATGGCGAGCGCGGAGAAGACGACCGGGATCATGCCACCGATGAAGAGTGCGGCGAGCACCTTGGCGTCAAAAATATTGATTCCCTGGATGCCGGTAAGGGTGACGTAAGCGGCGAAAAGAGCCAGCGCGGTGAGTGCAGCCGAGGCAATCGCAAAGCCCTTGCCGACTGCTGCTGTGGTGTTTCCAACGGAGTCGAGGATATCAGTCTTCTCGCGGACCTCCTTCGGCAACTCGCTCATCTCGGCGATACCGCCGGCATTATCGGCGATCGGCCCGAAGGCGTCGATCGCGAGCTGCATGGCAGTCGTGGCCATCATGGCGGAGGCGGCGATGCCGACGCCGTAGAAGCCGGCCAGCGTGTAGGAACCCCAGATCGCGGCGGCAAAGATGAGGACCGGATAGGCAGTCGAATACATACCCGTGCCGAGTCCCGCGATGATGTTGGTCGCAGTGCCGGTTGCGGACTTCTGGACAATACCGGCGACGGGCTTGCCGCCGAGGCCAGTGAAGTGCTCGGTGATGAAGGAGATCAGGTAACCGACCGCCATGCCGATGCAGACAGACCAGAAGACGTTCGTCGAACTGGTGGTGATCTCGTTGAATTTGCCGGCATTGAAGACGCTCATCTTGATCGAGGCGGGGAGCATCGCCTTGATCAGGAAGTAGGAGCCCACAAGGGCGAGCAGCATGGAGAGATTGTTTCCCTTGTTCAGGGCACCCTGCACCGCAACGGTGCTGTTGCCGGCCTTTTCGGGGATGCTCACGAACCATGTGCCAACGATCGAGGCCAGAATGCCGATGCCGGCAATGGCCATGGGCAAAACGATCGGACCGATACCACCGAAGGCATCGGCAATTGCGCCACCATTGTCGCGGATGATGTAGTTTCCGAGCACCATGGAGGCGAGCACGGTGGCCACGTAGGAGCCGAAAAGATCAGCGCCCATGCCGGCGACATCGCCGACGTTGTCACCGACGTTATCGGCGATGGTGGCGGGGTTGCGCGGATCATCCTCGGGAATGCCCGCCTCAACCTTGCCGACCAGGTCGGCGCCGACGTCGGCTGCCTTGGTGTAGATGCCGCCTCCCACGCGAGCGAAGAGGGCGATCGACTCGGCGCCGAGTGAGAATCCTGCCAGGACCTCGAGGACGCGGGTCATCTCCACATAGCCCCCGTTGGCAAAGCTACCCCCCATGAACTTGAGGAAGAAGAGGATGAAAAGGGAGCTGAGGCCCAGGACCGCGAGTCCCGCCACGCCGAGTCCCATGACGGCACCGCCACCGAAGGAGACCTTCAGGGCCTTGGCCAGCGAGGTCTTTGCGGCCTGGGTCGTGCGAACGTTCGCCTTGGTGGCGATTTTCATCCCGAGGAATCCGGCAAGGGCCGAAAAGAAACATCCGACAACGAATCCGGCGACGATCAGCACGCTGGAGTGGGCTGCCACCTTAGGGACCTGCGAGAGAACCCCGAGTCCGATGCCGGCGAGCACGACATAGATGGCGAGGATGCGGTACTCGGCCTTGAGGAAGGCCATGGCGCCCTCGGCGATGTGCCCCGCGATGCCGCTCATCTTGGCGTCACCGGCGTCCTGCTTCACGACCCACCCGGAAAGAATGGTTCGGTAGATCAGGCCGACGAGGCCGAGCACGGGAATGATGTAGATGAAATGTTCCATAGAATGTGGGTTCCCTCAAAATCCCCTTCCTTCAGAATGACGCAGGCAACCTGCCCGACGGTCTCATCCATGAAGGGGGGCTCCCATGGGAAGGGATTAATCCAATGCAAATCGACAGGCTTGTCCAGCAATCTCGGCACACTGACGACCTCTGAATACTAAGCTCCAAACCCATCGGAAGGAGCCCGCCTGGAAAGGCAAAGGATCAGCCCTTCGGCTGATTCAGGACAACCTGACCTCCTGAGCGCCAGGTCCTGTAGATCTCCAGGGATTCGGCGATAACAGGCAGAGCCTCCTTGGCCGGAAGGATGTCGTCGACGATCACGGACTTGTTCTCGAGGATCTTGTAGTCCTCGAAGAAGCGCTTGATGACGGCCAAACGGTGAGCCGGAAGATCGTGGACGTCCTTGCAGTTATGAAACTCCGGATCTCCCAAGGGAACGGCGATAAGCTTGTGATCGAGTTCGTCCTGATCCTTCATGACCATGAGGCCGATCACCCGTGCTGTAACCAGTGTCAGGGGATAAACCGGCTCGGCCCCAAGCACGAGAACATCGAGCGGATCGCCATCGTCAGCAAGTGTCTGAGGAATAAAACCGTAGTTGGCCGGGTAGTAGACGGCGGAGTAGAGGACGCGGTCTAGCTTCAACAGTCCGGTTTCCTTATCCAATTCGTACTTGTTGGAGCTTCCCATCGGGATCTCGATGATGCAGCGGACAATACCCGACGAGGTCTCGGAGCCAGCTGTGACGTCATGCCAGATATTGGGGGCACTCTGCTCGTAGGGGTCTGGAATCTTGGTCATGGCAAACTTGTTGCTGGAAAATGAAAGCCCCCTCCTGATTCCACAAGGCGTGGAGCAAGAAGGGGGATAAACTTGAGAGTAGAGAAAATGGGTTCCGTGTCGAACCTATTGTCTCCCCTTGATTTGTTGGTCCGGGCCAAGTGGTACCCGCTACCTATTCGGGAGTTTGTGCTTTGTCGACATGGTGACCAAGATCCCTGATCCAGAGATTAAGAATGTAGGCCAGCACCACCGCCACGTAGAACTGCCCGATGATGGCCTGGGAGATCGCGAGCGAGCGGGCCAGATGCCCCACCGGGACAATGTCGCCGTATCCAAGCGTCGTCTGCGTAATGAAGCTGAAATAGAAGACTTCGTTGAAGTTGTGCTTGATCTGCTCAATGTCCGTTCCCGAAGCCAACTGCGCATCGAGATGAAAGGAATCCGGCGCACTCCGCGATATAATGCTGTAAAGGCAGGCGTAGATGATCGCGATCCAGATGTAGAGATTGATGGCGCCAAGCACTTCGTCGAATCCGGCCCGCTTCGAGTGGAGAATTTTCCTGATCCAGATCACGACACCGAAAACCATCGAAACAAGCACGCAGTTCTCGAGGGAGACCTCCAACGACTCCATCCACCCCGTGGAAAATCCCCCTACCATTTTGCCCTTATCCAAGGCAAAGAGGGCTAATCGGATCAGGAAACTCCCGCCCGAAACAATCAGCGCGGTACGGAACCCGGTAAAAGAGATGATCGCCATCCAGGAGACGAACAGCATCATCGTGAGCGTGATGATGGTGGGGATGATATATCCAAGAAAAATGAGCGTGAGCAGGATGAGTCCACCGATCAGATGGCGATACTCCTCCCACTTCTTCGATTTGAGAAAAACCTTCTTCATGGCATTGCCAGCCTCCGCTGCGCTTCCGTGAGGTGCATTGTTACAAATCTCCGCCACCCCCGCCTCCACCGCTATCACCCCCGCCACCAGAAAATCCGCCAGAGTCACCGCCGCCGGAACCACCTCCCCATCCTCCGAGCCCTCCGATGAAGAATCCCGTCGCAGCGGCCGCACCGGGATTCACTCCCCCGGGACCGAGGTCACGCCGACTCCTGCTCACGATCATCAAAAGCACGAACACAAAGAGGAAAAAGCCCAGCGGAGAGAAGAGAAAATCCTTGAAGGTCGCGGGATGTTTCGCTGCTTGCCCGGACCCCTTGTATTCTCCTTTGGTTGCCTGCATTACTGCATTGATACTCGCAGCAAGTGCTCCCCCGTAGTTTCCGGATCGGAAAGCCGGTGACATTTGTTCCCTCACAATGCGATTGCACGTGACATCTGGGAGGGCTCCTTCCAGTCCATATCCAGTCTGGATCCATGCCTTTTTATCATTGATGAACATCAGGATCAGGACCCCGTTGGAGTTCTTTTTTGAGCCGATCTTCCAGGCGTGGTAGAGGCTCTGGGCGTACTCCTCCTGGGTTGTTCCAGCCGGAAGTGAGCGCGAGACCACCGCCACGATCTGGTTGGAGGTCTGCCGCTCGAAATCGGCCAGACGCCGGTTGAGTTGTGCGACTAACGGCACCGGAATGTCACCCGTCGTGTCGGTGACATATTGGGAAGGAGGCGGGGGGAGCGTTTCGGCGGCCCTAGCGGGGTACCCGGCCGACAGCCCCACTCCAAGGAGAAGAAGGAGCAGCAATCGGCGCATGGCGGTTCGTGAAAACCTTCTTACTTGGCTGCCGGAGCAGCACTGAAGTCGAACTTCACGGCGGGAGCGGTCTCGGCACCCGCCATCGACTGAAAGTAAGGCTTGGGCTGGAAGCCGAGGAAGCCAGCAAAGAAGACGGTCGGAAGGGTCTTGATCTTCGTGTTGTATTCCTGCACGGCGGCGTTGAATCGCCCTCTCTCCACGGTGATGCGGTTCTCGGTTCCCTCAAGCTGGGCCTGCAGGTCACGGAAATTGGCTGATGCCTTGAGATCCGGATAGTTCTCCGCCACGACGAGGAGACGGGAGAGCGCCGTGCCAAGCTGACCCTGCGCCTGTTGATACTGGGCGAGTTGGGCGGCATCGGCTGGTGCCTGGTTCTGATTGATCTGCACCTTGCCGACGGAGGCACGGGCCTCGGTGACCTGAACGATCGTCGATTTCTCAAAGTTAGCCGCTCCCTGCACGGTCTGGACAAGGTTCGGGATCAGGTCGGCACGGCGTTGGTAGACATTCTGGACCTGGGCCCACGAGGCATCGACTGCTTGCGCGGAGCCGATCAGCCCGTTGTAGCTGGAGATGGCGGCCAGGATGATGACGACGAGGACACCAAGGACGATAAGGAGGGTTTTGTTCATGATGATTGGGTGATGGGTAATCGGGAATGGGTGATGGAGTCTTTCGAAAGATTCTTATTCAGATTTCAGATTTTCAATTTCTCAAACCATCGGCTTAGTGATGCCGGGCTTGGGTTGCTGCATGAGCAGGGCGCGGTTGATGGCATTCACATAAGCACGGGCGGAGGCCTCGATCACGTCAGTGGAAGCACCCTTGCCGGTGATGAGGATACCGTCACCAAAATCGACCTTGAGAGTCACCTCACCCAAGGCGTCCTGTCCCTCGGTGACAGCCTCCACAAGATAGACGGCCAGATGACCTGTCTTACCCGTGATCTTGTCGATCGCCTTCATGGCGGCATCGACAGCGCCGTTACCGGGACTCGTGACCGAGACGGTCTTCCCATGGTGCGAGAGGATGACATCGGCCGTGGGGACGGAACTTCCACCACAGACCACCTGGAGCGACTGTAGAGCATAGGCACCCGCATCCCCTGCAACGGAATCCCCAGCCAAGGCGACCAGATCGTCGTCGTAGACGAACTTCTTCTTGTCGCCCAATTCCTTGAAGCGGGCAAAGACGGAGGCGATCTCTTCCTCGGTGAGATGGAAGCCAAGGTGCTCCAGACGCACCACCATGGCATGGCGACCGCTATGCTTGGTCAGCGGAAGTTCCGTGCCACCCCAGCCCACCTCGACAGGATCCATGATCTCATAGGTCTCACGCATCTTGAGGATGCCGTCCTGGTGGATTCCGGAACCATGAGCAAAGGCATTTTCTCCGATGATAGCCTTGCTGCGGGCGACCTGCAGGCCACTCAAGCGACTGATGAGCCGGGAGGTCTTGAGGATCTCGCGGGTCTCGATCCCCGTGGAAAGTCCAGCATAGACATCGGGACGGGTCTTGATCGCCATGACGACCTCCTCGAGCGCCGCGTTGCCGGCACGCTCGCCGATACCATTGAATGTCCCTTCGACTTGTCGGGCACCAGCCTGCACGGCCGCGAGAGAATTCGCCACGGCCATGCCGAGATCGTCATGGCAATGGACACTGATCACCGCCTTGGCGATGTCTCGGACATGGTTGCGCAGGTAGGTGATCAGGTCGGCGTACTGACCGGGCATCGCGTAGCCGACGGTGTCGGGGATATTGACCGTGGTGGCGCCAGCCTCGATTGCAGCCTGCACAACCTCTGCCAGAAACTCCGGCTCGGTACGGGAGGCATCCTCAGGTGAGAACTCCACATCAGCGGTGAAGGACTTGGCCTGACGCACCCCTTCCGCGGCCAAGCGCAGGATCTCCTCGTTGGCTTTCTTGAGTTTGTGCTCGCGGTGGATCTTGGAGGTGGCGAGGAAGACATGGATGCGACCCTTGTTCCCAGCGGGCAGGAGCGCCTTTCCGGCAGCCTCGATATCCTTGGGCACACATCGGGCCAGACCGCAAATAACAGGCCCCTTCACTTCCGAGGCAATCGTATGCACGGCCTCGAAATCACCATCACTAATGACGGGAAATCCTGCCTCGATGATATCAACCTTGAGGCGGGCCAACTGCCGGGCGATCTCCAGCTTCTCGCGCAGATTCATGGAGGCACCAGGGCACTGCTCGCCGTCGCGCAGGGTGGTGTCGAAGATGAGAACTCGGTCGTTATTCATAGGAAAGGATCCGGAACGACCGGATCAAGGGCCGCTCCAAGAAAATTAGAGGGCAAGAAGCAGCAGGCCGCCAGCGCGGAATGCGCGGCCTTTGCCGGCAACCAGGATGGAGGAGATGCCCTGAATCATGATGAGAGCCTTTCACAGGCTGCCATGTTTTGCAAGGAGGGTAGGGTCCGTGCTGAATCCTTATCACCGAAATCCTAATTTCCTGACTCCACGTTTGACCACCCGACGGGAGGCGGTTTGAATGGTTGGCCGTCACGGTCTCCGTCCGACACTTTCCAATTCCACGCTTTTTTCCGAAACCGACATGCCCAAAGACACCTCGATCAAGAAAATCCTCCTCATCGGCGCCGGCCCCATCGTGATCGGCCAGGGATGCGAGTTTGACTACTCCGGCGTGCAGGCATGCAAGTCCCTCGCGGAGGAGGGCTACGACGTGGTGCTGGTGAACTCCAATCCGGCCACCATCATGACCGACCCGGAGTTCGCGGGTCGGACCTACATCGAGCCGATCACCCCGGCGATCATCGAGAAGATCATCGAACGGGAGAAGCCCGATGCTCTGCTGCCGACCCTCGGCGGCCAGACGGCGCTCAACGCCGCCATGGAACTTGTCCACTCCGGCGTTCTCGAGAAGCACAAGGTCCGCCTCATCGGCGCCAATGCCGAGGCGATCAAGCGCGGGGAGGACCGCACACTCTTCAAGGAGATCATGATTGAGATCGGTCTGGAAGTTGCCGAGTCCGGAGCCGCCCACACGATCGACGAGGTCTTCGAGATCGCCAAAAAGATCGGGCGCTATCCGCTCATTATCCGTCCCGCTTTCACCCTCGGCGGTGCGGGAGGCGGCATCGCCTATAACCGCGAGGAACTCGAGACCATCGCCCGGCGCGGCCTCGACATGTCCCCCACGACCGAGGTCCTTATCGAGGAATCGCTCCTCGGGTGGAAAGAATTCGAGATGGAGGTCATCCGTGACAAGGCCGATAACTGCATCGTTGTCTGTTCCATCGAGAACCTAGACCCGATGGGTGTTCACACGGGCGATTCGATCACCGTCGCCCCGATCCAGACGCTGACCGATGTCGAGTATCAGAAGATGCGCGACGCCTCCTTCGCCGTCATCCGGGCAATCGGCGTGGAGACCGGCGGATCGAATATCCAGTTCGCCGTGGATCCCAAGACCGGCCGACAGATCGTCATCGAGATGAATCCCCGTGTCTCCCGTTCCTCGGCACTCGCCTCCAAGGCCACAGGCTACCCGATCGCTAAGATCGCCGCGAAGCTCGCCGTCGGCTACCGCCTCGACGAACTCAAGAACGACATCACCCGAACCACGACCGCCTGCTTCGAGCCGACCATCGACTATTGCGTCGTCAAGATTCCGCGCTTCACCTTCGAGAAGTTCCCGAAAGCTGACCCTACGTTGACCAGCCAGATGAAGAGCGTCGGCGAGGCGATGTCGATCGGCCGCACCTTTAAGCAGGCCCTCCAGAAGGCGCTCCGTTCGCTCGAGACCGGACGCGCCGGACTCGGCTCCGACCCGAAGGATCTCGAACCGCGCAAGGAAGACGGATCGTGGGACACCGACCGCATCGAACAGCTCCTCCGCATTCCTAATGCCGAGCGGATCTTCACCCTCCGCCACGCTTTCCTCGCCGGCTTCACCGCAAAAAAGATCCACGAGATCAGCGCGGTCGACCCGTGGTTCCTCGACAACATTCAGGAACTCGTCGAGGAGGAGCAGGCATTCCGCAAGCATCCCGCCAGGATCGATCTCCGCAGGGCGAAGAAGCTCGGGTTCTCCGACCGCCAGCTCGCACAGATCACCGGTACGACCGAAGATGCCATCCGCGACAAGCGGAAGGCCGACGGCGTCGAGCCCACCTACCGCCTTGTCGACACCTGTGCCGCCGAGTTCGAGGCAGCGACCCCCTACTTCTACTCCACCTACGGCGACGAGGATGAGACCCGCAAGGGTACCAAAAAAAAGGTGATGATCCTCGGCGGAGGGCCCAACCGCATCGGACAGGGCATCGAGTTTGACTACTGCTGCGTCCATGCCGCCTTCGCGCTGAAGGAGGAAGGCTTCGAGACCATCATGGTCAATTCGAACCCCGAGACCGTCTCGACCGACTACGACACCAGCGACAAACTCTTCTTCGAGCCCCTCACCCTTGAGGACGTGCTGAACATCTACGAGCGCGAGCAGTGTGACGCCGCCGTTGTCCAGTTCGGCGGCCAGACCCCGCTGAACCTCGCCGCCGCCCTGCAGGAACGCGGTGTAACCATCATCGGCACCCAGCCCAAGAACATCGAGATGGCCGAGGACCGCAAGCACTTTGCCGCAATGATCGATAAGCTGAAGCTGCGACAGACATCCGGCGGCACCGCGACCAACGAGGAAGAGGCCGTCGCCGTGGCGAACAAGGTCGGCTACCCCGTGCTCGTCCGTCCCTCCTTCGTGCTGGGAGGACGCGCCATGGAAATCGTCTACACCGAGGAGGATCTCCGCCGTTACATCCGGACGGCCGTCGAGGTCAGCCCCGAGCGCCCGATCCTCGTCGACCGCTTCCTCGAGGACGCCACCGAGGTCGATGTCGACTGCCTCGCCGACGGCAAGGAATGTGTGATCGGTGGTATCATGGAGCACATCGAAGAGGCCGGCATCCATAGTGGCGATAGCGCCTGTGTCCTGCCGACGGTTTCTCTCTCACCCAAGGTGCTCGAGTCCATCCGCTCGGCCACCAAGGCGATGGCCCTGGAACTCGACGTCCGCGGCCTCATGAACGTCCAATATGCGGTCAAGGACGAGGATGTCTACGTGCTCGAGGTCAATCCCCGTGCATCGAGAACGTCGCCCTTCGTCAGCAAGGCGATCGGGGTTCCCCTCGCCAAGATGGCTGCCAAAATCATGGCCGGAAAGACGCTTCAGGAACTTGGATTCACCAAGGAAGTCATCCCGAAGCACTTCAGCGTCAAGGAAGCCGTCTTCCCCTTCATCAAGTTCCCCGGCATCGACATCACCCTTGGTCCCGAGATGCGATCCACCGGAGAAGTCATGGGAATCGATACCGACTTCCCCAGAGCCTATGCCAAGGCTCAGATGGCCGCCGCCCCGGCGCTTCCCCAGAAGGGAAATCTCTTTGTCAGCGTCAAGGACAGCGACAAGCAGGCGATCGTCCCGATCGTGAAGGAGTTCGCCGATCTCGGTTTCACCATTCACGCCACCGATGGCACTGCTGCACTCCTGCAACAGAAGGACATCGCCGTCACCCGCCTCAACAAGCTCGCTCAGGGACGGCCCAATGTCGTCGACATGATCAAGAACGGGGAGATGCACTTCATCATCAACACCCCGGCCGGCAAGCAACCGCGCGCCGACGAGGTGGTGATCCGCGCTACCGCCGTAGGCAACCGCATCCCGATCATGACCACGCTCCGCGCCGCCGCCGCCAGCGTCCAAGCCATCCGCTCGATCGCCGAGAAGCCGCTGGAGGTGAAGTCGCTCCAGGAACACCACGCCTGATCGTTCCCGCCCGTGCCTTCCGAATCGAACTCCAACGCCCCTCTCATGACCGAACGAATTACCGTCCGGTCCAAGTTCTTCTTTGAGGGAGAGAAGAAGTTTTTTGTGAAGGGCGTCACCTACGGACCCTTTGCGCCCGATGCGGAGGGGTTCCAGTTCGGCCCCAGGGAGCAGGCCGCGAAGGATCTTGCCGCCATTCGTCAGAGCGGGGCGAACCTCGTCCGCATCTACACCAATCCCCCGCGGTGGTTCCTTGATCTCTGCCTCGAGAACGGAGTCCGGGTTCTCCTGAGCATCGCCTGGATGGAGCATGTCGAATTCCTGAACGACTCAAAGTTGCGCGCTTCCGTTGAGAAGGCTGTCATCGAGGCCGTCCGGGAGCACAAGGGACACCACGCCATCTTCGGATACCTGCTGGGCAATGAGATCCCCTCCTCCATGGTCCGCTGGCTCGGGGCGAAGCGGGTCACCGAATTTGTCGAGCATCTGGTCAACATCGCCCGTCGCGAGGATCCCCGTGCACTTTACTCCTACGCCAGCTATCCGCCAACGGAGTATCTGCTGCCGCAGAATGTTGATTTCCTGACCTTCAACGTCTATCTGCACCGTCGCGAGGACTTCGAGCGCTACTTGGGCCGCCTGCAGAACCTTGCCGATGACAAGCCCCTCATGATGGGTGAGTTCGGCATGGACACGATCCGCCATACCGAAGAGGAGCAGGCGGAGATGATTAGCTGGCACCTCGACGCGGTGGTCCGCGGCGGCCTGGCAGGCACGATCCTTTACGCCTGGACCGACGAGTGGCACCGCGGCGGCAACGAGATTCTCGACTGGGCTTTCGGCTTGGTCCGCAGGGACCGCACTCCCAAGAAGGCGCTCGAAACCGTTCGAGGCTTTTTCACGAAACAGGGCACCATCGTCAACGCTGCGCCGCTCCAGCGCTTCCCGAAAGTTTCCGTGATCGTCTGCAGTTACAACGGCGGACAGACCCTCGAGGCCTGCCTGCGCTCGCTCAAGAAGCTAAACTATCCCGACTACGAGGTGGTGCTCGTCGACGACGGCTCCAAGGATAATACCAAGGAAATCGTCTCCCACCACCCGTGGGTGAAAACAATCCACCAGCCCAACATGGGCCTGAGTGTCGCCCGCAATGTCGGCGCCGCCCATGCCTCCGGAGAGATCATTGCCTACACAGACAGCGACTGCATGGCCGATCCCGACTGGCTTTACTACCTCGTCGGCACACTTCTTTCAGGCGACTATGCGGGTGTCGGCGGCCCGAACATCTCCCCGCCCGCGCAGAACTGGCATCAGGCCTGTGTTGCGGCGGCCCCCGGCGGCCCCAGCCATGTCCTGCTCACCGACGTGGTGGCCGAGCACATTCCGGGCTGCAACATGGCTTTCCACCGTTGGGCCTTTGACAAAGTCGGCGGCTTCGATCCCGAATACCGCAAGGCCGGCGACGACGTTGACTTCTGCTGGCGTCTTCAGCAGGAGGGCCAGGTGATCGCCTTCAGTCCTTCGGCCATCGTCTGGCACTACCGCCGTTTCACCCTCAAGGCCTTCCGCAAACAACAGGAGGGGTACGGCGAGGCCGAGTCGCTCCTGCGCTTCAAGCATCTCGTCTTCTTCGGCCCCACCGGCACCGCAAAATGGAAGGGGCAGATCTACGGGGCTCCGCGCTTCACTTGGCTGATCAACAAGCCCGTCATCTACCACGGAGTCTTTGGCGAGGGACTCTTCCAGTGCATCTATCCGACACCGCAGTCGGAATTGGCGGCCTACCTGAGCAGCATCGAGTGGGTCACCCTCACTTCATTCCTGCTGCTTCTCTCGATCCCGTTCCCAGCGCTCCGCATCGTGGCCTACCTGATGTTCGGAGGGACGTTCCTCGTGGCCCTCTCCTACATGATCCACGCGAAGCTGGAACCCCGCTTTGATACAATCCGGGCCCGCCTGCTCGTGGCCTTCCTGGCCCTCTCCCAGCCGCTCGTGCGCGGATGGGCCCGCTACTTCACGTGGCTGAAATTCAAGCGCACCCCCGAGTCGGTCATCGCCGCCAAGGAGAAGGACTTCACTCCGAGCAACATACGCGGCCTCTCCAAACTCGTCTTTTGGAACGAGGAGGGCAAGGGACGCGAACTGCTCCTCAACTCGGTCATCGAGGCCCTTGAGAAGGAAGGCTGGAGTTACTCGACCGACACGGGTTGGAAAGAATGGGACGTCCAGATCTACGGAAGTTTCTGGTGGGGCGTCACGATGAGGAGCGTCACGGAATACCATGGCGGTCCCAAGTGCCTCACCCGCGTCCGACTCACCACCCGGATGGTGGCGACCACCTTCCTGCTGAACTTCCTTTTCCTCAGCTTCCTCATCTACTGGGTGGCTGCCGGACATGAACTGTTCTGGCCGGGAATCATCTACGCCTCCACGATGCTCTTCATCTGGTCGATCGGACGCCGTCTCAAGAAGCGCACCGCCCAACTCATCGAGGCCGCCGGCCAGCGTATCGGCCTGAAGCGGGTCGATCCGAGAGGGAGAAACAAACCTTCGGGTGAGAAACCTCGTGAAGAGGCCTCCGTCGGCGGATCGGATGTCTCCCCGCAACCCTCGGAGGTCTCCCCTCAGCCGGGCAGTTAAAAGGTTAAAAAGTTGAAAAGTTAAAACCATGGAGGCCGTGCATCCATTGTTGCTTCCTGACCCCCGATCCTCGGAAACCTTTTAACCCTTGTAACTTTTTTAACATTTCACACCCTCCTTTCCCCCATGCCCAACGTCTTCATTAAGACCTACGGATGCCAGATGAACGAGCGGGACTCGGAGCAGGTGGCCCGCGACCTCCAGGACCGGGGACACCGTCTCGTCCAGCGCGAGCAGGAGGCCGACGTCATCCTGCTCAACACCTGTAGCGTCCGCGAGATGGCCGAGCAGAAGGCGATCGGAAAAATGGGGATGCTCAAAAAACTCCGTCGTGAGCGACCGAAACTTGTCCTCGGCTACATGGGGTGCATGGCCCAGCGACTCGGGGAGGGATTGGAAAAGCACTCGCCGCACGTCGACCTAGTCGTCGGCACCCAGAAGTTCCACCGTGTCGCCGAGTACGTGGAGGAGGCACTTCGCAAGAGAGAAGAGGCTTTTGCCCAGGAGGATACCGCGGAACTCGGATCCGCAATCAATCCAATCACACCGATTGTCGATATTGCCGCCGAAGCCGGCTCCCAGAACACGATCCGTGATCATCTCCCGGAGACAAAGAAGGAGGCGACCGCCTTCATCTCGATCATGCAGGGCTGCAACATGCACTGCACCTTCTGCATCGTTCCGACAACGCGAGGCGAGGAACGGGGACGCCCTATCGCCGAGATCGTGGCGGAGGCCAGGACCCTAGTAGAGCGGGGTGTCCGCGAGGTGACCCTTCTCGGCCAGATCGTGAACCTCTACGGCCGCCATGAGTTCCCGAAAGTCGGCGACAAGAGTCCCTTTGTGCAGCTCATCGAGGCCCTGCACGAGGTCGATGGACTCGACCGCATCCGCTTCACCTCACCCCACCCGATGGGTTTTCGCAAGGATCTCGTGGAGAGCTTCGCACGCCTCCCCAAACTCATGGAACATGTCCACCTGCCGCTCCAGTCAGGCTCGGATCGGATCCTCAAGGCCATGCACCGCCCCTACACGGCGGCCTCCTACCGGAAACTCGTCGCAGCCCTCCGCGAGGCGCGCCCCGGCATTGCCATCACCACCGACATCATCGTCGGATTCCCCGGGGAGACCGAAGAGGATTATCGTGCCTCCCGTGATCTGGCGGAGGAACTCGGCTTCGACGGGGCCTTCATCTTCCGCTACTCCAAACGCGGCGACACCCCCGCTGCCCTGATGGAGGAACAGCTGACGGAGGAAGAGAAGGAGTCTCGCAATCAGGATCTTCTCTCCGTCGTGAATACCTCCGCCTCGCGCATCCTCGAAGCCTGCGTCGGAACACGGCAGGAAATCCTCTGCGAGGGCCCGAGCAGGAATGACCCATCGCGCCTGGCCGGTCGTACCCGCACCAACAAGATAGTGATCTTTGAGGGAGGCCGCCGCTTCCACGGACAGATTTTCGACGTGGAGATCACCTCCGCCAGCAGCTCGACCCTTTACGGCACACCCGCGATCCACGACGGGAGCGATCCGGGGGAATGAGCGGGCCATCACGCTCCAATCCTGGGGTGATTCAGGCCCCTGAACTCAATCTTGCCATGACTCTGAACAGTGGTCAGGCCTTCCACTGGACCGCACTGGACGATGGCTGGACGGGGTGTATCGGTGACACGGCCGTTTTTCTGCGGCAGAAAGGCGACAGGCTGGAGTACCGGGGGGTCGGAGTGATGGAACTTCAACATTACCTCGCCCTCGACCACGATCTGGAGGCGATCAGGGCATCCTGCGACCATCCCGTTGTCAGGGAGGCCTCGCTGGGGTGCCGGGGCCTCCGCATCATGCGCCAACCACATTGGGAATGCCTCGCCACCTTCATCCTCTCCCCGATGAAGCAGGTCGCCCATATCCGGCAGATGAGCCTCGCCCTGCGGGAACGCTTCGGCACACCGCTTTCCGGCACCCCCATTCCGGCCTTTCCCTCCGCCTCGGCGTTGGCCGCGGCGACCGAGGAGGAACTCCGGGCCTGCGGCCTGGGATTCCGTGCCAAGGGACTGCTTGGCACCGCCCGGCTTGTCGCCTCCGGGGAATTTGATCCGGAAGCGATCGAGAACCTCTCCACGGAAGAGGCACGCGACGCCCTTTGTTCCCTTCCGGGAATCGGGCGCAAAGTCGCCAACTGTATCCTCCTCTTCGCCTACGGACGCCTCGAGGTCGTTCCGGTCGATGTCTGGATCGGCCGTATCCTCGGATCATTCCGCGGACGCCGAAAGGCCAGCCCCGCAGAATTGGAGCGCTATGGGGAACGAGTGCTAGGCCCCTTTGCTGGCTACGTCCAGCAGTGGCTTTTCCACAGGGCAAGAACGGGCTTGCTGGATCTCCCTGCCAAAAGGCCACTCAAAGTCAAAGCTACGGCTCGCCGCAGCCCCCCCTCCTGTCGGAGAATTCCTCGATCAGTCACCGGATGATGACGGAACTCACAAGCACGGACACGCGAAGGGAGAAGACGGAAAAGCGGCGGAAGCGCTTTCCTTTCTACCTGCTACTCTCCTGCGTCATCCACGCCACGCTGATCATTCTGCTGGCTGTTGTCTTTGCCCGTAACTTTGTCCACACCGAGAAAGCACCTCCACCACCGGAGGTGACGCTGGTCATCCCTCCCCCATCGCCCAACGACCGTCCCACCGTCACGGCCACTGAGGTGACCGACAAACCTTCCGAAAACGCTCCCTTCCAGTCGGATCAGAATTCCAAAGCAGCGAGCGAGCTACCCCCGGAAGGCAATCTTCCACTTCCAACCCAGCAGGGGGTCTCCCTTCCTGCCTTGGAACTTCAGAACCAGAAACACACAGCGGGGGAAAAACCGGCAACCCAAGCGGGCAACCCGGCCCCGCCCCAGCAGGCATCGCCCGCAACCCCTCCCTCACCCCAGAAACCGGCCCAAAAGCAGCCGGAGAAAACGGCCACCCCCACCCCTGCTCCGACACCCACCTCCACCCCCCCTCCAAATAACCTCAAGCTCCTCCAACCGCCAGATACCGCGCCCCGCCAGCCCGCTAAACAGTCCCAAGCTTCACCCTCCAATCCCTCCGCGCCCTCGACCCCCGGCTCCGTAGGAGCCACCAAGGGATACCAACCCGAAACACACCAGACCGTCATCAGGGGCAACATCTCCAACCGTGGCCGCTCCTCCGTGGCCGCCGAGGCCACCCCGATCGGTCGTTATAAGAAGGCCGTCGCCGACGCCATCGGCTCACGCTGGTATTACTACGTCGACGAACGCATGGGCCTGCTGAGCATTGGTACCGTCGACGTGACCTTCAAGGTGACAGCCTCCGGCAAGGTCACGGCCCTGAGAGTCGTCCACAGCAACGGCAATGAGTCTTTGACGGATTGCAGCCTCCGCTCAATCATGGACGCCAAGCTACCCCCGATCCCGCCCGACGTCGTCCCCACGATCCAGAACGGCTGCCTCGAGATCGACTATAGCTTCACCATCTACTGAAACCATGCCCCTCTTGCTCGCCACTCTTCCAGGATTCATCAAATTTTTCGTCCAGGGCGGATTCTTCATGTTCGTCCTGCTTCTTCTCTCGGTCTTCTCGCTCGCGGTCATCCTCCAGCGCGCCCGGGTGATCAAGATGGACCGTGCACTCCCCATGGAGGTGATCCGTGCCCTGCAGGCCTTCAAGGGAGGCAGCACCGAGACCCTCGAGCGCATCCTGCGTGCGGAGCCATCTCCCCTCTCTCGCGTTTTGGATAATGTCCTCCAACACCGTAACTGGACCCGCGCCGAGATCCTCGACGCCGTGCAGACCCGAGCCCGCCACGAGATCTCACGCCTCGAATCGGGACTCGTCTTCCTCGAGATCACGACCGGCATTTCCCCTCTCCTTGGACTGCTTGGCACCCTCTCCGGACTCGTCGGGATTTTCGGCAATATCGGAGACCATGGAGATCCGCAGATGGTGGCCAACGGCATCTCCGAGGCCCTGAACTGTACCATCGTCGGCCTCGGCGTCGCTGTCCCGAACCTTGTTGCCTACAACTACTTCACCCGCCGCGTGGAGGTAGTCTCGATTGAACTCGAGTCGTTAACGACGGATCTGATGGCCAAGCTTTCGTTAAGCCGCTAAAGAAGCGCGAAACGAGGGTTTGATTGACTCGCGTGCACCTGCACGACTCGCCCTACCGGGTCGGCCTTCAGCCGATCTACAAGGCTTTACCCAAAAGCCGTGTTCCCTTTACACGATTGCCTCCTAGAAGCATATATAATCAGCCTCTACAGCCGATCAGAAATCAGTGTAACTCAGAATATAACTTTTTTCTGGATGCACTCTTCCCAAGTGGGATTGCCTTTGGGTGGTGGGAGAGGTAGGGAAGAAGGCAATGATTCAGATTTCCACCATTTCCATAGCTGCTTGCAAGGTGATGAAGATCTCCAAGTCCAATGCAGCCTTTTCCAGAGTGTTTCTCTTAACCACAAAGACAATCACGGCTGATTTGCACCCTAGTAGCTGTTAGACCAAAAAACATCTATGATCAATTTTACACCCTCAAGCAAATCCCCAAAGTGGATCGGATATGTGCAAATCTGGCTGCCTTCCTTCTTTTCCTTATTTCTCTGTGGGATCGTGGTGGCTACAGGCAGCTTTCCAAAATCAGGGATATCGATTCAGACTGCATTCTTCGCATTTTTACCGCTGTTATTCTTCTTCATTGCTTCCTCAACTCATTCTCAGATTAGCCAACTTGAAAAAAGAGTTGATGATTTAGAGGCTAAACTTTCAGATGCAAAACAGGTCTAACCAGTCACTGGAGCGAACAATCTTCGGTCGTCGCCTCGCTTTTTCCCTCCTATAACAAAAACGATCGTTTATGAGACATTCCGTTATTGATCAAGGTTTCAGCAGAAACCCCTAGGTCAACTGACTCAAAACTAGTCTCAATACCCAGAACCAGCCTGGGTTTCGCCAAGGCTCGTATGCTTGGATGGAGAGCTAGGCGGGCAAGCGAAGCTGTATAAATTATACTGCGAGCGCAGACCAACGACGCTATCCGCCAAGATCGCGAGCCTTTCCTAGTAGCGGAGGGGATTGGGGAGAGTAAACGCGCTTTCTATGACTCGAACCTCCACGGGATCTGTCGCCAGCACCTCGATCACATCGAATCGGAAGGTGATGTCGGGCATTTCCAAGAGCCTAAGCCAGCACAGGGCTCCCTGACGGATCAGACGCTGCTTTTTGCCGTCCACAGCATCCAGAGGGCGGCCCATCTCCTCGGAGCGGCGAGTCTTCACTTCGGCGAAGACCAGCGTATCCCCGTCCCGGCAGACGAGGTCGACCTCCCCCCCTCCGGGGGCTCGGAAATTTCTGCGCAGGATCTTCCAACCCCGACGTTTCAAATGCCGTGCGGCGAGATCCTCCCCCCATTGCCCGAGAGCGAGGTGCCCTTTGGAGGAATCGGGGGGATTCCAGTCAAAAATCGAAACCCGGTTGGTCAACCGGCGCAAAACCGAGACGATGGTGCGGGCAAGGTCCATGCTTTTTGAGTATAGCCAGATGATCGGCCGTGGCATAGCCGCGATGGATGGCAAATCCGTACTGCGGAAACTCTCTATCGAGTTCCTCCATGATCCGGTCACGGGTCACCTTGGCCAGGATGCTGGCAGCCGCGATGCTCAGGCTGAGGCCATCTCCCCCGACTAGGGCTGTCTGCTCCACGGGAAGCCCCTTGGCAGGAAGACCATCGACAAGGGCATGGGCAACGGGATGTCCGTTTTCCTTCAAACCAACCAGGGCTCGTTTCATGGCGAGATGAGTGGCCCTGAGGATATTGAGATAACCAATCTCCTCTGAACTAGCCTCGGCAATGGCGTAGCGAAGCTGGGCATTACCAACGAGGGCCTCAAAGAGCTCCTCCCGCTTGGCATGGTTGAGCTTCTTGGAATCATCCAGTCCGTCCAACCTGAATCCCTCGGGCAGGATTACTGCGGCGGCTACGACGGGACCGGCCAGCGGTCCCCTTCCCGCCTCATCGACCCCGGCAACTGGTCGGATCCCTCGGGCATAAAGTTCCTGTTCGTGGAAAAGCGAAGGGCCTCCGGATTTCCGGAGGCCCTTCTTGGGAGTCTTGTCACTCTTCCCGCGACGTTCGTTCGTCATCGGGAGGATGAAAAATAATGATTAGGCGATCTCCTGAGCCTTGTCCTTCACCGTGACAGCGGCCTTGCCCTTACGATCGCGGAGGTAGTTCAGCTTCGAACGGCGGACCGCTCCGCGCTTCTCGACCTCGAGCTTGGCGATGCGGGGCGAGTGAAGCGGAAACACACGCTCGACACCCTCGCCGAAGCTGACGCGACGGACGGTGAAGTTGGCATTGATGCCGGTGCCCTTGCGACCGATGACGATGCCGGCGTACTTCTGGATACGCTCCTTGTCACCCTCGATGACGCGGGTATGGACGCAGACGGTATCACCCACCTGGAACTCCACTAGGTCGGTCTTGAATTGCTCTTTTTCGATGGTGGCGATGATGCTCATAACAGAAAGGGTTGGCCCGGAAAATCTCCCGGAAATGGTCGGAAAGAATGCTCCCCCAGCAGGGTCTTGGCAAGAAGGAAACACCTGAAAAGCTGAAAATGGGAACCCCACCTGGACTTGTCTCCGTTTCCTAAAAGCCTTCAGTCTCAGGCCTTCAGCCTGTATGGTATGACTCCCATGATCACCCTAGGAATCGACAGTGGAACCCAGAGCACCAAGACCGTCGCCCTCGACACGGCGACCGGCGACATCCTTGCCAGCGCCCAGAAGGCCTACGGCTTTGTGGAGGCTCAGGGAGAGGGAGCCATGGAACAGGATCCCGCTGTCTGGATTGCCGCCGTCGAGGCCACGATCGGGGAAGTTCTCCAGAAACTCGGTAATCGTCGTACTGAAGTCGCCGGCATCGGCGTCAGCGGCCAGCAGCACGGACTCGTCCTTCTGGATGCCAACGATCAAGTAGTCCGCCCCGCCAAACTCTGGTGCGACACCTCCACCACGGCACAATGCGCTGAACTGACCGAAATCCTCAGGGGGCCAGCCAAGGTCGTGGAATTCACCGGCAATGCCATGCTCACTGGCTACACGGCGCCAAAGATCCTCTGGGTTCGCCAGAATGAGTCTCAAAACTGGGAAAAGACCGCCTCCGTTCTCCTCCCTCACGACTACATCAACTGGTGGCTCACCGGTATAAAATCCATGGAATACGGCGACGCCTCAGGAACCGCCCTCCTCGATGTGAAGACCCGTGCCTGGTCACAGCCGGTCCTCGATGCCGTGGCCCCCGGACTCGCGGCCAAACTCCCCGAACTCCGCTCCTCGGAAGTTCCCGCCGGAACACTTCGCTCCGATCTAGCCGGCAAATGGAACCTCTCCAGCACCGTGGTCATCAGCTCCGGCGGCGGTGACAACATGATGGGCGCGATCGGCACCGGCAATGTCCGCGAGGGCATCATGACCGCGAGCCTCGGCACCTCGGGAACCCTCTACGCCTTCAGCCCTTTCCCAGTCGTCGATCCGAGGGGAGAGGTGGCGGCTTTCTGCGACAGCACCGGATCCTGGATGCCTCTCGCCTGCACAATGAACGTGACTCTCGTCACGGAACTCACCCGCTCGCTCTTCTCGGGCTGGAGCCATGACCGATACGCAACCGAGGCTGCCTCCATACCCGCCGGCAGCGACGGCCTCCTGCTCCTCCCCTACCTCGCCGGGGAACGCACTCCGAACCTCCCGAGGGGAAGCGGCGTCCTCCATGGCATCACGACCAAAAACTTCACCCCCGCCCATATCGCCCGCGCCGCGATGGAAGGGGTGACTCTCGGCCTCGCCTATGGACTCGACCGTTTCAGGGCACTTGGCGTCAATCCGACCGAAATCCGCATCACCGGAGGCGGAACCAAGAGCTCCTTCTGGCGCCAACTCTGCGCCGATGTCTTCGGAGTGCCGACCGTCTGCCTTAACTCCAGCGAGGGAGCCGCGCTTGGTGGTGCCATCCAGGCCGCTTGGGCAGCAGGTGGCGATCACTCCACCACCGCGCTTCATTCGCTATGCAACCGCCTCGTCACCCTCGATGAGTCCACCCGTTGCACTCCCGATCCGAAAAATGCCGCGATCTATAAGGAACTCCTTGAGCGAGCAAACAAACTCCGCACCGCCCTCACTTCGGCCAATCTTCTCTGATTACTTCAGCCTTCCACCTTCAGCCTTTAGCCTTTTCCCAATGCGCCTCGTCCTTGCTGCCACCGGAGCCAGCGGTTCCATCTATCTGCAACGGATGCTCCATCATCTGGAACCCGGAGGCCATGAGATCCACCTTGTTCTCTCTCCCTATGCAAAGCAGGTCATCCATGAGGAGATCGGGGAGCTGAAACTGCCACCCGGCGTGATCGAGCATAGCGAGAAATCGATGAATGCCCCGTTTGCCAGCGGCAGCGCGCTCTTCGACGGCATGATCATCATGCCCAGTTCCATGGGCACCATGGGACGGATCGCTGCCGGGACAAGCGAGAACCTCATCCTGCGGGCCGCCGACGTCTTCCTCAAGGAACGCCGCAAGCTCATCATCGTCCCGCGCGAGACCCCATGGAATCTCATCCACGCCCGCAACGTGGTTACCCTCACCGAGGCAGGTGCGATCATTCTGCCTGCCTCCCCCTCCTTCTACAGTCATCCCAAGAATTTTGACGAGCTGGCCGACACGGTCGTCTGGCGCGTTCTCGACCAACTCGGCATCCACGCTCCGAACGCCTGCCGGTGGAAGGAAGACCCCTCTCCGGCGGAATAGATGGCTGGGAAATTCAATAAACAGGCCCTCTTCGCCGCCCTCGCGGCAAATCTTGCCCGTCTGATCTTCGCAACGATCCGCCTACGGATGAACGACCGCTCCGGATTCCTAACGAATCCTCCCGACGGCCCGCGGATCCTCGTCTTCTGGCACAACAGGATCCCGGCGATCTCCATCGGCTTTCTGCGCCACTATCCCTCGAAGCACCCCAGTCGCAAGGGAGTCAGCGTCCTCACCAGCCCGAGCAAGGATGGCGACATTCTTGCCGGCGTCATGGCCAATCTTGGCATGGGCTCGGTCCGTGGTTCCAGCTCCCGCAGGGGATCGACCGCTATCCGTGAACTCTCGTCTCTTCTCGAGTCGGGGGTGGACTTGGCCATCACTCCGGACGGACCACGTGGACCTAAATACTCCCTCGGACCCGGAGCCGTCTTCCTGGCCCAGAAAACGGGGGTGCCGATCATGCCCCTCCATGCCCGCTATCACCGGGCGATCCGTCTCAAGACTTGGGACAACTTCGCCATCCCCCTCCCTTTTTCGCGGGTGGACATTGTAATGGATCCCTACCTGACGGTCGACCCGGAGGCGACCGATCTGGAAGCCGAACGCCTCCGCTTAGAAACCCTTCTGCGCGAGGAAGCCGAGAAAGCCGATACCCACCAGCAATAGAAAGAACTCCCGCAGAGGCGCAGAGACGCGGAAAGAGAAAAAGAGATTCAAAAGCCTATCCTGAGGAACCCCTCCAACTACACGACCTTCATGGTTTCTATACCCTTCATCCCTGTGCATGATTCGCTGTATCTCTGCGTCTCCGCGCCTCTGCGGGAAACAATCCATGCAGTGCCCTCTCAAAACAGCAAAGGAATATAAAATAATGAAGCTCATTGATGGCAAGGCGGTCGCCGCCGAAGTCGAACTCGAAACCCGTGCCCGCATCGAGGCCCTCAAAGCGCGCGGGATCACTCCCGGCCTCGCCGTCGTTCTGATCGGCGAAAATCCTGCCTCCCAGGCATACGTCCGCAATAAGGACCGCACCTGCGCGGCTTTGGGGATGCATTCGCGCAAGATCGAGCTTCCCTCCTCCACCACTCAGGAGGAACTGCTCGATCTGGTCACCAAGCTCAATGTCGACCCGGAGATCCACGGAATTCTCGTGCAGTCTCCGCCACCGAAGCACATCGACGAGCACGCGGTTACATTAACGATCGATCCTCGCAAGGATGTCGACGGATTCCACCCCGTCAATGTGGCGAAACTCGCCATGGAGGATCCCACCGCCTTCGTCCCCTGTACCCCGCTCGGTTGTCAGAGACTCCTCATCGCCGCAGGCATTGAAACCTCGGGTGCCGAGGTGGTCGTGGTCGGCCGCAGCCTCATTGTCGGAAAGCCGATGGCCCTCCTCCTCATGGCCAAGGGCAAAGGCGGCGACGCCACCGTCACCATCGCTCATTCCCGCACAAAGGACCTCGCCGCCGTCACGCGCCGCGCTGACATCGTCATTGCCGCAATCGGTCGACCAAAGGCCCTTGGAGCCGAGCACATTAAGGACGGGGCCGTTGTCATCGATGTCGGAATCAACCGTGTCGAGGATTCGACGACCAAAACCGGTTACCGCCTCGTTGGCGACGTCGACTTCGACGCCGTGGCATCCAAGTGCAAGGCGATTACTCCGGTCCCCGGAGGTGTCGGCCCGATGACCATCGCCATGCTGATGGCGAATACGGTGACCGCCTGCGAACGCCTCACGGCGTAGTGTTTTTCTACTTTAGGAGTAGTTCCGTGGCATCCGCACCGTTAAGCTGAGCAAGCGCGTCAAAAGAGACCTTCTTGACCTCCCTGACATCAGCCAACTTACGAAGATCGATCTTGGAGAAATTGATCGAATTGATGGGACGGATGTAGAACTGGTTTTGAGCCAGATCGTTCATCGTGGTGAAGAGCGTCACCTCGGAACTCGTGGCATGAGGGTCGCCACCCTCAGCACCTACCCCACCGGTGGGAAGATCGACAGACAAGTCGTAAGGACGATCAAAGTTATTGATCACATGGGAGAGGGTTTGGATGGCCTCGGCGGGCGTTTTGGCCTTCCTCACGTAATTAGTAAAAAATGCCGCCTTCACGAAACGTCCAGAGGAGATCTGGGTGAAAGGAATTCCTGCCAGTGCATTGCCGCCGTCTGGAGAACTGACTTTCAGGCTGCCGAAGGTTCCGCTGTTGCGGTCAACATTGGTTAGTTGGGCATAGTTGTTCAGATTCTTCAAGTGCCATGGAAACTCCGGGATATTGGTCATCACACCAACCGGATTGTCATAAACATTCAGTTTGCCTTCAGCAAATTCCACAACGATGCCTGCGCCCGTCTTATCAAAGATTGCGTAATGGAATGGGGCTTTCATCCCACCAAGGATTGCGATCGGAGGAAGCCATATGCTGACATCCTTGTTTGCCAGCACCTGCTTGACCTGAGCCACGTTCTGGAAGTTCCCCAACACCCAGGCTCCAAAATCCATGATGGATAAGACGTTGCTAGGATCGGAATCAACCGCCGGCGCTTCGGAACCGAGAAATGCATTGAGAGAAAGAGAAAGTCCCTGATCGTTAGCACCTTCAGCGATCCCGGGTTGCTTCGCATTCGGGACCATATGTTTCAGGCTGACGCCCACGAAACCGTACTTTGTCTTGAAGGTCATACCCTGCTTGCCATCAGGGGTTTCAGACTGGACCTGAGATCCAGCGGGAAGGTAATGAAGCGCCTCGGGCAAGACCCCTGACCATTCCATTGTCCTGGCCTGATAGGCATTCCCATTCGCATCCTTCATCATCATGGCAGTGCATGCGGAGGAATTGTTGTACGAAGAGAGGATCAGCAATATTGAGAGGAGGGCTGCTGTGATTGTTTTCATGGGGTACGTATTGGTGAGTTCAGGGTGATCGTTCTCAGGAGTCAATCAATGAAGGAGAAGTGACACCTCCTGACCTTGCATGAATCGCTGATCTTCCCTTCTGCTCTTTTTCGTCCTCTGAGTCTCTGCGCGAGAAAATCCAAATTAATCAGCTCTTACGGATCAGCCTGAGTAAACGTACCTTTGAAGGGCCAGGGCCGACCATGGCGAGGCAGAGGGTACGGCGGTTCAAAACCTGGGAAGCGACTTTACGGATCTCTTCCGGGGTGACCTTCGCTAGACGCTCGTAGACCTGCTCGGGTGGGACGATCTTCCCGTAGGTGAGTAGGGATGTACCGAGGCGGTAGTTCTGGGTGGAGGCGCGTTCCAGAGCCATGCGACTGGTGCCTATCGAGTAATCACAGGCGCGCTTGAGTTCGGACTTGGAGGGTCCTTTGGCCCCGATCCGGTCGCATTCCTTGAGGATCAGACCAAGGGCTTTCTCCACCTTCTCCCCGTCGAGGCCCAGGGAAATCTCAAAGGCACCGCAGTCGGAGTGTGTGGAGAGTGCCGTGCTGACCGAGTAGCAGAGACCGCGCCTCTCCCTCAGTTCCTGAAAAAGACGGGAACTCATGTTACCACCCAAGAGAACGTGAAGCAGGGAGACAGCATAGCGTCTCGGGTCATGCGCCCCGATCCCCCGGAAAGAAAGGGCTAACTGCGTCTGCTGCGTGTCACGAGTCTCCGTAACGACTCGCGGTGTTCTCTGTGGTTGCGGAGTCGGTGGCTTTTTCAGGGCAACTCCCTTCGGGAGACCTCCGAGAAGCTTGCTCGCCATGGACACAATCTCATCGTGATTAACGGCTCCAGCAGCCGTCAGAATCGTGCGACCGGCATGGTAATTGGTGGAGAGATACGCCTTGAGATCCGATCGAGTGATCGATCCAAGACTCTTCTTAGTCCCCGTGATCGGTCGGGACAGAGAGGAACCAGACCATGTCTCGGCGGTGAGGAGTTCGTGCACATGCTGGGCCGGTTCATCCCTGATCATCTCAATCTCCTCGGCGATGACACCACGCTCCCTCTCGATCTCCCCCGCATCGAGCCGGGAGTTTCGGTACATGTCGCAGAGGACATCGGTGACCCGTCCGAGATGCTCGACGGAAGCCGCCGCATAGTAGCAGGTGCGCTCCTCGGCGGTGTAGGCATTCAGGTCTCCCCCCACCCCCTCGACTTCCTCACTGATGCGTCGAGCACTCCGCTTCTTAGTTCCCTTGAAGAGAAGATGCTCCAGAAAGTGGGAAATCCCCCCGACACGTGCGGATTCGTGTCTGGCACCCACCGCGGCCCAAATACCCACGGCAACCGTCTGGGACGAAGGCATCGCGCAGGTTGCAACGCGAAGTCCGTTGGGAAGCGTTGAGATCTGTGGCTTCACGATCCTCTGTCTTCCTTTGCTAGGGCAAGCAGGAGAGCCTCCGCCATCACGACATCCTGTGGCCAGGTGACTTTGAGATTCGGCTCGGAATGCTCGACGAGAGAGACTTTTTTTCCAGCTGCCATCGCAACAGAGACCTCATCGGTGGGGATTCCCTCCACGGCATCAAAATGCTTCATGATCTCATGGACCCTGAAGACCTGAGGGGTCTGCATCGCCCTTAATGATGAGCGATCAAGCGTTCCAGCCGCATACCCGGAATGATCGATTCGGTGCAGAGTGTCGGTCACGGGTGCCGCAACGGCTGAGGCCCCTTCGCGAAATGCGGCCTCCAGCGAACGGGTGATCAGTTCAGGCGTGATCAAAGGGCGCGCGGCGTCATGGATAGCCACGAAATCGATCTCAGGAGGGAGGGCTTTCAATCCTTTCAGGACGGACTCGTGACGATGCCCCCCTCCGATGACCACTCCACTCAGTTTGGTAATCCCGGCATCCCGAGCGATGGCGCGGAATTCCTCCTCGCGTCCAACGGGAACCACAAGAACGAGCGAAGAGATGCCACCTGACGCCTCAAAGGCCGAAAGCGTGTGGGCAATGAGGGGCTTCCCGGCAATCAGTCCCGTGAGCTTGTCGCCGCCAAAGCGACTCCCCGAGCCTCCACCAACGATTACGGCGCCAGCTGTTGGGGTGCCTTGGTTCATGGGATCAACCGGGACTTCCCGGAAACGTTACTAGAAGAGATCAGGGAAGCTGCTTCTGGACCTCTGCGCTGAGACTGCGTCCGTCGGCACGCCCGGCGGCCTTGGCCTGGGCGGCCTTCATGACAGCACCCATCTGGGCCTTTCCAAGACCAGCTGGTGTTCCGAGGGAAGCGCCTACTTCGGCAATCGCTTCCTTAACAAGAGTGGAAAGTTCCTCTGGCGAAAGGGCAGCAGGGAGATAGGCGGAGAAAAAGACAATCTCCGCTCGCTCCGCAGCGGCCTGCTCAGGACGACCTCCCTTCTCAAATCCCTCGGCCGCATCCTCTCGCTGCTTGATCTGCTTGCGGATCACCGACATGGCCGTCTCATCGTCCACCACGGCATCAGCTCCGCTCTTCTCAATGGCGGCGTATTTGAAGGCGCTCTTGAGCATCCGAAGTGCGCCGAGTCTGGCGGCCTCGCGGGCCTTCATGGCTTCCTTCAGGTCGTAGTCGATGCGTTCGGAGAGGGTCATGGCGGTGAAAATCAGTTGTTTTGCTGGAATCCCGACCCTACGCGCTTGAGTTGGCCCCGTAAATGAATTCTCTGCATGGCAAAGAACCGCGAACAACATAAAAAGCACGAAAAGGAAGGTGATATCGTTCCCTGCACTCTCCTCATCCCTCTCGGGACCAAGGGCTCGGTTGTAAAGATCCCCAGTTACCCACGCCAAGTAGCGAAGAGTCGTTTTATGCCCTTTCAAATCCGCTTTTCGTACCGTTCGTGTTTTTCGTGGTTGTAACTGTTTTTTATGGTTTCATTTTTACAACTATGACCGTCCGTACCCGCTTCGCCCCATCCCCAACCGGCCTCCTCCACGTGGGAGGAGCCCGCACCGCCCTGTTCAACTGGATCTACGCCAAGAAGCACGGGGGTACCTTTGTTCTCCGCATCGAGGACACCGACCACAGCCGTAACACCGAGCAGGCCAAGCAGGTGATCCTCGATGGCCTCCACTGGCTTGGCCTCGACTGGGACGAGGGTCCGCAGAAAGGCGGTAACCACGGTCCCTACTACCAGAGTGAGCGCGGGGCGATCTACGAGGAATACCTCTCGCGTCTGGAGAAGGGCGGGCATCTTTACGAAGACAACGGGGCCATCCGTTTCCGCTCACCCCGCGAGAAGGTTTTCGTCGATGACGAGATTTGCGGAAAGATCGAGTTCGACCTGACCAATCCCGGAACCCACCCCGATCTGACGCTGCGCCGTCCCGACGGTTCCTGGATCTTCCACTTCGTCAGTGTGGTCGACGACATCGAGATGAAGATCTCCCACGTCATTCGCGGCGAAGATCATCTCTCCAACACCCCGAAGCACATCGAGCTCTACCGCGCACTGGGCGCCGAACCGCCCCGCTTCGCCCACATGCCTCTCATCCTGAACCGAGACGGCTCCAAGATGAGCAAGCGCGATGAAGGAGCGGCCCTCGGCACTTACCCCGAGGCCGGGTATGTCCCGGAGGCCGTGCGAAACTACCTCTGCCTGCTCGGTTGGTCGCCGAAGGAAAACCGCGAGATCATCTCCACGGAGGAAGTCGTCGCCCTCTTTGAACTCGGTAACATCAATAGGCGCAACGCCGCCTTCGACCTCGACAAATGCTTCTGGATCAACGGTCAGTATCTCCTCTCCATGGATCTGGCTCGCTATGCGGAATTGGCTGTGCCCTTCCTCGAAAAGGCAGGCATCACATGGCCTACCTGGAATGCTCTCGAAAAGGTCCTCAGCATCGTGAAGCCCAAGGTGAAACTCCTGAAGGATCTGCCCGAGTGGGTCGGCTATTTCTTCAACGAGGAGTTTTCTTTCGACGAGGCCGCCGTAGCCAAGTCCCTCACAGGTCCTCTCGCTGTGGAGCGCCTGTCGGCGCTCCGTGACGCCTACTCCGCCCTTGCGATCTGGGATCTGGCCTCGCTCGAATCCGCGCTCAAAGAGACCGCGGCAAAGATCGGGGTGAAGACCGGTGAATTAGTTCATCCCGCACGGGTAGCGGCAAGCGGTCGTGGAATTGGACCCGGGCTTTACGAGATGCTTGAGATTCTGGGCAAGCAGCGCACCCTCGCCCGATTCGAGAAGGGCATCATAAAGGCTTTAGGCACTTCTGCATGAGTAAAGACGCAGAGGTTTTCAGCGCTGACGATCTCGCCCTGCTCGCACGGGGTGAAGGTCCCCTGAAAACCCTGCATCCTTCGGCAAGGCTGGCGATTTTCGGCGATCCTGTTGCTCACTCCGCCTCGCCGCAAATGCAGAATGCGGCACTGAAAGCCCGCGGACTTGAGGCTCAGTATGTTCGCATCCTCGTTACCCCCGAGGAATTGCCCGTCGCTCTGGGGAATCTTTCCGCGACAGGATTCCTAGGAGTCAGTCTTACCATTCCCCACAAGCAGGCGGCCCTCCCGCTGATGAACGAGGTCACCCGCGAAGCCCGAATCATGGGAGCAATCAACACGGTAGTCCTTCACAACGGAAAGCTCCTCGGTCACAACACCGACGGCCCGGGCCTATCCGCCGCAATCCATGAGGAGTTCGGAATTCCCCTGCAGGATCTCCGCGTTCTTATTCTCGGCGGAGCAGGAGGAGCAGGACGAGCAATCACGGTTCAGTGTTCCCTTGAGGGATGCCCCTCCATCACCATCGCCAACCGGAATGCTGAAAAAGGAGCATCCCTTGCGAGCGAGATCCGAGAATCACTCGGCAAAGAAGTGACGTCTGTTTCGCTCGATCTCGAAGATCTCCGCCCAACGCTCTCCTCCGTGGATCTCATTATCAATGCCACGCCTCTGGGCATGAAATCAGACGATCCCTCTCCTCTTCAAAATCTTCCAGAAGGACTTCTGAACTCACACCACCTCGTCTATGATACCGTCTACAGCGGTGGCGAGACAGCCCTCCTGAAACAGGCAGGCGAGTTAGGGATTCGAGGCGCCAATGGATTCTCCATGCTCCTTCGTCAGGGGGTCCTGCAGAACGCCCTCTGGTTCGGCGAACCAGCCCCGCTTGAAACGATGCGGGAGGCTCTTTCAGCGCTTAGGCACTGAGCGTTTTTCTCGCATCAGCGCAGTCCCGGGAAATCTGTCTTTTCAATTCCTCGATTCCGGAAAACTTCTGCTCCGGACGCAGAAACTTCACAAACTCCAACGAGAGTTCCTCGCCGACGAGATCGGCTGAGAAATCGAAAAGATGAACCTCCACCATGGGCGTCACGGCTGAGTCATCGACCGTGGGGCGGAGGCCGATATTACAGACGCCTCTCAGAATCGATTCTCCCTGGCGGACTTTCGCAGCGTAGACGCCGTTGGGGGGTAACAGCATCCCGGCGACATCGAGATTCGCGGTCGGGAATCCGATTTTGGAACCGAGCCCTGCTCCGGTAATAACAGTGCCGGAAAGCAGGAAGGGATGTCCCAGACAGGTGGCGGCCTCGGTAAGATTTCCTGAGGAGATCGCGGCCCTGATCCGAGTGCTGCTGATCGGAGCATCACCGGCTGAGACGGGATCGATCTGGATCACCTCAAAGTTCCATTCCGCACCAAGTTCACGCAATCGAGACACATTCCCCTCCCCTCCCCTGCCATAGGACCACTGGCTCCCGACGCAGATTGCCCTCAAGGGAGCAGCTGAATGGACAAGCGACGTGATGAAGTCGCGGGCGGATACGGCAGCAAGATCACTCGTGAAAGGGAGCATCAGCAGGACTGGAACACCCATCTCTTCCAGTAGGGCAATTTTCTCGTGGTTCCGAGTCAACAGCTTGGGAGCTTTCTCCGGCCGCAACAGTGCGGCGGGATGCCGGTCAAAAGTCATCACCACGGCCGTACCACCACAGGAAGCGGCTTCGTACATCGCGCGACGGATGAGCGCCTGATGGCCGAGATGCACCCCGTCGAATGTCCCCGCTGCCAGGACAATCGATCCCTTCAGGCTGGCAAGCTCCTCAATGGCTTTGAGAATGATCATCGATTGAGTTTTATCGCGCAGAGGCGCAGAGACGCAGAGATATTTTCAAGGAATTCAGGTGATGAAGAACATGAGGATATCCAACTGCATCCCTGAATCATTCACTCTTTTTTCCCACCTCCGCGACTCCGCGCCTCTGCGGGAAAATTTAACTCTTATGCTCCGCGGATGCGGGAGACCTGAGGGAGGGTCAGTAGCTTCGCGAGGATCTCCTCGCGGGAAGCCGTCTTGAGTTGATCTGCTGGGAAAGACATCTCGACGTCGAACCGTCCAGACTTTGTACGGCGCAGAGCATTGAGATGCGCCCCGCAACCGAGATCATTGCCGATATCGTGCGCGTAGGTGCGAACATAGAATCCCTTGCTGCAAACAACCCGGAAGTCGACCTCCGGCAAGCGGGTCCCGAGGATCTGATGGGCGTAGATGTGGACGAAACGGGGTTCGCGCTCAATCGTCTTGCCCTGGCGGGCCAACTTGTATAGAGCAACGCCGTCTTTCTTGATGGCCGAGACCATCGGCGGGGTCTGGTAAAAATCGCCGTCGTATTTGGCAAATGCCGCCTCGAGTTGCTGGGCGCTTAGTTGCGGAACCGGATTCGTTGAGGTGACCTCCCCGTCGGCATCCTGCGAATCGGTCGTCTCCCCGAGCTTTAAGGTCCCGACGTATTCCTTGTCCTCGCTCATGAGGAGATCCTGGATCTTAGTACCTCGTCCGAGCGTCAGGAGCAACAGACCAGTGGCCATGGGATCAAGGGTCCCGCAATGGCCAACCTTTTTGGTGTTGAGAACTCGGCGAACGATGGCCACCACATCGTGGGAGGTCATTCCGGAGGCCTTATCGATGGGGAGGACGCCATCAAGGGTGGATTCGGGGCGCATGGATCGAATTCCTTGGTGATTACCGGTTGGCGTTGATGTCGGCGCAGATCGCCTCGAGCACACGGGACTCGACGTCGGCAAGGGTTCCCGTGATACGGGCTCCGGAAGCCATGAGATGCCCGCCGCCGCCGAACCGGCTGCAGAGGGCGCAAGCGTCGAAACTCGAATCCTTGGAGCGGAGGCTCAACCGGACCTTCCCGTCGGGCATTTCCTCAAAAAACGCGGCAGCCTTCACCCCCTCCACGGATCGGAGGTGATCGATGATCCCCTCGTTATCCTCAGGGATGACACCGAGTCGCTCCACGTCGGCCATCGAAAGGGAGAAACTCGCCACGCGGTCCTCGCAGGTGAACTTGGCGTTCACAAGCGCATGCCTGAGCAGTTCAAGCCGGCGGCGCGGCTGATTCTCGTAGAGTGACCTCGAGAGCATTGCCACATGAACGCCGAGGCGGATCAGCTTGGCGGCTACCTCGTAGGTCTCGGCACCAGTCCCCTCGTATTGGAAGGAGCCGGTATCGGTGGAAATGGCGGCGAAAAGATTGGTGGCCATCTCGGGGGTGACCGTGATGCCCGCGTCAAAGAAACCCTCGGCGATGATCTGTCCCGTTGCCGGACGGGTGGGATCGATGAGGTTGAGATCTCCGTATCCCTCGTTGCTACGATGATGATCGATACAGATCCAGAGCGGGGAATCAGAGACAGCGCCGATGACCGTACCGAGACGGTTCTTTACCGAGGTATCGAGGGCCAGCACCGCGTCGAAGGCGACCGGTGTCTCCGGCGGTGCAGTGACGAGCTCCGAGGAAGGTAGAAAGGCAAACTTGGAGAGCATTCCGTCCTCGTTCCAGGCGGTAACCTCGTGTCCCTCGGAGAGCAGCCATAGGGCGACTGCGATCGTCGACCCGTAGGCATCGGCATCGGGACGAAGATGGCTGGCGACCAGGATACGGCGCTTGCCGCGAAGCGCCTCTCGGATCTCGGAAAAGGTGGCGTTCTTCATCGCTCAGCCTCCCCGTCCTCCGGATCCTCCCCGGGAACCTCGTCAGGAGGCAGGGTCGGGGCGATCTCATCGAGCAGACTGAGCACCCGCGTTCCCCGCTCGATCGACTCGTCGAGCTGGAAGTGGAGGTGGGGCGTGTATTTCAGGATGACGCGGCGCGACAGTTCGTGCTGGAGATGCTGTCGAGCTCCTTCCAGCGCAGCAATCGCCTGTTTCTTTTGCCCCGGAGTGCCGATAACGCTCACGAAGACATGGGCGTTCTTCAGGTCAGGGGTGATATCCACAGCGCGGATCGTCACCAGCGGCGCGTCGAATTTCAGCTCACGTCCGACGATCACGCCGAGTTCCCGCTTGATCAGTTCACAGACTCTCAGGGTGCGTAGGCTCATGGTCGTGGAAAGCCCCGGGACGGATCCCCGGACGATGGCTGGGATCAGAGGGTCTGGGCGACCTTCTCGAGGGTGTAGCACTCGATGATGTCGCCGACCTCGTACTCCGAATAATCGCCCAGGCGGATACCGCACTCGAGACCGGCGCGGACCTCCTTCACATCCTCAGTGAAGCGTCGCAGGGTCGTGAGACTACCGTCATAGACGGCCTGCTTGCCACGAACGACACGTGCGCGCGCCGAGCGGGACATGCGTCCGTCAGTGACAAGCGATCCGGCAACCATCCCCTTGGTAAGATCGAAGAGCTGCTTGACCTCGGCATGGCCGATGACGGCCTCGCGCACCTCGGGATCGAGCATCCCCTGCATGGCGTCGCGCATCTGGTCGGCCAACTCGTAGATGATGCTGAAGAGCTTGATCTGCACCCCTTCCTTGCGGGCGGCATTGTTGGCGCTGTTCTCGACCTTGATGCCGAAGCCAATGATGACGGCGTCCGAGGCACTGGACAACAGGACGTCGCTCTCGGTGATCGGGCCAACAGCGGAGTGGATGATCTTGAGATCGATCTTCTCCTGCGGGATGTCGGAGAGCATGCCGGTGATGGCCTCGAGCGATCCCTGCATGTCGGCCTTGAGGACGATCTGGAGGGTCTTCTTCTGGTCGGCCTCGATGTTAGCGAAGAGATTCTCGAGTGTGGCGCGCTTGGGGGCGGAGAGCTTCTCCTTGCGGAGGGTATCCAAGCGTTCCTCGCTGAGCTGGCGGGCGGAGCGCTCGCTCTCCATGACGACGAGTTCATCGCCGGCATTGGGAAGACCGCTGAGACCCAGAACCTTCGCCGGGATGGCGGGTCCGGCGGACTTGAAGGCGTTGCCATCCTCGTCGATCAGCTGCTTTACCTTGCCCCAGTGGTTGCCGCAGATGAAGGGGTCTCCGACGCGTAGCGTTCCGGTATTAACGATGATGGTGGCGGTGGGGCCACGTCCGGCCTCGACCTGAGCCTCGATCACGTTCGCACGGGCAGGAAGGTCGGGATTGGCCTTGAGTTCGAGAACCTCGGCCTGCAACGACATCATCTCGAGCAGATTATCGATTCCCTTGCCGGTGGCGGCTGAGACCTCGCACATCACGACGTCCCCTCCCCAATCCTCGGCAACAAGTCCCTTTTCCTGAAGCTGCTGCTTCACGCGGTCGGGATTGGCGGTCCTGAGATCGCATTTATTGATCGCGACCATGATCGTGACCTTGGCGGCCTGTGCATGGCTGAGGGCCTCGAGGGTCTGTGGCATCAGGCCGTCATCGGCGGCGACGACGAGGACGACGATATCGGTGACAGTCGCACCACGTGCGCGCATTGCCGAGAAGGCGGCGTGGCCGGGGGTGTCGATGAAGGTGATGGGTTGACCCTTCCAGTCGATGGAATAAGCGCCGATGCGCTGGGTGATGCCGCCAGCCTCGCCTGAGGCCACCTTGGCGCGACGGATGGCGTCGAGAAGAGAGGTCTTTCCATGGTCAACGTGACCCATGAAGGTGATGATCGGTCCGCGGAGTTTCTTTTCCTCGGGCTTTTCCTCAACCGGCTTCGGAGGCTCGACGACTACCTTCTCCTCTTTGTGGACGCCGGCGCCGGCAACGCGCTTTTCACGCTCAAAGACAAATCCGTAAAGCTCGCAGAGCTTGCCCGCGATCTCGGGCTCCACCGACTGGTTGATGTTGGCAAAAATCTGCATCCCCATCAGATCCTTGATGATCTTGAAGGGAGGAACATCCATCTGGGCCGCCAGTTCCTTGATCTGGATGGGAGGCTTGATGTGGATGACCTTGCGCGTGTCCTCGCCCGCGGGGGTTACCTCATCCTCCACAGGGATCTCCTCGGCTTCTGAAACGGGAGCAGGCGTCGAAGCGACATGGTCCTCCTCGCCGATGCGGGGCAGGGCCTTGGCTGCGGTGACGACGCGCTTTTTCGGAACGGGCTCGTCGATCAGCGAGAGGGTCGGGAGTTCCGAGGTCTTGACAGCGGGCTTTTTAACCTCTTTTGCCTCTTTGGAATTCTTGGGCTCTTTCGCCTCAACCTTGGAGGCGGAAGCCCTACCGCGAGCAGGGGCTTTGGAAGACGACTTGGAAGCGGAGGCGCCGCGGGAGGGCGCCTTGCTCCCGGACGGCTTGGAGGAAGCGGATTTGGTGCTCGGGACTTTGGGTGGCATGAATGTTGGGAAAGGATCCTCTCACCCCGGCATGCGGGGTGCGGCGGATCAGGCCGCCGGTTGCTCCTGGGGCTCGGATGACTTGGGAGCGAGATGGGCCTTGGCGGCGGCAAGGATGGACTCGGCCTTTTCGGGGCCGCAGGAAAGGATTCCGTCGATGTCGGAAGCCTCGGCGGTGACGACCACGTCGACCGAGTTCATTCCCCCGGCGGCGAGATTCTTGGCCTCTTCCTCGGAGATGCCCAGGGCGGAAGCAAGCTGCTGGACCGCGCCACCGAGCTGCTGCTCGAAGGCATCGGCCGCGGAGCGGTCTTCCTTGATGTCGATCTCCCAGCCGGTAAGGCGGGCGGTGAGGCGGGCATTCTGTCCGCGCTTACCGATGGCCAGAGCAAGGTCTTCCTTGTCTACCGCGATGTGGAGTGTGTGAGCGGCCTCGTCGAGTTCGATCGAGCGGATCTTGGCGGGCTTGAGGGCCTCGCGGGCAAATTCCTTGGGATCCTCATACCAGCGGATGATGTCGACCTTCTCGTTTCCGAGTTCGCGGACGATATTTTTCACGCGGGCCCCGCGCATACCGACGCAGGCACCGACCGGATCGACCTTGTCGCTGGCACTATGGACGGCGACCTTGGTGCGGAATCCGGCCTCACGGGCGATGGAACGCAGTTCGACGGTTCGGTCGGCGATCTCACTCACCTCGATCTCGAAGAGTCGGCGGATGAAGTTCGGATGGCTACGGGAGAGGATGATCTCGGGGCCACGCTGGCCGTTCTCGACAGCCACAACATAAGCACGGATGCGGTCACCCACATTGTACTCCTCGGTCTGGACACGCTCGCGGGAGGGCATCACACCCTCGAACTTGCCGAGGTCGAGGATCACGTCGCTGCGATCGAACCGGCGTACGGTGCCGCTGACAATCTCGCCGGCGCGGTCCTTGAACTCCTCATAGATCATCTCCTTCTCGATCTGACGGATGCGCTGGGCGATCGCCTGACGCGCGGTCTGGGCGGCGATACGACCGAAGTCACGCGGGGTCACCTCGATCTCAACCTCGTCGCCGACATTGGCCTCCTTGTTGACGAGTCGGGCCTTGGCCACGGTGATCTCTTCCTGCGGATTGCTCACGGTCTCGACGACGACAGGCTTGGCGAAGGCGCGGATCTGGCCGCTCTTCGGATTGATATCGATGCGGACCTCGCGGGAGCAGGAAAACGCTTTCTTGGAGGCGGCTACGAGGGCGGAGGAGATGGCCTCGATGAGGGTCTCTCGCTTGATACCTTTTTCACGCTCGAGGTAGTCGAGCATGGCGATAAATTCGGAGTTCATGGCAATGGATAGTCCCGACGCACCGGTCGGGAGGATTCCATGACAGCGTGTCGGGGGTTTGAAAAAGTGACAGATCACCAGAGGGTGGTCAACCAAAACAATGACCTGCTGACCGACTCGGTTTCAGTGATCCCACTTCAGGGAATCTCTTTGACCGAACAGATGCCCCCCACCATCCTCTCGTTTTCTAAAACGTTTCACCAATCTTCCTGACCCATGCCGCGCACTGCCACCCCTGAACCCCGCCTAAAAGGGCTGATTGGCGAGGTGGATGGGGATCGCTGGTTCTGGGGCATCCTTGGGACCGTGGTACTTTGGAAGCTCATGGCCGGAGCCTTTTTGGGGCTGATTTTCGATGAGTGCTATTACTGGGTCTGGGCCCTCCACCCGCAAGCCTGCTACTTTGACCATCCGCCATTGGTGGCTTGGTCAATCATGGCGGGACGCTCGTTCTTGGGACATCAGGAACTGGCCGTCCGCTCAGGTGCCATCATCTCGGGAATCATCCTCTCTCTGGCGGGCCGGATCCTTGCCAGGGAGCAATTCGGCCAAGCCGCCGGCAACCGTGCCGGGATTTTTCTCACCTTGGCTCCGATCTTTGCGGGCAACGCCTTCCTGATGACCCCGGACACATGGCTCGCCCCAGCTTGGGCTCTGGCCATGCTCTTCGCCTGGAAGGGGCTTCAGAAAAATTCCCTTCTCTGGTGGGCAGCTTCGGGCGCCGCCACGGGAGTCGGCCTGCTCAGCAAGTACACGATGATCCTGTTCTTCGGAGGACTTGCCCTGCTCTGGATCACAAGTCCCGGAAAGCGCGGCCGGGTGTTCCTCGGCTCATTGGTCGCCGGGATCGTGGCCCTGATTTTTTTCATTCCTGTCATCCAATGGAATGCCGCCCACCACTGGGCGTCGTTCGCCCATCAGATCCATCACGGATTCCGCAATGAACAGGCGGTCTGGATCCACATCGATTTCCTGGCCAACTATGCGCTGTTCCTGGTCGTGCTGGTCTCCCCGGGCCTAGGACTGCTTTGTTTCCGAAGCGCGGTAGACTTCGCCGACGAGCGATTTCGATTCCTCTCGGCATTCTTCTGGGCCGTGGTTGCCTTCTTTGCCTACTCCGCGCTGAAAGCCCATATCGAGGCAAACTGGCCGATGATGGCCTTCGTCAGTGGCCTGATCCTGGTCGCCGGCGATTGGGAGCGCTTTGGCCATAACTGGAGGCGGGCATCCTTGCTGATCCTTGCCATCGCAGACGGAGTGGCCGTGCTCGGCATCAGCCTTCTCATTCTCACCGGAAGCGCGCTGACTCCCTGGTTATCGACCCAACCCGATTTTGGATGGATAGGATGCTGGACAGGTTCGCCACTCCTGGCCCGGGAAGCCTCTCGCAACATTGCCGACCTGCAGGCCAAACTCTCCGAAATCCTAGGACCCCGCGAAGTGGCCGACCGGGTCGCAAGCGAATTCCGATCCTCGGGTGCCGACTTCCTCTGTGCCGACACCTACCAGACCTTTGGCGTTCTTTCCTATTATCAGCCGGAACTTGAATCATCCCTCTGGCTTCCTATCCATGGCAGGAAACGATTCCCGTGGATCAACGAGGGCGCATGGACCGGCAAGGACGGCCTCACCGCCGAGTGGCCCCGCGCAGGCTGCAACTTCAACCAACTTTTTAGGGAGCCAGGAAAAACCAGACAGGTGTTGTTACCCGGAGTGGCGCGTCCCCTTTCCCTCACCCTGAACAAGGGGTACGACCCCACACGTATCAGGGAAGAGTGATCCCTCCATCCCATGACCAAAAAAGAACGCGCCGAACGGCTTTCGCAGGAACTCCCCCGGATCTATCCGGACGCCCACTGCGAACTCGACTTCAAGAATCCGCTGGAACTCCTCGTCGCCACGATCCTCTCCGCGCAGTGCACGGATGTCCGGGTGAACATGGTGACGAAGGTGCTCTTCAAGCGCTGCAAGACCGCCGCCGACTACGCAGGGATCCCAAAAGAGGAACTCGAGGAAATCATCCGCTCCACCGGATTCTATCGGAATAAAGCCAAGTCACTCCGCGGTATGGGCGCGGCGCTCGTGGAACGCCACGGAGGCAAAGTCCCCTCCTCCATGGAGGAACTCTCCGCAATTCCCGGAGCCGGACGCAAGACCGCCAACGTCGTCCTTGGCAATGCCTTCGACATCAACGAGGGCGTCGTCGTCGATACCCACGTGGGACGCCTTTGCCTGCGCCTCGGCCTCACGACCCACAGCGATCCCGTGAAGGTGGAGCAGGATCTCATGAAGCTCATTCCACGGGATCAATGGACCCTCTTCTCCCACTGGCTGATCTGGCACGGACGACGACGATGCAAGGCTAGGAACCCCGATTGCGAAGCCTGCGAACTACGCATCCTCTGCCCGAGCGCCGACAGGCCGCATCGTTTTCTTAACAAATAGACCGCTTTCCTGCGACCAAAAGCAGGAACTCCTCGGTGACTCAGGCGCCGGATCGCGGGATTGAGGCGGAATGAAGCACCTCTCCCGAAGCCGAGGTCAACCTGACCTCCATCGCTTCCGGCCCGACTGAAACCGCAGCAAATCCGGGGGTTGATTTGGCGAACAAGGAGCGTTTATCCGACCTGATCGGACGGACGGTGGAACCCGCACCCACGCAGAAAAAATGAATCCCTCCCGCTTCCTGATGCTGGAGATCATGGTCGTGGCCGTTCAGATAGACATGCACACCGTGGCGTTTCAGCAACGGAAGAAGACGCTCGATCAGCTCGGGCGTATCGCCATGCTCACCTCCCGAATAGATGGGGTGATGACCCAGGACGATCTTCCAGTCAGCCTTCGACTCCGAGAGCGTCCGGTCGATCCACTCCAGCTGCGCAGCGGTGTCCTGGGAGCGGACATTAGGCCCCATCAACTCGTTCTTGGCATAAGATATGACGAAGGGAGAAGTATCCGTATAGACCATCAGGATGCTTTTACCGCCGGGAATGCTCTCTTTGCGTGAGTAATAGCGGGAAGGCATCCTCCACCGCGGACTTCGAGCCGAGTAGTCGATCTGCGCCTGGCAGTTGCCACAGTAGTCATGGTTACCGAGAATCAAATTCCATGGCACCTGGAGCGAAGGTGCGGTGTAGACATTCTCAAAGGACTCCTTCCACTGCGGATCATCCATGGACGTAATCCCGTAGTCGTAGAAATTATCCCCGAGCGACACCACAAATGGAACTTGGAGCGCGGTCGCAGCCACTCCCATCTGAGCGGCCACATTGAGTTGATCGCGCTGTCCCCTTCTCCCCCAGTCACCGAAAATCAGGAAAGGAAGTGATCCCTCTGCAGAGGCGGAGCCCGATGCAAGAACCCTCGTGAGAAGAGGCCCGGAAAGCGCCGTTCCAGCAGTGGACGCAAAGAGAGTCCTGACAAATTCCCGGCGGGTCCGGAGTTGGCTCATGCCTGAATCTAACAGCGCTATCCCGAGATGAAAATAGGGATCCTTCTTCCTGCTCTCTCCTATCACTGGTTGTTTTATGCTGGCACAGACCCCCTTGTTCTCTAGAACAAGGAGAAACTGCTCCCACACTTCATGAAAAAATTCCTGCTCGGTGCCGTGGCCCTGATCCTGCTTCTCCTTATCGGGGGAGTCGCCTACCTCTATCTCTCGCTCAATACGCTGGTGAAGAAGGCCGTCGAGACCGTGGGCCCGGCAATCACCAGGACCGATGTGACGCTCGCTTCGGCCAATCTCTCGCCTCTAAGCGGCAGCGGCAAACTCAGCGGCTTTGTGGTGGGCAATCCCAAGGGATACAGCGCCCCCTATGCGCTACGGTTAGGCAGCATCTCCTTGAGCGTTGACAAGGAAACCCTTCTCAAGGATCCGATTGTCGTGAATTCCATCGTGATCCGGGATCCCCAACTCGCGCTCATCGGCACCCCTGGAGGAACCAACCTTCAGGAGATCATGCGCAACATCAAGTCGTACGGCGCCTCCAAGGAAAAATCAGCAATCCCCTCGCCATCAGCGTCCCCATCAGGGAAAAACTCGGATTCCAAAAAGTTCATTGTGAAGAGTGTCGTTATCTCGGGAGCAAAGGTCGACGTGGTACTCGGAGCCTTTGGCCAAAGCGTCAATCAGGCACTGACCCTTCCCGAAATCCAACTCCAGAACCTCGGATCCGACGGCAAGGGACTCTCAGCTTCACAAATCTCAGAGCAAATCTTCACCCCTTTGATCAATGCCGCCATCGACGAGGGCATCAAGGCCGCTACCAAACAGGGCCTGATCCAACTTCAGCAGAACGGCAATCAGCAACTTGGGAACTTCCTTAAGGGATTGTTCAAGTAGGCTTGCTTGCCCAAGCCCGAGACGAGGCTTCGATCAACTCGCCCCAGGCAGCCTCCAAAAGCGATCCTGAATTAGACTCAAGGGTCGTAAGATCGGATGGAGAGCAAGGCGGCCAAGGGAACCAAGCCTCCGGGAAGAGGCGCGGAGAAATTGCCGTAGGCAAGTCCGGAGGACGGTACAGCTTTGCGGGAGCAAAGTGCCGTTCAAGCCGTAGTTATCCTACGGCGACCGCGGGCCAACACAGCTATCCGCCGATGTCGCGAGCCTTCTGCCTTTAGGCTTTTTTGACGAAGCAGGCCTTAAGCCCGACCGCAATGCCATCGACCTTACAGGAAATCTCATGATCGCCATCGACGAGCTTGATTGGCTTTGACTTCGATCCCCCCTTGAGCACCTGGGTGCCACCTAGCTTCAGATCCTTGATCAGGACAACGCAGTCTCCGTCGGAGAGGACATTGCCGTGAGCATCCTTGACGACGCGCCCCGCCTCCGGAGATTCCTCGACAGCATCCTTTGGCCATTCAAAGCCGCAGGTGACGCACTCCCATTTGTCGGAGTGGGCGATCACCTCATCCATCGTGCATTCCGGACAGGCAGGATTACTCATGAGATCTTCGCGAGGATTGCGTTCAGGGTAGCGCTAGGACGAAGGGCGGCGTTGGCCTTGGAATCGTCGGGCAGGTAGTAGCCGCCGACATCGACAGCCTTTCCTTGAACGGCATTAAGTTCCGTGACGATCTTCTCTTCACTCGCGATGAGTTCGGCGGCGATGGGGGTGAAGAGGGTCTTCAGTTCTGTATCCTTGGTCTGCGCAGCGAGGGCCTCTGCCCAGTAGAGTGCGATGTAGAAATGACTGCCGCGGTTGTCGATGGTACCGAGTTTGCGTCCCGGGGACTTATCATTCTCAAGGAACTTGCCGGTCGCTGCGTCGAGGGTCTCGGCCAGCACCTTGGCCTTGGCATTGCCAAAAGTCTCGGCGACATGCTCGAAGGAAGGGGCAAGTGCGAAGAATTCACCGAGGGAATCCCATCGTAGGTAGTTCTCCTCGAGGAACTGCTGGACGTGCTTCGGTGCGGAACCGCCCGCCCCAGTCTCGAAGAGCCCGCCACCGTTCATGAGCGGAACGATGGAGAGCATCTTGGCGCTCGTGCCGACCTCCAGGATCGGGAAGAGGTCAGTGAGATAATCGCGCAGCACGTTACCGGTGACTGAGATGGTGTCCTTCCCCTGCACGATGCGCTCGAGGCTGAAGGTGCAGGCCTCGGCAGGGGGGAGGATGCGAAGATCGAGACCGGTCGTATCATGGTCGGCGAGGTAGGTCTTCACCTTGGTGATGATCGCGGCATCGTGGGCGCGCTTCTCGTCCAACCAGAAGACGGCGGCATCTCCCGTGGCGCGGGCGCGATTCACGGCGAGCTTCACCCAATCCTGGATCGGGGCGTCCTTGGTCTGGCAGGCACGCCAGATATCACCCTCCTCGACAGCATTCTCGAGGAGCACTTTGCCTGTGGAATCCGTGACGCGGACAACGCCGTTGCCCGGGATCTCGAAGGTCTTGTTGTGAGAGCCGTATTCCTCGGCGGCCTGCGCCATGAGGCCGACATTGGGAACGGATCCCATGGTCTTCGGATCGAGCGCACCGTGCTTTTTGCAGAAATCGATCACCGCCTGGTAGACACCGGCGTAGGAGCTGTCTGGAATGACAGCCAAAGTGTCCTGAGTCTTTCCTGCGGCATCCCACATCTTGCCCCCTGCGCGGATCATCGCCGGCATCGAGGCATCGACGATGACGTCACTCGGAACGTGGAGGTTGGTAATCCCCTTGTCGGAGTTGACCATGGCAACGGCGGGCCCATTGGCAAGAGCGGACTGGATGTCTGCCTCGATTGCGGACTTCTGATCGACGGGCAAGGTCTGGACCTTGGCGAGGAGGTCGCCGAAGCCGTTCTTGAAATCGACTCCCAGCTCCTTGATCACGGCGTCGTGCTTGGTGATCAGGTCTTTGAAGAAGACCTCGACGGCATGGCCGAAGATGATCGGGTCGGAGACCTTCATCATCGTCGCCTTCATGTGGAGAGAGAAGAGGACACCGTCGGCCTTGGCCTTGGCAATCTGCTCGCCGAGGAAGGCCACGAGCGCCTTCTTGCTCATCACGGTGCTGTCGAGGATCTCCCCGGCCTTGAGAGGGGTCTTTTCCTTGAGGGTCTTGGTCACGCCATCCTGGCCGACAAACTCGATCTTTACGTCGGTCGCCGCGGGAACGGTCACCGACTTCTCGTTGGAGAAGAAGTCGTACTTACCCATGGTGCCGACACGGGTCTTCGAATCAGCGCTCCAGGCACCCATGGAGTGCGGATGCTTGCGGGCATATTCCTTGACCGCCTTGGGGGCACGGCGATCGGAATTTCCCTCGCGGAGAACGGGATTGACCGCACTGCCCTTGATCTTGTCATAGCGGGCGCGCATCTCTTGGTCGGCCTCTGACTGTGGATTATCGGGATAATCAGGAAGCTTGTATCCCTTGGACTGGAGCTCGGCGATCGCGGCCTTGAGCTGCGGGATGGAGGCACTGATGTTGGGGAGTTTGATGATATTTGCCTCAGTCTTGAGGGTCAGGGCGCCAAGCTCTGTCAGCGCGTCGCCGATCCGCTGATCCTCGGCCAGGAACTCGGGAAAATTCGCAATGATACGGCCTGCGAGAGAGATATCTCGGAGTTCCACCGCGATTCCGGCGTGCTTCGTAAAAGCCTGGACGATTGGCAGGAAGGAATAGGTGGCGAGAGCGGGAGCCTCGTCGGTCTTGGTGTAAAGGATGGTCGGCTTGGACATGATTGCGGAGAGATTACGGGAAACGGAGTGCCGTTGCAGAGTGAAAAGGTTGCCGCAACTTCCACTTTTCCCCCAACCCCTTTCACGCTAGATTGGACTGACTATGGGCAAAACGCTTCTTGATAAGGTCTGGGAGGAACACACCGTTCGCACTCTCCCTGATGGACGGACCCAGCTTCTGATAGGCACCCACCTCATCCACGAGGTGACTAGCCCGCAGGCTTTCGGCATGGTGCGCGATCTCGGCCTGAAGGTACTCTACCCTCACCGCACCTTCGCGACGGTCGACCACATCGTCCCGACCGACCAGTCCCAGGAACCCTTCTCCGACCCCCTTGCCGACGCAATGGTCAAGGAACTGCGCAAGAACTGCGCCGAGACAGGGGTGACTTTCTTCGATCTCCCGACCGGCAAGCAGGGCATCGTTCATATCGTCGGCCCTGAACAGGGAATCACCCAACCCGGCACCACGATTGCCTGCGGCGACTCCCACACCTCGACCCACGGCGCCTTCGGCGCGATCGCTTTCGGCATCGGAACCAGCCAGGTGCGTGACGTCCTCGCCACACAGACCATGGCGATTGCCAAGCCCAAGGTCCGACGCATCAATGTCGACGGCAAGCTCGCCCCCGGTGTCTACGCCAAGGACGTGATCCTGCACATCATCCGCAAGCTGGGGGTCAACGGCGGCATCGGCTTCGCCTACGAGTTCGGAGGTTCTACCTTCGACGCCTTCACGCAGGAAGAACGCATGACCGTGTGCAACATGTCGATCGAGGGCGGCGCCCGTGTCGGCTATGTGAACCCTGACGAGACCACCTTCGAATATCTGCGAGGCCGTCCCTATTCCCCCACGGGAGGGGAGTGGGACGCCGCCGTTGCACGCTGGAAGTCGGTCGCCTCCGACAAGGATGCTGTCTATGACGACGTCGTGAACTTCAAGGCCGGGGAGATTCTGCCCACCGTCACCTGGGGAATCACCCCGGGGCAGGCCGTCTTCATCGACGAGGCAATCCCAGATCCCAAGGACCTTCCCGAGAAGGACCGCGACACCGCCGCCGAGGCGATCGAGCATATGAAGCTCCCCTCGGGCACCCCGGTCGAGGGAATCAAGGTCGACGTGACCTTCCTCGGAAGCTGCACCAACGGGCGCCTTTCCGATCTTCAGGAGGTGGCGAAGCATATCAAGGGCCGCAAGGTCGCTGCCGGCGTCAAGGCGATCGTCGTCCCGGGATCCCAGGGAGTGGCCTCAGTGGCGGAGAAAATGGGTCTTGCCGAGATCTTTCGTGAGGCGGGATTCGAGTGGCGCGGTGCCGGGTGTTCCATGTGCCTTGGGATGAATCCCGACAAGCTCGTCGGGGACCAACTCTGTGCCAGCTCCAGTAACCGCAACTTCAAGGGCCGTCAGGGTAGCCCCACCGGACGCACGATGCTCATGAGTCCCCTCATGGTCGCCGCAGCGGCCCTCACAGGAAAGATCAGCGACGCCCGCAAGGTTTTCGGAATCGGCTGATGCCAAGGTTAAAATCGTTAAAAGAGTTGAACCGTTAAAACGAATCTCCTCAAAACAACCTGCTTTCACCTATTTACTTTTTAACCTTCTAACTTTTCATCTTCCCTTCCCATGTCCCTCGAAAAAATCACCCAGGTCACCGGTCGCGCTGTTCCAGTCCCCGGCGATGACATCGACACCGACCGCATTATTCCTGCCCGTTTCATGAAGTGCGTGACTTTTGACGGACTCGGAGAATTTGCCTTTTCCGATGCCAAGGCTGCAGAAAAGGCAGCAGGCCGCCTTCATCCCTTGGACGACGAGCGCTTCAACGGAGCCTCGATCCTCATCTCGGGATCCAACTTCGGATGCGGCAGTTCCCGTGAGCATGCCCCTCAGGCCCTCTACCGCTACGGATTCCGAGCCATCATCGCGGAGAGCTTCGCCGAGATCTTTTTCGGCAACTCCACGACCCTTGGCATCCCCTGCGTCAAGATGTCCAAGCAGGACATCGCCGACCTCTCCGCCCTGGTTGAGAAGACCCCCGGCGTCCTCGTGACGGTCGACCTGACCGAGAACAAGGTCACCGTGGACGACGTTGACTTCAAGGCGGTCATCGTCATTCCCGAACAGGCTCGCAAGCCTTTGCTTGAGGGCCGCTGGGACTCGATTGCCGATCTCGTCGACGGCCTCGACGACGTGAAAACACGCGTCGCTGCGATCCCCTATCTCGCGGTCAAATAAACGCCTCCCGATGGAACGCGGCGCGCGCCACCATAATGGTCGCCCGCGCTTCATGAGTGAAATAAACGTCGCAAGGGAACGCGGAGAGAGAGAGAGAGAGAGAGAGAGAGAGTGTGTGGGTGATATGATCCCCTTCTTTTCCCTTCGCAATGCCCGGGAATGCCTTCTAGGGGCACTCGGCATCTATACCCTCTGTATGATCGGTCAGGAGTTCTACAAGGTTGCCGGCACCCTCGCCGCCCCCCTCTGGCCCTCGAGCGGGTTGGCTCTGGCACTTCTCCTGCTGGGGGGATGGAGGCTATTCCCGTCAATCTCACTGGGCACGATCGCCGCGACCCAGTCATTCGGCGACAACATGATCTTTTCCCTCGCAGGATCTCTGGCCAACACGCTGGAGTCCCTTCTCGGATGGTTTCTGATGGTCCAGATCTTTGGATTTTCCAATTCAATGACCCGGGTGCGCGATCTGCTCGTCCTGATGCTGGCCGGAGCACCCTGGGGGACCATGCTCAGTGCCATCCTCTGCACGCTCGGATTGGTGGCGGCCGGCTCCGTGAAACCCACAGGAATCCCGCTATCCTCGCTCCTGTTCTGGACGGGCAATGTTCTGGGAATCCTTGTCTTCACGCCCCTGTTTCTCCGGCTTTCCCAGCGATGGAAGCAGGGAAACCTGCTCGGGGCCTCCGCAGGGGACCATCTCTGGACCGTGATCCTGATCGTCGTCGTGGTGGTGGGATTCGGGCTCAAAGACACGGCCCACACCGGCTTGATCCCGCTGGCCTACCTCTCCTTTCCCCTGCTGGTCTGGCTTTCCTTCAAGTGGCGCCGGGATGTCACCCTGGCGCTGGCACTGGTCACGGTCCTGATGACGGCCTTCACCGCGACTGGTCACGGACCGCTGCTGCGGGCTGATCCCATGGCCACCTATGCGGAGATGACGATATTCATCACCGTCTACGCCATCTCGTGCCTCATCCTTATGGTGGCAGTCGAGGAGGGAAGGGAAAGTTCCGCCGCGGCGGTGGAACACAAGCTCTCCTCGGTGCGGAAGGAGGCGGAACTGCGCGGTATCCGCGCAAACCTCAACCCCCACTTTCTCTTTAACAGCCTCAACGCCATCAAATCCCTCATCCCAGAAGATCCCGCCAAGGCACGGATGGCCGTGATTTCTCTCTCGGATCTTCTAAGAACCTCGTTGAGATTGACCAAGAAAGAACGGGTTACCCTGCGGGAGGAACTCACCATGATCCGCTCCTATCTCGACCTGCAGAGAATCCGGCACGAGCAGCGCTTGGACTGCTCGATCGATGAGGATCATTCATCCCTTGATTGCCTGATTCCCCCGATGCTTTTCCACCAACTCGTTGAGAATGCCATCAAGCATGGCGTCGAAAGTTCCACCGAATCCACACCGATGCGAATCCGCTCCGCCCTGGAGGGAAGTTCCCTGCTGCTGAGTGTCGAAAATACCGGTCGCCTTGATCTCGGACACGAATCGGGTCTCGGACTTCACTCCATTAGGGAAGAGTTATCGGCCCTATACGGAGATCGAGCCGCTTTCACCCTCCGGGAGAGCCCGAATCACTCCGTGGTCGCGGAAATACGCCTCCCTGCTGAAGTTTAGCCCCCGATAACTGATCATGAGCTCGCTTCTTCACGACACCTTGGCTCGCGACCTCTGCATCATGATCGTCGAGGACGAACGTCCTGCACGCTCCGATCTCCGGCGTATGCTGCTCTCTCTCGGAATGACGGGTGAAATCCGGGAGGCATCCTCGGTGAGCGAGGCCATCCCTCTGGCCAAGTCCTCGCGCCCCGACTTGATCCTGCTCGACATCCAGATGCCGGGAGGAAGCGGCTTCGACCTACTTCGGAAGCTCGGTCCCGATCGGCCACCGGTTATCTTCACGACTGCTTACGAACACTTCGCCGTGCAGGCGTTTGAGGAGAAGGCCGTCGATTACCTGCTCAAACCATTCGACAAGGACCGCCTAGCGAAGGCGCTCTCCCGACTCAAATCGTCTGAGACTCAGGATACCCGGCTCACCTCGGGGGATGTGATCCTGCTCAAAATCGATGGCGAGTGCCTGCTCCTTCCCATTCATGAAATCCAACTCATTGAGTCCTCCACAGAGGGGACGACAGTGCACTGGGACCAAGGGAAAGGGATTGTCAACAGACCCCTTCAACGCCTTGAGGAGCGACTCGATCCCCGTCTTTTCTTCCGGTGCTCACGTGAAGCACTGGTTAACATCCATGCCATCCGTGAAACGCGTCAGGAGGAAGAGGGGCTCCGGGTACGCCTGAACAGCGGACGGGAAATCATCTTCTCAAGGCGACAAGGCGCCCTCTTCCGAAAAAATCACCGGGCGTAAAGCTGCTCGGCGACGTGTTCTCCTACTGCCTCGCTGCCCACCACTGCTTGAACTGGGCCAGGGCCCTACTGCGATGGCTCATCCCGTGCTTCACCTCGCTGGAGAGCTCCCCAAAGGTTTCGCTATAACCTAGAGGCATGAAGATCGGATCATAACCGAAGCCGCCGGCCCCGCGCACCTCGGTGGCTAGGATCCCCTCGACCGTCCCGTCAAAGGTGGCAAGTGTTACGCCGTTCTCCGCAACCGCTAGGACGCAGCGGAATCGGGCTGTCCTTTCGGTATGGAGAACCCCTACAGTCTTCTCCAGCACGAGCGCCGTATTTTGCTCATCGGTGCATCCCGGGCCCGCATATCTGGCGGAATAGACACCCGGCTCCTTGCTAAGTGCATCAACCTCCAATCCCGAGTCATCGGCCAACACGATGCCCGGCACATGACGGGAGATCCCCTCGGCCTTTAGGCGTGAGTTGGCCTCAAAGGTGGTCCCGGTCTCCTCGATCTCGGGCAACTCGGGAACGGTCGTCGCATCGGTCACCAGCACCCCAGATCCCAGCATCTCTTGAATCTCGCGGGTCTTATGGCGATTGCGGGTGGCGAGGAAAATGGGCGTGGGCTTGGCGACAGCGGGGTTTTCGGATTGCATAACGGACTCAACAGTTCGAACGAGATGTCCCTGACCCGCAAGCACTATCCCTTTTCCGAATTCGAGCCTCGCTGGCAACGGCACTGGCTCGAGACCCATGCCTTCCGCGCGAAGAATCCCGGCGACCCCGGCTTCCGTGCCGATGCACTGAAGTACTATGTGCTCGATATGTTCCCCTACCCCAGTGGCGACGGACTCCATGTCGGCCATGTCGAGGGGTACACCGCGACCGACATCCTCGCCCGCTACCGCCGCATGACGGGTGCGAACGTTCTCCACCCGATGGGTTGGGACGCCTTCGGCCTTCCTGCCGAGCAGTACGCGATCAAGACCGGTCAGCATCCCCGCGTCACCACCCAGCGCAACGTCGACAACTTCCGCAAGCAGCTTCAGTCACTTGGCTTCAGTTACGACTGGTCCCGAGAGGTAGGGACGACCGATCCGGAGTACTTCCGCTGGACTCAGTGGATCTTCCTCCAGCTTTACAACGCCTGGGTCAACCCGGCGACCGGCCATGCCGAACCAATCTCCACCTACTCGGGCGAGGATCCCGATTCCGTGCGTCTCGCCTATGTCTCGGAGGTACCTGTGAACTGGTGCCCCGAACTCGGCACGGTGCTCGCCAACGAGGAAGTCGTCGATGGGAAGAGCGAGGTCGGGGGCTTCCCCGTGGAACGTCGCCCGATGCGCCAGTGGATGCTCCGCATCACGGCCTACGCCGAGCGCCTGATGGCTGATCTGGAAGAGCTCGACTGGCCTGAATCCATCAAGATCCTGCAACGCAACTGGATCGGTCGCAGTGAGGGAGCCGAGGTGCGATTCGGCCTCGAAGAAAAAAACGACTCCGTCACCGTCTTCACGACGCGACCCGACACCCTCTTCGGCGCGACCTACCTCGTACTTGCCCCTGAGCATCCGCTGGTCGCACAGATCACCTCCGAGGGACAGCGCTCTGCAGTTGAGACCTACGTGAAGGCCGTCAATGCCAAGAGCGATCTCGAGCGCACCGATCTCGCCAAGGAAAAGACCGGCGTCTTCACCGGTGCCTATGCCATCAATCCCGTCAACGGCGAGAAGATCCCCGTCTGGATCGCCGACTATGTCCTCACCGGCTACGGCACGGGGGCCATCATGGCCGTCCCAGCGCACGATGAGCGCGACCATGAATTCGCCTTGAAGTTCTCCCTCCCAGTCATCCAAGTCGTCCGCCCCGACGAGCCTATGGATGGATGTTTTAGCGGAGAAGGAACAGCGGTGAATTCCGCCCATCTCGATGGCCTCCGCACCCCCGAGGCAAAACAGCGGATCATCACTTGGCTCGAGGAGAAAGGGCTCGGCAAGGGCACCATCACCTACAAGCTCCGCGACTGGCTTTTCTCGCGCCAGCGCTACTGGGGCGAGCCCTTCCCCATCATCTGGGAGAATGGAAAGCACCGCTCCCTCTCCGACTCGGATCTCCCGGTCGAGCCTCCGGCAATGGAAGACTTCAAGCCAACCGGAACAGCCGAGCCCCCGCTTTCCAAGGCCACGGACTGGGTTCGCTACTCCGACACGGCCGTGCGCGAGCTCAATACGATGCCCCAATGGGCAGGCTCCTGCTGGTACTACCTGCGCTTCTGCGACCCTAAGAACAACGAGCGCTTTATCGGCAAGGAGGCCGAGGAGTACTGGATGGGTGCCAATGGCAAGCCGGGTGGCGTCGACCTCTATGTTGGCGGCACCGAACACGCCGTCCTGCACCTGCTCTACGCCCGCTTCTGGCACAAGGTGCTTCGCGACCTCGGCCACCTCACAACCCCCGAGCCGTTCCAGCGTCTTGTAAACCAAGGTCTGATCCTTGGACAGGATGGGGTGAAAATGTCCAAGAGCCGAGGCAACGTGGTCAATCCCGACTCGGTCGTCTCCGAGTACGGGGCCGATTCCCTCCGTCTCTACGAGATGTTCATGGGACCTCTCGAGCATGGGAAGCCCTGGAGCACTACCGGCGTCGAGGGTGTCTACCGCTTCCTCGCCCGCGTCTGGCGCCTCGCTATGAATGAGGATCAGGAGGGGAACTGGGTCCTCTCGGGCGATCTCGCCGATCTGGAGCTTACATCGGCACAGCGCCGCGTCCTGCACGCCACGATCAAGAAGGTCACCGGCGACATCGAGTCATTGAGTTTTAATACGGCAATCTCCCAGATGATGGTCTGCACGAACGAGTTCACCTCGGCCACCCCTCGCCCGATTGAGGCCCTGCGACTCTTCTTGCCGCTCCTGAGCCCCTTCGCACCCCACCTTGTGGAGGAACTCTGGTCCCGCCTGGCCGTGAAGTTCCCAGGCTTCGAAGGACTCGCCTCGCAGGTGCCCTGGCCCACATGGAACGAGGAATACCTCATCGTCAACGAGGTCACCTACGCCGTTCAGATCAACGGTAAGGTCCGCGGTCATGTCACCGTCCCGACCGCCGCAGACAAGGATGCCGTCGAGAAGGCGACCTTCTCAGAGGAATCCCTCAGACCACACTTAGAGGGCAAGGAGGTAAAGAAGGTGATCGTTGTCCTCGGCCGCCTCGTGAACATTGTCGTTGCGTAACCACGCAGCCGTCTTACCGACAACATCTCTCCAGAATGAGATTGTCTGCACCCAACGGCGTGATCACTTTTGTGTTCCACCTATGAAGCATCCCGTTCTCCTCATCACCCTAGCGATTCTTCCTTTCACCCACGTCCTGCAAGCTGACGATGAAACTCCGCTTGATGGACAGATGAAGATCCTCGCCCGCGGCACCAGACAACTTTCCCAGCAGCTTTCCGATCCTGCCAAGCAGCAAGAGAACATCGCCCTGCTGGAATCGCTTAAGAAAGCCGCCACGGACGCCCAGGCGCTCGATCCACTGAAAACCAAAACCATTCCAGAAGCGGGTCGTGTAGCTTTTCTGGCTGACTACAGGGCTGAACTCGAAAAGCTGAAGGCAGCCTTTGATCAGGTGGAGCAGGCTGTGAAGGCGGGAGACTACCCCAAAGCCCAGTCGATGGCGGCGCTGATCAACCCGATCAAGAAAGAGGGTCACTCCAAGTTTAAGCAGGACTGACGACGGCAGGCTGAGTTCATGCCAAGCTCTTAATGCCTAGCCACTGAGGCCGGACGAATCCCCTGTCATACCACCAGGGCAACCTACCTTACTTGGCCTCCCGAAGAGGCTTTGGCAGCATCCCGTTAAACTCCAAGGGTGAATTGAATTTCTGGATTTCCGTGGGCCGCACACCGATCACGGGAGCAGGACGAGCCCCCTTGTCAGGCACGGGAATCGGTGGTTCCTCAAGAAGTTTCTGCGAACGCATTTTTTCCAACTTGGCGTTCATGCTCGCCATCTGGGCCTGAAGAGAGATTTCGAAATCCTCGTTCGCACCCTGAACCGGAAGATCCGCAGCTGATGGACCCTCTCTTTCTTGCTTCACCTTTTTTGCAAAGGCTTGATTCCCCTGATAAAAATCAACCACCGGCGTTCTGCTTTTCGGCGCTGTTCCTGACTGGAAAGAATACTTCTTGTTGTTCAGACGAAGAGCCAAGGCCACGAGAGCGATGACCAAGGCAGCAAAGATAGCCATCAGCAGACCCATCTGATCGGCACGACGGGCATGATTATAGCGAGGAGCCTTGGAAATCTTTTCTACTTGGCTGGGTTGCTCTCCCTGATGCCAAAACTCCACCTTGGCCCGCGACGAAGGAGTGAACGAACGGACAGCCTTGGGCGATGGGACTGACGGACCAGTAGATAATTCGGCGGACTCCTCCCCTCTCCTGAATCGAGGAGACAGGGGAAAGGGTTCGATATTTGGAATTTCCTCCGGAGAGGCCATAGAGAAAAGCTACCTCCATCCTAAGGACTTGCCACCAAAATGATTGTGTCTCTTTTGACACAATCTGGGCCCCTTGTGGAAAGGAAGGGATCTTCCGGATGTTCATGCAAACTCCAAAGTGTCATCATCTGCCGATGGCAACGAACAAAGGCCGCTTCATTCAGAACCTTCAGGACCGCTTTGCCGTTCCAGGGCTCATCCGCTACGTGGCCCTGCTGAATGCCTTGGTCTTCATCCTCCATCTGCTGGCGCCTGGCTATCTCTCGGTTCTCGAACTCGATCCTCGCCTCATCCTCGAGGGTCAGATTTGGCGACTGATCACCTGGATCTTCATTCCCGAGACACTCAGCCCATTTTGGATTTTCTTTGCCCTGCTCTTCCTACTCTATCTTGGAGACGGACTAGAGGCGGGAATGGGCCCCCCAAGACTGACGCTGTTCTATCTTACGGGAGTCGTGCTGTGCACGGTGGTGAATTTCTTCTTTGGCCTTCAGGGGGGAGGAGGAACTGTCGGCAGGGCCAATACTTTCCTTAACCTCTCGCTGCTCCTTGCCTTTGCAACCCTCTACCCCGACTTCAAGGTGCTCGTCTTTTTCATCCTACCGGTACGCATCGCTTGGCTGGCTGGCATCAGTGCGATCCTCATGATCTTGGCCGTTTTGGGCCAACCTCTGGTCGCGGCGGCGACGCTTGGTGCCGCTCTGCTGAATTATCTTCTGTTTTTCGGTACCGAACTTGCGCGCAAGATCGGCTTGGCGGGACTTGGCCGCTCAGGAGCCCCCCTGCGTGCAGCCTTGAACAAAACGATCCTCACTGAGGAACCCCTACACCGTTGCACGACATGCGGAAGGACTGAACTGACAAATCCCGACCTTGAGTTCCGCGTGACGACGGGAGGCTCTGAATATTGCCTTGAGCACCTTCCGGGAAGATAAGCTTCCTTTAGCCGATCAAAAAAACAGTCCTTCCTTCCCGCCTCTCCCTCCGGACATTCATTCCAAGAACCTCGGAAACCATCGCCTCCTCCATGGCATCGATCCCCGGATAGGCGTGTCGCAGGTCTGCCAAGGAATCATGGCACTCGTGGATCTCAGTCGGAGAACCGGAGAGCAGACTGCAGATACGCCCCTCGGAATCACGAATCCTCGCAAAGCTGGCTATTCTGTCCTCCAGATGATCTCCCCGGATCAATGCCGCATAGCGGGCGCCCTCGGTGCGAAAATACATCATCAGAAGCTTTTGTGGAGCCGCTGGCCCAAAGAGACCGGCAGCCTCGCCTAGAATCGCCAGAGCCAGATCGTTTCCGGCACCACGGAACAGTTCTTCCCCGGCCGTGGTGAGTCGGTAATTCAGCTTCGGGCGCCCTTTGCTGGAAATCCCACGCCTGGTCTCCAGATACCCCGATTTTTCAAGCGCAAGGCAGTGAGCCTTTATACCCATGTAACTCATCCCGAGTTCTCCAGAGAGATCGGTGACACTGATCCCACCGGGGAACCTTTTCACCGATTCCAAAACGGCAAGCCTTGGACCTCGACCGGCTCCCAGAGCAAGCGAGGCCCTCATGAGAAAAGCTCCCCTTGGGTTGGGAGATGGGAGTTGGAAGCTTGGGCATCGCTCATTGGGGCGTCAGCATCGGAAACGGGTGATCGGCTCCCGGGAAGAGAATCGTCGTTTCTCTCTCCCCTAGACTCTATCTCCGATCTCCCAGCTCCTAATTCCGCTGCTTCCCGCTCCACCTCTGCGGTGAGTGATCGGAATTCGCAACGCTTCATCGCCTCGATTAGCTCAGGATATCGGGGGCTTACCTTCATGGCAGTGATAGGCAGGGGCAGAAGCAGGTCAAGATCGAGGGCGACCATCTGTTTGTTACTTTGGATCTGCTCTCTGTGAGGCGCGATTTTTTCCAAAACCTTCGGATCGACTCCATCCGAGCTTAGAATCCGATCCAGCGAACCATACTGGGTGATCCATTTCGCAGCGGTCTTGCCACCCACACCGGGAACACCCGGGATGTTGTCAGCCGCATCGCCGGTGAGAGCCAGAACATCGGCAATGAGATGGGGATCAACTCCCCACTTCTCGCGGACCTCCGCGATTCCGAGTAATTTGAAACCACCATTCCCCTCTCCCACATCGTTCTTGGCCGTGGAGTAAACAGATACCCCCTCTCCCACCATCTGAAGGATGTCCTTATCATTGGTTGCAACCACGCACTCAATGCCCCTCTTCCTCGCATCAATCACGTAGGAGGCAATCAGGTCATCGGCCTCATGGTTCTCGAGGAAGACGCTCGCCGCGCCCACGAGAGGAACGATCTCCTGAATCGGGTCTTGCTGGACCTCCAGATCATCGGGCATCTCGTCGCGATGCTGCTTGTACTCTGGCTGGAGCTGGGTGCGACGCTCGGGCAGTCCGGCATCCCAGACGACCGCCGCGTAGTCAGGCTTCAGATCCGAGATCATGCGGCGCATCGCCTTCACAAACCCGTAGATGGCATTGGTCGGCTCCCCCTTGGAATTCGTGAGTCCCCTGATCGCGAAAAATGAGCGGTAGAGATAGTAATGCCCGTCGACGAGGAGAAGACGCTCTGCGGAACGGCATGGATCCACTGGAAATTGCAATGGCTTTTTAGGAGTTGGGTGGGACGAAACCGTCTGCAACATCTTCTCTACTGAGAACGATCATAAGCAGCCTCGGACTTAAGGTATCGATCATTCGGGTGGAACCCAGATAAGTCGTTCCCCGACATTTCAGAAAAATCGGCTCCTCGATATGAGAGGAAGAAAACCTTCGGAGATAATCCGCAATGGTGGCTCCCTGACGGTCCTTGTCGGCGAAGAGGTCGAAAAACAACATGCCATGTAATTCTTTTGCTGACAGGCCGGCGATCACCGCGGCAGACCTGTTCGCAAAATAAATCCTCCCGTCCTGATCGGAGGTGATCACAGGTGACGGAATCTCTTCCAGCATATGGATCAATCCAGTGTTGCTCTGATTGAGACGGTATTGAACCCGGCAAAAAAGAGTGGAGATGATCGCTCCCACGACGAACGTGGCACTTCGCACAAGCGGGGTCAGTCCATCACCTGCAGGAGCTTCCCTGTTAAGGAAATGAAAGAGCATTGGGTTCATGAAAATTGCCACCACGGTCACCGAATAGACGGCGGCCCAAAAAGTCATGACCCGAGGAGTCAGGCAGAATGAAAGAACAAGCAACCCGATGATCCCGAAAAGAGGCGTGATGGTGCTGCGAGCCGTTGTGGCATCGATCAACAGGACGACGAGAAGATAGGAAAACGGAATGACGGCTCCCCCCACCCAGTCGAACTTGCGGCGGTTCACACTCATGCGTTTTTGGGAAATAGTCGTGCTTCTACGGAAGCGACGGCAAACCGGCTAAGTTCATGGGCATCAAAGTATCTCTCTCCCATCATCATGCTTTCATTCGTGTTAAGTTTGAGAGAACAGGCTTCATGGCGTCCATCCAGACGTTCTTGGAATAGCGCTCTTTCAACTTTTGCAATCCAGCCCGCCCCATCTCACCGGCCCTGACGGGATTATTCAAGAGCGACAGAATCGCCTCAGCTAATTCCCCGGGGGAGTTTTCGGGAACGAGGAGTCCATCCACCCCGTCACCAATGATTTCAGGAAGCGCTCCGATGCGATGCGCAACGACGGGGCGTCCCTTGGCCCATGCCTCCAGAACAACCATTCCAAATGGTTCCTTCCAGATCGAGGGAACGATACTGCATGACGCCTTGGTCCAGATTTCAGCCATTTCCTGTTGATTGAGGAATCCGGTGAAACGGACATTGGCAATTTTCTCCTCGCGAATCACGGTCTCCAACCGGGGACGCTCCGGCCCATCTCCGACGATCCAGAGCGTTCGACCGCAATCCTGAATGAGCTTCCAGGCGCGAATCAGTCGATCCACTCCTTTTTCCGGAGAGAGCCTCCCGACATAGAGGGCGTCGCCCTCACCACTGGGGGGCGGAGCAGCAATTACCTCAGATTCATAAAAATGAGGAACCACGGTGATCCGTTCCTCCGGTATTCCCATGGCGACATGCTCCCGTTTCTGTGCTTCGCTGATGGCGATCCAGTGGCTGATCCGGTGAAAAAGATCCATTCCCCTTGCCCGGGCCGTGATCATCCCCATGACCCCGCTTTGGATGTGGCTACCATGCCAGCAGGCCGTGCGGAAGGCCTTGCTGAAATTGCCATCCATGCAGGTCTGACAAGGCTCCCCGTGATTGAGAAAGAAGCCGTTTACGCAACCCATCCGATAGTTGTGGAGATACTGGACAATGGGAATCCCCAGACGAAATCCCAACTCGTACACCGCAGGAGACATGGCCGGAAAGACATTATGAATCAGCCAGATTTCATAGCCTCCCAACTGCTGATATCGCTTCAACTGGCTGAGCACACTCCAGTTGGAAAAGGCCTT